>NZ_JBIBFQ010000004.1:407999-630733 GCF_042955955.1 Streptomyces sp. NPDC008317
CTCAACGGCACCGGCGACGACTCAGAAGAACCACCCGAACGCGGCTCCCTGGCCGGTACCGGCTTCCCGTCGCCCAGCGTCCGGCCGGGATTCGCCATCGGGTCGGGGCCGGTGCCGCTCGAAGCCGGGGGTTTCGATGTCCCGCCCTGACGGTTCCCGCCCTGGGAGTTCCCGCCCTGGGAATTCCCGCCCTGCGGATTCCCGCTCTGGTGGTTGCCTCCCTGCGTGTTGCCGCCCTGGGAATTCCCTCCCTGCGGGTTCCCGCCCTCCTTGCCGGAGGGCACCGGCGGTTTGGGCGCGGGGGCCACCGGGGTCGGCGGGGCCTCGCCCGGAGGCGGTGCGGTCTCCGTCGTCTCCTTCCGGGGCGGCGGCGCGCTCTGGCCGCTGTCGGAGTGACTGCCCTTGCCGGAGCCGGAGTTCGTGCCGGAACCGGGCTCGTGCGGTGGCGGCGCGGTCTCGATCTGCGTGTGGCTGCTGTTGCCCTGGTTGGACCGCAGATTGCCGCCGCCGTCGCCCGAGCCCGCCGCGTCGCCGCCGTTCTGCCGCCCGCCCGGCTTGTCGCCGAGCGTCGCGGGCTGGTCATGGCCGGGACCCGTACGCGCCGGGGCCTTCGGCGCGGGCGGCGCCGTCGATCCGTTGTCGCGCGGACCACCGCCGCGGTTGCCAGAACCCGGTTCCTTCCAGAGGCTGTTGGGGTCCGGCTTGTCGCCGCCGAGGCGGTGCCCCGGCCCGTCCATCGGATTCGACCCGCCCGGCCCGCCGGGCTTCCCTTCGGTGCCCGATCCGGACGATCCGTCGGAGCGGCCGTGGGAACTCGTCGCCGGATAGTCGTAACCCGGTCCGGTCGGCTGCGCCTTCGACGGACCGTTGCTGCCCGGCGCGTCCGGATTCGGTTCCTTCCAGAGGCTGTTGGGGTCCGGCTTGCCGCCGCCGAGGCGGTGGCCCGGCCCGTCCATCGGGTTGCCGGAGCCCGACCCGTCGGGACGGCCGTGGGAACTGGTCGCCGGGTAGTCGTAACCGGGCCCGGTCGGCTGGGCCTTGACCGGCCCGCCGCCCTCGGCCTTCGTGCCGGGGCCGGGGAACGGATTCTCACCGGGACCGCCCAGCCGCCTGCCCGGATTGTCCATCGGATTCGGGCTCAGCGGCTTGGACGACCCACCGGACCCCTTGGACCCGTTGGAACCGTTGGAACCGCCGGAACTCTCGCCGTACGGGCGGTCCTTCACGCCGTGCGGGTTGCCGGGCGGAGCGCCCAGCGTCCTGCCCGGGTCCTTCGCACCTCCCGGTGAGCCGTCGCCCTTGCCCGACGAACCCGACGACTCGTTCGAACCGCCGTCACCGTACGGGCGGGACGTCACCCCGTGCGGGTTGGCGGGCGGAGCGCCCAGCGTCCTGCCCGGATCGGAATCGCCCTTACCCGATGAACCCGATGAACCGGACGAGCCCGACGACCCGTTCGAACCGCCGTCGCCGACCGGACGGGTCTTCACCCCGTACGGATTGGCCGGCGGAGCGCCCAGCGTCCTGCCGGGGTCCTTCGAACCCCCGGCGGAGTCGTCGCCCTTGGGGGCGGGCGCGCCGACGTCGCTGCTGTGGTGGCCGCCGCCGGGTCCGCTGTTGGTGCCGCTGAACTCGCCGCCGGAGGAGTTCTTGGTGACGATCGGTCCCGAGTCGGGGGCGGGACCGCCCTTGCCCGATCCGTCGGTGATCGGCGTCGCGTGGTCGCCGCCGCCGATCCGCGACGGGGGCGGACCGATCGGGGACTTCCCGCCGCCACCACCGCCCAGCGGTTTGCCGCCGATCGGCGTGGGAGGCGGAGGTGAGACGGGCGGCGGGGCGCCGGTCTTGGGGCCGGAGCCCGGCTTTCCCGGACGCGGGGTGTAGTGGAAGGCCCCGAGCCCGCCGCTGATGCCGCCGAAGGCACCGCCGATGCCCAGGCTCCACGCCTCCATGCTCCAGTCGACCTCGTAGTCGGTACCGGCGATGTCCGCGCCGATCTTGCCGACGGCGATGTCGAAGGCGAGGTTGGACGCGGCGCCGATGACGGCGCTGCCGGTGATCTCGATGACCGCGGTGGCCACCGAGCCGATCCGGGCGGCCATCTGGGCCATGATCGGGATCAGCCGGGCCAGCAACTGGCCGATCATGGCGAGCAGTCCGCTGAGCAGCGGGCCGAGGGCGAAGAACACGGCGCCGAGCAGGGCGCCGAGGATGTCGGCCCACATCGCGGCGTTGAGCTTCTTCGCGTACTCCGCCGCGGCCTTGTGCAGTTCGTCGGCGTAGCGGTTGATCGTCTGGCCGATGGTCCAGGCGGTCTCGGCGGCGCTGTCGATGGTCGGGGCGACGCCCTCCTGCCAGGCCAGGCGCGCTTCGTCACCGGCTTTGCCGGTCATGCCGAGCTCGGAGACGTAGCCGTTGACGGCGACCTTGCGCTCGTGGAGGTCGTCGCCCATCCGGATCCAGGCGTTGCCCAGTTCGTAGATGTCGTCGAGCTTGATGGTGTTGAGTACGGAATCCGCGTCAGCCATGGTCGGGGCCGCTTTCCTCGGGCGTACCGCTGCTACTCGGACGGGTGCTGTTCTCGGGGCCGCCGCCCAGGCGGGTCACGGGTCCCGTGACGTACCGGGCCACGTCGGGCTGCCTGGCGGCGGGTTCGGGGGACCCCGGATCGTCGCCGTGCCCCGCCACGACGCCCGCGGGCACCGGCTCGGCGGCGGGGCCCGGTACGCTCACCGGCTCGCCACCTTCACGAAGAGCCGTTCCGCCGGGGGCTGTTACGCCGGGGGCCTCTTCGCCCAGCTCGTCGATGGCGACCTGGACGATGGCGGGGACGGCGGAGCTGCGGCGGATCAGCGTGCCGCGGCCCGGCTGACGCCGGTAGGCGCGCTGGTCGCCGATCAGGACGCCCTCGCGGTGGTCGCCGGACAGCAGCAGCCCGTCCGTGCCGATCTCCTTGAGCTTGCTCAGCAGGGGGTCGGACAGCAGGGCGCGGCTGGCACCGCCGACGCGGCGGGCGAGCACGAGGTGGAAGCCCAACTCGGCTGCCTGCGGGATGAATTCGGCGAGCGCGGCGAGCGGGCCGTGGCCCATGGTGCCCGCGGCCAGGTCGTAGTCGTCGGCGACGACGTACAGCTCGGGGCCGTGCCACCAGTCGCGCGCGGCGAGTTGGGTGGCGGTGACGTCGGCGGGGGGCATCCGGGTGCGCAGTGTCTCGGCGAGGGCCTGCGCCTGGGCCGCGACCAGGTCGGCGTTGCCGCCGCGGGCGCCGATGTACTCGTCGGGCACGGTGCCCAGCAGGCTGTGCCGGTAGTCGACGACCATGAAGCGCAGGTCGCGCGCGCTGTGCCGGGCGGCCAGGCCGCGCATCCAGGCGCGCAGGAACGCGGTCTTGCCGGAGCCGGAGTCGCCGAAGACGACGAAGTGCGGGGCGTCGGCGGTCAGGTCGAGGCCGACCGGGCGCTGGTCGGACTCGCGCAGGGCGATGGGCACTTCGCGGGCGCCGAGGGCGGGGCCGTGGCCCTCCCAGCGCTCGGCGGGCGGCAGCGCGGCGGCGGCCGTCAGCTCGCGGACGGTGATCCGCGCGGGCAGCACGCGCAGCGCCGGGGCGGCGGGCCGCCGCCAGCTCTCGGCGAGCCGGGCCACCAGCGCCTGCCCGGCCTCGGCGAGCCCTTCGACGCTGTCGACGGCGTCGAGCCGGGGCAGCGCGATGTGGTGGGTCAGGCCCGCGGCGGCGAGGCCCCGGCCGGGGATGCTCTGGCCGAGCGCGCGGGCGGCGGGGCGGCTGATCTCGGACTCGGTGGGGTCGTTGAGCCGCAGTTCGAGGCGGCCGGGGATGCTGTCGCGCAGGCCGATCCGTACCTCGGCCCAGCGGTTGGCGGTCAGCCAGAGGTGGACGCCGACGCCGAGGCCGCGGGTGGCGATCTCGGTGAGGGTGACGACGGCGTTCTCGTCGGTGGTGTGCAGGGCGGCGAGGTTGTCGACCACCAGCACGACGTCGGCCGACCGTACGCCGTCGGGGACTTCGCCCGAGGCGCGGCGGGCGCGCAGTTCGGCCGCGGACTGGATGCCCAGGTCGCGGAACATCTGCTCGCGCGCGGTGACCAGGCCGGTGATCTCGGCCAGCACCCTGCGGACCCGCTCGTCGTCGCGGCGGCCCGCGATGCCCGCCACGTGCGGTGCGTCGCCGAGGCCGTGCAGCGAGCCGCCGCCCATGTCGATCCCGTAGAACTGGAGCTCGTCGGGGGTGTGGGTGAGCATGGCGCTGAGCATCGCGGTGCGCAGGAAGGTGGACTTGCCGCTCTGCGGGGCGCCGACCAGGGCGATGTGGCTCTGACGGCCCGCCAGGTCCAGTACGAGGGGCTGCTGTTCCTGCCGGGAGGGCACGTCCAGCACGCCGACCGGGAACTTCAGCTCGCCGGAGTACGGCCACAGGGCGCAGCGCAGGCCCAGTTCCGGGTCGGCCTCCGGTTCGCCGAGCAGCGGGTCGAGGGTGAAGCGCGGGGGCAGCGGCGGCAGCCACACCTGGTGGCCCGCGGTGTCCTTGTCGGCCAACCGCTCGACGGCGAGCTGGAGTTCGGTCGAGCCGCCCTCCGGGTCCCAGTCCCAGCCGGGCGTCTCGGCCTCGTCCGCGGCGAGCGGCGCGAGGTCGCCGTGCACGGCGAAGGGCACGGGTTCCAGGGCCGGTCCCGCGCTGTCGGCGTCGTGGTCCTGGTAGGGCGCGGAGACGTACGCGACGCGGAAGCGTTCGTAGACCGACTCGTCCACCTTGAGGTAGGCGGAGCCGGGGATGGCGGGCAGGGTGTACGCGTCGGAGGTGCCGATGACGGCGCGGGACTCGGCGGCGCTGAAGGTGCGCAGGCAGATCCGGTACGACAGGTGGGACTCCAGGCCGCGCAGCCTGCCTTCCTCCAACCGCTGGGTGGCCAGCAGCAGATGCATGCCGAGCGAGCGGCCGACCCGGCCGATCTGCACGAACAGGTCGATGAAGTCGGGGCGTTGGGAAAGGAGTTCGCCGAACTCGTCGACGATGATGAGCAGATAGGGCAGCGGCTCCAGCGGTTTGCCGTTGATGTCGGTGGCGCCCGCCGCCTGCCGCAACTGGTATTCGCGGACGGAGTCGACGTTCCCCGCCTCGCGCAGCATCCGCTGCCTGCGCTGCTGTTCGCCGCGCAGCGCGTCGCGCATCCGGTCGACGAGCGCGAGGTCGTCGGCGAGGTTGGTGATCAGGCCGGAGACGTGCGGCAGTTCGGTGACGCCCGCGAAGGTGGCGCCGCCCTTGAAGTCGACCAGGACCAGGGCCAGGTGCTCCGGCGCGTGGGCCATGGCGAGTCCGGTGACCAGGGTGCGCAGCAGTTCGCTCTTGCCGGAGCCGGTGGCGCCGACGATCAGTCCGTGCGGGCCGATGCCGCCCTGCGCGGACTCCTTGAGGTCCAGGGTCAGCGGTTCGCCGGTGCCGGTGACGCCGATGGGGACGGAGAGCAGTTCCCTGTCGTCGGGTGCGCGGCGCAGGGCGGCCGGGTCGAAGTGGGCGATGTCGGGGACGCCGAGCATGTCGGAGAGGGAGACGTGTTCCGACAGGACCTGTTCACGCTCGCCGGTCAGCCGCAGCGGGGCCAGCGAACGGGCGGTGGCCTCCAGGACGCCGGGCGCGACCTCGTCCACGACGGCCTGCTCGACCGGGGCGTGCAGCGCGGCCGTACGGCCTTCCAGCGCGAGGCCGCCGCGGGCGTCCGTGCGGGCGCGTACGTCCACCCGGCCCGGCTCGGAGCCCTCTTCCTCCACCAGGCACACCACGTGCACGCCGAGGTCGGGGCCCGCTTCGGTGAGCAGGTCGGACAGCAGCGCCGAGCGGGCCCACGGCGCGTCGGGCTCGTATCCGTCGAGGAAGACCACCACGTGACCGCGGGGCCTGGTGTCGCGCTGGGAGATCAGCCGGGCGTTGCGCTCGGCGCGGGCGGCGACCGCCCGGTCGAGGGTGGCCTGGAGGTGGTCCTGGAGTCCTGCGAGGTCGTCGGCGAGCAGCGGCACGACTTCCTGTTCACGGCGCTGGGCCTGGTCGGGCTGCTGGGCGTGCGGCAGCCACTTGGCCCAGTCCCAGTCGGAGTTGCCGCCGGTGACGACGGCGATCCGCACGTCGTCGGGGGCGTGCAGCACGGAGAGCTGGAGCAGCAGGGTCTGGGCGAGCTTGCGGGTGCGGTCGCGCGGGCCCAGCAGGCTCACCACGCCCGCGGCGCGCAGGTCGAGCCAGGCGGCCTGGTCGGCGACGGTGCCGTGCGCGCGGACCAGTTCGGCCGCGGCGTGCTGGCAGGGCGTGTCGACGTCGATGGTCGGGTCGTTCTGCCCCGGCATCTGGAGCGCGTCGGCCGCCGCCACCGTGCCGGTGCCGAGCCGCAGGTGCAGGAAGTCGTCGTCGCCCGGGCGGCGTTCCCAGACCCGGCGGCGGCGGGTGGCGATCGCCCAGAGCCGGTCCGGGTGCGGGTGCCGCCACGCGTCGGCGGCGCGCTGGCCGAGCTGGGAGCGCATGACCTGCTTGCGCACCCCGGCCAGGTACTCCAGGTACCGCTCCCGCTGCCGGTACTGGTTGCGGCGGCGGTGGCTGCGCAGTTGCATCCGGACGCCGATGGTGATGCCCACGGAGACCACGACGAAGGCGATGCCCAGCAGGATCATCCACGCCTTGCCGTAGGCGATCATGTACGCGGCCATGCTCATGCTGGACAGCAGGGGCAGCAGGAGCATCAGCCAGCCCGCGGCGCCCTGCGGCTGTGGCCGCTGGGGCAGGCCGGCCAGTTTCGTCCGGCCCTCCGGCATCGGCGGGGGCGTGATGCGGACGGGGCGGTGGAAGGGGATTCGACTCACGATGGCTGCCTAGCGGGCTGTCGGGGCGGTGGGGGCGAGGTGGCGGGGGCGGTGCGCCGGCACTAGAACTCCATGGTGACCGCGGTCTTGTTGGGGTCGGTGACCGCGGCGGGCGGCTTGTCGCTGGACTTCCCGTCGTCACTGGTCAAGGCCGTGCGGAACGACTTGAAGGCGTCGGCGATGCCGTCCTCGGCGGTGGTGTAGTTGTACGCGGCCATGCCGACCCCGTCGGCCAGCGCGGACAGAACTCCCTTGTGCGGGTCGTCCTCCGTGCCGAACAGCTCGGTCATGACCGACACCCACTTCTTGTTGACCTCGTCGGCGTCCGAGGCGGCCTGGCCCTGCCAGGCGACGTGCAGTCCCTCCAACTGGCCCCGGATGGTGGTGAGGCTCGACAGGACGGTCTTGCTGAGGGTGACCAGGTCGTTGGCGTCGGACTTCAGGCCCGTCGGGGAGATGTTGAGGACGGAGGTGTCGTAGTCGGCGGTGCCGGAGTCGGCCATGACGCGCCTTTCTCGGGGAGCGGATACCGGTGCGGCACCTGCATGCTGACAATTCCTCATATAAGTGGTAAACCTGGCGGTGTCCTGCCGGGCCCATGCTTGGCGAACCGGCCGTGCGGTCGGCGCGAGAGAGACGAGGCAGACGACGTGACCGATCCGATCACCTCGAAATACGACACCACTCCGCTGCCCGATCCGCCCGCGGACGGGTCGGAGACGCCCAACCCCGACCACGACAAGAACCTCGACGGTCTCGTGCCGACCGACAAGGTCATCTGGTCCACCCCGCCGTCCTTCAACATCGACCCGAAGGACAGCCAGTCCGACCAGGGTTCCGGCCCCGACCCGAACTCGTACGAGGCCGCGGCGGACCTGAAGATCGACCTGAGCGCGGTACGCGTCGCGGAGAAGTCGATGCTCACGGAGGCCCGCGGCGCGGTCGACCGGTACGAGGAGCTGCGCAAGCGGGTCATGGCCGTCAAGGGCCATGTCTTCGGGCAGGGCGCCCAGGACAAGAACGCGGAGGGCGAGGGCCACACCTCGCTCTCGTCCGGGTACGACCCGTCGGTCGGCAAGACGCACGACAACCCGTTCGCCGAGACCGGCGTGAAATTCGGCGCGGACATGAACCCGGCCCAGGACCGCGCCCTGCTCCAGATCGGCTCGACGCTGGAGAAGCTCGGCGAGTACATCGCGCTGCTCAACCACTCGGGGCAGGTGTACGCGCACACCGACCGGGAGTCGCGCTTCCCGCCGCCGCCCGCGGGCTGAACGCGCCGCCGCGTACCGCCCACGCGGTGCGCGGCGGCGGCTCTCAGCCATGGGTCCCGCCGTCGCTGAGGTTGTTCAGATTGACGTGCTCGGAGTCGTGGTAGTTGTTGTACGACGTCGTCATCCGCGAGGCGATGTCCTTGAGCAACTCGTCCAGTTCGTGCTGGACCTTGTGGAACCACGTCATCATCGCCGCGAACGACTCGTGCGACGGGCTGGACCAGTCGGCGCCGATCTGCTTCACCTTGGCGTCGATCGAGTTCATGGTGGTGGTGATCGTGCCGGACTCGCGTTTCACCACGCCGATCGCGTCGTTCAGCGCCGCGAGGTCCGCGCGCCACTCTTCCGGGGTCGGTTGGTCCGACATCCGCGGGTCACCTTCCTTTCAGCCGCTCCGAAGTCCTGTGCCGGTCCTGTGCCGAAGTCCTGTGCCGGTCCTGTGCCGAAGTCCTGTGCCGGGCCTGCGCCGAAGTCCTGTGCCGGGCCCGCCGCCGTACGGTGCGCCCGCCGGGCAGCGGGGCGTACGTCCGCCCGCGCGGTCAAGCGGCGCCTCCCGGGGGGAGGTCGGCGGGCAGCAGCGTGGTGAGCAACTCCACGTCGGCCGCCGCGAGATCGACGGCGCTCAGGTCGAGTTCGGCCACGCGGTACGCGTGCCGCTCGGTCATCCGCTGGAACACCTGCCGCGCGCTGCGCCCGTTGCCGAACTGCTCGCCGCGCGGGACGGCCGCGAAGTAGTCGTGCAGCGCGGCCGTCGTCTGCGGCGCGAAGGTGTACTCGTGGTCGACGGCCTGGTGCTCCACGATCCGCACCAGCTCCTCCGAGGTGTAGTCGTCGAAGAGCAGGGTGCGGGTGAAGCGCGAGGCCAGGCCCGCGTTGGACTCCAGCAGCCGGTTCATCTCGCTCGGGTATCCGGCGACGATGACCACCACCTCGTCGCGGTGGTCCTCCATCAGCTTCACCAGCGTCGAGATGGCCTCGGAGCCGAAGTCGGTGAACTGCCCCTGGGGCACGAGGGAGTACGCCTCGTCGATGAAGAGCACCCCGCCCAGCGCGCGCCGGAAGACCGCCGTCGTCTTGGGCGCGGTGTGGCCGACGTACTCGCCCACCAGGTCGCCCCGGTCGGCCTCGACCAGGTGTCCGCGTTCGAGCAGGCCGAGGGCGGCGAGGAAGCCGCCGTACAGGCGGGCCACCGTGGTCTTGCCGGTGCCGGGATTGCCCGCGAAGACCAGATGCCTGCTCAGCGGCGGCGCCGCGAGCCCGGCCTCCTGGCGGACCTTGACCATCTGCATGAGCTTGGTCAGCGTGACCACGTCGCGTTTGACGCTGTCCAGGCCGACCAGGCGGTCCAGCTCCACATGGAGTTCCGCGAGCTTCGCGCGGGCCGCCTCCGCGGTCGACTCGGTCTCACCGGCGGCCTGTTCGGCCTTCTCCGCGGCCGAGCGGGGCGCTCCGGCGACGGCGGGCACCGCGACGCGCCCCTCCTCCCCCGCCGCCGGGGGCGCGAGGGTCGGCAGGAGCGGATCGGTCGCGTCCTGGACCAGGCAGTCCTCGGCCCGCACGTCGGCCTCGTCGTCCCGCAGCAGGTCGGTGTCGGTGCCGTCCACGGTGCAGCGGCGCAGCAGGAAACGCGAGCGGGCACCGGCGTAGACGGCGGGGAAGCGGCTCTTGGTGAGGTGGCAGTCCTCGTACAGGCCCTCGCCGCCCTCCTCGACGAACAGCGCGTTCTTCGCCGCGCCCTCAACGGTGAGGCCGCGTACGCGGGGCCGGGCCCCGGCGCGTACGACGACGCCGCTGCCGCGCGGCTCGCGGACCGCGCCGCCCTCCACGACGGCCGTGCTGCCCTCCTCCAGCAGCAGGCCCGCGGTGCCGCTGCCGGTGACGGTGACGTTCTCCAGCCGGGCGCCGGTGTCCCGGCCGACCCGGACGCCGGTCTCGCCGGAGGCGGTGATCTCGCACTCCGCGAGCAGCGGGCGGTGCGTGGTGTGCAGGTGTACGCCCTCCCGGCCGCCGGACACCCGGCAGCCGCGGACGGCCGCGTCGCCGCCCTGCACGTACACCCCGGCCAGGCCCGCGTCCGTCATCTCGCAGTCGTCCGCGAGGAGTTCGGACCGTTCGGTGACCCGCACGCCGTACTCGGGCGAACCGCTGACGGTGCAGCCCCTGGCGTGCAGGCGGGCCCCGCCGCCGAGGTGCACGCCGGTGTACGCGGTGTCCCGTACGGTGCAGCCGGTCAGCGTCACCTCCGCCTCGGCCACCGCGTACAGACCGTTGGCGCCGCTGCGGGCGAAGGTGGAGTCGTGCGCGGTGGCCCGGCCCGCCCCGCTGACGGCCAGCGCGGTGTCCTGGCAGTCGACGGCCCGCACGCCGGTCAACTCGGCGGTGGCCTCGGCGGTGACCAGGATCGCGGCGCCGGTGGTGTGGTGCACATGGCAGCCGTCGAGCAGGACGGAGCTGCTGCCGTCGGCCAGTACGCCGGCGCCCTCGGTGCGGAAGATCTCGCAGTCGCGCAGCCGTACGCCCGGGGTGTCGTGGCCCGGGCGGGCGGCGGATCCGGTGGCGGGCGCGGCCGGTTCGGCGTCCTCGCCGTGGGCGAGGGGCCGGTGACCCGTGCCGGAGGCCGCGCGGGTCAGGCGGCCCGCCGTCTCGCGGACCCAGACGCCCGCGGCGCCCGTCTCGTGCAGGCGGCAGTCGCGCAGCGCCGCGGTGGCGTGTCCCTCGACCACGACGGCGGTGCCGCCGCTGCCGCGGACGTCGCAGCGGGTCAGCGTCGCGTGCGCGCCGCCCGTGAGCAGGACGCCGCGCCCGCTGGCGCCGTCCACCAGGGCGTCGGTCAGCTCGGCGCGCGCCTCGTCCTCGACCACCAGGCCGTCGCCGACGCAGCCGCCGACGGTCAGATTCTCCAGTGTGGTGCGGCTGGTGCCGGTCAGCCGGACCGCCGCGCCCTCGGCCTTCCGTACCGAACAGCCGCTCAGCAGCGGGGCGGCGGTGCCCGCGACCTCGATCCGGCCGCCGGTGATCTCGCAGTCCCGCAGCACCGGTTCGCCCGCGCGCACCAGCAGCGCGGCCTCGCGGGGCACGGCGGACACGAGGGTGAAGCCGCGGATCTCGGCGCGGCCCGCGTGCACGGTGACGGCCGGGCCGCGGACGGCGACCAGCCGTACGGCGCCCTTCGCGACCAGGGTGACATCCTTGTCAAGCAGCAGGCTCTCGCTGTACGTGCCCGCCTGTACGGTGATGACGGCGCCGGTGTCCGCGCTCCGCACGGCCGCCGCGATGGTGCGGTGGCCGCCCCAACTGCCCGGCGCCACGCGCTGGGCGGCGGCCTTCACCGGGCGCTCCCGGGGATCGCCCGCCGGGTCACGGGGCGGGTCGAGGAGCGGGTCACGGGGCGGACGTGCCGGGTCCCGGGCCGACCGGACGCGGGCCGCTCATACGGCGCCCGCTCGACAACCGGCCGCCCGGTCAACGGCCCTTCTGCCAGGGGCAGTTCCGTCACCGGCCGTTCCCTCACCGGCCGCCCGGCCGCGGGTCGCTCGGTCACAGGCCGCTCCCCAGGTCGGCCAGCCAGCCGAAGAGGCCGAACACACCGGCGGCCAGCGGTACGGCGGCCACGAACAGAACGCTGGTGACGGCCGCGGGCCAGGTCGGGCGGTCCGGCTCGATGGGCCGCAGAGCCGCGCCGAAGGCGAGGAAGAGTCCGCAGGCGACCAGGACGGCGCCCACGCCGAAGGCGGCCAGCGGGCCCGCCAGCCGCGAGTCGAACGCGTACAGCGGCACCCGTACGGTCAGCGCCACGAGCCCCAGCACCCCGGCGGCCAACTGCGGTACCACCGCGCTCAGTACGCGTACGGTGGCGGCCTGGAGCAGCAGTCCGACGCTGACGCAGCCCGCCAGCACGAGGGCGTAGACGTCGTGGGACGCGCTCAGGGTGAGCAGGGCCGCCGCGAGGAACACCCCGCTCACCACGCTGAGCAGGGTGAGCAGCGCGTTGCTGCGGTGGACGACGGTGGCCACGGTCCCGTCGTCCAGCGCGGGCGCGCTGACGTCGGGTCCCGAGGGCACGAGCACCGCGATCTGGCCCGCGGCCCTGGGCAGTAGACCCGCGGTCAGGAACAGCGCCACGGACACGACGGCGGCGGAGCCGGTGAGCCCGGCGTGCGAGGCGGTCAGCGCCACGGTGAGCAGCGCGGCCACCAGTGTGAGCAGGTTGAGCACCACGGTGGCGGGCGACGGCAGCGCGACCAGCCCGATCACCGCGCCGAGCACGGCGAAGACGGAGACGAGTACGGGGGTGGCGACCGGGCCGTGCACCGGTCCGTCCAGGCCGACGCAGGCCAGCAGCGGGACGGTGGCGAGCGCGAAGAACTGCCGTACGGCGCGCGGCAGCGGCCAGTTCTTGCGCTCCGCGTACCAGGCGAGCAGCGCCGAGCAGAGCGCGGCGAGCGCGAACAGCGCCGCCCACGGGCCGGCCGGCCGCAGCGCGCCGAGCCAGGCCGCCGCGGCCACCATGAAGATCAGGCCCGCGCCCACGACGCACTGGGCGCGGCGGCGGGAGCTCCACAGGCCGCCGTCGTCCTGGGCGCTGGCGACCTGTTCGTCGAGGTCGGTGACGGTCAACTCGCCCAGTTCCGCCGCCCGCTGGTCGCGCAGGTACAAGGTGGCGCCGTCCACGATGCCCGCCGCCGACAGCGAGTCGCCGGGGGCCATCGGAGCGCCGCCCGACTCGGCGAGCGACCAGACCGGCGGCAGCGCCTCGGACTCGGACTGCCCGCACAGGGAGGCGAGTCGGGGAACGTACTCGGCGATCGGGGCCTGCGCCGGAAGCGCGAGGTCGATCCGCCTGCGTTCGCCGACCACGGTAACCCGGCAGCGTTCATCGGGCACGGATGTTTCCTTCGGTGTCGGACCTCACGGCCGCGCGTCCGCGGGCCGCGGTGGGTCGGTGCCGCCGGGGTTCGGAGACACCGACGTCAAAGACGGCGTTCGGCGGCGCCTGGTTTCGGTGGCGTGGGGTTTTTGTGACGCGTGGTCTTCGTGGTTCCGGTCTCAGTGGCGCCAGGTGGAGATGTTGGACCACTCGGCGTCACTGTAATTGCTCCAGTTCACATGCATCGCCTGGGCGATGCGGCCGAGCACACCGTCGGGTCCGAACAGGCCGTCGGCCGCCAGGTCCCACTCGTTCTGCATGTCCTGGTAATAGGTGGCGGCCTGGCTCTCCCGCCACGCCTCCACCATCGGCGCCAACTGCGACTTCAGCGACTGGAGTTCGCCGGAGATCTCCCCGGCCCTGGCGTTGATCACGCCGCCCGCCGCCGCCAGTCCCTCACCGACGTAGATCGGCGTGCCGTCGATATCGGCCATGAATCGCTCCTCGTTGTGCGGCCCGGATCAGTTGAAGTTGGTGCCGGACGGTGCCTTCGGCAGGTCCTCGCCGAGCGCGGCGAGGTTGTTGAGGTTCTGCTGCTCGGAGTCCTTGTAGTTCACGTAGTTGCCCTGGAGGCCCTTGGAGATTCCCTCCAGGGCGTCGTGCAGCATCCGCGCGTAGACGTCGTACTCCGCCATCAGCGTCTGGAACTGGTTGTGGGCGATGCCCTGCCAACTCGCTTCCAGACTGCTCACATACGTCTTCAGCTCCGCCAACTGCCCGGCGATCTCGCTCGCCGTGGACATCGTGTTGCTGGAGGCGGTGGCCAGGTACTCGGGTGTGACCCGGTACGTGACGCCACCGACGCTCACAGAAGGCTGGTCAGCCATGGAATCCGCCCTTCCTCGCCCGATACCCCGGCAGTCAAACACCGTTTGGGCCCGGTCCGGGCCGCACGAGCCGCAGTGAGCAGAGTCTGAGCAGGTTCTGAACGCGTCGGGAGCGGGGGCCCCGGGCCGGTCAGTCGGGGAGGTGGCGGGCGAAGCGGGCGTGGGTGGTCTGGCGGCTGGTGCCGAAGGCGCGGCCGATGGCCTCCCAGGAGACGAGGGAGCGGCGGGCGGCGCGGACGGCTTCGCGGCTGAGCGCGGGGGCGGTCTCTTCGACGCGGGCGACGACGCGCAGCGCGGTGAGGGGCTGGTCGCGGGAGAGTTCCTCGACGCGCCGCCGCAGGGCGGCGAGCATCTGCTCGACGTCGTGGGGGACGGCGCCTTCGGTCGCGGTGACGTGGTACTCCCAGTCGGCCATCGGGCCGGTGCGGGAGTCGTTGCCCTCGGTGGCGTCGTCGTCGCCCCGGATGATGGGGTGGGTCTCTGCGCCGCGCCAGCCGCACTCGCAGGCGCCCTTGACGCCGATCGCACGGGGGCCGTCCGCTCCGTTGTACGACCACCAGGGCTGACGGCCCTCGGGCGGCGTCGCCGGTTCCGCGCCGTCGGCCAACACCGCTGTCACATAACCGGTGTGGCGCCGGGTCTCGTCCACCCACTCCATGGCTCAGCCCTCTCCGCACCGGGAAAAACGTTCCTCAAGGTTCCCTGACAACGCGCTCGGCTGTCAAAGAATTTTGACAGCCGCGCCGTTGGTGCCTGCCCCGGAGGCCCCAGGTGGCTCACGCCTCGCGGAGGGCCTGTTCCACGGCGGTGCGGACGCGGGCGTCCTCGGCGGCTTTGCGCTTGGTGCGGGTGCGGCGGGTGTGGAGGAAGGCGGCGACGGCCAGGGCGAGGAGGACGAGGACGAGGGCGCTGAGGGTCCAGGGGAAGGCCCAGGTGTGGGCCGTGGACTGGACGGTCTTGAGCTGGGTGGTGGAGCCGGAGGCGTCGGTGAACAGCGGGGTGAGGGTCACGGTCGCGGTGAGGCGGACGGCGGGGGCCACGTCGTGGACGGGCACGCTCACCTTCCAGCTCTCGCCGGGGAGCAGTTCGGGCGGCGTGGCCGTCTTGCCGCCGGTGACCGCGAACCAGCCGAACAGGCCCTTGAGCTTGACCGACTGACGGGTCGACATGATCGCGTTGCCGGTGTTGCGGATGCGGTAGGTGACGGTGGCGTCGCCCTTGGAGAAGGGGGCGGCCGTACCGCCGTAGGAGACGTGCAGGTCCTCCACCGCGAGCGTGGGCTTGATCGCGCCGCTGACCCGCAGCTTGATCTTGATGCCGAGCCGCCGGTCGACGTTGATGCCCTGCGCGTCGTCGGGCTGGGTCAGCGAGGTGAGGATGCCGCCCACGTAGTCGCCGGGCGTCGCGTTGGCCGGGATGGCGAGGGTGAAGGGCACCTCGACGGTCTTGCCCGGCTGGACCACGACGCGCTCGCGCGCCGCGCGCGCCCACACGCCGATCGCGCGGGACTTCTTGTCGGCGGGCAGCAGGTCGAGTTGGCCCTTGTCGGTGGTGAAGCCGTCGGCGGCGTACACGCCGAGGTCGACCGGCGCCTTGCCCCGGTTGGCGACGACCATCGCGTCCTCGACCTTGCCGCCGGGATTGACGGCGTAGCTGTAGCTGGACCGGTCGGCGCCGAAGCTGTTCGACGCGGTGCGTACGGTCCAGGCGACGTCGCCCTCGGCGGCGGCGGCCGGTCGCGCGGACAGACCGGTGACCGCGAGGGCGAGGAGCAGCGCCAGGACGGCGGTACGGACGAAGGTGGCGACGACGGTCGTCCGGCGGGTCACGGGCACATGCATGTCGGGGTCCTCGGGCGTTCTGGTCGGAGCTGTCGGAGCTGAGGAACCGGTGGGGCGGGCGCCCGCGGGCGCCTGCCCCACCGGGTGGTGCGGGGTCACTCAGGTGGAGCGGTCAAGCGGGCGGGATCAGCTACTGAGCGCGGTGATCGTGAGAGTCGCGCGGTAGTCGCCCTTGGCGACGCTGCCCGGGATCTTCAGATCCAGGTCGGCGCCGAGCTTGGCCGTGCCCTTGGTGTGACCCTGGTCCGCCCAGCCGAGGCCGCGCGAGACGGACAGGCCGGAGCCGCCGTCGTAACCGGAGTTGACCGTGCCGCCGGCCTTGGCACCCGCGCCGGGGGCGAGGATCTTCGGCGTCCAGCCGAGGTACGCGCCGGAGAACTTCTTGGCGCCGTCCGTGAAGTCGCCCACGCTGGCCGAGATCGACCAGGGAGCGAGCGAGCGGCGGCTGTCCGACACGACGATCGGGTTGATCGTGCCCGCCGCGTCGAAGTAGTCGCCGTCGTGGTCCTTGGCGGTGCCGAGGTCCACCAGGCCGTTGTAGCCGTCGATGGTCCAGCCGAACTCGCCGGGGGGCGCGGTGGGCACCTTGACCGCGAGGTCCTGGCCGGTGCCGTGGTACGGGTGCACCGTCACCTTGTCGACGACCGAGCCGATCGGCTGGCCCTCGGGGGTGTTGACGCAGGAGACCTGGCCCAGCTCGACCGCCGCGTTGGGCGCGGTGCAGGTGCCGCTGCGCAGGTTCTCGACGACGAGCTTGTCGTTGCGCACCTGGACCTTGACGTAGGAGCGCACGTGCTCCTGGTTCTGCACCGAGTTGTACCAGTAGCTGTCCGGGTTCAGCGGGTCGGGACCCTGGCCCGTGACACCGGTGCCGCTGCTGTCCGGCTTGGTGATGTCGTAGTACTTCGAGCCGGACGCCGAGTTGGCCGTCACGTAGAGCACACCGCCGGGACCGGGGTACACGTCCGCCTGGCCGGGCTGCTCGGCCGCGTCCGCCTTCTGACCGTTCTTGATCAGGTAGCTGCGGGAGTAGCTGTGGTCGTGGCCCTGGAGGACGACGTCCACGCCGAGCTGCGAGAAGGCGGTGGTGAAGTCGGTACGGCGCTGCTTGTTGTCCGAGTCCTTGGCGTGGCTGGCCGGGGAGTAGATCGCGTGGTGGTACGTGAGCACCTTCCACTTGGCCTCGGAGCCGTGCTTGTTGATGATGTCGGTGACGTACTTGACGTGCGCCTCGTCACCGCCGCCGCCCGAGGAGGCGGCGTAGCTGTTGCTGTTCAGGTCGATGAACAGCACGTCCTTGTAGATGTACCAGTAGTCACCGCCCGAGGTGTTCGAGCCCGGGTTGCCATTGGCGTAGTACGGCGCCGAGCGGTCGGTGTTCGGGGTGTACAGGTGCTGCTCGTACGCCTTGCCGCCGACGTCGTGGTTGCCGATGGTCGCGGCCCACGGGTACTGACGGAGCTTGTCGGGGGCCAGGAAGGAGTCCCACTGCGCCTCGGTGTTCGCGGTCTCGACCTGGTCGCCGCCGGACACCAGCAGTTCGGCGTTCGGGTTGGCGGCCAGCGAGACGTCGAGCGTGTCCTTCCAGCCCGCCTGGTCCTTGGCGAGGTTGCCGGAGGAGCCGATCTGCGGGTCGCCGTAGAACAGGAAGTCGTAGTCGCCCTCGAAGTCCTGCGTCTTGAAGGCGTAGGTCTGCGACCAGTTGCCCACGGAGCCGACACGGTAGGAGTACGCCGTGTTCTCCTTCAGGCCGGTGATGGTGGCGTGCCGGTTGAAGCCGCCGCTGGTGGCGATGTTCGCCCCGCCGATGGCGTCGAACGTGGCGGCGTCCGCCGGGAATTCACCGTTGACCAGGGTCGCGGTCGGGGCGGCCTGGATGACCTGGGCCGTGTCGGCCGAGGAGTACCAGGTCACCGTGCGCTGCGTCTCGTTCGCGCCGACACCGAGGATGATGCTGGTGAGGGCGGCGGGGTCGGCGGCCACGGCGGGGGAGGTGAGTCCCGCGCCTACGGCGAGCGCCAGACCCATGGTGACCGCGGTGGCCCCGGTGACCACGCGGCGTCGTACGGACCCGTGGGTCCGTACCGATCTGATCGATCTCATCTGTGTTTGTTCCTTTTTGGACGGAACTGCATGGAGCTGAGGTCATCAAGCTCCCATCGGTTGGTAAACAGGCGGCAAATGCGATCTTCGCCTGACCTGAACTTCACCTCAGTTGAAGGCTCAGCCACCGCCCACCCGTTGCAGGAACCACACAAGTCCCATAAGCGCTACACCTGCGGAAACGGTGCCGGTCACCCAGAGCCCCGCGGTCGGCGAACGGCGGCGCAGCAGGGCCAGCAGCGGGAAGACGACGGCGATGATCGACAACTGCACGACCTCGATGCCGACGTTGAAGACCAGGAGGGAGCCGAGCAGCGTCCAGGACCACGCCTGGTCGATGCCGAGCGCGCCCGCGAAGCCGAGGCCGTGGACGAGGCCGAAGCAGAAGACCACCGCGAGCCGCAGCCAGCCCGCCCGGTCGAGGGCGACGTGGTCGCGCAGGAAGCCGCGCCCGCCGGAGCCGGGCCCCGAGCCGGCGGCGCCCCAGGCCGAAGCGCCCGGATCCAGGTCGGAGGCGTGGCTGCCGCGCTGCCGTATCCGCCACAGGTGCCAGCCCGCGACCACCGCGATCGACAGCGCGATGACCGGCTCGACCAGCCGCGACGGCACGTCGACCGCCCCGAGCGCGGCGAGCATGAAGGTCACCGAGTGCGCGAGCGTGAAGCTGGTGGCGGCGAGCACGATCTCGCGCAGCCGCCGCGACCCGGCGATCAGCGCCAGCAGGAACAGGATGTGGTCGGTGCCGGTCAGCAGGTGCTCGGCGCCCAGCCGGAAGAACTCCCAGAACCAGGCGTACCAGGGCTGGTCGATCGAGAAGGACGGGTGCGCCGCGTCGAGCGCCGCGCTGCCGGAGCGGCCGTCCAGGTCGTACGTGACGATCGTCTTCGTACCGCGGACGTATGTCTCGCTGTCGGGGAACAGACCGCTGCGGACCCGGTGGTCACCGGCCAGCTCCTGGCAGTCCCAGTCCAGCAGCAGGACGGTGTACGGCACGCCCTCCTGCCGGTCCATCGTGAAGTCGCCGACCTGCTCCGGCGCGCACGCCTTGCCCGCGGCGGTGACCGAGAAGCGCTGGGTGACATAGGCGACGGCCGACTTCTTGTGGGCGTTGAGGGCCGCGGCCTGCGCGGTGGTGTCACCGGCGTCGAAGGCGCCGTTGCCGGTGCGGAAGAGGTCGTCGTCATGTTCGGCATCGGCAGCGGATATGACAAAAAGGTCGTATTCAAGCTTGAGGGAAGTACGGACATGGCCTTCGTCCGCCGCCGTCACATGGACGTACGCGGTGGACGAGAAGCCGTGGGCGAACGCCGGTTGGACGGCGCCGAGGAAACCGATCAGCGCCGCGGCGATGCAGATGACGGCGCGACGGACCCGCTCTGACATGGGACTCCTTGGGTAGGAGGAGCACGCTGCACGTCACGGGTGAACTGAAACCGGCGGGTCGGCGAACCCTGGGCCAACAAGGTCCGCAAAGGCGTTCGAGGTTCCCCACGGAGGCGATCGGCGTCGCAGGATGGACCCGCGGCACCCGCCCATGGCTCTCACCAGGGCGTTCTCTCGTCACACCGTTCACAGCAAGCCCTCGGCACCTCGCTCACCCCTTATCGCTCAGCACTCACCGCTCACCGCTCACCGCTCAGCACCCATCGCTCAGCAGTCACCGCTCACCGCTCACCACTCATCTCGGAGGACGATCGACGTGCGCCCCCCGCTTCGGGCCGTTGCCATGCTGGCGGCGGTCACCGCGCTGGCCCTCGGAACCGCCGGATGCGGCTCCGACGACGACTGGTCGCAGCCGCGCGCCAAACCCTCGCCCGTCGGCACGCTCGGCCCGCGCTTCGTGGACAGCGTGTCGCCGCCCGCGCCCGAGTCGACCGTCACCCCGGCGCCCGGCTCGTGGGAGGGCGTCCACCCGCCGAAGGGCTACCGCGTGGTGCTGCTCAGCGCGGGCACCGACCGGCCGACGCGGTCGCTGGTCGACGCGGTCGAGAAGTGGGCGGACGAGGAGCACGTCAAGCTCAGGACCGTCGTCGCGGACGGTGCGGCCGACCTGCTGCCGAGCGTCACCAGGGCGCTCGACATGCACGCGGACCTCATCGTCAGCGCGGGCAACGACCTGATCGACCCGCTCGTGCCGGTCACCGCGAACCACCTGTCGCAGCAATTCCTCGTCGTGGGCGCGGAGTTGGCCGAGCCGACGCACAATGTCACCGCCGTCGACTGGTCCGGCGCGTCCTTCCGCGGCGAAGGGCTCGGCATGTCCTCGACGTACGACGCCGGTTCGTTCACCGCCGCGCGCTGCGCGGCCTCGATCAGGGCGGGGGTCGCGGCCGTGCTCAGCGACCTGACCGGGATCGTGATCTGGCTCGACAAGGTGTAGGCGGAGCCGCGGCGACCGCCCGGAACCGCGAACGGCTCCTATACTCCCTGCTCATGACCGACATCGACGAGCAGGGCCGGCCGCTTCCCCCCGAGACGGGCGGGGAGACCGAGACACTGCTGGGCTTCCTCGACTTCCAGCGGGCGACGCTGGCGTGGAAGTGCGCGGGACTCGACGCGGCCGGGCTCGCGGCGGCCCTTCCCACCTCCGCCATGACGCTGGGCGGCATGCTCAAGCACCTGGCGTACGTGGAGCAGTGGTGGTTCTCGCAGTGGCTGGCCGGGCGGTCGCCGGAGGCGCCGTGGGACACGGTCGACTGGTCGGCGGACGCCGACTGGGACTGGCACTCGGCCGCGGACGACACCCCGGAGCAGATCCGTACGCTCTGGGAGGACTGCGTCGCGCGCTCGCGTGAACTGACCGCCGCGGCGCTGGCCGAGGGCGGGCTCGACACGCTCTCGCGGCGCGCGGACTCGGCGGGCCGGGCGCCCAGCCTGCGCTGGATCCTGTTCCACATGGTCGAGGAGTACGCGCGGCACGTCGGCCACGCGGACCTGATCCGCGAGTCGGTGGACGGCCTCACCGGGGAGTAGCGGACGCGCCCCGCCACGCCCGCGACCGGCGCGAGCCCCGCTACGGCCTCGGCCCGTCCTCGCGCAGCGCGCGGTCGACCAGGGCGCCCGCCGCGCCCGGGTACGCGGTCGGGTCGCACAGGGCGGCCAGCTCGTCCGGGCCGAAGTGGCCGGCCAGGTCAGGAGATTGGGCGAGGACGTCGGCGAGCGGGCGGCCGGAGTCGGCGGCTTCCGTAGAGGCCGCGGTGAGCAACGCGCGGGCGGCGGCCTTGCCGAGACGCGGGGTGAGGACGGCCACGATCCGCTCCGAGACGACCTGACTGCCCGTCATGTCCAGGTTGTCACGCATACGGGCGGGGTGGACGGCGAGCCCCTCGGCCAGTTCCGCCGCGGTGTGCGAGGCCCCGCCGACCAGTCGCAGGCACTCGCGCAGGAACTGCCACTCGGCGTGCCAGACCCCGGCCGACCGTTCGTCCTCCGCGACCAGACACTGCGTCAGACCGGCCGCCAGCACCGGGACTTGGAGCGCCGCGCTGCGGATCAGCGTGGACAGCACCGGATTGCGCTTGTGCGGCATCGCCGACGACGCGCCGCGCCCCGTGACTCCCGGCTCCGCCACCTCCGCGACCTCGGTCCTGGCCAGCGACTGCACGTCGACCGCGATCTTGCCTAGGACGCCCGCGGTGAGCGCGAGCGCCGCCGCCAGGTCCGCGACGGGCGTACGCAGCGCGTGCCAGGGCAGTACGGGCCTGGCGAGGCCGGTCTCGTCGGCGAAGGCCGCGACCAGCTCGTCCAGGTACTCCCCCGGGTCACCGGCCCGCCCGCCGCCGTCGACTCCCGTACCGGCGGCGGTGTCCCCGGCACCGGCACCGTACCCGTCGACCCGCGCGTACGCGAGGTATCCGGCCAGCGTGCCCGCCGCCCCGCCGAGCGAGACCGGCAGCCCGTGGTCGAGCAGCGCGGCCAGCCGGGCGTCCGCGTCGAGTACGCCCTGCCGCCAGCCCGCCGCCTTGAGGCCGAAGGTGGTCGGCACGGCGTGCAGCGCGAGGGTGCGGCCCGCCATCGGGGTGTCGCGGTGCTCGGCGGCGAGCGCGGCCAGCGCGCGCTCGACCCGCGCGAGGTCGCCGCGGATCAGCCGCAGCGCCCGCCCGGCGACCAGCATCATCCCGGTGTCGAGGACGTCCTGGCTGGTCGAGCCGCGGTGGACGTACTCGGCCGCCGCCGGGTCGTGTTCGGCGACCGCCCGGGTCAGCGCCTGGACCAGGCCGACCACCGGGTTGGCGGTCTCGCGGGAGGCGAGCGCCAGCGCGCGCAGGTCCATCAGGTCGGTGTGCGCCGCCGCCGCGATGGCCGTGGCCGCCGACTTCGGCAGCGTGCCGAGCCTGGCCTGCGCGCGGGCCAGCGCGGATTCGGCGTCCAGCATCGCCTGGAGCCAGGCGATGTCGGACACCGCCGCCTCGACCGGGGTGCCCGCCCGGACCGGCGAGAGCAGCCCGGCGTCGATGAGGGTGTCCTGCTCACTGGGCCGGCTGCTCATACGATCACTCCGAAGGTGTGGGTCTCGGCCAGGACGGCGGGGTCCGCGCCCGAAGCCCCGGCGACAGCGGCGGAAGCGCCGACGCCGGAACCGGCACCCGTGGCCCCCTCGCCGGAAGTCCCGTTGCCCGCGGCCCCGCTGCCGGAAACCCCGCTCCCGGAAACACCGTTGCCGGAAGCCCCGCTCCCGGAAGCCCCGCTGCCCGAAGCCCCGGCCCCGGCCCCGGCCAGCCTGGCCGCGGGGACCGCGCCCCGCGCCTCTGTGTCACCGGCGCCCCGGCCGCCCGCCGCCAGCGCGAGCAGCGCGCACGCGATGGACTCCGAGTCGCCGAGCGTCACCGAGTCGACGCCGGGCCTGATGCCCGCCGCCGTGACCCAGTGCACGGACTCGGTCGGCACACCGTAGGCGAAACGGCGCGGATGCGCCTGCCCGCGCGGGTCGAGCAGCCGGTAGGGGCGCTCGGTGACGGCGAGGCCGCCGGACTCGTATCCGCCGCCCGAGCCGGTCGGGATGCGGTACGGCGCGCACTGCTCGGTCGCCATCAGATAGTTCAGCAGCGGCTCGGCGGTCCGGCGCAGGTCCGGCTCCGGCAGCCGCGCCTCGATCAGCGCGGAGGCCACGACCGGCGGCCCCGGCACGACATGCGACGAGGCGACGAAGGCGGGCCTGGCCGGGTCGAGGCGCACTTCGGTGCCGGGTCCCGTGACGACCAGCACCCGCGCCTCGATCAGCGCGATCATCTCCTCGATGCGGGAGGCGGGGGGCCCGATGGACAGGAAGGCGTTCATCGGGGTGTACCACCCCTCCAGCTCGTCCCGGTGCGACGTGCCGTCGAGTCCGCCGTGGTCCACGGCCAGCCGCACCTCGTTGCGCAGATCGCGCAGCACGTCGAGCGCGGCCTTCAGCGGGCCGCTGACATTGCCCGCCCTGGCCTCGCGCACATCGCGCGCCAAGTACCCGAGCAGCCAGACCCTGAACTCCTCCCGGTCGGCGAACCGCCGTCCCAGGTAGGGCGTCAGCAGCCGCTCCCAGCTCCAGCGCTCCTCCGGCTCGACGCCGTACTTGTCGAGGAGTTCGGTCTCCTCGCGCGACCCGGCCGTCTCCAGGAAGCGCACGCCCAGCTCCGCGCCCTCCGCCGCGCGGTCCTGGGCGTGCAGCAGCGCCTGGTAGTAGACGCTCTGGACCTCCTTGGAGATCAGCGGCCACAGATGGGTCCGAAAGTGCAGTCCGGGACCGCCGGTCGCCCGGTCGCGGGAGGCCGCGATGTAGGCGGGGGTGAGCAGCCGCGGGTGGTAACGGCCGTACGCGCCCTTCTGGTTCTCGCCGCGCGCGTGGTACGGGACCCCGCGCCGGGAGGTCGCGTACAGCGACGGCTCGCGCCCGGAGGGCAGATAGACCAGCCGGTCGCCCTCCCTGCGGAAGGTGCCGCCGCGGCCCGCGGTGAGCAGCGTCATGTGGTCGAAGAAGTTCAGGCCGAGGCCCCTGAGCAGCACGGTCTCGCCGGGAGCGATCCGGGACAGGTCGACGTCCGCCGGGTTGGCGGGGGTGATGTACGTCAGCCGGTGGATCGCGGCCAGCGTCGCGGTGCGCTCCTCGCGCGGGGTCGGGCGCGCGGCGACATGGCCCTGGGCGAGGACCACCGCGTCCAGCCCGTGCAGCCATGTGCCGTTGTCCAGCCGGATGCTCTGCGGCCCGTCCGGGTCGCCCATGGCGTCGGCGACGGCCACCGCGCGCGAGCGGTGTTCCTCGACGGTGACATGCGCGGGCGCGTTGCCGGTGATCCGCAGGAAGCAGGAGCGCAGGTAGCGGCCGTAGAAGGCGCGGGTGGGGTACGAGTCGGGGTCGAGCCGCCGGGCCTCGGCCAGGTCCTCCGGGTCGTGCGCGTCGGGCATACGGCTCCCCGGCACGGCACCGCCCGGTGCCCCGGCCCCCGGATCGCCGTCCCCCGGCCCCAGCAGGCCCTTCGCCCACTCGTACAGGCTCGGGCCCGGCTCGATGGGGCCGTCGATGGTCACCCGGTCGTCGGTGAAGACGGTGATCTGGGAGGCGACGGTGTTCATCAGCAGATGCCGCGACTGGTCGGTGCGCCAGACGCTTCCTGCCCCCGGCTCGGCGGGGTCCACCACGTGGACCGTCAGCGAGGAGCAGGAGGGCGACTTGCGCTCGTGGGCGCAGAGCCGCTCCAGTACGGACAGGCCCCGCGGGCCGGCGCCGACGAGGCAGACGGCGAGGTCCGCCGCAATGCTCATGGGTCTTCTCCATCCGGTGGCCTGGTCCCCCGACCGGGCACGGGTGCGGGCGCGATACGCCGGTGGTGACCGGCGCGGGCGGTTGCCATGAGGGGAGGCGGAGGCGAGAGGGAACCTTGTGGGCGGGTGTTTTCGGGCAGGGCAAGGCGTACGGGCGGCTCGGGGCGGTGCCCCGAACCGCCGGCGTCGGGTCGTCACGGCATGGGGAGGATCAGCTCTTGCGGGTGAACTCCCGTACCGCGGTGGCGAATTGGGTGGGCTGGTCGAGCGGGAGGAGCGAGTAGCTGTCGGCGATCTCGACGAGGCTTCCCTGCGGCAGGATCTCGGCGAGCCGGCGGCCGTGCGCGGGCGGCATGACGCGGTCCTTCTCGGCCCACACCACCAGCGCGGGCCGGTCGAAGGAGGAGAGCCCCTCGCTCACGCCGACCAGCAGCTTCTTGTCGGCGGCGATACCGCGGAGCACCCGCACCGTGTCGCGCCGCACGTCGGCCTGGGCGAGGATCGGCTTGATCCAGTTCTTGCTGACGGCGTCGCCCCGCTTGGTGAGCCAGCCGAAGGCGATCGGCTGGCGCCGTACCAGCTTCAGCCGCATCTGCTGCATGAAAAGGCCGAAGAAGGTGGGCGACAACTTGCCGGTCATCACGACGGTCTTGCCGGTCAGCCCCGGCGGAAAGTTGTCGAATGCGTCGCAGGACGCCAGCACAATTGAGCCGACGCGCGGCGCGCCTTCGTCCACGAGCAATTGCACGACGGCGCCGCCGGTGTCATTGCCGACCAGGGTGACATTGTCCAGATCCAGCCGTTCGAGGAATTCCCCGACCAGCCGGGCGAGTCCGCGCGGCGAAAGGTCGGCGTCCTCCTTGACCGGCTTGGTGTGGGCGCCCATCGGCAGCACCGGCACCACGCACCGGTGGTCGGCGCGCAGATCGGCGACCACGTCCGCCCAGAGGGTCTCGTCCATCAGGAGGCCGTGCAGCAGGACGAGCACCGGCCCGTCGCCGCCGGTGTCCTGGTAGTCGATCGTCCCGGCCGAGAGTTCGATCTGTTCCATGGTCATACGTCAAACCCGTCTGTCGGCTCGCCGTGGCGGGGTTTATCCGACGGATGCTCCGTCAGCACTCCCCGCATTGGCCTCAGTTGGTGGTCAGCGGCTTGAGCATATCGAGCGGATTGCGCCCGCTCCAATGTCCGTCGACCGCGTACGGCCTGAGCCGCACGAACAGCGTTTCGTGGTGGAAATCGCGTTCCTCGTGCTTCTTCATTGCCCTGACGTGGCCGCCGGGGTAGGAACCGACCGTGTACTGGCGCATTTCCTTGACGCTGCGCCAGAGCGAGAAGGTCGCCACCTGATTGGGCGGCCTGATCAGCGAGGTGCCCTCGAGGAAGGCGGGGTGGTGGGCGGCGTCGCGCTCGGCGTGCGAGGCGGCGGCGACGAACGGCACCACCCGGTTGAGGCGTACCCGGGCCAGGGTGAGCACCCCGATGGGGTGATCGTCCACGGGTATCTCGCGGCGCGGCAGCTCCAGCAGGCCGGGCCAGGCGCCGAGGGTGCGGACCGGCTCGAACCGGGCCCGCCAGCCGTTCTCGTACGGCTTGGCGACCGGGTGCGACAGGAAGCGGTCCAGCGCCTCGTCGTTGTCCCACGCGGCGATCATCGCGGCGCCGGTGGGCTTGACGTCGAACATCGCGCTCTGCGAGCGCAGCGGGCTCATCAGGAAGGGGCTCGCCCAGTGCAGGCCCTCGTGCGCCTCGGGCTTGGGCCCGTTGCGCAGGGCGCTCATGGCCTTGGCGGGGCCGACCTCGGCGAGGTGCAGGGACATGATCATGCCCGAGCCGATACGGGGTGTTTCCAGGTTCTCAGGCACGCTGGCAGTCGCCTTTCGTCGCGTGGGCGCTTCCGGATCTCATCGCGTGGGCTCTTCGACGGGCACGGCGGTCTTCTGGGTCACCAGCAGCCGCCCGGGGTCCTCGCCGGTCTCGCGCCCGATGATCTCGGTGGCGACGCGGCGGCCGGAGTAGATCGCCCCGGACATCGACCCGAACTCGTGGGGCACGGACTCCGCTCCGGCCCAGTGGATCCGGCCGACCGGCTGCTTGAGCGCGGGACCGTACTCGGTGTACAGACCGGGCGGGGCGTAGGCGTGGTAGCAGCCGCGGGTGTACGGCTCCGCCATCCAGTTCTGTTCCAGCAGGTCGTACGGCTTGCCCGCGCGCGGTCCGAAGAAGCGCTCCAGCTCCCGCAGGACCAGGGCGCGTCGCTCCCCCGCGGGCAGCTTGGCGACCTGCCGGGCGGGCGGCCCGGTGACGAAGCCGGTGAGGACGCCGGGTGTGCCGTCGGGCGGGCAACTGTCGACCGTGGCGCGTACCGGGCTGGAGTGGCTGATCACATGCCCGGTGAAGCCCTCGGCGCGCCAGAACGGCTCGTCGTACAGGGCCAGGTACTTGATGGCGGCGCCCATCGTCATGCGCTGGCTGACGTGGTCGCGGTGCTCGGGCAGCGGCGGGTCGTACTCGATCCGCCCGGCCAGCGGCACGGGCACGGCCATCACGACCCAGCGGCCGACCGCCTCGAATCCGGCGCCGCGCACCCGGACGTGCTCACCGGAGTGCTGGATGCTGCGGACCTCGGCGTTGAGGTACGTCTCGTCGTCGACGGTCTTCGCCAGGGTCGTCGCGAGGTTGTGCGAGCCGCCGACGAAGCGGTTCTCCAGGGTGCCGCCGGTGATCTGGGTCATGGCCCTGAACCCGCCGGTGCCGTTGGAGTAGTTGAGGACGTGCAGCAGGGAGACGTCGGCCGGTGCGGCGGCCATGCCCGCCTCGATCATCAGCCGCATCAGGGCCCGGCCGCCCTTGGTGCGGACATTGCGCTGCGTCCAGGACCACATGGTCTCGCTGTCCCACTGGGTGGCGTGCGGGGCCTCCCAGGGGGCGTCCTGCGGTACTTCGCGGCGCATCCGCTCGATGCGCAGCGCCGCCTGGCCGAAGTCCAGCAGCGTGGCCGCGCTGACCTTGGGCGCCATGCCCTTCCAGGGCTGCATCTTGCCGCCGTCGTCGATCAGCCGGTAGCCGGTGTCGTAGACCTTCGCGGTCTTGATGCCGACGGACTGGGCGGCCCGGTGGCTGATCGTCCCGGCCTGGCCGTAGAACTCACAGCCCAGTTCGGCGACCTTGCCGTCCCCGAGGGGCTTGCTCAGCGACCGGCCGCCGAGGCGGGAGCGGGCTTCGAGCAGCGCCACGCTCTTCCCGGCCATCTTCAGTTCGCGCGCGGCCGTGATCCCGGCAAAACCCGCACCGACGACGATCACATCGGCTTCTATCGATGGGTACTCGCTGATGTCGTGCAATGCCCTCTCCTACAGTTCGGGTGTCGATCCGCGCTGGGTTCCGCCGTGCACCGGCCGTGACGTGGACCGTGGTTACGCGCCGTCGCGCAGCACCACGTCCTGGCTGACCGCCTCCAGACCGCCGTTGTCGCGGTTCTTGATCATCTCGGTGAGGAGGTAGCGCCGGGCCTTGACGGTCGCGGTGCGCTGGAGGTCGTCGGGCGTGACCTCCAACGGGACGCCCAGGCCGGTGATCCCGGCGGAGGCGGACTTCCAGACCTCGGGGTCGAGGGACTTCCCGTCGCGCATGCAGACCACCGGGACCGGCTTGCCCTGCTCGTCGGGGACGACCACGATCTCCTCGGCGTTGGGAATCCGCTCCAGCAGCACGTCCTCGATCCACAGGCAGCTCTCGACGCCCTCGATCCGGTCCGCGATGCGGTCCAGGATCTCGATCTGCCCGAGCCGGCCGCGCCGCCCCCAGTCGCCGGTGTCGAACCACTTGCCGTGCCGCCGCTCGGCGAACTTCTCCGGCGTGCCCACGAACGACAGCGCGCGGGCCGGGGTCTTGACCTGGATCATGCCCGGTTCCGACTGGTCGGAGCGGCGCTTGCCGGTCTCCGGGTCGGCGATCCTGGCCCGGATGCCGGGCACCTCCCAGCCGACGCTGCGGGTGTCGCGGCCCTTGAGCCGGCCGAACGAGCCACGGGTGTACGGGCGGACCGACACCACCTGCGTCTCGGTCATGCCGTAGCACTGGAGCCAGACCGGGTACTTGCGCTTGGACGCGTCCAGCAGCGCCTGGATGGTGCGCGGGTGCATCGCGTCGAAGGAGTTGAAGTACAGCCGGATGCTGGAGAACGGCTCCGACGGATCGTCGATGATCCGCTCCCAGCCCATGAAGTTGTTGGGGTGCGACTCCAGGATCGTGGGCCGGTACTGGGGCAGCAGCCGCAGCATCGTCTCCTCGTCGGGCCTGGCGATGCCCAGCAGCGGGGTGCCGCGCGAGAAGGACGCCATCTGCGTGATGGCGGCCCGCACATGGACGTGCGAGATGGCGCTGGCGAACAGCTCGTCGGGGGTGTGGAAGCCGGGGAAGATCGACTCCATCAGGGCGTTGTAGGACACGCCCTTGGCGGACGCCTCGGCGAGCTTGGACACCCCGGTGGTGCTCGACGTGTGGGTGATCAGCATCGGCTCGTCGTCCTTGAGCGGACTCGGCGCCGGAATCCGGCCGCCCCACAGGTCCGCCACCGGTATGCCGCCGTCGATGTCGGCGATGGCGGTCATGCCCAGGTGCCGCAGCCGCTCGCCGTCCAGCCGGGCGTACTTGGCGACCTCGGGGTCGGTGACCAGGAATTTCGCCTGGAGGCGCTCCAGCAGGATGTTGATGATGTCCGGGTCCAGGCGGGCCGACAGCAGCGCGGGGATCGCGCCGATCCTGGCGGTCGCCCAGGCCAGCGCCTGGATGTCGTAGTTGGGCGACTTGACGATCGCGACCCGGTCCCAGCGCTTGACGCCCGCGGACTTCAGGACGGCGGCCATCTGGTCGACCAGGGTGGCGAATTCGACGAAGTCGAGTTCGACGCGCTGCTCGGGGTCCCAGGTGAACGGCTGGTCGAGGTAGATCGGCACCCGGCCGTGCTTCTCGGCCGCGCGCTCGGCGACCAGGCCGACGTTGAGCGGCTTGACCAGGGCGACCCGGTCGGGCTTGAACTGGGCCTTGAGCATCTTGGCCGCGTCCAGACGCCGGGCGGAGAGCGGGATCTTGGACCGTGTCCGGTCGCCAGCGATCGAAACCATACGACTCATCCCTTCCTGCGGGTTGCCGTGCCGACACCCGTGCGATCGGTGGTTGCGTACTTGCGGCGCTCGTCCGCCATGAGCCGTTCGTATTCGTTGGGGTCGACCAGCAGATGGCCGGACGAGTCGTGGAACCGCTTGTCCTGGCGGCGGCGGGCGTTCCTCAGCTCCGACCACATCTGCGCGCGCGAGGGGAGGCTGACGGTCTCGGTCAGCAGGTCGCCGACCCACTCCGACTGGAACTCGGCCAGCGGCATCAGCGACATCATCGAGTGCAGCAGGCCGATGAAGTACAGGCCCTCGGTCTCCGGCGGCACCACCTGGTGGTAGAGCGCGGGCGCGTCGTCGCCGTCACCGACGAGGGTGTCGTCGAGGAAGGGGTAGTCGATCTTGTAGCCGGTGCAGTGGATGATCACATCGGCCTCGGTCTCGGTGCCGTCCGAGAAGCGGACGGTACGGCCGTCGACCGTGTCGATCACCGGCTTGGCGGTGATCCTGCCGTGCGCGATGGCGGGCAGCAGCTCGCTGCTGGCGACCAGCGGCCCCTGCCCGACCTTGTACGGCGGGTCGGGCAGCCCGTACGCCGACATGTGGCCGTGCACCAGCTTGATCATCAACGTCACCAGCGGGCGCCGCTGTTCGACCGAGAGCTTCTTCATCATCGGCGACAGCTTGTCGATCGGGCCGCCTTCGAGGATCTTCGGGACGACGTAGTGGCCGGTGCGCACCGACAGGTACGTGGCCTCCGCGACGCGCGACACCTCGGTGGCGATGTCGGCGGAGGTGGCGCCGAGACCGATGATCACGACCTTCTTGCCCGCGAGGTCCGCCGGACCCTCGTAGTCGTAGGAGTGCATCTCGGTGCCGGTGAACTTGCCCTCGTACGAGCCGAAGAGCGGCAGCCCGTGCCGCCCGCCGGAGGCGACCATCACCGCGCGGTACAGATGCGTCGTGCCGTCGCCGAAGGTCACCGCCCAGCCGCCGCCCGCCGCCTGCTCGACCCGGCTGACCTCGGTGTCCAGTTGGATGTGCTCGCGCAGCCCGTAGTGGTCGACGTAGGAGTCGAAGTACCGCGCCACCTGGGTGTGGTGGGGGTAGTCCGGGTAGTCGTCCGGCATCGGGAAGCTCGGGAACTGCATGACGGTCTTGGAGGTGTTGGCGAACAGCGCCGGGTACGCGCAGCTCTTGCCGCCCTGCGCGGGATACCGCCACAGGCCGCCGAGTTCCGAGCGCCGCTCGTAGGCGTCGAAGGCGATGTCGCGGATCTTCAGCGAGCGGCACATCGCGATGCCCGCGGAGCCCGCGCCGATGACGCAGACCTTGTCCCTGCGGTCCTCGGGCGCGGACGCGGCATCGGCCACCGGCTCGTGCGTGGTGGTCATCAGGACTCCCCCGCGCGCTCGGTGCTCGCCAGCGCCAGCAGGCCGAGCAGGGTCGCGGTGGCCGCGGCGCTGGTGTCGACCACGGTGGACTTCTTCAGCCGGCCCTTGCGGTGGCCGAGGATTCCGGCCGCGACGTCGAGGCCGTCGCAGAGGATGCCGGCCTTGAGCAGCAGCCTGCGGGTCTCGCCCCTGCTGGCCAGGACGCCCACGATCAGGGCGATGTTGCGGGCGGCGAACAGCCGGACCAGGTACTCGCCGTCGGCGTCCTCGTTGATGTGCAGCTTCTTCGCCCCGATGGCGGGCGCCAGGAACGCCGCCGCGCCGACCGTACGCAGGGTGCTGAGCAGAACAGCCGGCGTATCGCTCTTGTTCATAGTGATGCGAGTTCCTCTCGCGCCTCGGCCATCGACATCACGTCGTGGCACTGGGAGCCGGTGTCGGTGGGAATTCCTTGGCGAAGCCGGTGAGCCGGACGACGACTCCGGCCTGCCGCAACATCTCGATGTCCGTCTCGGGTTCCGCGGACTGCTCGGGGAACGAGATCCCGGCCGGCAGGTCCCGGCTCAGCACGCGCTCGGCCGCGCGGACCGCGCCCATCGCGCTGAGGTGGCCCTGGCCGCGGGTGTCGAGCAGATCGATGGAGACCGAGCGGTTCGCGCTGTGCGCGGTGACGGTGAGCCCGCAGAAGTCGCCGGTGCCCGCGCTCTGGAAGAGCGCCGCGCGCACCCCGTGCAGCGGCGGCTTGGTCAGCGCCCGCAGCGCGCCCGACCGCTTCAGCCCGATCATCGCGTACAGCGACGGCACGCTCTGGAGCGCGATGCGGGTCTCGACCGTCGGCACGCCGAGGGTGAGCGGCACGGTGGTCTGCTCCAGCGTGCTCACATACGCGGCGGGCCGCTCGTTGCCGTCGGCGCAGCGCACCAGGCGGCGGCCGGTCAGCGGGTGCGTGGGCTGCCGCCTGCCGTCGCGCATCGCGTAGTACGGCCAGGCCAGCCGTTCGGCGAAGCCCCAGGAGTCGGGGCCGACCTTGTCGTCGGACGAGGACAGCACCGCGATCTCCACCCGCTCGGCCTGGCCGAGTTCGCGGACGGCCGCGGCGGCCATCAGCGCGTTGAGCCCGGCGTACCAGGCGCCCGACAACAGCACGGGGGACGTGGGCCGTTCACGCGAGACCGCGACGGTGACGTCGAGAATCCCGGCGTGGCCCGCGCGGTTGATGTCCGCGATCGGGATACCCCGGCGCATGGCGTCCACGATGAGGTGGTCGCCGGGGTCGCTGACCACGGCGAGGACGGCCGCGGGCCGCTCGGGCAGCGCCCCCAGCGGGCGTTCGGCGCGTACGTCGATGACGGCGGTGCTCGCGCCGATCCGCGCGGCCAGCGCCGTCGCCCGTTCGGGGTTGCGGCCCGCCAGCACGATCGGCAGGTCGGGGTGGCGCTGCCGGATCAGCCGCGCCGCGTGCTCGCCCACCACTCCGTAACCGCCCACGATGAGCAGCGGCGGCCGGGCGGCGGCGCGTCTGGGTCTACTGGCCATGGCTCACCGCGCCGCTGATCGTGGTGTCCGGCTTGCGCTCCTCGCCGCGCTCCTCCGCCGCCCGCGCGAACAGCTCGCGGGCCACCCGGCGGCCGGAGTCGACGGCGCCGCCCATCGAACCCATCTGGTGGACACCGCTCTCGGTGCCCGCCCAGTGGATCCGGCCGATCGGCTCGCGCAGCGCCTTGCCGTACGCCGTGTACAGTCCGGGCGGGCCGAAGCCGTGGTAGCAGCCGCGGGTGAACTCCTCGTCCAGCCAGTTCTGTTCGACGAATTCACGGGGCTTGCCCGCCTTCGCGCCGAGCCCGGCGACCAGTCCGTCGAGTACGGCGGTACGCCGCTCGGACGGCGACAGGCGGGTCAGCGCGCGGGCGGCGGAGCCGGTGACGAAGGCCGACATCACGCCGGGGCTGCCGTCGGCGGGCGAGGTGTCGAAGGCGACCCGGAACGGGCCGTCGCTGCTGGTGATCTGGCCGCTGAGCCCGGCGGCGCGCCAGAACGGCTCGTCGTAGACCGCCAGGCACTTCATGGCGGCGCCCGCGGGCATCCGCTGCGCGAACTGGTCGCGGTAGCCGGGCAGCGAGGGCGCGTAGGTGATGCGTCCGGCGAGCGTGACCGGGATGGCGACGACGACCCACCGGCCGCGGTACTCGAAGCCGGGGCCCGAGACCACGACGGAGTCGGAGCGCTGCTCGATGGTGCGGACGGCGGCGCCGACGCGTACCTCGTCGGGCATCCGCGCGGCCATCTTCTTCGGGATGCTGTGCGCGCCGCCGTCGAAGCGGTAGCGCTGGATGCCGCCGCTGACCTCCAGCAGGTAGCGGAAGCCGCCGGAGGCGTTGGCGTAGTAGAGCACGTGCATCAGCGACAGGTCGGCCGGGCGGGCGCAGAAGGCGGCCTCGATCATCATGGTGATGAAGGCCCGCGCGGTGGAGGTGGTGACGTTGCGCTGCATCCACGACCAGAGGGTCTGGCTGTCCAGCTTCTCGGCGTTCGGCGCGTTCCACGGGCCGTCGGGCGGGACCGTGCGCGCCATGCGCTCGATCTTCAGGATCGCCTGGCCGAGGTCGGCGATGGCGGCCGGGCCCATCCGCCAGGGGAACAGGCCGGAGTACGCGTGGCGGCGGCCGTTGACGAAGGTGAGGCGTTCGCCCTCGTCGTAGCTGCGAAAGCCGGTCACGCCGACGGACTCGGCGGTCTCGGCGATCATCGTGCTCTTGTCGCCGAAGTACTCGCCGCCCAGGTCGACCGCCTTGCCGCCGCCCACGTCGAGGCCCTTGAGCCGTCCGCCGACGCGCTCGCGCGCTTCGAGCGTCTTGACGGTCCACCCGGCCTCTTTCAGCTCGCGGGTCGCCGTCAGTCCCGCCAGGCCCGCGCCGACGACGATGACATCGGCTTCCGCGCTGGGCTCGTCTGTCACATGCAGCACGTTCAGACCTCCGCGTTCTTCTGATCGGCGTCTTTCACTACGGAGCCGGTGGTCCCGTTCGCGCCGGCGGAGCCGTTGGAGCCGTTCTGCGGGGCCGGGGCCGGGGCCGGGAGCGGGTCGGCGGCGGCGGACGGGACGGGCCGTACGCGTACCGGCGGGGCCGCGGTGACGTCGGAGGACACCAACTGCGGGTGGCGGTTGATCCACCGGCGGCGCGGCTCGCGGGCCAGCAGCTTGACGGTCTCCCGCACCAGCGGCAGCCGCTTGTGCTTGCCGGACAGCATCATCCGTCCGGTGATCACGGCCATGTCGGTCAGCGGGAAGACCTCGTAGTACTTCGAGCGGTGGTGGTAGAGGTCGAGGAAGCGGCCGATCTCACCGCGCTCGGCCATGCCCTTGAGCGCCTCGGGGACGGCGGCGGGCAGCGCGCCCGCCTCGCCGAGGATGTTCGCGAGCCAGTAGTGGCCCTCGAAGCGGCGGTCGCGCCACTGCGTCCACAGCCGCAGCGTCTCGTCCTGGCCGAGCGCCGACACACCGGGGCCCGAGCGGCCGAGGGCGGCGACGATGGCGGGCGCGAGGCGCTCCACCTGGCGGAAGGCGTCGCCGATGCCGCGGCCGGCGGAGGGGTCCTTGAAGTGGCCCGCGTCGCCGACCAGCACCCAGCCGGGTCCCGAGGACTGCCGGAAGTAGCCCTCGAATTTGACGATCCCGGAGATCTTGGTGGCGATCTTCGCGTCGGCCAGCGCCTCCGCGGTCGGTTCGCAGGACCGCATGTGGGCCAGCAGGCCCGCTTCGGTGTTGCGGCGGAAGTACTCGCGTTCGTGTCCCTCGGGAGAGACGCCGACCAGGTACAGGCCGTTGTCCGCGGGGCCCGCCCACACCATCCGGTCGCCCCAGCGGTGGAAGACGAAGGTGTCGTCGGAGGACGGGTGGGCGCCCTCGAAGAAGGTGAAGTAGTAGGAGCGTTCGTTGGGTACAACGTTGTATTTGCGCGAGCCGACCATGTACGCGACCGTCGAGTTGCGGCCGTCCGCGCCCACGACGAGCGGCGCGCGCAGCACCGTCTCCTTGCCGTCGTGCTGGGCGCGCACACCGGCCACCCGGCCGCGCTCCCAGATCATTTCGACGACCTTGGTGCCCATCCTGACGTCGGCACCGGCCTCGACCGCGGCCTCGTGGAGGATCGAGTCGAGCAGGTGCCGACGCAGGAAGGTCGCGCCGCCCACGTCGTCGAAACGCAGCGGGAACTGCGAGACGACGTGGAAGTCGTTGAGCTTGGTGTCGGCGCGGCGCATGAAACGCACACCGGTCTTCTCGACGGAGTCGAGCACACCGAGGCGTTTGAGGAACAGGAGTCCGTCGGCCTCCATGAGGTGCGAGGAGAGCACCTCACGGGGGAACGTCGCCTGCTCGACCACGACGACCTTCAGGCCCGCGCGCGAGAGCAGCGTGGCGAGCGGCGACCCGGCACAGCGGGCGCCCACGATGATGACGTCGAAGTGCTCGGCGTCCGTACGGTTTCGCCGGATTTCGCTCCCGGCCAGGCCCTTGGTCGTCATGGTCTTAGCTCCGCGCCCTTTCGCCGGCCGGGACGATCTGCGAGTCCAGCGGACGCGGATCACCGTCACCCCACGAAATGCCCTGGAGGTGCGTGGTGCGCAGTCCCGCGTAGTTCAGCTCTCCGTACGGTCCGCCGGTGAGGCCGTTGCCACCGTGGGTGGAGAGGATGGAGTTGAACCCGATGTGCGAGTCGTTGACCTTCAGCAGGCCGCCGTTGGTCACGCCGTCGGCGAACCGGTGGGCGGTCTGCTCGTCGCCGGTCCACACCGAGTTGCGCAGCCCGTACTTGTTGGCGTTGAGGAAGTCGATGATGTCTTCCAGCAGCGCGTCGTCGTCCGTGGTCGCCTCGGGCACCACGACCGGCAGCAGCGGGAAGAAGGTCTCCTCGCGTACGCAGGACAGGTCCCGCGACTCGGTGAGTCCGTCGACCCTGACCACCGTCGGCAGGCAGAACATCCCGGTGCTCGATGTCTCGCCGTCGACGTCCACGCGCGTGCCGCCGCAGAGCACGGACGCGCCCTTGGTCTCGGCCTCGGACAGGAAGTCGAAGAAGCCGTCGACCTTCAGTACCGGGCTGAGCAGGATCTCCGGGTTCTCCGGGTAGCCGGGCACGATGGCCTTGGCGCGCTCCACGAACACCTCGAGGAAGCGGTCGGCGACCTCGGGGTGCACGATCGCGTACTTCGGCACCATGCAGATCTGGCTGGAGCCGTAGAACGACTCCTCCAGGGCCCGCGCGGCGGCTTCGAGATCCGCGTCCTTCCAGACCACGAAGCCGTCGTTGCCCGCGAGTTCCAGGATCGCCTTCTTGCCGTTGCGCAGACAGTCCTCGCCGAGCTTGAGGCCCGCGGCGCTGTCGCCGAAGAACAGGATGTCGTCCACCAGCGGGCTGGCGAGCCAGGTCCGCAGCACGGCCTCGGTGTGACCGCAGATCACATTGAGCGTCCCCGGAGGGGCGCCGTGCTTCTCCAGGATCGGCGCGAGGATGTCGCGGTAGACGAACATCACGCTCAGCGGCGTGGTGCGCGGCGCCTTCACCACCAGCGTGTTGCCCGCCAGGAGGGCGAGCACGCCCAGCGTGGAGTTCGAACCCGCCGCGTTCTGCGGGGGGTTGACGCACACCACGCCGTCGGGCTTGCGCACCAGTTCCAGCGTGCGGCCCTGCGGCGCGAACTCCTGGTGGAGCTGGCTCTCGTACCAGCGGACCGTCGGCTCGTCGCAGCAGCGCAGCATGCCGCTGACTTCCCACTGGGCGAGCCGGCGCGGGTGCCCCTCGGCGATCAGGATGTCGATGAGTTCCTCTGACCGTTCGGCCAGCGTCTCGTTGAACTCCAGGACGATCTGGCTGCGGGTCTCCTGCGGGAGGAGCCGGAAGGTCCGGCTCGCCCGGCGGGCCGCTTCCAGCGCCCGGTCGTTGTCCTCGGGGGCGCCCACCGCGCACCGGGCCACCACGGCCTCGGTCGACTCCACGGGCCGCCCGAGTTCCAGCGCCCGCTTGAGGTTGAACGTCGGGCGGTTCTCCTTCAGGTACGCCGAGGCGCGCAGGACGTACGTCCATCGAGCACCCTCGACGTCCTTGCCGTCGATGTACTGAGGGTAGGACCTCATGCCTGGAGGCCCTCCATGCTGGGGGCGACGAAGTCTTCCTTCTCGACGTCGCGCAGCAGGCCCTCGTTGTACCGGCCGTACGCGCCCAGGTCCAGCAGGCCGTGGCCGCTGTAGTTGAACACGATGGTGGCCTCCCGCCCGGTCCGCTTGCACTCCAGGGCCTTGTCGATGACGGCCCGGATGGCGTGCGAGGTCTCGGGGGCCGGGAGGTAGCCCTGGAGCTTCGCGAACGTGGTGCCCGCGTCGAAGACGGACACCTGCCCGTACGCCTCGGCGTCGAGCAGCCCCTCGTGCCGCATGAGACCCACGATCGGGGCGCAACCGTGGTAACGCAGGCCGCCCGCGTGGATGGGCGGCGGCACGAACTCGTGGCCGAGGGTGTAGGTGTGCACACCGGGGCCGCGGCCGTTGGAGTCGGCGAAGTCCAGCCGGTACTCGCCGTAGGTCAGCGGCGCGCACGCCTCCGGCTCGGCGGCCAGGATGGTGATGTCGGCGCCGTTGAGCTTGTCCTCGACGAAGGGCGAGGCGAAGCCGCTGAGGTTGGACCCGCAACCGACCGAGGCGATCAGGTAGTCGGGGGTGCGGCCGATCATCCTGAGCTGTTCCTTCAGCTCCAGGCCGATCACCGAGTGGTGCAGCAGGCAGTGGTTGGAGAAGGCGCCGACCGCGAAGCGGGTGCCCTCGTCGGCGTCGACGCACTCCAGCGCCTCGCTGACCGCGGTGGCCTCGCTGCCGGGGTGGTCGGGGTACTCCGCGAGGAGCTTGCGGCCGTAGTCCGTGGTGTCGCCGGGGCTGGGCCGCACCTCGGCGCCGTAGGTCTCCATCAGATTCCGGCGGTACGGCTTGGTGTGGTAGCTCGCCCGCACCATGAAGACCGTGAGGTCGAGGCCGAAGATCTGGCAGGCGATGGCCAGGGCGCTGCCCCACTGGCCGGCGCCGGTGTCGGTGACCAGCCGGGTGTGGCCGTCGCGCTTGGCGTAGTACGCCTGCGCGAGGGCGGAGTTGAGTTTGTGGCTGCCGCTGGGCGAGGTGGCCTCGTACTTGAACCAGATCTGGGCCGGAGTGCCCAGCTCCCGCTCCAGCGCGACGGCGCGGATCAGCGGGGTCGGCCGCCAGAGCTTGTACGCCTCGCGTACCGGCTCGGGGATCGTGATCCAGCGCTCCAGCGAGGTCTCCTGCGCGGCCATCGACTTGACGAACAGCCGCTCCAGCCACTCCCGCGTGACCTTCTTGCCGGTGGAGTTGTCGATGTACTCCTCGGGCAAGCGGGGCAGATCCGGGATGACGTTGTACCAACGGGTGGGAATCTTATCGACCGGAAGATCGACACGGTCGATTAAGCCGAGCGGCTTCATACCTTGCGTCCCCTTAAGAGCGTGGTTGCTGACGAAATGCAGTGACACTCGTACGGACCTGCGCATGCCTGACCGGGCCGGCACCCTCGTGGGGAATTGATTTCCGGCATGACAAAGTCAGGCATTGGGCTTTTGGGTGCGAAAAATCTCGGCGAGAGGAACGGTGAAGCGCGGTGGAGTCGTGCCTCGGCACAACGATTACTCAGTGCCTCGGCGGCGCGTCAGGCTCCAGCCGAAGTCACGAGTTGTGCGAGATCACGGATTGCTGTTCCCGTGGATTCGCGCCCGAAGGCACGGAGGGACGGGATGTCCGGACGTCACCGGCCGTACGGCCTGGTGGTGCGGGGTCGATCAACCGTGCATGAGAGGCCGACCAGGTGTCGGACCTCGAATATTCTCGTGCCAGCACTCGCATACCCCCGTATCAGTACTGGAATTGTTTGACAGCCTAGCGTCCGGCAGTTCCGATGGCAATACCATACTGGAACGCGTCCCGATGACCGGAACTCATCCCGGTGACCAGCGCATTTCCCCTGCGGGAGTCACAATGGGCTGGTCACCGGGACGCCGTCGCATTACTGACCAGATCGGTCAAAGTGAATTCCTGTGAAGCCCGGCGACAACGACAGTGGCGGCGGGCCGCTTCCGCGGGCCCGCCGCCACTGTCACGCTCGCCGTGCGGACGCCTGTCGTACGGCGCCGCGGGCGGTCCTCCTGAGCCGGGTCAGTGCCGCCCGGCGCGGTCCTCCTGAGCCGGGTCAGTGCCGCCCGGCGGGTTCCGTCAGCGCTGTCCGGCCGGCGCCGTCTCGCGGACGGACTCCTCGCCCTCTTCGGGCAGCTCGGGCAGGATGCCGGTCAACGCGCTCTCATGCAGGTCCTTGTGGCGCAGCGTCAGCGCGGCGATCACCGCGGCGACGAAGGCGAACACGGCGCACAGGGTCATGGCGTCGTGGAAGCCGGTGGTGAACGCGTCGCGCCCGGCGGCCAGCACCTTGTCGGCCAGGCCGGGGCCCGCCGAGTGCGCGGCCTCGTCGATGCTGCCCGCGCTGATCCCGTTGGCGATCTTGTCGCTCTGGGCGCTGGTGAGCGTGGCCGCGGCGTCGGACGCCTTGAAGGCGCTGGTGACGTGGTTCTCGAAGAACGCGCCCGCGACCGCGATGCCCAGAGCCGTTCCCACCTGCTGGAATGTCTCGCTGATGCCGGAGGCGACACCGGCCTTGGCCGGTTCCGCGACACCGATGGCGAGCGCCGCGCGGGTCGGGTTGAACAGGCCGAAGGCCAGGCCGATGACCACCAGGGCGGGGATGAGCGAGGTCCAACTGTCGCCCGCGCCGCTGAGGTGGATGAGCAACAGGCCGATGCCCAGGGCGAATTGGGAGGTGGCCATGATGACCCGGAACGGCACCTTGCCGGTGAGCCCGCCGGCCAGCGCGCCGAAGAAGAACATCGCCAGCGTCAGCGGCAGGAAGCGCAGGCCGGCGGACCAGGCGGAAGCGCCCTCGACGCTCTGCAAATACGTCGTGACCAGGAAGATCGGCGGCAGACCCGCGGCGTTGGCCAGGAAGGTCGTCGCGGACAGGCCGAGGAAGGTGCGGTTGCGGAAGAGCTGGGTGTCGAACATCGCCTGCTCGCCGCGGGAGCGCGCGACCGCGAGGAAGACCGCCAGGCACACCGCGGCCACCGCGTACAGCGCGATGTTGCTGCCGGAGAACCAGCCGTCGGTGTTGCCGCGGATGATGGCCAGCACCAGGGCGGCCAGCGAGAGCGTGAAGGAGACCATGCCGACGAAGTCGGGGGCGGCGGCGCTGGGCAGCCGCGATTCACGGACCTGGCGCATCGCGATCAGGACGGTGATCAGGCCGACCGGCACATTCAGATAGAAGATCCAGCGCCAACCGGGGCCATTGGTCAGCGCGCCGCCGATCAGCGGTCCCGTGGCGACGGCGAGACCCACCGCGGCGCCGAACGCGCTGAACGCGGTGGCGCGCTCCTTGCCGCGGAACTCATGACCGAGCAGAGCGGGGCCCACGGCGAACATGATGGCCGCGCCGACACCCTGGACTCCGCGGCTGACATTCAATACCCCGATATCCCCGGCCAGTCCGCAGGCGAGGGAAGCCGCGGTGAAGATGATCAGGCCGATCAGGAAGAGCCGCTTGCGGCCGGTCCTGTCCGCCACCGATCCGGCGGTCACGAGGAAAGCCGCGAGTGTCAGCGCATACGCGTCGAACACCCACTGCATACCGCTGAAGCTGGCGTGCAGTGAATCATGAATGCCGGGCAGGGCGACCGAGACCACACTCAGGTCCAGCATCAGCATGAATGTGCCGACGGATACCACTGCCAGGGTCCACCACCTTAAAGCAGCGGGGGGGTGGGGCGTTTCGGTCATGCCGACTCCAGAGTGTGGAAAGTCGCCGTATCCGGCGAATCTGGCTGCTGACTATGGATGGTGACCATGCCGTGGTGGAAGCACCGCTGCCGAGGCGCCCCGCGTCGGCGGACAGGCCGATCCAGGGTGCTGGCCGATGATCGCGGTCGGTGCCGGTGCCGTCAATTGCCCCATGGGGCATGGTTGAGCATGTGTACAACGTATACCCTACACATGCCCGCGCGCACCCGCACGAAGATGTCCGTCGGGTGTCGGCATATGCGCGCGGGTTCGCAAAGACAGCGTCTTTTTTATCCGCAACTCCTTTTAGCGCGACTGTATATGCTGTATAGGCGGTAGTCGCCGGCGGACGGCGCGGTGATCCGCGTCCAGCGGCCCGCGCGGCTCACGCATCCGCCGGTCACCCGGAACCAGGGCGACCAGGCGACGCGGACGACGGTGCTCCCGGCCTTCGGCAGCCGGACCGTCACGTCGGCCTCACCCGCCCGCAGCACCCGCGCGGGCGCCGAGGCCAGCGGCACCGGGCGCTCCACCGCGAAGACCGTCCAGTACGGGTCCCGCCAGACCGGCCGCAGCCAGTCGGGGCGGGCGGCGGGCGCGAGCAGCGCGGCCTCCGCCGCGCCGGGACCGCCCATGTCGCCGTGGGGCAGCACGACGTACGCCACCGCCCAGTCGTCGAGCCAGCGGCGGTAGGCGGCGGCCGGAAGCGTCCCGTCCGGCAGCGTCCCGCCGTAGAACAACGGGTCCCTCTTCACGTCGAGTTGGCGGTTCCAGCCGCGGGCGATCTGGGCGACGTCGGCGAAGAGCGTCGACTCGCGGTGATCGCGGGCCGGAACGACTTCGATACGGTGCCGCTCGGCGCGCAGTTCGCGCAGCGCGCGGGTCACCCCCTCGGTGTGCGAGGCCCAGTCCGGGACGGCGGTGGACATGCGCAGTTCCCTGCCGGTCTTGGCGGCCAGCGCGTAGCCGTTGTGACCGAGCGCGCCGGTCAGCACGACGACGAGGACCGCGCCGAGCACGGGGGCGCGGGCGGCCGTACGGGTCGGGCCCCGGTCCAGGCGCACGTACGAGCCGCCGCGCGGGCGTCGGGCCACGCGTTCCATCAGCGCGGCGGCCAGCAGGGGCAGTCCGGCGATCCCGGCCAGCCGCTCGACGTTGGTGCCGACGGGCGAGGCCACGCAGGCGGTGAGCGCCGTGCCGAGCGCGTACGCGACCGCGCCCGCCCGGACCGTGCGCCAGGACCGCGGCGCGGCCAGGGCCAGCGCCAGGGAGGTCGCCAGCGGGCAGACCGCCGCGTCGGCGCTCATCAACTGCTCGCCCTGGAAGGGGAAGAGCACGTACACCGCGCCCAGCACCAGCACCGGCGGCGCCGCCAGGGCGAGCGCGGCGGCGCGGCGGCCCGCCGCCAGCAGACCCGCGCCCGCGACCCACAAGAAGAGGGCGGCGACCGGGCTGGACATCGCCGTGAGCGCCGCGAGGACCGCGGCGCCCGCCCAGCGGTCCGGCGCCCGTCGCACCCGGCACAGCGCCAGCAGCCCGAAGGCCGCGCCGACCGCGAAGGTCGTACGCCCCGAGGCCACGTCGCACCACTGGCACACGGCGCCCAGCAGCGCCGGGACCATCGGCCGCCGCACGCCGGAGCGGACGAAGAGCACGGCCATCGCCCACGTCGCCGCCAGACCGGCCGCGACCGAGACGGCCCGGACCCCGGCGTACGCCATCAGCGGCGGGGTGAGCACGCTGTAGTCCATCGTGTGCATGCCGCCGTACCAGGCGAGGTTGTACGGCGTGCCCGGATGCCGCCCCGCGAAACCGGCCCACGCGACCTGGGCCGCGAGGTCGCCGCCGCCCGTGGCCAGCAGCCACGCCCAGAGCGCGTACAGCGGCGCCGCGCAGGCGACCGCCACCGCCGGGACCGGCCAGCGCCTGCGCCGTGGGGCCGGCCGTACCTGTCCTGTCCGCTGCGTGGGCCGCGGCAGCACCGCGGGCTGAACGACCGACACGTCACTCATAGCGGACGCCTTCCCCGGAAGCGGCGGGGACAGCGGGTCGGCCGGGAAAGACCATACTCGGTATGCATACTGAGTATGTATACCGAGTATGGCCCGGTGGGCGCCACCGCCTCCCCGGCGGGGCATGGCAGCATCGGGGACGGCCGGACCGGACAAGGAAGCGAGAGGCGCACAGCATGCCGTTGCAGATCACCGCCACCGACGCGGAGCACCCGTCGGCGCTGCTCGACCTGGAGTGGAACCTGCCGCTGGAGGAGTGGCCGGACACCTCACTGGTCGCGCTGCCGCGCGGCATCTCCCGGCACGTCGTGCGCTTCGCGCGGGCCGGGGACGAGGTCGTGGCGATCAAGGAGGTCAGCGAGTGGGCGGCCGTGCGCGAGTACGGGCTGCTGCGCGACCTCGACCGGCTCGCGATACCGGCCGTGGACCCGATCGCGGTGGTGACCGGCCGGGCCGCCGCCGACGGCACCCCGCTGGAGCCCGCGCTCATCACCCGGCACCTGAACGGCTCGCTGCCGTACCGCTCGATGTTCGAGACGACGATGCGCCCTGACACCGTCAACCGCCTGCTGGACGCGCTCGCGGTCCTCCTCGTACGGCTCCACCTGGTCGGTTTCGCCTGGGGCGACTGCTCGCTGTCCAACACGCTCTTCCGCCGTGACGCGGGCGCGTACGCCGCCTACCTGGTGGACGCCGAGACGGGGCAGATCCAGCCCGAACTCACGCGCGGGCAGCGGGAGTACGACATCGAGCTGGCCCGGGTGAACATCGCGGGCGAGCTGATGGACCTCGAAGCGGGCGGCTCCCTGCACCCCTCGGTCGACCCGGTCCCGTTCGGCGAGGCGATCGTCCGCCGCTACGCCGACCTGTGGCACGAGCTGACCCGCGAGTCCGTCTACCCGGCCAGCAAGCGGCACTACATCGACCGCAGAATCCGCCGCCTGAACGACCTCGGCTTCGACGTCGCCGAGATGCAGATCGAGCGCTCACCCGGGGGCGACACCGTGACCTTCCTGCCCAAGGTCGTCGACGCGGGCCACCACCAGCGCCAACTCCTGCGCCTGACCGGCCTCGACACCGAGGAGAACCAGGCCCGCAGCCTCCTCAACGACCTGGAGTCCTGGATGGCCACCCAGGACGACCACGCCCCCGCCGACGGCCTGCCCGCCGCCCGCCCCGAAGTCCTCGCCCACCGCTGGCTGCGCGACGTCTTCCGCCCCGCCGTCCGCTCCGTCCCCCAGGACCTGCGCGCCCGCGTCGACCCGGCGCAGGTCTACCACGAACTCCTCGAACACCGCTGGTACCTCTCCGAGCGCGCCCAGCGCGACGTGGGCCTCGACGCCACGGTCGAGAGCTACACCACCGAAGTCCTCCCCCACCTCCCCGACCCGGCGGCGGTCCTGGCGCCCGTCGAGGCGGCGGAAGCCGAGGAACCGGCCGAGCCGGTGTCGCCCGCAGCGGGTGACTGACCGTCAGGCGCGGTCGAAGGAGTCGGTGGGGTCGCGGAGGGCGACCGTGGCGTGGCTTTCCTGGAAGCTCTGTTCGGAGACGACGGTGAGGCGGGCGGTGGCCTGGAAGTCGCGGACGGTCAGGGCGCCGCAGGAGACCATGGTGGCCTTCATTTTGGCGACGGTGACGGCGAGACCTTCGCTGAGGTCGCCCGCGTAGGGGACGTAACCGTCCACGCCCTCTTCGAAGACCAGGCCCTGGCCGCCCTGTTCGTAGCGCTGCCAGTTGCGGGCGCGGCTGGAGCCCTCGCCCCAGTACTCCTTGACGAAGCCGTCGCGGGTGGGGAGCTTGGCGCCGGGTGCCTGGTCGAAGCGGGCGAAGTAGCGGCCCATCATGACGAAGTCGGCGCCCATCGCGAGGGCCAGGGACATGTGGTAATCGTGCACCAGGCCGCCGTCGGAGCAGATCGGCACGTACTGGCCGGTCCGCTCGGCGAAGGCGTCGCGGGCCGCGGCGACGTCGAGGACGGCGCTGGCCTGGCCGCGGCCGATGCCCTTCTGGTCGCGGGTGATGCAGATGGAACCGCCGCCGACACCGACCTTGACGAAGTCGGCGCCCGCCTCGGCGAGGAAGCGGAAGCCCTCGCCGTCCACGACGTTGCCGCCGCCGACCGGGATCCGCGGGAAGTGCTCCTTCGACCACGCGATCGCCTGGGCCTGCCAGTCGCTGAAGCCGTCGGAGGAGTCGAAGCAGAGCACGTCGGCCCCGGCCTCGGCCAGTCGCGGGACGCGCTCGCGGTAGTCGTGCGTGTTGACGCCCGCGCCGACCCGCAACCTCTTGTCCTGGTCGACCAGTTGGTGGGGGAAGCGCTTGTTGTCCGAGTAGTCGGAGCGGAAGACCAGGTAGCGCAGGAAGCCCTCGGCGTCGACCACCGGCAGGCAGTCCAGACGCTCGTCCCACAGCCGGGAGTTGGCCTGCGACAAGGTGATGTCGTCGGTCGCGCAGGCGAGGACGTCGACCGGGACCATCCGGCTGGAGACCGGCTCGTCGGACCGGTGGCGCTGCGGGTGGAAGTCGCGGGAGGTCACCAGGCCCAGCAGCCGCCCGGTGCCGGTGCCGTCGTGGGTGACGGCGGCCGTGCTGTGACCGGTGGCCCGCATCAGCTCCCGCAGCCGGCCCAGCGGGTCCTGCGGCCGTACGTTGGTGTCGCTGACCACGAATCCGGCCTTGAAGTTCTTCACCGCGCGGACGTCCGCGACCTGGTCGGCCACCGGCCGGTTGTGGTGCAGGAAGCTCAGCCCGCCGTCGCGCGCGAGCGCGATGGCCAGCTCAGGAGAGCTCACCGACTGCATGATCGCGGACGTGAACGGGGTCCGCAGCTCGATCGGCGACGGCTCGTCCCGCGCGTGCCGGACCAGGGGTGTCCGCAGGTCCACCGCCTCCGGCGAACAGTCCGTCCGCGTCCGGTTGGGCAGCAGCAGGAACTCGTTGAAGGTGCGCGAGACCCCTTCGATGATCTGAGCCATGCACCCGGACTCTACAGGTGCCGCCCGTCCGCCGCGCGGCGCCCTGCCGCAGGTCAGTCGCCTTCCGCGGGTCCCGGCGGCGGATGTCAGAGCGCCGCCGCCTCCGCGCGCTCCTGGCGGCGGATGTCAGAGCGCCGCCGCTTCCGCCCGCTCCCGGCGGCGGATGTCAGAGCGCCGCCAGCTCCGGCAGCAGGTCCACCGCGAGCGACACGTCGGGGGTCAGCGCCCGGTCCTCGGTGGCCGTCGGCAGCGCGGAGTCCAGGACGGCGAAGACCGGCGCGTGCGTACCGGCGCCCGCCGACAGCGCGGGAAGCGCCGGGTGCAGGCGCAACGCCCGTACGGCGGCGACGAGTTCGCAGGCGAGCACGAGCCGGTAGGCGTCCACGGCGCGCAGCGCCTGCCGGGTGGCCTGGGAGGCGAAGCTCGCGGCCTCCTCGACGCCGCGCGAGAGCACCGCGTGCCCGGCCGAGGCCGGTACGGCGCTGGCGCGTATCTCCGCGAGGGCGGAATTGGCGCTGTACTCCAGGATCATCATGCCCGAGCTGGCCGCCGAGCCCCCGGCGAGGTAGGAGCGCAGGCCGGTGATCTCGGGGTCGCCGAAGGCGGTCAGCCGCGCGGCGGACAGCTGCGCGGTCTGGAGTACGGCGAGGCAGAGGTGGTCGAGCGCGAGCCCGACGGGCGTGGCCATGAAACCGCCGTGGTGGTACGCGACCGGCCCGCCGTCCGGTCCCTCCTCGCCGATCAGCGGGTTCTCCGAGGGGCAGTTGACCTCGACGTCCAGAATCCGGCGCAGTGCCCAGGCCGCCTCCAGCGCCGGGCCGTGCACCTGCGGGAAGGCCCGGAAGCCGTACGGGTCCTGGATGCGGCGGCCGGTGGCGCGCGGCCGGTCGGGGACGCCGAGCAGTCTGCGGACCTCGGCCCCGGCGTGCAGCGCGCCCGGATAGGGGCGGATGGCGAGGGCGGGCGCCGCGTACGCCTCGAGCGAGCCGGAGACGGCGGCGAGCGAGAGGGCCGTCACGGCGTGCGAGGCGCGCAGCAGGATGTCCAGGTCGTGGCAGACCAGCGCGGCCTGCCCGAGGGTGAAGGCGCTGCTGCTCATCAGCGCGAGCGCGTCGCCCTGCTGGAGGGTGACGCGGCCGGGGAAGGGCGCGGGCACCGCGGCCGGGTCGAGCGCGGCGGCCGGGTCCAACCCACCGGCGGACGGCGGCACTTCACCGTCGGGCGACGGACCGGACGACGGCGAAGGCGACTGCGAAGGTGCCCGCGAGGGCGACGGCGTGGACTGCGGCGAGAACGACGGCGACGGCGAGGACTGCGGCGACGGCGACGGCCACGGCCCCTCGCGGAAGGCGTCCGCGGGATCCGGCTGCCGCCCCAAGTCCTCGTGCAGCCACGGCCGTTCGCCGATCAGCGCGAGACCGGTCTCGGCGAGCGCCGTCAGATCGCCGGTGCCGACGGCCCCGTACTCGCTGACCGCCGGGTGCACACCGAGCCGCAGCGCCTCCACCAGGGCCTGCACGACGGCCGGTTGGAGCGCGGAGCCGCCCGCCAGCGCCTGGTTGGCGCGGACGGCGAGCGCGGCACGCACCTGGCGGGCCGGGAGCAGCGCCCCGACCCCGCCCGCGTGGCTGCGCAGCAGCCGCAGGTCCTGTCCCGCCTGGTCCTCGTCGCTGACCGGCACGAGCCGGTTCGCGCCGACGCCGGTGTGCCGCCCGTACATCCGGCCCGCGGCGGCGGCCTGCCGCGCGGCCCGCCAGGAGCGGTCCGCGCGGGCCAGCGCCTCGGGCGGCACGGTGGGTACGGCCGTCCGGTCCGCGATCCGCGTCACGGCGTCGGCGTCCAGGCCGGCGCCGTCGAGCACCACGAAGGCCCCCTCCTCGGCGGAGGGTGCCGTCGTGCGGTGCGTCGGCGTCTCGGAATCAGAGGCTGTACCCACTGCGCTGTATCGGTCCCGCTGCCGCGGTCAGCCGAGGCCGACGGAGGTCAGCCAGGTCTTGGCGACCTCCAGCGGGTCCTTGTTGTCGCTCTGCACCTGGGTGTCCAGGCGGAGCAGGGCCGCCGTGTCGAGCTTCGCCGACACCGCGTTGAGCGCGGCGACGCCCTCCTTGGACAGACCGCTCTTGTAGACCAGCGGGATCACGTTCTCGAAGCCGAAGAGGTTCTCCGGGTCCTGGAGGACGACGAACTTCTCCTTTTCGATGGTCGGGTCCGTGGTGAAGACGTCGGCGGCCTGCACGTTGTTGTTCTTGAGCGCCGCCGCGGTCAGCGGACCGCCCGCGTCGAGCGCCTTGAACGACTTCGGCGTGAGGTTGTAGACCGACTTCAGGCCGACCAGGCCCTGCTGCCGGGTCTGGAACTCGGGCGAGGCGCCGATGGTGATCTCGGAGCCGTACTTCGCCAGGTCCGCGATGGTGGACTTCTCGGTCAGCTTGTACTTCGCCGCGGTGGCCGCGTTGACCGTCAGGGAGTCCTTGTCCTCGGCCGGTGCCATGTCGAGCAGCGTCAGCTTCGGGTCGAGCTTGGCGAGTGCCGCCTCGTTGGTGGCCTGGGCCGTCTTGGGCGTGGCCTTGGCGTCCAGGTATGCCAGAAGTGCGCCGTTGAACTCCGGCAGTACGGTCAGCGAACCGTTCTTCAGCAGGCCGTAGGTGGTCTCCCGGCTGCCGATGTTCGGCTTGTAGCTGACCTTGATCCCCTTGGCCTTCAGGGCCTCGCCGTAGATGTCGGCGATGAGGATGCTCTCGGGGAAGTTGTTGGAGCCGACGACCACGGTGTCGCCGCTCGCCTTCGACCCGGCCAGCGGGTCCTTGGCCTTGTCGGAGCCGGAGTCACCACAACCCGCGAGCAGGGGCGCCGCGACGGCGGCGACGACGGCGACCGCCGCGAGGCGGCGTATGTGGCTCGGGCTGGACCAGGTGCTCTTCACGTGAGAGGTCACGATTTCCGCTTCCGGGCTCGGGGAGTTTCGGTCTCTGATCGGGCGTACTCGTGGCGTAGGCGCACCCACACACGCGGACGTACGTCGAGTACGTACACACGTGCGGTTGCGAGTGCTACCCAGCGATCCAATCCAGCCGCTTCCGCGTCAGTCAAGAGCAGCCTGATCACCGATCGGCATCGATGTCTGAACACCGGTGGATTGGTCGGTGATTCCCGTTCCGTACGGTCGTGTCCGTAACAAATTATTGATGGTGTGGTCAGGTAGTCGTGGTCAAGAGGAGGTAGTCTCCCCGACGTTGGTCAGGTGCTCGGACAACCGCGGGGAGTATCCGGTCACTTCATTCCGGTTACGTACAGAAGCGTTCATTTTGCGCCACTGTCGTCGTGTCCGGTTGTCGGCGAGCCGGTAAGCGGTTCCGGAGGAGGCTTGGTGTCCGTGCACGAGGTGGACGGGTCGGCACGTCCTGACCCGGAGCCACACGTCAGGGGCGGGGTACGGAACTTCGCCGACCGCTGGCCGTTCCGGCGCAAGCTCAACGTCCTCGTCGGCGTTCCGCTTGTCGTGGTCGCGATGCTGCTCGCCTACGTGATCACCGGCCTCGTCGGCCAGGCCCAGGACGCGGCCTCGGCCGCGCAGCTCGTCCGCGACAGCCGCCAGGTCGCCGAACTCGTCGACCTGGTCGAGACCGAGCACCAGCAGGCTCTGCTGCTGTCCGTGCGCTACGAATCGGCCACCTCGGGCAAGCGCCCGTCGCTGGTCGCCTACCGGCAGGCGCGCACCGCCGTGGACGCGCAGGTGGAGAACGTACGCGCCACCTTCGGATCGCGGCTGCCCGCCGCGGAGGCCCAGGTCCTCAAGGAGATCAACGGCCTCGGCAGCCTGCGGAGCACCATCGAGCAGAGCTATCTGCCCGCGGACAACATCGACCCGGCGTACACCGCGACCGTGGACGGCCTGATCGACGGCCTCGGCCTGGATCTGAACAAGAACCTCAGCTCGACCCGCACCGGCAGCATGCTGGACTCGCTGCTGCGCGCGGAGGCCGCGCACGCCTCCTTCGAGACCAGCGTCTTCTCCGCGCAGACCGGTGACACCAACGCGCTGATCGAGTTCAACAACGCGGTCGGCTACCAGCAGCTCTACGTCTCCCAGGCCAGCCGCTTCGGGCGGTTCGCCAGCGACGCGCAGCGCACGGAGCTGGCCGGGATCGAGATGAACCCGGTCTGGAACGGCATCGCGCTCCAGTACGCGGGCCTCCAGATCGACCCGAGCGCGCTGGAGGCCAGCGGCCCCGCGCAGGTGCGGGCGGCCTTCACCAAGGCCCTCAAGTCCTACCCGGACTACCAGAAGCAGGCGCAGACCCGGCTGAAGATCACCGGCTCGCTGATCGACCAGATCGCGCACCGCGCCGACCGGGCGTCCGACGACGCCTGGTGGCGGGCCGCGTGGCTGCTCGGCGGCGCGCTGCTGGCGTTCGTGCTGTGGCTGGCCTTCTCCGTGGCCGTACGCCGCTCGGTGATCCGGCCGGTGCAGGTGCTGACCGGGGCCGCGACGGAGGTCGCCGAGGTGGCCGGGCAGGAACTGGCCCGGGTCGCCGACGACGACGCGGACTTCGCCGGGGCGCCGCGCCTCCAGGAGGTGCCGGTCACCGCGCACGACGAGATCGGCGACCTTGCCGAGGCGTTCAACCGCGTGCAGTCCACCGCGGCGGCGCTGCTGGAACGCCAGGTGCTCAGCCGCCGCAACGTGGCCGAGATGTTCGGCAACGTCGGCCGCCGCGTCAGCAACCTGACGGCCCGTCAACTCACCCTGATCGACGCCCTGGAGCGCGGCGAGACCGACCCCGCGCTGCTCGACCGGCTGTACCGGATCGACCACCTGGCCGTACGCCTCCAGCGCAACGCCGACAGCCTGATGCTGCTCGCCGGTATCCGCGAGGCGGGCCTGGACGCCAGCCCCACCGCGCTGACCAACGTCGTACGCGCCGCGCTCGGCCAGATCGAGGGCTACCAGCGGGTCTCGCTGCTCGCGGACACCGACGTCACGGTCGCGCCCGACATCATCGCCGACCTGACGCTGATGCTGGCCGAACTCCTGGAGAACGCCGTGGCGTTCTCCCCGGCCCGCAGCCCCGTCGAGGTGTCGGTGCGCGACGGCGCCGAGGGCGCGCTGATCGAGATCACCGACCACGGCCTGGGCATGAGCGCGGAGCGGCTGGCGGAGGAGAACGCCCGGCTGATCCGCCGCGAGCGCCTCGACCTGGTGCCGACGAAGGTGCTCGGCCTGTTCGTGGTCGGCAGCCTGGCCCGGCGCTGGGGCGTACGGGTCACGCTGACGCGGACGCCCGGCGGCGGTGTCACCAGCCGGGTGACGATCCCGGCGACGCTGCTGCTGCTCATGAGCCCGTTCGCGGAGCCCGTCGCAGAGGGGGCGGCTCCGGCCGCCAAGGCCGTCGGCGGCGCGCGGGAGGCCGTCGCGGCTCCCCGCCACGTCGAGGCCGAGGAGACGGTCGCGCTGCCCGAACGCCGTACCGCGCCGTCGTGGGCCGGTACGCCCGCGGCAGGCTCCCCCACGACTCCCACGACACCCGCGGGCCCCGCCCCGGTGCCCGCGCCGCGCGCGCCGGAACCGGCGGCGGGACGCGACGACGGACGCGACGGATCAGGATCAGCCGGACCGGGCGAACCCGGCGGCCCCGGCGGACCGGGCGACGGCCGCGACGGCCTGACCCCGCTCCCCCGCCGCGTCCCGCAGCGCCAGGCGGCCGAGGAGACCCCGGCCGCCCCGGCGCCCGCGGCGGGCGGACCCACCGCCCCCCACTCCGAGCAGGACCGGCCCCCGAGCGACGGCGAGGACGGCGGCGCCCGTCCGCTGCGCCGCCGGGTGCGCGGTGCCACGCTCGCCACCACACTGACCGACGCGGGACGCGCGGCCGCGCGCCGGGCCCCCCGTCAGACAGACGCAGAAGAAGTCCGCTCGGAACTCGACGAGTTCGAGGCCGCAGTGGAGCGGGCCAACCGTGACGTCGCGAGCGGCACGGCACCCGGTACGACGAACAGCCAAGCAGGGCTTCCGGAAGGAGCGGACCAGTGACATCGCCGACAGGTGGGACCCCGGCCGGACAGGACCCGCCCGCCGATCTGCGCGCCGCCGCAGCCGACTTCACCTGGCTGCTGAACCGTTTCGCCACCGAGACCGCGGGCGTGGTCGACGCCATCGCCGTATCCTCCGACGGCCTGCTCATCGCCGTCTCGCAACTGCGCGACGCGGCCGACTCCGAGCGGCTTGCGGCCATCGTCTCCGGCATCACGAGCCTGGCGGCGGGCGCGGCGGGCAACTACGGTCTCGGCGGCCTCAACAAGGTGATCATCGATCTGGAGGACGGCCATGTGCTGGTCTCCGCGATCGGCAGCGGCGCGGTGCTCGGCGTCGTCACCTCCAAGGAAGCCAAGCTCGGCAACATCGCCTACGAGATGACGGTCTTCGCCAACCGCGCGGGCGCCGCCCTCAGCCCGCAGCTCGTCCTCGAACTCAAGAACAGCGTCGCCGTTCCGTCCCCGCGCGGCCGGTCCTGGGACTAGCGAAAAGCGAGGAGAGCAGAAGGAGGAGGCAGGCACATGGCGGCCGGTGACACGCCAGTCGGCGAGGGGTCCCGTACGGGCTCCGCCGACGACCCGGTCGGCCGGGCACCCGCGGTACGGCCGTTCCTGGTCACCGCGGGCCGGGTGGCCGGCACCAGGTCGGGACCGCCGATCCCGGTCGAGACCCAGGTGGTGACGACCGCGGCCGGTGTCGGGGCGCTCGACGGGCTCTCCTTCGAGGAGCACGACATCGTCGCGCTCTGCCGCGTGCCGCAGTCGCTGGCGGAGATCGCGGCCAAGCTCCGCCTGCATCTGAACGTGGTCCGCGTGCTGGCCGAGGACCTCCAGTCCGGCGGCCATCTGTCGGTCTACGTTCCCAGCTCCGACATCGCCCAGGACATCTCCGTACTGCGAAGGGTTATCGATGGGCTCCGCACCATCCCCGACTCCAGGGGGGCATTACGTGACACCGAGTGAACCGGCGGGCCGGGCCGCCCGCAGGACCGACTCAGGGCTGCCGACCGCCGTCCGGCCGCCGCTGCCGGTGAAGATGGTGATCGCGGGCGGCTTCGGTGTCGGCAAGACCACCACCGTCGGGTCGATCTCCGAGATCAGGCCGCTGACCACGGAAGCGGCCATCACCGAGGTCGCCGCGGGCGTGGACGACCTCAGCCACACGCCGCACAAGACGACCACCACGGTCGCCATGGACTTCGGCTGCATCACGATCGACGCGTCGCTGAAGCTGTACCTGTTCGGCACGCCGGGGCAGGACCGTTTCGGCTTCATGTGGGACGACCTGGTGGAGGGCGCGCTCGGCGGGCTCGTCATCGTCGACACCCGGCGGCTCGACGACTGCTACGCCGCCGTCGACTACTTCGAGCACAAGGCGATCCCGTTCGCCGTCGCCGTCAACGCTTTCGACGGGCACGTCGAGCACGCCATGGACGAGGTGCGCTGGGCGCTGGACATCGCCGAGCAGGTGCCGGTGTTCACCTTCGACGCGCGCGAGCGCGGTTCGGTACGGGACGCGCTGCTGGTCGTCCTGGAGCTGGCGCTGGCGCGCGCGGAGGGCTGAGCGGGGGCCGTTGCCGTACGGCCCCCGACCGTTCCCCCACCGCTCCCGCGTGGCTTCCCCCTGCTCCTTCGCGCTGCCCGGCGGTCAGCCGCCGCGGCGCACTCCCGGGGACACCACGAGCCGGTTGACCAGCCAGAACAGGCCGATCGTGGCGAGGGCGAGGCCCGCCACGAGGGTCGCCCCGCCGACGACCTTCTCGTAGTTGCGCTGGTAGAGGCCGTCGATGATGTAGCGGCCGACACCGCCGAAGCTGACGTACGCGGCGATCGACGCGGTGGAGACCACCTGGATCGCCGCGGAGCGCAGGCCGCTGAGGATCAGCGGGAGCGCGACCGGCAGTTCGACCTGGAAGAGCACGCTCGTGGTGCTCATGCCCATGCCGCGGGCCGCGTCGACCGGCGAGGGGTCGACGGTGCGCACGGCCTCGTAGGTGGTGACCAGGATCGGCGGCACCGCGAGCGCGACCAGCGGGATCATCACCGGGGTCAGGCCGATGCCGACCCATACGGTGATCAGCACCAGCAGGCCGAAGCTGGGCAGCGCCCGCGCGGCGGTCGCGATGGCCGCCAGCGCGTTCCCACCGCGTCCGGTGTGGCCGGTGAACATGCCGATCGGCAGTCCGATGGCGGCGGCGATGGCGAGGGCCATGAGGCTGTACTGGACGTGCTCGAACAGCCGGTGCGGGATGCCGTCGGCGCCGTGCCAGTGCGAGCCGTCGCTGAAGAAGGCGTTGACGAAGTGCAGGACGTTCATCGGGCGGCGTCCTTCAGGGTGGGCGCGGTGGGCGCGGGTCGTGAGGCGGGCTCCGCCGGTTCCGACAGCGGTACGCCCTTGCGCCTGGCCTGTCCGCCGCGCGGCATCCACGGCGTGAGCAGCATGCGGATCAGGACGAGTACGCCGTCGACCGCCATGCCCAGTACGGCGATGGAGACCACGGAGGTCACCACCAGCGGTGTGCGGTGGTAGAACATGCCGTCGGTGAGCAGATTGCCGAGCGCTCCCTGGTTGCCGATCAGGGCGCCGACGCTGACCAGGCTGATGCTGGACACGGCCGCGACCCGCAGCCCGGCGAAGATCGCGGGCACCGCGATGGGCAACTGCACCTGGAGATACCGGCGTCCGGGGCCGAGGCCCATGGCGGTCGCGGCGGCCATCGTCTCCTCGGGCACCGACCGGACGCCGTCCACGATCGCCGGGACCAGCAGCACGAGGCTGTAGACGGTCAGCGGGATCATCACGGTGGTCTCGGTCGCGCCGGTGTAGTCGATGAGGACGACGAAGAAGGCGAGCGACGGGATCGCGTACAGCACGGTCGTGACCCACAGCACGGGCGAGTAGATCCACTTGAAGCGGACGCAGAGCTGGGCGACCGGCAGCGCGATGAGCGTGCCGAAGAGCACCGGGAGCAGCGCCTCGCGCAAGTGCAGGCCGATCAGGCCGAGATAGGAGTGCTGGAGGTCGCTGGGGATGGTGAAGTACTCGCTCATCGGGCGGCCTTGGCAGCGGTCTCCGGGTCGGCGTCGGCCGGGTCCGCGGCCTTCGCGCCGGACCCGCCGTGCCCGCCGGACGCGGCGGTCTTCGCGGCGCCCCTGCCCGCGCCGCGTTCCGCGTGGGCGCCGCGGATGGCCTCGGCGATCGTCGTCTGCGAGGTGACGCCGACCACCCGCCCGGTGTCGTCCACGGCGACCGCCCAGCCGGTGGGCGAGAGCACCGCGCAGTCCAGCGCGTCGCGCAGCGACTCCTCGCCGAAGACGAACGGGCGCCCGTGCGGCAGCAGATCGGCGCGGTCCAGCCGGTCGGCGCCCTTGGCCGCGGCGGCGGGCTCGGTCCAGCCGATCGGCCTGCCGTCGGTGTCGGTGACCAGGAGGTACGGGGCGTCGGACGCCGCGGTGCGCTCGGCGACCTGGGCGGAGCTCGAGTCGACGGCGATGATCGGCGCGGTGGTGAGTTCGAGTCCCGCCGAGGTGAAGAAGGACAGCCGGCGGATGCCGCGGTCGGTGCCGAGGAAGTCCTCGACGAACGCGTCGGCGGGGGCGGTCAGCAGCTCGTCCGGCGGCGCGTACTGGGCGAGTTTCCCGCCGGTCCGCAGCACCGCGACCATGTCGCCGAGCTTGATGGCCTCGTCGATGTCGTGCGTGACGAAGACGATGGTCTTGCCCAACTCGGCCTGGATACGCAGCAGTTCGGCCTGGAGCCCCTTGCGGACGATCGGGTCGACCGCGGAGAAGGGCTCGTCCATCAGCAGGACGGGCGGGTCGGCGGCGAGCGCCCTGGCCACGCCGACGCGCTGCTGCTGACCGCCGGAGAGCTGGTACGGGTAGCGCTTGGCCATCGAGGCGTCCAGGCCGACGCGTTCCATCAGGTCCCTGGCTCGCTTCCTGGCCCGGTTGCGGTCCCAGCCCAGCATGCGCGGCACGGTCGCGATGTTGTCCACGATGGTGCGGTGCTGGAAGAGTCCGGCGTTCTGGATCACGTAACCCATCGACCGGCGCAGCGCGTTGACCGGCTGCGCGTGGATGTCGGCGCCGTCCAGCAGGATCCGGCCACCGCTGGGCTCGACCATCCGGTTGATCATCCGCAAGGTGGTGGTCTTGCCGCAGCCGGAGGGTCCGACCAGTACGGTGATCGAGCCGTCGGGTATGTCAAGGGAGAGTTCGTCGACCGCCACAGTGCCGTCGGGGTATCGCTTGGTCACCGAATCTATCTGTATCAAGTTCCTGATCCCCTTCGGGGCTGGGCTTGGGGGGACTGTTTCCGGCCGTCGCGCGGAAAGCCTATCCCGCACATGTGTCCGTTCCGGGGAACATCCGTCCCATGGGACGCAGGGCGGCCATCTTGACATGGGCAGGACATAGGGGTGTTCTGGTCTCGACCACGGCCCGGAGGACGGCACTTGGCCGGACCCCGCGGCCCGGCCCGGTCCCCGGTCCCGGCCACCCCCCACCATCCGTCGCACAGGCGGCGTCCGAGCCGCCGGGAAGCGGAGCCATGCCCGCACACATGCCCGCGCACCTGTCCGCTCACCACGCGGTCCCCCACCGTCCGTCGCGCGTGCGTTCCTCGCGCGTCCTCGTCCTCGTGCTGTCCTGCCTGCTGCTGAGTCTGGTCCCCACGACCTTCAGGGCACAGGCCGCGACAGCGATCTGCAACACGTACTGCGACGCGCGCGATCCGGCCGCCGCGCCCTCGGAGCGCGTGCCCGTCAGCGCCTCGATCTACTCCCGCAGCATTCAACTTCATGTGGATGACAACGATGCCATGGGCTGGGCGTCCATCGGCAACGGCAGTCCGGGCGACGAGGTCTGGCTCGACCGGTCCTTCGACGGCGGCGCCACCTGGACAAACGGCAGCAAGCTCGGCGACACCGTCACGCCCGCGGCCAACAGCGGCTGGCGCACGCTGATGTACAACGTGGACGACTGGAACACCAACGGGGTCGGCGCGCTGCGCGCCTGCGGCAAGGCGGGCGACCGGCCCGAGATCGCCTGCACCCAGTGGGCCAGGTCCAACTGGAACGCCTGGAGCCAGAGCACGGCCGCCGCCACCGCGCTGATGATGAAGTGGGACCGCGGCACCGGGCTGTTCGGCGGCAACGGCTGGTGGACCGCGGCCAACGCGCTCACCTCGGTGATCGACAACATCCGCACCAGCGGCATGCCCAGCTACGGCTACGCGGTCTCGCGCACCTACGACCTCAACGTCAACGCGCGCGAGGGCCAGTTCAGGAACGACTACCTGGACGACACCGGCTGGTGGGGCCTGGCCTGGGTCGACGCGTACGACCTGACCGGCGACAGCCGCTACCTGAACACCGCCCGCGCCGACGCCGACCACATGTTCGGCTACTGGACGAGCAAGTGCGGCGGCGGAGTGCAGTGGAACGAGACGAACGCGTACAAGAACGCCATCACCAACGAGCTGTACCTCCAGCTCAACGCCGCGCTCCACAACCGGATCTCCGGTGACAGCGTCTATCTCGGGCGGGCGCGGAGCGAGTGGAGCTGGTTCCAGAGCAGCGGGATGATCAACTCCTCGCACCTGGTCAACGACGGGCTCAACGACTCCTGCGTCAACAACGGCCAGCCGACGTGGACGTACAACCAGGGCGTGATCCTCGGCGGTCTGAGCGAGCTGTACAAGGCGACCGGCGACAGCGGGCTGCTGACCACCGCGCGCACCCTCGGCAACGCCTCGACCACGTCCACCGCGGTCAACTCCGGCGGGGTGCTGCGCGAGCCGGGCGAGGGCGACTCGTGCGACAACGACGGCGCGTCGTTCAAGGGCGCGTACGTCCGGGGGCTGCGCGACCTCAACAAGCAGCTCTCCGACCGTCCGTACAGCGGGTATCTGCGCACGCAGGCGAACGCGGCGCACGCCAACGACCGCAACGCGCTGGACGTGTACGGGCCGCACTGGAACGGGCCGCTGGCCGGGACCGGTTACGGCTGCCAGCAGAGCGCGCTGGACGCGCTGAACGCGTCCGAGGCGAGCTGACGTCTCCGCCGTGAGCGTCACACGCCGCCGCCCGCCCCGGAGTCCGGGACGGGCGGCGGCTCTCTGTGCGCGGGCGCGGCCTCGGATTCGGCCTCGGATTCGGCCTCGGCCTCGGCCTCGGTATCGGCCTCAGCCGACCGACAGGGCGAACACGTGGAAGCCGCTGTCGTTCGGCAGCGTCACCGTGGCGACCGTCTTGGCCGGGTCGAGCGCGCCGCCCGTGGTGTACAGGCTGACGGCGTGGTCGCCGAGCGTGTCACCGGGCGGGCGGTTCCAGTTGGCCGTGGTGACCGCCAACTGGCTGTTGCCGCTGGCCGCGTTGCTGTACCAGTCGGGCAGGACGACCGCGAGGTCCGCGCTCGTGCCGTCGGTGTAGGTCACCTTGACCGTCCCGGCGTGCGTGGAGCTGATGCCCGTGCCGAGCAGGCCCAGGCGGGTGCCCTGGCCCCGCAACCGGATCACCTGCCCGGCCGCCGCCACGTTGTCGGGCTGGCCCGGCTGCGTGTCCGGCCAGGTGTACGGCAGTCCGCCCGCGGTCACCGTGGCGCCCGGCGTGTAGCCGACCGCCGCCAGTTGGGTGGCGGAGAAGCTGTAACCGGCGGGGTCGAGGGTGCCGGTACTCGGATCGCTGTCGGCGCTGATCCCCTTGTTGTTGTACGCGGCGGCCGTCGTCGCGTACGGGACGGTGGTCGCGGCGTCCGCGGTCCTGCTCTGCCTGCCGCTGAGGTCGTACGTCGCCTTCCCCGTCAGTGTGGCCGCGCCCGGCACCGCGTTCGCGGGCGCCGTGACGACCCAGGTGGCGCTCACCGAGGAGTGCGGCGCGACCGTACGGCCGACGGCCTTGCCGGGTGCGGGCGTCGCCGTCCAGCCGGCCGGGACCTTCAGGCTCAGCGCGAGGTCGCGCACGGTCGAGTCGCCGGCGTTGGTGAAGGTCTGCTTCACCGGGTACGAGGCACCGGCGTCGGCGGTGGCGGGCACGGAGAGCGCGGTGTACTGCGCGCCGACCGTCCTGCTCACCGTCACCGCGGACGTCAGCGGGGTGTCGGCGGACGACTGGCCGACGTACAGCGGGTAACGGCCCTTGAGGACCGTCCAGTCGTGCGCGTCGGCGTCCCACGTCCGGAACGCGTCGGCGGACAGGGTCAGCCGTACGGTCTTCGTCCGGCCCGGCTTGAGCTGGACCTTGGCGAAGGTCTTCAGGGCTTTCGGCGGCTCGCCGGACCCGGCCGGGTAGCCGATGTAGAGCTGCACCACGTCGGTGCCGGTGCGGCGGCCGGTGTTGGTGACGTCCACCGAGACCCGGACCGGCTGGGTGCCGCGGGCGGTGGCCTCGACCCGGTCGTGGTCGACCGTGAGGCGGGACTGCTTGAAGGTGGTGTACGACAGGCCGTATCCGAACGGGAAGAGCGGGGTCTGGCCCTGCTGGTCGTACCAGCGGTAGCCGACGTCCAGGCGTTCGCTGTAGTCGTACACGCCGTTGACCGCGGGGTAGCGGCCTGGCGCGGCGGCGACGGCGGTCTGCGTGTCGGACTTCGGGAAGCTGACGGGCAGCCGGCCGCCGGGCTCGGCGTCGCCGGTGAGCAGCGCGGCCAGCGCGTTGCCGTCCTCCTGGCCCGGGTACCACATGTCGAGCACGGCGGGGACGTCGGCGAGCCACGGCATGAGCACCGGCGCCCCGGCCCTGACGACCACGACGGTACGGGGGTTGGCGGCGGCGACCGCGCGGATCAGGTCGTCCTCGTTGCCGGGGAGCGCCAGCGTCGTACGGTCGGAGCCCTCGCTGGAGGAGTCGCCGACCACGACGACGGCCGCGTCGGCCTTGGCGGCGGCGTCGGCCGCGGCCTGGATGGTCGGGTCGGGCAGTCCTGCCCCGGACCAGCCGACGGTCACCGAGGCGTTCTGGGCGCTGTCGTAGTACTCCACGCGCAGGCTGTGCGGCTCGCCCGCGGTGAGCTGGACGGGCGCGCTCTTGACCGTACTGGCCGCGTGATCGGACCAGTTGTCGACGATGAGCTGTCCGTCGAGGTAGATCCGGCTGCCGTCGTCGCTGGTCGCGGAGAAGGTGTACGCGGCCGTGGCGGGCGCGGTGACCGTGCCGGTCCAGCGGGCGGAGAAGTCGTCGACGGGGATGCCGTCGGCCGGGGAGCCGAGGACCCAGTCGAAGTCGATGTCCGGGTCGTCGCGGGTGACCGCGGGCGTCCCGGAGAGCGTCTTGTTCGCGAAGTACTCGCCCTTGAGGCCGGTGAGCGCGGAGGCCGGGATCGCCGGGAAGCCGCCGGCACCGCCCGCCTTCACCGAGGTGACGTCGACTCCGCTGCCCAGCCTGGCCTTCAGCCCCGAGACCGGGTCGACCTTCTTGTACGGGGTGACCGCGGAGCTGCCTCCGCCGCCGGTGACCGCGGTCTCGGCGTTCGGGCCGATGACGGCCAGGGACTTCAGCTTCCTGGTGTCCAGCGGCAGGGTGCTGCCGCTGTTCTTCAGCAGGACGCTGCCGTCCTCGGCCGCCTTGCGCGCGAAGGCGCTGTCGGCCTCGTAGTCGACGGTGGTGGGGGTCTTGGCCTCGAACTGCCCGGTGCGGAACTCCAGTCGCAGGATGCGGCGGGCCGCGTCGTCCAGGACGGACTGCGGCACCTGGCCGGCCGCGACGGCCGCCGGGAGCTGCTGGAAGTAGGTGGTGCCGCTGAACTCCTGGTCGAGACCGGCCAGCGCGGAGGCCACGGTGCTGTGGTTGGCCGGGTAGTCGGTGTCGACGACGCCGTCGTACTTCCAGGTGTCGATCAGGATGTCGCGCAGGATCTGCGCGTTCTCGCAGGCGTAGGTGCCGTTGACCTTGTTGTAGGCGCACATCAGGGACCAGACGTGGGCGTCCTTGACGGCCTTCTCGAAGGCGGGCAGGTAGATCTCGTGCAGCGTGCGCTCGTCGATGTTCGAGCTGGTCGTCGTGCGGCCGTTCTCCTGGTTGTTGCCCGCGTAGTGCTTGACCTGCGCGGCGACGCCCTGCTTCTGGATGCCGTCGATCTCGGACGCGCCGATGTCACCGGCCAGCGCCGGGTCCTCGCCGAAGGTCTCGAAGTCGCGCCCGCCGAGCGGGGTGCGCACGATGTTCACCATGGGGCCGTAGATGACCTGGTAGCCGCGGGACTTGGCCTCCGAGCCCATCACCGTGCCGTACCGCCTGGCGAGTTCGGTGTCGAAGGACGCCGCCAGCGAGACCGGGGACGGCAGCGCGGTGGCGGGCTGCCCGTCGCGTACGCCGCCGGGGCCGTCGGTGAACTGCGTGCCGGGGATGCCGAGGCGGTCGATGCCCGGTATGTAGCCGGTGGCGTGCGACCCGCTCGGCACGCCCACCGCCGTCATGAGCGTGGCCTTCTCGGTGTTGGTCATCTGCCCGAGCAGCAGATCGATCCGTTTCTCCAGCGGGAGCCGGGAGTTGAGCCAGGGTCGCTGCCCGGCTCCGGCGGGCCCGGTGCTGCCGGACGCGGGTCCTGCCAGCGCCAGCGGTACGGCGAGGGCGGTGACAGCGGCTGCTGCGACCGCGAGACGAGCCATGCGCATACGTTCTCCAAAGGGGCGTCATTGCCGGCGAATTCAGGAGGTGAACGCAAACGCCTCGAAGTCTGCGCTCACCCAGGAAGAGCGTCAAGAACATGAACACGACACGCTGTTCTGAACGCGCCGACCCTTCGGGTCCCGGCGTCCGTCCCGGTTCCGGCGGCCGGGACGGGGGCGGGGGCGGGGCGGTGGCGGGGCCTTCCCTGGGGGCAGGGCCTTCCTTGGGGCAGGGCCTTCCTTGGGGCAGGGCCTTCCGCGGCGGCACGGTCTTCCGCGGTGGCGGGGGTCACAGGGGGCAGGGTGGCTCCGGAGCGGGGCGCGGGGGATCATGGGTGCGGACGACGGGCGGGCGAGCGGAGGTACGGGCGTGACGGCGGCGTTGGTGGTGCAGCACGGGGCATCCGGAGGGCCCGGCCGATGGGAGGGCTGGCTCGGCGAGGGCGGCGTCGGCGTGGACGTGGTCGCCGCGTACGACGGCGAGAAGGTGCCCGAGCGGCTGGGGCGGCGCCCCCTGATCGTGCTCGGCGGCGGCTATCTGCCCGACGACGACGAGCGGGCCCCGTGGCTGGCGGCCACGCGCGAGCTGGTGCGGCAGGCGCTGGAGGCCGGCACACCGGTGTTCGGGATCTGCCTCGGCGGCCAGATGCTGGCGCAGGTCGCGGGCGGCGCGGTGCGCGGCGAGCACGGGCGGCCCGAATTCGGCAGCACGACCTTGACGCTGCGTCAGGAGGCGGCGGACGACCCGCTGTTCACCGGGCTGCCCGAGCATCCCACCGCGATCGAGAACCATGTGGACGCCATCGTCGAACTCCCCGACGGCGCGCGGTGGCTGGCCGAGAGCGAGCGCTGCCCGTACCAGGCGTTCCGGGTCGGCGAGAACGCCTGGGGCGTCCAGTTCCACCCGGAGACCACGGCGGACCGCATCCGCGGGTGGAACGTCGAACGCCTGCGGCGGCACGGCGTGGACCGCGACGAGCTGCACCGCGCCGCCGTGCGGGACGACGCGGCCGCGGCCGACGTATGGCGTCAGGTGGCGTTGCGCTTCGCCGCCGTCGCGTCGGCGGCGTGATCACCTCGCGCGGGTGAGCGCGGGGGAACGCGGTCACGCCGCGTACCGCACGACGGCCCCTGTGCCGTGCCGGGCGGCGGGCCTTGCCGCGGGGCGCTTCACAGGGTCCGTGCGGATGTCACTCCACGCGGCGTAGATCCTCGGCCCACTCCAGTGACACGAGCACCGTCTCGACCCTGGAGCGCAGCCCCAGCTTCCGGGTGATGCTCGTCAGATGCGCCTTCACGGTGCGCTCGGCGATACCGAGCCGGGAGGCGAGTGCCCTGTTGCCCTCGCCGAAGCCCATGACGCTCAGTACCTCGCGCTCGCGGGGGGTGAGGGTGCTGAGCGCCGAGCGCTCCAGTGGCGCGAGACCCGCGCCGCCACCCCGTCCCCTGTCGAACCGACTCAATCCTTGACGGTCAGTAAGAAGCTTGTCCCCGTACACGCTACTCCCCAACTCCCAATGAAGACCTTCAACGCAGAAGGTGCCGAATGGGCTGAACACGCCAATCGCCCGACCGAATTTGACCGTTCATATCGTCACTCCCTTCGCCGGGCTTCATGAGCTCGCGGTGATCGGCCGGATATTGACGCTCCGCCCACTCCCCGACAGTAAACAACGGGGGCTGTCCGCCGCCCGGTTCAGGCGAGGCAATCACGTGACCTACGCCACATACGTGACACCTCGATCCAGGTTTAGCAGCGGCGATGCGTCAACTCCCCAGGCCAGAGGGGCAGTTGTATGACATGGTTGAAAGCCGGTCGCAATTCGCGCGGGAGCGCTCCCGCTTCTCATTGACGCTCCGTCAGCCCGGTGGAGGCGCGTGCCGGCGGCACATGTCCGGTCATTCGACACGCGGGCATTCGGCACCCGCGAATCGGCGCCGCGCGCGCTCATACGATTGCGCGTGGCACCGAAGCCGCTTCGAGCCCGCTTCGATGTCGCTTCGAAGCCGCGCGCATAGGGATATCCCTACGGATTTCCGGCGGGCCTTACTTCCTGTGAGCGCACTGTGCAGACTCCCACCCGGGGTGCCACCCACGCCACCCGCCTTCCGACCCTCCGCCGTCGGCTCATCCGCCTACCCCACAAGAGGATCCGATGAGAAACAGACTTCTGTCCCTGGTCGCCGCCGCGGGCGTCCTCGTCGCGGGCGGCGCGGTCGCCGCGGCGCCCGCGCAGGCCGCACCACCCCCACGGACCGCCCCCCACGCCGCCCCGGCCGCCTGCACCCCCACCCAGGTGATCGCCAACGGCGGTTTCGAGTCCGGCAGTTCACCCTGGACGAGCTCCACCGGAGTGATCACCACCGGCGGCGGGCAGAGCGCGCACGCGGGCACCCAGTTCGCCTGGTTGAACGGGTACGGCTCCACGCACACCGAGAGCCTGTCGCAGGCCGTCACGATCCCCGCCGGGTGCTCGGCCGCCAGCCTGACCTTCTGGCTGCACATCGACACCGCGGAGACCACGACCACCACCGCCTACGACAAGCTGACCGCGAAGATCGGCAGCACCACGGTGGCGACGTACTCCAACCTCGACGCGGCCACCGGCTATGTGCAGCGGACCGTCGACGTGTCCGCGTTCGTCGGGCAGAGCGTCACCCTGGCCTTCACCGGCACCGAGGACTCCGGCCTCCAGACCAGCTTCGTCCTGGACGACATCGCGCTGAACACCTCGGGCGACACCACACCGCCCCCGGCGGCCGACGCGACCCGTACGCCCGCGGCGCCCGCGTACACCGTCAGCCTGACCAGCGACACGACCGGCGGCACCTGGAACGGCCACGAGAGCGTGAACTTCACCAACGCCTCGGCCACGCCGCTCACCGAGGTGTACCTGCGGCTGTGGGACAACTACCACGGCAGTTGCCCGACGACGCCGATCACCGTCACCAACGTGACCGGCGGCACCGCGTCCGCCCTGACGGTCAACTGCACCGCGCTGAAGGTGACGTTGCCCGCGGCGCTGGCCCAGGGGCAGAGCGGCACGGTCGGGTTCGACCTGAAGATCGTGGTGCCCAGCGGGGCCGACCGGTTCGGCAAGGACGGCTCCTTCAGCTTCATCGGCAACGCGCTGCCGGTGCTGGCGATCCGGGACGCGGCGGGCTGGCACCTCGACCCGTACACCAACAACGGTGAGGCGTTCTACTCGCTGGCCGCCGACTTCTCGGTGACGCTCGACCACCCGACGGGCATCTCCGTCCCGGCGACCGGCACCTCGGTGGACACCCCCGGCGCCTCCGGCCGCACCGTCACCAAGGCGACGGCGAGCAAGGTCCGCGACTTCGCCTGGGCCGCGGGCCCGTTCAGCAAGGTCTCCGGTACGTCGCCGGGCGGCGTGAAGGTGAACGTGTACGCGGTGAGCGGCATCAGCACCGCCAACTCCAACTCCATGCTGACCGTTTCGGAGAACGCGGTGGACGCGCACGCGGGCCGCTTCGGCGCCTACCCGTACAGCGAGATCGACGCGGTGCTGGACAACAACTTCTGGTTCGGCGGGATGGAGTACCCGGGCTTCGTGCTCGACCTGGTCGACACCACCGCGCTGACCCACGAGATCGGGCACCAGTGGTGGTACGGGATCGTCGGCGACGACGAGTACAACAGCCCGTGGCTGGACGAGTCGTTCGCGGACTACTCCACCGACCTGGCGCTCGGCAAGACCGGCGCGAGCTGCTGGAACAGCGTCTCCTGGGCGTCCTCCGCCGAGAAGATCACCAACTCGATGGCGTACTGGGACGCGCACTCCTCGCGCTACGGCACGGTCGTCTACAACTACGGCAAGTGCGCCCTGCACGACCTGCGGCGCCTCATCGGTGACACCGCGATGACCCAACTCCTGCGCGGCTACGCGCAGTCGCACTGGTACGGCGTCTCCACCACCGCGGAGTTCAAGGCCGCGGCCCAGGCGGCGACCACGGTCGACCTGACGTCCTTCTGGACGCAGCACCGGATCGACGGCTAGGGCCTGTCCGGCGGATCGACGGCCGGGGCCGCGCCACCGGCCCCGGGCCGCCGGCCCTCAAGGCCGAGGGGCCGGGTCCGGGTCCAGGCCCGGCCGGGACCCGGCCCCTCACTTCTCGCCCCCGTCCGGGAGCCGCGGCGGTTCCCGGACGGGGTGCCCCACACGCGACGCCTCCGACGACCGTCACGCCTTCTTGACAGGTGCACGATCGAAGCTGATGATCGGGGCCCACGCCGTGTCGGGAGGGCCCCGGGCATGACAGAAGCGACGCGTTCCGCAGGCAGGACCGCCGCCCGCCCCACCCCCACGAGGCGGGCTGCGGTCCGCAGCCGCGCCGCGCTGATGACCGCCGCGCGGGCCGCGCTCGGCGGCGGCGCCGGTGTCCTGCTCACCGGCCCCGCCGGAATCGGCCGCAGCACCCTGCTGACGGCGCTGGCCGACGAACACGCCGCGGCCGACCACCGCGTCCTGCGCTGCGCGCCCTCCCCCGCCGAGCGGCACCTGCCGTACGTCGGCCTCATCGACCTGCTGTCCGACGTCGGGGACACCGCCTTCGCCGACCTCCCGCCGCCGGAACGCGACGCGCTGCGCGCCGCCCTGCGCCGCCCGCCCGCAGCGGCCGGGGCCGCTCCCCCCGACCCGCTCACCCTGCGCCTGGCCCTGCTCCGCCTGCTCACCGCGCTCTGCGCCCGCTCCCCCGTCCTGCTGGCCGTGGACGACGTCCAGTGGCTCGACGCACCGACCGCCGCCCTCCTCGCCTTCGCCACCCGCCGCGCCGCCCGCCTGCCGCTGACCACCGCCGTCGCCCTCCGCGCGGACGGCGCCGCGTGGACGGGAGCCGAAGGGGCCGCGGTGCTGGACGTGCCGCCGATGACCGAGCGGGAGGTGGCCGAACTGCTCGGCGGGCGCGCGGTGGCGGCCCGCGTGCACGCCGAGAGCGGCGGAAACCCTTACGTGGCGCTGGAGTTGACCCGCGCGCTCGGCGAGGGCGAGACGGCGGGGCCGCTCCCCGTACCCCGTTCGCTGCGCGAGTCGCTGCTCGGCCGGGTGTCAGGTCTCACGGCCGGGGCGCGGACCACGGTGCTCGCCGCGAGCGCCGCCGAGCGGCCGACCGTACGGCTGTTGCGCCGGGCGGGGCGGGAGAACGCGGTGGCCGAACTGGCCGAGGCGGTACGGCAGGGGGTCGTGGAGCCGGTGCCGGACGGCGGGGCGGTGCGCTTCGTACCGCCGCTGCTGGCGCGGGTGGTGTACGAGGACGCGGAGCCCGACGAGCGGCGGCGGGTGCACACGGCGCTCGCGGCGGCGGCCGGTGATCCGGTCGAACGGGCCCACCACCTGGCGTCGTTGACGCCCGGCTGGGACGCGGAGGTGGCCGCCGCGCTGTCGGCGGCGGCGACCGCGGCGCGCCGCCGGGGCTCCCCCGCGACCGCGGCGAGACTCGGGCGGCTCGCGGCCGACCGCACTCCGCCGGGGGACGCGGCGGCCGAGACCGACCGGCTGCTGACGGCGGCGGAGGACGCGGTCGCGGCGGGCGACTACCCGCTGGCCCGCCGTATCGCGCACGAGGTGCTGCACGAACCGCCGGCCGAACCGGGCAGGCCCGCGGACCGGGTCAGGGCGTGGATGGTCATCGTGGACTCGTGCGGCCAGGCGATGGCCGAAGTGGCGGACGTCTTCCCGCAGGCGCTCGAGGACGCGCGGGACGACCCGCGGCTGCTGGCCCAGTTGCACCACCGGATGAGCTGGCGGGCCTGGATGGTGGAGGGCACGGCGGTCAAGGCCCATACGCACGCGGCGCGTTCGGCCGTACTGGCCAGGAGCGCGGGCGACCGCCGCACCGAACTGTCGGCGCTCAGCCAGCAGGCGGCCGTCGAGTTCTACCTCGGCCGCCCGGAGGCCGAGGACACCCTGGCCGCCGCGCTGGCGGGGCCGCAGGACCCGCGCGTGCTCTTCGACCACAACGGCCCGGTCTTCCTCAAGCACCGCCGCCATCTGCTGCACGACCGGCTGGACGACGCGCGGACCGAACTGCGGGCGCTGGTCTACACGGTACGGCGGCGCGGCTCGGCCGAGAGCCTGTGCCAGTGCCTGTCGGGCCTCGCCCAGGTGGAGATCCTGCGGGGCCGCTGCGAACGCGCCCTCGACCTGGCCCACCAGAGCCTGCGGATCGCGGAACAGGGCGGGCTGAGCCAGGGCCCCGCCTGGTACGCGGTCGCGCTCGCGGAGGCGGCGGGCGGCGGTACGGAACGGGCGCTGGCCGCCGCCGACCGGGCCAGACGGCACAGCGAGGACGACGACGACCAACTCTTCCTGCCCAGGGCGCTGCACGCGGAGGGCCATGTGCGGCTGCTGCGCGGCGAGACGGCCGCGGCCGTGCACGCGCTCCAGCGGGCCAGGCTGCTGGAGACGGGACAGGGGCAGGGCGATCCGGCGATGCGCCGCTGGCAAGCGGACCTCGCCGAAGCACTGGTCAGGTCGGGCGCCACCGACGAGGCCGCCGACCTGGTCGCCGCGACCCGCGCGCAGGCCGCCCGGCTCGGCCGCCGCGGGCTGCTCGCCGTGCTCGACAGGGCCGCCGCGCTGGTCACCGAGGCGCGCGGCGACTCGGACGCGGCGGTGGCCCAACTCGGGGCGGCCGTCACGACGTTGACCGCGCTGCCGTATCCGCTGGAGGAGGGCAGGGCGCGGCTGGCGCTGGGACGGCTGCACGCCAGGCGCGGCGATCCGCGGGCGGCGCGGGCCGCGCTCGACGCGGCGGCGCGGGTCTTCCGCGCGGCCCGCGCGCACCCGTGGTTGGCGCTGACCGACGCCGAGGCCGACCGCGTCGACCGCGATGACCGGCTCGACCGGCTCGGCGGGTACGACGGGTTCGACCGCGTCGACCCGCCGGGCCGTGCGCACGACCGAGCCGCGCCGCTCACCGCGCTCAGCGACGCCGAGCGCCGGGTCGCCGCGCTGGCGGCGCGCGGCGCGAGCAACCGGGAGATCGCCGCGACCCTGGTGATCAGCGTCAAGACCGTCGAGGCCGCCCTCACCCGCGCCTACCGCAAGCTCAGCGTCCGCTCCCGCGTCGATCTGGCCAGGGTCGCCCTCGACCACCCGGCCGCCGACCGCCACGAGGTCTGACGGCGAGCGTGCGTACGTGACGCGGACACGGCCTCGCGCCACGTGCGGAGGTACCGACGTACCGACGTACGGCCTTACGGAACCGCGGACTTGGGGGAGAACGCCGAGGGGCGCCCCGCCCGGTCGGCGGAACACCCCTTCGTACGAGCGAGTCGGCCGCCCCCGTGAACGACCGGCCCGCCTCGCCCTGTGCCTGACGCGAGGTCAGTGCATCCAGAGCAGGTAGAAGTTGTTGGTGCCCAACTCACAGATGTAGACCGGGCCGTGGATGGGCGCGTTGGCCTGTGCCTGGGCGACACACGACGCGTAGGTCGGGAAGTAGCCCATGAACATGAAGCCGCTGCCGGGCGGCGGGGAAGCCTGGGCCGCGCCGGCGAAGACGCCGAGGCCGAGCAGGGCGGTGGCCACCAGTGTTCCGGTGCGGGCCATCAGTCGCTTGGTCATGTGCACAACTCCTTTCCGGGCAGGCGGAAGCGCCTGCGGGGGGAGGGAAGGGGGCTTGCGTGTGCGGATCAGACGTCCAGATCAGAGCTGTTCGGGCCGCGCGCCGTGATCGAACGTTAGCCGTTGACTACAGGCCGCAGCAATAGGTCTAGGCCAATGTGTGACAGCAGCCGACGGATGGCCCTCGTGGGTCAGGTGAGGCGCAGCGCCGCCTCGCGGACGGCCAGCGTGTCCTGCCTGACCTCGCGCAGACCGGGCAGCGCGGCACCACCCCCGACGCCCCCGCCGACCCCGATCCCGGCACCGACCCCGACCCCGGCCCCGCCGACACCCCCGCCGCTCCCGTCCCCGCGCAGGCTCCCCGCCCACGCCACCAGCTGCCGACGGAAACCCGTACGCCCCGGCTCCGCGGTGTACGTGCGCCGCGTCCCGAGGCCCGGCCCGGCGTCCCAGGTGTCGACGTGCAAAGTGGCCGCCTCGTCGCGGGCGTACGGCGAGGGCAGGGTGAGCGTGGCCACCGAGTCCTCCGCCACGCACTCCAGCGTCTCCCGGTAGCGGCGGTGCCCGGGCAGCCGTACATGGGTGAGGTCGACCAGCAGGCCGTCGGCCGGGCGCCAGCGCGCGCTCACCGCGCTCGTACCCGCCCAGCCGGTGGCGTCGAGCAGCCGCCCGTGCAGCCGCAGGTCCCCGCCCGCCAGGATCGCGTGCACCAGATTGACCTGGTGGATCAGCGAGCCGCCGAGGCCGCGGGCGTACGCCTCACGCCGCCGCGCCGCCACCGCCGTCGCCTCCGTCGCCTCCGTCGCTTCCGCCACCGCCTCCGTCACTCCGGGGCCGAGCGCGCGGACCAGCGCCGCCTCGGCCGGCGGCGGCTGCGGGCCGAAGGGCGGCGGCGGATACGGCAGCAGGTGCTCGACCTGGTGCGGCGCGTTGGGGTCGTGGATGTCGGCGGTGATCCGGCGGACGGCGGGCAGGTGCTCCCGGCAGTGGTCGAGGAAGCGGGCCACGACCGGGTCGTGCCGCTTCATGTAACCCGCCGCCACCGGCACCCCCGAGCGCCGCTCCGCCGCCGCCAGCTCGTCGATCTCCGCGAGGTCGAGGCTGACCGGTTTCTCGCAGAGCACCGGCAGGCCCCGTTCCAGACAGCCCAGGACCACGTCCCGGTGCGTCCACCACGGCGTGCAGACCAGCGCGGCCCGCGCCCCGGCCCGTACCGCCTCGTCCAGCGTCCGGCAGACGGCGACACCGTCCGCCGGGCGCACGCCACCGACCGGGCTCCCGGTTCCGGCCGGTGTCACCCCACCGGCCCCGTCCGCCGCACAGGACCCGGCACCCGCCCGCGTACCGGGAAACCAGGCCCGTACGGCCGCGGTGTGCGCCGGATCGGGGTCGATGACGGCGACCGGGCGCAGCAGCTCCGGGAGGTCCCGCATCTCGCGCAGATGCGCCGCGTGCGCCACCTTGCCCGCACCGATCAACGCCACGGGAACCGGTTGTCCCATCGGTCCGCACCCCTTTTCCGTCTCTCTCCCAGCGCATCACACGGCGGGCGGCGCGCGCCCGCCGGGGTGAGGGTCACTGGCGTGGCGACCGATGGTGCCCGACCATGTATGCGTGGAGGTGCGACGATGCGGTGGCCAGTGTCAAAAACAGGTATTGACATGCCGACGTGTGCCCAAGAGGATGTTTCCCACGTTGGCGCCCTGCGCCTCCGCACCCATTCGACGCGGGCGACGAATAGGCGATGTGCAACCGGAAAAGTCGCACTTGCGGGCTTCCGGTCGCCGGGCCGCGCCGGTAATACCCCTCACTCCTGGAAGCACTCATGGAACCGGCGGCGAACACTCGTCCGCCGGCTTAGGACAGAACCGTTGCTAGAGTCGCTTCGGGTGCTGTCGGCACGCCGCGGGCCGACCCACGGGACCGGTCCGCGGTGACGAGAGGGGGCTAGCCGTGGCGGGAGTTGTTCGCAGTGGCGGGGCGGATGCCGAGGACATCGGTCTCGCTCTGTACCAGACGCTGCGCACCAACGGATCCATAGCCCCGGAGAAGGCGGCCGCGGGCATCGGGCTGACCGACGCCGAGGCCAGGGCCGGTTGGTCGGAGCTGCGGGAGCTGGGGCTCATACGCGCCGGTCGGGTGCCGGAGGAGGTCGATTCGGTGGAGCCCGACACCGCCCTGATCGGCCTGCTGGCCCGGCAGCGCGAGGCGCTCCAGGCCCAGCGCGACGAGTTGTCCTCGATCGTGCGGGCGGCCGAGTCGCTGATGGAGCGCTACCGCCCCGCGGTGTTGCGCGACGCGGCGGAGATCGAGGTGGAACTCCTCATCGGGGAAAACCGTAAGCGGCAGTCCATCGGCGATTTCAATGCGCGCATCACGGAATCCACCGGTTCGATGCATCCGGGACCGCTGCCGCCCGCCGAAGTTCTCGTGCATTCCATCGCCGCGGACAGCGCGCTTATCGAGCGGGGCGTGAAAGTCCGCGCCGTATACGGGCAGAGCATTAATTCCGCGCCACGTCAACGTAAATACCTGACGGAACTCTCGGCGGTCGGAGTCGAGGTCAGGCTGGCGACCCAGGTCCCCTTCGACCTCCTGATAGCGGATTCGCACAGCGCGCTTGTCTCGGCCAATCCCGACAACCCTTCGGGCCCCGCGGTCATCGTCCGCGGCGCGGCCCTGGTCCGGTCGTACGTGGCGCTCTACGAGGACTGCTGGCTGCGCGCGGTGCCGTACTCGGCGAAGTCGGCGGGGAGCTTCGACTCGGGGGGCGAGCTGACCGAACAGCACCGCACGACGATGCGACTTCTGGCCAACGGGCTGACAGATGAGCGGATCGCGCGCAAACTAGGGGTGTCCCTGCGCACTGTGAGTCGCCTGGTATCAGAGATCATGCGATATCTCCAGGCGGACAGCCGGTTCCAGGCGGGAGTCCTCGCTGCGGCCCATGGGCTAATTTGACCTGCGCATTCGCGCCATTGCGCACTTACGCACAACCGGAATCTGGCCTGGCCCTGTCCGATTTTGACATCATCGGCAGGGCTACGCGTACCTATCACCCCCTTGAGCGCCTGCCCTCCCAACGAAGGATCACGATGTCGCGCATCCGGCACACGACCAAGATTTCCGCCGTCGCCGCCCTGGTGCTCGCTCTGTCGTCGGCTATCGGAACAACCGTCGCCTTCGCCGACGCCGGTTCGGATTCCACTCCGGCGCCCAGTGCACCCGCGGACACGTCGGTGGCCCCGGACAACTGGTTCCCCGGTGCTCAGCCCGCGAACTGGTTCCCCGGCGCCAGCGCGGACACCGGCCCGGACAACTGGTTCCCGAACGCCGTACCGGCGAACTGGTTCCCCACCGCGAGCGCCGTATCCCCCGACAACTGGTTCCCGGGTGCCGTACCCGTGAACTGGTTCCCCAGCGCCGTGGCCGTCTCCCCCGACAACTGGTTCCCGAACGCCGTCCCCGCCGGGAACTGGTTCCCGAATATCGCCCCGACCGATGTGACCGTGTCATCACTGTCGGTTTAATTTCCCCGAGCTCTCCGCGCCACCAGGTCCTGGTTTCCCCGCCGGACCCCGGCGCCGCAAGACCCGCCAAGACCCGCACAGCGCTGTACGGCCCGTGAGCGATATTCACGGGCCGTACAGCGTTTCCTGCATTGTGGGGGGAATCCTGGGGGCTCAGGGAGCCGATGTCACTTCCTGACAGGGGCGGGCGATCCGCAGGGACCGCCGCACCAGTTCATCGATGTCCGTGGCCGCGTCCTCGGCTGCCGGATGTACGGCGAGCCAGCCGAGGTGGCGGCGCAGGAAGGCCGCGAGGGCCGGCACCGTCCGTAGGGGGAGACGGACGGTGCGGCCCTCGACAATCAGATCGGCCCAGGAGGCGAGTGTGCCTCGTATGGCGGCGCGCGCCTCGACAGCCGGCCCGTTCAGGGGGATGCCGGGCCGGGCAGTGCCGGTCAGTCGGTCGCCGGAGTTCGGCGCCGGTACGAGTGCCACCTCCAACTCGCCGTATACCCGGGGAAGCAAGGCGAGTTGCCGATCCAACCGCTCCTGGCAAGGAACGCACAGGGCAGGGTCCGTCTCGACACAAAGGTGTCCGCTACGGAAATCAATCTCCTGCACTGCCGCTGTCCCTTCCTCGCTTGGGGCGGTAAGAAGAGCGAACCAGGAACAGGGTGATCCGGACAATGTCCACGGACCGGCCGGATTCTGCCATGGCGCAATCGCGCATCTAAGCACGTGGCAAGGTCACGACGGAAGCTGTGCCTCAATCGCCCCAACGACCTCCGCAGCCTCGGGCTCGGTCCGCGGCCGAAAACGCCCGACGATTTCTCCCGAGGCGCTGACCAGGAACTTCTCGAAGTTCCAGGTGATGTCACCGGCTTCTCCGGCCGCGTCGGGCACATCGGTCAGCCTGGCGTAGAGCGGATGCCGGTTCGCGCCATTGACATCCGCCTTCTCCAGCAGCGGGAAGCTGACGCCGTAGGTCGTGGAGCAGAAGGTCTGGATCTCCTCGGCGGTGCCGGGCTCCTGTCCGCCGAACTGGTTGCACGGCACGCCGAGGACGGTGAAGCCGCGGTCGGCGTAGCGCTTCTGCAACCTCTCCAGGCCCTCGTACTGCGGGGTCAGGCCGCACTTGGAGGCGACGTTGACCACCAGGACGGCCTTGCCCGCGTGGGCGCCGAGGGTGGTGGGGTCGCCGTCGATGGTGTTCAGGGGGATGTCGTAGAGGCTTACGGGGTTGCTCATGAGTGAATTCTCCTATCGGTCCGTGACCGTGATGCCCAGGGTCTGGGCGAGCGCGGGGGCGAGGTCGAGAAGCTGCGAGGAGCTGATGACGGCGCCGCGCAGCGACTCGTATCCGTCGGCGAGGTCGATGGTGACCGCGCCGCGCAGGTCGGCCTTCTTCAGCGTCGCGCGGCCGAGCCGGGCGCGCTCGATGCTGCTGCCGGGGAAGGTCACCCCGTTCAGCTTGGCCTCGCCGAAGTCGACGTCGCGCAGGACGCAGTCCTCGAAGGCCACGTCGTGCAGGGCGGTGGCGCGCAGATTCACGGAGTCCAGTTTGCAGCGCCGGAAGGTGACCCGGCGCAGCACGGCTCCGAACGCCTCCACGCCGGCCAGCGAGCAGGCGGTGAGCGAGGAGTCCAGCCAGTCGCTCTCGGCGAGCGAGACGCCCGTGAAGCGGCTGCCGGTGGCCCACAGGTCGTTGATCCGGGACCGGCGCAGGGTGGTGTCCGTGAAGGTGCAGTCGGTGACCGCGCACTCCAGGAAGCGGGAGCCGTTGGCCGCCTCGTCCTCGAAGGCGAGGCGGTCGAAGTGGACCGTGTCGTAGTCCCCTTCGACGGCCAGCGGGCCGGTGTGAGGACGCAGCAGATCGGCGTACGGAAGGTCGGCGAGTTCGTCCGGGGGTGTCACTCGGCCAGCGTACGCGGCACCTCCGACAGCGCCCCGTGAGGCATCGGCGGCCCACCGGGAAGCCGACTTAAGGGACATACACCCCACCCCTTGCTAGGTTGCAGCCCATGAGCGCAACCAGCGCCGCGGCGGCGGACGCTCCCCCGGCCGCCCTGCGGATGCCCCGCCGCCGCGGTGTGGAGCTGTCGCTGATCGTCGCCGCGGTACTGATCTCGGTGTACGGCTACGCCGAGGTCGGCCTGGCCAGGAACGGCGCGGTGCCGCCCGACGCCGCGGCCTACGGCGCGGGCCTGGGCGTGCTCGCGCTCCTGGCCCACCTCGCGGTCCGGGCCCGCGCCCCCTACGCCGATCCGCTGCTGTTGCCGATCGCCGTGCTGCTCAACGGCTTCGGCCTGGTGCTGATCTACCGCCTCGACCTGGAGCCGGTGCTCGGCGGCCGGGCGGCGCCCACCCAGCTGATCTGGTCCACGCTCGGGGTGGCGCTGTTCATCGCGGTGGTGCTGGCGCTGCGCGACCACAGGACACCGGCCCGCTACGCGTACATCAGCGTGACCGCCGCGCTGCTGCTCATGGTGCTGCCGATCTTCTTCCCCGCGATCAACGGCGCGAAGATCTGGATCAGGGTCGCCGGATTCTCCTTCCAGCCGGGCGAGTTCGCCAAGGTGCTGCTCGCGGTCTTCTTCGCCGCCTACCTGTCGGCCAACCGCGCGGCGCTGGCGTACGCGGGCCGCCGGGTGTGGCGGCTGCAACTGCCCACCGGCCGCGTGCTGGGCCCGGTGGTGGCGATCTGGCTGCTCAGCGTCGGCGTCCTGGTGGTCGAGCGCGACCTGGGCACCTCGCTGCTCTTCTTCGGCCTGTTCGTGATCATGCTGTACGTGGCGACCGGGCGGACCGGCTGGATCGCCGTGGGGCTGCTGCTCGCCGGGGTGGGCGCGTGCGCGGTCGGCGCGCTGGAGCCGCACGTGCACAGCAGGGTGCAGGACTGGCTGCACCCCTTCGCGACCATCGACGCGGGCATCGGCCCCAACCAGATCTCGCAGTCGCTGTTCGCCTTCGCCAACGGCGGGGTGCTCGGCACCGGGCTCGGCCAGGGCCACTCCGCGCTGATCGGCTTCGCCGCGAAGTCGGACTTCATCCTGGCCACCGCGGGCGAGGAGCTGGGCCTGTTCGGACTGACCGCGCTGCTCCTGCTGTACGCGCTGCTGGTGGCGCGCGGCTTCCGGGCCGGGCTCGCGCTGCGCGACCCCTTCGGGCGGCTGCTCGCGGTCGGTCTGGCCTCGATCCTGGCGCTCCAGGTCTTCGTGATCACCGGCGGGGTGATGGACCTGATCCCGATGACGGGCATGGCGATGCCGTTCCTCGCGCAGGGCGGCTCGTCCGTCGTGACCAACTGGATCATCGTGGCGCTGCTGATCCGGCTCAGCGACAGCGCCCGCCGCCCGGCGCCCGATCTGCCCGAGGGGCCGCCGGACCAGCTCGCGCCGCTGGAGCGGACCCGGTGATCCGCTGTGTGCGGCACGCCGCCGCCTTCTGCTTCCTGCTGCTGGTCGCGCTGCTGCTCAACGCGGCGCGGGTGCAGGTCGTCAAGGCGTCCGCGTACGACGGCAACCCGGCCAACCGGCGGATCGCGATCACCCGTTACCACCAGCCGCGCGGCGACATCCTCGTCGGCGGCTCCCCGGTGACCGGATCACGCGACGCGGGCGGCCAGTTGAGGTACCAGCGGACGTACGCCGACGGGCCGCTGTACGCGCCGGTGACCGGCTTCGCCTCGCAGACGTACGGCACGACGCTGCTGGAGGGCACCGAGGACGGCGTGCTGTCGGGCACGGCCTCGCAGTTGGCGTCGGTGCCGCTGTGGAACGAGATCACCCGGGCGCGGCAGCGCGGCGGCGATGTGCACACCACGATCGACGCGGCGGCGCAGCGGGCGGCGTACAGCGGCCTCGCGGGCCGCAGGGGCGCGGTGGCCGCGGTGGATCCGGCGACCGGGCGGATTCTGGCGCTGGTGTCGTCGCCGTCCTACGACCCGGCGGCGCTGTCGGGCACCGGCGCGGCGGTGAACGACGCGTGGACGCGGATGAACACGGACACAAGTCAGCCGATGCTGGACCGGGCGATCCGGCAGACGTATCCGCCGGGTTCGACGTTCAAGGTCGTCACAGCCGCCGCCGCGCTCCAGAGCGGCAAGGTCACCGATCTGCTGGCGCCGACGCGCTCCCCCGATCCGTACCGGCTGCCGGGTTCGACGGCCACGCTCACCAACGAGGGCGGCGGCTGCGCCGACGCCAGCATGTACGACGCCTTCCGGGTGTCGTGCAACACCGTCTTCGCCAAGCTGGGCGCCGACGTGGGGCTGGCCGGGATGCGGGCGCAGGCACAGGCGTTCGGCTTCAACGACACGCGGCTGCGGATTCCGCCGTCCGTCGCGAAGAGCAACTTCGACACGCGGATGAGCCCCGACCAGGTGGCGCTCTCCTCGATCGGGCAGTTCGACACGACCGCGACGCCGTTGCAGATGGCGATGGTGGCGGCGGCGGTCGGCAACGGCGGGGTGCTGATGGCGCCGTACCTGGTGGACTCGGTGACCAACCACAGCGGGGCGACGGTCTCCGCCGACGGGCCGCGGACGCTGCACCGGGCGATGAGCGAGGGCACCGCGCGGCAGCTCCAGCAGCTGATGGAGGCGGTGGTCACCGACGGCACCGGCACCAACGCGGCGATCCCCGGTGTCGTCGTCGGCGGCAAGACCGGCACCGCGCAGCACGGTGTGGACAACACCGGGACGCCGTACGCCTGGTTCATCTCCTACGCGAAGCCGCCGGGCGGTACGCAGGCGTCGGTGGCGGTGGCGGTGGTCGTCGAGGACGCGGAGGCGGTGCGGGCGGACATCTCCGGCGGCGGGAACGCGGCGCCCGTCGCGCGGGCGGTCATGCAGGCGGTGCTGAACGCGCGCTGACGTGCCGTCGGGGACAAGTGCCGTGCGACGGCGGTCACTTCACCTTGGGGAAGCTGAAGGCGTAGCCCTGCCCCTTGAGCCAGGGCAGGATCTGCTCCAGCGCGTCCACGGTCTGCTCGCGGTCGCCGCCGCCGTCGTGGAAGAGGATCGTCGGGCCGTTGCTCAGCTCGTACTTGATGGTCTGCACGATCGTGCCGACGCCGGGCTTGGTGTAGTCCTTGGTGTCGACGTTCCAGCCGAGCGGGCGCATGCCGTGCTGGGCGGCGAGCGCGCGGCTGGCCGGGGTGAAGGCGCCGCCGGGGGCGCGGTAGTACTGCACGGGCGCGCCGCCCGAGGCTTCCTCGATCATGGCGTAGGCGTCCATGATCTCCTTCTGCTGGTACGCGAAGGGCTTGTGGTCCATCGACTCGTCGTGGGTCACGGTGTGGTCGCACAGCCGGTGTCCCGCGGCGACGACGGCGCGTACGAGATCGGGGTGGGCCTTGGCCTGCGGGCCGATCATGCAGAAGGTGGCGTGGACGCCGTGCTGCTTGAGGACGTCGAGCACCTTGGGCGTCCAGACCGGGTCGGGGCCGTCGTCGATGGTGATGTTGACGGCCTTGCCCGCGGCTTCCGGCGCGTGCACGATCGTGTCGGGCACCGCGGCCACGGTGGGTATGTGGCTGGTGGGCGTGCCGGACGGGCCGGTCGAACCCGCGCCCGTACCGCCGCCGTCGCTCCCGTTGCCGCCGCCCTTGCCGCCGCCGTTCACCCCGCCGATGACGCCGGTGCCGTTGTTCGCCGACGCCTTGCCGTGCCCGTGTGCCAGGACCGCGGTGGCCACCGACGCGATCACCACCACCAGGACCGCCATCGTGATGGCCGCCGCCTGCGGCATCGTCCTCAGTCGCCCCACCGAGAATCGCCCTCCGGTCATCGTCTGTACCCGCCCGCCTCGTTGATTCCATCGACCCGGTCCGCGCCGTGTTCCACGCGCTGTCCGCACGGCCGGCCGTCCCCCCGGCTCCGCGACCGAATAGATGCTGCTGCCTCCGCGTCGGTTCCGCCATGGGCACGTCGGCGACACTGCCGTTACAGAACCCGGACGTCCGGCTAACTCCCTGGTGGCGACGTCAGCCCGGCGCACCGGCGCAACTGCTCGTACCGGTCGGTGATCCGCTGCCCCGCCGCGCCGGTCCGCGGCTGCGGTACGCCCGCGCCGTCGACGAGGGCGGGCGCGAAGACGGCGCGGGTGACCTTGCCGCGGCGGACGGTCAGTGTGGTGACGCCGGTCTCGTCGGAGTGCGGGTACGGCGAGGAGCCGTACCAGAGGAAGTTGCCGAACCCGTAGGCCACATAGGTCGGGCCCAGCATGCCGGAGCCGAGCATCACATGGGCGTGGGTGCCGACCACCGCGGTGGCCCCGGCCGCCGACAGGTCGGCCGCGATCGACTTCTGCTCCGGCCCCGGGCAGCTCTGGCCCTCGGTGCCCCAGTGCAGATAGACCACCACGACGTCGGCGTGCGCCTTGGCGTCCCTGACCGCCTTCAGCAGCCGGGGGCGGTCGAGCGCGGAGGCGATGCCGGGGGCGGTGGCGGTGGCCCGGAAGTTCTCGTTGGTGATGTCGTAGACCTGGCTGGCGGCGACGACCGCGAGGCGTACGCCGTTGACCGTCTCGGTGTACGGGCGGTACGCCTCCGCCGCGTCGGCGCCGATGCCGACCACGGGGACCGGCGCCACGCGCTTGGCCGCGAGGCTGTCGGCCAGGCCCTGGGCGCCGTAGTCCACGGCGTGGTTGTTGGCCATGGTGACGGCGTCGACGCCGGACCGCTGGAGCGCGGCGAGCGCGTCGGGGCCGGTCCTGAAGTGGTACTTCTTCGGCTGCGGGGTGCCGCGCGTGGTGATCGCGGACTCCAGGTTGACCATCGAGAAGTCGGCGGCGGCCAGCGCCGTCGACATCGGCCCGAGCGCCGGGTCGATGCCGAGCCGGTTCGCCGTCCGCTCGGTGAAGTGCACGTCCCCGGCGAAGGCGAGGGTCACGGTGCCGACGGGCTCGGCCGGACGCGCGGCGGCGGCCGCCGTCGGCGTCGAGGAGGGCGCGGCGCCGCCGGTCGTGGCGGTGCGCGAGTCCGGTGCGGGTCCGGCCTCGGTGGAGCCGCCGCGGCCGTAGGCCACGTACAGGGAACCGGCGGCGACGAGCAGCAGCGCCGTACCGCCGACGACGGTGTTTCTGCGTCGGCGGCGTGCTCTGGCCCGGCGGGTCTCGCGCCGCGATTCCGGTCCGGCTCCCTCGTTCATCGGACAAGCGTACGATCCGCTCGCCGTAGGTCAGTGCGGGGCCGCCCCCTGCGCGATGGCGTCGGTGACCTCGGCCACGCGGGCCTGCTCCTCGGCGGCGAAGCGTTCCGCGTCGAGTTTCTCCGCGATCTCCTCGTCCTCGTCCATGAGCTGGTCGAGGTTGGAGTCACCGAGGTCGAAGACGCCCATGTCGAGGTACGCCTTCTGGAGCCGGGGTCCCCACAGGCCGATGTCCTTCACGCACGGCACGATGCGGCTGAAGAGCAGCTTGCGGAACAGGTGCAGGAATTCGGAGCGTTCGGTCATCTCGGCGGCCTCGGCGGTGGGGATGCCGAAGTTCTCCAGGACTTCGAGGCCGCGCAGCCGGTCGCGCATCAGGTAGCAGCCCTCGATGACGAAGTCCTCGCGCTCGCGCAGTTCGGCGTCGGTGAGCTGCTTGTAGTAGTCGCGCAGCGCCATCCGTCCGAAGGCGACGTGCCGGGCCTCGTCCTGCATGACGTAGGCCAGGATCTGCTTGGGCAGCGGCTTGGTGGTGGTGTCGCGGATCATGCCGAAGGCGGCGAGCGCCAGGCCCTCGATGAGCACCTGCATGCCGAGGTAGGGCATGTCCCAGCGCGCGTCGCGCAGGGTGTCGCCGAGCAGCGCCTGGAGGTTGTCGTTGATCGGGTAGACCATCCCGACCTTGTCCTGGAGGAAGCGGCCGTAGATCTCGGCGTGCCGGGCCTCGTCCATGGTCTGGGTGGCGGAGTAGAACTTCGCGTCGAGGTCGGGGACGGACTCCACGATCCGGGCGGCGCAGATCATCGCGCCCTGCTCGCCGTGGAGGAACTGGCTGAACTGCCAGGAGGTGTAGTGCTGCCGCAGCAGCCCGCGGTCGCGGGCGTTCATCGCGTCCCAGTAGCGGCTGCCGTAGATGGACATGGCCTCGTCGGGGGTGCCGAGCGGGTCGTACGGGTCGACCTCCAGGTCCCAGGCGATGCGCTTGGCCGCGTCCCACTGCTTGTCCTTGCCCTTCTGGTAGAGGGCGAGCAGGCGTTCGCGGCCGTCGCCGTACTCCCAGGAGAAGCGGGCGGCGCCCTGGGCCGGGACCTGCCAGATCCACTCGGTGGGCGGTTGCGTGTACAGGGCTTCCGTCGACATCGGCGGCTCCATTCCACGTGCGCGGGGTCTTGACGGGCTTGTTGACACAGAGTCTCATAAGAGTCGTACCGCAGGTAACCCTCATGCGCCGGAGGCCACTTCACGATGGACACCAGCCTGATCGACCGCGAGAAGACCGCGGAGCGGCTGCTGGCCGCGTCCGCCAAGCACTCGTTCGACCCGGACACCGAGCTGGACTGGGACGCGCCCTTCGAGGAAGGCAAGTGGTTCTGGCCGCCGGAGCTGGTGTCGCTGTACGACACCCCGCTGTGGAAGCGGATGTCGCAGGAGCAGCGCGTCGAACTGAGCCGCCACGAGGCGGCGTCGCTGTGCTCGATCGGCGTCTGGTTCGAGACGATCCTCATGCAGCTCCTGCTGCGGCACACCTACGACCTGGACCCGACCAGCAACCATGTGCGGTACGCGCTGACGGAGATCGCCGACGAGTGCCGGCACTCGAAGATGTTCGCGCGGGCCGTGACGAAGATGGGCACGCCCACCTACCGCCCCAGCAGGCTCGACCACAATCTCGGCCGGCTGATCAAGACGGTGTCCACCACGCCCGGCGCCTTCACCGGCACGCTGCTGGCCGAGGAGATCCTGGACTGGATGCAGCGGCTGACCTTCCCCGACGACCGCGTGCAGCCCTTCGTCCAGGGTGTGACCCGGATTCACGTGGTCGAGGAGGCCCGGCACATCCGCTACGCCCGCGAGGAGCTGCGCCGCCAGATGGTGACGGCGCCGCGCTGGGAGGTCGAATTCACCCGGCTGACCTCCGCGCAGGCCGCCAGGACCATCGCCCGTTCGCTGATCAGCCCGCAGGTCTACGCGTCGGTGGGCCTCGACCCCGTCCAGGCGGCCGAGGCGGCCCGCACCAGCCCGCACCGCCGCGAGGTGATGCGGCAGTCGGCGAAGCGGCTGATGGACTTCCTGGACGAGATCGGGCTGATCAAGGGCCCGAGCCGCAAGCTGTGGCGCTCTTCCGGACTGCTCGGCTGACCCGGCCGCGCCCGCGGAACCGGACACCCGTGCGAAGCCCCGCGCCCGGGCCGACCCGTTCACGTGTGCGGGCGGATAGTCTGCTGGACATGACCAGCAGCGCGGCGCCCGCATACCGCCGGATGAGCGTCGAGCAGCGCCGTACGCAGTTGCTGGCCGCCGCCGTCGACCTGTTCGGCCACCGGCGGCCGGAGGACGTGTCGGTCGACGACGTCGCGGCGGCGGCCGGGGTCTCCCGGCCGCTGGTCTACCGCTACTTCCCCGGCGGCAAGCAGCAGTTGTACGAGGCCGCGGTGCACGACGCGGCGCAGGAGCTGATCGGCCGCTTCGGCGTCCCCTCGCAGGGGCCGCCGACCGAACGGCTCGCGGACGCGCTGGACCGCTACCTGGCGTATGTGGACGAGCACGACGCGGCGTACGGGGCGCTGCTGCGCGGCGGCAGCGTCGCCGAGACCAGCCGTACGGACGCGATCGTGGACGACGTACGGCGCCGGGCCGCGGAGCAGGTGCTGCACCACCTCGGGGTGACGGCGCCGGGGCCGCGGCTGGCGATGATGGTCAGGTCGTGGATCGCCTGTGTGGAGGCGATATCGCTGATCTGGCTGGACGAGGGCAAGCAGCCGCCGGTCGCGGAGCTGCGGGCGTGGCTGGTGGACCACTTCATCGGGCTGCTGCTGGTGACCGCGACGACCGACCCGGAGGCCGCGGAGGCCGCCGCCCGCGCGCTGGCGCTGGAGACCCCGAGCAGCCCGGCCGGCGGGCTGGCGCGGCGGCTCGCGCCGATCGCGGACGCGGTCGCACATCTGCTCCCCGACCCCTCCTGACCCCGACCGGGGAACCCCGCGCCGCCCGCCGTGCCATCCTGAGCGGGTGAGACACGAGGACACGGAATTCGTCGGGGGCCCGCTGGACGGGCGGGTGCTCGGCGTGCTCGCCGGGATGACCGGGCAGCCGCCGCGCGTCTACACCGTGCCCGTACCCACGCCCGAGGGCGGTCCGCCGGTGGTGCACGTCTACCACCGCGAGCCCAGCCCCGGCCCGCGCGGCTCCCGCCGTACCCGCTGGGTCTTCGTGTACGACCCGGAGGGCAACCGCCCGGACGGCCCCAAGTGGCCCTGGCGCAAAGGCGCCTGACGCCCCGCCGGACGGGCCCGCGCGGCCACGCGGGACATCGCGTCGGACCGGGCCGCGCGGCGTGCGGCGCAAAGGCGGCCGAACCGGACGGTTCCACAGGTCAAAGGGCCGGGTATTGGTCCGGACCATTGACACGCATTGGTCTGGACCTGTTTGCTGCGCGGTGACATGCGCCGTCCTCACCGAAGGAGCATCCCCCCATGCTCTCCACCGCACCGCGCAACAGACGCAGAACCTTCATCGCCGCCTCCGCCACCCTCGCGGGCGCCGTCGCGCTCGGCGGGCTCGTGGCGCTCGCCCCGTCCGCCAGCGCGGGCGAGTTCCTGACCAACGGCGGCTTCGAGACCGGCGGCCTGTCCGGCTGGAGCTGCGACGCGGGCACCGCCGCCGTCGTCAGCGGCCAGGCGCACAGCGGCACTTACGCCCTCCAGGGCACCCCGAGCGCGAGCGGCACCGCGCAGTGCAAGCAGAACGTGTCCGTCGCGCCGAACACCACGTACACCCTGACCGCCCAGGTCAAGGGCGCGTACGTCTACCTCGGCGTGGACGGCGGCACCAGTACGTGGACGCCCGGCACGGGCAGCGGCTACGCGGCGCTGAGCGTGTCCTTCACCACCGGCGCGAGCCAGACCAGCGCGGCGGTCTACGTGCACGGCTGGTACGGCCAGCCCGCGTACCTCGCCGACGACGTCTCGCTCCAGGGCCCCGGCAGCGGCACGACCACGCCGCCGACGACGCCCCCGACCACGCCGCCCACGACCCCGCCGACGACGCCCCCGACCACTCCCCCCACCACCCCGCCGACGACGCCTCCCACGACGCCGCCGACCACTCCCCCGACCTCGCCCCCGCCCTCCGGCGGACTGCCCACCCACGCGCTGGTCGGCTATCTGCACGAGACGTTCGCCAACGGCTCCGGCTACACCAAGCTGGCGGACGTGCCGGACAGTTGGAACATCATCGACCTGGCGTTCGGCGAGACCAGCTCGCCGACCTCGGGCAGCATCCACTTCACCCGCTGCTCGGCCAGCGAGTGCCCGGGAGTGGAGTCCGACGCGGACTTCAAGGCCGCGATCAAGGCCAAGCAGGCCAAGGGCAAGAAGGTGCTGCTGTCCATCGGCGGCGCGAACGGCGAGGTGCAGCTCACCACGACGGCCGCCCGCGACGCCTTCGTCTCCTCGGTGAGCGGCATCATCGACACCTGGGGCCTGAACGGCATCGACATCGACTTCGAGGGCCACTCGCTGTCCCTGAACACCGGTGACACCGACTTCAAGAACCCGACCACCCCGGTGATCGTCAACCTGATCTCGGCGCTGAAGACCCTCAAGGCCAAGTACGGCAGCGGCTTCGTGCTGACGATGGCGCCCGAGACGTTCTTCGTCCAGATGGGCTACCAGTACTACGGCTCGGGCCCGTGGGGCGGCCAGGACCCGCGCTGCGGCGCGTACCTGCCGGTGATCTACGCGATGCGCAACGACCTGACGCTGCTGCACGTCCAGGACTACAACTCCGGCTCGATCATGGGCCTGGACAACCAGTACCACTCCATGGGCGGCGCGGACTTCCACATCGCGATGACCGACATGCTCCTCACCGGCTTCCCGGTGGCGGGCAACACCGCCAACATGTTCCCGGCGCTCGCCCCCTCGCAGGTCGCGATCGGCCTGCCCGCCTCGGTCAACGCGGGCAACGGCTACACCGCCCCGGCCGCCGTCGACCAGGCGCTCGACTGCCTGACCAAGAAGACCAACTGCGGCGGCTACACCACCCACGGCACCTGGCCCGCGCTGCGCGGCCTGATGACGTGGTCGGTGAACTGGGACAAGTTCAGCAACTGGGAGTTCCAGAAGAACTTCACCAGCTACTTCGGCTGAACCGCCCGCAGATCCCCCGCCGATCCGTCGGCGGCCTTCGACCGAGCCGGTGACGGCTCCTGAAACGCGTACGGCCCGGCCGCCGAGGGCGGTGACCGGGCCGTACGCTTTTTATGTCCGGAAGGTGATCGCACGGCGAAGATCACCTGTGAGAGTGACCGGGTTGCGCGGAATCGCCTATTCCCTCTGTCGAACATATGACAATTCGTGGCAGGATGCGGATCGCGTAGCGTGTTACCGACCGGTTACGGGAGATGAGGGGTAGTCAGTGGCCCGAGGTACCAGGAGGTGGCTGCGTTCGGCCGCGGTCTGCGGCACTCTGCTCGCCGCCGCGGCACTCGCCCTGCCGGCCCAGCAGGCGGCGGCGCGACCCTACGACCCACCGCCCGCGGCGGAGGTCTCGCTGCCCGATCTGCTGACCAGGCTCCAGACCCTCTACGCGCAGACGGAGACGGCGACCGAGTCGTTCAACAAGGCCAAGGAGACCGCCGACCGGCAGCGCGCCCAGGCCGACCAGGTCGACGCACAACTCGCCGACCAGCGGGTCTCGGTCGCGGACAAGCGCGACGAGGTGGGTCTGATGGCCCGCCAGATGTACAAGGACGGCAGCGTGTCGCCGTACCTGTCGATGCTGACCGGCCAGACCCCGCAGGACTTCTTCGGGCAGCGGCACGTCCTGGACCGGGCCGCCGACCACCAGCAGGACGTGCTGGCCGAGCTGACCAGCGGCGAGCAGCGGCTGAACGAGCTGAACACCCAGGCGCAGCAGGCGCTGGACAAGGCGCAGTCCGCGCTGGCCGTCCAGCAGGCGCAGAAGAACACGGTGGAAAAGCGCCTCCAGGAGGTCGAGTCGATACTGGCCGGGCTCACCGGCGTGCAGATCAGCGAATTGCAGTCGCTGGAGGAAAAGGGCGTCAACAAGGCGCAGCAGGAGTTCCTCGACTCCAAGGCGCTGGGTTCCGACGCCGACAGGCGCCTGCCGTCCGACGCGGGGAAGCGGGCCATCAGCTACGCCTTCATGCAGCTCGGCAAGCCGTATGTGTGGGGCGCGCAGGGTCCGGACTCCTTCGACTGCTCGGGGCTGACCTCGCAGGCGTGGTCGCACGCCGGGGTGACCATCCCGCGCACCAGCCAGGAGCAGTGGGCGCGGCTCCCGCACGTGCCGCTCGAACTGCTGCGCCCCGGCGACCTGGTGATCTACTTCTCCGGCGCCACCCATGTGGCGATCTACATCGGCGACGGCCTGGTGGTCCAGGCGCCGCGCCCCGGCTCGGTGGTGAAGGTCTCGCCGATCGCCGCCAACCCGATACTGGGCGCCGTCCGCCCGGACCTCGGCAGCGCCCCGGCCGGGGACTACACCCTGCCGAAGATCCCCAAGCAGGCCGAGCAGCCGACGCCGTTCAGCCCGCAGGTGACGCCCCCGGCGCCCAAGCCCAGGACCTCCGGCGGGTCGACCGGCACCGCGCCGGCCACGCCGCCGCCGCACTCCACGGGTCCCGTCACCCGGCCGACCCCGGGCGAGAGCACGCCGCCGCCGAGGATCACCCCGACGCCGACGCCCTCGGACACCCCGTCCGGCGGCCCGACGCCCACGCCCTCCGCCACCGAGAGCGGGGGCGCGAGCTAGGGCCTGTCCGGCGGATCGTGGGAGCCGGGTCCGACGCCTAGGCGGAGGGCCCGGCGCCCGCCGCGGCCTGCGCCTCGGCAAGATATGCCCCGGCGCGCTCCGGGTCGAAGAACCACTCCTCGTAGTCGGCCGGGTCGTCGAAGCCGTTGGCGAAGCGGTCGGCGACCGGCTGGAGCCCGCCCGCCGCGCCGATCAGGCCGAGGACGTGCTCCGGCGGCGGCGCGAGCATCGCGTTGGTCCACTTGGTGACCGGCGCCGCGTGGTTCCAGTAGCGGTCGAAGGCGCTCTGCATCCACGCGCGGTCGAAGGGCAGCTCGCCGCGCTCGACGATGCTCGCCAGGTACGAGGCCGCACACTTGGCGGCGTTGTTGGAACCCTGGCCGGTGATCGGGTCGTTGGCCACCACCACGTCCGCGACGCCCAGAACCAGCCCGCCCGAGGGCAGTTCACCGACCGGCTCGCGCACGGTCGGCGCGTACCGCCCGGCGAGCGTGCCGCCCGCGTCGGTCAGCTCGACCGAGCCCGCCCGGTCGTACTCCCACGGCGTGAAGCGGCGCATCAGGTCAAGTGTGAGGCGGAGCTGCTCCGCGGGGTCCTTGACGCCCTGGAAGACGTCGACCGGGCCGCCGGGCACGCCCTCCCAGAAGAGTATGTCGGCCGGGCCCGAGGTGGTCAGCGTCGGCATCACGAACAACTCGCCGACGCCCGGCACCAGATTGCAGCGCACCGCGAAGAAGTCGGGGTGCTCGGGGCGCGGCCCGAGTCCGTGCACATACGACACCGCGAGCGCCCGCTGGGGGGCGTCGTAGGGCGAACGGGCGGCGTCCCGGCGGAACATGGAGACGATCTCGCCCTTCCCCGCGGCCACCAGCACCAGGTCGTAGGCGCGGGAGAAGTAGTCCAGATCCGATACGGCCACACCGTGGATGACGAGCTTGCCGCCGCGCTCGGCGAAGGTCTCCATCCAGCCGGCCATCTTCACCCGCTGGTCGACGGACTGCGCGTGACCGCGCAGCCTGCCCACCCAGTCGATCGGCCGTGAGGCGTCGGGCGCGGAGACGGAGACACCCACTCCCTCGATGCGCGGCGCCTGGTCCTCCCAGAAGTTCAGCCCGAGGTCGCGTTCGTGCTGGAGCGCGGTGGCGAACATGCACTGGGTGGACATCACCCGGCCGCCGCGTATCTCGTCGGCGGTCCGGTTGGACATCACGGTGACGTCATAGCCCTGGGACTGGAGGCCCAGGGCGAGTTGGAGCCCGGCCTGCCCGGCTCCGACGATGAGTATCTTGCGCACAACGGCTCGCTTCAGGTCGATGGACTTCGTAAGGCGGCGTCAACCGCGGCCACTACATGGGCTGTTCGGACAGCGCGTGCCCGACCAGCGCCAGCAGCGCCTCCACCACTGAATACCGCTTGCGAGCGTCGATCACCAATACGGGGATGTGGGCGGGTACGGCCAGTGCCTCACGGACGTCGTCCGGGGTGTACTGCGCCGTGCCCTCGAACTGGTTGACGGCGACCGTGTAGGGCAGACCGGTGCCCTCGAAGTAGTCCAACGCCGGGAAGCAGTCGGCCAGTCGGCGGGTGTCGGCGAGCACGACCGCGCCTATCGCGCCGCGCACGAGGTCGTCCCACATGAACCAGAAGCGCTGCTGTCCCGGCGTGCCGAAGACGTACAGCACCAGGTCCTGGTCCAGGGTGATCCGGCCGAAGTCCATGGCCACCGTGGTGGTGGTCTTGTCGGGAGTGGCGGCGAGGTCGTCGACGGCCTCGCTGGCCTGGGTCATCACCGCCTCGGTGGTGAGCGGTGCGATCTCGGAGACGGCGCCGACGAAGGTGGTCTTGCCCACGCCGAAGCCGCCCGCCACCACGATCTTCGTGGAGACCGGCGCCCTGCCGCGTTCCTTCTGCCACTCTTGCAGGCCGTCCTGCTGGTCAGAGCCTGCGAAGTCCACTGAGCACCCTTTCGAGCAGCGCGCGGTCGGGGCTGCCGGGCCCGTGCCCGGTTCCGTACACGCGGATCCTTCCCTGGTCCGCCAGGTCACTGATCAGGACACGGACGACGCCGAGCGGCATCCGCAGGAGTGCGGAGATCTCGGCCACCGACCGCATTCTGCGGCACAGTTCGACGATCGCCCGCAGCTCGGGCATCACGCGCTCGGCCCAGTCGCCCCTGGTGAGGGCGAGTTGTTCGCCCGGACCGTCAACGGTGGCCACGAACGTCTCGACCATGAGCACATGGCCGAACCGCGTGCGACCGCCGGTCAAAGCGTACGGGCGTACGCGCGCGGTGCGCCGGTCGGCTCCGCGTTGGGGCAGCGACGGCATCAGCGGGCACTCTCCAGGGCGTGGCGCAGCTCACTGCGCAGTGCGGGGGTCAGGACGTGTCCGGCCCGTCCGACGAACAGGGCCATGTGGTAGGCGATGACGCTCATGTCGCAGTCGGCGCCCGCGTGCACGCCCAGCAGCGAGCCGTCGCTGATCGACATGACGAACAACGCGCCGTCGCTCATCGCGACGGTGGTCTGCCGGACCTTGCCGCCGTCCATCAGCTTCGCCGCGCCGACGGTGAGGGAGGCCAGGCCCGACACGACGGCGGCGAGGTCGCCGCGGTCCCCCGCGGGGTTCTTCCGCGGGGCGGGGACCGCCGGGTCCTCGTCGGCCGGCGGCGCGGGGGGCGGCGACGCGTCGGCCTCGGCGTGCGAGGTGATCAGCAGCAGGCCGTCGGAGGAGACCACGGCGACCGAGCGGACGCCGTGCACCTCCTCGACGAAGCTCTGCAACAGCCACTGGAGATTGCGCGCCTCATGACTCAAGTCCTTCGTTTGCGTGCCGACCGCGTTCAACGGGTCGCCTCCTCAACGGTTTCGGCTGGGCCTGCGTCCCCCTGGTCGTCCCCTCGCACGTCCGTGGTCGTGACCGCGGTGCCCTCCACCGCTCCCGGTCCCGCTCCGGCTCCCTGCTCCGGTATCACCACTCCTGCCCCGGCGACCGGTCCTGATCCGCTGGTGATCTCCTCCTCGACGTCCCGCCGTCCGGCCTGCAATCCCCTTTGCAGACCGCCCAGTTTGCGCCGCAGCGCCTCGGCGTCGACCGGTCCCCCGCGCTGCGGCTCGCGCGTCGCGGGCTCTCCGGTCAGACCGGTGCTGCGCGGGGTCCGCTGCGGCAGCCCCTTGCCGGTGAGGCTGCCGCCGACGGGCGCGGCAGGCGTGTCGGCTGCGGACACCCTACGGTGCCTGGGCCGGGAGGCGCCCTGTCCTGGCGCGGTCCCGCCGTCGGGAGCCGGGCGGGTGTGCTCGGTCTGGCGCGGTACGGCCGGGTCGGCGGCGGGCGCGGGCGCCCGGCCGAACTCCGGTGCGGCGGCGGCGGGTTCGGCGGCCGGTTCCGTGGCTGACGGGGCGTCGGCCCCTGCGCCGGCCGGCGTCGTGGCCGCGGGCATCGGCTCGCCCGCCAGCGCGGCCTCCACCGGCGTGGCGGGCTGCTCGTCGGGCTGCGCGGCCGGGAGCAGGACCCGCGGCAGCACGACGACGGCGGCGGTGCCGCCGAGCTTCTGCGGGCGCAACTGCACCCGGACGCCGTGCCGGTGGGCGAGCCGGGAGACCACGTACAGGCCCATGCCGGAGACCGTGCCGGGCGGGGCCGGGTCGGGGTCGGCGAGTACCGCGTTGAGCTCGCCGAGGCGTTCCGGCGGTACGCCGATGCCCGCGTCCTCGACCGACAGCATGACCTCGCCGCTCTCCAGCAGCCAGCCGGACAGGTGCACTTCGGCGTGCGGGGCGGAGAAGGAGGTTGCGTTGTCGAGGAGTTCGGCCAGCAGGTGGCTGATGTCGTCGGCGGCGCGGCCCGCGATCCGGGCGACGGCGAGCACCTGGATGCGTACCCGGTCGTACCGCTCGATCTCGGAGATCGCGGCGCGTGCCACGTCGACCAGCGGGACCGGGCGGGCGGCGGCGCCGTGGCTGTGCTCGGTGCCGGTGAGGACCAGCAGATTCTCGCTGTTGCGCCGCATGCGGGTGGCGAGGTGGTCCAGCTTGAACAGGGTCTCCAACCGGTCCGGCTCCTGCTCCTGGTCCTCCAGGCCCTCGATCAGGGTGAGTTGACGCTCCACCAGGCCGAGGGTGCGCAGGCTGAGGTTGACGTAGGTGAGCTGCGCGGCGCCCTGCGTGGTGGCGGCGGCGAGCTGCCGGGTCAGCTCGTCCTGGCGGCGCAGCAGCGTGTCCCGCTCGGCGGAGAGCGCGCCGTGCACGCCGAGCGCGCGGATGCGGTCGGCGGCCAGGTCGGCGGAGCGCGAGCGCAGCGCCTGGGCCTCCTGCGTCAGCGCGTTGGCCCGGCGGGCGACGGCGGCGAATTCGTCGGTGCCGGTCACCTCGGCGCCCTGGCCGCTCTCGGCGTCGGCGCGGGACCAGCGGTGCAGCGCGGCCAGCGGGCGGGTGAGGCTGCGGAAGACGGTGACGAGGACGCCCACCACGAGCAGCAGGCAGAGCGCGGCGAGCGCGGCCCGCAGCTCCAGCGCGGTGACGTCGTCGTCGCGGTCGTGGGCGGCGGCGCGGGCCTCGTCGGTGGCGGCGGACGCCTCGACCGTACGCATCAGGCCGATCCTGGCGGTCAGCGCCGCGTTGACCGGCTTCGCGCCCAGCGCCCGGTCGGAGCGAGTGAGTTGCCCGCCGTCGAGGAGCTGGGCGAGGTCGCGGTCAGCCTGCGCGGTGTCGGCGCCGGTGACGGTCTGGTCGTACTGGCCGCGCAGGTCGGCGGGGGCCGTGGCGCGGAATTCGGCGAGCGCGGCCTGTTCCTGGACGTGGGCGACCTGGGCCGCGGCGGTCAGCTCCGGCTGGGTGCCGCCCGCGGTGAGCGCGGCGACCAGCAGGCCGCGCTGGACGGCGGCGGCGGTGACGGCGCGGGTCAGCGGCGCGGTGACCGGGCCCGCGGTCCTGCCGAGGGCGTCGAGCAGCGGCTGGTAGGCGCTGATGACGCTCTGCGGGCCGCCGTCGCCGCCGAGGGCGCCCTGCCGGACGCGGGGCAGCGCGGCGAGCGCGGTCCGCAGGCCGGCGGGGGCGTCGGCGGCGACGTCCTGGACCTGGCGGTCGACGCGGGAGCGGCTGTCCTCCGGCAGGCCGTCGCCGCTGGCCGCGTCACGGCCGTCGGCGGCGAAGGCGGCGAGGTCGTCGCGCTCGTCGGCGAGGGAGTGGGCGAGCACGGTGGCGCGGGTGGTGAGCTGGGCCGCGTCCGCCCGGTCCTGGGCCCGCGACAGGTCGCGGACCGCGAGGGCGACGCCTGGAGCGGCGGCGGCCAGGACGGTCACGGCGCAGACGAGCAGGGCGGCGAGCAGAGGCTGCCGGACCCTCCGCTCTCGCGGTTGACGTCGTTCACGCAACTTCGGTGCTCGCAATCACGTATCGCCGGCGGGCCCGGGAGTGTCCCCGGGGAATATGCAGAAGTCCCTCCGACCCTTGCAGCCCCGCCCGGAGAGGTGCCACGCGTCGCTCCCCCGGACACTCGAACGAGTGAATCGCAACGAGGAGTTGACCGACAAGTCCGGCGTGCGCGGGGACACTTCGCCCGGCGTGGACGGCACTGGCGCGGTGCTGCGACCTTTGGCAGGATGCCCGCGCGCATAGGCCCGCGCGCCCCGGTCCGTACCAATGGGGCCGTCCGCGGGGGGCGCGGTTTCGAACGCCGGGCCGCCGCGCGGGGTGCCGGGGAGCCGCCGTCCGGCCACCGCCGGGACACCCGCGGGCCGCCGTCCGTACCCGCGGGTCCCGCACACTGGTCCCATGCGCATCGAGACGGCCACCGCGCCCGGCACCCCCGACCGTCCGAACGAGGACTTCGTCTCCGTGGCCCTGCCCGCTTCCGGGCAGGGCGGCGCCGTGGTCCTGCTGGACGGGGTGACGCCGCCGCCGGACAACGGAGATTGCGTGCACTCGGTGCCGTGGTTCACCGCCCGGCTCGGCGGCGCGCTGCTCGAACTGTCCGTTTCCCGGCCGGAGATGACGCTTCCCGACGCTCTGTCCGCCGCGATCGGCAGGACGGCCGCGGCACACCGTGACACCTGTGATCTTTCTCACCCGCTCACCCCGCAGGCCACGGTGGTCGCCGTCCGCTGGGACGAGGAGTACGTCGAGCACCTGGTGCTGTCGGACTCGGCGCTGCTGCTGGAGTCGCCGGACGGCGAGGTGACCGCGGTGCTGGACGACCGGATCGACCGGCTGCGCGCCGCGGGTGTACGGGTCGGGCCGCTGCGCAATCTGGAGGGCGGTTTCTTCACCGCCGCCGCCGATCCCGCGGTCGTCTCGCGGGCCGTCACCGGCCGCACCCCGCGCTCCCGGGTCCGCGCGCTGGCCGCGCTCACCGACGGCGCCGCCCGTACCGTCGAGGTCTTCGGCGACGACGCCTGGTCCGATGTCCTCACCCTGCTCCGCAAGGCGGGCCCCGAAGCCCTGATCGCCCGCGTGCGCGCCCGCGAGGCCGCCGAGGAGTCCCCCGGCGGAAAGCGCCACGACGACGCGACAGCGGTCCTGGTGGAGCTGTAGCCGCGCGGGGCGCGCGCTACTCCTCGTTGTTCAGGCGCTGGAGCAGGCGGGCCAGCTCCGCGACGTCCGTGCGGTCCCAGGCCATGAGCTGGCGCAGGTAGCGCTCGCGGCGGGCGGTGCGGACGCGCGAGAAGCGCTCGCGGCCCTCGGCGGTCAGGCGCATCAGGAAGGCGCGGCCGTCGGCGGGGTCGGGCTCGCGGGTGACCAGGCCCAGTTCCTCCATGGCCCGCAACTGGCGGCTCATGGTGGCCTTTCCGACCCCGAAGTACGCCGCGAGTTCGGTGGCGCGCTCGGGTTCCGTCTCCTCCAGCCGGACCAGCAGGCCGTACGCGGCGGGTTCCAGTTCCGGGTGGACGGCGCGGGCGAGGTCGCCCGAGGTGGCGCGGGCGCGCCGGAACAGCACGGTCAGTTCGCGCTCCAGCGCGTCCATGTCGCTGTCGTCGGATCCGGCCGCTTCCGCCGCCTGTCTCGCCTCGTTCACACCGTTCCCGCTTTCAACGCCTGAAAGTTTCCTTCACTCACGGTTGTTTCCGCAGCACGTCAAGTATTTCGCAGGAGTAGACCATCGGCGGTTTCCTGACCCCCTTTCACGCCCGGAGTCGCGCCTCTACCTTCAAATCTGTCATGGCCACTGCAAGGCCATGCCGAGTCCCCACCATGGAGGCACGAATGTCCCACGGAGATCTCTCCGTCGTGCACGGCCCCGGCTCGGTCCGGAAGAGGCTCGGCCTGCTGGCCGGTCTGTTCGTCACCATGCTCGCGATGGTGTTCGTCCTGCCCGGCTCCGCCAGCGCGGCGAGCGGCACGGGGCACCTCACGCACCCCGAACTCGACTGGATGGGCTCCACCATCAAGGCGCACGAGGGCTCCAGCGCCTCCTCGTCGTCGTCCGCCGGGACCGTCACCCCGATGGCGACGCAGACGCTCGGCATGGACGTCTCCGGCTACCAGGGGAACGTCAACTGGGCCACCGCGTGGGCGAACGGCGGCAAGTTCGCCTACGTCAAGGCGACCGAGAGCACGTCGTACACCAACCCGTACTTCACGCAGCAGTACAACGGGTCGTACAACGTGGGCATGATCCGCGGCTCGTACCACTTCGCCACCCCCGACACCTCCGGCGGCGCCGCGCAGGCCGACTACTTCATCGCCCACGGCGGCGGCTGGTCCGGCGACGGCAAGACGCTGCCGGGCGCGCTGGACATCGAGTACAACCCCTACGGCGCGACCTGCTACGGCCTGAGCCAGGCCAGCATGGTGAGCTGGATCCACGCCTTCGCCAACCAGTACCACGCGCGTGAGGGTGTCTACCCGGTCATCTACACCACCTTCGACTGGTGGAACACCTGCACCGGGAACAACAGCGGCTTCGCCACCACCAGCCCGATCTGGATCGCGAAGTACACCAGCACGGTCGGCACCCTGCCCGCGGGCTACGGCTTCTACACCTTCTGGCAGTACGGCGACGCCGGCACCTTCCCCGGTGACCAGGACCGCTTCAACGGAGACCTGTCCCGTCTCCAGGCCCTCGCCCTGGGCTAGTCACCTCGCGGCGGCTCCCGCACGCACGAGTTCCCCGCACCCTCGTCCCAAGGGTGCGGGGAACTCGCGTGTTCAGGGCCGGACCACGGCCTTCACGGCCGGACCACGGTCTTCGACCGGACCGCGGCCTTCGACCGGACCCGCGGCCGGAGGCCGTCAGGCGGCCAGCGGCACCTCCGCCTCGGCGGCCTCGGCGGAGGCCGACTCCAGCGCCAGCGCCAGGACTTGGCGGACGTCGCTGACCGGGTGGACGTCGAGGGCCGACAGGATCTCGGCCGGGACGTCGTCCAGGTCCGCCTCGTTCCGCTTCGGGATGACGATGGTCGTGATCCCGGCGCGGTGCGCGGCGAGCAGCTTCTGCTTGACGCCGCCGATCGGCAGCACCCGTCCGGTCAGGGACACCTCGCCGGTCATGGCGACGTCGGTACGGACCCGGCGCCCGCTGAGCAGCGACGCCAGCGCGGTGGTCATGGTGACACCGGCGCTCGGCCCGTCCTTCGGCACCGCGCCCGCGGGCACGTGCAGGTGGACGCCGCGCTCCTTGAGGTCGCCGACCGGCAGTTCCAGCTCCGCGCCGTGCGACCGCAGGAAGGACAGCGCGATCTGCGCCGACTCCTTCATGACGTCGCCCAGTTGGCCGGTGAGCTGGAGTCCCGATCCGCCGGTCTCCGGGTCGGCCAGCGACGCCTCGATGTAGAGGACGTCACCGCCCGCGCCGGTCACCGCGAGCCCGGTGGCCACGCCCGGCACCGCCGTGCGCCGCTCCTCCGGGTCCTGCGCGGACTCCGGTACGTGGTGCGGCCGTCCGATCAGCGCCCGCAGGTCGTCGGGGCCGACGGTGAACGGCAGTTCCTGGTCGCCCAGTTCGTGCCGCGCGGCGATCTTGCGCAATATCCGGGCGACGGTGCGCTCCAGATTGCGGACGCCCGCCTCGCGGGTGTACTCGCCCGCCAGCCTGCGCAGCGTCTCCTCCTCCAGCGCCACCTCGTCCTCGGCCAGGCCCGCCCGCTCCAACTGGCGCGGGAGCAGGTGGTCTCGGGCGATGACGACCTTCTCGTCCTCGGTGTAGCCGTCGAGCCTGACCAGCTCCATCCGGTCGAGCAGCGGCTCGGGGATGGTCTCCAGGACGTTGGCGGTGGCCAGGAACACCACGTCGGACAGGTCGAGTTCGACCTCCAGGTAGTGGTCCCTGAACGTGTGGTTCTGCGCCGGGTCGAGGACTTCGAGCAGCGCCGCCGCCGGGTCGCCCCGGTAGTCGGAGCCGACCTTGTCGATCTCGTCGAGCAGCACCACCGGGTTCATCGACCCGGCCTCCTTGATGGCCCGCACGATCCGGCCGGGCAGCGCGCCGACGTACGTACGGCGGTGGCCGCGGATCTCCGCCTCGTCGCGGACGCCGCCCAGCGAAACCCGGACGAAGGTACGGCCCATGGCGCGCGCGACGGATTCGCCGAGCGAGGTCTTGCCGACTCCGGGCGGCCCGACCAGGGCCAGCACCGCGCCGCCCGCCCGCCGCCCGCCGCCGCTCTTGCCGGAAGCGCCGTCCGCCTGGCCGCCGACGACACCGAGGCCGCGGTCCGCGCGCCGCTTGCGCACCGCCAGGTACTCGGTGATGCGTTCCTTGACGTCGTCCAGGCCCGAGTGGTCGGCGTCCAGTACCGCGCGGGCGCCCGGGACGTCGTAGGTGTCCTCGGTCGTGGTGTTCCACGGCAGTTCCAGGACGGTGTCCAGCCAGGTGCGGATCCAGGAGCCCTCGGGGGAGGCGTCCGAGGAGCGCTCCAGCTTCTCGACCTCCTTCAGGGCGGCCTCGCGGACCTTCTCCGGCAGTTCGGCGGCCTCGACGCGGGCGCGGTAGTCCTCGCTCTCGTTCTCCGGGTCGCCGTTCAGCTCCGCCAGTTCCTTGCGGACCGCTTCGAGCTGCTGGCGCAGCAGGAACTCGCGCTGCTGCTTCTCCATGCCCTCCTGCACGTCCTTGCGCAGGCTCTCGGCCACGTCCTGCTCGGCGAGGTGGTCGCGCAGCCACTGGACGGCCAGCTTGAGCCGGGCCATCGGGTCGAGGGTCTCCAGCAGCTCCACGCGCTGCTCGGTGGTGAGGTAAGGGGAGTAGCCGGAATTGTCGGCGAGCTGGGACAGGTCGTCGATCTGCTGGACCCGGTCCACCACCTGCCAGGCGCCGCGCTTGCGCAGCCAGCTCGTGGCCAGCGCCTTGTACTCCTTCATCAGCTCGGCGACCGTGCCGGGCGACTCCGCGGGCGCCGGTTCCTCCACCGGCGTGCCCTCCACCCACAAAGCGGCGCCGGGCCCGGTCGTACCGGCCCCGATCCGCACGCGTGAGCGGCCCCTGATCACGGCGCCGGGGTCGCCGTCGGACAGCCGGCCGACCTGCTCGACGGTGCCGAGCACCCCGATCCCCGCGTAGGTCCCGTCCACGCGGGGAACGAGCAGCACCTTCGGCTTGTTGTCGCCGCTGTCACCGGCGAGGCCGCCGGATCCGGCGGCGGCGTGCGCGGCTTCCACCGCGGCCCGCGCCTCCGTGTCCGACAGGTCGACCGGCACGACCATGCCGGGCAGGACGACCTCGTCGGACAGGGGCAGCACGGGCAGAGTGAGCGTTGTGGGCGTCGAAGCCATGATCTCCCCTTCGGCAATCAAGTTGAGCTATGTCGACTCAATGCGTGGGGCACTTCGAATGTTCCCCGGGGTGCGTTCGCTCTCAGCGATCCCCGGCCTCGGCGGTCCTGACCTGCGCGATCCAACTCCCGGCGATCCCCGCTCCCGGCGGTCCCCCGCAGCTCCCCCGGTCAGCTCCTGGCGCGCAGGAAGGCCGAGGTGGAGACCCGGCCCAGCATCTCGAACCGGGACTCCCCGGTCTCCAGGTACTTGTCCGCCGCCTCCTGGACACCGGTCCATGCGGCGTCCCCGTAGTCGTCGAGCACCACGATGCCGCCGGGCGCCGCGATCTTCTCTGCCCACTCCAGGTCGGCCATGACGCCCTCGGCCGAGTGGTCGCCGTCGACGATGATCACGCCGTACTTCCGGTCGGAGACCGCGGCCCGGGTGTCCGGGTCGCCGGAGAAGCCCTGCTCGATCCTGGCCCGCTCCCCTGCCTTGCCGCCGAGCGCCAGATTCGCGCGCACCACGTCCATCCGCACCGGCGTGCCGGTGGGCTCGCCGACCGGCCGGGCGCCCGGCTGGAGCTGCGTCCCGGCCAGCGGGTCGACGATGGTCAGCCGCGCCTCGACACCGGCCCGGTGCAGCATCCGCATCAGCGCGGCGGAGAACAGGCCGTGCAGCGTGCCGATCTCCAGCACGTCCTCGTTGGGCGGGTCGAGCAGCGGGACCGTGGCCAGCTTCCCGCAGATGTTGTAGGTGGAACCGGCCAGGCGGCCGACGGCCAGGGCTTCGAGCGCGATCACATTGCGGAAGGCGATCGTCACATTGCGCCGCGCGTCGGCCTCGTCGCGGCCCGAGACGGCGACCATCTCCCGCACCAGGGTGTCGATCCGGTCCGGGGTGGGCAGCCGGGGACCGCTGCGCCCGGTCTTGTCGAAGAGCAGACCGATCGCGAACTGCTGGTCGCCCAGCTCCGCGACCTTCTTGCGCATCGAGTCGAGATCGGCGACCCGGGACCTGCGGTCGCTCTCGATCTCCTTGCGGAGCTTGGAGGCGGAGCTCTGCACGCGACGGTCGACCAGTGCGGCAGCGGGGGCGAGCACCCGCCTGGTCAGTCGATTCTTCAGTAGGGAGGACATGCGCGGAATTTACGCCGCCGGTTCGCCGCCCAGGTCATGCCCCGATGCAGAGGAAATGAAGTTCTCACGACCGAGCAGTTAACGCCCGATGGAAAGGTGGCCGACATAAGGTCATGACCTCGTGCGGCATACGCCAAACTGGCCGTATGACCCTCCAACACCCATCCTCCTACAGCGGAACCCGCGCCTTCGACCACACCGCTCCCGTGGTGCTCGACCGGCAGGAAGGCCCGTACGGGGAGGTGGTGCTGCGACGGCACGGCGACCTGCTCCAGATCATCGCGAACGGGTGTTTCCTCATGGACACCTCCGACGGGCGGTCCGAACGCCTTCTTGTCGACGCGGCACTGGAATACCTGGACGAAGAACCGGCGGACAGCGCGGACCGGCCCGGCCGCTCGGTGCTCATCGGCGGTCTCGGCGTCGGCTTCTCCCTCGCGCGCGCCGCCGCGCGGCCGGGCTGGTCCCGGATCACCGTCGTCGAACGCGAGTCCGCGGTCGTCGGCTGGCACCGCGACGGGCGGCTCGCGCCGTTCTCCGCGGGCGCGCTGGACGACCCGCGGGTGACGGTGGTCGAGCGGGACCTGGTGGCGTACGTGGCGGAGCCCGGCGAGCGGTACGACGCGCTCTGCCTGGACATCGACAACGGCCCGGACTGGACGGTCACCGACGACAACGGCGGTCTGTACGGCCCCGCGGGCCTCGCGGCCTGCCGGAACCGGCTGACGGCCGGCGGCGTCCTTGCCGTGTGGTCGGCGAGCCCGTCGGCCGGTTTCGAGGACGCGCTGCGGGCCGCGGGCTTCTCCGGAGTACGCACTCTGGAGGTGGAAGTGACGCGTGGGGTTCCGGATGTCGTGCACCTGGCGATCAACGCCGCGTAGTCAGGGCGCCCACCTGCCCCGTAGGCTCCCCCGTAACCAGGACGACCTTGTGGGGCGGAATTGGACAGCGCGCAGACGACGGGCACGCAGCGCCGGGTGCTGGTGGTCGAGGACGACCAGACCATCACGGAGGCCATCGCGGCCAGGCTGCAGGCCGAGGGATTCCAGGTGCGGACGGCGGGGGACGGTCCCTCCGCGGTGGAGTCCGCGCACACCTGGCAGCCCGACCTGCTGGTTCTCGATGTCATGCTGCCCGGCTACGACGGCCTCGAGGTCTGCCGCCGGGTGCAGGCCGACCGGCCGGTGCCGGTGCTGATGCTCACCGCGCGCGACGACGAGACGGACATGCTGGTCGGGCTCGGCGTCGGCGCCGACGACTACATGACCAAGCCGTTCTCGATGCGCGAGCTGGCCGCCCGCGTGCACGTCCTGCTGCGCCGGGTCGAGCGGGCCTCGATCGCCGCGCACGACCCGCGCGGCGCCAGCATGCAGCTCGGCGACCTGGAGATCGACCACGCGCAGCGCCGGGTCCGGGTCAGGGGCGCCGACGTGCACCTGACCCCGACCGAGTTCGAGCTGCTGGTCTGCCTGGCGCAGCAGCCGCGCGCGGTGCTCTCCCGCGAGCAGTTGCTCGCCGAGGTGTGGGACTGGGCCGACGCGTCGGGCACCAGGACCGTCGACAGCCACGTCAAGGCGCTGCGCCGCAAGATCGGCGCCGAGCGCATCCGTACCGTGCACGGCGTCGGGTACGCGCTGGAGACCCCGGCGCCATGACCCGGTGGTGGCGCCGGCTGTGGCGGCGCGTGTGGGACGCGCTGCGGCCCTGGGACCCGTACCGCTCCATCAAGGCCGCGCTCCAGCTCCTGGTGATCATCTCGGTGCTGATCACCACCCTGCTGGTGATCGTCGCCATCCACTCGGCGACCGAGCTGCGGGTCATCACGATCTTCTCGATCATCGCCTCGCTGCTGCTGACCCAGATCGTCGCCAACGGCCTGACCGCGCCGCTGCGCGAGATGACGGCCGTCGCCAAGGCGATGGCGGGCGGCGACTACAGCCGCCGGGTGGCGCGGGTGCGCAGGGACGAGGTCGGCGAGCTGGCCGAGACCTTCAACCAGATGGCGGCCGACCTGGCCGCCGTCGACCGGCACCGCAAGGAACTCGTGGCGAATGTCTCGCACGAACTGCGCACCCCCATCGCCGCGCTGCGGGCCGTGCTGGAGAACGTGGTGGACGGGGTGTCGGCCGCCGACCCCGAGACGATGCGGCTGGCGCTCCAGCAGACCGAACGGCTCGGCAAGCTGGTCACCCAGCTGCTGGACCTCTCGCGGCTGGACAGCGGCGCGGTCCGGCTGGAGGCCAAGCGCTTCGAGGTGTGGCCGTACCTGTCGGCGGTGCTGCGCACCGCGAGCCTGGGGATGGAGGGCTCCTCCGCGACCGGCTCCCGCTCCCGGCCGCGCGCCGACGTCCACCTGCACCTGGACGTGTCACCCCCGGAACTGACGGCCTACGCCGACGGCGAGCGGCTGCACCAGGTGGTGGCCAACCTGGTCGACAACGCGGTCAAGCACAGCCCGCCGGGCGGCCGGGTGACGGTACGGGCCAGGCGCGGCGGCGCACCCGGCAGCCTCGACCTGGACGTGCGCGACGAGGGGCCCGGCATCCCCGAGGCCGACCGCACCCGCGTCTTCGACCGCTTCCACCGCGGCGCGCATCCGGGCGGCGACGGCGGGACGGGGCTCGGTCTGGCCATCGCGCGCTGGGCGGTGGACCTGCACGGCGGGCGGATAGAAGTGGCCGAATCCCCTCGCGGCTGCCGCATCCACGTCACCCTTCCGGGTGTCTCCACGGCGCAACCTTGACCTAAAGTTGGGGCGAGCCGCTCCCGGCCGCCCCCCAGCCGCCCTCCGCCGCACCGACGCCGTGCGAGCGCGGCTGATCGAACGACCCCCAAGAGGGATCAATTTCCCGCCAGGAACAGCACTGAAACCAGTCTTCGGGTGTGACATGCGCGACGTAAGGGCCCCGGGCCTGCATCGACCCCTCCAGTAGGCGTAGCCTTTATTTCCGCTGTCCACCATCTTGTGAAGCGGAAGAGGGCGGTTGCCGCCGTGTCGTCACAGTCCCCCAATAGCTCTAGTGTCTCGACCGACCACGAAGCGCAGGGCGAAGGCCCCGCAGCGGGCTTCGGCCCCAATGAGTGGCTGGTCGACGAGATCTACCAGCAGTACCTCCAGGATCGGGACTCGGTAGACCGAGCCTGGTGGGACTTCTTCGCCGACTACAAGCCGGACGGCTCCGCCGATTCGGCGGCCGCCCCCGGCCAGGGCGGCGCCTCCGGCGCCGCCGCTCGCGCGACGTCCCCCGACGAGGGCAGCGCCGTAGGCGCCGCGCAGCCGGTCCCCGCGGGCGCGACGGACGCCCCGGCGCCCGCCGCCCCTCCCGCTCCCGCGCAGCCGGTCGCCAACGGCACCCCCGTGGCCTCCCCCGCCGCGCCTGCCGCCCCCGCGGCGGCCCCCGCGCCCGTCCCGGCGCCCGCGGCCCAGGCACCGGCGGCTCCGGCCGCTCCCGCGCCCGCGCCCGCCCCGAAGCAGGCGGCGCCCCGGCAGGCCGCCCCCGCGCCGGAGCCCCAGGGCACCGAGTACGTGACGCTGCGCGGCCCGGCCGCCGCGGTCGCCAAGAACATGAACGCCTCGCTGGAGCTGCCGACCGCCACCTCGGTCCGCGCCATCCCGGTGAAGCTGCTGTTCGACAACCGCATCGTCATCAACAACCACCTCAAGCGCGCCCGCGGCGGCAAGGTCTCCTTCACGCACCTGATCGGGTACGCGATGGTGCAGGCGCTCAAGGCGATGCCGGCGATGAACCACTCCTTCGCGGAGAAGGACGGCAAGCCGACGCTGGTCAAGCCCGACCACGTCAACCTGGGTCTGGCCATCGACCTGGTGAAGCCCAACGGCGACCGCCAGCTCGTCGTCGCGGCCATCAAGAAGGCCGAGACGCTGAACTTCTTCGAGTTCTGGCAGGCCTACGAGGACATCGTCCGCCGCGCCCGCAACGGCAAGCTGACGATGGACGACTTCACCGGCGTCACCGCCTCGCTGACCAACCCCGGCGGCCTGGGCACCGTGCACTCCGTGCCGCGGCTGATGCCCGGCCAGAGCATGATCCTCGGCGTCGGCTCGATGGACTACCCGGCCGAGTTCCAGGGCACCTCGCAGGACACCCTGAACAAGCTGGGCATCTCCAAGGTCATGACGCTGACCAGCACGTACGACCACCGGGTGATCCAGGGCGCCGCCTCCGGCGAGTTCCTGCGGATCATGAACCAGCTCCTGCTCGGCGAGAACGACTTCTTCGACGACATCTTCGCCGCGCTGCGCATCCCGTACGAGCCGGTCCGCTGGCGCACCGACATCGACACCGCGCACGACGACGACGTCACCAAGGCCGCGCGGGTCTTCGAGCTGATCCACTCCTACCGGGTCCGCGGCCACGTCATGGCCGACACCGACCCGCTGGAGTACCGCCAGCGCAAGCACCCCGACCTGGACGTGCTGGAGCACGGACTGACCCTGTGGGACCTGGAGCGCGAGTTCGCGGTCGGTGGCTTCGCGGGGAAGTCGCTGATGAAGCTGCGCGACATCCTCGGAGTGCTGCGCGACTCGTACTGCCGCACCGTCGGCGTCGAGTTCATGCACATCCAGGACCCCAAGCAGCGCAAGTGGATCCAGGACCGGATCGAACGCCCGCACGCCAAGCCCGAGCGCGAGGAGCAGCTCCGCATCCTGCGCAGGCTCAACGCGGCCGAGGCGTTCGAGACCTTCCTCCAGACGAAGTACGTCGGCCAGAAGCGCTTCTCGCTGGAGGGCGGCGAGTCCGTCATCCCGCTGCTCGACGCGGTCATCGACGCGGCGGCCGAGTCGCGGCTGGACGAGGCCGTGATCGGCATGGCCCACCGCGGGCGGCTCAATGTGCTGGCGAACATCGTCGGCAAGTCGTACGCGCAGATCTTCCGCGAGTTCGAGGGCAACCTCGACCCGAAGTCGATGCACGGCTCCGGCGACGTGAAGTACCACCTGGGCGCCGAGGGCACCTTCACCGGTCTCGACGGCGAGCAGATCACCGTCTCGCTGGCCGCGAACCCCTCGCACCTGGAGACGGTCGACCCGGTCATCGAGGGCATCGCCCGCGCCAAGCAGGACATCATCAACAAGGCGGGCACCGACTTCACGGTGCTGCCGATCGCGCTGCACGGCGACGCGGCCTTCGCGGGCCAGGGCGTCGTCGCGGAGACACTCAACATGTCGCAACTGCGCGGCTACCGCACCGGCGGCACCGTGCACGTGGTGATCAACAACCAGGTCGGCTTCACCGCCGCCCCGGAGTCCGCGCGCTCGTCGATGTACTGCACTGACGTGGCCCGGATGATCGAGGCGCCGATCTTCCACGTCAACGGCGACGACCCGGAGGCCGTGGTCCGCGTGGCGCGGCTGGCCTTCGAGTTCCGGCAGGCGTTCAACAAGGACGTCGTGATCGACCTGATCTGCTACCGCCGCCGCGGGCACAACGAGTCGGACAACCCGGCGTTCACCCAGCCGCTGATGTACGACCTGATCGACAAGAAGCGCTCGGTGCGCAAGCTCTACACCGAGTCGCTGATCGGCCGCGGCGACATCACCCTGGAAGAGGCGGAGCAGGCGCTCCAGGACTACCAGGGGCAGTTGGAGAAGGTCTTCACCGAGGTCCGCGAGGCGGCGTCCGCGCCGCCCGCGAGCCACGAGACGCCCGTGCAGCCGGAGTTCCCGGTCGCGATGCCCACGGCGGTCTCCGCCGAGGTCGTCAAGCGGATCGCCGAGTCGCAGGTCAACATCCCCGAGCACGTCACCGTCCACCCGCGGCTGCTGCCGCAGCTCCAGCGCCGCGCGGCGATGGTCGAGGACGGCACGATCGACTGGGGCATGGGCGAGACGCTGGCGATCGGTTCGCTGCTCCTGGAGGGCACGCCGGTCCGGCTCGCGGGCCAGGACTCGCGGCGCGGCACCTTCGGCCAGCGGCACGCGGTGCTGATCGACCGGGAGACCGGCGAGGACTTCACCCCGCTGCTGTACCTGTCCGAGGACCAGGCCCGTTACAACGTCTACGACTCGCTGCTCAGCGAGTACGCGGCGATGGGCTTCGAGTACGGCTACTCGCTGGCCAGGCCCGAGGCGCTGGTGCTGTGGGAGGCGCAGTTCGGCGACTTCGTCAACGGCGCCCAGACCGTGGTGGACGAGTACATCACCGCGGCCGAGCAGAAGTGGGGCCAGACGTCCGGCGTCACCCTGCTGCTGCCGCACGGCTACGAGGGCCAGGGCCCGGACCACTCCTCGGCCCGGATCGAGCGCTTCCTCCAGCTCTGCGCGCAGAACAACATGACGGTCGCCACCCCGACCACCCCGGCCAACTACTTCCACCTGCTGCGCTGGCAGGTGCACAACCCGCACCACAAGCCGCTGATCGTCTTCACCCCGAAGTCGATGCTCCGGCTGAAGGCGGCGGCGTCGAAGGCCGAGGACTTCACCACCGGGCAGTTCCAGCCGGTGATGGGCGACACCTCGGTGCAGCCCGAGGCGGTCCGCAAGGTCGTCTTCTGCTCCGGCAAGGTCTACTACGACCTGATCGCCGAGCGGGAGCGGCGCGGGGCGACCGACGTGGCCTTCATCCGCATCGAGCGGCTGTACCCGCTGCCGGGTGTGGAGATCCAGGCGGCCATCGCGCCGTACACCAAGGCGCAGAAGTTCGTGTGGGCGCAGGACGAGCCCGCGAACCAGGGCGCGTGGCCGTTCATCGCGCTCAATCTGATCGACCACCTGGACCTGCTGCTCGGCGCGGCCCCGGACAACGCGGACCGGCTCCGCCGGGTGTCCCGCCCGGCGTCGTCCTCGCCCGCGGTGGGCTCCGCCAAGCGGCACCAGGAGCAGCAGCAGCAGTTGATCGAAGAGGTCTTCTCGATCTGACCTCCCGCCCGTCGCGAACGGCCGCCGGCCCCGCACCCTCTCAAGGGGTACGGGGCCGGCGGCCGTTCGCGCGGGGCGCGTGCCAGGCGCCGCCAGCCAGACGAGACTTTCCGGACACGTCCTAGGAGCTGATGGGCTCGAAGTCCCAGTAGGGGCGGGTGCGGGAGCGGGCGGTCACCGTGTGCGGGTGCTGCGGGCCGAGGGTGGCCGAGAGCGCGGCCAGCGCCTCCTCCTCGATCTTGTCGGCCTCCTGCCGCTTGCGCATGTTGCGCAGGTCGGTGGCGAGCGCGATCCGGCAGGACAGCGTCAGCGGGTGGTCCTTGCCGAGCCGGGCGGTGGCCCGCTCGGCGGTGGCGCGGGAGAGTTCGGCCGCGCTCTCCGGGTCGCCCGCGAAGTTGCGGGCGCCGCTGGCGTTGAGCGCGCAGCCCAGGGTCCACGGGTGGTCGTCGCCGACCGCGCGGGACATGCCGGTCAGCGCGTCCTCGATCTCGATCTGCGACTGCTGCCGCTCTCCGGCCGCCCGCAGCAGCAGGCCGTGGTTGGCGAGCGCGCCGGCGACGAACGCGTGCCGGGCGTTGAACTGCCAGCGGTAGTGCCGCAGTACGAACTCCGACAGCTCCCTGGCCCGGTCGAGGTCGCCGTGCTCCCGCTCGAAACTGGAGTACGTGACCGCGACCCGCAGCGACAGCGGGTCGGTGCTGCCCAGCACCCGCTCGCAGCGCTCCAGCAGCCGGCCCATCAGATGGGCGGCACGCGGCCGGTCGCCCGCCCGGTAGTAGCACTGCGCCAGATTGTGCTCGGCGCGCAGCGTCTGGGGGTTGTCGGCGCCCAGCACGGTGCGGTGGGTCTCGGCGTTGCGCTCCTGCACCGAGGTGGCCTGGTCGTAGCGGCCGAGCAGCCGCAGGTCGTACGCGTAGGAGTTCTCCGAGGAGAGCGTGACGATGTTGCGGGCGCGCAGCAGTTCGCGGCGCGCCTCCAGGATCTCGCCGTCGAGGTCGAGGGCTTCCTGGTAGCGGCCGAGCAGCCGGTAGGTGACGGCCAGGTTGTTCTTGGCGAGCAGGGTGCGGGGGTCCTGCTCCCCGACGAGTCGGGCGTAGCCGCGCTCGACGAACCGGGCCGTCTCCAGGCCCTCGTCGTAGCGGCCGAGGTTGCGCAGGTCCGCGGCGAGACCGTTGGCGGCGCGCAGGGTCAGCAGGTCCTGTTCGCCGCGGTCGGCGCGCAGGGTCTCGAAGGCGTCGCGGTCCAGGGCCTCGGTGGCGACGTAGTCGCCCATGGCGCGCATCATGTTGGCCCGGTTGTTCACCAGGTCCCACAGCCGCGGGTGACCGGGCTCCAGCAGCTCGGGCCAGTGCTTGGCCGTGGCCTCGGCGAGCCGCAGTCCGGCCCGGTACTCGCCCGACAGGTGCAGGTAGCGCAGGCAGTTGACGATCATGAGCTGGATGTCGGGGTTGGTGCTGCGCAGCGCGCCGGACGCCTCCAGGTGCGGGACGATCTCGGCGTAGCGCGGCCACAGCCGGGTGTCGGTGGGGCGGCCGGGGTCGGCGGCGGCCAGGATCTTGCGGACCACCTGGGAGTACAGGTTCTGCTCGGCGGCGGGCATGTCGGCCCGCACCGCCTGGTAGACCAGCCGGTGCATCTGGACGACCTCGGCGCTGCCTGCGGCCTCGTCGTCCTCGGCCTCCGGCGGGTCGGACTGCACGACGGCCCACTGGGCGAGCTTGCTGATCGCCGAGTTCCACAGCAGCGGGTCTTCCATCAGCCCGGTGAGCTGTTCCGGCAGGTCGCGCACGGGCAGGTCACGCAGCAGCCGGACCGGGATCGGCCCCGGCGCGAAGAAGACGCACAGCCGCAGCAGGTCGACGGCCTCCGGCTTGTCCTCGCGGAGCCGGTTGAGCAGTATCGAGAAGGCGGTGTAGTACGTCATCTGGAAGTCGGCGGCGACCTTGAGGCCGGGTTCGACGTCCGCGCCGTGCCGCAGCAGCTCGATGTAGTCGTCCACCGGCATGGACGAGTCGTTGAGCGCGCCCGCGTTCTGGTCCAGGGCCAGCGCGAGGTCGCCGAGGGCGTCGGCCAGCTTGTCGGCGTCGGCGTCGTCCAGCCGCGGCGCGCGCCGCCGTACGAAGGCGACGCTCTCCGCCCTGCTGTAGACGGGCACTTCGATCAGGGCGCTGTTGTGCTCGGCCCACTCGCGGTTCTGCGAGGTGATCAGTACGTGGCCGGGCCCGGTGGGCACCAGGTCGTGGATGTCCTCGGGCTGGTCGGCGCCGTCGAGGACCACCAGCCAGCGGAAGTAGGGCTCGCCCCGGCGCAGCGCGTCGCGTACCGCGCGCAGCCGTTCGCCGTACTCGCGGCCGGTGACCAGGCCGAGCGCGGGCGCCAGGCCCGCCAGCTTCTCGCGCAGGGTGCCGCGCTCGCTGGCGCGCACCCACCACACGACGTCGTACTCCGGGCCGAAGCGGTAGACGTACTCGGTCGCGATGTGGGTCTTGCCGACCCCGGACAGGCCGTGCAGGGTGGCGACGCCCGCGCCGGGCTCGGCCTGGGTGAAGTGGTTGTGCAGGTCGCCGAGGAGCTCCTCGCGACCGGTGAAGCGGGTGTTGCGGCGCGGGACACCGCCCCAGACGTCGGGCTGTTCCAGCGGGAAGCGCGGGCCGCCGGAGCCGCCGAGGGTGTCGCTGGAGGAGGCGCGGGAGGGGGTGATGCCGAGCCTGCCGAGCAGTCGCCGCTCGGCCTCGGCCGCGCCCAGGCCCCACAGGTCGGCGGCGCCGAGGGAGGCGACGGCGGTGGGCAGCGCGGCCGGGGTGACGGAGACCGCGGCGAAGCGCTCGCTGTGGTCGGGGACGACCGCGCGCAGCGCCACGTTCCACTCCTCGTGGGTGCGCGGGCCGAGCCGGAAGTACCACTCGCTGAGCACGATCAGCACGCGGCCCTCGGACAGCAGCAGGTCACGTAACATCCGCTCGATGGAGTCCGTGGGGTCGGCGTCCCAGCGTTGCAGCGCCACCTGCTGGCCGTGCCGTTCGAGTCTGCTCGCGATCCACGCCGCCCAGGCCCTGTTGTAGCCCGCGTAACTGATCGTGACGATTCCCGGCCCCCGTGCTGCTGAGGCGGCGTTACGCCCTCCGGCCATGCGTGCGACTCCCTCGTGATACGCGCGTAGTGCTCTGGCGGGTCAGTGGATCGACAGTGAGCCAGGTGCGCCCGACGGCACAGGTGACTTTCGCCAGAAACTACACTGCTTTACTCCCCCGTTGACGTACGGTCATGCCGTTTCGCGCGCCCAAAGACGCCCGTTCAGACCCGCTTTCGCCGCCAGATGACCCGGGCCGTCTCGACGTACGCCGTGGCGCGCGCCAGGTGGCCTTCCGGCGGCGTGTGCCGTCCCAGCCGAGTGTGGTACGCCGCCATGGAGTTGACCAGGGTGCGGCCCTGCGGGGTCAGCCGGTTGGAGCCGAGCAGCTGCGGCAGGACGGCCTCGACCTGGAGGCGGCAGCGGCAGTGCGCGGCCCACGCGGCGTCGCGCTGTGCGGGGTCCGCGGCGGCCAGCGCGACGCCGAGGTGGAAGTCGGCGAGCGCGAGGTGGGCGTACGCGCCCTGGAAGACGCCGTCGAAGGGGCGCGGGTCCTGCCGCCAGGGGGCCCAGTAGCGGGCGGTGTCGTCCGCGGTGTGCAGCGCGGTGACGCCGGCCAGGGCGAGGAGCTTGGTGTGCTGCAACTCGTGGACGAGCGCGGCGGCCATCTTCAGGCCGCCCATCGGCGTACTGCTGAGCAGCGCACCGAAGGCGTCGCCCAGGGTGGCGCTGTACTGGGCGGACGCGGCGCCGTCCAGCGGCACGAAGCAGTCGAGCAGCGCGGCCACTTCGCGGGCCCGGGTGCCGTCGCCGAGCCGCAGCCAGGGCTGGGCCTCGCGCCAGGCGGTACGCCATCTGGCCCGGTCCTCGTCGGCGAGCCGGTCGGCGGCGGACAGCCCGTACGGGTTGGCGCGGCGGCCCTCCGCGCGATACGGGTCGGCGTCGTCGATCAGCACCGGGTGACCGTCGGGGCGGTCCTCCTGCGGCCACAGCGCCTGGATCGGGCGCCAGCCGGGGGCGGCGGAGCGCCACACGCCGTCGGTTCCCCTGCGCACCTCGACCGCGTGGCGGGTGCGCTCCTCGGGGCGCAGCCAGAGCCGGTTGCCGTCGCCGTCCACCCGCATCCGGGGCGCGGCGGCGCCGGGCTTGCGCGGGGGGCCCGCGGCCGGCAGCCGGTAGCCGCCGAGCGTCGGCAGCGTCAACAGGCCGTCGCGTACCGGTACGTCGGCGCTGAAGCGCAGGCCCGCGCGGGCGGCGGCGGACGCGGCGAGCGCGCCCAGGTGCGGCAGCGCCTCCGCGGCCCGCGGCGCCTGGCCCGCCACGGTGAGCGCCCGCAGGCTGCGCTCGGCCCACGCGCCGGTCAGCGGGTAATGCACGACGCGCCGGGCGGCGGCCGGGTCCGCGCGCTCGGCCCGCTCCAGCAGCCGCCAGTCGCCCAGCACGCGCTCGGCGGTCCCCTCGGGCAGCGACCCGGCGGGCGCGGTCCGCACGGCGTCGAGCAGCGCGCGCAGCACCAGCAGCCGCCGCCCGCGCTGGTGGCTGACCAGCAGCTCCAGCGAGTCCGGCCCGCTGCCGGTGCTGCCGAGCACCGGCAGCACCGCGTCGAGCACGGGCGCAGCGGCGGTGGTCACGGCGTCTCCCGCCGTACGCGGGACGCGGCGGGCGCCGGGGCCGCCGCCTCGGCGAGGCGGCGCGCGATGTGCCGGATGAGCAGCGCCATGTCGGCGCAGTAGACCGAGGGGTTGCGGAAGCCGGAGCCCTCCCGGTAGCGGTGGACGTAGTGGCCGCCGCCGCAGACGGTGACCAGCGGGCAGGCGCGGCAGGTGGCGGCGAGGGCGGCGAGTCCGGCCTGGCGGGCGGCGACGCCGGGGTGGGCGAGCGCGTCGTCGAAGCTGTTGCGGAAGACGTCGAGCCCGGTGGCGGCGGCCCCCTCGTACGCGGACTTGAGCGAGTCGACCTGCTCGATGCTGCCGTCGGTCTCGATCACGACGGCGGTGAAGGGCTGGAGCCCGAGCCGTTCTACGGGCGACCGGAGGCCGAGCAGCAGCGCCACGCACTCCTCGAACAGCCGAATCCTGGTCTCCCGGCGCTCCGCGCCCCACCAGCGGTCGAAGACGGCGGAGAGCCAACTCCCGTACGGCGCGGGGTCGTCGGCGGACGCGGGCAGTCCCGGCGGCGGCGCGGTCCAGTTGCCGTGCGGCAGCAGCAGGTCCATCCGCGGCGGCCGGAAGGCCAGCAGCGACTCGTACACCTCGACCGGGTCGTGGGCGAGGTCGACGACGCACAGCAGTCCGCCGTACGCCTCGGGCGCGGTCTCGGCGAGCAGCCGCACCCCGGCGGAGGCGGCGGCCCAGGACGGGCGGCCGGCGTGGTCGACGCGCGCGGCGTTGTGGGCGGGCAGGCCGCCGTCGAGGCTGACGCCGACGCGTATACGCGCGTCACGCAGGACGCGCAGCCGGTCGGCGGTGAGCAGGGTGCCGTTGGTCTGCACACTGGCGTGCACGGCGCAGTCGGCGGGGACGGTGCGGCGGATCAGGTCGACGTCGGCGGCGAGCGCGTCGGCGCCGTTGAGCAGCGGTTCGCCGCCGTGCAGCACCACGGCGACATCGCGCAGGCGGTGGGTCGCGGCGTGTTCCGCGATGCGTTCTGCGGTGCGCCGGGTCACCGCGTCGGGGGCGGCGCGGGGGCGGTCCCGCCAGCCGTGGTCGGGGCCCGCGTAGAGGTAGCAGTAGGTGCAGGCCAGATTGCAGCGGCTGTGCGTCTTGAGGATGAACTGCCGCAGGGGGAAGGCCCCTTCGGCCGCCGTACTGCCGGTCCGCGGCCTGTCGTCGGCCGGATGACGCACCACATCACCTCCCCCGTGTACCTCAGGCCGCCCCGTCGGCCCCAGCGGTTGTTCCCGCTGGGCGGCCGGAAGTAAACACCCGGGCAAGGAATTGGCCGTATTCGCCCTGGAGCACGGCCAAAAGCGGCGTTCCGTCAGGAGTTCACGCGATACGGGGGTACGTGGGCGGTGGTCGCGCGCGCCGGTGCCCGGTGCGCCGGGCGGCGTCAGCCGGTGGCCTCCGGCGCGCTGGGGTCGCTCTCGAAGCCCCACAGCGCCTCGCCGCCGGGACCGGCCGCGCGCGCCCGCAGATCGCTCACCAGGGCGGACAGCACCGGGTGTTCGACGGTGCGCAGCGATTCCAGGTCGAGGCCGAGCAGGTCGATGTCGGCGTCCGCCGGAATCCGGTAGGCGGGGGCGTGCTCGGGCGACGCCGCCTCGGGAAGGTCCCGGTCGGAAGGTGCCCGCTCGGGGACCGCCCGCTCGGGGGCTGGCCGTTCGGGGACCGCGCGCTCGGGGGCTGGCCGCTCGGCGACCGCTCTTTCGTCAACAGCCCTTTCGTGAACGGCGCGTTCGGGTAACGCCTCGTCGTGGTGAGCGGGTTCGTCCGGGGGCCGCTCGGCCCCGCCGTACGCTCGGTCGTCCATCGTCGGCCTCAGCTCTCGTCCCGTGGTGGCTCGTGGGGGGATGCAGTTGTCGCGGCCCGGATTCGCGCGGGGTCCTGGCCGGTCGGTCCGAGGCGGCCGGACCGGGGCCGGTCGCCCCGGGCTCAGTTCGTCCGTGTCAGCGCCGCCAGCCGTTCGGCGGTCCGCTGCCGTGCCTCCTCGTCCGCGGCGCCGTCCCCTCCGTCGTCCGGCAGCCGCCGCCATTCGGCCTGCGCGGCCCGGTAGGCGTCGGCAGCGGCCCGCGGGCGCCGGGCGAATTCGTAGACCACACCACGCCAATGATGCGCCAGCGCCGACAGCCGCACCATGGGGCCGGGTTCCGCCGACCGGTCGGCCGCCGTGCCCGCGGCCTCCGCGGCGCGGCGGTAGGCGTCGGCCGCCTGGTCGAGGCGCTCACCGCGCTGGGTGTGCGCGTAGCCCAGCCGGTGCGACTCTCCCAACTCGTACCAGATCCGCGCCACTTGCGCCGGGTCCACGGCGGGCTGCACGGCCAGGCCCAGGACGTGCTCGGCCTCGCGCAGGTCCACCAGGTCCTGTTCCGCCCGGTAGCGCAGCACCAGGGCCCGGCCGAGCATCAGCAGCCTGCCGGACAGCCGCGGATCGCTCTCCGGGGTCTCCATCCGGCAGTCCCGCAGGACCTGCACGGCCCGGTTGACGAAGAGTTCGCCGCCGGGGAGCGCGGAGCGGCCGAGCAGCGCGTCGCCCCATTCGGCGACGATCTCGCTGTACTCGGGGCGGTCGCGCGGGGTCAGACGGCACGCCTCGGCGAACCGCCCCGCCGCCGCCTCCAGTTCACCGGCCGGGCCGCCCTCGGTGTGCCGGGCGACCCGGATCCGGCCCGCACGCAGCAGGATCGAGGCCCGCGCCAGCCGGTCGCGGGTCTCGCCGAGCGCCCGGTCGACCAGCCGCTGCGCCTCCGGCAGCCGTCCGCCGACCAGCAGATGGGCGTCGACCAGCGACAGCAGCGCGGCGGTCCGCGCTTCGAGGGCCGCCTCCTCGCGCTCCAGCGCGTCCAGTCCCGCCGCGAAGTACTCGGCGGCCTGGAGCGCGTAGACCTGCTCCCGCTCCCGCTCCCCCGCCGTGCCCGCCAGCCGCAGCAGGGCGCGGCCGTGGGCGAGCGACAGCGCACTGGGGCGGCCGTCGGACAGCGGCCAGGAGTCCGCGAACGCCTCCAGCATCCCCACGGTCTCCTGGAGCAGCCCGGCGTCGCCGCTGAGCTGCCACTGGTCCTCCAGCACCCTGACCCGCTCCAGGGTGGCGCCGAGCACGTCCTGCGGGTCGAGTCCCGGGGCGGCGCAGACCGCGCTGAACTCCCGGTCCGCGCGCCGCAGAAGCTCCAACGCGCCCCGCGTGTCCCCGTTCGCCGCCCGCTCGTCCGCGGCGGCCTGGAACACGCGGGCGCGCACCGCGCGGGCCGGTACCGAGCCCGGGTGCGCCGCGGCCGTCGCCGCCGCGTCCTGGGCCTCGCGCAGCAGCGCGGCCCCGCCGCGCAGCCGCCACAGCGTGATGAGATTCTGCGCCAGCTCGCTCCACAGGTCGGGGTCCGAGCCGCGCACCCGCTCCTCGTCCGCCGCGCGGCGCAGCAACTGCACCGCGTCCAGCAGATTCTGGACCATGCCCTCCTCGGTGAAGCGCGCGACCAACTGCCGGGCCCGCTGCACCGCGGACGACGGCTGTCCCGTACCGGCTCCCACGGCCAGCCGGTCGTGGCCGGTGTTCCCCGGCAGCGGCATGAAGCGCTCCAGCACCCGGGCGGCGACCTCCGCGAAGGGCTGCGGGGACTCGGCGACGACGGTCGACGCCTGCTCGGCGAGCGCGGTGGCGCGGGCCGCGGTGGCGACGGCGGCGTCCGCGAGCCGGTCCCCCGGCCCCTCGGTGAGCTGCGTGATGGCCAGCGCGGGGAAGTTGGGGCCGCTCTTGCCGAAACGCTGCTCGACGTACTCCGAGCAGTGCTTGAGCACCAGCAGCGCCTCGTCCCTGCCGAGCGGGCCGAGCAGCACGTCCCGTACGCCGTCGGCGAATTCGTACCAGCGGTGGTCGCGCGCGTCGTCGCCCGATATGCGCTTGAGCAGGCCGCTGAGCAGCACCTCCGACAGTTCGGCGGGCCCCGAGTCGGGCAGCATCGTGCGCTGGACGAGCTGCATGACGGGCAGGAAGAGCGGGGCGGCGGCGAGGTAGACGGCGAGCTGGGCGGCGGCGGGCGAGGCGGCCGAGCGGAACCGGCCGACCAGGGCGACCGGCGGCACCGGGGACTGCCGTACGGGCGCCGGGGTCGCGGGCTGGTCGGAGCGCACCCAGCCGACGGCGGCGGGCACGCGGGCCGCGCCAGTGCCCGCCAGCAGCCGCGCCCACGCGCCCAACGCCTCGGCGGTGGGCGGCAGTACGGGCACAGGCAGCGCGTCGCCCGCGGGTGCGGCCGGCACGTAGTGGGAGGAGCCGCCGGTGCCCGAGGAGAAGCGCGGCGGCGAGGCGGGCAGCAGCCCTTCGCCGCGGTGCAGCACGCCGTACGAGACGGGCAGCCGGGTCCGGGCCCACAACCGGGCCGGGAGCGGCTGGAGTACGGCGACCGGGCCGTGTCTGGCCAGCCGGTGCAGCAGCCGGTGCGCCTGCCCCGACCGCCACAGCGGCCCCGCGCAGTCGCTGACCAGCAGGGTCACCCGGCGGCCCGTGGGGTCGCTCAACTGCTCGGCGGAGCGCATCCCGACCGCCTCGGGGTCGAAGCGTCCGCTGACCGCGGGGTCGCCGTCCGGGGTGGCGTGCAGATAGCGGACCTGCACCTCGTGGAAGGCGCCGAGCCGTTCGAAGACCTGGCTCAGCTCGCGGAGCATCCGCTCCCAGACGTACATCGAGGACGAGGCGTCCATGAGCAGTTGCATCGAGGCGTCGCCGCGCAGCACCGGCCGGAAGACCGGCAGCAGCAGTCCGGCGGCGCGCGCGCTGTTCTCCGCGGTGGCCGACTCGTCGAGCACTTCGCGCAACGGCCGCGCGGGGCTGCGGTAGCGCTGCAACGGCCGCAGCGCCGACTGGAGTTCGAGCAGCCGGGGCAGCGTCGCCGCCTCGGGCACGGCGACCGACAGCGCGGCGGCGGCCGGTCCCGTACGCGCCCGGCCGGGGGCGCTGACGCCCGGATAGAGCTGGACGAGGCGGTCGTCGTCCGGGTCGGTGAGGCTGCGCGGCAGTACGGTGCCGCCGGGCGGGGTGGGGTCGGTGACGCCGGACAGTCCCGGGTGGTGCGCGCCGCTGCCCGTACCGGCGCCGCCGGGGTCGCGGGCCTCCCCCGCGGCGCTCGCGGGGGAGGTCGGGCGGGACCAGCGGGCCAGCCACAGCGCGTCGGCCAACTCGGTGGGTCCCGGGTCGAGTCCGGCCTCGGTCAGGGCGCCGACGACGGACGCGAGCGGATCGGGCCGCTCGGTGGCGGTGTCGGTGTCGGTGTCTGCGGAGGGTGGTGTCCTCGGGTCGGGCGTCCTCGGGTCGGGGGCCTGCGGGTCGGGTCTCCGGGTGGCCATGGCCGGTTCACCTGGGCCGGTCGAGCCGTTGGATGAGCATGTCCGCCAACCGGCTGCGGGTGGGGGGCGCGGCGTGATGGGTGAGGAAGATCGCGTTCAACAACTGGTCGGTGGCGAGGAGTTCGCTGCGCGACCGTTCCAGGAAGCGGGTCACCAGGTCGTCGCCGACGGTCGCCGCCTCGTCGCCGAGATGGGCGCGGACCACGGTGGACAGCCGCTTGTGGTCGGGGCGGCCCAGCTCCAGGTGGATGCAGCGGCGCAGCAGCGGCGGCGGGAAGTCGCGCTCGCCGTTGCTGGTGAGGATGACGAACGGGAAGGCCCGGCAGCGGATGCGGCCCTCACGGAGCGAGACCTTGGCGCCGTCGTCGGTCAACACCTCGACCTGCGGCTCGCGTTCGGCCAGCCGCTCCAGCTCGGGGATGCCGAACTCGCCCTCCTCCATCACGTTCAGCAGGTCGTTGGGCAGGTCGATGTCGCTCTTGTCCAGCTCGTCGATGAGCAGCACCCGCGGCTTGGCGGTCGGCAGCAGGGCGGTGCCCAGCGGGCCGAGCCGGATGTAGCTGCCGATGCCGCCGGGCGGGGCGGTGCCGGAATTCGCCGCGATCTGGGTGTCCTGGAGGCGGGCGATCGCGTCGTAGCGGTACAGCCCGTCCTGGAGCGCGCTGCGGCTGACGATCGGCCAGTGCAGCACGCGGCCGAGGCCCAGTTCGTACGCCACCGCGTGCGCGAGGGTGCTCTTGCCGGTGCCGGGGCTGCCGGTGACCAGCAGCGGACGGCGCAGGTACAGCGCCGCGTTGACCATTTCCAGCTCCTCCGGGCTGGGCCGGTGCATCTCGGCCATGTGCCGGTACGCGCCGAGCCTGCGGGCGGAGGAACTGTCGGGCCCGGGGCCCTGCTGGACCAGTGGGCCGCCGTCGAAGTCCCGCCAGGGCGGCGGCTCTGGCAGTCCGTCGATGCCGGTGTGCGGTTCTCCCGTGCCCCGGTAGATGAGCCACTCGCCGGCGGGGCTGGCGTCGGTCATCTCACTCACCTCGATACCTCGTCCTCATGGAGTCTCCAACAGCTCGTCGGTCCCCGGTAGGGGGCGAGTCGGATCGTCGTAGAGCAGGGTGATTCCCACCGACCAGAACGCCTCGGGCACGCCCGCGTCCACCGCCGCGCGCAGGACGGCGAGGGCGCGGGGCAGCCGTGCGGCCGTGCGCGCGGCGCGCACCGTACGGTTCACGCCGCGGTGGAAGTCGCCGCAGGCCGTCTCGGGGGCGACCGGTTCCCTGCGCCACACCGCGACCGGGTAGCCGGAGGTCACCAGGCGGTGCAGCTCCTCGGGGGCGGTCGCGGCGCTGCGGCAGAGCGCCGGCAGCGTGTCGCGCGCGCGGTCGCGCAGCTCGTCGTCGGCCGGGAGCGGGCCCGGCGTACCGTCGTCGCAGTCGAACAGGTCAGCGCGCGGCCGCTGTTGGTGCAGGGTGTGCCAACGGCCGTGCCTGGCCTCGGTCACCGCCGGGTCGTCGTCGGGCGGCGCGTCGGTGCGGCGCACCACGACCGGGCGTACGGCGCCGAGCGCGCGCCCGCCGGGGCCGAGCGGCCAGGTCTCGACGGGGAAGCCCACCAGGGCGCCGGGGACGGCCAGTTGCAGCGGCGCCGGGTAGCCGGGCTGGTCGCAGCGGCGGAACACCTCGTCCAGCGGCTCGCGCAGCCGGACCGGCAGGTCGTCGAGCGCGGTGCCGCGGAAGTCCTCCTCGACGCACTCCACTTCGCCGTTCTCCGGCACGACGCAGACCCGCCAGTCGAGGCGGCCCGGCTCCCAGCCGCGCGGGATGATCTCCAGCAGGGCCTCGGGGCGGATACGGCGGTCCGGCCGGCCGCCGGGGCCCGCGTCGGCCGCGGTCGCGGTGGCCGCGTCCGCGGTCGTACCGCTGTCCGGTCCCTGATCGTCGAGGTCCGTGCCCGGGCCGCCGAAGCCGGTGCCGAGGTCGGCGCCGAGGCCGACGTCCGGGTCCGCGCCGAGTCCGGCGCCGAGGTCGCCGGTCAGGCCGCTGACCAGGGTGCCGCGGGCGCGCAGCCGGGCCTTGCGCTCGGTGACCAGGGTGTTGCGGAACAGCCGGGTCAGACCGATCGCGTCGGCGGCGGTGTCCTGCGCCCAGTGCCACAGCACGCGTTCGGCCGCCTCGTCCGCGGCGCGGGTCCTGTCGGCGGTCGCGGCCTGCACCGCGAACCGCAGCACCGCCTCCAACTCGCTGGTGCCGCGCCGCAGGTCGTACAGCAGGCCCAGACCGTCCCGCCAGGCGCGCGGCGCGGTCGGCAGGCCCTGCGCGGGGCTGCCGCGGACCGCTCCGACGATGTCCTGGAGGCTCTTCGCGCTGGCGGGCGGCGGGAGTTGGGCGAGCATCCCGAGCAGTGCGGTGCGCTGGCCCGGGGTCAGGGCGCGGCCCGCGGCGGCGCCGATCTCGCCGTGCGCGTCGGTCCAGGTGACCTCCTGGCCGCCGACGAAGGCGTAACGGTCGGCGTGGTAGAGGTCGTGCGCCGTCATCACGCGGTGGTACAGGTCGGCGGCGGTGCCGGTGGCGGGCAGCCTGCGCAACTCCTGTACGCCGATGGCGAGTCCGCCGTCCTGGCCGGTACGGCGCGCCTTCAGCACCCCGATCACCTCGCCGCGCACGAGGTCCACGACCGGGCCGCCCGAGACGCCGTTGGGCATCTCGTCCTCATTGCCGAGCTTGAGCAGTCCGCCGCTGCCGAGCTGGCCGCTGATGGAGCAGCGGCCGTTGTACGCGACGACCTCGCCGTCCATCGGGATGTGGCCGAAGTACGCGACCTGGTTGGTGGTGTAGCCCTTGGCGGTGCGCTCGGTGAGCCAGACGCAGGGGTGGTCGACGCTGTCCAGCAGCCGGATCAGCGCGAGGTCGGGGGACGGCCAGCGGCCGGTGCCGGTGTGGCCCGCCGGTTCCGCCCACTCCACGACGCCGCTGAGCATGCGGTCGCCGTATCCGACGGAGACCTTGCGGCCGGCCGGGCCGCCGCCGTCACCGCCGCCGCCGTCATTGCCGCCGCCCTCGCCGCTCTGGGCGAGCGCGACGTGCGCGCAGGTGAGCACCCAGTTCGGTGCCACGAAGAAGCCGCTGCCCCGCAGCGGGTAGCCGGGTTCCCGGCCGTGAACGCGTACGGTCGCCTCGCTGACCAGCGGGGTCAGGATCTCGGCGGGGTCGGCGGGCTCGTCGAGCCCGCCGGGACCGCCGAACGCCGTCATCGCGCGCCCCGCCCTAATCGCGGTGCCGCGGCGGCAGCCGTCTGCGCCCCCATCCCACCCCCAGTGACTGATCGTCTCCGAAGGCTAGCCCGCGGCCAGGACCGGCGCGAGGACCTTCGGACATACTCCCTATCCTTGCGGTGTACGTCCCGTCTCGTCCCTCCCGTTCTTCCCCGTCCACCACCGTCCCACCCCGTTCCGGAGCAGATCTTGTACTTCACCGACCGCGGCATCGAGGAGCTCGCCACCCGGCGCGGCGAGGAGGAAGTGTCTTTCGACTGGCTGGCCGAGCGCTTGCGCGAATTCGTGGACCTCAACCCTGAGTTCGAGATTCCGACCGAGCGGTTGGCGACGTGGCTGGCGCGGCTCGACGACGAGGACTAGCCTCCGGCTCGGTCCTTGGTCTTTGTCTTTGCCCGCCCGCCCACCCGTGCGGGTGCTTGGTCGTCTGCGGGTGCCGCCTGTTCGTGGGTCGGTGCCGGTCCGGGGCACCTCCTCGAAATGCGGCTACCTGGTCTCCTGTATCCGGTGCCCTTCTTGTCACCGCATTTCTGCGGGGGCACCCCGCCCCGTCCCCTCCCGGTCCGTCGGCGTCCGACGGTCCGGTGGGGGTGGCCGGGGGAGGGGGTTCTTTTCGGCGTGCCGCCCTGCGCCGGTGCCCCTCCCGGTGAGTCGGAATGCTCGGGCCCTTCCTCCAAGCGCCCAACGAAGCCCCTGCCCACCCCGCCGAAAGGTCGGGGCGCGCAGGGCCCAGACTCCCACCCACCCCCCTTCGCCCACCCCGCCGGGAGGTCGGAGGCGCAGGGGCCGGGCTCCCACCCACCCCCTCCACCACCACCACAGCGGACCGTCAGTCGCCGACGTACCCGGCCCCACCCACCCCCCTCCACAACCCCCACCGGCAGGCGGACGCCGACGAGCGAGGAGGGGACGGGCCGGGGTGCCCCCGCAGAAATGCGGTGACAGGGAGGGTGCCGTATGCGCGGGAGCAGGTAGCCGCATTTCGAGGAGGTGCCCCGGACCGGCACCGACCCAGGCACAAGCGGCACCCGCAGACGAAAAAGCACCCGCACGGGTGGGCGGGCGGGCAAAAAAGACACCACTTGACTTGTGAGCCACGCGATATATCGTGAATGCACGAGACGCGATATGTTGCGTCCCAAGGCGCACCCGAGGAGGGGCACGATGAGCGGCATGTCGTCGGACCGGACCGTGGCGGAGCCGGAAAAGTTCGTGTTCGAGGAGCCCGTCGACACCCTCTGCGTGCGCATCGTCAACGGCGCCGTGAACGTCGTCGGCACCGACGACGGCCCCGCACGGGTCGAGGTCACCGAGATCGACGGCCCGCCGCTGAAGGTGTACCACCGCGGCGGCACCCTCACCGTGACCTACGACGACCTGCCGTGGAAGGGCTTCCTGAAGTGGCTCGACCCCAAGGGCTGGCAGCGTCACGCGGTCGTGACGCTCGCCGTCCCGCAGCACACCAAGGTCGAAGTGGGAGTCGTCGGCGCCGGCGCCGTGATCTCCGGGATCGCCGGGGAGACCAGCGTCCAGGGGGTCAACGGGGACACGACCCTCGTCGGCCTCAGCGGCCCGGTGCGGGCCAACACCGTCGCGGGCAGCGTCGAGGCCCAGTCCGTCTCCGGCAGCCTGCGGATCAACACCGTCTCCGGTGACCTCACCGTGGTCGAGGGCAGCGGCGCCGAGGTCAAAGCGGACTCCGTGAGCGGCAACATGGTGCTCGACCTCGATCCGTCCGCGGGGGCGGACGTCCGGCTCACCAGCGTCTCCGGCGAGATCGCCATCCGTATCCCGGAACCGGGCGACGCGGAGGTCGACGCCAACACCACCAGCGGCCATGTCTCCTGCGCCTTCGACGAATTGCGCGTCACCGGGCAGTGGGGGGCCAAGCGCATCACCGGCCGGATCGGTTCCGGCGGGGCGCGCCTGAGAGCCACCACCGTCTCCGGCGCCATCGCCCTGCTGCGCAGGCCGCCGCTGGAGGACGCGCCCTCGTTCCGGAAGGACATCTGACATGGCGCCCGTCTTCGCCCACGGCCGACTCCGGCTCTACCTGCTCAAGCTGCTGGACGAGTCGCCCCGGCACGGCTACGAGGTGATCCGGCTGCTGGAAGAGCGTTTCCAGGGGCTGTACGCGCCCTCCGCGGGCACCGTCTACCCGCGGCTGGCGAAACTGGAGAAGGAGGGCCTGGTCACGCACTCCACCGAGGGCGGCCGCAAGGTCTACGCCCTCACCGACGCGGGCCGCGGCGAGCTGTCCGACCGCGCCGACGAGATCGCGGGCCTGGAGGCGGAGATCCGCGAGTCCGTCTCCACGCTGGCCGCCGAGATCCGCGAGGACGTCCGGGGCGCCGCCGGTGATCTGCGCCGCGAGGTGCGCGCCGCCGCGCAGGAGGCGCGTACGCCCCCGTCGCCCAAGCACGAGTGGCGCGAGCAGGCCGCGCGCGCCAAGGAGGAGAGCCGCCGGGCCAAGGAGGAGGCGCGCGACGCCCGCCGCCAGGCCAAGGCCGCGCGCGAGGAGGTCGAGCGGATCGCCCGCCAGGTCCAGGAGCAGGTGCAGTCGCACGTACGCTCCGGCGACTGGCAGGCGGGGCTGCGCGACGGTCTCGCCGAACTCACCAAGGAGCTGGGCCGGTTCGGCAAGGGCATGGACGTACCGACCACGCCCTGGGGCGCGCCCGGTACGCCCCCGGTCTGGGCCGACGCCACGGCCGAGCCCGCCCAGGAGACGGAGAAGGAGACGGAGGAGGAGACGGAGAGGGAAGGGGACACGTCGGCGACGTCGGACGCGGACACGGAAGCGCCCGAGCCCGCGGACGACGACACCCCGCCGTCCGCCGACCCCTTCCGCGACCTCGAACGCCTGCTGGACCGCTTCCGCGACGACATCCGCGACTCGGCCCGCGACCTGGGCGTCAACGACACCCAACTGCGCGAGGTGAGGCGCCACTTGTCCGCCGCGGCGGCGCACATCGCGGCGGCCCTGCACCTCCCGCCCACGTAACGCGGGCCGCTTACACGGTCAGCACGACCTTCCCGAACAGCTCCCCGGCGGCGAGCCGTTCGAAGCCCTCGCGGGCGCGGTCCAGCGGCAGTACGGAGTCGATCACCGGCCGTACGCCGCTGGCCGCGCAGAAGGCCAGCAGGTCCCGCAGCTCCTCCTTGGAGCCCATGGTCGAACCGACCACCTTCAGCTCCAGGAAGAAGATCCGGTTCAGCTCGGCGGCGGGCGGATTCTGCCCGCTGGTGGCGCCGGAGATGACGAGCGTGCCGCCGGGCCGCAGCGACTTGACCGAGTGCGACCAGGTCGCCGCCCCGACGGTCTCGATGACGGCGTCCACCCGCTCCGGCAGCCGCGCGCCCGATTCGTACACCGCGTGCGCGCCCAGTTCGAGCGCGCGTTCCCGCTTGGCCGCGTCCCGGCTGGTGGCGTGCACCCGCAGCCCGGCGGCGCGGGCCAGCACGATCGCGGCGGTGGCGACACCGCCGCCCGCGCCCTGCACGAGGACCGCGTCGCCCGGCCGTACCCCGGCGTTGGTGAAGAGCATGCGGTACGCGGTCAGCCACGCGGTCGGCAGGCAGGCCGCCTCCTCGAAGGAGAGTTCCTTCGGCTTGGGCAGCACATTCCAGGCCGGTACGGAGACCCGTTCGGCGAAGGTGCCCTGGTAGTGCTCGGTGAGGATGGAGCGGCGCTCGGTGGGGCCGACCCCGTGACCGGTCTGGCCGATCACGGAGTGCAGCACCACCTCGTTGCCGTCCTCGTCGATCCCGGCGGCGTCGCAGCCGAGGATCATCGGCAGGCTCTCCCGGCCGAGGCCCACCCCGCGCAGCGACCACAGGTCGTGGTGGTTGAGCGAGGCGGCCTTGACCGTGACGGTGGTCCAGCCGGGGCGCTCCGACGGCTCCGGCCGCTCCCCCAACTCCAACCCGCTCAACGGCTTGTCGGCGTCAATACGTGCGGCGTATGCGGCATACATGCCGTCGACCCTACGGTCGGTCCCGGCGCCCGAGGAACCGCCACGGCATGTGACGCTCCGCGCACCCCGGGCCGCGGTCAGCGGCGCGCCACCCCTTCCGCCCGCGCGGCGGCGGCGACGGCCGCGGTCACGGCGGGGGCGACCCGCGGGTCGAAGGGCGACGGGATGACGCACTGCGGCGAGAGTTCGTCGGCGACGACGGCGGCCAGCGCCTCGGCGGCGGCGATCTTCATCCCCTCGGTGATGGCCGAGGCGCGCACCTGGAGGGCGCCCGCGAAGATCCCGGGGAAGGCGAGCACATTGTTGATCTGGTTCGGGAAGTCGCTGCGCCCGGTCGCCACGACCGCCGCGTACTTGTGCGCGACGTCCGGGTGGATCTCCGGCGTGGGGTTGGCCATCGCGAAGACGAACGCGCCACGGGCCATCGTGGCGACCGCGGACTCCGGGACCGTACCGCCGGAGACCCCGATGAAGACGTCGGCGCCGTCCAGCGCGGCCTCCAACGGCCCGGTGAGACCCGCCTTGTTCGTATACGAGGCCAGCTCGCGCTTGACCGGGTTCAGGTCGTCGCGTCCGGCGTGCACGATGCCCTTGCGGTCGGTGACGGCGACGTCGCCGATGCCCGCCTCGACGAGGATCTTGGCGATGGCGACCCCGGCCGCGCCCGCGCCGGAGATGACCGCGCGCAGGTCGCCGAGGGTACGGCCGGTGAGCGTGCAGGAGTTGCGCAGCGCGGCGAGGGTGACGACGGCGGTGCCGTGCTGGTCGTCGTGGAAGACCGGGATGTCCAGCCGCTCCTGGAGCTTGCGCTCGATCTCGAAGCAGCGGGGGGCGGAGATGTCCTCCAGGTTGACGCCGCCGAAGGACGGGGCGAGCCGGACCACGGTCTCCACGATCTCGTCCACGCCGGTGCAGGCCAGCGCGATCGGCACGGCGTCGACGCCGCCGAACTGCTTGAAGAGGATGGCCTTGCCCTCCATGACCGGCAGGGACGCCTCGGGGCCGATGTCGCCCAGGCCCAGCACCGCGGTGCCGTCGGTGACGACCGCGACGACCTGGGACTTCCAGGTGTAGTCGTGCACCAGCTCCGGCTTGTTCGCGATGGCGGTGCAGACCTCGGCGACACCGGGTGTGTACGCGAGCGACAAGTCGTCGGCGTCGCGGACCGGCACGGTCGAGGTGACCTCCATCTTGCCGCCGCGGTGCAGGGCGAAGACCGGATCGATGGGGAACGCGTCGTCCGTACCGCTCATGCCGTCCGCACGGTCGGCGCCGTCCGCACTGTCGGCGCTGTCCGTACTGTCCGCATCGGTCCGGGGATTGACGATCTCCGCTGCCACTTTTTGACCCCTTTGTCTGAATGATGAATGAGGGTACTCCGCCCGAAGGGGGTGGAGGTGGGCTCGGCGTCCGCGTCACCAGGTACGAGTGAGCAAGGTGACGGCCGACGCCAGGCGCGCCGCACGCACGCCATGGGCCCCGGATGAGGGGTGAGGACCCGTTCTACCGGAAGTCGGTTCCGGCGACGAGTGGGAATTGATCGGCATGGCCTCCGCGTGGTCCGGCCTTGGTGTGCCGGCCTGGTGGAGGCCCGGGGATCGCCCGTTATCCGATTTTGACACAACGGGAACCCTGCCCGGGGGTGTCCGGATGGCAAGATGCACAGATCACACACGGTGGCGGTACTCGATGGCGTGTGCCATGTCCACTGCACGACCCCCTCACTTCCGCAGGAGGACACAGCGATGACCGCATGTACGACCCGGCGTTCGGCCGCTCTCACTCGTCTCACCGCGGTCGCCGCCATAGCGGTCGCCGGCACTCTGGTACTGACCGGATGCGGCGACCAGACCAAGAAGGACAAGCCCGCGAACACCGTCACCCCTAGTGGGACGGGGTCCTCGGCGACCTCGGCGGTCGCCCCGCTCTTCTCGAAGCTCCCCCAGAAGTACCAGGACTCCAAGACGATCAAGGTCGGCACGGACGCCTCCTACGCGCCGATGGAGCAGACCGAGAACGGCAAGATCGTCGGCATCGACCCGGACATCGCGGACGCGCTGGCCAAGCAGCTCGGCGTCACCTTCACGTTCACCAACGGCAAGTTCGACGGCCTGATCACCTCCATCTACACCGGCCGCTCGGACATCGTGATGTCCGCTATGAGCGACACGAAGGCCCGCCAGGGCGGTCTGGACGACAAGGGCAAGAAGATCGGCAAGGGCGTCGACTTCGTCGACTACTACACCTCCGGTTCCTCCCTGCTGGTGAAGAAGGGCAACCCGAAGGGCGTCAAGTCCCTGGCCGACGTGTGCGGGCAGACCGTGGCCGTCCAGCGCGGCACGATCTACGACGACGCGTTCGAGGCCCAGAAGAAGGAGTGCGGCTCCAAGGGTCTGACGATCCAGAAGTTCGACACCGACTCCGAGGCGCAGACCCGGGTGAAGGCGGGCGGCGCGGTCGCCGACCTCAACGACACGCCGGTGGCCGCGTACATCGCGCAGAAGTCCGGCAACGGCAACGACTTCGAGGTCGCGGGCTCCCCCGCCGACGCCGGTCCGTTCGGCATCGCGGTCAGCAAGGACAACACGCAGCTCAGGGACGCGCTGAAGGCGGCCATGGACGCGATCATCGCGGACGGCACCTACGCGCAGGTGCTGCAGAAGTGGAACGCGAGCAGCGGCGCCATCGCGTCGGCCGCGATCAACGGCGGTTCCTGACGTGGCATCGGGCACACCGACCCCCTTCGAGAAACCGTCGGGCGACACCCCGCCGCAGGACGCCCCGCCCCGGAACGGGGCGCCGCGGGACCCGCTGCGGAAGGACACACGGCCGGCCACGCCGTACGAGGCCATCCGCGCGGTCCCGGTACGGCACTACGGGCGCTGGGTCAGCGCCGTCGTGGTGGTCGTGCTGCTGGGGTGGCTGGTCTACGCGTTCTCGCAGGGTGATGTCATCTGGGGCACGGTCGGGGACAAGGTCTTCGACCAGCAGGTGCTCAAGGGTCTGTGGCACACCGTCCTGATCAGTGTGTGCTCGATGGCGCTCGGCCTGGTGCTGGGCGTGCTCTTCGCGGTCATGCGGCTGTCGAAGAACCCGGTGACGGGGGCGGTGTCCTGGCTGTACATCTGGTTCTTCCGGGGCACCCCGGTGTACGTGCAGCTCCTGATGTGGTTCAACCTGTCGCTGATCTTCCCGGTGATCAACCTCGGGCCGATCTACAAGAACGACACCGTCGCCGTCATGACCCCCTTCGTGGCCGCCCTGCTGGGCCTCGGCCTCAACGAGGGCGCGTACATGGCGGAGATCGTGCGGGCCGGCATCCAGTCGGTGGACGAGGGCCAGACCGAGGCGGCGCACGCGCTCGGCATGACCGGCGGCAGGACCATGCGGCGGATCGTGCTGCCGCAGGCGATGCGCGTGATCATCCCGCCGACCGGCAACGAGTTCATCAACATGCTGAAGACCTCCTCGCTGGTGTCGGTGGTGCAGTACACCGAAGTGCTGCGCGCCACCTCCGACATCGGGTCCGACTCCGGCGCCGTGATGGAGATGCTGTTCGTGGCCTCCGTCTGGTACCTGGTGCTGACCAGCGTGTTCAGCGTCGGCCAGTTCTATCTGGAACGGCGTTACGCGCGTGGCTCGCTGCGGAGTCTGCCGCTCACACCGTGGCAGAAGGTCATGTCCAACCTGTCCACCCTGCGCCGACCGAAGGTGGCCTGATGAGCGTCCAGCCGATGGTGAAGTCGGAGGCCGTCCACAAGTCGTTCGGCGCCGCGCACATTCTCAAGGGCATCGACCTGGAGGTCGCGCCCCGCGAGGTGTTCTGTCTGATCGGTCCCTCCGGTTCCGGCAAGTCCACCTTCCTGCGGTGCATCAACCACCTGGAACAGATCAACGCCGGGCGGCTGTGGGTCGACGGCGAGCTGGTCGGCTACCGGCAGCAGGGCGACCGGCTGCACGAGTTGCGGGACCGCGAGGTCGCGGCCAAGCGCCGGGACATCGGGATGGTCTTCCAGCGGTTCAATCTCTTCCCGCACATGACGGCGATCGAGAACGTCATGGAGGGTCCGGTCCAGGTCAAGCGCGAGCCCAAGGCGGTGGCGCGGGAGCGCGCCGTACGGCTGCTCGACCGGGTCGGCCTCGGCGACAAGGCGGCGAACTACCCGTCGCAGCTCTCCGGCGGGCAGCAGCAGCGGGTGGCCATCGCGCGGGCGCTGGCCATGGAGCCGAAGCTGATGCTGTTCGACGAGCCGACGTCGGCGCTCGACCCGGAGCTGGTCGGCGACGTCCTCGACGTGATGCGGGGGCTGGCCGAGGACGGCATGACGATGATCGTGGTCACGCACGAGATGGGGTTCGCCCGTGAGGTGGGCGACGCTCTGGTCTTCATGGACGACGGTGTCGTCGTCGAGTCGGGTCATCCCCGGGAGGTGCTGGGCAATCCGCAGCACGAGCGCACGAGGGCCTTTCTATCAAAGGTACTGTGACGCGACGCGGGACCACAAGGGGGTACGGGCCTCGGGCCCGTACCCCCTCCGTCGTACGCCCGGCGTCAACTCCCGCGCGATCAGGGCTACTTGAGGCCGAGCACGAGGGCGTCGCTGGGCGAACTCCACACGCCCCGGGCCTCGGAGAAGCCCGCCTCGCGCAGTGTGCGCGCGTGCCATTCGAGCGGCGGGGTGTCGCCGTCGGCGTGCTCGCCGTAGATCTCGAACCGCCTGGCGGTGGGCTCGGCGAGCACCGGGTCGGCGGCGGCGAGCTGCCACCACTGGCTCCAGTCCAGGGCGCCCTCGGCCTTGGCCCGGTCCATCCGGGCGTGCCGCTGCGCGCGGTCGGCCGCGTTGAGGACGGGGGTCGCCGGGTCCGGCATGTGGTCGGCGTTGAGGAAGACCCCGCCCTCGCGCACGAGTCCGGCGAGCTGCCCGTACAGCGTCCGGAGCGCGTCGCTGTGCAGCCAGTGCAGCGCGGTCGCGGTGAGCACGGCGTCGTACGAGTCGTGCGGCAGCTTCTCGGTCCAGCGCGGGTCCTTGAGGTCGGCGGTCACGAGGGTGACCCTGTCGTCCCCGGCGAAGGAACCGGCCGCGATGGCGAGCAGCGCGGGGTCCAGGTCGACGCCGGTGCTCCTGGCCGCCGGGAACCTCCGGAGCAGCCGGTCCGTGATACTTCCGGTACCGCACGCGAGGTCCAGCACCCTGGGCGCGGTGCCGACCAGTGCCTCGACCATGTCCAGCATCACCCGAAAGCGTTCCTCGCGGTCGGGCATGTACCACTCCTGCTGGCGGTCCCAGCTCCGCTGCCAGTCCTGCCAGACACCCTCCGTCGCCACAGCCACACCAGCCTCCGTTTCGTAATACCCTGATAGCCCGTTCAGCCATTACCGAGACTAGACCGCCCCCAGTAAGGACCACAAGTGGAACTGGCTTATTACTCGGAATACGCCGTGCGCCTCGTGAACACCGAGGAGCCCAAGCGCGGCACGGACGCGCTGACCTCGGTCGAGGCCGTACGGGAGTTGATCGGCGCCGGTACGCAGGCCGCCGCGCGGGCGGTCGACGCCGATGTGGCCCGGCTGCGGGCGGTACGCGTCCGGCTGCGCGGGATCTTCGAGGCCGCCGACGAGGGCGACGAGGTCCGGGCGGTGGACCTGCTCAACGCGCTGATGCTGGAGTTCCCGGTCAGCCCGCAGATCTCCGGGCACGACTATCCGGACGACGCCACGGGACGCCCCGACTGGCACATGCACCTCGCCGACCACGCGGCGAACGCCGGCGCGTCGTACTCGGCCACCGCCTGCATGGGCCTGGCCGTCCAGCTCACCACGCTCGGCGTCGACCGGCTCGGCATCTGCGAGGCCGCGCCGTGCCGCAACGCGTACGTGGACACGTCGACCAACCGCTCCCGGCGCTACTGCTCCGACCGGTGCGCCACCCGCGCCAACGTCGCGGCCTACCGGGCTCGCAAGCGCCTGGAGAACGACCGGTCGGGCCGCAGCAGCCGCACGCAGGACGCCGCCCAGGAGGCCGCCCCCGCCACCGACCGCTGAACCTCGCCCGGTGGCCGGAACCGGCCCCGCGCACGCGCCATGACCAGCTCGTCGGGCACCGCGCCGAACTCCCGGCTGTCGTTCTCGACGAACGTGTTGTCGCCCAGCACCCACCAGCCGCCCTCGCGCCGCTCCACGGCACGCTTGACGATCAGCAGGTCCTGCTGCAACGGGTGCCGCAGCACCACCACGTCGCCCTCACGCACCTGCTCGGCGCCACTGGCGATCCGCTGGATCAGCAGCCAGTCCCCGTGCAGCAGCGTGGGTGCCATCGACGGACCAGTGACCTCGACCAACTGCCACGACAGCCTGGCCCCCTGCTCCCGCATCCTGCGCCTCCTGGTTCGTTCCTCCACCGACCCCAGAGTGGCACCAGACTTTTGTCCTAAGCCACCTGGGGCACCCGAGAAAACGACTCTCCCAGGGAGTAATCTCCCACGTGGAAAGACGATCACGAGGAAGGACAGCCATGTTCACTCGCCTGTTCGCGCCCAAGGTCAAGGTCAGCGCCCACTGCGACCTGCCCTGCGGCGTATACGACCCTGCCCAGGCCCGCATCGAGGCCGAGTCCGTCAAGGCGGTCCAGGAGAAGTACCAGGCCAACGAGGACGCGGACTTCCGCACCCGTGCCGTTCTGATCAAGGAGCAGCGCGCGGAGCTGGCCAAGCACCACGTCTCGGTGCTCTGGAGCGACTACTTCAAGCCCCCGCACTTCGAGAAGTACCCGGAGCTGCACCAGCTCGTCAACGACACCCTCAAGGCGCTCAGCGCGGCGAAGGCGTCGAACGACCCGGCGACCGGACAGAAGGCCCTGGACTACATCGCCCAGATCGACAAGATCTTCTGGGAGACCAAGCAGGCCTGACCCCCCGGTTCACCCCGGAGCGTCAACCGCCCGCGCCCGGCCGTCACCCATACGGCCGAGCGCGGGCGTTTTTCTAGTCCCCGTCATCATTCAAGAATGTGGCGTGCGCCACAGCGATGTGCTGTCACATCGTGCCGTCCGGCGCACTCTTATGTAGCGCCGGAGGAAACCGGCACGATCACAGAACGTCCCCGTCCGTCAGGTCCCCCGTACCGGCGGACGGGGGCTTTTTGTCTCGGGGCGCCCGCTCACAGGACGTCGGCCAGCTCCTGGAGCAGCCGCCGCTTGGGGCGCGCGCCGACCAGCACCTTGACCGGCTCGCCCGCGCGGAACAGCAGCAGCGTGGGCATCGACATCACGCCGTACGCGGCCTGGGTCGCCGGGTTGGTGTCGACGTCGAGCTGGACGATCCGCAGCCGGTGCGACTCCTCGGCGGCGATCTCGGCCAGCACCGGGGCGATCATCCGGCACGGCGGGCACCAGTCGGCGGTGAAGTCGACCAGGACGGGCAGGTCGGAGCCGAGCACCTCGGCGGCGAAGGTCGCGTCGGTGACGGCGGGGACGGATGTGGCGGTACTGGTCATGGTGAATCCCTTTCACTGACGGACAGTTCGCACATCGGCTCGGCGGCGTTCCCCACCCCGCCCGGCCCCGCCTCCAGCTCCGCGCGCGCGAGCTGGGCGGCGACCTGGGCCCGTACCCCCTGGAGCCGGTCGACGACCGCGTCCAGCTCGGCGAGCTTGCGCCGGTAGACCTCCAGCGAGGCGGCGCAGGTGTCCCCCGCCGGGTGCCCGGCGCGCAGGCAGTCCACGAACGGCCGGGTCTCCTCCAGGCCGAAGCCGAAGTCCTGGAGCACCCGGATCTGCTCCAGCAGCCGCAGATGCTCCTCGTCGTACGACCGGTACCCGTTGCCCGACCGGTCGGCCGGCGGCAGCAGGCCCAGGGACTCGTAGTAGCGGAGGGTCCGGGTGGTGGTGCCCGCCCGTTCCGCGAGTTCGCCGATGCGCATACGGACGACGTTAGACCTTGACGTACGCGTCAAGGCCAGGACGATTTCCGGCCGCGCTGGCAAAAAGTTCCAAGATTTACGTCCAGGTGGTTGCTTACTGCCAGTCGGTCTCGACAGGCTGCGCGGAGCAGTTTCTTGACATACCCCCGACAGTTTTGTCCCGCACACCCCCGCACACGCCCCCGAACACCCCCGGACGACAGCCCCACCACGCAGACCCACGCACACGCGAGGAGCACGGATGCACCGCCCGCTCAGACAACCGCGCAGCCGCAGAACCCTCACCGTGGCCGCCGCGCTCTCCCTGCTGGCCGGCCTCTCGGTGACCGCCGTCACCACGACCTCCGCCACGGCGGACGACCCGCGGACCGCCCGGCAGGCGGAATTCACCGCGGCGGCCCACGAGTTCGGCGTACCGCTGCCCGTACTGGAAGCCGTGTCGTTCTACGAGACCCGGTGGGAGGCACACGCCGGGCAGTCCAACGCCGAGGCCGGATACGGCCCGATGAACCTGACGAACCTCACCGCCGGGGAACTCGACGCGGACGGCCTGACCACCCAGTCGCCGCGCTACGCCGACCTGTTGAAGGCCCCTGCCGAGCACACCGCCGCCGTCGCGGCCGGACTCCTCGGCACCGACACCGCCGCCGTGCAGAGCGACGAGACGCTGAACATCCGCGGCGGCGCCGCGCTCCTCGCCTCGTACGCCAAGGGCTACGGCCACGGCAGGCTGCCGCGCGACATCGACGGCTGGTACGCCGCCGCCGCCCGCTACAGCCAGTCGACCGAGAACAAGGTCGCGCAGACCTTCGCCGACGGCGTGTGGGACACGATGCGCGCCGGCGCGACCCGCACCACGCAGGACGGCCAGCACATCACCCTCGCGCCGACCGGGCACCTGCGCCCGAACCGCGACGACGTGCGCAAGCTGGGCCTGAAGGAGGTCACTCCGCCCAAGAGCTCTCGGAAGCCGGAGTGCCCCACGTCGCTGAACTGCGACTTCATACCCGGCGCGTACACCCTGCTCGACCCGTCGGACCTGGCGGACTACGGCAGCCACGACCTCGCCGACCGTCCCCACGGCAACCTCGACGTCCGCTACATCACGCTGCACAGCACCGACGAGACGTACGACGGCACGCTCGACCTCTTCCGCGACCCGACCTACGCGGCGGGCGCGCACTACGTCGTCCGCTCGCAGGACGGCCACGTCACGCAGATGATCCCCACCAAGGACATCGCGTGGGACAGCGCGAACCGCTCCTTCTACCAGCACTCGATCGGCATCGAGCAGGAGGGCTGGGCGACGCACGGCGCGAGCTGGTACAGCGAGAACCTGTACCGCTCCACCGCCCGGCTCGTGCGCTACCTCGCGGCGAAGTACGACATCCCGCTGGACCGCGCGCACATCCTCGGCCACGACAACATCCCCGGCGGCACCGAGAGCGGCGTCGCCACCCAGCACTGGGACCCCGGACCCGGCTGGGACTGGGAGCACTTCTTCGACCTGCTCGGCGCGCCGATCCGCGCGACCGCCAAGCCGGGCAGCGCCGTCGTCGCCATCAAGCCGGGCTACGCGCGCAACAAGCAGACCACCACGTACTGCGACGACGTGCAGGGCTACAAGCAGTTCCCCGGCCCGTACCGCGCCTTCGACTGCCCGGTGACATCCACCGACGTGCCGTCGAGCTTCGTACCGCTCCACACCGCGCCCAGCACGAGCGCGCCGCTGGTCGCCGACCCGTATCTGCACCCGGACGGCAGCGCGGGCACCACCGCGATGAACGACTGGGGCGACAAGGCACCGGCCGGTGAGCAGTACGTCGTCGCCGAGCGCAGGCCCGGCTGGACCGCGATCTGGTGGGGCGGCACCGAGGCGTGGCTCCAGGACTCCGCGCAACACCCGGCCACCGTCCCGGTGAAGGCGTCCCGCATCGTCCCCAAGGCCGGGAAGACCTCGATCCCCGTCTACACCACGGCCTACCCCGAAGCCTCCGTCTACCCGGCGGACTTCGTGGCCTTCGAGGGCGGCGTCGCCCCCCGCGCCCAGCTCGCCCGCGCCAAATACACCATCCCGGCAGGCCAGTCCTACGTCTCCGCCGGCCCCGCCGAGTACACCGACTCCTACTTCGCCATCTACTACGACGGCTCCGCCCCCTACGACCAGCACGATTTCGTCGGCACGACCAAGGTGTACGAGATCGTCTACAACCACCGCGTCGCCTTCGTGAACGCGGCCGACGTCGACGTCATCCCGGCCCACTAGCTTGGCTTGCAGCCCGCCATGTCCGAGCGCGCCGTTCCCCGCCCGGGCAGGCCGGCTTCTTCCGGCGCGCGGAGAACTGCGCCACCAGCCCCCACCGGCCGGTGGCCCGGCCACCACCGAACTGCCCCGCCGGGGCGGGCGGTGACCTGCGGAAGCGCCGTGGCCTGTCGCGCAGTTCCCCGCGCCCCTCAAAAGATCGGCTCGCCCCCCGGACGAAAGACAGTGCGCCCCGCCAGGGGCGCGGGGAACTGCGCGGCCAGCCCCCACCGGCCGGTGGTCCGGGGACAACCGAACTGCCCCGCCGGGGCGGGCGGTGACCTGCGGAAGCGCCGTGGCTTGTCGCGCAGTTCCCCGCGCCCCTCAAAGGATCGGCTCGCCCCCCGGACGAAAGACAGTGCGCCCCGTCAGGGGCGCGGGGAACTGCGCGGGCAACCCACCACCGGCGGGTGGTCCGGGGACAACCGGACTGGCCCGGCGGGGCGGGTGGCACCACCGGCGTCAGCCGGTGCGGTCGCCCTCCAGGGCGGCGTGTGTGACGCGCAGGGCGCGGCTGGATGTGTCGAAGGTGCGCTGGGCGACACAGACGAAGAAGCAGTCGACGACGACCAGTTGGCTGATGCGGCTGGCCATGGCGCCGGGACGGAACGTCGTCTCCCGGCCCGCCGAGACGAGAATGAAATCGGCGAGCCGGGCGGCGGTGGACAGCGGGTGGTTGGTGATCACCACGGTCGTGGCGCCCTCGGCGGCGGCGCGCCGCAGCGGCGCGAGGACGTCACGGCTCTCGCCGGAGTGCGAGACGGCGAGGAAGACGTCCCCCGCCCCCAGGAGCACGGCGCTGGTGAGCGCCGACTGGGAGTCGCCGTGGGCGTGACAGGGCCGCCCGATACGCGCGAGCTTCTGCTGGAGGTCCTGGGCGACGAGACCGGACGCCCCGACCCCGGCTATGTGCAGTTGCCCGCCGCCGCAGACGGCCTTGACGGCGCCCGCGAGCTGCTCGGGATCGAGCTGCGTGGCGGTCTCCAGCACCGCCTGCGACTCGGTGTGCACGAGCTTGGCGATCACTTCGGCGGGCGAGTCGTCCTCGGTGATCCCGGAGGTCAGCGTGGAACGCGGCGCCTGCCGGGCGGCGGACGCGGCCAGCGCCAGCCGCAGCTCGGGGTACCCGGCGAAGCCCAGCGCCCGCGCGGTGCGGACGATCGACGACTCACTGGTGCCCGCCAGGGCGCTCAGCTCGGAGATCGTGCTGCGCGCGACCTGCGCCGGATCCTCCACGATCAGCGAGGCGATCCTGGCGGCGGCCGGGGTGAGCGAGGGCAGCAGCCCCCGCACCGTGGCGGTGAGCGCGTCACCGGCGTCACTGGCCGCAGTGACGCTGGCTGCTCTGGTGGCCGGTCGTCCCGGGACTTTTTCGTGCACGGGGAAAGAATGCACCGTGAATCCTCCGCGTGGGACCTGCCGGGAGGATTCTCTTGTGCCGCCAGGGGATCGTCGCGGCACCCGGCCGCCCCCGGCGAATGTCACACGTCCGGGTGACAATGTCGGCGTGACCCTTCCGCCGCCCGCCGCCCCGGAATCCGCCGGCTCCGGTGCCGCCGACCCGCTGGACGCCCGGCTGCCGTCGCCGCTCGTCGAGGTGGCGGACGAGCGCCTGGCCGCCCTCGGGGTGCGGCTCGCGCTCAAGCGGGACGACCTGATCCACCCCGACCTGCCGGGCAACAAATACCGCAAGCTGCGGCTGAATCTGGCCGCGGCGGCCGAGGCCGGGCACACCACGCTGCTCACCTTCGGCGGCGCCTACTCCAACCACCTGCGGGCGACGGCGGCGGCCGGTCGCCTGCTCGGTTTCCGCACCGTCGGCGTCGTGCGCGGCGACGAACTGGCCGACCGGCCGCTCAACCCCTCGCTGGCACGGGCCGCGGCCGACGGGATGCGGCTGGAATTCGTCGACCGGGCCACGTACCGCCGCAAGGCCGAGCCCGAGACGCTGGCCGCGCTCACCGACCGGTTCGGGCCCGCCTATGTGCTGCCCGAGGGCGGCAGCAACGCGCTGGCGGCCGTCGGCGCCGCCGAGCTGGGGCGCGAGCTGGACGGCGAGGCCGACGTGGTGGCGGTCGCCGTCGGCACCGGCGGCACCCTGGCCGGGCTCGCGGCCGGGCTCGCGGCCGGGCTCGCGGCCGGGCTCGGCCGGGCGGAGGCGATCGGCTTCCCCGTCCTGCGCGGCGGCGGCTTCCTGGCCGCCGAGGTGCTGCGGCTCCAGGAGGAGGCGTTCGGCGGCCGACGCGGCCGGTGGCGCCTCGACGACCGCTTCCACCACGGCGGCTACGCCCGTACCACCCCCGAACTCGACGCCTTCGCCGCCGACTTCGCCGCCCGGCACGGACTGCGCCCCGAGCCGGTCTACGTGGCGAAGATGCTGCACGGCGTCCACTCCCTGGCCGAGGAGGGCGTCTTCCCGCCGGGCACCCGGGTGGCCGCGGTGATCACGGGCACCGACCCCGGAGGGACCGGATGATCATCGAGAGGGCGTACGCCCACCTCCCCGCCGCCGAGGGCGACGACGAGTTCCGCAGGGACCGCTGGCCGTGGTCGGTCCCGGCCGTCGCCGGGCTGCTGCGCGACGGGCTGCGCTTCACCGCGCCCGTCACCTTCCTGGTCGGTGAGAACGGCTCGGGCAAGTCCACGCTGGTCGAGGCCATCGCCGAGGGCTTCGGCCTGGACCCGCACGGCGGCCGGGCGGGCTACCGCTACGTCTCGGACCGCCCCCGCTCCCCGCTCGGCGAGCGCATCCGCTTCGACACCACGGCGGCGGGCGGCCGGATGCTCGGCGGGCCGCGTACCGGCCGCCGCGGCTTCTTCCTGCGCGCCGAGACCGCGATGGACGCGCTCGGCCGCGAATTCCTGCCGGTGGAGTCCATGAGCCACGGCGAGGGCTTCCTGCTCGCCTTCCGGGAGCGCTTCAGCCACCCGGTGGGCCTGTACGTGCTGGACGAGCCGGAGTCCGCGCTGTCGTTCACGGCCTGTCTGCACCTGGTGGGCCTCATGCACGAGCTGGGCCGCTCCGGCGCGCAGATCATCTGCGCCACCCACTCCCCGCTGCTCACCGCGACCCCCGACGCGGCCATCCTGGAGGTGGGCGAGCGCGGTGTGCGCGAGACGGCCTGGGAGGACCTGGCGATCGTCGACCACTGGCGTCGCTATCTGGCCGACCCCCGCGCTTACCTGCGTCACATCATCGAGCCGTAACCTGGTGGCATGATCCGCACCGCGACCCCGGACGACGTCCCCGTGATCCACGCGCTGATCCGCGAACTCGCCGAGTACGAGCGGGCGCTGGAGGAGGCGCGGGCCACGGAGGAGCAGTTGCACGCGGCCCTGTTCGGCCCCGACGCGGTGGCGCACGCGCTGATCGCCGAGGAGCCCGCGAAACCCGCAGCGGACGGTGCGGGCGACGGCTCAAGCGAGGGCGAGGGCCCGAGCGAGGGCGAGGGCGCGGACTCGGGCGCGGGCACCGTGGTCGGCTTCGCGCTGTGGTTCCGGAACTTCTCCACCTGGACCGGCACCCCCGGCCTCTACCTGGAGGATCTGTACGTACGCCCGCAGGCGCGCGGCGGCGGGCACGGCAAGGCGCTGCTGGCCGCGCTCGCGGCGGTCTGCGTGGAGCGCGGCTACGAGCGCTTCGAGTGGGCGGTCCTCGACTGGAACGAGAAGGCGCTGGGCGTCTACCGCTCCATCGGCGCCCGCCCGCAGGACGAGTGGACCGTACAGCGGCTTTCCGGCCCGCCGCTGGCCGAACTGGCCGCGCTGGCGCACGCTCGGTGAACCGAGCGGATTCTCATGCGAATTGAGTCGGCAGACCACTACCCACGGTCCGTGCTCGTGCGCTTACCATGGGTGACAGAGATACGGATACCGTACCGTTCCCCTACCGTGCGCCGTCCGGGCGACAGCGGGGTACGGATCGCGATAGCGTCGCTGCGAACCAGAGCAATCACTGTGTGCCACCGTGGAGGTGAGGGTGTCCCAGATCGCAGGCGAGCCCGGGTCGAAGGACTTCGTCGAGGTCCGGCTGCCCGCGGCGGGAGCCTATCTGTCAGTGCTGCGCACGGCCACGGCCGGACTCGCGGCACGGCTGGACTTCACCCTCGACGAGATCGAGGATCTGCGGATCGCCGTGGACGAGGCGTGCGCGATCCTGTTGCAGCAAGCCGTCCCCGGGTCCGTCCTGAGCTGTGTCTTCCGGCTCGTCGGGGACTCGTTGTGGGTGACCGTCTCCGCGCCCACCACCGACGGCAGGGCGCCGGAGCGGGACACCTTCGCGTGGACGGTGCTGTCGGCACTGGCCGGCGAGGTGGACTCCACCGTCGCCGAGGACAAGACCGTCAGCATCAGCCTCCACAAGAAGCGCGGCGCCGGTCCAGGGCTGTCGTGACTCTCGCGTGCGGGAAGACGGGGAATCGCCATGAGCGCTGAGCTATCCCGGGGTGAAGACCCCGGCACGCCCGCGGGCCACGACGACGCGCACGACGCGCGTCAGTCGCCCGCGGTGCACGGCCGCGCCTCCGTACCGGCCCAACCCGATCCCGCGGGGCCGGCCGGGCGGCGGCACACGGCCAGGCAGCACCCCGAACCCGGCGGGGAGACCCGCACGGACGACCGTATGGACGGAATGGACGCGGCGCAGCAGGCGGAGCAGGCGGACCCCATGGAGCAGCAGGACCAGCGCGAGCAGCCGGAGCGGCCCGGACAGCCCGAGCCGCCCGAGCGACGGGACGCGCCGCCGGAGCAGCAGGCGGAGCCGGCCGGGCCCCCGTCCGCGCGCCAGGAGGCGGAGCCCCGGTCCGACGGGGAAGCCGACCAGGAGCCCGACCGGGGCTCCGACCGGGAATCCGACCGCGAGGAGCAGCGGGAGGCGCACGACCCGCACGACCGGGCGGGCGCCCGCGCCCTCTTCGTCGAGCTGAGCAAGCTGCCCGAGGGCTCCAACGAGCGTGCGGAGCTGCGCAATCAGCTCGTACGGATGCATCTGCCGCTGGTCGAGCACCTGGCCCGGCGGTTCCGCAACCGCGGTGAGCCGCTGGACGACCTGACGCAGGTGGCCACGATCGGGCTGATCAAGTCCGTCGACCGGTTCGACGTGGACCGCGGCGTGGAGTTCTCGACGTACGCGACCCCCACCGTGGTCGGCGAGATCAAACGTCACTTCAGGGACAAGGGCTGGGCGGTACGGGTGCCGCGCCGCCTCCAGGAGCTGCGGCTGGCGCTGACGACCGCGACCGGTGAGCTGTCCCAGCGGCACGGGCGGGCGCCGACGGTGCACGAGCTGGCCGAGCACCTGAAGATCTCCGAGGAGGAGGTGCTGGAGGGCCTGGAGTCCGCCAACGCCTACAGCACGCTCTCCCTGGACGTCCCGGACACCGACGACGAGTCGCCGGCCGTCGCCGACACCCTCGGCTCCGAGGACGAGGCGCTGGAGGGCGTGGAGTACCGCGAGTCCCTCAAGCCGCTGCTGGAACAGCTCCCGCCGCGTGAGAAGACGATTCTGCTGCTGCGGTTCTTCGGCAACATGACCCAGTCGCAGATCGCCCAGGAGGTCGGCATCTCGCAGATGCACGTCTCGCGTCTGCTGGCCCGCACGCTGGCCCAGCTCCGGGACAAGCTGCTGATCGAGGAGTAGCCCTCGCCGGGCGGGCGGCCGACGACCAGGCCCGCCCGGGCGACCGGTGACCCGCACGCCCGCGAGAGACCGGCCGCGGACCGCCGGGGCGCGCGGTCCGTCAGGACGCGCGGTCCGTCAGGACGACGTCTCCGGCTGTCAGGACGACGTCCGGCTCATTCCCAGGGCGTCCGTGGTGGCCGGGTGGGCCAGGAGGACGAGGCAGGTCAGGGCGAGGGCGCCCAGGACCGCGCCGCCCGCGACGAAGCCGCCGCCGTCGCTGTGCAGCAGCGTCCAGGCAATCGGCAGCGACAGGAGCTGGATGATCAGCGCGGGCCCGCGGCTCCACCGGCGGGCCTTGCGCAGCCCGTACGCGGCGCCGAGCGGAAAGCCCGCGAGGACGAGGACGAGCAGCCCGGCGAGCACGGCCTTGCCCGAGCCGCCGAAGAACATCGTGACGCCCCAGGCGACCACGGCCAGGCCCTCCACGGCGGCGACGGCGGCAGCGGCGGTCAGCCGCAGCGGCGGCGGTCCCGCGTCGGCGGCGGCCTTCGCGGCGGCGGCTGCCTCCCGCTCGCGCTCGGTGGGCTGTTCGCGCATCGGCGGCACGAACTTCTGCATCTTCTCCGCCACCCGCTGAGGCGGCTTCCGCGTCTTCTTCGAGGGCTGGCTCACACCGGCCAGCGTAGCCCGCTGTACCAGACGGTAGGTACGCTGTCGACCATGCGCGCTCTCCTCGTGGTCAACCCTGCCGCCACCACCACCAGCGCGCGGGTGCGTGATGTGATCAGTACCGCACTGGCGAGCGACCTCAAGCTGGACGTCGCGACGACCGAGTACCGCGGGCACGCGCGGGACCTCGCGCGGCGGGCCGCGGAAGGCGGCGAGGTGGGCCTGGTGGTCGCCCTCGGCGGCGACGGCACGGTCAACGAGGTGGTGAACGGGCTGCTGCACCACGGCCCCGACCCGGAGGCGCTGCCGCAGCTCGCGGTGGTGCCCGGCGGGTCCACCAATGTCTTCGCGCGGGCGCTCGGGCTGCCCAACGACGCCGTGGAGGCGACCGGCGCGCTGCTGGACGCGATGCGCGAGGGGTCCTCGCGGACGGTGGGGCTCGGTCTGGTGAGCGGGACGCCGGGCACCGAGGACGAAGGGGTGCCGCCGCGCTGGTTCACCTTCTGCGCGGGTCTGGGGTTCGACGCCGGGGTGGTCGGACGGGTCGAACAGCAGCGGGAGTTGGGCAAGCGCTCCACGCACGCGCTGTATTTGCGCCAGGTCGCACGTCAGTTTCTGGCCGATCCGCACCGCAGGCACGGCACGATCTCGTTGCAACGCCCGGACGGCGAACCGGTGTCGGGGCTCGCGATGGCGATAATCTGCAACACCTCGCCGTGGACCTATCTCGGGAACAGACCGGTGTACGCCTCCCCCGGCGCGTCCTTCGACACCGCCCTCGATCTGCTGGGCGTGACAAAGATGTCCATGGCCTCTGCCACGCGTTACTCGGCGCAATTGCTCCGTTCCACTCCGGAGCGGGGACCGCGCGGGAAGAACGCGCTGGCGCTCCACGACCTGACCGACTTCACCTTGCAATCGCAGGCGGCATTGCCCTTCCAGGTGGACGGTGACCACCTGGGGCTGCGAACGAGCGCGACCTTCACAGGCGTACGCCGTGCACTGCGTGTGATTGTGTAAGTCGAAGAGCCTAAAGTCCTTTTACTCGAACGTTTAGACTGCCCTGCACCCCATGGAAGTACGGCTGTGACCGAGGCGACACCGAGGAATCCAAAAAAACTTCTCTGAAGGGGTTGTATCTCCAGCCGAGGTTTGCGAGTCTCTAGGTGGCGCTCGGGACGGTCTGACAACGACCCCCTTGAGAGCCCGAATCTTCTACCTCACTCAGCGGGACCAGCACCAGTGAAGACTGGGCGGCGTCCCGTTGCCTGCGTAGGGATTCGTGAAAGCGTTCACATTCACAAGCAACGTGCTTGTCACACAAGGAGTTGGAGCAGCCATGGACTGGCGTCACCGCGCCGTTTGCCGCGAGGAAGACCCCGAGCTCTTCTTCCCCATCGGCAACACCGGTCCTGCGCTGCTGCAGATCGAGGAAGCCAAGGCCGTCTGCCGCCGCTGCCCCGTCATGGAGCAGTGCCTGCAGTGGGCGCTGGAGAGTGGCCAGGACGCCGGTGTCTGGGGTGGCCTCAGCGAGGACGAGCGCCGCGCGATGAAGCGCCGCGCCGCTCGCAACCGGGCCCGCAACGCCAGCGCCTGACGCGCACTTACCGCTTCCCCCCGAGCCGCAGCGCGCAGCACCCACCAACACGCGCAGCACACAGCATCATGAAGGACCCCGACCTTCCAGGTCGGGGTCCTTTGCTGTGCCCTCGCGCAGGAAGGGCGAACTCTCAGCTCTCCAGGGGCAGTTCGAGAACGACGCGGGTGCCGCGCGGCTCGGCGGGGACCATGTCGAAGGTGCCGCCCAGTTCGCCGACCACGAGGGTGCGGACGATCTGGAGGCCGAGGTTGCCCGCTTCCTGGGCGTCGAAGCCGTCGGGCAGGCCCCGGCCGTCGTCCTGCACCGAGATGGTGATCCGCTCCCGGCCGCGGGTGGCGGTGACGTCCACCGTGCCCGACTCCCCCGGCCCGAAGCCGTGTTCGAGCGCGTTCTGGAGCAGTTCGGTCAGGACCATAGACAGCGGAGTGGCGATCTCGGCGGTCAGGATGCCGAACCGGCCGGTGCGACGCGGGGTGACCCGGCCGGGTGAGATCTCCGCGACCATCGACAGCACGCGGTCGGCGATCTCGTCGAACTCGACCCGCTCGTCCAGGGTCTGGGAGAGCGTCTCGTGCACGATGGCGATCGACCCGACCCGGCGGACCGCCTCCTCCAGCGCCTCACGGGCGTTGTCGGAGTCCATCCGGCGGGCCTGGAGGCGCAGCAGCGCGGCGACCGTCTGGAGGTTGTTCTTCACCCGGTGGTGGATCTCCCGGATGGTGGCGTCCTTGGTCATCAACTCGCGCTCGCGGCGGCGCAGTTCCGTCACGTCCCGCAGCAGCACCAGCGAACCGGTGTGGACGCCCTTGGGCTTGAGCGGGATCGCGCGCAGCTGGATGACGCCGTCGCCGCCCTCGACCTCGAATTCGCGCGGCGCCCAGCCGCTGGCCAGCTTCACCAGCGCCTCGTCCACCGGGCCGCGGGCCGGGGCCAGTTCCGCGGTGGCCTTGCCCAGGTGGTGGCCGACCAGGTCGGCCGCCAGGCCCAGCCGGTGGTACGCCGAAAGCGCGTTGGGGCTGGCGTACTGCACGAGCCCGTCCGCGTCCAGCCTGATCAGGCCGTCACCGGCGCGCGGTGAGGCGTCCATGTCGACCTGCTCGGCCGGGAACGGGAAGGCGCCCTGGGCGATCATCTGGGCCAGGTCGCTGGCGCTCTGCAAGTAGGTGAGTTCGAGACGGCTGGGGGTGCGTACGGTCAGCAGGTTGGTGTTGCGCGCGATCACCCCGAGGACCCGGCCGTCGCGGCGCACCGGGATCGACTCGACCCGTACGGGCACCTCCTCGCGCCACTCCGGGTCGCCCTCGCGGACGATACGGCCCTCGTCGAGCGCCATGTCCAGCAGCGGACGCCGCCCGCGCGGCACCAGGTGGCCGACCATGTCGTCCTGGTACGAGGTCGGCCCGGTGTTCGGCCGCATCTGCGCGACGGACACATACCGGGTGCCGTCGCGGGTGGGGACCCACAGCACGAGGTCGGCGAAGGACAGGTCGGAGAGCAGCTGCCACTCCGAGACGAGCAGATGAAGCCATTCGAGGTCGGAGTCGTCGAGGGCCGTGTGCTCGCGTACGAGGTCGTTCATGGAGGGCACGCCTGTGAGCGTACCGGCCGGGGAGGGGGGTGCGGGACGAGCCGTTTTCGGAGATGATTTCGCTGGAGGGTGCATCGACCCGCCGGGGGCCTGGCGAGGAAGCGTCGCCGGGAACCGTAGACAAGGCCGAATGGTCTAGTCCACAATGAAGCGTGACACCACGCGTGGCGCGTACCGCGCGTCGAACGTGACACCTCGTGTGTCGCGTACACGCGTGGCATCAGACCTCCGTCCTCCCCGCACAGGAGGACGGACCGAGGCAAGGCGTTCTCTGCCCTGACTACGCCCTGACCTCAAGGTCGGCCCATCGCGCCGGGGGGAACCGCACACCCCGCCGGCCAGGCGCCGACGGCTGCTCCGGGCTGCGGTGCCGGCGGGGTTGAGGGTCCCCGCTGCGCACCGCGGCCCGTGGGTTTTTTCGGGGGCTCTTTTGTGGGCGGGGGGGCTCTTTTGTGGGGGCGCCGTGGGGTGGGAGCCGTCTTTTGTGGGGGCGCCGTAATTCCCTTTTTATTGCCGCCTTCTCGCCTCCGGGCGCTTAAGCCCGGTGTCGACAGTCGATCGTGCTCGTTCGCTCGTTCCTCGCTCTCTGTGCGCGTTCTCCCTTTCAACACCGGCGCGCCCTTCGGCTCGCTGGCTACCGGCGCACCCACCTCGCGCACACGTGGCCCAGGGGCTCAGCGCCACGCGCAGCCGCACCCGAGCGGTGGCGGGCAGAGGTGCCCCGGCGCAGCGCCGACGGGGCCCCGCTCTGCTAGATTGGTCTATACCACACAAGTCCCCTCCAGAACGGCAGGCCCAGCGTGGAAGTTGTCATCGTCCCGGACGCCGCGGCAGGCGGCGAGCTGATCGCGGAGGCCATGGCCGCGCTGCTGCGCCGCAAGCCGGACGCTCTGCTCGGCGTGGCCACCGGATCCACCCCGCTGCCCATCTACGAGGCGCTGGCGGCGAAGGTCCGCTCGGGCGCCGTCGACGCGGCCCGTGCCCGCGTCTGCCAGCTCGACGAGTACGTCGGCCTGCCCACCGGCCACCCGGAGTCGTACCGCTCGGTCGTGCTGCGGGAGGTCGTGGAGCCGCTGGGGCTGTCGGAGGAGTCCTTCATGGGGCCCGACGGGGCCGCCGACGACGTGCAGGCCGCCTGCGAGGCGTACGACGCGGCGCTGGCCGCGGCCGGCGGCGTCGACCTCCAGCTCCTGGGGATCGGCACCGACGGGCACATCGGCTTCAACGAGCCCTGCTCGTCGCTCGCCTCCAGGACCCGGATCAAGACGCTCACCGAGCAGACCAGGGTCGACAACGCCCGCTTCTTCGACGGCGACATCGAGCAGGTGCCGCACCACGTGATCACGCAGGGCATCGGCACCATCCTGGAGGCCCGGCACCTGGTGCTGCTCGCCACCGGCGAGGGCAAGGCGGAGGCCGTCGCGCAGACCGTCGAGGGGCCCGTCGCCGCCGTCGTTCCCGCCTCGGCGCTCCAGCTCCACCCGCACGCCACCGTGGTCGTGGACGAGGCCGCCGCCTCCAAGCTGAAGCTGGCCCCGTACTTCCGCGCCACCTTCGCGGCCAAGCCCGCCTGGCAGGGCGTCTAGGGCCTGCCCGGCGGAACGCGACAGAGCGCCGGACGGACTGATCGCAGTCCGTCCGGCGCTCTGTCGTGTCAGACGGAGCCCGCGTCAGACGGAGCCCACGATGGCCTCGGCGGCGGCCGTGCCGCAGACGCGCGCCGCGCCGTGGGTGGCGATGTGGAGGGCGCCGGTGGCGGGCGCCTGGGGCACGCCCATCTCCACGACGACCGTGCTTGGGCGGCGGGAGACGACCGCCGCGAGCGCCTCGGACATCCAGCGGTGCCGGTGGGCGTCGCGGACGACGACGACGATCGTACGGTCGCCGGCCTCGTCGAGGAGTCCGGCGGCGAACGCCTCGGCGCCCAGCTCCTCCACCTCGCGGCCGGGGTAGGTGCCCGTGACCGTGCCCGGCAGGAGCCTGGCGAGGTCGGCGGCGATGCCCCAGGGGGTCACGTCACCGACCGCGATGTTGGCGACCGGCGTGAGGGCGGCGACGTAGGGCGCCTCGGTGAGCGGGGTGAACTCGGCGCGGCGGGTGATCCGCAGGGCGCGGCGGGCCGCCTCCAGGCCGATGTCGGACTCCCCTGCCGGGGCGGCGGACGCGGTCCCCTCCGCTGCGGCCGCCCGCTCGGCGGCCCACACCTGGAGGTCGCGCACCCGGGCGGCGGCGTCGGCCAGCCGCTCGGCGGGGAGGTCGCCCTCGCGCACCGCGCGCACGATGGCGTCGCGGAGGCCGAGCACGGTCTGCTCGTCGGACAGGCCGCCGCCGACGCAGATCGCGTCGGCCCCGGCGGCCAGCGCCATGACGGTGCCGCGTTCGATGCCGTACGCGGCGGAGATGGCCTGCATCTCGATGCCGTCGGTGACGATGAGGCCGTCGTAGCCGAGGCCGCCCTGCTCGCGCGGGGCGCGCAGCAGGCCGGTGAGGACGGCGGAGCTGAGCGTGCCCGGCAGGTCGGGGTCGAGGGCCGGGACGAGGATGTGAGCGCTCATCACGGCCTTGGTGCCGGCGGCGACGGCCGCCTTGAACGGCACGAGTTCGCGGTCGCGCAGGGTGTCGAGGTCGACGTCGATGCGCGGCATCGCGTGGTGCGAGTCGACGCCGGTGTCGCCGTGGCCGGGGAAGTGCTTGACGCTGGTCGCGACCCCCGCCGACTGCATTCCCTCCACGTAGGCGGCGGTGTTGCGCGCGACCAGTTCGGGCTCGGCGCCGAAGGAGCGGACGCCGATGACCGGGTTGCCGGGGTCGGAGTTGACGTCGGCGGACGGCGCCCAGTTGAGGTTGACGCCGCACGCGGCGAGCCTGCGGCCGAGTTCGGCGGCGACGGCCCGGGTGAGCTTGACGTCGTCGACGGCGCCGAGCGCGAGGTTGCCGGGGAAGGAGGAGCCGCCGCGCGCTTCGAGGCGGGTGACGTCGCCGCCCTCCTCGTCGGCGGCCACGAGCACGTCGGGCCGTACCGCGCGCAACTGGGCGGTGAGCCGGGCGACTTGCTCGGGCGACTCGATGTTGCGGGAGAACAGCGCGACCGCGCCGAGCCCTTCGGCGAGCAGCCGCAGCACCCAGTCGGGGGCCTCGGTGCCGCGGAAGCCGGGCTGGAGGACGGTGAGGGCGTCGCGGGCCAGGACGTCCGCGGGCGTGTCGACGGTAATGACGGTCATCCCTTCACCGCGCCTGCGGTCAGGCCGGAGGCCACCTTGCGCTGGACGAACAGGAAGAAGATCACGACGGGCAGGGCGATCAGGATCGAGCCCGCCATGAGGGCTCCGTAGTCCGTACCGCGCTGTCCGGTGAACTTCAGCAGCCAGATGCTCAACGTGTACTTGTCATTGTCCTGGAGAAGTACGTAGGCGAACAGGTACTCGTTCCAGGCGGTCATCAGCGCGTAGATCGACGCGGCGACCAGGCCGGGCGCGAGCAGCGGGAGGACGACGCGGCGGAACGCCTCCATCTGGCTGCACCCGTCGACCATCGCCGACTCCTCGAGTTCCTTGGGGATGTTGACGATGAAGCCGCGCAGCATCCATACGGCGAAGGGCAGGGTGCTCGCCGCGTAGACGACGATGACGCCCCAGTACTGGTTGAGGCCGCCCATCTTGTTGAGCTGGATGTAGATCGGGATCAGCATCGAGGTGGCCGGGATGAGCTGGATCACCAGCAGCGCGATGACCAGGCCGCGGCGGCCCCAGAACTTGAACCGGCCGATGGCGTACGCCGCGAGCAGGCCGATGCCGATGGCGATCACGACACTGCACGCCGAGATGATCACGCTGCTCTTGACGTTGTCCCAGAAGTTGGGCATGTCCATCGCGCGCTTGAACTGGTTGAACGTGACGGAGCTGGGATAGAGCTTCTGGTGGTAGCTGAGGATCTCCTGGCTCGGGCGGAGCGCGGTGATGACCATCCAGTACACCGGGAAGCCCATGATCACGGTGACGATCAGGCCGAGCACGTTCCAGCCGTTGCGCTTCTTCTTCGGAGTGCGGTAGACGACTCCGGCCGTGGGGCCCTGGGTCGCGGGGCCGCTCTTGACAGCGGTGCTCACTCGACCTCTCCGATCTTCAGAAGCTGGCGCAGGTAGTAGACGGCGACACCCGACAGCAGCAGGACGGAGACCACGGAGATGGCCGCGCCCCGGCTGAAGGAGTTGGAGATGAACGCCTGGGTGTACGCGTACAGGCCGAGCGTCTGGTAGTCCTGCTCGGGCTGGCCGCCGCGCATCAGCAGGATCTGGCCGAGCACGCCGAAGTCCCAGATCACCGACAGGGTGCTGGTCATCACGAAGACCGGCTTGATGATCGGGAAGGTGACGTAGCGGAAGATGCCGAAGCCCTTGGCGCCGTCGATCCGCGCGGCCTCCTCCAGTTCCTTGGGGACCTGGGTGAGCGCCGCGTGCAGGCTGATGGCGATGAAGGGGATGGCGCCCCAGACGACCAGGACGGCGATGATCGCCATGCCGGTGGTCGGGTTGAGGAACCAGTTGTGCCGGGTGTAGTCGACGCCGGGCAGCCGGGTGAGGAGCTGGTTCACCAGGCCGTAGTCGGAGTCGAACATGAACTTGAAGACCGAGGTGGCGACCAGCAGCGGCATCGCCCACACGGCGATCATCACGCTGCTCATGGTGACCCGGACCCAGTTGGAGACCCGCTGCATCAGCAGCGCGATCAGCAGGCCGAGCGACATGGTGGCGACGACGCAGACGACGACGAAGACCACGGTGCGCAGCACCACGGCCCAGAACTCGCTGTCGCCGAGGATCGAGCTGTACTGGTCGAAGCCGACCCAGGGCGCCGCGACGCCGTTCCAGAGGTTGTTGCGGCGCTCGTCCTGGAAGGACAGCACGATGGTGTCGACGAGCGGGTAGCCCAGCACGCCGATCATGATCAGCAGCGCCGGAGCGATCAGCAGATACGGCAGCGATCTGCTCTGCCGGTTGCGCCCGGCGGCGCGGCCCGCTGTCGTGGCGACCGGACCGGTCGAGCGCGGCGGCGGGATCTGCGGGCGGCCCCCCGTCACCGGCTCGGTGGCATGCGTGTCGGCGGCACTCATCCGCTCTGACCTTTCTTCGGTGTCCATGCCGGGATACCGGGGCGGGCGGCCCGCGACCGCGGACCGCCCTCCCCTGGTGACGACCGCCGTGTCAGGAGGCGGTGTTGATCAGCGAGTTGATCTTGTCGTCGGCGGCCTTGGTGGCGTCGGCGACGGACTTGCCCTTGAGGATGTCGAGCAGCATCGACTTGAGGATGCCCTGCTTCTCGATCGCGGCCCAGCCCGGTGCGATCGGCGTGAACCAGGCGTCCGGCACGGCGTTGGCCGCGGCGGCGGTGGCCGGGTCGGCCTTCATCGGCTCGAGCTGCTTGGTGTTGTTCGGCAGCGTCGCCTTGGTGACCAGCGCGGCTTCGTTCTTCTCGTCGGTGAAGTCCGCGATCCACTCCTTGGCGAGGTCCTTCACCTTGGACTTGTTGACCACGGCGAGGTCGGAGCCGCCGATGAAGGAGGGCAGCGCCTTGCCGTTCGGGCCGGGCATCGTGGCCGTCTTGATGACGTCCTTGAGCTTGGCGTTGCCGTTCGGCGGCGTGATGACCGAGCCGGACTCCCAGCCGTTGCCGTAGATGACGCCGGCCTTCTCGTGGGCCATGACGTTGGCGTGGTCCGCCTCGTCCTTGGTCTGGTCGCCGTGGTTGTACTTCTTCACCAGGTCGATGAAGTGCTGGATGCCCTGCTGCGCCTGCGGGCTCTCCAGGTCGGCGGTCCACTTGCTGCCGTCGGTCTTGGCGATCTGGCCGCCGTACGCCTTCACGTACGACATGGCCGCGTACCAGTACTGGCCGGGGAGGTAGAGCGGCGAGTACGTCTTGTCGCCGCCCTTCTTCGCCTCGATCTTGTCCAGGGCGGCGGTCAGCTCGTCCTCGGTGGCGGGGAAGGCGTCGGAGCCCGTACCGGCCTTGAAGTCGGCGGTGTTGTAGATCGCGACGCGGGCACCGGCGTAGTAGGGCGCGCAGTAGAGCTTGCCCTGGTAGGTGCAGGTGTCCTCGAGGCCCTTGATCCAGGTGTCCGAGTTCTGGAAGGTCTTCTTGTCCAGCTCGGCGAGAGCGCCGTTGAGGATGTACGTCTGGGTCTCGGTGTTGCCCAGCTCGACCACGTCGGGGGCGCTGGAACCGGAGAGCGCGGCGTCCAGCTTCTGGACCTTGTCGCTCCACTGCTGGTACTGGATCTTGACGTTGACCTTCGGGTACTTCGCCTTGAACTGGGCGGTGGTGTTCTGTACCAGCTCGGGCCAGGCGGTCTGCGCCTCGGCCATCAGCCAGACGGTCACCGTGCCGGTCTGGTCGGCCGGCTTCTCAGCGGCCTTGTCGTCCTTCTTGTCCGACCCACAGGCCGCAATACCAGCAATCATGGTCGCGACGCCGATCGCCGCGATGAGCTTGCGCTTCACGCCACCCTCCTCAGGATGCCCGAAACTCCCCCCACCACCCGAAATGTCGGCTACCGCGAGACACGTGTGCAGCCGCGTCCTGCTCGTGGGTCTGGGATTTGGTCGTTAATGGTTTAGACCAGTACCCGGAGCTTGGCCTAGACCTTTGGGGGTGTCAAGGGTGTATAAGAACCCATGTCGGCTCTGTTATCGGACCGACACCTGAGCGGGAAGCGACCACTACCGCCTCCCCGCTCCAGGTCAGGCCGTGCCACGATGTGAGCCGCATATAACGGAGGAGCCGGTGACGGCAGCACGACAGCAGTCGGGAGTAGACGTCATGGACAGCGACGCGGGCAGTGGCGCGGAGAGTACGGCGGGGACCGCGAGCACCGCGGGCCGTACCGCACGTGTGCCCAAGTACTACCGGCTCAAGCGGCATCTTCTGGACATCACCCAGACCATGCCCCCCGGCACGCCCGTACCGCCGGAGCGCACGCTGGCCACCGAGTTCGACACCTCGCGCACCACGGTCCGCCAGGCGCTCCAGGAACTCGTGGTCGAGGGCCGGCTCGAACGCATCCAGGGCAAAGGCACCTTCGTCGCCAAGCCGAAGGTCTCCCAGGCGCTCCAACTGACCTCGTACACCGAGGACATGCGCGCCCAGGGTCTCGAACCCACGTCCCAGCTCCTGGACATCGGCTACATCACCGCCGACGACCGGCTCGCCGGGCTGCTCGACATGAAGGCCGGCGGCCGGGTGCTGCGGATCGAGCGGCTGCGGCTGGCCAACAGCGAGCCGATGGCGATCGAGACGACGCACCTGTCGGCCAAGCGCTTCCCCGCGCTGCGCCGCAGCCTCGCCAAGTACACGTCCCTGTACACGGCGTTGGCCGAGGTCTACGACGTGCGGCTGGCCGAGGCGGAGGAGACCATCGAGACCTCGCTGGCCACCCCGCGCGAGGCCGGACTGCTCGGCACCGACGTCGGCCTGCCGATGCTGATGCTCTCCCGGCACTCGATCGACACCGTCGGCGAACCGGTCGAGTGGGTGCGCTCGGTCTACCGCGGCGACCGCTACAAGTTCGTGGCACGACTGAGCCGCCCCACCGACTGAGACCGCCGGTTTGACTTCTCACGAGTGAGATCGCCGCACACATGGTGACGTGCGCTACTCCCCTCCCCTAGATTCCCGCGAGTCACACTCGTAGCTCTAGGGGACGGGAGCCGCACGTATGCCCGACGACCTATCACTTGAGGAACACCCCGCACCGCCGCGGCGGCCGGTGGTCACCGCGTCGCGCGTGATCGCCGGGATATGCCTGGTCGCGCCCTTCGTGGCGCTGCTCTGGGTCAGCTCGTACTCGCGGCTCACCCCGAGGTTCATCGGCATCCCGTTCTTCTACTGGTACCAGATGGCGTGGGTGCCGGCGGCGGCGCTGCTGACGTACACCGCGTACGTCCTGGTGCGCCGCGAGGAGCGGGCGCGCAAGGGGGGTGCGGCCAAGTGACGAACGACGTGAACGGCGTGGCGCTCGGCGTCTGCGTCTTCTTCTTCCTCCTGGTCACGGTGATGGGCTTCCTCGCCGCCCGCTGGCGACGCGCGGAGAACGCCCTGCACCTGGACGAATGGGGCCTGGGCGGCCGGAGTTTCGGCACCTGGGTGACCTGGTTCCTGCTCGGCGGCGACCTCTACACCGCGTACACCTTCGTCGCCGTGCCCGCCGCGATCTACTCCGCGGGCGCCGCCGGGTTCTTCGCGGTCCCGTACACGATCATCACCTACCCGCTGGTGTTCCTCTTCCTGCCGCGGCTGTGGTCGGTCTCGCACAAGCACGGGTACGTGACCTCGTCGGACTTCATCCGCGGCCGGTTCGGGTCGAAGAGCCTGTCGGTCGCGATGGCGCTCACCGGGATCGTCGCGACCATGCCGTACATCGCGCTCCAACTCGTCGGCATCCAGGCCGTGCTGGACGTGATGGGCGTGGGCGGCGGCGACTCCACCAACTGGTTCGTCAAGGACCTGCCGCTGCTGATCGCCTTCGGTGTGCTGGCCGCGTACACGTACTCCTCGGGGCTGCGCGCGCCCGCGCTGATCGCCTTCGTCAAGGACGCGCTGATCTACATCGTCATCGTGGTCGCGATCATCTACATCCCGTACAAACTGGGCGGGTTCGGCGACATCTTCGACAAGGCGGACGCAGCCTACAAGGTGACCAATCCCGCCACCGGCAAGCCGCGCGGCTCACTGGTGTCGGCGCCGCAGGCCCAATGGGCGTACGCCACGCTCGCGATGGGCTCGGCGATGGCGCTCTTCCTGTACCCGCACTCGGTGACGGCCGTGCTCTCCGGCAAGAGCCGCAACACCATCCGCCGCAACACCACGATCCTGCCGCTGTATTCGCTGATGCTCGGCCTGCTGGCGATGCTCGGCTTCATGGCGCTGGCGGCGGGCGTCGGAAAGGGCGTCAAGGGCTACAACGCCCAACTGGCCATCCCCCAGCTCTTCGAGGACATGTTCCCCTCCTGGTTCGCCGGGGTGGCCTTCGCCGCCATCGCCATCGGCGCGCTGGTCCCGGCGGCGATCATGTCGATCGCGGCGGCCAACCTGTTCACCCGCAACATCTACAAGGACCTGTTCAAACCGGACGCCACCCCCGCGCAGGAGACCAAGGTCTCCAAGGCCGCGTCCCTGGTGGTCAAGGTCGGCGCGCTCGTCTTCGTGCTGTCGATGGACAAGACGGTCGCGATCAACTTCCAGCTCCTGGGCGGCATCTGGATTCTCCAGACCGTCCCGGCCATCGTCGGCGGCCTGTTCACCCGCTGGTTCCACCGCTGGGCGCTGCTGGCCGGCTGGGCGGCGGGCATGGCGTACGGCACGTGGAAGGCGTACGAGCAGACCAGCGCCAGCCAGTCGCACTTCGGCGGCAACTCCGCGAAGATCCCCGGCATCGGCGAGCTCGGCTACATCGGCCTCACCGCGTTCGTCCTGAACGCGGCGGTCGCGGTCGTCCTCACCCTGGTCCTGCGCGCCTTCAAGGCCCCCGACGGCGTGGACGAGACGGCGAAGGGCGACTACGTGGTGGAGGCGGAGGAGGCGGCGAAGGAGGCGGTTCCCGCACCGGCGTAGAGCGCGAGGGGGCGGGTCCCGGGGCGCGAGGCCGCGTTGTGGTGTGCGGCCCGCGCCTTGGGGACCCGCGCCTCAGCGCGAGGCGAAAGTGCGCCGGTACCCCTGTGGCGTGGTCCCCGTCCAGCGGGCGAAGTGATGCCGCATGGTCGCCGCGTTCCCGAACCCCGCGCGGAGCGCGACGGCGTCCATGGTGTGGTCGGTGGCCTCCAGCAACTCCCGTGCCAGCAGCACCCGTTGACCCAGCAGCCAGCGGTACGGGGTGGTGCCGGTCTCCTGCTGGAAGCGGCGGGCGAAGGTGCGCGGCGACATGTGGGCGCGGGCGGCCAGCTCCTCGACGGTCACCTCGCGGTCCAGGTGCCGTTCCATCCAGGACAGCACCCCGGCCACGGTGTCGCTCTGCCCGCGCGGCAGCGGCCGGTCCACGTACTGCGCCTGGCCGCCCTCGCGGTGCGGCGGCACCACCATGCGGCGGGCGATGCCGTTGGCGACGGCGCTGCCCTGCTCCTTGCGCACCAGGTGCAGGCAGGCGTCGATGCCGGAGGCCGTACCGGCCGAGGTGATCACCCCCGCGTCGTCCACGTACAGCACGTCCGACTCGACCTTGATCTGCGGGTACCGGCTCGCGAGGCGTTCCGCGTGCCGCCAGTGCGTGGCGCAGCGCCGGTCGTCGAGCATGCCGGAGGCGGCCAGCACGAAGACGCCCGAGCACACGCTGAGCACCGTCGCGCCGCGCTCCACGGCCCGGTTGAGCGCCGTGAGCACCTGCGGCGGGAAGTCCCGGTCGATGTACGAGTCCCCGGCCGGTACGGCGATCAGGTCCGCCTCGTCCAGCCGGTCCATGTCGCAGGAGGCCGACAGCTCGAACCCGGCGTGCGTGCGCAGCGTCGGGCCCTCGCCGGAGATCACCGCGAAGTCGTACACGGGCAGCCCGTCCTCGCTGCGGTCGAGGCCGAACACCTCGCAGATCACCCCGAGTTCGAAGGGGTGGACACCGTCGAGCAGTACCGCGGCCACGTTCTTCAGCATGCTCCCGAGGATGCCACTTGGCAGGATGTCGCGGTAGTACGGCGGTCCTGCCACTGTTCGCGGGTAAGCGGCGCGAGCACGATTGACCCATGACCGTTCTCCTGGACATCGCAGCCCTCTCCGCCCTCCTCCTCATCCTCTCCTTCGTCCCCGTCCTGGGCCTGCGCGCCGAGGCCAGGATCACCCGCCAGATCCGCGCGGCCGACGCCGCCCGCGAGGCCGAGGCGACACGCCGGGCGCACGCGAGACGCGCCGCGCGCGCGGACCGCGAACCGGACCGCGAACCAGGCCGCGAACCGGCCCTCACAGCGGTCGCGGCCCCGCGGATCTGAGGGCGCCGGAGGGAATAAAATCCCCTCCGGCGCTTGCGCGCCGACCTCGGCGACCCGCCCTCACGACACAACATCTGGGCTTCCACGCGAACCGCGGCACTACATGTATGCTCAACTTCGCTGTCGAGCAGGGGAAGCCGGTGCGAATCCGGCGCTGCCCCGCAACGGTGAGCGGGCGTACGCCCGCACAGCCCGAGGACCTGCCGCCAGCGCGCCCGTAGCGCCCACAAGCGACGGGCGCAGTTGTGTCCGGGCCTCGCGGATTGGGCCGGCGGACGCGTCGCGGCACGCCCATGCCTGAGCAGGGGTGCGCCTCCGCACGCGTACCCGCTCCTCCCGCCTGGCCGTCGCCGCGTTCGAGGGAGAGAGCACCACCGTGACCATCGCGCCCGCAGACCCCGCTTCAGCCGAACTCCGCACCGTCGCCCCCCGGATTCCCTCGGCTCCCCCCTCCGGACCTCTCCCCGGACCTCCCGCCGGTCCCGACGAGGGCCCGGGCGCGGACCTGCTGCGTACGCTGGTGCGGCTCACCGCCGACCTGACCGACACCGACCCCGGCCGGGTCGCCGCCGCCGCGCTGCGCGGCCGTAACGCCGCCTCCGACGCGGCCGAGATGCACAGCCTGGCCACCGAGGCGGCGGCCGGCCTGATCTCCGAGGACCCGGCGTACTCGCGGCTGGCCGCCCGGCTGCTGACCTCGACCATCGCCGAAGAGGCCGCGGGCCAGGGCGCGGTGTCGTTCTCCGCGTCCGTCTCGGTCGGGCACCGCGAGGGCCTGATCGCCGACCGCACGGCCGCCTTCGTGGCCCTGCACAAGCCCCGGCTCGACGCGCTGGTGGACGAGGCGCTGGCAGCCGGCGCGGACGACCGCTTCGGCTACTTCGGCCTGCGCACCCTGCACAGCCGCTACCTGCTGCGGCACCCCATCACCCGTCAGGTGATCGAGACCCCGCAGCACTTCATGCTCCGCGTGGCCTGCGGTCTCGCCGAGGACGACTCGGTGCGCGCCGCCGAGGAAGTCGCCTCGCTCTACCGGCTGATGAGCGCGCTGGACTACCTGCCCAGCTCCCCCACCCTGTTCAACTCCGGCACCCGGCACCCGCAGATGTCCTCCTGCTACCTGCTGGACTCGCCGCTGGACGAGCTGGACTCGATCTACGACCGCTACCACCAGGTGGCGCGGCTGTCGAAGCACGCGGGCGGGATCGGCCTGTCCTACTCCCGGATCCGCTCGCGCGGTTCGCTGATCCGCGGCACCAACGGCCACTCCAACGGCATCGTGCCGTTCCTGAAGACGCTGGACGCGTCGGTGGCCGCGGTCAACCAGGGCGGCCGTCGCAAGGGCGCCGCGGCGGTCTACCTGGAGACCTGGCACTCCGACATCGAGGAGTTCCTCGAACTGCGCGACAACACCGGTGAGGACGCGCGCCGCACCCACAATCTGAACCTGGCGCACTGGATCCCGGACGAGTTCATGCGCCGCGTGGAGACCGACGCCGACTGGTCGCTGTTCTCGCCGTCCGACGTGCCGGAGCTGGTCGACCTGTGGGGCGACGACTTCGACGCCGCGTACCGCAGGGCCGAGGCCAAGGGCCTGGCGCAGCGCACGATCCCGGCGCGCGAGCTGTACGGCCGGATGATGCGGACCCTCGCGCAGACCGGCAACGGCTGGATCACCTTCAAGGACGCCTCGAACCGTACGGCCAACCAGACGGCGGAGCCCGGCCGTACCGTGCACTCCTCGAATCTGTGCACCGAGATCCTTGAGGTCACCGACGACGGCGAGACCGCGGTCTGCAACCTGGGTTCGGTGAACCTGGGCGCCTTCGCCACCCCGGGGGGCGGCGCGGGCGGCGAGATGGACTGGGAGCGGCTCGACGAGACCGTCAGGACCGCGGTGACCTTCCTCGACCGGGTCGTGGACATCAACTTCTACCCGACCGAGCAGGCGGGCCGCTCCAACGCCAAGTGGCGCCCGGTGGGCCTGGGCGTGATGGGTCTTCAGGACGTCTTCTTCAAGCTGCGGCTGCCCTTCGACTCGGCCGCGGCGCGCGAGCTGTCCACCCGGATCGCCGAGCGGATCATGCTCGCCGCGTACGAGGCGTCCTGCGACCTCGCCGAGCGGCAGGGCCCGCTGCCCGCCTGGGACAAGACCCGTACCGCCCGCGGTGTGCTGCACCCCGACCACTACGCGACCGAGCTGAACTGGCCGGAGCGCTGGACGGCGCTGCGCGCCCGGATCGCGGCCACCGGCATGCGCAATTCGCTGCTGCTGGCCATCGCGCCGACCGCGACCATCGCGTCCATCGCCGGTGTCTACGAGTGCATCGAGCCGCAGGTCTCCAACCTCTTCAAGCGCGAGACGCTGTCGGGTGAGTTCCTCCAGGTCAACTCGTACCTGGTCGCCGACCTCAAGCGGCTCGGCGTGTGGGACGCGCAGTCCCGCGAGGCGCTGCGCGAGGCCAACGGCTCGGTGAACGGCTTCAGTTGGATTCCGGCCGAGATCCGTGAGCTGTACCGCACGGCGTGGGAGATCCCGCAGCGCGGCCTGATCGACATGGCGGCGGCGCGTACGCCGTTCCTCGACCAGAGCCAGTCGCTGAACCTGTTCCTGGAGACGCCCACCATCGGCAAGCTCAGCTCGATGTACGCGTACGCCTGGAAGCAGGGCCTGAAGACGACGTACTACCTGCGGTCCCGGCCCGCGACCCGGATCGCCCGCGCGGCCCGCGCCCAGCAGCAGACGGCCGCCACCCCCGTCCCCGTACCGGTGATCGCCGACGCCGACGCGATCGCCTGCTCCCTTGAGAACCCCGAGTCCTGCGAGGCCTGCCAGTAATGACGTCCACCGACAAGAATCTGCTCGACCCGGGCTTCGAGCTGACCCTGCGTCCGATGCGCTACCCGGACTTCTACGAGCGCTACCGCGACGCGATCAAGAACACCTGGACCGTGGAGGAGGTCGACCTCCACTCCGACGTGTCCGACCTCGCCAAGCTCAGCCCCGCCGAGCAGCACATGATCGGCCGCCTGGTCGCGTTCTTCGCGACCGGTGACTCGATCGTCTCCAACAACCTGGTGCTCACGCTCTACAAGCACATCAACTCCCCCGAGGCGCGGCTGTACCTGTCCCGCCAGCTCTTCGAGGAGGCCGTGCACGTCCAGTTCTATCTGACGCTGCTCGACACCTACCTGCCCGATCCCGAGGACCGCGCGGCGGCCTTCGACGCGGTCGAGGAGATCCCCTCGATCCGCGAGAAGGCGCAGTTCTGCTTCCGCTGGATGGACTCGGTCGAGAAGATCGACCGCCTGGAGTCCAAGGCCGACCGCCGCCGCTTCCTGCTCAACCTGATCTGCTTCGCCGCGTGCATCGAGGGCCTGTTCTTCTACGGCGCCTTCGCGTACGTCTACTGGTTCCGCTCGCGCGGCCTGCTGCACGGGCTCGCGACCGGCACCAACTGGGTGTTCCGCGACGAGACCATGCACATGAGCTTCGCCTTCGACGTGGTCGACACCGTCCGCAAGGAGGAGCCGGACCTCTTCGACGAGCAGTTGCGGCAGCAGGTCACCGACATGCTGCGCGAAGCCGTCGAGGCCGAGCTCCAGTTCGGCCGCGACCTGTGCGGCGACGGCCTGCCCGGCATGAACACCGAGTCCATGCGCGCCTACCTGGAGTGCGTCGCCGACCAGCGCCTCGCCCGCCTCGGCTTCCCCCCGGTCTACGGCTCGGAGAACCCCTTCTCCTTCATGGAGTTGCAGGGCGTCCAGGAGCTGACGAACTTCTTCGAGCGCCGCCCGTCCGCCTACCAGGTCGCGGTCGAGGGCAGCTTCGCCCTGGACGAGGACTTCTAGACCCCGGGTTGGAACGGTCAACGGCGAAAGGGGCGGCGGAAGGCGATGAGCCTTCCGCCGCCCCTTTCCCGTCGGGCGGGCGCGCGGGGCGGGTCAGTCGTTGGGGACCGTCTCGAACTTCGGGGTGGCCTCGGCCATTTGCTTCATGACGTCTTTGCGGTCGCGCTTGGAGAGACGGTCGATGTAGAGGCGGCCGTAGAGGTGATCGGTCTCGTGCTGGAGGCAGCGGGCGAAGTAGCCGCTGCCGTGGACGACGATCGGCTCGCCCTTGGCGTTCTGGCCGCGCACCACCGCGTAGTCGGGGCGGGCCAGTTCCATGTAGGCGCCGGGGACGGACAGGCAGCCCTCGTTGGAGTCGTCCAGGCGGCGCCGGTCGGCGGGCAGTTCGTCCAGTGCGGGGTTGCAGACGACGCCGACGTGCCGGTTGTCGTCGTCGTCCGGGCAGTCGTAGACGAAGACCTTGAGGTCGACGCCGATCTGGTTGGCGGCCAGGCCCACGCCCTCGGCGGCGCGCTGGCTGGCGAACATGTCGGCGATCAGCGCGTCCAGGTCGTCGTCGAAGGACGTGACGTCCTTGCACTCCCGGTGCAGCACCGGGTTGCCGACCACGGTGATCGGGCGGACGGTGCCGCGCTCGCGGTACGCCAGTTCGCGCGCCTGCGCGTCGGTCACGTCGTCGAGGAAGCCTTCGGTGGCCGCGTCGTGGCTGTGCGCGTGGTCGTGGTCATGCCCGTGGTGGTGCTGGTGACCGTGGCCGTGCTCGGTGTGCTGCTGGGACATCTGCGCCGTACGCCTTCCGCGAACCCGTAAACGAACCCCCCTAGGGTACGGGCCCGCGCACGACGGTGTTCCCCACACCTCGTGGTTCGTCGCACCTCGCCGTTCGGGGCACGGGGTTCAGGGCGTGCGGTTCAGCAGACCTCTTCGAGGTCCCGCCAGTCCCGGGTGTCCGGGCTGTCGGCGACCCAGCCGTCGAGCAGGCCGCGGACCAGGGACGCGGGGGCGGCGATCCCGCACTCGCGCTCCGGCGACCAGCGCACACCCGCGCTGTGGTGGCTGAGGTGGCCGGGGTGACCGGGCTCACCGTGGTCGTGCGGGTCGCGCGTGGCCATCGAGCCGTCGTCGGTGGGCATCCGGCTCTCCGAACAGGTGCGGCACAGCAGCCGGACGGACGACGACCAGTCCTCGGCCGCGTATCCGGCCTCCGCCGCCAGCCGCTCCAGCGCGTCGCGGTCGGCGGCCGTGTCCGCTTCGAGGAGCACCAGCCAGGTCGGCACCGGGGACGGCGCCCACAGCTCGATCTCGTCGAAGACGGGGTAGACCGCGCCGCCCGCGGTGTCGGCGGTGGCGCGCTCGCCGTGCGGGACGCCGTCGTGCAGCACGACCTCGCCCCAGCGGCGCCCGGACGACGGCAGCGGGATGGAGAGCACCTCGACCCGCGCCGGGTCGAGCCTGCGGCCCCACACGACCTCGGCCTCGCCCTCGGGCGACAGCCGTACGGCGGCGCTGCCCAGCGGCAGCCGTACCGACTCCTCGCCGTTGTGACTCGCGGTGCCCGCGGGCATCCGCAGGCCGTACGCCTGCCAGGCGCGGCGGGCCAGCGGCCAGTCCTGCACGGCGGTGGCGGCGATGCCCAGGTTCCACCAGTCGGGGGAGCCGACCGGGCGGTCGAGCAGCGCCACCGCGCGCAGCCCGGCGATCCGGGCCTGCGCCCAGTCGTGCCGGAACTTGTGCAGCAGCGCGAGGTTGTACCAGGACTCCGACAGCCACGGCTCCAGATCGGCGGCTCGGGTCAGCAGCGCTCCGGCGTCCTCGTAACGGCCGTCGCCGATCAGCGAGAACGCCCGGTCAGTGGCCTGCCGCCACGTGGGCGACGGCCGGTGCCGCACTCTTCCGAAGATGTTCAACGTCGTTACCCGCCTGCCCGCTCAGCCGATCACTGCCAGGACGTCGCCTTCCCGCACCACTACGATCGCGTCCCCCCGTACGACTCCAACCTTGCACATTTTGGCCGTTGTCTCAGCCCGGCCGTCGCCCCCGTCCCCCGGGGCCGGCGACCCGGTCCGTGCGGTCCGCGGCTCCCCGGTGAGCGCGCTTCCTCACTCGACACCCTTGCCACTCCCGTGGGCATCCAACCATGCCCAGGTGGGGCGCCGTGCGAGCACCCTGGTGAGTGCCGCCACCACCTGCGGATCGTACTCACGTGCGGTCGCCAACCGCAGCCGCTCGACCGCCGCGAGCCGGTGGCCGAGGGCCGCGCCCGGCTCCCCCGTCAGGTCCTCGTAGGCGTTGACGGCCCGGACGATCCGGCCCGCCAACGGCTGTTCCCGGTACGGGTGCGCCTGCCGCTCCACGATCAGCGCCACCTCGGCCGGGGCGCCGGTCTGCCGCACCACCTCGCCGCCGAGCGCGGCGATGGCGCGCTGCCGCTCGCCGTCCAGCGGCTCCGTCGCCCCGCGCGGCACCGGGTCGACCAGCGAGAGCTGGCCGATGTCGTGCATCAGCGCCGCGTACTCCAGCAGCATCAGGTGGCGGGCGGGCAGGCCCAGCTCCCTGCCGACCGCGGTCGCCAGCTCGCTCACCCGCCGCGCGTGCCCCTCCGGTGTGTACCCGGCCACCTCGGTGGCCCGCGCCAGCGACCCGATCGTCTGCCGGTACGTGGCCCGCACCGCCGCCTGGCCCCGCAGCGACATCTGCGCCAGCAGCAGCGGCGCCGCGGCCATGGGCAACGCCCACAGCCCGGCGGTCGCGACCGCCAGCGCCATCACCACACCGCCCGCGCACACCGCGCTGGCCATCCCCGCCAGTGCCCGCACCTCGTCGCGCAGCGCCGGGGCGTACGGGTGGCCGGTCCTGGCCGCGCCCAGGGCCGCCGCCAGCGCCGCGTCGCACAGCGCCGTCAGGCCGAGGACCGCCAGGAGTGCGGCGGCGTACGCGGGGCCTTCGCCTCCCGCGAAGGGTTGGGCGCACACCCCGGCGAAGGTCGCTGCCGCGACCCGCCGCACCTCACCGTCCCCCTTGGCCCCCGACCCCCCATGCCGCCCCGAACCCGGGCGCCCCTCCCCAGGAGGGTCCGCCTCCCCAGGAGGGTGCGCCCCGAAGGGGCGCGGGGAACTGCGCGGCCCGCCCCCACCGGCCGGTGGTCCGGAGACCACCGAATTGCCCCGCCGGGGCGGGTGGTGACCTGCGGGAGCGTCGTGGCTGAGCGCGCAGTTCCCCGCGCCCCTTCGGGGCACCCACCTGCGCAAAGGACCCGCGCCCGCCGCACCCCTGGAGGGCACAGCCCCATCGCGGCCGGCCGCGCCCACGCGGCGGCAGCCGCACATCAGATGCAGCCCCACGCCCCTACGGGGCACCCACCTGCGCAAGGGGCCCTCACCCGCCGCGGCCCTGGGGGGCAGCCACCTGCGCAAGGGACCCGCGTTCGCCGCGGTCCTGGGGGGTGCCCACCTGGGTGAGGGGGGCGGGGCGGGGGCGGCTGCGTGGCGGGGGCGGCTCAGGGTCAGCGGGACGGCGGCCGCGAGGGCGGAGACGGCCACGGTTTGGGCGAGGCCGTGGCGGCCCGGCGCCAGGAGGGCGTAGGCGAGAGCCGTCGCCGTGGCGAGAGGCGCGGTGTCGCGGTCGACGCCGAAGGCGAGAGGGGCGAGGGGGGCGGGAAGGCGGAAGGTGACGCCCACGGCAATGACGGCGGCGAAGGCGAGGGCGGTGCCGGGCGCGGAGAGGCCGGTGAGGGCGGTACGGGCGACGGCGGCGGCCGTCAGGGTGAGGGCGGCGCCGTACACGCCCCGGACGAGCCGGGCCCTCATCGCGGCACCGGCGCGGAGACGGCGGCCGGAAGAAGCAGCGGGCCCCGCCCGGCGGTGGTGGCGCCGACCGGCCCCGAGGCGGCCACCGGCCAGGAGTGGTGCGCCAGCGCACGCGTCAGGGCGGCGACCATCGCCGGGTCGAAGTGCGTACCGGCGCAGGCGTGGAGTTCGTCGAGCGCGGCGCGAACCGGCCGGGCGCGCCGGTAGGAGCGGGTGGACGTCATGGCGTCGAAGGCGTCCGCGACGGCGACCACGCGGGCGAATTCCGGGATCTGGTCGCCCGCGAGCCCGTGCGGGTAGCCGCTGCCGTCGAGGCGTTCGTGGTGGTGCAGGATCGCGTCCCGCGCCTCGCCGAGGAAGGCGATGCCGCGGACCATCTCGTGCCCGTACTCCGGGTGCAGCTCGACCACCCGCCGCTCGGCCGGGGTCAGCGGCCCGTTCTTGCGCAACAGGCGGGTGGGGACGCCGAGTTTGCCGATGTCGTGCAGGATTCCGGCGAACCGCAGGGCGTCGACGCGGGGTTCGGGCATGCCCAGTTCGCGGGCGATGAACACCGAGGCGCGGCCCACGCGTTCACTGTGCCCGCGCGTGTAGTGGTCCTTGATCTCGACGGCCTGGACGAGCGCGCGCACGGTCGCCCGGTGGGCGTCGCGTTCCCGGCGGGCGCGGGCGAATCCCCAGCAGGCCGCGTACATCGGCAGCGGTACGAGCACCGCGGCGAAGGCGCCGTAGCGGGCCTGCCACAGGACGGCGGTCATGAGGGCGACGAGGCCGTAGGTCAGGTGCGGGGCGAGGGCGCCGAGCAGCGGGGCGCCCCAGGCCGCGCGCGGTGTGCGGCCCTCGGCGGTGACCAGGACGGCGCCGGTGAGCGCGGTGGCGGTGACGCAGAGGACGAGCGCGGCGACGGTCGCGGGCAGCAGCGCGTACGGCAGGTCGGCGGCGGCCAGCGCGCGGGGGCCGTCGAGCAGCCGGGCGGCGAGCGCGGCGGCCCAGACGGCGACGGCCAGGTGGGCGGCGCGCCACAGCCGCCGTACGCGGCGCGGCTCCTGCTCCACGCGGCCCGCGAGCGAGCCGGGGACGGCCACCAGCGCGGCGGCGGCCGGGGGCAGCAGCAGGGCGGCGGCCAGCAGGACGGGCAGGAACGGGCCGACGGCGGCGGGCGGGTGGCGGCCCGCGGCGCGGTCGGGGAGCACGCCGGGCTCGCACAGCGCGTACAGGGCGGCGAGTACGGCGACGGTCCCCCACGCGGTGGCGGGCCGCAGGGCGGGCGCGGCGCACAGCGTCCCGGCGGCGCACACGGCGGCCACGGTGACCCGTGCGGGTGTCGGCATGGCGGACACGAGAGGCGGCCTCCTCCGTACGCGAACGTGCGCGAACGCGCGGCGGGCGCGGCCCGATCGGCTCCCGGCCCGTTGAGAGTCAGGAGGATAGGGCCGCGCCCGTCGTGGAAGAGGCGTTTGCCGGGGTTGGGCCGTCCGTGGGACCCGACGCTCACCCGCACGGGTGACGTGAGGCGTATGCGCCCTCGTCCGAACGCCCGAACCCCGTCCACAAGCGCAACGGGGTACGAGCCGGGACGAAGGGGTGCCGGGGGATGTCCCGGCGGTGGCCGACGGCGGCGGGGAAGCCCTGGCGCGCCCGGCGGTGGGGAGGAGCTAGCGGGCCTCGGCCTCGGTCGGGGTGGCGAGGATGTCGGGCGCCTGGTCCGGGACCGGGGCGACCTCACCGGAGCGGATCAGCTCGATCCGCATCATGACCTTCGAACGGAGGTCGGTCGGCACGTCGTCGGAGCCGCAGCACCGCTTGACGAGCTTCTTGACGGCCTGTTCGAGGCCGTACTTCTCCAGGCACGGGTGGCACTCGTCGAAGTGCTCCTTGAACTTGGCGCAGCTCTCGTCGGGCATCTCGTTGTCGAGGTACTCGTAGAGGTGGCCGAGCACCTCCGAGCAGTCCGTCTCATGTGCGTCGCCGCAACTCATGAATCCGCGCCCTTCTCATCCGCCGCGCCCGCGGGTACAAGACCGCGGTCCCGCGCATAGTCCTCCAGCAGCTCACGCAACTGGCGACGCCCGCGGTGCAGCCGGGACATCACTGTGCCGATGGGTGTTCCCATGATGTCCGCGATCTCCTTGTAGGCAAAGCCCTCGACGTCCGCGAGGTAGACCGCGATGCGGAACTCCTCGGGGATCGTCTGCAACGCCGCCTTCACGTCGGAGTCGGGCAGGTGGTCGAGCGCCTGGGACTCCGCGGAGCGCAGGCCGGTCGACATATGGGATTCGGCTCGTGCGAGCTGCCAGTCCTCGATCTCCTCCGAACCGCTGCGCAGCGGTTCGCGCTGCTTCTTGCGGTAGGAGTTGATGAAGCTGTTGGTGAGAATGCGGTAGAGCCACGCCTTGAGGTTGGTGCCCTCACGGAACTGGTGGAAGGAGGCGTACGCCTTCGCGTACGTCTCCTGGACGAGGTCTTCCGCGTCGGCCGGATTGCGGGTCATCCGCAGCGCGGCCGAGTACATCTGGTCGAGGAAGCCAAGGGCGTCCCGCTCGAAGCGCTCGGTGCGCTCCGCGCTGCTCTCCTGTGCTGCCTCACCGGACGCACTCGCGTTTTCCGCCGTGCTGTCGTCGGTGCCGGTGACCGCACCCACCTCCTCAGAAACGTCAGCGCGCCCAAAAGCGGCCACGCCTGTTCCGGAGGATATCCCGCTGGAGATCGACGTGCCGGATGCGCCCTTGCCGTCGTCCTTGACCGGCCATTCGGCCCAGTTCAGGTAGGGCGCGGCTGCGTCCGGTCGCGCGGTGGCCTGTGCGGCCTCTGCGCGGGACCGGCAAGCGGCTGAAACCATGCGGCTGCCTCTCTCACAGATCTCACGGATTGCTTCGTCAATGCGGGATCGAATCGTTCTGCCGATTCGCACAACACCGGTATCGCGCGGCTCATTCCCGGTGGCACAGGGGGCGCGCGGGCGGATCGCGCGGAAGTCGCACGGCGGTGGTCCGGAGTGCGCGCCGGGGTCGTACGGCAAACGTGCTTGCCGGTATGGCAAAATCGGCGCATGGCGGAGAAAGCACCCAAAGGCACGGACGACGGCGTCGAGCGCACTCTGGCCGAGGTCGGGCCGCGGTTGCGGGCGGCGCGGCTGGAGCGCGGGGTGACGCTGGCCGCGCTGGCGGAGGCGACCGGGATCTCGGTGAGCACCTTGTCGCGGCTGGAGTCGGGGCAGCGGCGCGCCACCCTCGAACTGCTGCTGCCGTTGGCCCGCGCGCACCAGATGCCGCTGGACGAACTGGTGGGCGCGCCCGAGGTCGGCGACCCGCGGGTGCGCACGGTGCCGCGCAAGATGGACCACATGACGGTGCTGCCGCTGACCCGGCACCCGGGCGCGCTCCAGGCGTACAAGATGATCATCGAGCCGAACAAGCCCTGTGAGCAGCGCACCCACGAGGGCTACGAGTGGATCTACGTGCTCTCCGGGCGGCTGCGGCTGCTGCTCGCCGACAAGGATCTGGAGCTGCGGGCGGGCGAGGCAGCCGAGTTCGACACCCGGCTGCCGCACTGGTTCGGGCCCGCGGGGGACGAGACCGTCGAGGTGCTCAGCCTTTTCGGCCGCCAGGGCGAGCGGATGCATGTCCGAGCCCGGCCAGCCAGTCGCTGACGGCCCCGGTCAGCACGGCCAGCGCCGCGTCCTGCGTCAACTCCGCGCGCTTGGGTACGGCGAACGAGTGATCGCCGTACGGCACCTCGACCGGTTCGTACCCGGCGGGGAACTCCGCGGGCCGCCCGAAGGTGTCGTTGCCGCCCTGCACGATCAGCAGCGGCCCGGCCGCGGCGCCCAGGTCCAGCTCGGCCGCGCGGGACTTCTCCGGCTTCCCCGGCGGGTGCAGCGGGAAGGACAGCGCGAGGACGGCCGCGGCGCCCAGCTCCTTCGCCGTACGGCAGGCCACCCGGGCGCCGGCGCTGCGTCCGCCCGCGACCACCGGCAGCCCCGGCTCCGCCAGCGCGGGCCACACCGCCGTCCACCCGGTGTCCAGCGTCTTGGGCGCGGGCGCCAGCTTCTTGCCCGCCACCCGCCAGGGCTGCTCGACCAGTGCCACGGTCACGCCGTGCGCGGGCAGCGCCGCCGCGAGCGCGGCCAGGTCGCGGGCCTCGATGCCGCCGCCCGCGCCGTGGCCGAGCGCGAGGACCGCGCGGGCGGCGCGGGCGCGGTGCCAGGTGACGCGGGCCTCGCCCGCGGGGGTGCCGACCGTTTCCACCGACCGCTCGGGGGACGGGGACGCTGTGTGTGCTGCGCGTGCTGTCATCAGAACAGCGTCTCCTCCTCGGGTGCCTCCAGCTCCGTCAGCAGCTCCGGTCCGTTGTTCTTCACACTGCTCACACCGGTGCCGACCGGATAGGCGCGCATCAGGCCGCCGGGCGGCGGGGCGAGCAGGGCGCCAAGCGCGTCGGGGTCGGTGGTGGCCGGGTCGAGCCAGGCGTTCCAGCGGTCGGGGGTCATCATCAGCGGCATCCGGGGGTGGATGTCGGTGAGCGAGCGCGGACCCTCGCCCGCGTATCCGGCCAGGGTGTCGGTCTCGGCCGCCGTGGTGATCACCGTGCAGGTGGCCCACCAGGCCATCGGGTGGTCGTCGGGCAGCGTCCGGTCGCGCCAGAACTCGTACAGCCCGGCCATCGCCATCACCGAGCCGTCGGCGGGCGTCACGAAATACGGCTGTTTGCGGGACCGCTTCTTCCTGCCCTGCTCCTCCAGCGCGCGCTCCTCGGGCGCCGTCACCCACTCGTAATAGCCGTCGGCGGGTATCAGGCAGCGCCGGGCGGTGAGCGCGCGGCGGAAGGACGGCTTCTCGTGCACCGTCTCGGCCCGCGCGTTGATCAGCTTGGCCGCTCCTTCCGGCGACTTGGCCCACGACGGGACCAGGCCCCAGCGCAGCACGCGCAACTGTCTGACCGGTTCCGGGGAACCGGAGTCGCGCACAGGACGGTCAAGCACCGCGTAGACGTCCTTCGTCGGCGCGACGTTCCAATCGGGGGCGATGGTCTCGGTGGGGTCCCACTTACGGACTTCGAAGAGTCCTGCGAGATCCTCTGGTTTCCGGCTCGCCGCATATCGACCGCACATAGGTGCCAGACTGCCACGACCGTGGACCCGAACGGCCCACAGTCCGCCCTTTCGCAAGCCCCCGGCACTCCCCTCCGCAGCCCCCTAGTAGCAAGGACTGGCCACGTCATGAACGTCGCGAGCGTCACCGAGATGTGGGACCGGCTGACGGGGACACAGCCCGATCCCTCGCGCTGGCTGATCGGCGCGACGGCGCTGCTCGCGCTGGCGGCCGTACTGCTGCGGCGGGTGTGGCACGTCACGCGCAACGCGGTGACGATCGCGCACGAGGGCGGTCACGGGCTGCTCGCGCTGCTGACCGGGCGGCGCCTGGAGGGCATACGCCTGCACTCGGACACCTCGGGCCTGACCGTCTCGCGCGGCAAGCCGCACGGCGTGGGCATGGTGCTGACGGCCGCCGCCGGGTACACCGCGCCGCCGCTGCTGGGCCTTGCGGGCGCGGGGCTGCTGGCATCCGGCCACATCACCGCGCTGCTGTGGGGCGCGACGGCGCTGCTGCTGGTCATGCTCGTGATGATCCGCAACGCGTACGGGGCGCTGACCGTGGTGGTCACCGGGGCGATCTTCCTGTTGGTGTCCTGGCTGACCAAGGCGCAGGTACAGGCGGCGTTCGCGTATCTGGTGGTGTGGTTCCTGCTGGTCGGCGGCGCGCGGCCGGTCGCCGAGCTGCAACGTACGCGGCGCCGTGAGCGCTCCGGCACCTCGGACGCGGACCAGCTCGCCCGGCTCACGCACACTCCGGCGGCCCTGTGGCTGCTCCTGTTCTACGCGGTCGCGATCTGCTCGCTGGTGGGCGGCGCCCGGTGGCTGCTCCTCCAATAACGCGGTGACCGCGGTGACGGGAGTGACGGGGAACACCCACCGTGACGGCCGTGACGGCCCCGGCGGAGAGAACGGCCGGGGCAACGGGGGCAGACCGGCGCACAGACCCACGGCACTGGCCCCGCGCATGAGCCCGGCGCACGACCCCGGCGCATGTGGCCGACAGTGACAGCACCTGTTTCCGGCAGATTTCGCCGCATTCGCCGTCCTATCTCCCTGTGCCTGAGCCACTACGCTTGGGCCTCATGAGCGACAGCACCGCGCAGACCGCCCTCTGGCCGGCCCCGACCGCGCCCCGCGCCGTGGACGCGACCGTCACGGTGCCCGGCTCGAAGTCGGTGACCAACCGCGCTCTGGTGCTCGCCGCGCACTCCACGGAACCCGGATGGGTGCGCCGTCCGCTGCGCAGCCGCGACACGGTCCTGATGGCCGACGCGCTGCGCGCCATGGGCGTGCAGATCGACGAGACGGTCAACCCGTCCGGCGGCGAGGCGTGGCGGATCATCCCGGCCGGGCTGCACGGCCCCGCCCGGATCGACGTCGGCAACGCGGGCACCGTGATGCGCTTCCTGCCGCCGGTCGCCGCGCTCGCCGACGGCCCGGTCCGCTTCGAGGGCGACGCGCGGGCGTACGAGCGTCCGCTGCACGGCGTGATCGACGCGCTGCGCGCGCTGGGGGCCAGGATCGACGACGAGGGCCGCGGCTCCCTGCCGCTGACCGTGAACGGCGCGGGCTCGCTGTCCGGCGGGAGCGTGTCCGTGGACGCGTCGTCGTCCTCGCAGTTCGTCAGCGCGCTGCTGCTGTCCGCGCCGCGCTTCAACCGGGGCCTCGAACTGCGGCACACCGGCCGCACCCTGCCGTCCCAGCCGCACATCCGGATGACCGTGGACATGCTGCGGAAGGCCGGCGCCAAGGTGGACGCCCCGCAGGACGGCGGCGCGCGCAATGTGTGGCGAGTGGCGCCGAGCGCGCTGCTCGGCCGGGACCTGACGGTGGAGCCCGACCTGTCCAACGCGGCGCCGTTCCTGGCCGCCGCGCTGATCACCGGCGGCCGGGTGACCATCCCGGACTGGCCGCGCCGCACCACCCAGCCGGGTGACGCGCTGCGCACGCTGTTCACCGCGATGGGCGGCTCGTACGAGCTGACCGAGCAGGGGCTGACGCTCAGCGGCACCGGCCGGGTGCTCGGCATCACCGCCGATCTGCACGAGGTCGGCGAGCTGACCCCGGTGATCGCGGCGGTCGCGGCGCTGGCCGAGGGCGAGAGCGTGCTGACCGGCATCGCGCATCTGCGGCTGCACGAGACCGACCGGCTGGCCGCGCTGGCCAAGGAGATCAACGAGCTGGGCGGTGACGTCACCGAGACCGAGGACGGCCTGCGCATCCGGCCGACCACCCTGCACGGCGGGGTCTTCCACACCTACGAGGACCACCGGCTGGCGACCGCCGCGGCCGTCCTGGGCCTGACCGTGGACGGCGTCCAGGTGGAGAACGTGGCGACGACCGCGAAGACCCTGCCCGAATTCCCCGAGCTGTGGACGGCGATGCTCGCGGGCCGCGCGCCCGCGCCGGGGATCTCCACGCCGGGCGCCGTCACCCCGGGCGCCGCCGCACCGGAGACAGCGGAGACAGCGGAGACAACCGGCACGGCGGACCCGACGGATACGGCGGACGCGACGGACACGGCAGACACAGCGGACACCACCGCACCGGGCCGGGGCTGAGGACCGCCGTGCGCCGCTACGGAAAGAACCCCGACGAGGACGACGTCAGAGTCCGCCCCAACGCCAAGGGCAACCGGCCGCGCAGCACGATCAGGCCCAAGCACGAGGACGCCGCCGAGGGCATGGTGCTGACCGTGGACCGCGGGCGGCTGACCGTGCTGGTCGACGACCGCGAGGTGGTCGCGATGAAGGCCCGCGAACTGGGCCGCAAGTCGATGGTGGTCGGCGACCGGGTCGCGGTCGTCGGCGACCTGTCGGGCGCGAAGGACACCCTGGCCCGGATCGTACGGATCGAGCCGCGCAAGTCGGTGCTGCGGCGGACGGCCGACGACGACGACCCGTTCGAGCGGGTGGTGGTCGCCAACGCCGACCAGCTCGCGATCGTCACGGCGCTGGCCGACCCCGAGCCGCGCCCCCGGATGATCGACCGCTGCCTGGTCGCGGCCTTCGACGCGGGCCTGAAGCCGCTGCTGGTGCTCACCAAGTCCGATCTGGCCCCGGCCGCGCCGCTGTTGGAGACGTACGGCGCGCTGGACCTGGCGTATGTGGTGACCAACAGGGACGACTTCCTGACCGGCGGGGTCGACCAGATCCGCGAGCGGCTGGCCGGGCATGTGACGGCCTTCGTCGGCCACAGCGGCGTCGGAAAGACCACGCTGGTCAACGCGCTGGTGGAGCGTCAGCGCACCACCGGCTCGGTGAACGCGGTGACCGGGCGCGGCCGGCACACCACCACCTCGGCGCTCGCGCTGCCGCTGCCGGGCGACACGGGATGGGTGATCGACACTCCGGGCGTACGGTCGTTCGGCCTGCACCACATCGATCCGTCGCGGGTCATCCACGCCTTCCCCGACCTGGAGCCGGGCACCGAGGAGTGCCCGCGCGGCTGCTCGCACGACGAGCCGGAGTGCGCGCTGGACGCGTGGGTCGCGGCGGGGCACGCCGAGCCCGCCCGGCTGGACTCGCTGCGGCGGCTGCTGGCCACCCGCGAGCGGCGCGAGGGAGACTGACGCGCTTTCGGCGACCGGAGGGGCGGTTTCCGGGCAGGCTGTGTGATGATCGACAGCGCACACAGGTTTCGGAGACGGAGTGGGAACGGGAGGCACCCGATGGCCTGGCTGCTCGTGGTGGTCGCAGGCATCCTTGAGACGGGGTTCGCGGTCTGCCTCAAGCTGTCGCACGGCTTCACCCGTATCTGGCCGACCATCGCCTTCGCCCTGTTCGCGCTGGGCTCCTTCGGTCTGCTGACGCTGTCGCTGAAGAAGCTGGACGTCGGCCCGGCGTACGCCGTCTGGACCGGCATCGGCGCGGCGGGCACCGCGATCTACGGCATGATCTTCCTCGGCGACGTCGTCTCCACGCTGAAGATCGTGTCCATCTCGTTGGTGATCGCGGGCGTCATCGGCCTCCAGATCTCCGGCTCGGCGCACTGACGGTTCACGGGCGGCGCCCGCGCGGACCGTGCGCCGCTACGGCTCCTCCCCCGTCGCGGGCCACGACAGCAGGCTGCGGACGAGCTGCGCCACCCGCAGACACGCCTCCTCGTCACTGGCGGCGGGCGCGATCACGTACGACAGGGTGAGCCGGATCGCCGCCTCGCAGGCCCATCCGATGTCCTGGGGCCGCAGCCGCGGGTAGCCGCGGACGAGCGCGTCGACCGTACGGGCCTTGAGGGATTCGACCAGGCCGCCGTCGGCGCCGGTGAGGGCGGCGGCGACCACCGGACTGCGCCGGGCGGACCGCAGGGTCCAGCCCGCGGCGCCCGCGAAGCACTCCCCCGCGTCGGCGCCGACCCGGCCCGCGGCGGCCAACTCGCGGTCGACACCGCCCAGATAGCCCTCGGTCTCGCGCCGGGCGAGGGCGCGCGCGAGCCCTTCCTTGCTGCTGAACTCGTTGTAGAGGGTCTGCCGCGACACCCCGGCCGCCGCCGCGACCTCGACCATCCGTACGGCTTCCCAGGGCCGGTCGCCGAGCGCGGCGAACGCCGCGTCCAGGAGCGATTCCCGCGCTGTAGGCATCATTGCCTCCAAGGCGCCACGAGGTGTCCGCGCGATGGCGCGGACAGCGGCCGTGCGGAAAGAATTGACGCGCTGTCCTGGTCTGTCAAGGTTGCGAGCAGGGCGGAGATGACCGGGACCAGGCGAGATCGCTACTGTTCGGCTTATGCCCGAATTCAACGACGATCTGCGCCTGGCCCACGTGCTGGCCGATGCCGCCGACGCCGCGACCATGGCCCGCTTCAAGGCGCTCGACCTCAAGGTCGAGACCAAGCCCGACCTGACGCCGGTGAGCGAGGCGGACAAGGCGGCCGAGGAGCTGATCCGGGGCCAGTTGGCACGGGCGCGCCCGCGGGACGCGGTGCTCGGCGAGGAGTACGGCAGCCAGGGCGCGGGGCCGCGCCGCTGGGTGATCGACCCGATCGACGGCACCAAGAACTATGTGCGCGGCGTTCCGGTGTGGGCGACCCTGATCGCGCTGATGGTCCGCGGCGAGCAGGGCGACGAGAGCGTGGTCGGCGTGGTCTCCGCGCCCGCGCTCGGCCGCCGCTGGTGGGCGGCGAAGGGCGACGGCGCGTACACCGGCCGCAGCCTGTCGTCGGCGACCCGGCTGCACGTCTCGGGCGTGAGCCGGCTGGAGGACGCGTCCTTCGCGTACTCCTCGCTGAGCGGCTGGGAGGAGCGGGGGCGGCTCGACGGCTTCCTGCGCCTGTCGCGCGACGTCTGGCGCACCCGCGGCTACGGCGACTTCTGGCCGTACATGATGGTCGCCGAGGGTTCGGTGGACATCTGCGCGGAGCCCGAGCTGAGCACGTGGGACATGGCGGCCAACGACGTGATCGTGCGCGAGGCCGGTGGCCGCTTCACCTCGCTCGACGGCGAGCCGGGCCCCTTCGGCGGGAACGCGGCGGCCTCCAACGGCCTGCTGCACGAGGAGCTGCTGGGGTACGTGGGCGGTTCGGACGGCGTCGCCTAGCAGGTCGGAGCGGCGCGGCGCGAGCCGCGCGCGGCGGCGGGTCACCTCGCGGCGGGAGCTTCGCGCGCCCCCTTGCCGGTCCTCCGGGGGCGTGTGACTATGAAGGTGCCCCCGCTTGTGAACTTGTGAAACCGTTCACGCGAGCGTCTCCCGGCTCGCCGGACGGCGGTCCCGTGTGAGGGCTTCACACAAGGAGGTGCCCGTCCCATGCTGGTCCGCGACGCGATGAGCACGGTGGTACTCACCATCGGCCCCGCCCACACCCTCCGCCAGGCCGCCCAGTTGATGTCCGCCCGCCGAGTCGGCGCGGCCATAGTCCTCGACACCGACACCTGCGGTCTCGGCATCCTCACCGAGCGCGACGTCCTCGACGCGATCGGGGACGGCCTCAGCCCCGACCGCGAACTCGCCCACGCCCACACCACGACCGATGTCGTCTTCGCCGCCCCGCAGTGGACCCTCGACGAGGCCGCCGCCGCCATGCTGCACGGCGGTTTCCGTCACCTGGTCGTCCTTGAGGGCCGCGATCCGATCGGCGTGGTCTCCGTCCGCGACATCATCCGCTGCTGGTCCGCGCAGCGGCCCGCGACACCGGCCACGACACCGTCCGCGTCACCGGCCACGACACCGACCGCGACCGCCCTGACCAGCGCGTAACCGCTTTTCGGAACGGCCGGCACGCCCGGCTTCGGAACGGCACACACGCGCCTTCGGTTCCGCACGCGGACGCGCAGAAGAGGCCGGAGCCCTGTGGCGTCCGGCCTCTTCGGCCAACGGCGAGCGACGGGTCAGGTGCGGAGGGCCTGGACCGCTGCCTCCAGTCGCTTGCCGTAGTCGGGGTCCGCGCGGCGGAAGTTGTCGACGGCGCGCTCGACGACGTCCTCGCGGGAGACCTTGGCGATGAAGCCCGCCAGGTTGTCGATCAGCCGGGTCTTCTCGTCCTCGGACATGAGCCGGTACAGGGTGCCCGCCTGCCCGAAGTCGTCGTCCTCGGCGTGCGCGGGCGCGGCGGAGTACCGGGTCGCGCCGGACACCTCGACGGGCTCCCACAGCGGGCGGCCGGTCTCGGCCGGGCCGCCGAAGCTGTTCGGCTCGTAGTTCTTGGCACCCTGGTGGCGGCCGTCGTAGAGGGCGCCGTCCCTGCTGTGCGTCCGCGCCTCGGTGGCGTGCGGGCGGTTGACCGGCAGGTGGTCGGCGTTGACGCCGACCCGGTAGCGGTGCGCGTCGCCGTACGCGAACAGGCGGCCCTGGAGCATCTTGTCCGGGGACGGGCCGATGCCGGGCACGAAGTGCGCGGGGCTGAAGACCGACTGCTCGACCTCGGCGAAGACGTTCTCCGGGTTGCGGTTCAGCTCCAGCCTGCCGATCTCGACCGGCGGGTAGTCCGCGTGCGGCCACACCTTGGTGAGGTCGAACGGGTTGAAGCGGTACGTGGCGGCGTCCGCCGCGGGCATGATCTGCACCTGCACGGTCCAGGACGGGAACGCGCCGCGCTCGATCGCCTCGCGCAGGTCGCGCTGGTGGGAGTCGGGGTCCATGCCCGAGACGCGCACGGCCTCCCCGGTGGCGAGGTTCCTGATCCCCTGGTCGGTCTTGAAGTGGTACTTGACCCAGAAGACCTCTCCGGCCTCGTTGTTCCACTGGTAGGTGTGCGAGCCGTAGCCGTTCATGTGCCGGTAGCTGGCCGGGATGCCGCGGTCGCCGAAGAGCCAGGTCACCTGGTGTGTCGACTCCGGGCTGAGCCCCCAGAAGTCCCAGACGTTGTCCGCCTCCTGGGAGCCGGTGTACGGGTCGCGCTTCTGGGTGTGGATGAAGTCGGGGAACTTCAGGGCGTCCTTGATGAAGAACACCGGGGTGTTGTTGCCGACGAGGTCGTAGTTGCCCTCCTCGGTGTAGAACTTCAGCGCGAAGCCGCGCGGGTCGCGGACGGCGTCGGCCGAGCCGAGGTTGCCCGCGACGGTGGAGAAGCGCAGGAACGTCTCGGTCCGCTTGCCGACCTCGGACAGGAACTTCGCCCGCGTCCAGCGCGAGACGTCCCGGGTCAGCGTGAAGGTGCCGTACGCACCGGCGCCCCGCGCGTGCACGACCCGCTCCGGGATGCGCTCGCGGTTGAAGTGCGCGAGCTTCTCCAGCAGGTGCTGGCTCTGGACGAGCACCGGGCCGCCGAGGCCCGCCGTCTCGCTGTTCTGGTTGTCCGCGACCGGCGCTCCGGCCTCCGTGGTCAGCGCACTCGTGGTCAGCGGACCCGTCTCCTGAACCGTCACGTGCTTCTCCTCCAGATCGTCCGGCCCCCCGGCATGCCCATCGGCTCGCGCCGGAGCCGATCCTACTCTGGACAATGTCTAAGTCAAGAAGAGAGCCAATAGAGGATGGGAGTCAGGAACAGACCCTTTCGATCCAGGTTGCCCCGCTGTTACCCTGGCTCGCATGAGCGACCTGCTGGAACGACTGCGCGAACGCGGCTGGCGGCTGACCGCCCAGCGGCGCGTGGTGGCGGAGGTCCTCGACGGCGACCATGTCCATCTCACCGCCGACGAGGTGCACGCGCGTGCCATCGCACGGCTGCCGGAGATCTCCCGCGCCACCGTGTACAACACGCTGGGCGAGATGGTGAGCATCGGCGAGATCATCGAGGTCGCCACCGACGGCCGCGCCAAGCGCTACGACCCCAACGCGCACCGGCCGCACCAGCACCTGGTCTGCTCCCGCTGCGGCACCATCCGCGACGTCCACCCGCACGGCGACCCGCTCGCGGCCCTCCCCCCGACCGAACGCTTCGGCTTCGCGGTCCAGGCGGCCGAGGTCACCTACCGGGGACTGTGCCCGGACTGCTCGTAGGCACGGTCCGCTCGCAGGCCCTGCCGCCGATCCGCTCGGCGGCCCTGCGTACGGCCGGTTCCGTACGGGTCCTGCCGACCCACAGGGTCTCCACCGGGACATCGGCCGGCACCCGGGCCAGCGCCTCGAACACCTCGCGCGCCACGCCCGGATCGGGGTCGGTCGCCAACGGGCCGAGCAGGCCGACCAGTTCGGCGGGCTTGGCCAGCCGTCCGATCGCGCGGGCGGCGGCCCTGCGCACCATCGGCGGCCAGTTCTCGGCATGATCGCGCTCGCGGGGTCCGAGCAGCCGGGTCAGCAGAGCCGCGTCGGAGGCGTCCCCGCACTCCCCGAGACCGGCCGCCAGTCCCGCGACGAGCCGGGGCGCGGTCGTCCTGCCGACCTTGCGGAGCTGTCTGCGGTAGACGTCGGCGGGCGGCTCCCCGCGCCGGTACAACTGCCAACGGGCCTGCGCCCGTACCATCCGGGCCCGGTCGGCCAGCGGCGCGACCAGCCGCGTGGCGGGCACGTCGCCGGGCAGCGCGGCCACCGCCAGCTCCCGTACGCCCGCGCCGCGCGCCCACATCAACCGGCCCGCCTGGTCGGGGTCCAGCTCCAGCAGCCGCTGCGCGCAGAGCCTGCGGCAGACCTGGTCGCGGTCGTGCAGCGCGGTCCGCAGCAGGTCGCCGCGGACGTAACTGCCGAGGTCCAGGGCGAGTTCGACGCCGAAGCGGCGGGCCAGCGGGTCGGAGTCGGCGGCCAGCGCCCGCACGGCGCGGCGGTGCGGAGGCTCGCTCAGCACCGCGCGGTACGAGGCGAGCAGCCCGCCCGCCCGGCGCCTGCCGCCAAGCCTGAGCAGCACGCGGACGGCCGCGGCCACCTCGTCCGGCGCGTTGCGGGCCACCAGGGCGGCGGTGGCGCGCTCGCTCACCTCCGGCACCCAGTCGACCGTCCGCAGGGCGAGCGCGGCCACGGCCAGCGGCCCGCCGCACCCGGCCAGGCTCTCGACGGCCCCGGCCCGCACCCGGCCGTCCTCGTCGAGCGAGGCCAGCAGCAGACGCAGCGGATCGACACCGGCGTGGCCGCCGGCGGCCCAGCGGTGGGCGCCGCCGCCGTGCCAGGGCCTGGCGTGCCGGTCGAGCAGCAGCAGGAGGTCCGCGGGAGCGTCGCCGAGCGCGGCGAGCGCCGCGGCCCTGTCGTACGGCGGTCCGTCCTCGACGACGGCGCGCAGGCCCGCGAGCAAGGTCACCGCGTCCTCGCGACGCCCGCCGAGCGCGGCCTCGCACCAGCGCTGCCAGCGTCCCGTGTCCACCACGGTGACACCCGCCTCGGATCGCCCTCGCCGCCTGCGCAGCAATCCCGCCTCCTCGCCCGTCGTACCCGACCAGGATCGCGCGCGAAGGTGCCGCGCCCAAGACGGTTCGGCGGGTCTTTGCCCGAATAAGAAGCCCGCACAAGGAGACTAAGAGAAAGCGCGCGGTGCCGCCGCGCGCGCAGCGCCCAGCGACCCGGCCCCGCAGCCCGGCCGACGACCGGTGTCGCACAGGAAGAAGGCCCGGAAGCCAATGGCTTCCGGGCCTTCTCTTTCCGTAGCGGGGACAGGATTTGAACCTGCGACCTCTGGGTTATGAGCCCAGCGAGCTACCGAGCTGCTCCACCCCGCGTCGTTGTGCCCTCACTGTAGACCAGCGTTCCTGACCAGCGCAAATCCATAGGCGGGCGGCCGTCGCAGCGGGTGGCCATTCCGGCTGAGGGGTGCCCCGGGCGGGGCGCCCCTCAGCCGGAAACGGTCAGGAACCGTACGGATGACCTGGTCAACCGCCGCTGACGACCGTCGGCTCACGCGGTCAGCTCGTGCTTGACCGCGGCGGTCAGCCGGGCCGCGCGCTCGGCGACCTCGGCGGGCCCGTAGGTGACCGCGCGGGAGCACCAGTGCTGCGCCTCGGCCAGCTCGCCGCGCCGGGCGGAGAGCAGCGCCATCCGCAGGGCGGCGCGGCCGTGCCCGGCGTCCGCGGCCCGCGTCCACCACAGGGCGGCCTCGGGCTCGGCGCCCTCGCGGGCCAGCAGCAGCCCGAGGTTGAAGGCCCCGTTGCGCGAACCGGCCTCGGCGGCCTGCCGGTACCAGTGCGCCGCGTCCACCACGTCCCCGCGCTTGGCGGCGCACATGCCGAGCCGTACCTGGGCGCGGCGGTGCCCCTGCCGGGCGGCCCGCTCGTACCACTCCTCGGCCTCGACGCTGCCCGTGGCCTCCGCGCCCGCGTCGCCCTCGTCCCGCTCGCGCTGCCTGCGCTCCAGGAGCGCGCCGAGCCGGAAGGCGGCCTCCGGGCTGCCGCCGCCCGCGGCGCACCGCAGGTGCCGCTCGGCGGCGTGGTGGTCGCCGTCGCGCTGGAGCGCGATGGCCACCTGGAGGGCGGCCTCGGCGTGCCCGGCGGCGGCGGCCCGCTCGTACCAGGCGCGCGCGGTGTCGGCCTCCTCGCGCCCGGCGTGCAGGATGCCGAGGTTGAAGGCGGCGTCGATGCTGCCCGCCTCCGCGGCCTTGGAGAACCACGGCTCGGCGCCCATCGCGTCGCCGCGCTGGAGCAGCAGCACGGCCAGCGCGTTGGCGGCCTCGCGGTGTCCGGCGTACGCGGCCTTGCGGTACCACTGCTCGGCCTGCGCGTTGCGGCTCTGGCCCGCGCAGAGCAGGCCGAGGTTGTAGGCGCCGTTGATGTCGCCCGCGTCCAGGGCCGTGCGGTACCAGCGCTCGGCGGTCTGCGTCTCGCCCTCCTGGGCGTGCAGCGCGCCGAGCGCGTTGGCGGCCCGGCCGTCGCCCGCCTGGGCGGCGCGCCGCCACCAGGTGGCGGCCTGGTCGATGTCGCCCGCGTCGCGCAGCAGGAACGCCAGCGCGCAGGCGGCCCGCGCCTCGCCGTCCCTGGCGGCCGTCAGATACCAGCGGCCCGCCTCCGCCTGCTCGCCGCGCTCCTCCAGGAGCGTGCCCAGGCGCAGCGCGGCCCGCCGGTGGCGGCGCGCGGCGGCCTGCCGGTACCACTGCTCGGCCTCGTGGTTCTGGCCGCGCGCGGCGCATATCCGGGCGAGGCGGTACGCGGCCTCGCGGTGGCCGTGCTCGGCCGCGGCGCGGAACCAGCGCTCGGCGCCGCTCTCGCGCCGGTGGTCGAGCAGGTCGGCCAGCGCGTACGCGCCCAGCGTGTGGCCGGACTCGGCGGCCTGCCGCAGCCAGTACTCGGCCGCGGGCTCGTCGCCGCGCTCGCGGTAGTGCCGGCCCAGCGCGTGCGCGGCGGGCGCGGAGCCCGCCACGGCGGCGGTCCGCCACCAGTCGGCCGCCTCGTCGGCGTAACCGCGCTGGTGCAGCAGCAGGGCCAGGTTGTTGGCGGCGGCGCGGTCCCCGTGCGTGACGGCGGCGCGCAGGTACGGCTCCGCGCCGTCGAGGTCGCCGCGGCGCAGCAGCAGCGTGCCGAGCGCGCTCATGGCGTACGGGTCGCCGAGGTCGGCGGCGTGCCGGTGGCGCGCCTCGATCTCGGCCTCCTCGCGGAGCGCGAGGCCGTCCTCGTCGGTCGGTTCGGGAAGCCCGGGCAGGTCGTTGAGCCCGGCGGCCGGGGCGGCGACGGGCCCCAGGGACCGGGTGGCCACCGTCCCGGTGGACGCGGTGAGTTCGGCGGACGCGGGCTGCTCAGCCGACGGACGCGGTGCGGGCAGCAGCGCGGTCGCGGTGACGGGCACGGTCGCGGACGCGGTCACGGGCGTCGAAGCCGACTCCTGGGCCAACCTTTCGGTCGACATGTCGACATCGCCCGTAGAACCACGCCGTTCGTGGATCTGACGAGTGTTCAGCAGTCTTGCACCATCCCCCATGAGGTCCATCGTCGCACCGTCCACTACCGCCGTACACCTGGTATACCGCAACCCGATTGGTCACTTCAGCGGTTTGTCGACTTCCCGACAAGGCGGCTTGCGAAACCCCGTTCACCGAACATCCCCCATATAAGTGAAGAGGGCCAAAGTCAGTTGACTTTGGCCCTCTTCGTACAGTAGCGGGGACAGGATTTGAACCTGCGACCTCTGGGTTATGAGCCCAGCGAGCTACCGAGCTGCTCCACCCCGCGTCGTTGTGTCCTCACCGTACCACGACGCGGAGTGTCACCCGATCAGCCCGCTTGTCGACCCATCAGGTCGATCGGCCCCGTCTTATGTCCCCTTGGCCGCCTTCTCCGCCTCCCGCGCCTGCTTCAGCGCCTCGGAGAGCTTCTTCTGCGCCTCGCCGTACGCCTGCCAGTCGCCCTTCTTCAGCGCCGCCTGACCGTCGTCGTACGCCTTCTGAGCGTCCGTCAGGGCCTGCTCCAGCGTCGCGTCGCCCGGTGGGCTGGTGGTCGGCGGGCTGGTCGTCGTCGGCGGCTGCGTGGTGTCGTCCGGCGGCGGCTTCGTCGTCGACTCGCCGTCGGGGCCGAACACCTCGTCCAGCGCGGCCTTCAGCGTGGGCTGGAACCCGATCCGGTCGCCGAAGAGCACCACCACGCTCTTCATCAGCGGGTAGTTGTTGCCCGCGCCGCGTACGTACACCGGCTCCACGTACATCAGCCCGCCGTCCATCGGCACGGTGAGCAGATTGCCGTACTCCACGGTGGTGTCCGCGCCCGCCCGTTTGAGCTGGTTGATCTGCGGCGCGACCTTGTTGTCGGAGTTGAGCTTGGCCTGCACCTGTTTGGGCCCGTCGACCGTGGTGTTCGGCGGCAGTTGCAGCACTCTGATCGTGCCGTAGTCCTTGCTGGACGCGTCGGCGTTCACCGCCATGAACGCGCTCAGGTTGGAGCGGTCGTTCGGCGTGAAGGTGGACGTCAGCGAGAACGCCTGCTCCGACTGGTCGGGCATCTTCAGACTCAGGTAGTACGGCGGCACCGCCTTGCCCGTCTGGGCGGCCGGGTCGTCCGGGACCTCCCACACCTCACTGCCGGTGTAGAAGGTGGACGCCTTGGTGACGTGGTACTTGGTGAGCAGTTGCCGCTGCACCTTGAACAGGTCCTGGGGGTAGCGCAGGTGGTCCATCAGCTCGGCGCTGATCTTGTCCTTCGGCTGCACCGTGTGCGGGAACGCCTTCATCCACGTCTTGAGCACCGGGTCCTGGGTGTCCCACTGGTAGAGCGTGACCTCACCGGTGTACGCGTTCACGGTCGCCTTGACCGAGTTGCGGATGTAGTTGACCTGATTCTGCTGCGCGATGACGGACCGCTGGTCGTCGGTGAGCGAGTCGGTCGTGGTGTCGCCGAGCGTGGTGCGCGACGCGTACGGATAGCCGTTGGTGGTGGTGTACGCGTCGACGATCCACTCCACCTGGCCGTTGACCACGGCCGGGTACGGGTCGCCGTCGATGGTCAGCCAGGGCGCGACCGACTCCACCCGCTCCTTGGGAGTGCGGTTGTAGAGGATCTTCGAGCCCTTGCCGATCGCCCCCGAGTACAGGATCTGCGGCTCGCCGAACTGCACCGCGTACGCCGCCCGCGTCAGCGGGTTGGACAGGTCCACGCCGCTCTTGCCGGTGTACGTGAACGGTTTCTCGCCGCCCGCGTCGGTGTAGTCGATCTCCTGGGTCGGACCGCCGACGATCGAGTACTGCGTCGTCCGCTCGCCGTAGTAGACCCGCTGCTCGTACGTGCCGAGCTGGCCGGTGGTCGGCAGGTCCTTCTCGGTGAAGGCCGGTGAGCCGTCACTGGACACATCGGTGCCCTTGGCGGCGACGATGCCGTAGCCGTGGGTGTACTTGAAGTGGTCGTTGATCCAGTTGTTCTCGGGGATGCCGTTGATGTTCAGCTCGCGCAGGCCGACGACCGTGTCCTGCTCCTTGCCCTTGGCGTCGCTGTAGCGGTCGACGTCGAGCGTGGAGGGGAAGGCGTAGTAGCCGCGCGTCTGCTGCAACTGCTGGTACGTGGGCGAGACCACGTTCGGGTCCAGCACGCGCACGCTCGCCGTGGTGTCCGCGTCGGCCCGCAGCTTTTCCGTACTGGACTCGCTGGTGCCGCTGTACGGCTTCACCTGGCTGTCCTTGATGCCGTACGCGGCCCGCGTGGCATCGATGTTCTTCTGGATGTACGGCGCTTCCTTGGCCGCCTCGTTCGGCTGCACCTGGAACTTCTGCACGATGGCCGGGTAGAGGCCGCCGATCAGGATCGCCGAGAGCACCATCAGGCCGAAGCCGATCATCGGCAGCGACCAGGTGCGGCGCCAGAGCGTCGCGAAGAACAGCAGCGCGCAGATCACCGCGATGCAGAACAGGATCGTTTTGGCGGGCAGATACGCGTTCGCGTCCACGTACCGCAGACCGGTCCAGTTGTCGGTGGCCTTGAAGCCGCTGGACTTCACCGCGAGGCCGTAGCGGTCCAGCCAGTAGGCGACCGCCTTGAGCGAGATGAAGATGCCCAGCAGGACCGACAGATGCCCGGTGGCGGCGGCCGTGGCCCGGCCGCCGGGCGAGGTGATCCGCAGCCCGCCGTACAGGTAGTGCACCAGGGCGGCGGCGACCAGCGAGAGCACCACGGCCGCGAAGCCGAAGCTCAGCAGGAAGCGGTACCAGGGCAGGTCGAAGGCGTAGAAGGACACGTCCTTGTGGAACTGCGGGTCCTTGACGTTGAACTTCGTGGCGTTCGTCCACAGCAGCCACAGCCGCCACTGCCCCGAGGCCGATCCGCCGGCGATGAGCCCGACCACCGCGCAGACCCCGAGGAGCACCCACTTCTTGTACGGCGCGAGACCCATCCGGTAGCGGTCGAGGCTCTGCTGCTCCAGCGACATCGCGCTGAGCGGCGGGCGGAGCCGGTGTGCCAGATAGATGTTCACGCCGACCGCTCCGGCCATCAGCAGGCCGAAGACGAAGAACAGACCGACCTTGGTCCAGAGCGTGGTGGTGAAGACCGACGAGTAGTGAACCGATCGGTACCAGAGCCAGTCGGTCCAGAATCCCGCGAAGATCACGAACGCGATCATCAGACCGGCGAGCACGCCGATCGTGATGAGCAACGTCCGGGTCCGCCGGGATGGGCGGCCGACTCTGATCCGTGGCCCCGACGATCCTCCGCCGCGGTCCGGCATCTCGAATACCAAGGTGCGCACCTCGAATTGTCCGTATTTCTGGGGTGTCCCGGGTCGGACTCCCACTGGTGCAACTTACCTACGCTTTGGCCGGTTCCCGATTCCGGCAAGGGAAGAGGCAGGATACTGACCATGTCCAACAATGCGACCGATGGTGCACCGCTCGCGGCGAGCCCGCTGACCCGTGCCGTACTGGAAATCGACGAGTACGCGTCCGGCCTCGGCTGGGACCGGCCCGCACGGCTGTTCGCCCTTGTCGACACCGCGCAGCTCCGTACGCAGGAACCCGGCCTCGCCGATCAACTCGGCCTGACCGAGACGAACGAGACGGGGTCGCTGACCCCGATCGAGCAGGACGAGCTGCCGTCCGGCACGGCGCTCGACGAGTTCCTGGCGACGATCGCGTGGCCCGAGGTGATCGCGGGCTGCGCGCTGACCGTGGAGCGGCTGATGCTGCCGCCCGCCGCCGAGGCGGCCATCCCCGAGGGCCTGGACGACGCCTCGCTGGCCACGTGGGTGGCGGCGCACCCACAGCGCCAGGAGGTGCGGATGACGGTCGCGGTGCTGCGGGACGGCGCGCGGGAGTCGGCCGTACGGCTGCGGGCCAAGGACACGCCGACCGAGGTGCTGACCGGTTCCGATCTGGTGCCGGGTCTGGCGGAGGCGCTGTCGGCGACCTTCGAGGTCTGAGCGCCCGGTGGCGCCGCCGGGCTGAACCGACCTGAGCTGACCGGGTCTGAGCTGACCGGGACCGAGCCGGTCTCAGCTCTTGCAGCTCGGCAGCGCCGCGTCGTTGCCCGACTTGATGTCCTTCAGCGCCGCCAAGGCGTCGTCGAGGGTCTTCACCTTCACCAGGGTGAGGCCCGAGGGGATGCTCTTGGCGGCCTCTTCGCAGTTGTCGGCCGGGGTGAGGAAGAACTGCGCGCCCTTGTCGCGCGCGCCGATCGTCTTCAGGCTGATGCCGCCGATCGGTCCGACCTTGCCGTTGTCGTCGATGGTGCCGGTGCCCGCGACGAACTTGCCGCCGGTCAGGTCGTCGGGCGTCAGCTTGTCGATGATGCCGAGCGCGAACATCATGCCCGCGCTGGGTCCGCCGACGTCGGCGAGCTTGATGTCGATGGTGAACGGGTACAGGTGCTCGACGCCCGCCTGGATGCCGACCACGGCGCGCGACGGGCCGCCGTCGTCCGAGGCGCGGGTGGTGATGGTCACCTTCCGCGTGGTGTCCAGCTTCTTCTTCGCGTCGGCGGCCGGGATGATCGTGAAGACCACCTTCTCGCCCGGCTTGTGCTTGGTGACCAGGCCCGCGACCTGGTCGGCCTTGGTGATCGCGGTGCCGTCGACGGCCTTGATCACATCGCCCGCGTGCAGTTCGCCCTCGGACGCCCCGCCGCTGACGACGGCCGCGACGATCACCCGTGAGGGCACGGGGATCTTCAGCGAGGTCAGCGCCGCGTACTTGGCGCTGTCCTGTGACTGGCTGAACTCCTCGGCGTTCTGCTGGTCGGCCTCCTGGGCCGTCTGCCCCTTCGGGTACAGCGTGTCGTGCTCCACGACCTTGTCGTCCCGCCGCGCCCAGCCGAGCAGGGACTCCACCAGGTTCATGGAGTAGTCGGCGCCGGTGACCCGCACGGTGGTCATGTTGAGGTGACCCGACGTCGCGTACGTCTTGTGGCCGCCGATCTGGATGACCATTTCGCCGTCGTAGCTCCCGAGCGTGTTCACCGTCGGTCCCGGCGACATCTCCGAGTACGGTGCGGGAGCCAGCAGCGCGATGCACAGCAGCGCTATCAGCGTCAGTGTCGAGGCGAGCAGCGTCGCGGTGCGGCGTGGCATGGCACGACCCTACGGGAACCGCCGGACAACCGGCCCGCGGGGTGAGTCCGGACGGGTACGCGGCCGTGCGGCGCCTGTTCTGCCGTCCCGGTGCCCGGTCCTCAGACCGTCTCGGTGTCCGGCTTCTCCGCCGACTCGGCCTGCATGGCCTGCCGGAACCGCTCGTACCCGGCGAGCGACGCGCCGTCCCCGGTGGTGCGGGTGTGCGACGCCCAGCGTGCCCAGACCGCGGCGAACACCGCGGCGACCAACGGAATGAGCAACCAAGCGAGTGCTGCCACGTCGAACTCCCGACCCCATGTACACCAAAACGGACGTATGAGCAGATTAACCGCTCTGTGCACCAACGGCCCGGTGGGGTACGGGGTTACGCCCCCGCGCGTCGCTCACGATCCGCCGGACAGGCCCTAGACGCCGACCCATTCCTCGGTGCCGTCGGTGAACGTCTGGTGCTTCCAGATCGGGACCTCGCTCTTGAGGTCGTCGATGAAGCGGCGGCTGGCCTCGAACGCCTCGCCGCGGTGCGGGCAGGAGACGGCGACGATCACCGCGATGTCGCCGACCCGCAGTTCACCCACCCGGTGGACGGCGGCCAGCGCGCGTACCGGGTAGTCGGCGGCGATCTTCTCGGCGATCCCGCGCAGTTCGGCCTCCGCGCTGGGGTGCGCCGAGTACGCCAGACCGGTGACCTCGGCGGCCGAACCGCCGTCGTGGTCGCGTACCGTCCCGACGAACAGCGCCGTGCCGCCGGCCGCGTCGTCGCCGACCGAGGCGAAGACCTCGTCCAGCGACAGCGGGGTGTCGCGGATCGCGAGCAGCCGGATCGGACCGTCGGCGGCCCGGGCGCGGTCGGCGGGGGCGGCGTGTTCGCCGTGCGTGGATGCCATGCGGCACATGCTGCCTCATATGCCCGCGATACGGAAAGCGGCTTCCACTGCCGCGGGGCGACGGACACGCCTTCGGATCTAGAGGCCGCGCCGCTTGCGGGCCCTGCGCACCAGCGCCGCCGTACCGACCAGCGCGACCGTGGCGCCCGCCGCGCCCAGCGTCGTGGCGTCCTTGCGGCCGAGCCTGCGGCCCGCGAGCGAATTGCGGCCCTCGACCTCGGCGAGCAGCTCGGCCAGCACCTCCTCGTTGGACCACTGCGGGCGCCAGCCCGCCTCGTGCAGGCGGCTGCCGCTGACCACCCACGGGTGCATCGTGTACGCGAGGTCCCCCGCGGGCGACGGGGTCAGGCCGAGGCGGTGCAGCCGGGCGGCGGCGCCGAAGGCGATGGCCGCGGGCAGCTCCATGCGCCGGATCCCGGTCAGCTCCTCGATCTCCTCCTGCTCCAGCCAGCCGTCGCAGCCCACCGCCATCTCGCCGTCGACCTTCTCCAGGACGGCGTACTCCAGCGCCGACACCAGGTCCTCGACGTGGCAGAACTGCCAGCACGGCCTGCTGCCCGCCACCACCAGCAGCCGCGGCGACTCGAAGTAGCGGGTCAGCGCGGTGTCCGTGCCGCCGACCAGGACGGCAGGGCGCAGAACCGTCACATTGAGGCCGGGGTGGGCGCGCGGGGCGCGGCGGCCGAGCCGTTCGATCTCCAGCAGGTCGTCCACGAAGCTGGCCTCCGAGGTGGCCCGCAGCGGGGCGTCCTCGGCGAGCGGCACGTCGTTGTCGGCCTGGGCGCCGTAGACCATCGCCGAGGTGCACAGCACCACGCGGTGCACGCCCGCGGCAGCGGCGGCGGTCAGTACGGTCTGCGTACCGCGCACATTGAACGCGGACCGCGCCTTGGCGTCGGATTCCAGGTCCAGGTCGAGCGCGAGGTGGACGACGACGTCCGCGCCGCGCAATTTGTCGGCGATGACCGGGTCCCGCACGTCGAGCACCCGCCACGTCGCACCGGGCACGTCACCGCGCCGTTCGTCGATCGCCACGACCTTCTTGACCTGGTCGGATTCCACGAGCCTGAGCGCCAGCTGGCGGCCCACGCCGGACGCGGCGCCGGTGATCGCGACCACCGGTCCCGACGCGGCCCTGCCCGCGCTCCGCTCTGGGCGAACGTGTCCTTCTGGGGAACTCACCGGGTGTCTCCCACGGTTGTTTCAAGTACGGGTGCGGCTGGCGCACGCCATCGGCGTGACGTCGGTACGCAGCCATCCTGCCTGACACGTGTCTAGGCTGGAGGTACTGCCCGTACACCGAGCCCGACACAACCCCAGCCCATCACAACACAGAGCCGAGGAATCCCGTGAGTGACAACCCATTCGGATTCGGCGTCCCTCCCGAGGAGCCCGAGGACGGGGACGACGGCCGGAAGAACAAGGGCGAAGGGGGCCAGGGCGGAGCGCCGAACCCGTTCGGCTTCGGTGGCGTCGGCGGCGGCGCCGCCGGCGACAACCCGTTCGCGGCGATGTTCGGCTCGCTCAACCCCAACGACCTGGGGGCCGCCTTCCAGCAGCTCGGCCAGATGCTGTCCTACGACGGCGGCCCGGTGAACTGGGACATGGCCAAGGACATCGCCCGCCAGACGGTCGCCCAGGGCACCCAGGACGGCGTCAAGGACGCGACCGTCGGCCGCGCCGACCGCTCGTGGGTCGAGGAGGCCGTACGGCTGGCGGATCTGTGGCTGGACAGCGCCACCTCGCTGCCGTCCGGGTCCGGCTCCGCGGTGGCCTGGAGCCGCGCGGAGTGGGTCGAGGCGACGCTTCCGGTGTGGAAGGAGCTGGTCGACCCGGTCGCCGAGCGCGTCGCCGGGGCGATGGGCGATGTGCTGCCCGAGGAGATGCAGGCCATGTCCGGCCCGCTGATCGGGATGATGCGCTCGATGGGCGGCGCGATGTTCGGCTCCCAGATCGGGCAGGCGCTCGGCACCCTGGCCGGTGAGGTCGTCGGCTCCACCGATGTCGGCCTGCCCCTGGGCCCGGCGGGCAAGGCGGCGCTGCTCCCCGCGAATGTGACCGCCTTCGGCGAGGGCCTGGGCGTCCCGCAGGAGGAGGTGCGGCTCTACCTGGCGCTGCGCGAGAGCGCCCACCAGCGGCTCTTCGCGCACGTGCCGTGGCTGCGCGCGCATCTGTTCGGCGCCGTGGAGGGTTACGCGCGCGGGATCAAGGTCGACACCGCGCGGCTGGAGGAGGCGGTGGGGCAGCTCGACCCCTCGCAGCCCGAGCAGCTTCAGGAAGCGCTTCAGCAGGGCATGTTCCAGCCCGAGGACACCCCGGCGCAGAAGGCGGCGCTGGCCCGCCTGGAGACGGCCCTCGCGCTCGTCGAGGGCTGGGTGGACGCGGTCGTGCACGAGGCCGCCGCCCCGCACCTGCCGTCCGCGGGCGCGCTGCGCGAGACGCTGCGCCGCCGCCGCGCCACCGGCGGTCCCGCCGAGCAGACCTTCGCCACCCTGATCGGTCTTGAGCTGCGGCCCCGCAGGCTGCGGGACGCCTCCCGGCTGTGGGCCTCGCTGACCGACGCCCGCGGTGTCGACGGCCGCGACGGCCTGTGGGCGCACCCCGACATGCTGCCGACCGCCGCCGACCTGGACGACCCGGACGGCTTCGTGCACAGCGAGGGCGTCGACTTCTCCGAGCTGGACAAGATGCTCGGCGAGGCCGCGAGCGGCGGCGACCGCAAGCCCGAGGCGCCCGGCGACGCGGCCGACAAGGGCGAGAACCCCGACGAGGACGGCGACTCCGGCAAGTGAGCCTTCTGCACGCGGACGCGGTCGGCGTCCTGGAGCGGTGGAGTGCGCCCGACGAGGGGCAGGAGCGGCTGCGCGAGGAGTATCTGGCGCACCTGGCGGCGTATCCCGACGGCATGTGGAAGGCGTGCGCCGACGGGCACATCACGGCGAGCGCGCTGGTGGTCGACCCGCCGCGCGAGCGCGCCCTGCTGACGCTGCACGCCAAGCTGCGCCTGTGGCTCCAGACCGGCGGCCACTGCGAGCCGCAGGACACCACCCTGGCCGGGGCGGCGCTGCGGGAGAGCGCGGAGGAGTCCGGGATCGCCGGTCTCGGCCTGCTGCGGCCCGAGCCGGTGGCTCTGGACCGGCACCGTACGCCCTGCGCGTGGCATCTGGACGTGCAGTACGCGGTCGTCGCCCCCGAGGGCGCCGTCGAGGCGATCAGCGACGAGTCGCTGGATCTGCGCTGGTTCGGCTACGACGAGGTCGCGGCGGTCGCCGACAGCTCCGTACAGGCGCTGCTGGGCCGGATACGCGCGCTGACGCGGAGCGCCTGACACCGGCCGGAAAGAGGTGGCCGTTCAGGACCCGGGTCCTGAACGGCCACCTCTTTTGTGCGGCTTTTCACGGCGTTCGTACGACGAGGTCGGCGGCTCTCGTACGGCGAGGTCAGTTGGACCAGATGTTGCCCTGGTTCTGACCGTGGCCCTGCGGGCCCATGCCGTACTGGGCGCGTACGCCCTGGCCGATCACCGCGTTCTGCGGCGGCATCAGCTCGCTGGGCTGGACCAGGACGTATCCCTGGCCGACGAAGTTCAGCTCCCAGCCCTCGCCGGTGTTGCCGCGGCGGCGGAAGACGGAGGAGCTGCTGGTCTGCGCCTGCATCTGGACGCGCAGGCTGGTCGACCAGGCGACGACGGCGTCCGCGTCGCAGGACACGTACTTGTCGGGCGTGACCGGCATCAGCAGCGGCTTGCCCGACGTCATCAGGGCGACCTTGCCCTGCCCCGAGATGTTGAGGTTGTACGCGCCCGTGCCGGACAGGCCGAACTGGCTGTCCACCGCGATCACGTCCCAGTGCAGCCCGGAGTCGAGCGCGAGGACGTACGCGCTGTCGACGGTCAGGCCCTCGTGGTCGACGTCCAGGATGTGGATCTGCTGGGCGAGGTTGGCGAGGTAGACGGTGCCCTGCCCGGAGCAGCGCATCAGGTCGAGGCCCTCGCCGGTGTGGCGGCGGGCGCCGCGCTGGCCCTGCGACTGGTACTCGCCGTCGAATTCGATCATGCCCTGGTAGGCGACCATCGAGCCCTTGCGGGCCAGGCAGTCGGGGCCGGTGTTGCCGTCGAGGCGGACCCGCAGGAGGTAGGAATTCTGCAGGGTGTAGTGGTCCTGGTTCTGGACCTCGGTGAATGCGAAAAGCGGGCTCTGCATGATGGTGTCGCTCCCCCTCAGCCCCGGATCCGGAGACGGTCAGTGCTGTCCTCGCTGGGCTGGACGACCACGAAGCCCTGGCCGGAGAAGGCGATCTGGAAGGCCTCCCCGCTGCCGCGGCCGATCAGCGCCCCGGCCCTGAAGCTGCGCTTGGCCTTCATCTTCAGCCCCGACGACCAGGCGACGAGCGCGTCCGGGTCGACGTAGGTCTCGTCGGCGCCGCTGCCGCAGTCGACCACGATCGGCGTGCCGCGCGAGGTCACCGCGACCCAGCCCTGACCGCTGACCCCGACGTTGAACAGGCCCTGACCGGCGAATTTGGCCAGCCCCTTGACCCGCTCGACACCCCAGGTGAGGTGCGCGTCGAAGGCGAGCAGATTCGTGCCGTTGACGGAGACCGACTCGTTGTTGAGATTGAGACAGACCACGTCGGCGCCGTAGTCGGCGAGGTAGAGCAGGCCGTCACCGCTGCACTTCATCAGCGGGGCGCTCTCGCCGGTCAGCCAGGCCGAGGCCATCTGCCGTACGGCGGGCGGGTTGGGCTCGTACTGCACGAAGCCCTCGTAGGCGACCATCGAGCCGGTGCGCGCGAAGAGGTCCTGGCCGGTCACCATGGCGACCTTGAGCATCGACGAGCCGTGGTTCTCCATCCGGGCGGCCACCGGTGCCGGTGCGTAGCCCGCGATCATCTGCTGGTCCATGGCGGGTCACACCTCGTAGGGCTGGACGACGATGAAATTACCGGGGGCGCCGCGGAACTGGAGGTTCACGGTCTCGCCGCTGTGGCCGGGATACGCGGTCCTGCGCAGCCGTACCTGGCTGGAGACGATCACCTGCGAGGCGGCCGACCAGGCGACGATCGCGTTGCTGTCCGCGTAGGTGGTCGGGGTGACGGGCAGCACGACGGGGGTGCCGTGCGTCTTCACGATGACCGTGCCGGTGCCCTGGAACTGCATGGTGAACAGGGCGCCGCCGGGGATGCCGTGGCCCTCGATCCTGCGCACCTCGTGCTGGAGGGATTCGTCGAAGGCCAGCACATTCTCCGCCGAGACGCAGATGGCGTCGCCCTGGAGCTCGATGGGGTGCAGATAGGCGGCGTTCTCCGCGAAGAAGACCTGGCCGCCGCCGGTGCAGCGCATGAGCTGCATCTCCTGGCCCGTGGCGTTGCCGACGATGCGGCCGGTGAAACCGGCACCCTTGTAGCCGAAATCGACTTTGCCCTGGTAGAGCACCATGCTGCCCTGGCGGGCGAGGACCGGCTGGCCGCCGCCCTGGCCGAGGTCGGCGCGCATCATCTTCGGATTCTGCTGCGTCCAGCGCTGGCCGGTGGGCGTCTCGCGGTACTTCTGCATGGCGGCGGCGAGGCCCGCGTTCTGCGCGGGGACGGCGGGGGCCGCGTAGCCGCCGCCGGGCGGGCCGGGGGGACCCGGCTGGCCCGGCACCTGGCCGAAGGGCGGCTGACCGCCGAATCCGGGGGCGGCGGGGGGCGCGCCGGGCGGCGGGACCTGGCCGAAGGGCGGCTGTCCCGGCGGGGCCTGGCCGGGCGGCGCGGTCAGGGGCGCGACCATGGTGGGCGCCTGGTGGAGGCCGGGGTTGCCGGGCGGCGGCGCGAAGCCCTGCGGCGCGGGCGCGGCGGGCGGGCCGGGAGGCGCGCCGAAGGCGGGCGCGGGAGCCGGGGGCGGTACGGGGGCGGCCGGCGCGGGTGCTCCGAAGGCCGGAGCGGGGGCCGCCGCGGGGCCGGGCGGGGGTGCGAAGCCGGGTACGGCGCCGGGCGGCGCGAAACCGGGGGCCGCGGCCTGCTCGGGCGCGGCGGGCTCGTCCTCGGCGACCTCGCCGCCGAAATTCCGCAGCAGCGCGTCGAGCCCGCCGTCGAAGCCCTGGCCGACGGCGGCGAAACGCCACACGTCCTTGAGATAGATGTCCGCGACCATCACGGCGCGTTCGGTGGTGAATTCCGCGCCGGTGAAGGCGTACCGCGCGACTTCCTCACCGCCCGCGACGAGCCGCAGATAACCGGGGGCGACCTGCGACATCTGCCCGTTGCCGTCGATCGTCGCGGTGAAGGCCAGCTTGTGCACGTTCGCCGGTATGCGGTCGAGAGTGACACGGAAGGACTCGGTGTCGCCGGACTGCGCGCCGAGGAGCTGGATCGACTCCTCGGGCGACTTGGGCTGGTTGAAGAAGATGAAGTAACGGTCGTCCGACAGTTGTTCCTTGTCGTCGAGCCCGAAACAACTGATGTCGAAGGTCAGGCCGGGGCCGGAGATCTGTACACCGACATACAGATCCGTCCCCGCCGTCAGATCACTGATCTTGGCCTTGTGGCCACGCTGGAATTCCCTGGCCATGGATACGACCGTCCCCCATCCCCTCATTGCTGCGCTCGCGATGCGGCGCTTGTGCTGCCGCGCCGACGTGGCGACAGGCTAACCGGTCGTGCCGACAGCGGCTATTCCTCGCGGGAACCGGGCGGATGCGGCAGCCGATCGGCCGCCACGACGCCCTCCAGGAAGCCGCGGGCGCGCTCGGTGCGCGGATAGCTCTCCAGCAGTCGCCAGAAGCTCGGGCCGTGTCCCGGCACGAGCAGGTGCGCCAGCTCGTGCAGCAGCACGTAGTCGATGACGTACTCGGGCATCCCCTGGAGGCGGTGCGACAGGCGGATGCTGCCCTCGGAGGGCGTGCACGAGCCCCAGCGGGAATTCTGGTTGGTGACCCAGCGGACCGTGTCGGGCACGGCCCGGCCGAGCAGATACTGCTCGGACAGCCGTTCCGCGCGGGCGGCCAGCTCGTCGTCGCCGGGCATCCGGCGGCTCTCCTGCGCCGCCAGCTTCTCCAGCATCGTGGTCACCCAGCGCTGCTCCTCGGCCGCCGACATTCGGGCCGGAATCAGCACGACAGTTCGGTCGCCGTCGCGATATGCCGAAACCGTTCGGCGCCTGCGGGCACTGCGGCGTACTTCCACCGCATTGGTCCGTAGGCCGCTTGCGGGCTGGCTGGAGAGGCTACGCGCTGGATCGGCGGACACGCCTTCGACGTTACCCGCTGCGTGTCCGGGAAGTCCCGTCTCCCGGCCGGTTCGCATGGGAATCACCTCGCTTCATACGCATATTGAACGACTATCCCCCACAACCTGTGGATAACTCTCCGGGAGTTTCGCCGGGAAATGGCATGCTGAGTTCTGTCGCTTACGGAGAGTGACGAGGGAAGTCGGAATGGGGAATTTCGCCGGGCGGGCCGGATGGACGGGACGGGCTGGCCGGTGGGCGGCTCTCCCGGTGGACCTTCTGGTGGACGTCCTGGTGGACCTCCCGGTGGATCGAGTGAACGGATGGACGGGGGTGACGGTCATGCGTCCCATGCTCAAGAGCGCGCTGCGCCGCAGTTGGCGGGACAGGGAGAGCGTGCAGTTCGGGGTGGACCCGGCGCACGCGGTGGTGCTGGAGCCGGTCGACGGCGCGGCGGCCGGTTTTCTCGACCTGCTCGACGGCACGCGCGGCGCCGACACGCTGACCCGTGACGCGGGTGCGCTGGGCCTCGGGCCCGCGCAGGTCAGACGGCTGCTGGGGCTGCTCGCCGAGGGCGGCGTGCTGGACGACGCGGCGGCGCACGGCGCGCTGGCGGAGGCGGTACGGCACCGGGCGGCGGCCCTGGACCGGCTGAGACCCGATCTGGCGGCACTCTCGGTGGTCCACCCGGGTCCCGGCGGGGCGGCGGGCCGGATACGGCACCGCAGGGCGGCACGGGTGCGGGTGCACGGGGCCGGGCGGGTCGGCGCCGCCGTGGCCTCGGTGCTGTCGGCGGCCGGGGTGGGCTCGGTGGACGTGCTGGACAGCGGTCGCGTCGAGCCGTGGGACACCGGCCCCTGCGGCATCCCGGCCGACCACATCGGGGACCGGCGGGACGCGGCGGCCCGTGGCGCGGTACGGCGGGCGGCGCCGGGGCCGCGTACGACGCCGGGCGAGCGCGGCAGACCCGGCGCCACGGTGGTGGTGATCGCGCCGAGGGACGGGCTGGACGCCTGGGCACCGGATCCGGGCGAGTCCCGGCGGCTGGTCGCCTCCGGGGTGCCGCATCTCTACACGGGTGTGGTCGAGGGGACGGGCGTGGTCGGTCCGCTGGTGCTGCCGGGGCGGACGGCGTGCGGGGAGTGCCTGGGGCTGCGGCTGGCCGACGAGGACCCGGCCTGGCCCCGGATGCTGGCCCAGCTCAGGTCGGGGCGGCAGCCCGCGGTGCCCGCCTGCGACATCGCGCTGGCCACCTCGGTGGCCGGGCTGGCGGCCGGACACGTGCTGGCGCACCTGGATGGACGGGTGGCGCCGGGGGTAGGCGGCCGGGTGGAGATGTCGCTGTCCCGGCTCACCACCAAGGTCAGGGCGCTGCCCGGTGACAGCCGCTGCGGGTGCGGTGCCGGGACCGCCCGCGGGACGCGGGACGGCCGGGACACCTGGGGCGACGCAGACGGGGGCAAAGCGGCGGAGCCGACGACAACCGGTGCTCGCTGGGACGGGGCGCCGGTGGCGGGGGGCACAATGGCCATGTGACCGACGGGAAATGAGGGGCGCATGTCTGATCTTCCGCGCAAGGCTGTGACCCGTACCGCGAAGCTGGCGGCGCTCCCTCTCGGGTTCGCCGGACGGGCCACGCTCGGACTGGGAAAGCGGCTGGGGGGCAGACCGGCCGACGAGGTCGCGACCGAGTTGCAGGAGCGGACCGCGGAACAGCTCTTCAAGGTGCTCGGCGAGCTGAAGGGCGGGGCCATGAAGTTCGGCCAGGCCCTGTCGGTCTTCGAGTCGGCGCTGCCGGAGGACATCGCCGGGCCCTACCGGGCGGCGCTCACCAAGCTCCAGGAGGCCGCCCCGCCGATGCCCGCCCGCACCGTGCACAAGGTGCTGGCGGAGCGGCTGGGCAAGGACTGGCGCTCACTGTTCAGCGAGTTCGAGGACACCCCGGCCGCCGCCGCGTCGATCGGCCAGGTGCACCGGGCGGTGTGGAGCGACGGGCGCAAGGTCGCGGTGAAGGTCCAGTATCCGGGGGCGGGCGACGCGCTGCTGTCCGACCTGACGCAACTGGGCCGGGTGGCACGGCTGTTCGGGCCGCTGGTGCCGGGGGTGGACGTGAAGCCGCTGCTGGTGGAGTTGCGCGAGCGGGTCGAGGAGGAGCTGGACTACGCCCTGGAGGCCAGGGCGCAGCACGCGCACGCGGAGGAGTTCGCCGAGGACCCGGACGTCCACGTGCCGGATGTGGTGCACCAGGCCGACGAGGTGCTGGTCACCGAGTGGATGGACGGCGTGCCGATGTCGGAGGTGATCTCCGGGGGCAGTCAGGAGATGCGGGACCGCGCGGGGCAGCTCCTGGCGCACTTCCTGTTCGCCGGGCCCGCCCGCACCGGGCTGCTGCACGCCGATCCGCATCCGGGGAATTTCCGGCTGCTGGTCGACGACGGGCCCGCCGAGGGCTGGCGGCTGGGCGTGCTGGACTTCGGCACCGTCGACCGGCTGCCGGAGGGGCTGCCGCTGCCGATCGGCACCGCCCTGCGGCTGGCCCTGGAGAGCGACGCCGACGAGGTCTACGCGATGCTCCGCCAGGAGGGTTTCGTGAAGCCGACGATCAAGCTGGACGCCGAGGCCGTGCTGGACTATCTGCGGCCGATCATCGAGCCGGCCGGGCGCGAGGAGTTCACCTTCGACCGGGCGTGGATGCGCGCTCAGGCGGCCCGGATCGCCGACCCGCGCTCACCCGCGCACCAGCTCGGCAAGCAGCTCAATCTGCCGCCCTCCTATCTGCTGATCCACCGCGTCACCCTCAGCACCGTCGGGGTGCTGTGCCAGCTCGGCGCGACGGTCCGGCTCCGCGACGAGCTCAACGCGTGGCTCCCCGGCTTCGACCCCGAGGGCACGGCGGAGTCGGCCTGAGCGGGCACGGACGCCGGGCGGCGGACGGCTGGCGCTGAAGGCTGGGTGCTGGGGCGGCCGGGCGGTTGGGAGCCGCGCTACCACCACGCGGAGTCGAGGCGGCTCTCGATGCTGCGGAGGTGCTGGCGCGCGCACGTGACGCAGAAGTACACGCGGTGTCCGTTCTCGACGGAGCAGGTCCACGTCAGCGGCAGGCCATCGTGGGTCTCGCCGCAGCGGGCGCACGTGGTCGTGGTCGTGGTCTGAGAGTTCTTCTGATCCACTGGTTGACGATACCTCCGCATGCGCCGCGTTTGTCGCCGTAACGCACCGCGGGGCCGGTCCTTTCGGACCGGCCCCGCGTCAAATGTTGGTAACTGCCTGACTGGTTACTGCATGACGGCCATCGCCAGTGCCCGGCGGGCACGGAGCGAGGCGCGTTCGGCACGGCGCTGGAGTCGGCGGGCGGCGAGCAGCCGCACGGACCTTCGTTCGTGTTCGGCCTCGTACAGGCGCTGTTGCATATGGGCACGCGCCAGTGCTTCTGGCATGAGTTGCATTTCGAGGTTCCTGTTCTGGTACGACGCGGGGGCGTCGGAAGTACGGGCTGCGGGGATCTCGGTGAGTGTGGGGTTCATCGGGGCCTGATTCTTCGGGTCGAGCGTGAGTGGGCGGTCAATCGTTCCGGGCAGATGCGCCGTGGTGGCGCTTCGGGTGGTGCGGGCCTTCCTGACGTTCCGGGTCGGCCGGGTCCTCCTGGCGGTCATACCGCGACCGCGTCCTTGCGCGGACGGCCACGGGGCCGCTTGCGGGGCACGACTACACCCTGGATGAACAGCTCGCCGCCCCAGACACCCCAGGGCTCGCGGCGGTCCTTGGCCCCGGCGAGGCAGGCCTCGCGGACGGGACAGGTCTGGCACAGGGACTTCGCGTACTCGACGTCCGCCGGCGACTCGGCGAAGAAGACCTCCGGGTCGTAGGTGCGGCAGGGGACGGGCACGCCGAGTCGCTCGATCTCGTCGTCGAGCTCGGTGAGGGGCAGCAAGGGAGTCTCCGGGTCGTGGTGTGCTTCTGCGGGCGAGCGGTTCAGGTCGGGCTGGGGTCCGGACGGGGCGTGCTGGGCGGTAGGCACGGTTGGTTCGTTCCTCGTCTGTCGGTCCGGCCGGTGGGCCGGTTTTCTGTTTCTGCCTGTCCTGCGGAACAAGCTTTCTGTCTGGAGAGAAAACAGAAGGGCCGCGGATCCCGGTCTGGGATTCCGCGGCCCTGAGGCGCCGACCTGATGCGTTATCAGGCTGGATCACTCCAGGGTTCGAGCCCGCGGAAGGCCCACTTGCCGTACTGCTGCGTCTTCTGCTGTCCATTGCCATTGGCGAAGCCGCCGCTGGCGAAGCCGTCGATAGCGCCCTTGGCCTCAATCGCAGCCTTGGCGGTACCAGCGCCGGCGCCGTTGGCCGCCGCCGCGAAGGCAGAGGCATGCGCCAGAACCTTCGCCGCTACCGCTGCCGCGGGCGCCTGCATCGGTCGCTCGTTCCGCTCACGGATCGGCAGAACCGGGAGCAGGGCGGAGGACAGACGGGTGGCACGCGGCGAAACGCCGAGCGGGCAGGTGGCGACGACCGAACGATCGGTCATTTTCACGGTGGCCATGATGCTGATCATTGGGCTCGCCTCCTCTCGGCGTCGTAGTGCGGATGGAACGGACTGCTAGTACATCACGATCAGACCCGCTCTTGGAAGAGCCGCTCTCGACCGTGCTCCCGAAGGCTATGGGGACTTCCTCGGGATGCGCAAACTATTTTTCCGCCTCTTCTTCAGTTTCTTCGGAAGATCCTTCGGCGGCCTCGTTTCCGCCCGGTTCCTCCCCCGCGCACAGCGCCAGAACGTCCGCGCCGAACTTGTCGAGTTTCCGCGCGCCGACCCCCGCGATCTGCGACAACTCCGCCTCGCCGCCCGGCCTGACCTCGGCGATGGCCAGCAACGTCTTGTCGGTGAAGACGCAGTACGCGGGCTGGCCGAGCGCCTTGGCCTGTTCCATCCGCCACTCGCGCAGCCGTTCGTACAGCGCCTCGTCGAGATCCGAGGGGCAGTCCTCGCAGCGCATCAGTTTGATCTCGCCCGCCTCGGACAGCGTCCGGCCGCAGACCCGGCACAGCACCGGGCCGCGCCGCTTGCGACCGCCGGAGCCGCGCTCCGCGCCGCCGCTGCCGCCCGCGCCGCGTGCGCCGCGCGGCGCGGAGCCGGGGCGCAGCCCGTCCAGGAAGCGCGAGGGCCTGCGCCCGCCGCGCCCGCCGGGTGAGCGGGACAGCGCCCAGGACAGCGACAGGTGCAGCCGGGCCCTGGTCACCCCGACGTACAGCAGCCGCCGCTCCTCCTCGACCTGCTCGTCGGTCTTGGCGTAGGTGATCGGCAGCGTGCCCTCGGTGAGGCCGACCAGGAAGACCGCGTCCCACTCCAGGCCCTTGGCGGCGTGCAGCGAGCCGAGCGTGACGCCCTCGACGGTCGGGGCGTGCTGCGCGTTGGCCCGCTCGTCCAGCTCCGCGACGAAGTCCGAGAGGGTGGCGTCCCGCCGGGCCGCCGCGAAGTCCTCCGACAGTCGCACCAGCGCGGCCAGCGACTCCCAGCGGTCCCGTACCGCCCCGGAGCCGGCCGGCGGCTCTGAGGACCAGCCGCGGGAGCTGAGCACCGCGCGCACCTGCTGCGGCACGGTGTTGTCGGCCTCTTCCGGGTCGGTGGACGCGCGGGCGGCGCCGCGCAGCAGCAGCCCGGCCTCGCGCACCTCCGGCCGTTCGAAGAAGCGTTCCGCGCCGCGGAGCTGGTACGGCACCCCGGCGTCGGCCAGCGCCTGCTCGTAGACCTCGGACTGGGCGTTGATCCGATAGAGGACGGCGATCTCGCTGGGGCGTACGCCGGAGGCGATCAGCTCCTTGATCCGGCGCGCGGCGCCCTCGGCCTCCGCGGGTTCGTCCGCGTACTCGGAGTACACCGGCTCGGGTCCGGCCTCGCGCTGCGAGATCAGTTCCAGCCGGTGGGCGGCGGCCTGGCCGCGGGCCTTGCCGAGCAGGCCGTTGGCGAGGCCGACGACCTGGGGGGTGGAGCGGTAGTCGCGGACCAGCTTGACCACGGTCGCGTCGGGGTGCCGGGAGCGGAAGCCGAGCAGGAAGTCCGGGGTGGCGCCGGTGAAGGAGTAGATGGTCTGCGAGGCGTCGCCGACCACGCACAGGTCGTCCCGGCCGCCGAGCCACAGCTCCAGCAGCCGCTGCTGGAGCGGGCTGACGTCCTGGTACTCGTCCACCACGAAGTGCTGGTACTGCGACCGCACGGTGTCCGCCACGTCCGGCCGGTCCTGGAGCACCCCGACGGTCAGCAGCAGCACGTCCTCGAAGTCGATCACCCCGCGGTCCCGCTTGAGCTGTTCGTACGTGGTGTAGATCTTCGCCACCTCGGCCGGGTCGCGCGGCACGTCACGGCCGGTCTTGGCCGCCGCGGCCGCGTACTCCTCCGGCACCGTCTGCGTGACCTTGCACCACTCGATCTCGCCGGTGACATCGCGCAGTTCGTTGCGGTCCAGCCTGATCCGGCAGCGGGCTCCCGCCTCCGCCACCAGTTGCACCTTGCGCTCCACCAGCCGCGGGATCTCCCCGCCGATCGCCCGCGGCCAGAAGTACTGGAGCTGCCGCAGTGCCGCGGAGTGGAACGTCCGTGCCTGCACACCGCCCGCGCCGAGCTGCCGCAGCCGCCCCCGCATCTCCCCCGCGGCGCGCGCGGTGAAGGTCACCGCGAGCACGCTCGCGGGTTGCAGGATTCCGGCCCGCACCCCGTACGCGATCCGGTGCGTGATCGCCCGGGTCTTGCCCGTACCGGCCCCCGCCAGCACGCACACCGGCCCGTGCAGCGCCGTCGCGACGGCGCGCTGCTCGGGGTCGAGTCCGGCGAGCACCGCGTCCGCGGAGTCGGGTTGCGCGGGAAAGAGCGATTCGTGGGTTGTCGCAGTCACCCCGCCACTCTGCCAGGTCCGACCGACACCCCGGCGAAGTTATCCACAGCCGCACGCGAAACCCGCCGCGCACCCCGCCCCGTAACCCCCTCGCGGCCGGCCGGCCGCCCCCCGGAATGCCCACTCCCGCCATGGTGTTCTACTGGCGCAGAACCCCCTTCACCCGCAGGCGACGAGGAGCGAGAAGCGATGTCGGGCACCGTGACCATGTACAGCACCACCTGGTGTGGCTACTGCCGTCGGCTGAAGAGCCAGATGGACCGCGAGGGCATCGCGTACACCGAGGTGAACATCGAGGAGGACGCGGAGTCGGCGAAGTTCGTGGAGAAGGCGAACGGCGGCAACCAGACGGTGCCGACCGTGCTGTTCCCCGACGGCTCCACCCTCACCAACCCGTCGCTGGCGCAGGTGAAGCAGAAGATCGGCGCCTGACCCGCACCGTACGTACGAGCCCGTCGTCGCCGTGAGGCACGGCGGGCTCAGGCGTTGGTGCCGGGGCGGGGCAGGGGCTTGCCGTACCAGAGCTCGATGAGCCGCGCGGCGATGGAGATGCCGAAGGGCGGCAGCACTTCGCCGGACTCGAAGGCGGCGCGCAGATCCTCGCGGGAGAACCAGCGGGCCTCGTGGATCTCCTCGCCGTCGACGGTGATCTTCGACGAGGTGGCGTGGGCGTTGAAGCCCAGCATGAGGCTGGAGGGAAAGGGCCAGGGCTGGCTGGCGACGTACTCGACGTCGCCGACGACGACGCCCGCCTCCTCGAAGACCTCGCGGCGTACGGACTGCTCGATGGACTCACCGGGCTCCACGAAGCCCGCGAGGGTCGAGAAGCGGCCTTCGGGCCAGTGGACCTGGCGGCCGAGCAGGGCGCGGTCCTCCTCGTCGGTGACCAGCATGATCACGGCCGGGTCGGTACGCGGGTAGTGCTCGGCGCCGCAGGCGGGGCAGCGGCGGATGTGGCCCGCGGCGGCGATGACGGTGCGCTCGCCGCAGCGGGAGCAGAAGCGGTGCATCCGCTGCCAGTTCTCCAGCGCCACCGCGTGCACCATGAGTCCGGCTTCCAGCGGCGACAGCAGCCCGCCGACCTCGCGCAGCCCCGCGGGACGCGCCTCCTCGTCCATCCGGCCGGGAAGGGTGTCCTTCTGGAGCGCGAAGTAGCGCACGCCGTCCGGGGCCGTGCCCAGGAAGTAGCGGTGCGTCTCGGTTTCCGGGGCGTCGAAGGCGGGGGTCATCACCAGGGCCGTACGCCCGTCGGGCCCGTCCTCGACCAGCACCTGGCCGCCGGAGACGACGAAGACGCGGGTTGTCGGGTGGCTCCAGGCAGCGGCCAGCCACGCCTCGTCCAGGCGGTGGTGCGCGGCTCGGTCGACGCCCTCGTGGGTGAGGGCGAGCGGTTGCGACATAGCGTCGAATCCGGTCAAGGCTGCTTTCAACTCCCGGTGGTCGTGCACATACGTGCAGCCTAGCTTGGCGGGGGTGGTCCCGATTTACGCGGTCGGGCCCCGCTTTCCCGCGGTCGGGCCCAGCAGCCGCTCAAGACCCTCCCGGTCCGGCAGGTCCGGCGGCCGGATGACCGTCGCCGTGCGGATGTGGAGGAAGGCGGCGGTGACGCGGTCGAGCGGGACGCCCTGGTGCTCCGACCAGGCCAGGCGGTAGACGGCGAGCTGGAGGGGGTCGGCGTCGGTGGCGCGGCCGGTCTTCCAGTCGAGGATCTCGTAGCGGTCGCCGTCCCGGTACACCGCGTCCATCCGGCCGCGGATCACGCGGCCCGCCAGGACCAGGTGGAAGGGGAATTCGACCCGGTACGGGGTGCGGTCGGCGTACGGACCGCGCAGGAAGGCGTCCTTGAGCGCGGCGAGGTCGCGTTCGTCGGCGATGTCGTCGTCGCCCTCGATGCCGGGGAGGTCTTCGGGCCCGAAGAGCGGGCGGGCGTCGAACCGCGACTCGACCCACGCGTGGAAGCGGGTGCCGCGCCGGGCGGCGGGCGCCGGGGGGCGCGGCATGGGCCGGGCCAGGTCGCGGGCGAGACCGTCGGGGTCGGCTGCCAGCCGCAGCAGCTGCGTCGCGGTGAGCGCGGCGGGCAGCGGCACGTCCCGTACGCCCGCCCGCGCCCGCCGCAGCTCGTCGGCGAGCGCGTCGAGGTCCCGGTCCCAGGACGCCACCAGCCGCGCCTCTTCCGCTACGAGACCGGGTTCAGCGTCCCGTGCGGGTTCACGTACGGGTGCGTCCTGCGCCACGGGGCCGCGCGCCGGTACGTCCTCGCGTACGCCGTCCGGCTCCCGTACCGGCGGGCGCTGGGTGGGGAGCGCGTCCCAGTCCGCGATGTCGTCCACGTCACCCGCGTCGTCCATGTCACCCACGTCGTCGTACGGCGGCTCGTCGTCCGGCTGATCGTCCGGCTGGTCGTCCGGCTCGTACGACGGCTCGTACGGCAGCGGCGCCGGGGAATCCGCGCCGGGGTCGGAGCCCGCGCCGCGTTCGGAGCCCGCGCCGGACTCCAGGTAGGTGAGGACGGTCTTCGCCGCCCGGCGCCGCCGTTCCAGGGCGGTCGGGTCGAGGGGCAGCGGCCAGGGGGGCTCGACGGGGGCGGCGAGGGCGGGATTCTGCTCGTCCTCGGCCGGGGGCTCCGCCCAGTGCTCGATCTCGCCGTGGCCCGCCTCGCAGTGGGTGCGCAGGGCGTCGAGGAAGGCGGACGGCTCGAACGGCTTCTTCTGGGTGGGGCCCCAGCGGTGGCCGGAGCCCAGCAGCAGGGAGCGCGGGCGGGTGAAGGTGACGTAGCCGAGGCGCAGCTCCTCCACGCGCTGGTGTTCCTTCATGGCCGCGCGGAAGCCGTCGAGCCCGGCGCGGCTCCATTCGGCCACGTCCGGGAGGGTGGCCGCGTCGCCGCGCAGCCCGTGCGGCAGCACTTTCGCGTTGGCGGGCCACAGCTCGCGTCCGCGTTCGCTCGGGAAGCCCTTGGCGACCAGGCCCGGCACGGCCACGACGTCCCACTCCAGGCCCTTGGACTTGTGGGCGGTGAGCACCTTGACGGTGTTCTCGCCGCCGGGCAGCGAGCTGTCGAGGCCCTTCTCGTACTGGATGGCGGTGTGCAGGAAGCCGAGGAAGGCCAGCAGCGTGGCCTCGCCGTCGAGGGCGGCGAAGCCCGCGGCGATGTCGAGGAAGGAGTGCAGGGTCTCGCGGCGGCGGGCGGCGAGCGCGTGCGGGGACGCGGACAGCTCGACTTCGAGGCCGGTGACGGCCAGGACCCGGTGGAGCACGTCCATCAGCGGGTCGGCGAGCGCGCGCCGCAGATCCCTTATCTCCGCGGCGATCCGGGCGAAGCGGACCCGTGCCTCGGGCGAGAACGGCAGGTCGTCGTCCGGGCCGTCGCTCCCGTCGGACCCCGGGGACGCCGATGCGAGGAATGTCTCCAGCGCGTCCGCCAGCGAGATCACCTCCGCCGGGTCGACGCCCTCGACGGCCGCCGCCAGCGGATCGCGCCCGTCCCCCGCGGCCCCGTACCGCACGAGCTGCCGGGCGCGACGGCCGAGGAGGGCCAGGTCGCGGGGGCCGATCCGCCAGCGGGGGCCGGTGAGGAGGCGGACGAGGGCGGCGTTCGCGGTGGGGTCGTGCAGGACTTCGCAGACGGCGACGAGGTCGGCGACCTCGGGCAGGTGCAGGAGCCCCGACAGGCCGACGACCTCGACGGGGATGTCGCGGGCGACGAGCGCGGCGTGGAAGTCGGCGAAGTGCGCGGCCGTACGGCACAGGACGGCGATCTCGCCCGCGGGGGTGCCGGTGCGCACCAGGTGGGCGATGGAGTCGGCGAGCCAGGCCGTCTCGTCGTCCTGGGTGGGCAGCAGGGCGCAGCGCACCAGCCCGTCGCGTTCGGCGCCGGGGGCGGGCCGCAGGGCCTCGACGCCTTCGTGGCGGGCGCGCAGTTCGACGGCGAGGGTGTTGGCGAGGTCGAGCAAGCGCCCGCCGGAGCGGCGGTTCTCGCTGAGCGAGTAGCGGTCGGCGGGGCGGCCGTCGGCGTGGGCGAAGTGCCGGGGGAAGTCGTCGAGGTTGGCCACGGAGGCGCCGCGCCAGCCGTAGATGGCCTGGCAGGGGTCGCCGACGGCGGTGACGGCGTGCCCGGTGCCGCCGCCGAACAGCCCGGCGAGCAGCAGCCGCTGGGCGACGGAGGTGTCCTGGTACTCGTCGAGCAGCACCACCCGGTACTGGTCGCGCAGGATCGCGCCGACCTCGGCCCTGTCCTGCGCGAGCGTCGCGGACAGCGCGATCTGGTCGCCGAAGTCCAGCAGGTCGCGGGAGCGCTTCTCGGCCCGGTAGTCGGCGGCGAGCCCGGCGAGGTCGAGCCGGGCGCGTACCGCCTGCTTCACCTCGCGCGCCCAGGCGTAGCCGCGCGTGGCCGGGTCGATGTCGGCCAGCTCCTCGGCCAGGCGCGTGTCGTACGCCGTCAGCCGCTCGACCGGCACCAGGTGCTCGGCCAGTTCGCCTTCCAGCGCCAGCAGGTCGCCGACGAGTGCGGGCAGGCCCTTGGTGAGCGCCGGATACGGTCCCGGCGCGCGGCGCAGCACCTTCGCGGCGAGCTGGTAGCGGGTGGCGTCGGCGAGCAGCCGCGCGCCGGGCTCCAGGCCGATCCGCATCCCGTGGTCCTTCAGGAGCTGCCCGGCGAAGGAGTGGTACGTGGCGATCTGCGGGTCGCCCGGCGGGTGTTCGGGGTCGCCCTCCGCCGCCGGGTCCGGGTCGGGGTCGGTGATCCCGGCCCGCGCGAGGGCTCTGCGGACCCGCTCGGACAGCTCGCCCGCCGCCTTGTTGGTGAAGGTCAGGCCCAGCACCTGCTCGGGCGCCACCTGTCCGGTGCCGGTCAGCCACACCACCCGCGCGGCCATCACCGTCGTCTTCCCGGACCCGGCCCCGGCCACGATCACGCCCGGCGCGAGGGGTGCGGTGACGCACGCCATCTGCTCCGGGGTGAACGGGATGCCCAGCAGCTCCTTGAGCTGCTCGGGGTCGGTGAGGGGGGTTGCCACTCGGGTGAGGCTATCCGGCTCCGCCGACAGCCGTGGCGGCGGAACCCCTCATTCCGCGATCCGTACGACACCGCCGTCCGCACGCTGGGCGGCCCGTACGGCGGCCGTCGCTCACACCGGGGCGCGGCCGTCACTCGCACCGGGGCACGGCCTTCGCTGACTCTGGGGCACGGCCGTCGCTCGCGCCGGGGCACGGAGGTCGTTCACTCCACCACCTGGCGTCCCTCCGGTCGCGCCGTACAGGCCGCCCGGAAGGCGCAGTTGGCGCAGTGCTGGCCGGTGGACGGGGTGAAGCGCTCGTCCAGGACGCGGCCCGCGGCCTCGGCCAGCAGCTCCTGCGCCCACTCCCCCGCCAGCGGTTCCTGGCGCTGCACGGCCGGTACGGTCTCGCCGCCCTCCTTGCGCGTCGCGCCGAGCCTGAGCTGGACGAGTTCGGCGCCGCCGGACGGCGGGCGGGTGTCGTTGAAGAGCGGGTCGACGGCGCCTTCGCGCACGGCGAGCTGGTAGACGGCGAGCTGCGGGTGGTGGGTGACCTCGGCCGCGGTGGGCTTGGAGCGGCCGGTCTTGAAGTCGACGACGTACGCGTTGCCCTCGGCGTCGGTCTCGACGCGGTCCATGCTGCCGCGGATCCGTACCCGGGCGTCGCCCGCCTCCAAGGTGACGTCGAAGCCGTGCTCGGTGGCGACGGGGGTACGGCCGCGCTCCATGACGTGCCAGCGCAGGAAGCGCTCCAGGGCCGCGCGGGCGTTCTCCTTCTCCTGCCGGGACTTCCACGGCGCGTCGAAGGCGAGGGCGTCCCAGACCGAGTCCAGCCGTTCCATCAGGACGTCCAGGTCGGCGGGGGCGCGTCCCGAGGCGACCTCGTCGGCCAGGACGTGGACGACGTTGCCGAAGCCCTGGGCGGCGGTGGACGGCGGTTCCGCCTTGACCTCGCGGCCGAGGAACCACTGGAGCGCGCAGGTGTTGGCGAGCTGGTCGAGCGCGCTGCCGGACAGGACGACGGGCTGGTCGCGGTCGCGCAGCGGGACCGTCGAGCGGGTCGGCTCGTACAGGCCCCACCAGCGGTCGGGGTGCGCGGCGGGCACCAGCGCGTACCCGTCGTCGTTGAGCGCCGCGAGCTTGGCCAGCCGGCGCGCGGCGGCGTCGCGCAGGGCGGGGGACGCGGCGGGGTCGACGGTGGTGGCCCGCAGCTCGGCGACGAGCGCCGCGACGGCCAGCGGGCGGCGCGATCGGTGGGTGACGTCCTGCGGGGGCACGCCCAGCTCGGCCAGGAAGCGGGAGGGCTGGTCGCCGTCGTCGTTGGCCGACTTCACGGCCGTGACCAGCAGGCGCTCGCGGGCGCGGGTGGCCGCCACGTAGAACAGCCGCCGTTCCTCCGCGAGGAGCGCGCCCTGGCTGAGCGGCGGCGCGAGGCCGTCGGTGCCGATCCGGTCCGCCTCCAGCAGCGAGCCGCGCCGCCGCAGGTCGGGCCAGACGCCGTCCTGCACCCCGGCCACCACGACGAGCCGCCACTCCAGGCCCTTCGACCGGTGCGCGGTCATCAGGCGTACGGCGTCGGGGCGTACGGCCGGGCCGCCGAGCGTGTCGGCGACGATGTCGTGCGCCGACAGCTCCTCGATGAGGTTCAGCGCGCCCCGGCCGCCGGTGCGCTCCTCGGCCCGCGCCGCCGTCTCGAACAGCGCGCACACCGCGTCCAGGTCACGGTCGGCGTGGCGTCCGCCCGCCCCGCCCCGCAACGCCGCCCGCTCCAGCCTCCCCGGCCAGGGCGAGCCGTCCCACAGGCCCCACAGCGCCTCTTCCGCCGTCCCGCCGCCCGCCAGCGTGTCCCGCGCGGCCCTCAGCAGCCCGCCCACCCGCAGCGCCCCCCGCGCATACGCCGGGTCGTGCGCCACCAGCCGCTCCGGCTCCCCCACCGCCTCCGCGATCAGCTCGTCCGACCCACGCGGCACCGCGTGGCCCGCGGCCCGCTCCTCCTCCCGCAACGCCCGCCCCAACCGCCGCAGATCCGCGGCGTCCATCCCCCCCAACGGCGACGTCAGCAGCGCGACGGCGTCCTCCACCCCAACAACCACCCGCCCGTCGCCCCGCGAATACCCGTCGGGTGCCGCCGACGAAGCAGCGACCTCACCCCGCCCCTGCGGGCCGCCGAACGGCGCAGGCCCGGAAAGGGGGGCCGACGATCGGCCGGGCTCGGCGAGGTCGGCCGCCGACACCGAGGACGCGCCGGGCATTCCCGGCCCACCGGGCAGCACGGAGTCCACGCCCCCGCCGGGCGTTCCCGGGCCGCCGGGCAGAGCAGCGTCCACGTCCTCGTCGGACGTTCCCGGGCCGCCGGGCAGAGCAGCGTCCACATCCCCGCCGGGGATTCCCGGCCTACCCGGCCGGGCGGGGTCGGCGGACCGCCCGTCCGCGTCCTCGCCGGACGCTCCCAGGCCGTCCGGCCGAGCGGAGCCCACATCCCCGCCGGGGATTCCCGGCCCACCCGGCCGGGCGGAGTCCGCGCCCCCGCCGGGCGTTCCCGGGGCGCCGGGCAGGGTGGGGGGCTCAGGGGCAGCCGACTCGGCTGCGAGGCGGAGGGCGAGGAGGAGGGGGGCGACGGCGGGCTCGGCGTGGAGGGGGATGTCGGGGGCGTCGAGGTGGACGGGGACACCGGAGGTGGTGAGGGCGCGGCGCAGGGCCGGGAGGGGCGAGGCGGAGCGCAGGAGGACGGCCATGTCGTGCCAGGGGATGCCGTCTTCGAGATGCGCGCGGCGCAGGGTGTCGGCGATACCGTCGAGTTCCGCGCCGGAGGTCGGATACGTGCGGACGGCGACCGCGCCGTCGGACCGTACGGCGTGCAGCGCGCGGTGCTGCCGTACGGCCGCGGCGGGCAGCTTGGGCAGCGGCATGCGGGTGGTGAGCCGCCGGGTGGCGTCCAGGAGTTCGGCCCCGGCGCGGCGGGAGACGGTGAGGACGCGGACGGCGGCGGCCTTGGCGTCGCGGGGCGGGAAGTCGGTGGGGAAGTCGAGGATGCCGTTGATGTCGGCGCCGCGGAAGGCGTAGATCGACTGGTCGGGGTCGCCGAAGGCGACCAGCGTGCGGCCCTGCCCCGCCAGCGCCTGGAGGAGCCGTACCTGCGCCGGGTCGGTGTCCTGGTACTCGTCGACGAAGACGGCGTCGTACCGCCCGGCCAGCTCCCGGTGCGTCTCGGGGCGTTCGGCGAGCAGCGCGGCCCGGTGGACGAGTTCGGTGTAGTCGATGACGCCTTGGAGATCGCTGACCTCCAGGTATTCGTCCAGGAAGGCCGCCGCCGCGGTCCAGTCGGGCCGCCCGATGCGGCGGGCGAAGTCCGCGAGGGCGCGCGGGCCGAGCCCCAGTTCGCGGCTGCGCGCGACCACCGCGCGCACCTCGTCGGCGAATCCGCGCGTGGTGCGCGCGGCCCGCAGGTCGTCCGGCCAGCGGAATTTGCCGCGCCCGTCGCGTTCGAGCATGGCCTCTCCGGCCAGCAGCTCGCGGACCAGCAGGTCCTGCTCGGGTCCCGACAGCAGCCTGATCGGGTCGGCGAACAGCTCGGGCGCCTGGTGCTCGCGGACCAGGGCGTAGCAGAAGGAGTGGAAGGTGGTGGCGTGCGGCGCCACCACCCCGCCGGTCGCGCCGCCCGGACCGTCGGGTTCCGCCGCCGCCCGCGCCGCCAGCCGGTCGCGCAGCTCGACGGCGGCCTTGCGGCTGAAGGTGAGCACGAGAATCCGGTCGGGATCCGTCCCGGCCCGCACCCGCGCGGTGACCGCCTCGACGAGCGTGGTCGTCTTGCCGGTGCCGGGCCCCGCCAGCACCAGCAGCGGCCCCTGCCCGTGCTCAACCACCGCGCGCTGTGCCGCGTCCAGCACAGGAGGCGTCGCGGCCACCGGCGGCGTCCGCACCAACCGGTACCCGCCGCCGCCCGCACCCCGGTGCGCCTGGTGCGGCACTGCCGAGGTGGCGGAGGAGACCGAGGAGGATGTCACGTGGTTCGCCGGTTCTGTCGGGGCCAGGATCAGATGCGCGTACGGAGTCGGGTGCGGGATCGGTCACGTAGTCGGTCATGGGGTCGGTCACGGATTCTGCCGCGGGCTCTGGCACAAGCTCGGGCAGGAGGTCGGTCACAGGACCGGTCGCGGGATCGGTCACTTAGTCGGTCACGGGCTCTGGCGGTCGTACGGGGACGCGTACGAGACCGCGTACCGGGTCACGTACGCCGCCGGGATCGCGTTCCCGGACGGGAGCTGTCGACGCTACGCCACGCGCGGGATGTACTCCGTACGGACGGCCGATGCCATCGCGGCGGCGCCGATGACGGAAGCTGGAGGACATGAGTCCCCGGCCGTCAGCCGCTGCCGCCCCCCGCGAGGTCGGCGGCGCCCCCGTCCCAGCGGGCCCTGCGCATGTCGACGCGCGGTATGTGCCCCTCGGCGGCCGGGCCGCGCTCACGCAGCGGGGTGCCCTCGGCGCGGTACGCGTCCAGCGCGCTCAGCTCGTGGCCGGGCAGCAGCGTCCCGTCGGAGCGCACGACACGCCACCAGGTCACGCCGCCGCCGTACAGCGCCATGACCCGGCCGACCTGTCGCGGACCGCCTTCGCCCAGGTATTCCGCGACATCGCCGTATGTCATCACGCGGCCGGGCGGGATCAGTTCTACGGTGTCCAGCACCCGCTCCGCGTACTCCGTGGGGGCACCGGGGTCGTACTCCTCGCTCATCCGAACAATCCTGCCCCAGACCACCGACAACGGGGGGTTCCGGTCCCATTCGCAGACCTCTCATGCCACCATCGTCCGGGCGGTGACTGGTGATACGAGATCAAGAAGAAGAGACGGCTGGGGAGCAGCAGCCGGGCGCGGAGCAGGCCGGACCGGCCGACCGCGCCCCCGACGCGCTGCCCGCGCACCCCGCCGCGCCGGCCGCGAACGGGGCCCACAGGGCGCGCCTGTCCGACCTGCCCGTGCCCGACACCACGCGTGACGCCGTGGCCGAACCCGCGACGGACACCGGCCCGGACGCCGACCGGGCCGCCGCAGACGACACGACGCCCGAGGCCACACCCGACACCGCGTCCGGCACCGCGTCCGGCGCCACGCCAGGCACGGTGTCCGGCGCCACGCCCGAGAAGACCCCGGACACCGCGTCCGGCACCGCCCCCGGCCCCGCTCCCACCCTGACCCCAGGGCCGGGACCCGGCACCGTCCTGGTCGACGAACCGCTGCTCGCCGCCCGCGTGCACCGCCCCGCCGACCTGATGCGCTTCCTGTTCGGGCTGCTGGGCATCGCGGTCGTGCTGGCCATCGCGGGCTTCGCGCACGCGACGACCACCGGCCTGGAGACGGACATCTCCAAGGGCGCCGACCACGCGCCCGACGCCCTGTCGTCCTTCGCGGGCCTGACCGCGAGCATCGCCGTACTGATCGTGCCGGTCGCCTTCGCGATCGAGCGGCTGGTCAAGCGGGACGGGCTGCGGATCGCCGACGGCGTCCTGGCGGCCGTCCTCGCGCACGGCGCCGCGCTCGCCACCGACTTGTGGGTGACCAGTTCCGCGCCGAATCCGATCCAGGAGGCGCTGACCCACAGCGCGCCCGGCGGCACCGGCCTCACCGACCCCGTGCACGGCTATCTCGCGCCCGTCATCGCCTATGTGACGGCGGTCGGGATGGCGCGCAGACCGCGCTGGCGGGTCGCGCTGTGGTTCGTGCTGCTGCTGGACGCCTTCGCGGTGCTGGTCGGCGGCTACACGACACCGTTCTCGATCGCCGTCACCGTGCTGATCGGCTGGACGGTCGCCTACGGCACGGTCTACGCGGTCGGCTCGCCGAACGTCCGGCCGACCGGGCAGCACCTGCTCGCGGGCCTGCGCCGGGTCGGCTTCGCGCCGCAGACCGCGCGCCGGGTCGAGCTGGACGGCCCGGAGACCGCGGACTCCGACCGCGGCCGGGCGTATCTGGTGACGCTGGAGGACGGCCCGCCGCTGGACGTCACGGTGGTCGACCGGGAGCAGCAGGCGCACGGTTTCTTCTACCGGCTGTGGCGGCGACTCGCCCTGGTCGGCGGGATCACGCAGCGGCGCAGTCTGCTGTCGCTGCGGCAGGCGCTGGAGCAGGAGGCGCTGCTGGCGTACGCGGCCATCGCCGCCGGGGCCAACGCGCCGAAGCTGATCGCCACCTCCGAGCTGGGCCCCGACGCGGTGATGCTGGTCTACGAGCACATCGGCGGCCGGCGGTTCGACTCGCTCGCGGACGACGAGATCACCGACGACCTGCTGCGCGAGGCGTGGACGCAGGTGCGGGCGCTCCAGTCGCGGCGGATCGCGCACCGGCGGCTGGTCGGTGAGTCGCTGCTGGTGGATCGTTCCGGCAAGGTCGTGCTGACCGAGCTGCGCGGCGGTGAGATCGCGGCCGGGGACATCGTGCTGCGGATGGACATCGCGCAGATGCTGACGACGCTGGCGCTGCGGGTGGGGCCCGAGCGCGCGGTGGCCTCGGGGCTCGCGGTGCTCGGTCCCGACCGGGTCGCCAACTCGCTGCCGCTGCTCCAGCCGATCGCGCTGAGCCGAGAGACCCGGGCGCGTCTGAAGGTGCTCGGGCGGGCCCGCGCGCAGCGCGAGCGGGACGCGGTGCTCGCGGCGTCGGCGGCGGAGAAGGAGGCACGGGCCGCGGAGCGCGCGCACGGCGCCGATGTGGCGCACGGCGGCGCGACGGCGGCGGTGCCGCCAGGGGACCTCAGAGCCGGGGACCTCAAGGCCGGGGATCTCAGAACCGGAGACCTCAGAGCCGGGGACCTCAAGGCCGGAGACCTCAAGGCGGGCAAGCTCAAGGCGGGCCGGAAGGCCGAGCGCAAGGCCGAGAGCAAGGCGGAGAAGCGGGCCATAGAGGACGCGCTGGAGGAGGCCCGCGAGGACGACCTGCTCTCCCTCATCCGCCAGCAGGTGCTGCTGATCCGTCCGCAGGCGCCGGTCGAGCCGGTCCGTCTCGAACGCATCAAGCCGCGCACGCTGATCACGGTGATCGCGGGCGCCTTCGCCGCGTATTTCCTGCTCTCCCAGCTCAGTTCCGTGCCGATCGGCGACGCCATCGCCAACGCCGACTGGCGGTGGGCGGTGATCGCGGTCCTCGGCTCCGCGGCCAGTTACGTCGCCGCCGCGTGCGCGCTCTCCGGGTTCGTACCGGAGCGGCTGTCGCTGGTGAAGACGGTGCTCGCGCAGGTCGCCGGGTCGTTCGTGAAGCTGGTCGCCCCGGCCGCGGTCGGCGGTGTCGCGCTCAACACCCGCTACTTGCAGAAGGCGGGCGTACGGCCCGGCCTGGCGGTGGCGAGCGTCGGCGCCTCCCAGCTCGTGGGCCTCGGCTCGCACGTGGTGCTGCTGATGGCGTTCGGCTTCATCACCGGTACGGAGAAGACGCCGTCGCTGTCGCCGTCCCGTACGGTCATGGCCGGGCTGCTGACCGCGGGCGTGCTGGTGCTGGTCGTCACGGCGGTGCCCGCGCTGCGGAAGTTCGTCTCGACGCGGGTACGCGCGCTGTTCGCCGGGGTCGTGCCGCGCATGCTGGACGTGCTCCAGCGGCCCGCGAAGCTGATCACCGGCATCGGCGGCACGCTGATGCTGACGGTCACCTTCGTGATCTGCCTGGACGGCTGCGTACGGGCCTTCGGCGGCCACCTCAGTTACGCGGCCATCGCCGTCGTCTTCCTCGCGGGCAACGCGCTGGGGTCCGCCGCGCCCACCCCCGGTGGCGTCGGGGCCGTCGAACTCGCCCTCACCGGTGGTCTGATCGCCGCCGGGCTGCCGAAGGAGGTCGCCACTCCGGCCGTGCTCTTCTTCCGGCTGCTGACCTTCTGGCTGCCGGTGCTGCCCGGCTGGGTCTCCTTCCACCACCTCACCCGCAAGGGCGAGCTGTAGCGGGCGGGTTGACGTACTCCGCGGCCGGCCGGACCCCGGCGCCGTACGACGCCGGGAACCGGCCGGCCGACCCCGCCGACCGGTCCGAAGGACCGAATCAGCGGGCCCCGCGCGCTACTTGATGTCGGAGATCTTCTTCGTCGCCAGGTCCGACCGCACCTTGAGCGTCTGATACGTCTCGTGGCCCTTCCCGCCGAACGTCAGGCGCACATTGGTGAAGGCGTGTCCCGCGCCGCTGCCCGCGTACGTCACGCGCCACGCCGTCGGTACGTCCTGGGCGCGCAGCACGCCGTCCGCGTGGTTCTTCTTCTCCCACGCGGCGAGCTTCTTCTGGAGGCCCTTGGTCAGGAAGTGCGACCGCAGGTCGGCGCCGAGGTGGCCGCTGTCGGTGTCCCAGACGGCGTCGATGTAGGACCCGTAGAAGTCGGCGACGCGTCCCGTCGTGGACTGCGGGCTGCCGGAGCCGATCACCGGCTCGGCCTTGGCGCCCTTGTGGGCCTTGTGCGCCGTGGGCGCCTGGTGCGCGACCGCGTGCCCGTGCCCGGTCGTGTGGGACTGCCCGGTCGTGTGGGACGCGGTCCGCGGCTGGGACTGCGCCTGCGCCGCGGCGGCGGGTACGGCGACCGCGAGCGCCACCGCGGCCGTGGTGAGGGCGATACGGCGGACGGTACGGGTACGGGTACCGGTGGTGCGGCTCTGCTGCATGACGTGCCTTGCCTTTCGAAGGTTCTTCGAGGGCTCGGGTGCTCCGCGCCACGCGAAGTCGTCGTGTTCTCCGCGGTGTTCGACGCGTTCGAGCCCATTCGCTGCTTTTACGGCGTTTGTTCGGGACCCACCACTTGTATCCAATAGGTCGCCGACTATCCGTTAGGAGGGGTTGTGTCCTTGCCGGGTTGCGCGGCATCCGGGTGGAATCGGCGGCTGTGCCGTCGCGGTGACCCGCACGTGACCGAACCAGCACACTTCCCCTCTCAACACGGGCCGCCGCCTTGGGTACGTTGGATTCCACTTGGATACGGGGCCAAGGGGTGTTCGGCGTTCGATGTGTTGTTCGGCCGGTGCCCGTCGGTGCCCGGTGAGCACCGATCGGGAGCGTTGACCATGCGAGTCCACTGCGGCGCCACGGCCGCCGCGTTGACGGCGACCGCCGTCCTGGCGCTGTCCGCCTGCGGCGGCGGTGGAGGTGGCGGCTCCGACACGATCCACGGGGATTCGGCGAACACCGCCTCCCCCACCGCGACGGCCGCCTCTCCCACGGCGTCGGCGTCCGCCGAGCCGACCGCGCCGCCCGTGACGCAGGATCCGAACCTGGCGCTGCCGGGCGATCTGAAGCTGGTCTTCGACTGGCCCGCGCCGACCGGTCACGCCGAGGCCGCCGCGCTGGGCAACGCCGCCAACTTCATGCGCAGCATCGCCCACGGCATCGTGAAGCGGAATGTCAACGAGCCGCTGGTGGCGCAGTACGCGCAGCCGGGCGGCAGCGCCGCCGCGTATGCCCGTACGCAGATCGGGCAGGCGGTGGACGGCGGCTGGACCGAGACCGGCACCGACCGCTTCTACCGGCCCACGGTGAAGGTGACCTCGGCGAAGACCGCCGCCACGGTCGGCTTCTGCGACTTCCAGGGCAAGGTCTACGGCAAGGACGTCAGGTCGGGCAAGCTCCTCGGCACCGCGGTCACCGACAGCAGTTACGTGTACTTCACGATCGTCATGGCCAAGTTCCCCGCGGGGGCCGACCTGTGGCAAGCCGTGTCCGTCGATGCGAAAGCGAAGGCAACGCAATGCAAGGAGTGACCACCCCATCGGGCCCGGCAACGGGCCTGCGCCGTGCGGCTCTTGGCGCGGCCACCGCGATCCTCGTGACGGCCGCCACGGCCACCGTCGCCGCCCCGGCCTTCGCCGACGTGCCCGGCGGCAAGACCAGCGGCTCGGGTGACGACAAGGGCAATCTGAGCGCGGGCGTCCAGGTCACCTATCCCACGGACACCAGCGCGAAGGGCTCGGGAGGCCATTCGCTCGGCGCCGCCGACAATGTGACGTGGACGCCGCCGCCGTGCTGGATCGGCCCCGTCGCCGGCCCCGCCGAATTCAAGAAGATGGTCGAGAAGCAGGTCAAGGAGACCAACGAGTATCCGGGCCAGGCCAATTACGCCATGCAGGCCATGGACGAGTACAAGAAGCACTATTCGGAGGGCAGGACCTGGAGCGGCAACGGCGAGAAGGCGTACAAGAACTTCAATCTCGACCAGCAGGGCAAGGGCGCTTTCTGGGGGCCGGTGACGAATCCCAACTCCGACAGCCCCGACCGCTTCGACTGCAACGGCACGCTGCCCTTCTGGGTCCCCAACGGCCAGCGCCCGCCCGCCGGTACGCCGAATGTGATCACCACGGAGATGCTGGCCAGGCTCGCCTTCGCGCACACCAAGGTGCCGGGCGTGGACATCCGGACGAATCCGGTGGGCACCCAGACCGTCAATCTGCCCACCTGGGTGACGCTGAACGAGAACTACGCGCCGGTCACCGTCAGGGCCGAACTCAACATCCCCGGCGCGCAGGCCATGTGGGCCGAGACGACGGCCACGCCGACCAGCGTCCACATCGGTCCGGGGACGTCGGACGCCACCGTGTACCCGTCCTCCGCCGAGTGCCCCATCGGCAAGGGCGGCCAGGTCGGCGCCCCGTACACCGAGGGCGCCACCGGCAACCCGCCGTGCGGTGTGACGTATCGGCGCTCCACGCAGAGCACCGGCGCGTACGACCTGAACGTGACGGCCACCTGGAAGGTCTCCTGGCGCGGTTCGGACGGCGCGGCCGACAACCCGCCGCTGCCGAACGGTGTGATCACCCAGGACCACCCGGTCACGGTCCAGGAGATCCAGACCGTCAACCGCTGAACCGGACCATGTGAGAGGCCCGCCGCCCGGAGGAGTTCCGGGCGGCGGGCCTCGTTTCACGGTTCGAACGGCGCGATCCGGAGGACGGCGCGGCTTAGAACAGGTAGTTGTACGTGTTCCAGCCGCCGCCGATCTTCACGCGGGCCGCGAACGGGGCGCCGGCGTTGCCGGTGCCCTTGTACAGCCACAGGACACCCGACGTGTCGCGGGCGATCAGGTCGTTGCGACCGTCACCGCTGGTGTCGCCCAGGCTGAGGATCTTGTTGTAGGTGTTCCACCCACCGCCGATCTTCGTCCGCGCGGCGAACGGCGCGTCGATGTTGCCGGTGCCCTTGTAGAGCCAGAGCGCACCGCTGCTGTCGCGGGCCACGATGTCGGGCTTGCCGTCACCGGTGAGGTCACCGCGGCCGGCGATCTGGTTGTAGGTGTTCCACCCACCGCCGACCTTGCGCTTCTTGGCGAACGTGCCGTCCGCGTAGGACAGGTAGAGCCACAGCACGCCGCTGCTGTCACGGGCGAGCAGGTCCGGGTTGGCGGCGCCGCCGACGTTGCCCGGCGTCACGAAGGCGTTGTAGACGTTCCAGCCGGTGCCGATCACGGTGCCCTCGTCGGGCGAGGCCGCCGAGAAGATCCGGAGCGTGCCGCCGAACCGCGCGTAGACGTTCACGTGCGTGTCGTTGCCCGAGTTGTTCTTGAAGAACGCGTTGGCGCTGCCCATCCCGTAGCCGGTCTGGGTGCGGGAGCCGAAGCCGTTCGCCTTCGGCGGGTAGCTCCAGATCCGGCCGCTGGAGTCGCGGCCGTCGATGCCGAACGACCAGATCTTGTCGTCCTGCGCGGCGTTCGTGGAGAACGTCGAGACGCCGGGTGCGGCGGTGTGGCTCTGCGCGTCCTTGACGGTGGTGAGCGCGGGCGAGCCGCCCTCGGCGCTGGCGGCGACGGAGGCGCCCAGCACCATGGCGAGCGTGCCCGCCGTCACCGCGGCGGCCCTGGCCTTCATTCCCCGTCCGGTCCGCCGGTTTTTCTGCGTTTTCACGTAGTGGTCCCCCTCAGTGAAATGTCCCTGCTCCGTACGGATCACTCCGCACGGGAGCCCCTGACGCTACCTCCTTCGCCCCCCGGCTCTCTCATGGGCAGGTCATGGGTCCGTCACAGTTTCGATACCGTCAAGGGCATCTGGAACAACAGGACATGACGGGACGGCGGAGGGGCCCGGTGCGTGGCACCGGGCCCCTCCGCCGTGAGACCGCTTCAACTGGCTTAGTACACCGGCTTGTCGGGCTCGATCGTGTTGACCCAGCCGATCACGCCGCCGCCGACGTGCACGGCGTCGGAGAAGCCCGCGGACTTCAGGACGGCGAGGACCTCCGCGGAGCGCACACCGGTCTTGCAGTGCAGGACGATCCGCTTGTCCTGCGGCAAGTGCTCCAGGGCGCTTCCCATCAGGAACTCGTTCTTCGGGATGAGCTTCGCGCCGGGGATGGAGACGATCTCGTACTCGTTCGGCTCGCGGACATCGATGACCTCGATGTTCTCGCCGTCGTCCATCCACTCCTTGAGCTGCTTGGGAGTGATGGTCGAGCCGAGCGCGGCCTCCTGGGCCTCCTCGGACACGACGCCGCAGAACGCCTCGTAGTCGATCAGCTCGGTGACGGTCGGGTTCTCGCCGCAGACCGCGCAGTCCGGGTCCTTGCGGACCTTCACCGTGCGGTACGTCATCTCCAGGGCGTCGTAGATCATCAGGCGGCCGAGCAGCGGCTCGCCGATGCCCGCGAGCAGCTTGATGGCCTCGGTGACCTGGATCGAGCCGATGGACGCGCACAGCACGCCGAGGACGCCGCCCTCGGCGCAGGAGGGGACCATGCCGGGGGGCGGGGGCTCCGGGTAGAGGCAGCGGTAGCAGGGGCCGTGCTCGGACCAGAAGACCGATGCCTGGCCGTCGAAGCGGTAGATGGAGCCCCAGACGTAGGGCTTGCCCAGCAGCACGCACGCGTCGTTGACCAGGTAGCGGGTCGCGAAGTTGTCCGTGCCGTCGACGATCAGGTCGTACTGGGAGAAGATCTCCATCACGTTCTCGGCTTCGAGCCGCTCTTCGTGCAGGACGACGTTCACGTACGGGTTGATGCCCTTGACGGAGTCGCGGGCGGATTCGGCCTTCGAGCGGCCGATGTCGGCCTGGCTGTGGATGATCTGACGCTGGAGGTTCGACTCGTCGACCTCGTCGAATTCGACGATGCCGAGCGTGCCGACGCCCGCGGCGGCCAGGTACATCAGGGCCGGAGAGCCGAGCCCGCCGGCGCCGACACACAGCACCTTGGCGTTCTTCAGCCGCTTCTGGCCGTCCATTCCCACGTCGGGGATGATCAGATGGCGCGAATACCTGCGGACCTCGTCAACGGAGAGCTCGGCGGCCGGCTCGACCAGGGGTGGCAGCGACACAGGGACCTCAGCAATACGGTTGGTCGGTCATCAGTCAGTACGTGCGGTACGTGCTGTCCCTGCAACACTGCCACGCCGGTCTTCATTCCAAGACACCCGGTCCGAGGACCGAGACGGAATCGGCTCACATCCCGGTCACGTCCCGGTCACGCTCCGGCCGCGCTCCCCCCGCGCCCTGGCCATGCCCGGTCCGAGGGGCCGCCGCGCCGGTGCTACGTGCTCGGCGACGGCTGTTTGCGCAGCATACGGACGGCTTCGTGCCAGTATCCGGCCAGGCCCGCCCACGGGTCGGCGCCGTCCCGGTCCGTGCGGTCGGTGAGGCACACCGTGGACGCGCCCTGCCAGCGGGCGATCCGCAGGGCGGTGTCCAGATGGGACCTGGGCAGGCCGTGCACCAGGTGCACGAAGCGTTCCGGCGGGTACGCGGCCGTCCACTCCGGCGCCTCCGACCAGCGGTAACTGGTCCAGGGGCCGCAGAAGGTGACGAGCTGGTCGGCCAGCTCGGCGTATCCGGGCCACGGGTGCTCGCCGTGGCCGAGGACGATCTGGCCGCCGCCGCTCTCCGGCAGGCGCGAGGCGGCGGCTCCCGCTCTCCCGCTGGCCCCACTGGCCCCACTGGCCCCACTGCCCCATCTGCCTCTGCTGTCCGCGGCGTCCTCGTTGCCCTCCGCGCCCTCCGTGCCCCCGGTGCCCCCGGTGTCCTCGGTGTCCTCGTCGTCCGCGTGCAGCAGTGCCCGCAGCGTGGTCACCACCCGGCGGCACTCGGCGGCGTCGGCGCGGCCGGTCGGGGCGCGGTCCAGGTAGAAGCCGTCGACCCGGTACCAGTCCAGGTAGTGGGAGGCGTCGGCGAGCAGGTCGCCGAAGGGCCGGGTGCCGTTGCGGCAGTCCAGCAGTCCGAGGACCGGGACGCCGTTCTCACGGACGCGGCCGACGACCTCTCCGTACAGCGGGTCGGGCCGTGTACCGGGGCCGCGGGCCACGTCGAAGGCGGCCCAGTGCAGCGGCGCCCCCGGCCGGGCCAGTTCGGCCCATTCGGTGGGGGCGACCAGCGGGTGCGCGAACGCCGGGACGCCGAAGCCCATCGCGTCCCGGCCCGCGCCCGCACGGCGGCGCAGTCCCGTGCCCCACTGGTGCGGTCGCGTCAGACGCGACATGCCGCCTCCATCCACACATCGGCCAGGGACTCCTCCAGGCCGATCCGGGGCCGCCAGCCGAGCCGGTCCCTGGCGGTACGGACGTCGGCCTGCTGCCAGCCGCCGCAGCCGTCGGGGTACGGGGGCGGCCCGGCGGAGGCGGGCGTCTCGTCCAGCTCGTGCAGCGAGCCCTCGTAGCCCGCCACATGGGCGAGGGCCGCGGCCATCTCACGCATCCGGACGGCCCGGCCGCTGCCGATGTTCACCACGCCCTGCGCGGCGGACAGCGACGCGGCGTGCACGGCGCGGGCCACGTCGCGGGCGTCGATGAAGTCGCGCTGGACGCCGAGGCCGCCGAGTTTCAGCTCGCCGTCGCCGTTCTGCATCGCGCGGCGCAGGGTTTCGGCGACCCGGCCGAGCGGGGCCCCGGTCGGGGTGCCGGGGCCGACCGGGCTGAACACCCGCAGCACCACCGCGTCGAGACCTGAGCTGAGGACCAGTTCGGTCGCGGCGAGCTTGCTGACGCCGTACGGGCCGCCGGGGCGCGGCACCGCGTCCTCGCCGGTGGACGCGCCCTGCGGCGAGGGCCCGTACTCGGAGCCGCAGCCGAGCTGGACGAGCCGGGCGTCGACCTGGCTGCGGCGCATCGCCTCGCAGACGGTGGCGACGGCGACGGTGTTCTGCCGGGTCAGCTCGCGGGCACCGCCCCTGGTCGTACCGGCGCAGTTGATCACGACTCCGGGGTGCACGGCGTCCAGGAACCTGGCGAGGACGCCGGGCGCGCCGCTCGCCAGGTCGAAGCGGACGTCCGCGTCGTCGCTCCTGCCGAGCGCGGTGAGCTGGACGGCGGGGTCGGCGAGGAGCCGCTCCGCGACATGCCGGCCGAGGAAGCCGTCGGCTCCGAGCAGCAGCACTCTCATCGCGTGCCTCCGAGTGCCTGCGCCGAGTGTCCCGTCGTGCGCCCGCGGGGCGGAAGGCCGTCCTCGCGGACGAGGAGAGGGCGTGCCCGGCGTCGGGCCGCGGTCGGGGTCGGGGCGGTTCGGTACCTGGTCAAGGGGTGTTCTCCTGGTCGTTCGTTCTGCTGAGGTCAGGGGTGGTGGCGCGGCGGCGGCCGGTGCGCGGAGGCACGGGGCAGCACGCGGAACGCCTGCGCGGTCAGCACGAGTGCGGCGGCGCCGCAGATGACGGCTTGCGCGGTGGCGGGGGCAGGGCCGAGGTGCAGGGGGGTCGCGGCGAGGGTCAGCGCCTCGGCGGCGCAGGCCGCTCCGAGACCGGCCGCCGCGTGGCCGGGGAAGCCGTGCACGGACAGCAGGCGCGCGGCGAAGAGCAGCAGGCCGAGGGCGGCCGGTCCGGCCAGTGGCGCGGAGCCCGCGACGGCGGTGGCCGTGTCGAGCAGGGCGATCAGCGCGACGGCGTACACGGCGAGGGCCGCGGCCAGGCGGGGGCGTACGGCGTCGGCGAAGTCCGACAGGCCGTGGCTGGGGGCGAGTTGGGCCCTGGAGCGGACGGCGAGCCAGTGCGCGCAGTACGCGGCGGGCAGCAGGGCGAAGGTGAGCGCCGCGAGGGTGGCGGCGCCGGCGGTGCGGCCGGTGGCGTGCCCGGCGTACAGCGCGTAGCCGAGCAGGCCGTACGTCCATACGGCGGCGCCCGCGCCGCGCTCGACCCGCAGCGGTCCGATCCGTACGGCGGCCCACGCGACGACGGCGACGAACGCCAGCAGCGGCAGCCGTACGCTTCCGGGGGCTCCGGCCGCCAGCGCGCACACCGCGCCCGGCACCGCCTGCGCGGCCCCGGTCCGCCAGCGCGGCAGGGCCCGTTCCCGCTCCCCCGGCGCCGCCTCCAGTCGGCGTACCGCCCTCGGGACCCGCGCGTACAGCTCCTCCGCGAGCCCGAAGACGTCCCGGTGCCGCAGGCGTCGCGCGGCTCCGTCCGTCACGCCGTGGGCTTCCAGCCCGGCCGCGATCTCCCACTCGTCCACGGCGCCCGCGATCAGCGCCTCGTGCCGGTGCATCACTCCCCGTACGGGGTCGGCGGGCCCCCTGCGCCGCGGCTCGTCCGCACCGCCCGGCCGCCCCGCCCGAAAGTCCGCCACCCGCCCGCCGGCCTGCGGCCCGCCCCGCGCGGCCCGTCGCCCGCCGTCGATCCCCACCAACCGCCCTCCGGGCCGCGCCTCCCCACCCGCCCCCGCCCCAGCACCGCGTCGAGCCGCACCCTCGGCGTCCAGGCCGACCGGTACCGGCCCGCGCCGCTCGCGAGCGGGGCCGCCAAGCAGGGCCAAGTCCCCGTCCAGGACCGGCACTTCGAGTACGGAAGCGTTTGCGCCCGCGCGCGCCGAATCGCCCTCCGCCTCGGGGCCCTCGGCAACGCGGAGGCCCGCGCCCGAGCGCAACCCGCCGTCAGCGTCCAGGCCGCCCGGTACCGAACCGTCCCGCTCGCGAGCAGAGCCGCCAAGCAGGGCCAAGTCCCCGTCCACGACGGGCACTTCGGATACGGAAACGTTCGCGCCCGGGCGGGTCTCGGACCGCGCGAGGTCCGCACGGCTCACGGCTGCGGCACCATCCGGGTCCGCGAGGCGAGCGTCAGGCAAGCCGTGCGCCCCGTCATCACCCGGGTTTACCGGCCCCGGCTCGGGCCGCCGCGCCGAATCCGCGTGGGCCTGCGGCTCGTCGGTGACGCGGGGGCCCGCGCCTGAGCGGGGCTCACCCCGCTCGCGAGCGGGGTCGCCAAGCACCGCCAAGCCCCGGTCCGCGACGGGCACTTCGGATGCGGAAGCGTCCGGACTCGATGGCGCGGCGGCTCCGGACGAATCTGTGCGGGTCGGGGCGGCTGGGCACGGCTGGGCGGCGGTCTCGGGCGCGGCAGCGGACGGTTGTGCGTCGTCCGCGACGGCGGTCCGGGACCGTACGCGCGACGGGTCGCCGTCCGGGGGGGCCGGACGCAGCTCGGCCGGGTGCTCGTCGGTGTCCGGGTTCCGCGCCGGGAGGCGGGAGGCGCCGAAGAGGGCCGTGACCGTCTCGTCGAGGGAGTGGGGGGTGGCCTCGTCGTCGTAGGCGTCTATGTCTATGGCGGTGGGGTCGTCGGGGTCGTGGGGCGGGAGCCGCAGGGGTGAGGCGGGCGGGGCGGCCTGGGCGGTGAGGCGGGTGAGTAAGGCGTGGGCGGGGGTCGGCGTGGTCATGAGGGGGAGCCTCCGGAGGCGGACGGGGCACCTACGGGTTCGGGGGTGCGGGACCAGGCGGGGTGGGCGGGGGTGGGGGCCAGGCGGGCCGGGACGTGCGACTCGGCGGGAGCCGTGAACGGCCGCGGATCGCCCGCCGCGTCGAGCAGCGGCTCGCGCCGCACGGGATGGTGCGCGACCACGTCGAGATAGCTCTCGCGGAAGGCGTCCACGCACCGGGTGACGGTGAAGAGCGCGAGCGCCCGCTCCCGGGCCGCCGCCCCGAGCCGCGACGCCCGCTCGGGCCCGCGCAGCAGATCGACGACGGCGTCCGCCAGCGCCTTGGGGTTGCGCGGCGGCACGACGAGCCCGGTGCCGCCGATGACCTCGCGGACGGCCCCCACGTCGGTGGACACGGTGGGCCGCCCGCAGAACATCGCCTCGACCAGGCTCAGCGGAAAGCCTTCCGCGCTGCTGGAGAGCACCACGACGTCGCCCGCGGCGTACGCGTCGGCGAGTTCGGGCGCGCCGGGCGACCCGATCTCCTCGAAGCTGACGGGACTCTCACCGACGGCGTTGGCGTCGGCGGCCTCGTACGGGAAGAGCTGCGCGGCGAGCGTCCGGCAGTGCCCGAGGTAGGAGGCCGCGCGTTCGTCGGCGGCGCGCAGCCGCAGGTAGAAGATCCGCAGCCGCGCCCGCGGCTCGTCGGCGCGTATCGCGCGGAAGGCGTGCAGCAGCGCGATGAGGTCCTTGGCCGGATCGATCCTGCCGACCCAGGCGAGCGTGGGGTCGGCGTGCGCGGCGGGCGCGGTGGCCTCGGCCTCGGCGGCCTCGCCCGCGAGGGCGAAGCGCGCCGCGTCGATCCCCGGATGGATGGTCCGCATCCGGTCGCGCGGCGCCCCGCACCGCTCCTGCCAGCGCCGCACATGCGTGGAGCCAGGCGTGACGAGCGCGGCCTGCCGGTAGCTCTCCCCGGCGAGCAGCCGGTGGTAGTCGCCGAGCACCACCCGTACGGCTCCGGCCAGTCCGGCCGCGCGGTTCCCGAGCAGCGCCTCCCGTACCCGCACGGTGTACTCGGTGACGATGAGCGGCGTTCCGCAGAACCGTTTGGCCAGCAGGCCGGGCAAGGCCGCCGGGCCCCCGGAGACGGCGTGGCAGACATCGACGGCGCCCAGTTCGCTCGACCCGTACCAGGGCGCGGACAGCGGCCTGAGCTGGCGCTCCAACAACTCGGCGACGGCGAGGAGTTCGGTGACGACGATGTCGCCGAGCACGGGACGCACCCCGGGGGCGCGGCACGCCGACTCCAGGGCGGCGAGCGCGTCCTCGCCGCGCAACAGGTCGGGCAGGCCGCCGTGTTCTGCGGCGACCTCGGCGAGACCGTACAGCCCGGAGGCGAAACGGTCCGCCCGGTCGGCGGAGCCGAGCCCGGCGCCGCCGGCCAGCGCCGCGACCAGGTCGCGGTAGTGGGTGAGGAAGTCGGCGCGTCTGGCGCGTCTGGCCGCCCGGCCGCCGCCGCACGTCGGCGCGAGGGCGGCGGCCGGGGGCTCCCCCCAGAGGCGTTCCGCGCGGAACCGCCGTACGTGCGACGGCACTTCGACGCGGCCCCCCGCCTCCGTCCGCGGTGACCGGCTGAGCGCGTACACGTCGAATTCGTGGTGCGCGAGACCGCGGACGAGCCGGTCGCACCACGCACCCCCTTCACCTCGCGCGTACGGGTAACCACCCTCGGTGAGCAATGCGATACGCACGTGTACGCCCCCTTTCTCCCTGGCTCGGCCACAACGGAATGTCGGCCGGGTGGCGCCCACGGGACCTGCGTCCGCCCGGCGCGAAGACGTTATTCCGGTACGGCGGTGGGGGGGGGGGGGGGGGGGGGGCGCCCCCCCCCCAAACAGCGGAAGGCGGGTCACAAAAACAAAAACACACACAAGTTT
>NZ_JBIBFQ010000004.1:630743-644619 GCF_042955955.1 Streptomyces sp. NPDC008317
CGCCCCCCCAACACCTTTTTGGGGGGGGGGGGCCCCCCGGGCCCCCGGCGCCCCCGGGGCTGGACTTGTTATGCCGGGCGGGGGGGGGGGGGGGGGGCGGGTGGCCCCCCCCCCCACCAAAAGGGGTGAACGGGCGTAACTTCTCACACTGCCACGCGTTGATGTGACCTAAGGTGCGGTCACCATCACGCTCCGCAGTTCCCTGCGGTCCGCCCTGCGGGCCGCGGATTCGGCCGGGTCCAGCACCGGGACGGCCGCCAACAGGCCCTTGGTGTACGGGTCCTGAGGCGCGTCGTAGACCTCGTCGACCGTGCCGGACTCCACGATCCGGCCGCCGCGCATCACCGCGACGCGGTCGCTCACCTGCCGTACCACGGCGAGGTCGTGGGCGATGAAGACCAGCGACAGGCCGAGGTCGCGGCGGAGTTCCGCGAGCAGCGCGACGACCTGCGCCTGCGTGGTGACGTCCAGCGCGGAGACCGGCTCGTCGCACACGATGAGCTTCGGCTCGGGCGCCAAGGCCCGTGCGATACCGACGCGTTGGCGCTGCCCGCCGCTGAACTCGTGCGGGTACCTGTGGTACCACTCCGGGTCGAGGCCGACCCGCTCCAGCAGTTCCTTCACCCGGCCGACGACGGCCTTGTCGCTCAGTTCACCCGCCGCCCGCAGCGGGTCCGCGATGGACTCGCCGATGCTGCGGCGCGGGTTGAGCGAGGAGACCGGGTCCTGGAAGACCATTTGCAGCTCGCGCCGCAGCGGGCGCAGCGCCTTGTCCCCCAGGCCGCCGATCTCCCGGCCCCGGTAGCGGATCTCGCCCGCGCTCGGGTCGAGCAGCCGCACGAGCATCCGCCCGAGCGTCGTCTTGCCGCTGCCGCTCTCGCCCACGATGCCGAGCGTCTCCCCGGCCCTGACCTGGAGCGACACGTCGTCCACGGCCGTGAGCCGCTGCCGCCCCTTGCCGAACTCCCGCCGCAGCGCGACCGCTTCCAGCAGGGGCTCGGAGCCGGGCTCTTCGGCCGTGCCCGTACGCGCACCGCGTCCGCGTGGTGTCGCCGCGCCCACGGGCGCGGGAGCCGCGCCCGGCTCCCCGCTGTCCGTCGGCCGCGGGTCGATCCGGGGCACCGCCGACAGCAGCGCCCGCGTGTAGTCGTGCGCCGGGGCGGCCAGCACCTCGGCGACCGGACCGCGTTCGACGGCGGCGCCGTCCCGCATGACGAGGATGTCGTCGACGCTCCCGGCGACGACGCCCAGGTCGTGGGTGACGAGCAGCAGCCCCATGCCGGTCTCGGCCCGCAGTTCGTGCAGCAGGTCGAGGATCTGGGCCTGGACGGTGACGTCGAGAGCCGTCGTGGGCTCGTCGGCGATGAGCAGGCGCGGCTCGCACGCCAACGCCATCGCGATCAGGGCGCGTTGGCGCATGCCGCCGCTGAACTCGTGCGGCCGGGAGCGGGACCGGCGGGCGGCGTCGGGGATGCCGACGCGGTCCAGGACCTCGACGGCGCGGGCCCGCGCCGCGGCGCGCGAGCCGCGGTGGTGCACCCGGTAGACCTCGGCGATCTGGTCGCCGATGGCGTAGTAGGGGTCGAGCGAGGACAGCGGGTCCTGGAAGACCATGGCGGCGGCCCCGCCGCGCAGCTCGCGCAACTCGGCGTCGTCCGCGCCGAGTACGTCGGTCCCGGCGACCCGTACGGTCCCGGAGACCCGCGCGCCCGTACCGCGGTGCAGGCCGAGCAGGGCGTACGCGGTCGCGCTCTTGCCGGAGCCCGACTCGCCGACGAGCCCGAGCGCGCCGCCCGCGCCGAGCGTGAAGTCCAGTCCGTCGACGGCCCGTACGGCCCCGCCCTCGGTGGGGAATTCGATCCGCAGTCCCGCGACCTCCACCAACGGGGCTTCCAGGTCGGTGAGTTGCCCGGTCATGCCAGTACCACCCGTCGGTCGGCCACCGCGTACAGCACGTCGGCGACAGCGTTGGCCACGACGACGGCCAGGCCCATGACCAGCACGATCCCGACCACCACCGGCACGTCCTTGATCTGTACGGACTGCACGAGCTGCTGCCCGAGTCCGGGGATGTTGAACAGCGTCTCAGTGAGCAGCGCGCCGCCGAACATCGTGCCGAGGTCCAGCGCGGACAGCGCGATCACCGGGGTCAGCGCGCCCCGCAGCGCGTGCCGTACGACGATGGCCCGCTCGCTGACGCCGTACGCGCGGAAGGTGCGGATGTGGTCCTCCGCCAGCGTCTCCAGCATCGAACTGCGGGTCAGCCGGGCGTACTTGGCGGCCTCCACCAGGGCGAGCGCGAGCCAGGCCAGCAGCAGATTCCACGCCCACTGCTGCGGGTCCTCGGTGAGCGGGACGTACGAGGGGTACGGCAGCCACTGGAGCCAGGAGCAGAAGAGCAGGAGCAGCAGGATGCCCGTGATGAACACCGGGGTCGCCGTGCCGACCAACGTGAAGCCGGTCAGGGCCCGTTCGGTGACGGTGCCGCGCCGCAGCGCGGACAGCAGGCCGGTGCCGACGCCGATGACCAGCCACAGCACCATCGCGCCGAAGGCGAGCGACGCGGTGGCGGGCAGCTTCTCGCCGACCATCGACGTGACGAGTTCGCCGGTGCGGTACGACTGGCCGAGGCAGGGCGCCGGGCAGTGCAGCACATCGGTGCCGGTGCTGTAGTCGTGACCGGCGACGATGCCGCTGAGGAAGTGCCAGAACTGCACGTACACCGGGTCGTCGAGGCCCATCTGGCCGCGGATCTGCACGATCTGCGCGGTCGAGCACTTGGGGCCGCAGGCCAGCCGGGCCGCGTCGCCGGGCGCGAGGTAGAAGCACGCGTAGAGCACGGCGGCCAGGACGAGGAGGACGACGAGGGCCTGGAAGAGCCGCCGCCCGAGGAAGCGGATCACGCGCCGTCCACCGCCTCGGCGCCCGAGGCGCGGCCAGCCGTATCCGTCGCGGCCGTGTCCGAAGAAGCCGTGCCCCTCGGACCCGCCACCGTCGGACCCGTGTCCGAGGAAGCCGTGTCCGAAGAAGCGTCCGCCTTCGCCGACTTCCGTCCCGTCCCCACCCGCAGCCTGCTGGCGACCCGCGGGTCCAGGGCCGTCCGCACACCGTCCGCGAAGACGGTGAAGGCGAGCACGGTCACGAAGAGCAGCAGGGCGGGCAGCAGGACGTACGCGGAGTCGGCCTGGTACCAGGTCGAGGCGCTGGAGAGCATCTGGCCCCAGGAGGGGGTGGGCGGGGTGACGCCGATACCGAGGAAGGACAGGCCCGCCTCGGAGACGATGTTGGAGGGCAGCAGGATCGCCGCGTAGGTGACGACGGGCGCGACCAGCGCGGGCAGCAGTTCGCGGCGCGCGGTCCGCCACCGGCTGGAGCCCGCGAGCCGTGAAGCGGCCACGTAGTCGAGGGACTTGAGGGTGAGCACCTGCGCGCGGACGATCTTCGCGATGCCGCCCCAGGCGAGCAGCCCGAGGACCAGCATCAGCAGCACGGGCCGCGGGAAGCCGTCGGGGACGACCGCGAGCAGCGCGATGGCGAAGATCAGCGCGGGCATGGTGACGAAGACGTCGGTGATCCGGCTGAGCACGCTGTCGAGGAACCGGTTGCCCAGGCCCGCGCCCAGGCCGAGGGCCACGCCGAGCGCGACCTGGAGGACGGTGGCGCCGAGGGCCACGACGAGCGAGATCCGCGAGCCGTAGACGAGCCGGGCGAACAGGTCGCGTCCGGTGCCGGGTTCGAGGCCGAGCCAATGGCTGCCGGAGACCCCGCCGAAGGTGCCGACCGGTACGCCGCCGGCCGCGGAGTCGACCAGGTCGGCGTGGTAGGTGGTGGTGTCCTGCCCTTCGAGCGCGGCGAGCAGCGGGGCCGCCACCGCGACCAGGACGAACAGGACGATGACGGCGCCGCCGACGAGGGCCGCGCGCTGTCCGCGCAGCCGCCGCCAGATCTGCCGGGCCCCGGAGGGGGGCGCCGCGGTGGCGGCGCCCTCCCCCGCGGCCGAGACGGCCGAGAGTGCTTCGACGGTCACGGACTACTTCACCGCGGCCTGCGAGATGTCCAGCACACCGGTCCAGTCGCTGATCACGACGTTCTTGATGTTCTTGCCGAACAGCCGCTTGTAGACGGGGTGGAAGAGCGGCACGGTGAGCGCCTGCTCGCCGATCCTCTTGTCCAGCGCGCCCCAGCGGACGGCGGCGGCCTTGAGGTCGGTGATCTTGTTGATCTGGTCGATCTCGTTGTTCACGGCCGGGTCGTCGAGCTGCGCGTTGTTGAAGTTGGCGCCGTCCTTGACGATCTGGCGGCCGTCGAAGATCGGGCCGAGGAAGGGGCCGCCGGACGGCCAGTCCGCGCCCCAGCCGGTGAGGAAGAAGCCGGGCTCGGTCTTCAGGGTGTGGATCTTGTCGGAGAAGGCCGCGTGCTCCTGGCCGTCGAGCTTGACGGTGATCCCGGCCGCCTTGAGCGCCTCCTGGACGGCGGTGGCGACCTCGGGGCCCTGCTCGTCGCCCTTGGTGACGTCGTGGGTGAGCGAGACGGTCAGGCCGTTGGGGTAACCGGCCTCCTTCAGCAGCTCCTTGGCCTTGGCCGGGTCACCGGTCCTGCCCGCGGGGAACGGGTCGTAGGCGGTGTAGCCGAAGGACGCCTGCGCGGGCAGGAAGGTGGTGGCCGGGTCGTTGAGCGACGAGCCGCCCTGCGCGTTGATCACCGTGGTGCGGTTGATCGCGTACGCGATGGCCTGCCGGACCTTGATGTCGTCGAACGGCTTCACCTTCGGGTTGAAGGCGATGTAGTCGGTGTAGCCGAAGTGCCCGGTCCCGACCCGCTGGGCGAGGTTCTTGTCGCCGGTCACCTTGGCCAGCTCGGCCGGGCCGAGGTTGGTGTCGGTGGTGACCGCGTCCGCGTCCTTGCCGACGCCCGCCGACAGACGCTGGTTGATCACGGCCTGGTCGAGGCCGGACTGCACGTCGATGGTGTCGGGGTACGCCTTGCGCTGGTCGTCGGTGGCGGCCGACCAGTTGGGGTTGCGCTTCAGCACCAGGTGCTCGCCGTTGTTCTCGTTGCTGACCACCTTGTACGGGCCGGAGGAGACCGGGTGCGCCGCGTATTTGGTGCCGGTGTCCTTGGCCTTGGGCACCGGCGCGAAGGAGGTCTGCGTGGCGAGCAGCGGGAATTCGCCCTCGGGCTTGTTCAGGTGGAAGACGATGGTCTTCGCGTCGGGCGTCTCGATCGAGGACAGGCCCTTGGGGTCCTTGTACGGGCCCTGGTAGTCGGCCGCGCCGACCAGCCAGTCCCGCAGGTAGGGCGCGCCGCCGGACAGCTCGGCGGCGAAGGACCGCTCGATGTCGTACTTGATGTCGGCGGTGGTGATGGGCGAGCCGTCCTCGTACTTCAGGCCGTCCTTGAGGTGGTACGTCCACACCGTGGCGTCCTCGCTGGGCTCGCCGGTGGTGGTGGCCAGGTCGGGGACGACCTTGGCGCCCGCGGCGCCGTCGGCGCGGTTGCGGGTGGTGAGCGTCCGGTAGACCAGCGACGGCACGTTGCCGCCGCCGGAGGTGTAGAGCCGGGCGGGGTCGAAGTTCTCCTGCGCCTGGTTGTTCAGGACGTACAGCGTGCCGCCCTTGCCCGGCTTGCCGTCGCCGCCCGCCTTGGCGTCGTCACCGTTCTTGGGGCCGCAGGCGACGGCCCCTCCGGCAAGGGCCAGACCGACGGCGATCACGCCTATGCGGCGGGATGTGGAGGACAGTTGACGCATCAGAGGAACCTTTCGCGGCAGCGAGGAAGGGCGCGCACAGCGGTGCGCGCGAAAAAGCGGAAACGGGTCGTGACGTGCGGGACCGAAGGGTCCGGCCGGAGCAGCCCGTGGCGGAGGAGACGCCGTCCTGGGACGGCGGCCGGGCCTCTACGCGGTGGGGCTGGATGCGGTCAGCGACAGTGAACGTCGGCGACGCAGTGCGCGGCCACGCCGATGAGCGCCAGCTCGATGCCGGCGCGTGCATACGGATGTGCGTGGTGGTGCTGCATGGACAGAAGCGTGCAGCGACGCGACACCAATTGTCAAAGCCAGATCAATACGATCTCAAACGATCACTTATGGATTGCACCGCTGAGCGGGTCCGCGCCTACGGGATGCGGACGGCTCCGCCTACGGGTACGGCCACGCGTTCGGCTTGCAGGTGGGGCCGCCGTCGAGCGACAGGAATTTGGTCTGCTGCATCATCACCGGGGCCGGGGCGCCCTCCTTGGGACAGCCGACGTGGCTGTGCCCGAGACGGTGCCCGACCTCGTGGTTGATCAGCATCTGCCGGTACTCGTGCACCCGCGCGGCGCCGAATGTACTGGCGCCCTGCGCCCATCGGTAGGCGTTGATCATCGTGCGCGGAGTTGACGCGGAGTCACATGACACGTTCTCAACTGTCGTGTCCAGACCGGACTTCGCGCACCACTTCGCGGTGGTGCCGGGACTGGCGAGCGTAATGACGATGTCCGCGGGGCCGGTTGAGACCCGCTCGAAGGACATCTGTCCGCCGTGACCCCAACTCCGGCTGTCGTTCAGGGTCTTGAAGACGGTGTCGCTGAAGAGCTGCGCGTTCAGCGGCAGCCCGCGCTCGACGTCCACCCGGAAGCGCATGACCTTGCCCTTGCCCGGCGCGGCCTGGTGGCCGCCGACCGTGCTGAAGGCGCCGGACAGCCTCAGGTCCGGGTCCAGCGGGTACAGCTTGGCCATCAGCTCGTCGTACGTGGCGGCGGCGGGCGTCGCCGCCGGGGCCCCCGCGGGCGCGCTCGCGGCGCCGGGCGCGCGGTCCTGCGAGCGCGACGCCTCGTCGGCCGCCGAGCGCGTCGCGGTGTCCTTGCCGCTGTCCTCGCTGTGCCGTTTCTCACTTCCGCCGACCTGTCCCGCGACCACCACGGCGAGCACCGTGACGACGGCCGCGGCGGCGATCCCGCTGAGCGTGCGCCCCTTGCCGCCGGACTTGGTGTCCACGGCCGTGCCCGCGTCCGCCTCCGGCTCCGGGTCCGGCTCGGGCGCGGCGGCCGGGCCGCCGGGCGGCGGGTCCGCGGGCCCTTCCGGCTCCTGCGGTCCGAAGGCGTCGAGGAATTCCTGCCGCGGGCGCGGGATCAGCCGGCCCGGCGCCTGCATCTGGCCGGGCCCGGGCGCCTGCGCGTGCCGGGCGTACGGGCCCTGCCCCTGGCCGAGCGCGGGGCCCGCGGGCGGGGAGCTCAGCGCGGACGCGGTGTCGTACGCCTCCCAGTCCTCCGCCCACTCGTCGACGAGGTCGAAGGGCAGCTCGCGGGTGCGCGGCGGCCCGGAGTAGCGGCCGGTGTCCGCCGCCCAGTCGTCGGCCGGGCCCCACGCGGTGTGCTCGCGGTGCTCGGGGTGGGCGGGCGCCGGACCGCCGTGGTCCTGCGGCCGGTACTGCGGGAAACTCCCCGTGTCGTGGCCGGACAGCGGTCCTGGACCGCGGCGGCGGCGCCCGCTGCCGGGGACGCCGGGCCGCAGGGGTCCTGGGACGCCCGGCATTCCGGGCGCGCCCGGAATGCCGTTGTCACGGCCGTCCTGGCCGTCCCGCGCGCTGTGCTTACCCACGTCGCCCACCCACGTCCTCGATCAGCTCCCGGTCGCCTCGGCGCCGGCGGGCCCCGCGTCCGTACGGCCCCGGCCGTCGTCCTCGGCTTCCGCGACCTCGTCCTGGAGATCGCGGAAGCCCCGGGCCACCAGCTCGGGGTGCTCCATCATCGCCACATGACCGCCGTCGGGGATGACCAGCAGCCGGGAATCGCGGAAAGCCCTGGCCGCCCGGCGGGCGACCTTGACCGAGACGAGCTTGTCCCGGCCTCCGTACACGAGCAGCGTAGGGGCGAGGACGCGCTCCGCCTGCCGCCACAGCGAATGCTGGCCACCGAGCGTGTACGCGTCCACGATCCCACGGGTGGAACGCACCATGACGTCCCAGAAATACGGCAGTTCGATCCGCCGCTGGTATTCGGCGACCGCGTCGGCGCGGGCCTGCTCGCCGACCACCCCCGGGTCGCCGTAACAGAGCGCCAGCAGCTCCTGGGTCCTGCGCTCGGCCGGCCAGTTCCTCGTCGCGCGCAGATACAGCGCGGGGACGCCGGGCACCGAGAGCAGCCCGGTGGGCCAGGCGGTGCGCTGCGGCGGCAGCTCGGGGAGCGCGGGCGAGACCAGGGTGAGGGTGCGGACCAGGTCCGGCCGGGCGGCGGCGACCTTGACGGCCACCGCGCCGCCCAGCGAATTCCCGAAGAGGTGGACCGGGCCGCGCCGCTCGGCCTCCAGCAGCCGGACCACCGCCCGCGCGTGCCCCGGAATCGAGTAGTCGCCGTCGTCGGGCGGCGGGGAATGGCCGAATCCCGGCAGGTCCAGCGCCTGTCCCGCGACCCGGTCGGCCAGCGCGGCCATCAGCGCCGACCAGTTCTGCGAGGAGCCGCCGAGGCCGTGCACGAAGAGCGCGGGCGCCGTCCCCGGCCCGTCCGTACCGCGCGATCTGACCACCAGGGTGAGGCCGGGCAGGCTCGCCGTGTACACCGATTCCCCCGGGGCGAGCCGCGGCCCGGGCGGGAGTACGACCGCCGGTTCTGCGGCCGTCTGGGGAACGTCGGTCGAGGGCATGGATGAATGTTACGAGACGATCACGCGTACGACCGCGTGTTCGCGGTCACAAGAACCTCCGCAAGGGCCGGAAGCCGCCACGCGCTCCGAAGGGGCGCGCGCCGCACACCGCGGCCGGGAAGCCGCCATGCACGCGCCTGCCCGGCCGCCTAGGCTCAAGGGTGAGGCAAGAGAAGGAGGGGCCATGTCCGAGAACACCGGGAACGGTAGCGGGGACATCGAACGCTTCGAGCGTGAGGCCGACGAATTCGACGCCGCCCAGATCGCCCGCGACACCGATCTGGATCTGGAAGCGCCGGAGGCCGACACCGCGGAACAGCACGCGGAACTGCTCCAGCAGCACGACGAACCGATCATCGCGCGCCCCTCCCACCAGGTGGAAGAGGCCGATCCGGCCGACGCGGCGGAGCAGCGCAGGGTCGTCGCGCCGGACGAGGACGACTACCGCTGACGGTCGCCGCTCACCGACGGATTCCGCAGGCGCTCTCGCGCGGAGGTTCCAGGTAGTGAGAATGTGCGACCGCACGGCGCACAGGGTCGTTACTGAAAAGTACGATGGCCATCGCAGTGTTCTATCGTTCCTCACTTCAGATTTGGGAGGCGGCGTGACAGCCATCGAGCAAGCTCAGGCGAGGCCGCGCGGCACACGCCTGCCCCGCCGGGCCCGACGTGAACAATTGCTGGGCGCGGCCCAGGAAGTCTTCGTGGCGCAGGGTTACCACTCGGCCGCGATGGACGACATCGCCGAGCGGGCCGGCGTGAGCAAGCCCGTGCTCTACCAGCACTTCCCCGGCAAGCTGGAGCTCTACCTCGCGCTGCTCGACCAGCACTGCGAGTCCCTGCTGCACTCGGTACGGACCGCGCTGGCGTCCACCACGGACAACAAGAAGCGCGTCGAGGCCACCATGGACGCGTACTTCGCGTACGTCGAGGACGAGGGCGGCGCCTTCCGGCTGGTCTTCGAGTCCGACCTGACCAACGAGCCCGCGGTCCGCGAGCGCGTCGACAAGGTCTCGCTCCAGTGCGCCGAGGCGATCAGCGAGGTCATCGCGGAGGACACCGGGCTCTCCCGCGACCAGTCGATGCTGCTGGCCGTCGGCCTCGGCGGTGTCTCCCAGGTCGTCGCCCGCTACTGGCTGGCGAGCAAGAGCACCGTGCCGCGCGACACCGCGGTGGACCTGCTGACCTCCCTGGCCTGGCGCGGTATCGCCGGATTCCCGCTGCACGGCGCGGAGGGCCACCACTGAGGCGGTGCCCCGCCGCCCGTCCGCGTCGCCCCGGGCCTGTTCGCTCACGGCGTTGCCGAGGTACGGATTTCCACCGGCCGCTCCGGGCTAGTCTTTGCTGCGTACGGCGCGAAACCAACCGCGCACACCGCCAGACCATCGGAGGTATCCAAGCCGTGGAGGTCAAGATCGGCGTGCAGCACGCGCCGCGCGAGATCAACATCGAGAGCGCGCAGTCCGTCGCGGAGGTCGAGCAGGCCGTCGCCGACGCGCTGTCCGGCGCCTCGAAGCTGCTGAGTCTGACGGATGAGCACGGCCGCAAGGTCCTGATCCCCGCCGACCGGCTCGCGTACGTGGAGATCGGCGAGCCGTCCGCCCGCAAGGTCGGTTTCGGCGCTTCGCTCTGAACGTCCGGCCCTGAAAGGGGCCGAAAGGGCGGCAACCGGTGCAACCGGTTGCCGCCCTTCGTTTTGTCCCGGCCTCCACAGGGGTAGGACCAGAGCGCACCGGTCCGTACCAGCCGTACCACCGGAAAGGGATCACGATGCTCTGGGAAGCCGTCGCCTACGTCGCCCTCGGGCTCGGCGCCGCCTACGCCGCCGCCCGCCTCTTCCCGCTCCGGCTCCCGTTGAGTCCGCTGCTGCTGGCCACAGGACCGATCGCCGCGCTGCTCGGCGGCCTCGTCACCCGCACGATCGTCGGCCCCGGCCACCCGGAGGCGACGCTGCCCGCCGCGCTGGCGGTGGGGGCGGCCATGCTGAGCGTCCTGGCCCGCCCGCCGAAGCGTGGCCGCCACGCCAAAGTGACCGCGTCGAGCGTCTGACGCGGCCACCGGCGTCCTCAGAAGTCGCGACGGGACCGGCCGTGACGGGGCGGAGAGTTTCGCGGTGAGGCGTTACGCGGTGTTACGCGGCCAGGCCCAGCGCGGCCATCCGCTTGGTGTGCGCCTCGGTGATCCGCGAGAACATCCGTCCGACCTCCGCGAGGTCGAAGCCGTCGGCGACCCCGCCGACGAGCATGGTGGACAGCGCGTCGCGGTCGGCGACCACCCGCTGCGCCTGCGACAGGGCCTCGCCCATCAGCCGCCGCGCCCACAGCGCGAGCCGCCCGCCGACGCGCGGCTCGGCGGCGATGGCCGCGCGCACCTTCTCCACGGCGAAGGTCGCGTGCCCGGTGTCGTCCAGGACCGCGAGCACCAGCGTGCGCGTATCGGTGTCGAGCCGGGCGGCGACCTCGCGGTAGAAGTCGGAGGCGATGGAGTCGCCGACGTACGCCTTGACGAGCCCTTCGAGCCAGTCCGAGGGCGCGGTCTGCCGGTGGAATTCGTCGAGCGCGGCGCCGAAGGGCTGCATCGCCTTGTTCGCCGACTCGCCGATCTCGGTGAGCCGGTCGCGCAGCCGCTCGAAGTGGTGGAATTCGGCGGCGGCCATCGCGGCCAGCTCCGCCTTGTCCTCCAGGGTCGGCGCGAGTTTCGCGTCGTCCGCGAGCCGTTCGAAAGCGGCCAGCTCGCCGTACGCCAGGGCCCCGAGCAGATCGACGACAGCGGCCCGGTACTGCGGGTCCGCGGACGCGGCGGTCCAGTCCTGGGCGGCGATTCCGGTGGCGGGCGTGGTGTTCTCGTCAGGCGTCTCCATGCTGGGCACAATAGCCAAGTCGGAGCGGCCCGTACGCACCCGTGCGGTGATCTTCGCGGGGCCGGTGACAGGCCGATGACGTGCCGGTGCCGTCCCGAACGAAACATTTGATCGGGTGCAGCTACGTGTTTCCGGGGTAGAGTGGTATTGCACCCGCCGAAAATCGGCTTGCTTCCGATCCTCGGCGGGCGACGTATGCAACACCTGGATGCCCGGTCGGTGGCCCGATCGGCTCCGACACCGACCGCCCTCCTGACATCGGGAGGGGCCCACTCGCGACACGAGCGAGGGCAGCGGTCCCGCGCTGCACAGCCGCCCACGGCTGTACGACACCTCTGCGCGGTCAGTGACCGGCGTCGTCTTTTCCGCGACACGGCCGCTCGACCCCCCTCGCCGCACAGTGCCGCGTCTCACAGAAGAGGCAAGCATCCTGTCCACCACCACGACTTTCCGCAGTCTCGGCATCCTGGCCGAGACCGCCGAGGCCCTTGAGGCCGTCGGCATCATCACCCCCTTCCCGATCCAGGAGATGACGCTCCCGGTCGCCCTCGCGGGCAACGACGTCATCGGCCAGGCCAAGACCGGCACGGGCAAGACCCTCGGTTTCGGTCTGCCGCTGCTGGAGCGCGTCACCGTCACCGCCGACGTCGAGGCCGGGCGCGCCACCGCCGACCGGCTCACCGACGCCCCGCAGGCCCTGGTCGTCGTCCCCACCCGCGAGCTGTGCCAGCAGGTCACCAACGACCTGCTGACGGCCGGCAAGGTCCGCAACGTACGCGTGCTCGCGATCTACGGCGGCCGGGCGTACGAGCCGCAGGTCGACGCGCTCAAGAAGGGCGTCGACGTGATCGTCGGCACCCCGGGCCGCCTGCTGGACCTCGCGGGCCAGAAGAAGCTCGATCTCAAACACATCCGTTCGCTCGTCCTGGACGAGGCCGACGAGATGCTCGACCTGGGCTTCCTGCCCGACGTCGAGAAGATCATGGGCATGCTGCCGGTCAAGCGGCAGACGATGCTGTTCTCCGCGACCATGCCCGGCGCCGTGATCAACCTCGCCCGCCGCTACATGTCGCAGCCCACCCACATCCGCGCCACCGCGCCGGACGACGAGGGCGCGACCGTCGCGAACACCACGCAGCACGTCTTCCGCGCCCACTCGCTGGACAAGGTCGAGCTGGTCTCGCGCATCCTCCAGGCCGAGGGCCGCGGTCTCGCGATGATCTTCTGCCGTACGAAGCGGACCGCCGCCGACGTCGCCGAGCAGTTGGAGAAGCGCGGTTTCGCCTCCGGCGCGGTCCACGGCGACCTCGGCCAGGGCGCGCGCGAGCAGGCGCTGCGGGCGTTCCGCAACGGCAAGGTCGACGTGCTGGTCTGCACCGACGTGGCCGCGCGCGGTATCGACGTCGAGGGCGTCACGCACGTCATCAACTACCAGACGCCCGAGGACGAGAAGACCTACCTCCACCGCATCGGCCGCACCGGCCGCGCGGGCGCCTCGGGTATCGCGATCACGCTGGTCGACTGGGACGACATCCCGCGCTGGCAGCTCATCAACAAGGCGCTGGTGCTGTCCTTCAACGACCCGGAGGAGACGTACTCGACGTCTCCGCACCTCTACGAGCTGCTGGGCATCCCGGTCGGCACGAAGGGGATACTGCCTCGGGCGGACCGGACGCGTGCCGGTCTCGACGCCGAGGTCGTCGAGGACCTGGGCGAGACCGGTGGCCGCGGCGCCCGCGGCAACGGCCGTCGGCCGGCCGGCGGCAAGCCCGCCGCCGCGCCCGTCGAGGACCGCCCGGCCCGTACGCGCACCCCGCGCCAGCGCCGCCGCACCCGCGGTGGCGAGGCCGCGTCCGGTGCGGCCCCCACGTCGGCCGTCGGCGCCGAGGCCGTGGAGTCCGCCGTCGTGGTCTCCCAGCCCGGTACGGACGAGGTGGCCGCGCCCCGCACCCCGCGCCGCCGTCGCCGTACGCGCGGCGCCGCTCCCGAGGCGGTCGCCGTGGAGACGGTGACGGCTGTCGAGCCGGTCCCCGACGCTCCGGTCGCCGAGGAAGCCCCCAAGGCACCGCGCCGCCGCCTGCGCAAGGCCGCCGCCGAGCCGGTCGGTGCGCAGACTCCGGCCGCCGCCGCGGTGACCCCGGTGGTCGAGGAGGAGGCGCCCAAGGCCGCCCGCCGCCCGGCCCGCCGCTCGATCCTCAACGGCGAGCCCGAGGAGACCGCCGCCCCGGTCACCCCGGTCGCCGAGGAGGCGCCCAAGACGCCGCGCCGCCGCACCCGCAAGGCGGTCGCCGAGGCGCCCGCCGCGGTGACCCCGGTGGTCGAGGAGGAGGCGCCCAAGGCCGCCCGCCGCCCGGCCCGCCGCTCGATCCTCAACGGCGAGCCCGAGGAGACCG
>NZ_JBIBFQ010000004.1:644717-657999 GCF_042955955.1 Streptomyces sp. NPDC008317
CGCCGCCCCGGTCACCCCGGTCGCGGACGAGGCGCCCAAGACGCCGCGCCGCCGCACCCGCAAGGCCGCGACGGCCGTCACCGCCGAGGTGCCCGCACCCGCGGTCGCGCCGGAGGCGGAGAGCACCGCGGACGCGCCGAAGCCGGTGCGCAAGCGGGCGCCCCGCAAGACCGCCGCCGCCGCTGCCGCGGCGGTCGAGGTCGCCGACGTACCGGCTCCCGCCACCGCGGGGGACGAGGCGCCGAAGACCCCGCGCCGCCGTACCCGCAAGGCGGTCGCCGCGACGGCCGCGGACGAGGGCTGACCTAGGCCGTCTCCGCCGCCGCACCCGTACGGACGAACGCCCCCGGCCCCTCGGCCGGGGGCGTTCGCGTGCCGGGGACACCGGGATCGGGCGGAGGCAACCTGTCGGACATATGCACCGCGTAACCTCGGTTCATGAGCCGACCCACTGCCCTGGATCTGCCGGAGAACGTGTCCGCCCATCGGCTGGAGACGGCCCGCGGATCCTTCGCCGTACTCGACGCCTCCCCCGCCCCCGACGCCCCGCCGCGCGGCACCGCGCTGCTCGTGCCCGGCTTCACCGGCAGCAAGGAGGACTTCCTCCCGCTGCTCACCCCGCTGTCGGCGGCCGGTTTCCGGGTGGTGGCGGTGGACGGCCGCGGCCAGTACGAGTCGGGCGGCCCGCGCGAGGAGAGCGCCTACGCGCAGGGCGAGTTGGCGGCCGACGTGGTCGCGCAGACGGCGGCGCTCGCGGCGGCCGGCGGGGGCGGCCCCGTGCATCTGCTGGGCCATTCGCTGGGCGGTCTCGTCGTACGGGCGGCGGTGATCGACCAAGGTCCCGGCGCGTGGGCGTCGTTGACGCTGATGAGCACGGGTCCGGGTGCGATCTCCGAGGAACAACAGACCCGCACCCAGTTGTTGATCGATGTGCTGCCGGTGATGGATCTGGAGGCCGTCTGGCAGGCGATGCGGTCGATGGACGCGGAGAACGGCGAGCAGCCGGACACCCCGCCCGCCGTCGAGGCGTTTCTGCACCGCCGCTGGGTGACCACGCTGCCAGAGCAACTCGCTGTCACCGCACGGCAGTTGATGGACGAGCCGGACCGGGTGGACGAGCTGGCCGCGGCCGGGCCGCTGCCGAAGCTGGTGATCTCGGGCGAGGTCGACCATGTGTGGCCGCCGTCGTGGATGGACGCGATGGCGACTCGGCTGGGCGCCGAGCGCGCGGTGATCAAGGGCGCGGAGCACTCGCCGAACACCGAGCGTCCCGCCGAGACGGCGGCGGCGCTGATCGCCTTCTGGACCGGCGGCGCGGGGGCCGACGGCACAAGCCTTACCGGTGAGTAATTAGATCGAGAAAGTGTTTCTTTAGTCTAGGGAATGTTTTCGAGGGGGTGTTGGTTGACTACACATGTAACGAGCGACGAAGGGAGAAGCCCCATGCGCTTCGAGATCATGCGACTCGACGACCGAAACGGCAACGCCGTGGACAGCACCGTCGTGGACGCCTCCGCCGTCAACAAGATCGTGCAGCAGGCCGCTGCCATAGGCCAGCGCATCTACATCCGCCCCGCGGACTGACGACGCCACAGGGCCTGGCCCACCGCATCGGCGCCCCGTACATGAAGACGTACGGGGCGCTTTCGCGTGTCCGGGGGCCCGGCGGGGGCCGCAGGAGGGGCCACGGGGGGCCGCAGGAGGGGCCGCGGGAGGGCTCAGCCCTCGCCGTGGATGAAGCCGAAGATGCCGTTGGCGACCTGCTGGACGGCGATGGCCGACAGGAGCATGCCCGACAGCCGGGTCACCAGCACCACACCGCCCTCCTTGATCAGCCGGATGATCGCCAGCGAGTACCGCATCGTCAGCCACAGCACGGCGTGCATCGCGATGATCGCCACCCACACCGACATCTGCTGACCGAACCCGTCCGCGTGCTGCACCGCCAGGATCACGGTCACGATCGCGCCGGGGCCCGCCAGCAGCGGCATCCCCAGCGGCACCAGCGCGACGTTCACGTCCTTCGTCTGCGTCGGCTCGTCCGCCTTCCCGGTCAGCAGATCCAGCGCGATCAGCAGAAGCAGCAGCCCGCCCGCCACGCGCAGCGCGGGCACCGACACATGCAGATAGTCGAGGATCTGCTGCCCGCAGATCCCGAACACCGTGATCACCCCGAGCGCCACCAGCGCCGCCTGCCACGCCATCCGGCGCTGCACCTTCGTGGCGCGCCCCGAGGTCAGCGCGAGAAAAATGGGCGTGATACCGGGCGGATCCATGATCACGAAGAGCGTGACGAATACCGACCCGAAGAGGGTGACGTCGAACATGGGGCGACTTTCTGGTGAGGGGGGCGGGTCGGGCTGCGCCCGGCAGACGGCGTGTGGGGGACGGGCCCACCGGGCCGCGGCCACGGGGAGGCCGTCAGCCGACGTCACCTCCGCACGGGTGGCTGGGGGCGGGAAAACGCACCGCGCCGCGGGCGCGGGAGGAGGCCCCGGGGGCTCCCCGAAGCGAGGAGCGGGGTCACGTAGCGGCGCTAGACGGCGCTGATGGGCACCGCGCCCGTCGCCCGCCGGGCGATCTCGCGGTAGACCTCGGGGTCGGTGACGCAGTCGCCGAGACGGCAGGTCTTACGACTGCCGTGATAGTCGCTCGACCCGGTGGCCAGCAGCCCCGTCTCGGCCGCGAAGGCCCGCAGCCGGGCCCGGGTCGGGGCGTCGTGGTCCACGTGGTCGACCTCGATGCCGTCGAGCCCGGCCGACGCCAGTTCCGCTATCACCGACTCCGGTACGGTCTCGCCGCGCTTGTGCGCGCCGGGGTGCGCGAAGACGGTGACGCCGCCCGCGCCCTTGACCAGCCGTACCGCGTCGAAGGGGTCCAGCTCGTGCTTGGGTACGTAGGCCCGCCCGGCGTTCGTCAGCCAGTCGTCCGTGAAGGCGTCGGAGACGGTGGGGACCACGCCGAGCTCCACCATCGCGGTCGCGATGTGGGGGCGGCCGACGGAGCCGTCCCCGGCGATGGCGGCCACCCGCTCCCAGGTCACGGGCACGCCCAGCTCCTGGAGCTTCGCCACCATGGCCCGCGCCCTGGGCACCCGGTCGTCCCGTACCAGCTCCCGCTCCCGGTACAGCTCCGGCTCCTCCGGGTCGAACAGGTACGCCAGCATGTGCATGCTGATCCCGTCGATCCGACAGGACAGCTCCGCGCCGGTGACCAGCGTCAACGGCACCGTCAGCGCGCGCAGCGCCGCCGTCGCCTCCGCGTATCCGCCCACCGTGTCGTGGTCCGTCAGCGCCACGACGTCCAGACCGGCCCCCGCCGCGTTCCGCACCAGCTCGGCGGGCGCGTCGGTGCCGTCACTCGCGGTGGAGTGAGCGTGCAAATCAATCCGCACCGGGGCGCTCCGCTGGGCAGTAGTGTCTTCTCGGCCAGCCGCCAGCATAAGCCTTCCCCCCACCCCACCCGCCGCTGCTCCGCCACCCCCCCGCCCCTGACGGGGCGCACCGTCTTTCGCCCGGACGGCGAGCCGATCATTTAAGGGGCGCGGGCCTGTGCTTGATCTGCGGCTGCCGCCGCGCGGGCGCGCTCAACCACCACGCTCCCGCACGTCACCACCCGCCCCAACGGGGCAATCCGGTAGTCCCCGGACCACCGGCCGGTGATGGGTTACCCGCGCAGTTCCCCGCGCCCCTAACGGGGCCCACCCCCTTTCGCCCGGACGGCGAGCCGATCCTTTAAGGGGCGCGGGGAACTGCGCCACCAACCACCACGCTCCCGCACGACACCACCCGCCCCAGCGGGGCAGACCGGTTGTCCCCGGACCACCCGCCGGTGATGGGTTACCCGCGCCGTTCCCCGCGCCCCTGACGGGGCGCACCGCCTCTCGCCCGGACGGCAAGCCGATCCTTTAAGGGGCGCGGGGAACTGCGCCACCAACCACCGCGCTCCCGCACGACACCACCCGCCCCAGCGGGGCAGACCGGTTGTCCCCGGACCACCCGCCGGTGAGGGGTTCGCCCCTGACGGGGCGCACCGCCTTTCGCCCGGACGGCAAGCCGATCCTTTAAGGGGCGCGGGGAACTGCGCGCTCAGCCGAAGCGCTCCCGCACGACACCACCCGCCCCAGCGGGGCAGACCAGTTGTCGCCGGACCACCGGCCGGTGGGGGCTCGCCGCGCCCCCGGGGGGGACCGACTTGCGCAAGGCGCGGGTACGGGTGGGGGTGGCCCCCCCGGGAGGGGCTAGGCGAGGAGGCGGGGGGAGAGGGCCCCGCAGGGGAGCATGTCGACCTCGGCCCCGGCGTCGCGGAGGTCGGTGAGGACGAGCTCGTCGTACATGAGGAGCCCGGTCTGCTCGGGCCAGACGATGGCCCAGAGCCAGAGCCCGCGGGCCTCGCCGGCGAAGACGACACGGTCGTCGGGAGCGCCGTTGACGTGCCAGAGCGGCGTCGGCCGCCCGGCGGCGAGCACCTTGGCGTGCGGAGGCTTGTCGACGCACATGCCGGGCCCCGGATCGGGCCCGGGAATCCCGGCGTGACGGGCGCCGAGCCCGACGCCCAACTCCTCGGCGATGAGCATGAGTTCACCGGGTCCGCCGAGCGGCCCGGGTCCCGAGCAGGCCACGGCGGTGGCCCGCCCGCCGCTGCGGTCGTCGCCCGCGGCGGCGACACCGGAGAAGAGCCAGCCGACCGGCAGGGGCCACGGCATCCAGACGGGCACCTGGGCGCGGTGCACCACGACGCCGAGCGCCTCGACGCTCGGGGGCACGACGGGTTGCAGCGGATACACGGTCCCGTGCTCGTCGCACTGCCAGGAGTCGGCGAAGAGGCCGGGCGCTCGCACCCTGCCACCGCACTTCGGGCAACTGGGTTCGCCCCTCATAACGACCAACGGTCCTCCGGGTCCGTGCCCCCGTCAAGGACGATCACCCAGGTGGTTCAGCGACACCACGCGCCTGGCGGAGCGCGGGACGCGACCGCGACCGGCGGCCCGGATCAGCCGAGGGCCACGGCCCCGCGCAGCGGATCGCGCAGGTCCGTGCCGTGCGAGAGCCAGCGTTCCTGGAGGGCGGCGGCGCCGTGCACCCGCTTCCAGGCGGCCTCGGTGTGGGTCATCGGCAGCAGCGGCAGGAAGCGGACGGGGTCGGGCGCCGGGTCGAGGGCGTCGAGCACCAGATCCTCGACCAGGCCCCCGCCCTCGGCGACGAGCACGGCGGAGAAGGGCGCGCCCGGCCAGAGCGGCTCGCCGACGTCCAGCGAGTTGCCGGGGGCGACGACGACCCCTTCGACCTGCGGAGAGGCGCCGAGTACGGCGAGCGGCCGCAGCACCTTGTCGGTTTCGGCCACACCGGCGCGTACCGACAGCAGCAGTTCGGCGCGCGGGCCGCGTACGGGATCGGCGACGGTGGCGAGAGGCTCGTTCATGGGCTGCGCCGACATCCCGAGGGTGGCGTATCGCAGCAGGTCACCGTCGCGGTAGCGGAGCACTTCGATGCGGTCGACGCCGAGGAACGTCACGGCGGCGCGCGCGTCCGGCGCGCCGAAGGCGGAGCGCAGTCGCGCCTCGACCAGCGTCAGGAGATCACCCATGCGGCGAGCATAGATCGCGTATGGAACCGGCCAAGCGCGGTCGAGCGGGCACGCGGACGCGCTAAGGTGGGGTGTTCATATACGACATCCCCCAGCGGGGCATGGCCGGAGGAGGTGGGGACTGCAGTGGATCCGAGTCGACCGTGCAGTACCGGCAGCTCTTCCGAACGCCGTCCCGTGATGTGAGCCTGCGCGCTACTTACCCGGCCCTTGTGCCGTGAAACGCGTGACCTCACGATCCTCACGATCTGCCCGCGGAGCGAATCCGCGTCGGAAGAGCGCCCTGAACTGCCTGGTGATCAGCCAGTACTGATCCCGTCCTGATCAGCATTCAGTGCGGCGTGATGCCGTCGGCCAGTCCGTGAAGGAGCTTGCCATGTCGATGATCCGTGATCTGCGCGCTGTCGTACGCCCCGCGCTGCGCAAGAGCACCGCGTCCTACGACTACGGGCCGACTCACGACGTCTCCGCCGCCGGCAGCGCGGTGGTGGACTGCGCGGTCTACCGCGACGGCGTGCGGTGCAGCGACACCGTCGGTCTCAGCGAGGCGCTGGCGAGCGTGCGGGCCGGGCGCAGCGGCGAGCAGTGCGACGGGCGCGACGGCTTCGTGTGGATCGGTCTGCACGAGCCGACCGAGCAGGAATTCGCCGGTATCGCCCAGGAGTTCGGCCTGCACCCGCTGGCGGTCGAGGACGCGGTCCACGCCCACCAGCGGCCGAAGCTGGAGCGGTACGACGACTCGCTGTTCACGGTCTTCAAGACGATCCGCTACGTCGAGCACGCCGAGCTGACCGCCACCAGCGAGGTGGTGGAGAGCGGCGAGGTGATGGTCTTCACCGGCCGGTATTTCGTGATCACCGTGCGGCACGGCAGCCACGGTTCGCTGCGCTCGCTGCGGCACCGCCTCGAGGACGACCCCGAGCTGCTGGCCAAGGGCCCGTCCGCGGTGCTGCACGCCATCGCCGACCAGGTCGTGGACGACTACCTGGCCGTCACCGAGGCCGTGCAGGACGACATCGACGAGGTCGAGATCGACGTCTTCTCGGCCGAGAACGGCAAGCCGTCGCGCGGCGGCGACGCGGGCCGGATCTACCAGCTCAAGCGCGAGGTGCTGGAGTTCAAGCGCGCGGTGGCGCCGCTGCTGCGGCCGATGCAGGTGCTCGGCGAGCGGCCGATGCGGCTGATCGACCCGGAGATCCAGAAGTACTTCCGCGATGTCGCCGACCACGTGGCCCGCGTCCACGAGCAGGTCATGGGCTTCGACGACCTGCTCAACTCGATCCTCCAGGCCAACCTCGCGCAGGCCACCGTCGTGCAGAACGAGGACATGCGCAAGATCACCGCCTGGGCGGCGATCCTGGCCGTCCCGACGATGATCACCGGCGTGTACGGGATGAACTTCGACACGATGCCGGAGCTGCGCTGGAAGTTCGGCTATCCGACCGTGCTGATCGGCATCGTGGCGATCTGTTACGTGATCCACCGCGGCTTCCGGCGCAACGGCTGGCTCTGACCCCGGCCCCGGCTCCAACCCCGGCTCTGACCCCGGCTCCGGCTCCGACGCGGGTGCGCGCGGCGCTCAGGCGGTCTTCCTGCGGTCGGCGAGGATCACCAGGGCCAGGCCCACGAGGATCACGCAGAGCGCCGGGTAGGCGGACCAGGCCGGGATCTGGCCCAGCCACAGCGCGGCGATCAGCGCCGCGCCCGGCGTCTCCAGCAGGATCGCGGTGGAGGTGGTGGACGGGCCGAGGCCGCGTACCACCCGGTTGAGCAGCGAGTGCCCGAGCAGTTGCGCGACGACGGTGAGGGCGGCGATCTTCAGCCACGTACGGCCGTCGTAGCCGCCGAGCGCGGAGCCGGAGACCAGGCAGGTGACCAGCAGGACCGCGGCGGTGGTCGCGTAGCAGACGTAGGTGTACGCGGTCGTGCTCGCGGTCCTGCGCACCTCGGAGCCGAGCAGGACGTATCCGGCGGCGGCGATGCCGCCGCCGAGGGCCAGGGCGTCGCCCGCGAGGGCCCGGGTGTCGGTGGACAGGTCGATGCCGGTGAGGATGACGACGCCCGCCACGGCGAGCGCGGTGCCCACCCACACCAGCCGGGGCGGCCGGTGGCCGCGTATCCGCAGGATGATCGTGGTCCAGATCGGCGTGGTGGTGCACAGGGCGGTCGAGGTGGCCACCGACGTCATCGACAGGCTCGGCAGCCACAGCCCGAAGTGCAGCGCGAGCACGACACCGGCGAGCACGGAGAGCGTCAGCGCCCTGCGGCCCATCCGCCGCAGTTCGGCGCGGCCCCGCCACAGGGCGAACGGGCTGAGGACGCCGACCGCCATCGCGTTCCGCCAGAAGGCGATGGCGAGCGCGGGCGCGGCCGTCGAGGCGATCAGCGGGGCCGACATCGAGACGCTGGCGATGGCCACGGTGAGCAGCGTGAAGTCCAGCGTCCGCGCGGCGGCGGGCTCGGCGCCCGGCCCTCCCGCGGCGGCGGGCCCCGTACCGGTGTCCGGCAGCGGAAGCGCGGCGGCGGCGGGCTCGGCGGTCACGGGACTCCTCGGGCGGACGCGGTGCGGTGACAGGGACGGCCGCGGGTCGGACACCGGAGCGTCCGACACCGGGGGCGGACACGGCGCCGCGCCCGTCGGCAGCCACCAGCGTAAGGCCCGTGGCGGGTCCACGTACCTGTCGGTCCGTACCGTGATACCGGCCGGGGTCCGCCGCCTGTGGCCAGCGCCTAAAGTGGCGGCATGACGACCGCTGTGAGCGCAGAGCAGACCGCCCTCGTCGAGGAGGCCACCAAGAAGTCGGGCCTGGTGTGGGTGGACGGCCAGGCGCTGTGGCACGCGTGGGTGGACGGCGCGATGTGCGTGGTCGGCGGCGGGCCCGTCGAGCAGCCGCTGCCGCCGGGGCTCGCCGACGGCGGGCGCGCCACGGTCGTCGTCCGCAGCAAGGACAAGGGCGGGCGGCTGGTGGCCTGGACGGCCCTGGTCGCCCTGCTGCCGCCGGACGGCGAGGCGTGGGAGGCGGCCGTGGCGGAGCTGAAGGGCAAGAGGCTCAACTCCGTCGACGCCGAGACGGTCACCGAGCGCTGGGCCCGCGACTGCCGGGTCTTCCGGCTGGCGCCCGAGGGCGCTCCCGTCGAGCACCCCGGCGCGATGCCGGACGTCTCCGGCGCGGCGGTCCCGGTCGCGACCCCGGCCACGACCCGGCATTCGGTCCCGGCCGGTCTGCCGAAGCTGCTGGCCCGCCGCCGCAAGGCGTAGCGCACCGGGCCCGGCTACTTCGTCGTCACCGATTTGCCGTAGTCGACCACCGAGGACTTGTTCGGCGCCGCGAGCGTGAAGTCCTCGCCCCAGTCGGAGAGGGTGAGCGTCCCCGCGTTGCCCGCGCGCTGGTAGCGCAGCGGGTAGGGCGTGCCCTTGAGGGAGACGTCCAGCGAGCCGCCCTTGGTGCCGTTGAGGGCGACGGTCCTGGTGTCGCCGACCTTGCGGTGGTCGCCGAGCTTGAGGTCGCCGTCGAGCACGAAGAGGTCGGCGAGCAGCACCTTCTTGTCGGTGAAGCCGCTGAACTGCTTGTACGCGGGGTCGTCGGTGGGCACCTTGACGTATTTGTCGTCGAGCTTCTGGGCGGCGGCCTTGCCGTTCTTGTCGGCGCCCGCGTCGCCGTAGAAGTCGGCGCCCGCCTTGAGGTAGAGGTCGGCGCCGACCCGCAGGAGCTGGAAGGTCGTGCCCTTGGTGGTGACCTCGCCGACGCCGCCGTTGTCCCGCAGCCGCATGTCGAGCCGGAAGCTCTGCCCCTTGCTGATCACCGTGCCCGCCAGGCGTACGGTCGGCGCGGTCTCGGCGGCGGTCTTCGCCTTCTGCTCGACGGTCGCGGGCGGCAGCTTGGCGACGCCGTTGGTGCCCGCGTCGGGGTCGCCGCCGAAGCCGAGGCATCCGGTGAGTACGGTCGCCGCGCACAGTGTTCCGAGAGCGGCGGCTGCGGTCCGGCGGCCGGGATACACGTGTTCTCGTCCTCCTGCGGAGACGGCGGGGGGCACCCCGGACGAGTCCGGGGAGGCGTCCAGAAGCTACCGCACGGTACCCCCGGCGAGCACCCCGTGGGGCGGGCAAGATCGGCTGGGAGTAGCCTGGCGACGGATGACGAGTGGACCGGAGCAGCCCTCCGTGGACCGGTAGGAGGCCCCCCGATGGCCGCAGGCAGCCCGCGGGTCTTCGTCTCCCATCTTTCGGGCGTCGCGGTCTTCGATCCGAACGGCGACCAGGTGGGCCGGGTCCGTGACGTCGTGGTGATGCTGCGGGTCGGCGGACGGCCGCCGCGGGTGCTCGGCCTGGTGGTCGAGGTGGTCAGCCGCCGCCGGATCTTCCTGCCCATGACACGGGTCACCGGGGTCGAGTCCGGCCAGGTGATCACCACCGGGGTGCTGAACATGCGCCGCTTCGAGCAGCGGCCGACCGAGACGCTGGTGCTGGGCGAGCTGCTGGACCGCCGGGTGCGCCTGGTCGCCGAGGACCCGGGGCAGGACGCGGGGCAGGACGCCGGAGGGGACGGCGGGCAGGGCGCGGCGGACGCGGGCGCGGGCGAGTCCGGCGCGGAGGTCACCGTCCTCGACGTCTCCATGACCCAGCTCCCGGCCCGCCGCGACTGGGAGATCGACAAGGTCTTCGTGCGCCGCGGCAGGCCCGGGGCCCTGCGCCGCAAGGGAGCCACCCTCACCGTCGACTGGTCGGCGGTGACCGGCTTCCGGCTGGCCGAGGACGGCCAGGGCGCGGAGAACCTGGTGGCGACCTTCGAACAGCTCCGCCCGGCCGACCTGGCGAACGTCCTGCACCACCTGTCGCCCAAGCGGCGCGGCGAGGTGGCCGCGGCGCTCGACGACGACCGGCTGGCGGACGTCCTGGAGGAGCTGCCCGACGACGACCAGGTGGAGATCCTCAGCAAGCTCAAGGAGGAGCGCGCCGCGGACGTCCTGGAGGCGATGGACCCGGACGACGCGGCCGACCTGCTGGCCGAACTGCCCGCGGACGAGCAGGAACGACTCCTCACGCTGATGCAGCCGCAGGACGCGGCGGGCGTACGGCGGCTGCTGTCGTACGAGGAGCGGACCGCGGGCGGCCTGATGACCACCGAGCCGATCGTGCTGCGCCCTGACGCCACGGTCGCCGACGCGCTCGCCCGAATCCGCAACCCCGACCTGTCCCCCGCGCTGGCCGCGCAGGTCTACGTGTGCCGGCCGCCGGACGAGACGCCGACCGGCAAGTACCTGGGCCTGGTGCACTTCCAGCGGCTGCTGCGCGACCCGCCGTTCACGCTGCTCGCCTCGATCGTGGACACCGACCTCCAGCCGCTGACGCCCGACACCCCGCTGCCCGCGGTGACCAGCTACCTGGCGACGTACAACATGATCTCGGCGCCCGTGGTGAACGCGACCGGGGGGCTGCTGGGCGCGGTCACGGTGGACGACGTGCTGGACCACCTGCTGCCCGAGGACTGGCGCGAGACGGATCTGCACGGCGCGGTCGGGCCGCACGGGCACCACATGACGGACGACGGCACGGACGACGCGGCGGACGACGACGCGCGGGGCGGCATGACGGGGGTGGGCGACGATGGCGGCCGATGACCGCGACCGGGAGCGCTTCCGGCACCCGCCCGGCGCGACCGCCACCTCGCGCCCCCGCGTGCGGCTCGACCAGCCGCGCGCCCCGCGCCGCAGCCTGCTGCCGACGTACGACCCGGAGGCGTTCGGCAAGCTCTCCGAGCGCGTGGCCCGCTTCCTGGGCACCGGACGGTTCATCGTCTGGATGACGGTCCTCATCATCCTGTGGGTGCTGTGGAACATCTTCGCGCCGCCGTCGATCCGCTTCGACAACTACCCGTTCATCTTCCTGACCCTGATGCTGTCCCTCCAGGCGTCGTACGCGGCCCCGCTGATCCTGCTCGCGCAGAACCGGCAGGACGACCGGGACCGGGTCAACCTCGAACAGGACCGCAAGCAGGGCGAGCGGAGCATCGCCGACACCGAGTACCTGACCCGCGAGGTCGCGGCGCTGCGGATGAACCTCGGCGAGGTCGCCACCCGCGACTGGATCCGCTCCGAACTCCAGGACCTGCTCAAGGAGATCGAGGACCGGCAGGCCGGGGGCGGCCACGGCACGAGCCCCGGCGGCAGGCCCAGCGGCGGCAGGACCCACACCAAACGCGGCCCCGAGGCCAGGCGCGGCACGGACGGCGGGCACGGCTCCGGGACGGGCCCCGGCTCGGGCCCCGGCTCCGACCCCGGCTCCGACAACGAGGGCAGTGACGAAGGCGACGGCCGGGGGCGCTGAACGGCGCTCGGCCACCGCCGTACCATCGACGTATGGCTACCGACACCGCAGTCTCCACGCCGACCGAAGACGCCGTGCGCGCCGCGCTCGCGACGGTGAACGACCCGGAGATCCACAAACCGATCACCGACCTCGGCATGGTCAAGTCCGTGGACATCGGCGCCGACGGCTCGGTCGCCGTCACCGTCTATCTCACGGTGTCCGGCTGCCCGATGCGCGACACCATCACCAACGCCGTCACGGCGGCGGTCGAGGGCGTCGCCGGGGTCACCTCGGTACAGGTCACGCTCGACGTGATGAGCGACGAGCAGCGCCGCGGCCTGGCGTCGTCGCTGCGCGGCGGGCAGGCGGAGCGCGAGATCCCGTTCGCCCAGCCGGGCTCGCTGACCCGCGTCTACGCCGTCGCGTCCGGCAAGGGCGGTGTCGGCAAGTCCTCGGTGACGGTCAACCTGGCGGCGGCGATGGCGGCCGACGGGCTGAAGGTCGGCGTGGTGGACGCGGACATCTACGGGCACAGCGTGCCGCGCATGCTCGGCGCGGACGGCCGGCCCACCCAGGTCGAGAACATGATCATGCCGCCGTCGGCGCACGGCGTGAAGGTCATCTCGATCGGCATGTTCACCCCCGGCAACGAGCCGGTGGTGTGGCGCGGGCCGATGCTGCACCGCGCGCTCCAGCAGTTCCTGGCGGACGTGTACTGGGGCGACCTCGACGTGCTGCTGCTCGACCTGCCGCCCGGCACCGGTGACATCGCCATCTCCGTCGCGCAGCTCGTGCCGAACGCGGAGATCCTGGTCGTCACGACCCCGCAGCAGGCGGCGGCCGAGGTCGCCGAGCGCGCCGGGTCGATCGCCGTGCAGACCCACCAGAAGATCGTCGGCGTGGTGGAGAACATGGCGGGCATGCCGTGCCCGCACTGCGACGAGGTCATCGACGTCTTCGGCTCGGGCGGCGGCGAGCGGGTCGCCGAGGGGCTGACCCGGATGACCGGCGCGACCGTGCCCGTCCTCGGGCAGATCCCCATCGACGTGCGGCTCCGCGAGGGCGGCGACGACGGGCGTCCGGTGGCGCTCAGCCACCCCGAGTCCCCCGCGGGCGCTGCCCTGCGGTCCATCGCGGGCAAGCTGGGCGGCCGTCAGCGCGGCCTGGCGGGGATGTCCCTGGGGATCACCCCGCGCAACAAGTTCTGAGCGCTCGGCGGCCGGGCGGGCGGCCCGGCCGCCGAGCGTACGGGACGGCGGGGGGGGGGGGGTGGGGGGTGAGCCCCCCCCCCCCCCCCCCCGGGCGGCCCCCCCCCCCCCCGCCGCCCCCCCCCGGGGGCCCCCAACCCCGAAAACGGGGACAGCCTGTACAACCCCCCAACCACGCCCG
>NZ_JBIBFQ010000004.1:658009-760459 GCF_042955955.1 Streptomyces sp. NPDC008317
CTGTGGGCGCGCCGGGGGGGCGGGGGGGGCGCCCGGCCGCCCGCCCGCGGGGGGGGGGGGGGGGGGGGGTTGGGGCCCCCCCCCCCCCCCCGCCGTCCGCGGAGCGCCGCAAAGGTGCCTGGAAGCGCCCTGAGGGCGCCTCAGACCTCGTACAGGGTCACGTCCTTGACCACGGCCAGTCCGAGGCCGTACGCGCTCATGCCGCGGCCGTACGCGCCGAGGTGGACACCGCGGGCCGAGCCCGCCATGACCCAGCCGTACTCGGACTCGCGGTAGTGGAACGGCGTCGGGTCGCCGTCGACCGGAAGGGTCAGCGTCGACCAGCCGCTGCCCGCCAGGTCGTCGGCGAGTTCCCACGCGGTGGCGGTCTGCTGGTCGAGCCAGTCCTGGCGCAGGGCCCGGTCCATGGTGGTGGGCCAGGTGCAGGACAGCAGCCCGGACCCGGCGAGCCAGGCCGCGGAGGAGACCGAGGTCGCCTCCAGTACGCCGGTGCCGTCGGAGCTGCGCCGTCCGGGTCGGTTGGCGAGGGTGACGACCGCGGCGAACCGCAGCCCTTCCGCGTCCGCCGGAGCCGCCTTCAGCGAAGGCTCGTCACCATGCCCTATTGAGCCGTGCTCGACCGTGCCGTCCCCGCTCACGCCGACCGTGCCCAGCCAGCGCCGTCCGGTGAACGCCTCGTCCAGCCCGTACCAAGGGAAGTCGGCCATCAAGTAGCCGTCGACCGTCCCACGAGCACTGCCGGTCTTCGTCTCCATGCGGTGTTACGCCTCCTCCGTGCCCATCTGGGCGACTCGCCATCTTGCCCGACCCTGGGTGGGTTCGGGAGCCGAACCGGCTCACGGTGACGGCGAACACACGGACAATAGCCACCTGGAGGGGTGAAAAGGCGTGATCTGGTTGACTCAGGTCGCGTCGGAATCGAACGGCGGAGCCTCGCCGGGCTCCAGGCCGTCCTTCTTGCGGAGCCTGTCGGGGGTGGCCGAGGAGCCGCCGCCGGAGGTCGGTCCCGGCACGCCGGAGGACGAACCGGCCGCGCCGGACGAGCCGTTGGCGGCGGAGGCGGGCTCCACCCCGTTGACCGCGTCGGTGACCTCGGCCATCTCCTTGCGGAAGTCGAAGCCGTTGCGGATGTCCTTGAGGCCCAGCTCGTCCATGTCGCTGTCGCTCATCAGATTCTTCTTGATGAACGTCTTCGGATTGAGGTCCTCGAACTCGAAGTCCTTGAACTCCGGACCCAGCTCCCGCCGGATGTCTTCCTTGGCGCTGTCCGAGAACTCCCTGACCTTCCGGATGAAGTTCATGGTGTCCTGGATGACCTTCGGCAGCTTGTCGGGGCCGAAGACGAGGACGGCAAGGACCACGATCGCGACCAGCTCCAGCGGGCCTATGTCGAAGAACACCTTGCAGCTCCTTGGGACGTCCACAGCCGGGAAGGCAGGGTCCGGCGGACTTTACGGTACCTGTCCACGCGGGCGGTGCGGGAGTGGCTCCGGCTAACAGTACGTCGCCAGGGGGTAAAGGGTCAGCCCCCGAGCCCGCTCCGGTGACCGGCCGGAGACCGGCCGGTGGCCGGTCAGCGCCGTATCGCGGGGGCCTGGGGGCCGGGCGACACGGGGGAAGCGGCGGGCGTCACGAGCGGCAGGGCGCCGGGCGCCATCAGCGGCCGGGTCACCGAAACGGGTGTCACCGAGGTGACCGCGGCGGGCGCGCGGAGCATGCGCCGGTCCCCGGCGTCGAGCACGCCGCGCGGGGTGACCCCGCGGGTGTCCGGCACGGAGTTGGCGCTGAGCGGGCTGACCGCGGGGCCGTCGTCGGGGCGGGCGCCGCCGTCGACCGCGGCTTCCATGGGCAGGGCGCTGCCCAGGGCGATGGCCGCCATCGAGAAGGCGCCCGCGGCGGCGAAGGCGAACCGCCTGCCGCGGGAGGCCGCGGTGCCGGAGCCGCTGTGCGCGGGGGCCTCCGGCTGCTCCCGGTCCTCGGGGCGCCCGTCGGCCGCGGCGGCGCGGGTCAGCTCATGGATGCGGAAACCGCGACCGCCGGAGCCGCCGGGCACGAGGTCGCGGCCCGGTGTGAGGTACGAGAACTCCTCGCGGCGCCGTGAACCGCCGCCGCCGAACACGCCGGAGCCGAGCAGGCCGCCGTCGAAGGGGCCGCGCCGCTCCTGGTCCCGCCCGCCGGCGGCGCCGGGGCCGTGGCCCTCGTCGTCCCGGTCGCGCCAGTCACGCGTACGGTCGGCGTCCTCGGTCCCGTCGCCGGTCGGTGGTAGGCCGGGAAGGCCCTGGAGCCGGGCCAGCAGCCCGGCGGAGAGCATCGGCTGCTCGGAGGCCGCCACGACGCTCTTGAGACGCCGCTGCTCGCTGGCAGCGGCTTTGCACTGCGGACAGGTCACCAGATGGGCGAGCACCCGGTCCCGGGTGTCGTCGCCGAGCTCGCCGTCGACAAATGCGGCGAGCCGGTCGCCAAGGTGCTGCTCGGCAGGCGCTGCACGTTGTTCGCCTGAACCGCTACTGCTCACGTTCTCCCGCCCTCCTGGCCAGGTTTCTGTGTGGCGGCAGCGAGCGCGGGAGCCGGCCGGGCGCCGGGCGCCCGGTGTTCCAGAGCCTTGCGCAGGTGGGAGCGGCCACGGTGAATCCTGCTCCGCACCGTGCCCAGCTTCACACCCAGCGTCGCGGCGATCTCCTCGTACGACAGTCCCTCGATGTCGCAGAGCACCACGGCGGCGCGGAACTCCGGGGCGAGGGTGTCCAGCGCCTGCTGGACGTCCGCGTCGAAGTGCGTGTCGTTGAAGTGCTGCGCGGGGGACGGCTCGCGGCTGGGCAGCCGCTCGGCCGCGTCGTCCCCGAGGGCGTCGAAGCGGATCCGCTGGCGGCGGCGCACCATGTCCAGGAAGAGATTGGTCGTGATGCGGTGCAGCCAGCCCTCGAACGTGCCGGGCGTGTAGGTGGACAGGGAACGGAAGACCCGCACGAAGACCTCTTGGGTGAGGTCCTCCGCATCGTGCTGGTTGCCGGTCAGGCGGTACGCCAGCCGGTACACCCGGGCACTGTGGGTACTGACGATCTCCTCCCAAGAGGGAGGCGTCCACGCCTGAGCGTCCCCGTCGGTGGCGAACGTCGCGGTCGCGGGAGTGTTTTCGCGTGAACGGTCATCAGCAGTGTTGGTCACGGATTTCGGCTGTCCGGCGGACCGGAGAATACGCCTGAGCGTTCCTCCCTTGTCACCGGCCGCAGCCGCACCTCCCCTGTCGGCTCTGGTGGTGTCCAGTAGAGCCCCTACCATATCCACCTCGCCCGTTAGCTCCGGATAAGTGCGCTGTTGCCATTGACTTCCCAGGACTTCCACTCGGCGGGGAGAGCCGGGGCCTTCTCCCGCCGGTAGCCGTCCTTACGGATAACGCACAGTCCCATCAGCGGGTTCCCGCCCCCAGCGGATACAGTCGCCGGGCGGGCTGCACCTACGACAGGGATCGACCCGGGGACAGGGAGAGGGACATTACCGGCAACCGGCAGGCGAGCTGGGCGTTCGCCGACGCGTTCGTCGCCGAGGACGACGCCCTCATACGCGCCCGCGCCCGGTCCCACGCGGCCGGTCTGCGGCCCGTCTCGCCCGGCACCGGTGCGGCCCTGCGGCTGCTGGCCGCCACGGGGGACGCGAAGTCCGTCGTCGAGATCGGCACCGGCACCGGGGTCTCCGGCATCCACCTGCTGCGCGGCATGCGCCCCGACGGCATCCTGACCACCGTCGACACCGAGCCGGACCGCCTTCAGCTCGCGCGCGAGGCGTACCGCGAGGCCGGTTTCGCCGCCAACCGCTCCCGCGTCATCCCCGGCCTGGCCCTGGACGTGCTCCCCCGGCTCACCGACGGCGGCTACGACCTGGTCTTCTGCGACGCCGACCGGCTGGAGTACCTGGACTACCTCGACGAGGCGCTGCGGCTGCTGCGGATCGGCGGCCTGGTCTGCTTCGAGGGCGCCTTCGCCCGCGGGCGCGCGCTGGACGCCGCCCACCAGGACGCCGAGTCGGTGCGGCTGCGCGAGCTGATGCGCGCGGTCCGGGACAGCCCCCGGCTCTCCCCCGTCCTGCTGCCGACCGACGACGGTCTGCTGTGCGCGGTGCGCCGGAAGTGACGCGGCGGCGCGCGCAGGAAAACGACGGCGGCCCCGTACACGACATTCCGTGTACGGGGCCGCGACGATTTATGGGACCGCTGGTCTCAGGCGATGGCCTTCTTCAACGCGTCGCCGAGGGCATCCGCCTCGTCCGGGGTCAGCTCGACAACAAGCCGCCCGCCGCCCTCAAGCGGAACGCGCATGATGATGCTCCGCCCCTCCTTGGTCACCTCGAGCGGGCCGTCACCCGTCCGCGGCTTCATGGCCGCCATGCTCGTTCCCCTTCCTGAAACCAGCTCGGACTCGAACACATTGGTTCTCGGCCATTATCCCGCATCTATCGACCCGATGACCAACATCGGTCGCACTACGTTCAGCATGGGCCCTCCCCAAAACCGGCCAATTCGGCGAGTGGACAGTGATCGACCGGGTTCCCGAAGGGTATCGGTTCGGTCGGACGTTTGACGTACGTCACATGTCGGGGTGCCGTGAAGTCCGGCATTCTGGCCAGGACCGATGCCGCGACGAAGGGGTTCAGCCATGGCCGACAGCGTTCTGTACGAGGTGAGCGACGGGCTCGCGACCGTCACCTTCAACCGTCCCGAGGCGATGAACGCGCTCGACACGGACACGAAGAACACCCTGCGGGACGCCTTGCGGGAAGCGGCCGACGACACCGCGGTGCGGGCGGTGCTGCTCACCGCGACCGGGCGGGCCTTCTGCGTCGGACAGGACCTCAAGGAGCATCTGGCGACGCTGGCGGCGGGCGGCGGGCTCACGACGGTGGCCGAGCACTACAACCCGATCGTCACCGCGATCGCGACGATGCCCAAGCCGGTGGTGGCGGGGGTGAACGGGGTCGCCGCGGGCGCCGGGGCCGGGTTCGCCTTCGCCGCGGACTACCGGATCGTGGCGGACACCGCCGCCTTCAACACGTCCTTCGCCGGGGTGGCGCTCAGCGCGGACTCGGGTGTGTCGTGGACGCTGCCGCGGCTGGTCGGGCACAGCCGGGCCTCGGATCTCCTGCTCTTCCCGCGCTCGGTGGGGGCCGCGGAGGCGTACGACCTCGGGATCGCCAACCGGGTCGTGCCCGCCGCGGATCTTCCCGCCGAGGCCGTCGCCGTGGCCCGGCGGCTGGCCGAGGGGCCGACCGTCGCCTACGCCGCCATCAAGGCGTCCCTCGCCCACGGGGCCGCCCACTCCCTGCTCTCCACCCTCGCCAAGGAGGACGAGCTCCAGACCCTGGCCGGAGCCGCCGAGGACCACCGCATCGCGGTCAACGCCTTCGTGGCCAAGCAGCCTCCGCGCTACGTGGGCCGCTGACGCGGGACGCCCGTCGCCGCTCCGGCCGGTCCTCGATCGCCGGACGGGCCGAAGGGGGCGCGGGTCCGGCGCGACCTCCGGCCCGTCCGGACCGGCCCTAGCGGGCGGAGCAGTCGGCGAGGTGGTCGTTGACCAGGCCGCAGGCCTGCATCAGGGCGTAGGCGGTGGTGGGGCCGACGAAGCGGAAGCCGTGGGATTTGAGCGCCTTGGCGAGAGCCACCGACTCGGGGGTGGTGGCGGGCACGTCGGCGAGGCGGCGCGGCGCCGGGCGGGTCGCGGGGTCGGGCGCGAAGGACCAGATGAGGGCGTCGAGCCCGCCGTCGTAGCTGTCGCGCAGGACCTGCGCGGCCCGCGCGTTGGCGACGGAGGCGGCGATCTTCGCCCGGTTGCGGATGATCCCGGGATCGAGCAGCAGCCGCGCCTCGTCCTGCGCCGTGAAGCCCGCGACCGCGTCGATCTTGAAGCCGTCGAAGGCGGCCCTGAACCCCTCGCGGCGACGGAGGATCGTGATCCAGGACAGCCCGGACTGGAACGCCTCCAGGCAGGTCCGCTCGAACAGGGCGTCGTCCCCGTGCACGGGCCGCCCCCACTCGGTGTCGTGGTAGGCCACGTAATCCGGCGCGGACAGCCCCCAGGGGCAGCGCGCGAGTCCGTCGGGCCCGACGATCGTGTCACTCACCGGTGTCGTCCCGCGGCGTCTCGTCCTTGTCCAGGGACGGCGTCACGGGGGCGCCGACCGCGTCGGCCCGCGCCCCGGCCAGCACGGCCTCCAGGTCGGCGATCCTGGCGTCCCGCTCGGCGAGTTCCGCCCCGAGCCGGTCCAGCACCTCGTCGACGTCGAGCATGCGGTAGCCGCGTACGGCGATCGGCAGCCGGACGGCGTCGATGTCGGACCTGATGAGCGGGCGGTCGGCGGGCAGCCGGTCGTCGATCCGGTCGGGTTCGGAGTCCCGCAGGGTGCCGCCGTCACCGAGTACGGCCATCGCGACGGCGGCGACCACCGCGACCAGCGCGATGAGCATGAACCAGAACAACTCGATCTCCCGGGGTCCGGCCTACGTGTCAGGCACGATCGTGCCACGATCGCATGAGTCTGAGATGAGGAGCGGCAGTGGCACTTCGGTTGGGGACCCGCGAATTCGGCGAGCGGGAGCCGGTGATCATGGCGATCGTGAACCGTACGCCGGACTCGTTCTACGACCAGGGCGCCACCTTCACCGACGAACCCGCGCTGGAGCGGGTCGCGGGCGCCGTCGCGGAGGGCGCGGCGATCATCGACATCGGCGGGGTGAAGGCGGGCCCCGGCGAGGAGGTCTCGGCGGCGGAGGAGATCCGCCGCACGGTCGCCTTCGTGGCGGAGGTGCGCCGCCGCCACCCGGATGTGGTGATCAGCGTGGACACCTGGCGGCACGAGGTCGGCGAGGCGGTGTGCGAGGCGGGCGCCGACCTGCTGAACGACGCGTGGGGCGGGGTGGACCCGCGGCTGGCGGAGGTCGCGGCGCGGTACGGCGTGGGGCTGGTGTGCACGCACGCGGGCGGCGCGCAGCCGCGGACCCGGCCGCACCGGGTGGGGTACGAGGACGTGATGGCCGACATCCTGCGGGTGACGGTGGGGCTGGCCGAGCGGGCGGCGGCGCTGGGCGTGCCGCGTGACGGGATTCTGATCGACCCGGGTCACGACTTCGGCAAGAACACCCGGCACTCGCTGGAGGCGACCCGGCGGCTGCCGGAGATGACGGCGACGGGGTGGCCGGTGCTGGTCTCCCTGTCGAACAAGGACTTCGTCGGGGAGACGCTCGACCGGCCGGTCAAGGAGCGGCTGATCGGCACGCTGGCCACCACGGCGGTGTCGGCGTGGCTCGGGGCGCGGGTGTACCGCGTCCACGAGGTCGCCGAGACCCGTCAGGTGCTGGAGATGGTGGCCTCGATCGCGGGTCACCGCCCGCCCGCCGTGGCCCGCAGGGGCCTGGCCTAGGGGCCCGCTGGGCGGGGGCCAGAGGCCCTGCGAGGCCCTAGGCGCTCTCCTTCGTCACCCGCGCCACGGCCTCGTCCACGTCGTCCGTGACGTGGAACAGCTCCAGGTCGGCCTCGGACGCCTTGCCGCCCGCGACGAGCGTGGAGCGGATCCAGGAGACCAGGCCGCCCCAGTACTCGGTGCCGAAGAGCACGATCGGAAAACGGGTGACCTTCTTGGTCTGGACGAGGGTGAGCGCCTCGAAGAGTTCGTCGAGGGTGCCGAAGCCGCCGGGGAGCACGACGAATCCCCGCGCGTACTTCACAAACATCGTCTTTCGGACAAAGAAGTAGCGGAAGTTCACGCCGATGTCGACATAGGAGTTGAGGCCCTGCTCGAAGGGCAGCTCGATGCCGAGGCCGACCGAGATGCCGCCCGCTTCGAGCGCGCCCTTGTTGGCGGCCTCCATCGCGCCGGGGCCGCCGCCGGTGATGACGGCGAAACCGGCCTCGGTCAGGGCGCGGCCGATCCGTACGCCCGCCGCGTACTCACGGGAGTCCACCGGGGTGCGGGCGGAGCCGAAGACGCTGACGGCGGGGCCGAGTTCGGCCAGGGCGCCGAAGCCCTCGACGAATTCCGACTGGATCCGCATCACACGCCACGGGTCGCCGTGCACCCAGTCCGACTCTCCTCGACTGTCCAGCAACCGCTGATCGGTGGTCCCCGCCTGCACCTGGCCGCGCCGCCGTACGACAGGGCCCGTGTGCCGTTCCGGCCAGCCCTTGCCGGTCAGCACGGTCTCCGCCGCCTCGTTGGCCGCGGCAGCCGCCTCCTGCGCGTCCGGACTCTGCCCGGCCGCTCCCGTGTGTGAGTCAGTCATACGGGAAGCGTACGCATCAAGGTGCGGCGGACGGCGCCAATGGGACCGCCCGGGGCGCTTCGAGGCGGGCGCTGACCCAGGTGAAGGCCGCGGGGAACATTCCGCCCCAGGTCTTCCAGTTGTGCCCGCCGCGGTCGATCCGCAGCGTGCTGACCGAGGTGGGCGGCCGGACGGCGGCGGTGATCCAGTCGCCGAATTTCGGCGGGCTCTCCGGGTCCTGCTTGCTGGACTCGATGAGGATGTGCACGTCGGGGCGGGTGTTCTGGGCCAGCCACAGCGGCGAGCGGACACCGCGGGCGGACTCGGCCGGATTGTCCGGGGCCATCGCGGCGGCGGCCACGAACCGGTCGGGGTGTTCGAGCGCCATCCGCACCGCGCAGTAGCCGCCGGTGGATATGCCCATCACGGCCCAGCCGCGCGGCGCCGGGAGCGTACGGAAATTGTGCGCGATCGTCTGCGCCACGTCGTCGGTGAGCCAGGTGCCGACCTTGCTCTTGCCCGGCACGTCGGCGCAGCCGGTGTTGGCCCGGTCCGGGGTGATGGTGGGCAGCACGAGTATCGCGGGCTCGGCGCGGCCGGCGGTGATCTCGTCCTGCATGATCTGGCCGAGCCGCATGCCGCGCAGGAAGCTGTGCGGGGTGCCGGGGATGCCGTGCAGGACCTCTATGACGGGGAAGCGGGTGTGCGCGAACTCCTTCTTCTTGTACTGCGGCGGCGTCCAGACGATGACGTCGCCCTTCGTCCCGGACTTCCAGCCGCGCACGGTGGCCTTCTCGAAGCCTTGTGAGTACGAGGCGAATTTGACCCGGTAGTCGGGCTTGGTGGGGGTGGGCGTGGCGGTGGGGCCCGCGACGGACTTGCCGCCGCTGTTGGCGTTGCCGAGCAGGTCGTCCCAGGACGCGTAGAAGCCGTAGTCGTTGTTGACCGTGACCATCACCACGAAGATCGCGGTGACCTGACAGAGCACGATCATCCCGACGCGGGCGACGACCCGTACCGGCCGCGGGCCCCGTACCCGCGGCCAGAGCAGCACCGCGCCCGCCACCGCGGCCACCGCGACGACGAGGAGCAGTACGGCGAATCCTCTGCTGGTCAGTCCCACGACACGCCTCTTCCCCCAACCGATCCCTACGGCTCCGATCACACCATGCCGCGAGGGAAGACCGATGGGCACCCCTGTTCGGTTGCTCCGCCTTTCGCCGGATCAGTCGGACGAGTGAGGCGGGGCGGTCGCCGGGGCCGCGGGATCGGGCCCGGTCAGTCGGTGAGCCAGCCGCGCAGCCGCTCCTCGGCCTCCAGCACGGCGGCGACCGCGACGTGCTCCTCGCGGGCGTGGGCGAGCTTGGGGTCGCCGGGGCCGTAGTTCACCGCGGGCACGCCGAGCGCGGAGAAGCGGGCCACGTCGGTCCAGGCGTCCTTGGGGGCGGGTTCGGTGCCGATGGCGCGGACGAAGGCGGCGGCGGCCGGGTGCGCGAGGCCGGGCAGCGCGCCCGGCGCGCTGTCGGTGAGCACCACGGTGAAGCCGTCGAAGACCTCCTCGGCGTGCGCGAGCGCCTCGGCCTCGCTCCGGTCGGGCGCGAAGCGGAAGTTGACGGTCACCGCGCAGGAGTCGGGGATCACATTGCCCGCGTGGCCGCCCTCGACCCGCACCGCGTTCAGCCCCTCGCGGTACTCCAGGCCGTCGATGACGACCCGGCGGGGCTCGTACGCGGCGAGCCGGTCCAGGATCGGCGCGGCCTTGTGGATGGCGTTGTCCCCGAGCCAGCTCCGCGCCGAGTGCGCCCGGCGGCCGGTGGTCTCGACCCGGATCCGCAGGGTGCCCTGGCAGCCGCCCTCGACCTTGCCGTCGGTGGGCTCCATCAGCACCGCGAAGTCCCCGGCCAGCCACTCGGGGTGCCGCTCGACCAGCCGCTTGAGTCCGTTGAACTCGGCCGCGATCTCCTCGGCGTCGTAGAAGACGTAGGTCAGGTCGCGGTTCGGCGCGGTCAGGGTCGCCGCCAGCCGCAGCTGCACCGCCACGCCCGCCTTCATGTCCGAGGTGCCGCAGCCCCACAGCAGGCCGTTCTCGTCCAGCCGCGACGGCAGGTTGTCCGCGATCGGCACGGTGTCGATGTGGCCCGCGAGCACCACCCGCTCGGCGCGCCCGAGCCGGGTCCGCGCCACCACCGCGTCGCCGTCCCGGTCCACCGTCAGGTGCGGCAGCCCCCGCAGCGCCTCCTCCACCAGATCCGCCAGCGCCTTCTCCTGCTGGCTCACGGACGGCACGTCCACGAGTTGGGCGGTGAGCCGAGCGGCATCCTGGCTGAGGTCGAGTTCGCTGCGCATACGCCGAGCGTAGGGCCTCGGGCCCGGATGCCCCGAAGGCCCCGGCCGCCTGCCCCGTTCACGCGCACGGAGGAGAAAGCCGAAGACGGCGCCGTCGTAGGTCATTCGGGACCCGCCGCCTTCGGTACGCTCGGCGCGTGCCCAGCTCCCCCCCTCAGAAGCCCCCCAAGCGCAAGCGCCGGGGCCGCAGGATCGCCACAGCGGCCGTGGTGTTGCTGGGGCTCGCCACCTATGGCCTCTACCGCGCCGCGGAGGAGAACAAAGCGCCGGAAAGCGCGGACTGCACAGTGACGGCGGACGGCGACACGCTGGACATGAGCCCGTCGCAGGCGGCGAACGCGACGACGATCGCCGCCGTGGCCACCTCGCGCGGGCTGCCGGAAAGGGCGCTCACCATAGCCCTGGCCACGGCGTTGCAGGAGTCACGGCTGGACAATCTCGATCACGGCGACCGGGATTCGCTCGGACTGTTCCAGCAGCGCCCCTCGCAGGGCTGGGGCACCGCGCAGCAGGTCCAGGACCCGGTGTACTCGACGAACGCCTTCTTCGACGGCCTGGTGAAGATCGAGGGCTATTCGCGGCTGCCGCTGACCGTGGCGGCGCAGCGCGTGCAGAAGAGCGGCTTCCCCCAGGCGTACGCGAAGCACGAGGCGGACGCGACGCTGCTGTCGGCGGCGCTGTACGGCCGCAAGGCGGGCGCGCTGAGCTGTACGACGGGCTCGGACACGCCCTTCAGCGCGGGCGGCAAGCTGGGCAGTACGTCGCAGGTCACGGCCAGGCTGACGCGGGAGTTCGGCAGCCAGGTGAAGCCGGTGGCGGCCGACGAGCCGCGTACGGTCGCGGTGCCCGCCAGGCCCGCGGGCGGCGCGGCGGAGGGCGACGGCACCCGGCGCGGCTGGGAGCTGGCGCAGTGGGCGGTGGCGCACGCGCAGGACCTGAAGGTCGAGCAGGTGACCTTCGGCGGCCGGAAGTGGGCCGCGGCGCAGTCCGGCAAGGGCTGGCAGAAGCAGAAAGCGGGCGGCGCGCAGGGTTCCGCGGCCGTCAAGCCGGACGGATACGTACGGATCACCGTCGCGCAATAGTGCGCGCATTCACTCGGAAGTGCCCGCTCCCGCGGTCAAACGCGGGCTGCGGGAAAACCGCTCGACCGGATGGCAATTCCCTTGCCGCAGCAGGGATGTGACGTTTCATCAAAGTCATATGAGCTGTCCGCTATATCCGATCTGTCGGATTCCTATAATGCGACACATTGCCAACTCTTTACCTCGAACGACCGCAACCTTCGGGCTCCTTGAGCGGTAGTCACGACGTCCGCCCGGCGGACGCAATACGTCCCCTCACGGAGCCAACTCCGTAAAAGGAGCACCATGTCCCTCCCCCTGACCCGCCGCTTCGCCCAGGCCGCCCTGCTGATCGGCGCCGCCGCCGCGCCGCTGATCGGAGCGGGCGCCGCGCAGGCCGCCGCGCTGCCGCCGACGGACCTGGGCGGGCTGAGCAATCTGGACGGCGCCAATGTCGGCAACACGCTGGACAGCGCTTCCCAGCAGGCCACCGGGGTGGCCGGGCAGGCCGGTACCCAGGCGATGAAGACCACGCTCCCGGCCACCGGCCGCATCGTGGGCACCGCGAGCAGGACCGCCGCCCCGGCCGCGCAGAAGGCAGCGGGCGACGCCGCCGACTCCGCGGGCCGGATCGTGGGCCAGACCGCCGAGTCCGCCGGTGGCGTCGCCCCGCACACCGAGACGCTGCCGGTCTCCGCGCTTCCCAACACCGGCCAACTGCCGGCCGGCGCGCTGCCCACCACCGACATGCTGCCGCTCAAGGGCCTCCCCCTGGGCTGATCGCCGAACCGCACGCGCGCGGGGGCCGGGAGCGACCGCTCCCGGCCCCCGCGCGCGTCTGCCGGGCAGCGCTCTCAGACCGGCGAGGCGCCCTCAGGCCGGCCTGGTCGGGTCAGCCCGGCGGAAGCGGTTCAGCGGAAGCGGTTCAGCGGGAGCGGTTCAGCGGGAGCGGTTCAGCGCAGCCGCTCGACGGCCGCCGCCACCCGCTCGTCGACCGCCGTGAAGGCGATCCGGACGAACCGCTCGCCCGTCGGCCCGTAGAACTCGCCGGGCGCCACCAGGATGCCGCGCTTGGCCAGGTCGCCGACGGTGTCCCAGCAGTTCTCCGCGCGGGTCGCCCACAGGTACAAGCTGGCCTCGCTGTGCTCGATCCGGAAACCCGCGCCCTCGAAGGCGGTCCGCAGCGCGGCGCGGCGGCGCGCGTACCGCTCCTTCTGCTCCACCGCGTGCTCGCGGTCGTCGAGCGCGGCGACCATCGCGGCCTGTACGGGCGCGGGCACGATCATGCCGACGTGCTTGCGGACCTCCAGCAGACCGGCGACGACGGACGCGTCACCGGCGAGGAAGGCGCCGCGGTAGCCCGCGAAGTTGGACCGCTTGGACAGCGAGTGGACGGCAATCAGCCCCTCGTGGCTGTCCCCGCACACGTCCGGGTGCAGTACGGAGACCGGCTCCGTACCCTCCCAGCCCAGTTCGATGTAGCACTCGTCGGACACCACGAGCACCCCGTGCTCGCGCGCCCACGCCACGATCCGGCGCAGCTCGGCGGCGGACAGCACGCGGCCCGTGGGGTTGGACGGGCTGTTGAGCCAGAGCAGCTTCAGGCCGTCCAGGTCGAGTTCGGTCACCGGGTCGTCGTACGTGACCGGTTCCGCGCGGGCCACCAGCGCGCCGATCTCGTACGTCGGGTAGGCGAGCCGCGGGTACGCGACCCGGTCGCCCGCCTCGATGCCCAGCAGCGTCGGCAGCCAGCCGACCAGTTCCTTGGAGCCGAGCAGCGGCAGGATGTTCGCCGGGGCGGCGCCGCTCACGCCGTGCCAGCGGCTGAGATATCCGGCGGCGGCCTCGCGCAGCGCGCGCGTGCCGTACGTCAGCGGATAGCCGGGGCTGTCGGCGGCGGCGGCGAGCGCGCGCCGGATCACCTCGGGCACCGGGTCCACCGGGGTCCCCACCGACAGGTCGACCACACCGTCCGGGTGCGCGACGGCCGTCGCCTTGTAGGGCTCCAGGCGGTCCCACGGGAAGACCGGGAGGCGGGCGGAGATGCTCACGTGCTCACTCTCGCTTGTCGATCGATGATCCGTGATCGAAATGTCCATGACGGACGTACGCCGCGGCCCCGCACAGCGCCGAGCGTGGCTCGGTGCGCCGTACGGGGCCGGGCGGAGACTGCCCGACCGGGATCAGTGGTCCTGGCTCTGCGGGGGCAGCGCTGCGATGAAGGGGTGGTCGCGCTCGATGAGACCGAGCTTGGACGCGCCGCCGGGCGACCCCAGTTCGTCGAAGAACTCCACGTTCGCCTTGTAGTAGTCCTTCCACTCCTCCGGGGTGTCGTCCTCGTAGAAGATCGCCTCGACGGGGCAGACCGGCTCACAGGCGCCGCAGTCGACGCATTCGTCCGGGTGGATGTACAAGGACCTGGAGCCCTCGTAGATACAGTCGACCGGGCACTCTTCGATGCACGCCTTGTCCTTCAGGTCGACACAAGGCTGCGCGATGACGTAGGTCACGCTGTCGTTCCTCCTCGATAGGGCTCATCTCGCGCGGGAGCGCGGCGTCGTCGATGCCCGCACCTAGTATCTCCGTTCCTGAGCACGATCCGAACAGGAGGGGCACGCATGGCAGGGGATTTCTCTTCCGGAGCGCGGCTCGTGATCCGGATTACCCCGTCTGACGTGGGAAAACGCGTATCGGTACGGCAGGTTCTGGAGATCACCGACGGGCATCCTACGTTCACCGATACGGTCGGTGTTCTCGTATCGTGGGATGCGGGAGTGGTGTGCGTCACGCGGAGGTCCGGGGAAACGGTACGCATCGACGAATCGCTCCTCGTCGCGGGGAAGGTGGTGCCGCCCACCCCGCCGTCACGGAGAATGTCGCGTGTGACGTCCGCGTCCCCCGAGGAGCTTGAGGCGTTCGCCTCGCGCGCCTGGCCCGCCACCGAGACCGAGCCGCTGGGCCGGTGGACACTGCGCTCGGCCGTCGCGGGCGAGCGAGAAGCGGAGCAGGACAAGGGCGGTGGCGGGAGGCGGGAGGGCTTCACCCGCCGCGCCAACTCCGTCCTGGTGGACGGCGATCCCGACCGCCCGCTGGACGCCGCGCTCGACCAGGTCGTCGGCTGGTACGGGGCGCGGGGCACGACACCGTATCTCCAGGTGCCCGACACCTCGCCCTACGCGGCCGAGTTGGAGCGCCGCGGGTGGGTACGGGAGGCGGACACGCTGGTCAGGGTCGCGCCGCTGGCGCCGCTCACCCGGCTGCCGGGCGCGGACGCCGTCACGCTGTCCCGGACGCCCGACGCGGCGTGGCTGGCCGCCTACCACCGCACCGGCTCGCTCGCCGACGCGGCGCTGAAGGTGGTCTCCGGCGGGCCCTCGGTGTGGTTCGCGACCACCCCCGGCGCCATCGGGCGGGCCGTGGTCGACGGGCCGTGGGTGCTGTTCGGCGCGGTCGAGGTGGCGCCCTCGTACCGCCGCAGGGGCCTGGCGACCGCCGTCATGGGCGCGCTCGCCCGGCGCGCCGCCGACGAGGGCGCGAGGAGCGCGTACCTCCAGGTGGAGGCCGACAACGAGGCGGCCCGCGCGCTCTACGACGGGCTCGGCTTCACCGACCACCACGGCTACCACTACCGGCGCCCGTCGGTATGAGCGCGGACGTACGGGAACGGTTCGCGGCGGCGGCGCGCGAGGAGCGCCCCGACCTGGCCGAGCTGTGCCTGCTGATCGGCGCGGAGGCCGACCCGGCGCTGGACGGCGTCGCGATCGACGCGGCCCAGATCGAGCTGGACCGGCTCGCCGGGATGCTCCCGTACGGCCTGACGACGCCGCTGGAGTGGGCGAACGCCCTGCACCGGCTGCTCGGGGCCCGGCTGGGCTTCCACGGCGAGCCCGGCGACTACCAGAAGCTCTCGTCGTCGCTGCTCCAGCAGGTGCTGCGGCGGCGGCGCGGGCTGCCGATCCTGCTGTCGGTGGTCTGGACGGAGGTCGCCCGCCGGGCCGGCGCGCCGGTGTACGGGGTCGCGCTGCCCGGCCACTACGTCGTCGGCTTCGGCGATCCGGCGGGCGCGTACGTCCTGGTCGACCCCTTCGAGGGCGGCCGGGTGCTGTCGGGGCCCGACGCGGAACTCCTGGTCGCGGGCGCGACCGGCGCCCCGCTGGCTCCCGGCATGCTCACGCCCGCCGATCCGCTGGACACCGTGCACCGCGTCCTGAACAACATCCGCGCCTGGGCGTCCGCCCGCCTCGAACAGGCCGCCGTCGAGCTGTGGACGATCGACCTCGCCCTGCTCCTCCCCCGCCACCCGGCCCGCCTGCGCTACGAGCGCGCCCAACTCCTCGTCCGCCTCGGCGACTTCACCGGCGGCGCCGCGGCCCTTGACGAGTACGCCGAACTGATCGGCGGTTTCGACCCGGAGACCGCGGAGAAGATCCGCCGCAAGGCCCGCGCGGCGCGGGCGCTGCTGAACTGAGCCCCGCCGTTTAGAGCCAGCCCTTTTCGCGGGCGATACGGACCGCCTCCGCGCGGTTGCGCGCGCCCGTCTTCTGGATCGCGGTCGACAGGTAGTTGCGGACCGTGCCCTCCGACAGCAGCAGGCCGCGCGCGATGTCGGCGTTGACCGAACCGTCGGCGGCGGCCCGCAGCACCTCGCGCTCGCGGGCCGTCAGCGGATCGGCGCCGTCGGCGAGCGCCGCGGCGGCCAGCGTGGGGTCGATGACGCGCTCGCCGCGCAGCACCCGCCGTACGGCGTCGGCCAGTTGGGCCGCCGGAGCGTCCTTGACCAGGAACGCCTCCGCGCCCGATTCCATCGCTCTGCGCAGATAGCCGGGGCGGCCGAAGGTCGTGACGATCACGATTTTGACCTCCGGCAGCTCTTCGCGGAGGCGCGCCGCCGCCTCGATGCCGGTCAGGCCCGGCATCTCGATGTCCAGCAGCGCCACGTCCGGGCGGTGCGTCCTGGCCGCCGCCAGCACCTCGTCGCCGCGGGCCACCTGGGCGACGACCTCAAGGTCCTCTTCGAGGCCGAGGAGCGTCGCCAGTGCTTCTCGCACCATCGACTGATCCTCCGCGAGCAGCACCCGGACGCTTCTCCTCATCCCCCCACCCTAGGGCTCCGCCCTCCCCCCACAACGGTTCCCCGCCCGGTCGCCCGCCCCCCCTTCCAGGGCTCGCCCCCCCCCAGACCGCTCCCTCACCAGGCCGGTGGGCCGATTCTTTCAGGGGGCGCGCCCCCGGGCGGTCCTTCCGCCAGGACGGCTGGCCGATCTTTTCAGGGGCGCGGGGAACTGCGCGGCCCGCCCCCACCGGGCTGTCAGCCCGAAAACAAGAGCATCTGCCCCGCTGGGGCCGGTTCTTCAGCCGCGCCACCGCGCGGGCTGAGCGCGCAGTTCCCCGCGCCCCTTCGGGGCACGACCCGCCGTGCGAACACCGCGCCACCGTCGTGGCGGGCCGCGCAGTTCCCCGCGCCCCTAAAGACACGTGGCTGGCCCCCGGCAGAAGAACCGCCCCAGGGCGCGCCCCCTGAAAAGATCGGTCTACCGCCCAGGTTGAGAGGCCGCCCAGGGCCGCGCCCCGAAAGATCGGCCCGCCGCCACGCAGAAGAACCGCCCGGGGGCGGGGTCGCGGCGGGGTTAGCCGAGGGCTTCGGTGAAGCTGGTGGCGCCCATGGCAGAGGTGACGGTGGCACGGTATTTGGGGCAGGAGCCCAAAGCGGCAGCGTCAAGATCGGCGGCGGTGCGCGGCTTCTGATCGGGGTGCTGCTCGATCCAGTTGGCGAGGTCGATGGCGAAGAACGCCTTGGCGCCCGCGGGGGCGCCGGAGTCCTTGATGCGGGGCCCCTCCTTGGCGAGGAAGGCGCAGAAGGTCGGCCCGTCGACCGGATTGGCACCGCCGGAGCCAGCGGAGGCGGAGGCTGAGGCTGAGGCTGAGGCGGACGGAGAGGCGGCAGAAGCACTGCCGGTGGCCTTGCCCGACCCCGTGGCGGACGGCCTGGAACCCCCCGAGCCCCCGCCGCAGGCGGCCAGCAGGAGCACTCCGGCCACCGCGACCCCGGCCGCCGGCACCGTACGTCTGATCACACGTCTCGTAGCGGAACGCGTCACGTCGACTCCCCCCAGGAAGGCGCCACGGCGGCGCCCGGTGGCCGGACCGTACCGAGCGCGGAGGCCCGGCGTCCCACCCCCGGCACGGATGGTTACAGCGTGAGGACCCGGCGGTGACAGCCGGACCCGGACGCGGACCGCCGTATGACATCTGTCATGGGGAAGACACGACTCGCGGCACTGCACGGGCGAGGGGCGGGCGGGCGAAGCTTGGTGGCATGAGCGCGATGGGGATGACGACCGCGAACGGGCCGGGGGCCGCCGTCAAGGGCGAGCCCGTGGTCGCCTTCAGCGATGTGAACAAGAGCTTCGGGCCGGTGCGGGCCGTCGCGGAGCTGAGCCTGACGCTGCACCCGGGCGAGACGGTGGCCCTGCTGGGCCCGAACGGCGCGGGGAAGTCGACCGCGCTCGACCTGATGCTGGGGCTGCGGAACGCGGACAGCGGGAGCGTGCGGCTGTTCGGCACGACCCCGGCGCAGGCCATCGCGGCGGGCCGGGTGGGCGCGATGCTCCAGAGCGGCGGCCTGATGGAGGACGTGACCGTACGGGAGCTGGTGAGCCTGGCGTGCGACCTGCACCCGAAGGCGTACCCGGTGGACGAGGTGCTGGCCGGCGCCGACATCGCCGACATCGCCGACCGCAAGGTCAACAAGCTCTCCGGCGGTCAGGAGCAGCGCGTACGGTTCGCGCTCGCGACGGCCGGGGCGAACGACCTGATCGTGCTGGACGAGCCGACGGTCGGCATGGACGTCAGCGCGCGGCAGGCGTTCTGGGCCACGATGCGCGGCCAGGTGGAGCAGGGCAGGACCGTGCTGTTCGCCACCCACTACCTGGAGGAGGCGGACGCCATCGCGGACCGCGTCCTGGTGCTGCACCGGGGGCGGCTGATCGCCGACGGGACGGCCGCGGAGATCAAGGCGCGGGCGGGCGCCCGCAGGATCACCTTCGACCTGGACGGCACGCCGGACGAGCGGGCGCTCGGCGCGCTGCCGCACATCGTCGGCCTCGACATCACCGGCCCGACCGTCCGCATCCGCTCCGACGACGCGGACGCCACGACGCACGCCGTGTACGCGCTCGGCCTGTACCCGCGCAATCTGGAGGTCTCGGGCCTCGGCCTGGAGCAGGCCTTCCTCGCCATCACCGACGCAGCGTCCGCCGAGGAGGCGGAGAACCGATGAAGACCCTGGTCAGACTGGAGATCGTCCGCACCCTGCGGAACCGCAAGTTCATGTTCTTCTCGGTGCTCTACCCGGGCCTGCTCTTCCTGATCATCACGGCGGGCGCCGACAGGACGAAGAAGATCGACGGCCTGAATCTCACGCTGGTCGCGTACTACATGGTCGCGATGGCGGCGTTCGGCGCGATGACGGCGGTGCTGATGGGCAACGCCGAGCGGATCGCGCGGGAGCGCGAGAAGGGCTGGGTGCGGCAGTTGCGGCTGACCGCGCTGCCCGGCCGCGGCTACGTCACCGCGAAGATCGCCTCCGCCGCGACCGTCAGCCTGCCGTCGATCCTGATCGTGCTGATCCTCGGCGCGACCGTGAAGAACGTCCGGCTGGACGCCTGGCAGTGGATCGCGATCCTGGGCGCGACCTGGGCGGGCAGCATGGTCTTCGCGGCGCTCGGCGTCGCCATCGGATACGTGGCCACGGCCGACGTCGCCCGGCCGGTCTCGATGCTCGCCTACTTCGTCCTGGCGATGCTCGGCGGTCTGTGGGTGCCGATCACCACCTTCCCGCACTGGCTCCGGACGACGGCCGACTACCTGCCGGGACGGCCGTACGCGGCGCTCGGCCAGTCCATCGAGTTCGGCAACGCGCCGCACGCCCGTGACATCGCCGTCCTCGCCTTCTACCTGCTGCTCTTCGCGGGTACGGCCGCCTGGCTGTACCGCAAGGACACGCAGAAGGCGTGACGCGGATGGCGAAGGAGGAGCAGGCGCGGCGGGCACAGGCACGGGCGCGGGACCGGGCGGAGGAGCAGGCGCGGGCGCGGGACCGGCCCTGGCCGCCGTGGCGGCAGGCGGTGGAGGACGCGGACACCACCGCCATGGGCCGCGCCCCCGAGACCCGCGGCCAGGCGTTGGTCAAGCTGATGTGGATCGGCATCTGGCTGCTCTACCTCGGCTCCCCCGTCAGCGACCTGGCCGACGGCCACCACGGCGCCCTGGTCACCGTCGTCGCCGGCTGCGGCCTGCTCGTCTTCGTGGTCTCCTACCTCGCCGTCGTCTTCCTGCGCACCAACACCGCGTACATGCAGGAGCGTTGGGTGTACGGGGTGCTCGCCGCCCAGCTCGCGCTCGCCTTCACGCTGTCCGCGACGCTCGGCAAGGACTGGCTGGTGATGTTCGTCTACGTGGCCGTCGCCTGCGGGGCGTCGCTGCCGGGCACGCAGTCCCGGTGGGCGATTCCCGCGGTCACGGCGGCACTCGCCGGGGTCGGCGCCTGGGTCGACAGCAGCGGCGACCTCTACCCGGCACTGGTCATCCCGGCCCTGCTCGGCGGCTTCGCGATGGTGGGCGTGCGGCAACTCGTCCGGACCATGCGGGAGTTGCGCGAGGCGCGGGAGACGGTGGCGCATCTGGCCGCCACCGAGGAGCGGTTGCGGCTCGCCCGTGACCTGCACGACCTGCTCGGGCACTCGCTGTCCCTGATCACGCTCAAGAGCGAACTGGCCGGGCGGATGCTGCCGGACCGGCCGCAGGACGCGGCGCGGCAGGTCGCCGACATCGAGAAGGTCAGCAGGCAGGCGCTGGTCGACGTACGGGAGGCGGTCAGCGGCTACCGCCGCCCGACGCTGGCCACCGAACTGGCCTCCGCGCGCTCCGCGTTGGCCTCCGCCGGGATCGCCGCGCGCGTCCACCAGCCGGACCGGCTGCCCGGTCTCGCGCCGGACGGCGAGGGCGCCCTGGCCTGGGCGCTGCGCGAGGCGGTGACCAATGTCGTCCGTCACAGCGGCGCCCTCACCTGCGTGATCGCCGTGAGCACCAGCGCGGACGGCGCCGCCGCCACCCTCACCGTCTCCGACGACGGCCGCGGCCCCGCTCCCCACCACACCCCGGGCAACGGCCTCAACGGCCTGACCGAGCGCCTCATCCTGGCCGGCGGCACCCTGCGCACCGCGCCCTCGGGCGACGGCGGCTTCCGCCTGACGGCGACGGTGCCGGTCGGCGCCGACGAGACGAGTCCGACCGGCGTCTGAGAACCCCTGGGGCCGTCTCAGCCCGCCACGTTCGGCAGGGTCACATCGCGCTTGGCGCCCGTCGCGTCCAGCGCGGGCAGCAGGGCGTCCGCGACGTCCTGCGGGGTGACGGCCCTGGTGGAGCCGTCCTTCGCCTTGAGCTTGACGGTGTCGAACGTGCCGCCGTAGAGCCCCTTGAGGACCGCGAGGTCGATGTGCGGCTGAAGCTTGCCGTCCGCGTCCGGCACCATCGTCAGGAACTTCGGGATCGACTTCATCGGCCCGAACTTGATGGACTTCAGGCCCGCCCGGACGACGACGAAGTCGGACATGGCCCGCTTGCCGAACCCGTTGACGGCGGCGTCCAGTTCGGCCTGGGTGACCTTCGGCGGGGTGGTCGTGACCGGCAGCGCGATGGCCGGGTTGGAGCCGGTCTCGGCGCGCGTACGGTACGCGGCGGCGACCTTGGCCGCGGCGGCGTTCACGTCGAAGGACTGGCCGGACGTGCCCGCCACCGGGACGGCCTTGCCGTCGGCGAAGCGGACCATGCCGTCGGAGCCCGAACCGCTCTGGCCCGCCAGTGACTTGAGCGCGACCCGCAGTTTGTCCTCGTCGACGACTATGACCGGGTCGGCGACGCGGCTGCCGCCGAAGAGCGAGCCGACGACGGAGACCGGGTTGTAGTCGGAGTGCGCGACCCCCCGGACCGTCGCGTCGGTGTCGACCGACAGGCCCGCCACCGACGGCTTGAGGCTCAACTTGCGGTCGCCGATGGTCAGTTCGAGCGGCGCGGTCTTGCGGTCACCGAGCGCGGTGTCCAGCATCTTGACCGCGTCGCCCTTGTTCTGGTTGCCGATGTCGACGCCCACCACGGTGGTGCCCTTCGGCACGTCGCCGTGGGTCATCAGCAGTCCGGCGCCGTACGCGAGCACCGCGACGGTGCACACCCCGACGCCCAGCAGGGCCACCTTGGAGCGGCCCTTCTTCTTCGCGGGCGGACGCGGCGCGGCGGGCGCGGGCTGCGCCGCGCGCGGCTCGGCGACGACGGGGGCGGGCACGGGACCGGCGCCGGGGCCGCCCGGCACGGGCGCGGCGGGACCCGGCGCACGCGGCGTGCGCGCTCCCGGACCTCCGGGCTGCACGGCCGGAATACCGCTGACCAACGTGTCGTCCGACAGCCGTCCGCCCGGGCCGTCCGGCACGACGGGCGGCCGGAAGCCGCCGCTGGTGTCCTCGGGACCGAGCCCGTCGCCGGGAGGCGTCGGGGCGCGGAAGCCGCCGCTGGTGTCCTCGGGGCCGGGTCCGTCGCCGGGCGTCGGCGGGCGGAAGGCGGAGGGGGCGGACCGGCCGCGCTGGTCGGCGGCGGGCGGCACCTGCATGTGGCCGGTCACCGGGCCGGTGGTCGGCCCCGCGGGCGGCTGGTACTCCGGGAAGGGGCTGTTGGGCCCGTCGGCGGGCGGCGCGTAGGGGGCCGCGGCGGCCTGGGCGCCGTACGGGGTGCTCAGCGGATCGGGACCCTGCCCCTGGCTCTGGCTCTGGCTCTGTCCCTGGCCCTGACCCTGGCTCTGGCCCTGGTCCTCGGGACGGCCGTACGGGTCGGGTCCGGGGAAGGTGCCCGCGGGCCGCGGCACTCCGGGCGGGAACGCGTCGATGCCGTACGGCGGCTCCGGCTGCGGCTCCGTACCGAATTCCGGGCCGAACTCCCCGGCGAAGAGCGACGGGACACCGGCGGCCGGGGTGTCGTGCGGGCCGCGCGCGGAAGGGTCGCCGCCCTGCGGGGTGCCGACCGGCGGCGGGAGGTACGGCGTGGACGCCGTACCGGGCGCGGCGGCCGACGACGGGTACGGGCTCGAACCGGTACGGGAGTCGGAGCCCGCACCGGCACCGGCAGCAGGACCGGCGCCCGTGCCGGAACCCGCGCCGGGGGCGGGAGCGGAGCCAGGACCCGGCTGCCCGGCCTGGGACTTGCGCGGCGCGAACCAGTCGCTGGTCTTCTCCGGCTGCGGCTCCGGCTCGCCCGACGCCTCGGCGGCGGCCGGTTCCGCGGCGGGCGCGGGCTCGGGAGCGGGCGGCTCGGGCGCCGGGTTGTTCTCGTCGACCGGCTTGCGGACCACGACCGGCGGGATCGGGCGCGAACCGGGGATGTTGATCCGGATGCGCGTCGTCAGCGTCGTCTCGGTCTTCGGCTCGTCGGCCGGCGGCGGTTCGGGCGCGGCGGCCGGCTCGGGCGTACCGCCCGGTCGCGGACGCTCCTGCGGGTGCAGCGAAGGAAACGGGCGCGAGCCGTACGGCGGAGTGCCCGAGGGGTACGCGGCACCGCCGCGGCCCTGCGGCCCGGACGACGAACTGTCAGTTTCACGACTCAAAGCAGGCTCTCCCGGTTAGCTTCGCCACCCGTCACGGTTCTCCGCGGGCGGCTCGCCGGCGCGCACCACCATACCGACCGGCGTGTAACGACGACTCTGGTCCGGCGGAACGCTCGGTCTCAGCCAACCACGAGCCCGCCCCCGCCCGCCAAGTCAGGCGGTATTCGGCCCGGATGGGGGCAGTTGGGGCAGGGTGGCGCAGATCACGCCCGCCATGGCCCCGCCGAGCAGGTACACATACGGTCCGAGTCCGGCCGCGAACAGGAAGTCACCTTCGGGGCGGGTGGTGCTCAGCAGCATCACGCACACCAGCCAGACCCCGGCGGGCACGACCGCGCCGAGCCGGGTGCGGGTGAGCGTCACGCCGCCGTAGAAGACCGCCACGCAGCCCGCGAGGCCCAGCAGCAGCCCGCCGGGGAACCAGCCCGCCTGGACGAGCGCCCCGGCGGCCGCGACCAGCGCTCCGAGCACACCGAGGACGACGTACGCGACCACGCGCAGCGGCTGGCTCACCGCGCACCGCCGTCGGAGTCGGGACCGCCCTCGGCGGGGAAGAGGTCGTCGCCGCGGCCCTCGGTCAGGGCCTCGCCGCGCACCTGCCGGTAGTGCTCGGTGGCGAAGAACGGCTGGCCGAGGTCGTTGGAGAGCGCGAAGAAGGGGCCGTCCACGGCGATCTGGCTGGCGTGCGCGCGCATCGCGGCCGTCTTCTGCCCGGTGTGGTCGGCGCCGTCGACGGTGACGGTGACGAGGTCGTCGTCGACGACACCCGGCACGTCGTCCACGGAGGCGATCCCGCCGAAGGGGAAGTCCTTGCCCGCCGCCGCCAGCCGCGCGAAGCCCGCCTCGACGATCGAGCGCGGGGTGCAGATCTCGTAGACCCGCGCGATCCGGTGGCCCCGCTCGGCGGCCAGTTCGTAGCCGCGCAGCGCGACCCGGTGCGCCTGGATGTGGTCGGGGTGGCCGTAGCCGCCGTTGCTGTCGTACGTGACCAGCACCTGCGGGCGGGTGTCGAGGATCACCTCGGCCAGGTGTCCCGCCGCCTCGTCCAGGTCGGCCTGCCAGAAGCAGTCCTCGCGGTCGTTCTGGGAGACGCCCATCATCCCGGAGTCGCGGTAGCGGCCCGCGCCGCCGAGGAAGCGGTGGTCGGTGACGCCCAGCTCGGCCATCGCGGCCGCGAGTTCACCGATGCGGTACTCGCCGAGGGTGTCGTCGCGGTCGGCGGCCAGGTGCGCCAGCTCGGGCGGGATCACCTCGCCCTCTTCACCGAGGGTGCAGGTGACCAGGGTGACAAGGGCGCCCTCTGCCGCGTACTTGGCCATGGTCGCGCCGTTGTTGATCGTCTCGTCGTCCGGGTGGGCGTGGACGAGCAGCAGACGCCGCGCGGGAAGATCGGTCATGAGGGAAGCCTACGGCTCCCCGGCGTACCGCTCTTCCCCGCAGCTCACCGAGCCCGGCACGGGCCGCTCAGAACTTGATGTCCGAGATCATCCCCGCAACGTTGTTGGTGAGGTCTGTGATCTGTGGCGCCCAGGTTGAACTCGCCAGGTAGAAACCGAGCAACGTACAGGCGATCGCGTGCCCGGCTTTGAGCCCGGAACGGCGGATCAACAGGACGACGACGATCAGCAGCAGCAGCACCGCCGAAATCGAGAGTGCCACAGCGGCTCACCTCCCAGTACGCAGGGTCATGTCAGTTGCCACATGCTTATTACCCACCCACGGCTACTGATCATAACTTTCCGTGCCACCGCATATGTCGGGGCACGGAAGCACATGGGGGCGCATGACCAGATCCAGCCACCGGGCGCGGTCCTCGCGGTGGTGCTCCGGCGCAGGTGGGGAGGTACGGCGGCGGCCGGTCCCCGGGAAGAACGGCGAGTGTCGGACGTACGGCCTAGTGTCACGGATATGACGCAGCTCTCATTCCCCCGACAGCACGCCCGTACGCAGCGGTTCACCCTCGGCGCCCCGCGCTCCTTCACCGTGTCGCCCGACGGCGGCCGGGTGGTGTTCCTCAGATCCCGCGCCGGGGACGACCCGTCACATCTGCTGTGGGTCCGTGACCTGCGGGAAGAAGGGGCGGGCGAGGGCGCGGGCACGGAGTACGCGGCGGCCGACCCCGCGGCGCTGCTCGGCGGCGGCCAGGAGGAGCTGTCGGCGGCCGAGCGGGCGCGCAGGGAGCGCAGCCGGGAGGGCTCCGCGGGCGTCGTGGGCTACGCGGTGGACGACACGGTGTCGCTGGCCGCCTTCGCGCTCTCCGGGCGGCTGTTCACCGCCGGGCTGCTGCCGGGGGCCGCGGGGGCACGGGAGTTGACGGTGCCGGGTCCCGTGGTCGATCCGCGGCCCTCGCCGGACGGCCGGTGGGTGGCGTACGCCTCGGGCGGCGCGCTGCGGGTCGTGGCGGCCTCGGGCGCGGACGACAGGGCGCTGGCGGAGCCGGACGGCGAGTCGGTGTTCTGGGGGCTGGCGGAGTTCATCGCCGCCGAGGAGATGTCGCGCAGCCGCGGCTTCTGGTGGGCGCCGGACAGCTCCGCGGTGCTCGCCGCGCGGGTGGACGAGTCACCGGTCGGCCGCTGGTGGATCTCCGACCCGGCGCACCCCGAGCGCCCGCCGGCCGAGGTGGCCTACCCGGCCGCCGGTACGGACAACGCGGTGGTGACGCTCGCGCTGCTCGGCCTGGACGGCTCCCGGGTGGACGTGGAGTGGGACCGGGAGCGCTACCCGTACCTGGCGGCCGTCCACTGGTCGGCGGCCGGTCCGCCGGTCCTGCTGGTGCAGGCCCGCGACCAGCGCGAACAGCTCTACCTGAACGTGGACATCGCGACCGGTACGACGCGGACGCTGCGCACGGAGGAAGATCGAATTTGGCTGGATCTCTTCCCCGGCGTCCCCGCCACCACGTCCGACGGCACCTTGGTGCGGATCGCCGACGAGGGCGACGTACGGGTGCTGATGGTCGGCGACCGGGCGCTGACCGGTCCCGAGTCGCATGTGCGGGCGGTGCTGGACGTCGGCGACGAGGACGTGCTGATCGCCGCGTCGGCGGGCGCCGCCGCCGCCAAGCCGGAGATCGGCGAGCTGCATGTGCTGCGGGTGAGCGAGCGGGGCGTGGAGCGCGTCTCGACCGAGCCCGGCGTGCACACCGCGACGCGCTCGGGGCGGGTGACGGTGCTGCACTCGGCGACGCCGGACCGTCCGGGGCGCACGGCGCGGGTGCTGCGCGACGGCGAGCAGATCGCGGAGATCGCCTCGTACGCGCAGACGCCGTCGCTGACCGCCAGGGCGCGGCTGACCGAGGCGGGCGAGGACCGCATCCCGGCCGCCGTCCTGCTGCCGAGCGGATACACCGAGGGCGACGGGCCGTTGCCGGTGCTGCTCGACCCGTACGGCGGCCCGCACGGCCAACGGGTGCAGGCGGCGCACAACGCGCATGTGGTCTCGCAGTGGTTCGCCGACCAGGGCTTCGCGGTGATCGTCGCGGACGGCCGCGGCACCCCGGGGCGCTCCCCCGGCTGGGAGAAGGCCATGGCGGACAAGCTGATCGAGGTGTCGCTGACCGACCAGATCGCCGCGCTGCACGCGCTGGCGGGGACGTATCCGCTGGATCTGGGCCGGGTGGCCATTCGCGGCTGGTCGTTCGGCGGCACGCTGGCCGCCGCGGCGGTGCTGCGCCGTCCGGACGTCTTCCACGCGGGCGTCTCGGGCGCGCCGTTGACCGACCAGTGGCTCTACGACACGCACTACACCGAGCGTTACCTGGGGCAGCCCGGCGAGCGGCCGGGCGTGTACGAGGCGAATTCGGTGGTCACGCGGGACGGCATCACCGAACTCGCCGAGCCCGCCAGGCCGTTGATGATCATCCACGGCCTGGCCGACGACAACGTGATGGTGGCCAACAGCCTGCGGCTGTCCACCGCCCTGCTCGCCGCGGGCCGCCCGCACGAGGTGCTGCCGCTGTCCGGCATCACGCACATGACGCCGCAGGAGCAGGTCGCGGAGAATCTGCTGCTGCTCCAAGTGGACTTCCTGAAGCGGTCCCTGGGCCTGGACAGGAACTGAGGTCCAGCCGCGCGGATGATCAGCGTCCGTCGCCGCCCGGCTCCCGCGGGAAGCCGGGCGGGGGCGGCGGGTAGCCCGGCGGGGACTGCGGCGGAAACTGCGGCGGCGGGCCGAATCCCCCGCCCGCGGGCGGCTGTTGAGGCGGCTGGGAATAAGGGGACGCGTGGGGCGGCTGACCCCAGCCGCCGGGAGCGGGCGCCGAACCCGGTGCCGAACCCGGTGCCGAGCCCGGCGTTGACCCCGGCGCGGATGCGGGCACGGACCCCGGCGCCGCGCCGTACCCCAGCGGCGGCGGACCCCAAGCGGGCACCGGCCGCGGGCCGTCCGTACTCCTGCCGGGCACCGCCAGCAGCAGGAGCACCACCAGCCCCACCGCCAACTCGACCACCAGGAAGACCTGCTGACTCTTCTGATACAGCGGCAGGTGGTCGAACTCGAACAGCTCGTGGTAGCTGTGCCAGTTGTCCAGCGCGACGACGCAGAAGACGACCGCCGCGAAGCCGAAGGCGACGCCGAGCGCCCTGGAAGCCGCCGACTTCGCGAAGGCGACCCAGGCGACGAGCAGCGCGAACACGACCCGCAGCCAGCCCGCGTAGGCGACCGGCATGCCGAGCAGCGTGGTCAGCGTGCCCTCTCCGGTCAGCAGGTGCCGGTAGAAGTGCGGCGGAAAGTCGTTGGCCGTCGTGTACTTGTGCGTCTCGAAGATCTGCCAGCCGGCCCCCTCGATCGCGAGCAGCACCAGCAGCACCCCCGCGGCCACCGCCGCTCCGCGCCGCGGCCCCACCGGCGCGGCGCCGGGCCCGCTCGACGGCGCGGTGTCCGACGGCGCACCGCTCAGCGGCACATCCCCGACCGGCGCGCCGCCCCGCACCGGGCGCCTGCCCGCGAGGCCGATGACCACGAGCGCGATCCCGCCGAGCGTGAAGGCGACCGCGGTGGCCAGCGCCCGGGTGTGCATCTGCGCCCCGGCGGTCCAGTCCGACTGGAAGATCCACAGACCGGGCAACCGATATCCGAACGCGAAGACCCCGGCGGTCACGAAGGCCCAACCGGCGGCGGGCCGCGCGGACCACACCAGGGCGCCGAGCAGGACCACGAGCAGTACGCCGTCCAGCGCCGCGGTGGCCAGCAAAGCGTGCTGGTAGACGGCGTGGTCGAGGCCGAGCCAGGCCCAGAGCGTGTCGTGGAATCCGACGTGCTTGATGTCGCGGACCGTCCAGGCGATCTCCACCGCGAGGAGAACCGCGCAGATCAGCGCCCCCGCGATCCGCGCTCCCGGCGCGAGTGTCCGCGGTCCGACCGGACCTGGCGGCGTGAAGCCGGACCCCTGCCCGTACGGCGACTGCTGCTGCATACCCTGCTGCATGGCCTTCTCCCCCATGGCCCAGTGTTCCCTCAGATATACCCGTGCCACTTGGGGTAGGAACAGTCGGTTCGCGAACCAGGAGGAGACTGCGGGGAGTTGACGAGCGGCCGGCCGGGGTCGCTCGCGACGCCCGGCCGGCCTACGGCACCCGCACGGCCGTACGTTGTTCAGACTGCTACGTCCGTATATCGGAGTTGCGACGGCTAAGTTGCACGCATGTTAACGCGCTTCGCCTGGATATATCCGAAATGCCCGATGTTTTGGATCACTGTCAAGCACGTACGGAGGACGATCTGCAAAATCTTCGCTCAAGATGCCAAACAACAAGCTTTCTTCCCTCCTTCCCCCCTTGACTGAAGGTTGATTCCATTGCGAAAGTCCGCTCAACCCGCGACGCACAACCCCGTCGCGTCGACCAGACTCCTGCTGCGGGGGCAATCGCGATGACGAGTTCCACATCGACCACGGTCACCGAGCCGATCGGTGACCCCGGCGACCCCGGGAAGGAGGGGGCAGCGGCCACGAAGGTGGACCCCGAGTTGGTCGGGCGGTCACCGGGCCAGCTCATGTGGCGGCGGTTCAGGCGCGACCGAACCGGTGTCATATCGGCCTATGTGGTCCTGTTCTTCTTCGCGATAGCGATCTTCGCTCCCTTGATCGCCAAGCTGTACGGCAAGAACCCGTACACTCTCTACGGGCAGAACAGTCCGGACCTGCTCAACGAGTTCGGCTACCCGGTCGCGCCCAACGGCGGTATCAGCAGCCACTTCTGGTTCGGCATCGAACCCACGCTGGGCCGCGACGTCTTCACCCAGCTCCTCTACGGCATCCGCACCTCGCTGGCGATCAGCATCGCGGTGACGATCATCGTCACCATCACCGCGATCATCCTCGGTGTGGTCGCCGGATACATGGGCGGCAAGACGGACTACTTCATCGGCCGGATCAGCGACCTGCTGATGGCGTTCCCCGCCCAGCTCTTCTTCGTCGCTTTCATGCCCGTGGTCACCGCGCTTCTGGTGTCGCCGTCCGACGCGACCCCCACCTACATCCGCGTGATCGCGCTGATCGTGGTGCAGTGGTTCCTCGGCTGGATGGGTCTGGCCCGCTTGCTGCGCGGCCAGGTGCTCACGCTTCGGGAGCGTGAGTTCATCGAGGCCGCCCGGGTCACCGGCGCCTCGCCCTGGCGCATCGTCCGCCGGGAACTGCTGCCCAACCTGGTCACCCCGATCCTGGTGCAGAGCACGCTCATGCTGCCCGGGTTCGTGACCGCCGAGGCGGGCCTGTCCTTCCTCGGTGTCGGCCTCGTGGAGCCGACCCCCGACTGGGGACGGATGTTCGCCAGAGCCGGTGAGATCTACCAGAACGACCTCACCTACATGTTCTTCCCGGGTATCGCCATGGTGATCTTCATCGTCGCGTTCAACCTGCTCGGGGACTCGGTCCGGGACGCGTTCGATCCGAAGACCGCACGCTGAGGAAGCACAGCAACAGGGGGTGGCTGCCGCCCCTCTCACCAGGAGAGCCAGGCAGCTAACAGGTAACAACGAACAGGGGTGCATTCACCGCTATGAACCTTTCCATGCGTAGAACCCGGGCTGCGTTGGTGGCGGTCGCCGCCGGTGCGCTGGTTCTCACCGCTTGCAGCAGCGGCGGCGGGGGCGGCAAGGGCGAGAACAACGACGCCAAGCAGAAGCAGGACAAGAGCAAGACCCAGCTTCAGTCGCAGATCACCTTCGGTGACGCCGCGGCCTCCACCGGACCGGCGGAGCCCATCGCGGGCGCCGAGCAGGGCGGCACACTGCACGCCCTGGAGCGCGACAGCTACACGCACCTCGACCCGGGCCAGATCTACGTCAGCAACGAGGGCCAGCTCGCCACCCTGATCCACCGTGGTCTGACCACGTACAAGCTGGACAGCAAGGGCAACTACACCGTCGTCGGCGACCTCGCCACGGACAGCGGTGTGGAGTCCGACGGCGGCAAGACCTGGACCTTCAAGCTGAAGGACGGGATCAAGTTCCAGGACGGCACGCCGATCACGGCCACGGACATCCGCTGGACCGTTGAGCGGCTGTTCGCCCCGTTCGTCACCAACGGCCCGCAGTACCTGCAGCAGTGGCTGGCCAACACCAGCGGCTCGGACTTCCGCAAGCTGCTCCCGGAGGGCCCGTACAAGGGCAAGCACCTGCCGGACAGCCTGCTGTCGACGCCGGACGACAAGACCATCGTCTTCCACTTCCCGAACCCGGAGCCCGACGCTCCGTACCTGTTCGCGATGCCGGGCTACTCGGTGGTGGACCACGCGAAGGACACCAAGGAGAAGTACGACAAGGCGCCCGTCGCGTCCGGTCCGTACATGATCAAGACCTTCGACACCGGCAAGTCCATGACCCTGGTGAAGAACCCCGCCTGGGACCCGAAGACGGACGCGGCGCGTCACCAGTACGTCGACACGTACGACATCACGTTCAACCACCAGGCCGAGGACTCCACCAAGCGCCTGATGTCGGACTCCGGTGACAACCAGACCTCGCTGAGCTTCGCGAACGCGGTCGACCCGGACGACACCCCGACCGTGGTGGGCACCCCGTCGATCTACAAGCGCACGGTGGCCGGTTACCAGCCGTTCGTGGGTGAGATCAACTTCAACATGAACAAGATCAAGGACGTCAACATCCGCAAGGCGTTGGCGCTCGCGATCCCGACCAAGCCCGTGTGGCAGGCGCTCGGTGCCTCCTACGGCGCCGAGTACGCGGGCGGCTTCATCAGCCCGACCCTCGCCGGTTACCAGAAGGCCGACCCGCTGGGCAAGGTCGCCAAGCCCGACGGTGACCCGGTGGCGGCCAAGAAGCTGCTCACGGACGCCGGCAAGGTCGGCATGAAGATCACCTACGCGTACATCAACACCACCGCCGGCCAGCAGTACTCCCTGGCGATCGCCAACACGCTGACCCAGGCGGGCTTCAACGTCCAGCGCAAGGAACTGCCGTCGGACACGTACTACGACCTGATCGGCAAGGTCGACAACCCGTACGACATCTACGCCTCCGCGTGGGGTGCCGACTGGCCGTCGACCCTGACGGTGATCCCCCCGGTCTTCGACGGCCGGACGATCGCCGACCAGGCGCCGAACTACTCGCACGTGAACGACCCGCACATCAACTCCGAGATCGACCGCATCAAGAAGATCACGGACCCGAAGGAAGCGGCTGACGCCTGGTTCCAGCTCAACACCTACATCACCACCAAGGTGATCCCCGGTGTTCCGACTGTGTACTACAAGCAGCTCCAGATCTTCGGTTCGAAGGTGGGCGGCGTTGTCTACAACAACGTCACCTCGGGCATCGACCTGACGAAGCTGTACGTCAAGAAGTAAGCACCCTCGCGGCCTTCGGTGGGGCCGGGCAGCCGCCCGGCCCCACCTGGGGTGCGATCACCCGCCCACCGCCGCCGTCCTCTGAGAGCTGCGACCGCCATGCTTCGATTCCTCGTCCGCCGGACGCTCGGCGCTCTGGTCATTCTTTTGTTCATCAGCGCCTTCACGTTCTTCCTCTTCTTCGCCATTCCGCACGACCCCGCGCTCCTTTCCTGCGGCAAGAACTGCACGCCGCAGAACATCGCGCTGATCCACCACAACCTGGGTCTCGACCACCCGGTGCCGGTCCAGTACTGGAACTACATGGTGCGGATATTCACCGGCCACAGGTTCAGTGCCGGCAACTGCCCCGCGCCCTGCCTCGGTTACTCGTTCGCCACGAGTGAGCCGGTCTGGCCGACCCTGATGAACCGCCTGCCCACGACCATCTCGCTCGCCGCGGGCGGCACCGTGGTCTTCCTGCTCGTCGGTCTCGGCTCCGGCATGCTGGCCGCCTGGAAGCGCGGCACGTTCATCGACAAGATCTTCAGCTCCGCGTCGCTGGTTCTCAGCTCGATGCAGATCTACTTCCTCGGCCCGATCGTGCTGGCCCTGCTGGTCTACAACAACCAGATCCTGGATCAGCCCAAGTACGTGCCGTTCACGCAGAATCCGCTCTCCTGGTTCAACGGACTGCTCATCCCATGGTGTGTGCTGTCGGTGATCTTCACCGCCAACTACACGCGTATGTCGCGCTCGACGATGATCGAGCAGCTACAGGAAGAACATGTACGGACCGCGCGTGCCAAGGGCATGTCGTCGGCGTACGTCTTCTTCCGGTACGCCTGGCGTGGCTCGCTGATCCCCATCGTCACGATCCTCGGTATCGACCTCGGCTCGCTGTTCGGCGGCGCGATGATCACCGAGTACACCTTCCAGCTCGCCGGGCTCGGCCGACTGGCGATCGACTCCGTGATGAAGACGGACCTGCCCATGCTCATGGGCGTGATGCTCTTCAGCGCCACCTTGATCGTCCTGTTCAACATCATCGTGGACGCCGCCTACGCGTTCATCGACCCGCGCGTGCGACTGTCCTAGGAGAACGTCAGTGACCACCATGACCAAGCCCGAGGAGGGCACGCACAAGGGCGGGTCGGACTCGTTCTTGTCCGTACGCGACCTGTACGTCCACTTCTCCACCGAGGACGGCACCGTCAAGGCCGTCGACGGTCTCTCCTTCGACCTGGAGCGCGGCCAGACGCTCGGCATCGTCGGTGAGTCCGGCTCCGGCAAGTCGGTGACGAACCTGTCGATCCTCGGGCTGCACAATCCGGCGACCACCGAGATCGCCGGGGAGATCATCCTGGACGGCCAGGAGCTGACCGGTGCGAGCAACCGCACGCTGGAGCGGCTGCGCGGCAACAAGATGGCGATGATCTTCCAGGACCCGCTGACCGCCCTGTCGCCGTACTACACGGTCGGCCGGCAGATCGCGGAGCCGTACCGGAAGCACCTGGGCGCCAGCAAGCGCGAGGGCCGGGACCGGGCGATCGAGATGCTGGAGAAGGTCGGCATCCCGCAGCCCAAGCAGCGCGTGGACGACTACCCGCACCAGTTCTCCGGCGGTATGCGGCAGCGCGCGATGATCGCGATGTCGCTGGTGTGCAACCCCGATCTGCTGATCGCCGACGAGCCGACCACCGCGCTCGACGTGACCGTGCAGGCCCAGATCCTGGACCTGCTCAAGGACCTCCAGCAGGAGTTCGGGTCCGCGATCATCCTGATCACCCACGACCTCGGTGTGGTCTCCAAGGTCGCCGACGACCTGCTCGTGATGTACGCCGGGCGCGCCGTGGAGCGCGGTTCGGTGCGGGAGATCGTCAAGGAGCCGCAGCACCCGTACACCTGGGGTCTGCTCAGCTCGATGCCGCGCCTCAGCGGCAATGTCGACGACCCGCTGACGCCGATTCCGGGCGCTCCGCCGAGCCTGCTCAGGCCGCCGACCGGCTGCCCGTTCCACCCGCGCTGCGAGTTCCCCGCGCTGGTCGGCGGCGACACCTGCGTCACGTCGCGGCCCGACCTGCCGGCTGGTCGCGGTTCCGCGTGCCATCTGACCGCGGAACAGCGGCAGTCCGTATTCATCGAGAAGATTCAGCCCCGGCTGGGCTGACCGGTCACCAGGGGCAGGCATACCACCATGAGCAACGACACCAGCGCTACCGTGACCGAAACGGTCCCGGAACAGCGCGACAAAAGGCCCGTCGGCGAGAAGCTGCTGGAGGTCAAGGACCTCACCAAGCACTTCCCGATCTACGGCGGCTTTCCGTTCAGGCGCCAAGTGGGCGCCGTCAGGGCCGTGGACGGGGTGGACCTGGAGGTCCACGCCGGCGAGAGCTTCGGCCTGGTGGGCGAGTCGGGCTGCGGCAAGTCGACGACCGGCCGGCTGATCACCCGGCTGCTGGAGCCGACCGGGGGCAGCGTGCTGTACCGGGGCCAGGAGATCGCGCACTCCTCGCGCAAGGAACTGGCGCCGATCAGGTCCGAGATCCAGATGATCTTCCAGGACCCCTACTCGTCGCTGAACCCGCGCCAGACGGTCGGCACCATCATCGGCGGCCCGATGGAGATCAACGGGATCAACCCGCCCGGCGGGCGCGAGAAGCACGTGCGCGAGCTGCTGGAGACCGTCGGTCTCAACCCGGAGCACTACAACCGCTTCCCGCACGAGTTCTCCGGCGGTCAGCGGCAGCGCATCGGCGTGGCACGGGCGCTGGCCCTCAAGCCGAAGCTGATCGTGGCGGACGAGCCGGTGTCGGCGCTCGACGTGTCGATCCAGGCCCAGGTCGTCAACCTCCTGCAGAAGGTGCAGGAGGAGATGGGCATCGCGTTCCTGTTCATCGCGCACGACCTGGCGATCGTGCGGCACTTCTCGCAGCGCGTCGCGGTGATGTACCTGGGCAAGGTCGTGGAGGTCGGCGACCGCGACTCGATCTACCTGCGCCCGCGCCACCCGTACACCCACGCGCTGCTGTCCGCGGTGCCCGAGGTGGACGTGGACCACGCGGACGACCGCGAGCGGATCCGGCTGGCCGGTGACGTGCCGTCGCCGATCAACCCGCCGTCCGGCTGCCGCTTCCGCACCCGGTGCTGGAAGGCGCAGGACAAGTGCGCGACGGACGAACCGCCGCTGGTCCAGATCGACGGGAACACGGACGGGCACCTGACGGCCTGTCACTTCCCCGAAGAGCCGACGATCGCGGCGCGGGACGAGGACATCGTCCTCGACCCCGCGCTGGCCGCGATCGAGGAGGCGGCTGACAAGACCCTTTGACCCGGGCTCAGTTCAGCCTCCGCTCGGAAACGGTCCGTACCCGGACACCCCAGCACCACCCGGGTACGGACCGTCTCGCGTTGCCGGCGCCCGTCACACGCTCCCGGCCGCGGCGCGCGGTCAGTCGTTCGGGACGACCTGCTTCTCCTCCGCGAAGTGGCACGCCGAGTCGTGTTCGGCCGGGCCCGCCGTGCCGCGGAAGGCCGGGGGGACCGCCAGCAGCGGCTCCTCCAGGGTGCAGCGCTCCTGGGCCTTCCAGCAGCGGGTGCGGAAGCGGCAGCCGGAGGGCGGGTTGGCCGGGGAGGGCACGTCGCCGGAGAGGATGATCCGCTCGCGGTGCTCACGGGCGGCCGGGTCGGGGACCGGGACGGCCGAGAGCAGGGCCTGGGTGTACGGGTGCGTGGGGTGCTCGTAGATCGCCTCGTCGCCGCCGATCTCGACGATCTTGCCGAGGTACATCACGCCGACCCGGTCGGAGATGTGCCGGACGATCGACAGGTCGTGCGCGATGAACATGTAGGAGAGGTTGAACTCCTTCTGGAGATTGCCCATCAGGTTGATGACCTGGGCCTGCACCGACACGTCGAGCGCGGAGACCGGCTCGTCGGCCACGATGATCTCGGGGCGCAGCGCCAACCCCCGTGCGATGCCGATGCGTTGCCGCTGGCCGCCGGAGAACTGGTGCGGATAGCGGTTGATGTACTCGGGGTTGAGGCCGACGACGTCGAGCAGGTCCTGCACGCGCTTGCGCCGGTCGCCCTTGGGCGCGACCTCGGGGTGGATCTCGTACGGCTCACCGATGATGTCGCCGACCGTCATACGGGGGTTCAGCGAGGTGTACGGGTCCTGGAACACCATCTGGATGTTGCGCCGGACGGCCTTCAGGGCCCGCCCCGACAGCTTGGTGATGTCGTCGCCCTTGTACAGGATGCGTCCGGCGGTGGGCACTTCGAGGTTCATCAGCAGCCGGGCGACGGTCGACTTGCCGCAGCCGGACTCGCCGACGATGCCGAGCGTCTCGCCGGGGAAGAGGTCGAAGGAGACACCGTCGACGGCCTTGACCGCGCCGATCTGCTTCTTGAACAGGATGCCCTGGGTCAGCGGGAAGTGCTTGACCAGGTCGCGTACTTCGAGGATCGGCTCGTGCGCCGCCTTGACCGGGTCCTTGTGCATGACGGGCTGTTCACTCACCGAGCGTCTCCTTCCAGAAGTGGCAGGCGCTCGCCCGGTCGGGGCTCACCTTCGCCAGCGGGGGCACATCGGTGCGGCAGATGTCCTGGGCCATCGGGCAGCGCGGGTTGAAGGCGCAACCGGGCGGAATGTGCAGCAGGTTGGGCGGCAGCCCCTTGATCGCGTACAGCTCCTGGCCCTTCTGGTCCAGCCGCGGAATCGACTGCAACAGGCCCTTGGTGTACGGGTGGGCGGGCCGCTTGTAGATCTCGTGGACCGGCGAGGTCTCCACGATCCGGCCCGCGTACATCACGGCGATCTTGTCGGCCACGTCCGCGACGACGCCCAGGTCGTGGGTGATGAGGATCAGGCCCATGTTGAACTCCCGCTGGAGTTCGGCGAGCAGATCCATCACCTGCGCCTGCACCGTCACGTCGAGCGCGGTCGTCGGCTCGTCCGCGATGATCAGCGCGGGTTCCAGGGCCATCGCCATGGCGATCATCACGCGCTGCCGCATACCGCCGGAGAACTGGTGCGGGTACTGCTTGACGCGTTCGGCGGCGGCGGGGATGCGGACCCGTTCCATCAGCTCGACGGCCTTGATCCGCGAGTCCTTCTTCGACATGCCCTGGTGGGTGGTGAACATCTCGCCGAGCTGTTCCCCCACGGTGAGCACGGGGTTGAGCGAGGACAGCGCGTCCTGGAAGACCATCGCCATCTTCGCGCCGCGGACCTTGCGCCGCTCCTCGCCGACCATCGTCAGCAGGTTCTTGCCCTGGAAGACGATCTCGCCCTTGGTGATGAAGCCGGGCGGCGAGTCGAGGATGCCCATGATGGCCTGCGCGGTCACGGACTTGCCGGAGCCGGACTCGCCGAGCACGGCCAGCGTCTCGCCCTCGGCCACCGAGTACGTGACGCCGTTGACCGCCTTGGCGACCCCGTCCCTGGTACGGAATTCGACGTGCAGATCGTGGACGTCCAGCAGATTGCCGCTGGGCGGGGCGCTGGTGTGTTCTGCGGCCAGGTACTCGGTGCTCATGTACGGGCTCCTCAGCGCAGCTTGGGGTCGAGGGCGTCGCGCACCGCGTCGCCGAGCATGATGAAGGCCAGCACGGTGATGCTCAGCGCGCCCGCGGGCCACAGCAGCATGTGCGGCGCGTTGCGGATCTGCGAGGACGCGTCGGAGATGTCGATGCCCCAGGAGACGGTGGGCGGTTTGAGGCCCACGCCGAGGTAGGACAAGGTCGCCTCCAGCGCGATGTACGTACCCAGCGCGATGGTGCCGACGACGATGACCGGCGCGACGGCGTTGGGCGTGATGTGCCGCAGCAGGATGCGGGAGTTGCCCGCGCCCAGCGCCCGCGCGGCCTGCACGTAGTCGTTCTCCCGCGAGGTGATCACCGAGCCGCGGGCGATACGGGCGATCTGCGGCCAGCCGAGCAGCACCATGAAGCCGATGACCGGCCAGACGGTGCTGTTGGTGACCACGGACAGGAAGACCAGGCCGCCGAGGATGACCGGGATGCCGAAGAAGATGTCGCTGATCCGGGAGAGGACCGCGTCCCACCAGCCGCCGAAGAACCCGGCGAGGCCGCCGAGGACGCTGCCGAGGAGGACCACGCCCAGGGTCGCGCAGACGCCGACGGTGACCGAGGCGCGGGCGCCGTAGACCACGCGCGTGTAGACGTCGCGGCCCTGCTGGTCGTAGCCGAAGGGGTGGCCGGGGCTCGCGCCCTGCTGGGCCTTGGACAGGTCGGCCTTCAGCGGGTCCTGGGTGGCGATCAGTCCGGGCCAGATCGAGATGATCACCAGGAAGAGGATGATCAGCGCGGCGATGATGAAGATGGGGTTGCGCCGCAGGTCGCGCCAGGCGTCCGACCACAGGCTGCGCGGCTTCTCCGCGGGGTCGCCGCCGTCGGGCCCCGGCCCCTTCTCCAGTGACCCGGCCTCCTCCGCCGCCAGGTCGAAGCCGCCGCCACCGCCCGCGGCCGAGACGGACTGGCCGGGGTCGAGCGGGTTGCTCTGTTCAGGCATAACGAATCCTCGGGTCCAGGACCGCGTACAGCAGGTCGACTAGCAGATTCGCCAGCAGGAAGACCAGCACCAGGATCGTGACGAAGCCGACCACCGTCGGCGAGTTGTTGCGCAGGATGCCCTGGTAGAGCTGGAAGCCGACGCCGTGGATGTTGAAGATGCGCTCGGTGACGATCGCGCCGCCCATCAGGCCGCCGATGTCGGTGCCGATGAAGGTGACCACCGGGATCAGCGAGTTGCGCAGCAGGTGCCGGAAGATCACCTTGCGGCGTGGCAGGCCCTTGGCGACGGCGGTGCGCAGATAGTCGGCGCGGGTGTTCTCGGCGATCGAGGTACGGGTCAGCCGGGTGACGTACGCGAGCGAGACCAGGGCGAGGACCAGACCCGGCAGGATCAGTTCGTTGAACGGGGCGCTGGGCGAGACCGAGGGGCTGACCCAGCCGAGCTTCACGCCGAACAGGTACTGGAGCACGTAGCCGGTCACGAACGTGGGCACCGAGATGACGACCAGGGTCATCAGCAGCACCCCGGTGTCGATCGGCTTGCCGCGCCGCATGCCGGTGATCACGCCGAGCAGGATGCCGATGATGATCTCGAAGATGATGGCGACGATGGTGAGCCGGATGGTGACCGGGAAGGCGCTGCCCATCAGGGAGGTGACGGACTGCCCGTTGAAGGCGGTGCCGAAGTCGCCGCGGAAGATGTTCCCCATGTAGAGCAGGTACTGCTTCCACAGCGGGTCGTTCAGGTGCAGGTCCGAGCGGATCTGGGCAGCGGTGGCGGGGTCCGGTGCGCGGTCGCCGAAGAGCGCGGCGACGGGGTCGCCGAGCGCGTAGACCATGAGGAAGATCAGGAATGTGCTGCCGATGAACACCGGGATCATCTGGAGCAGCCGCCGGATCACATAGCGTCCCATGCGGTGCCTTCCGAAGGGCCTTCCGAGCAGTGACGGGGAGGGGCGGGAAGCGGAGCGGCCGGAGGCCGCACCGGGTTACCGGTGCGGCCTCCGGCGGACGTCACTTGACCTTGATCTCGTTGTAGACCGGGACGCTGAACGGGTTCAGCTCGACGTTGGTGATCTTGTCGGAGTACCCGGCGCTGCCGTTCTGGTACCACAGCGGGATCGCGGGCATGTCCTTGACGAGCTGGCGCTCGGCGTCCTGGAAGAGGCCGACGGCCTTGGCGGTGTCGGTCTCGGCGTTGGCCTGGTTGACCAGCTTGTCGAAGTTGGCGTTGCTGTAGTGCGAGTCGTTGGACGACGCGTTGGTGTAGTACAGCGGCTGGAGGAAGTTCTGGATCAGCGGGTAGTCCATCTGCCAGCCGGACCGGAACGGGTTGTCCATCTGCTTGTTGACGATCTTGTTGCGGAAGTCGGCGAAGGTGCCGGTGGGGCTGCCGACGCACGCCTTGTTGTTGCCCAGCACGTTGTTGATGCTGTTGCAGACCGCGTCGACCCACTCCTTGTGGGAGCCGGTGTCCGCGTTGTAGCCGATGGTGATGCTGCCGCCCGGCAGGCCGCCGCCCTCCTGGATGAGCTGCTTGGCCTTGGCCGCGTCGTACGTGCACTCGGCGCCGCACAGGCCCGCCTTGTAGCCGCCGGACGCGCCCAGCACCGGGGAGGTCCAGTCGGTGGCCGGGGTGCGGGTGTTCTGGAAGATCTGCTGGGTGATCTGCTGGCGGTTGATCGCCATCGACAGGCCCTGCCGGACCTTCGCGGAGTTCGCGGACGACCACCGCGAGTTGTACAGCGGGAAGGCGAGGGTCTGGATGATGCCGGCGGGCTGGTTGATGTACCGGTCGCCGAGGTCGCTCTTGACGTTCTTGAGCTGCGAGGCCGGGATGTCGTCGACCAGGTCCAGGTTGCCCGCCTGGAGGTCGGTGTAGGCGGTGTTGTTGTCGGTGTAGACCCGCAGGTCGACGCCGCCGTTCTGGGCCGGGTCCGGGCCCTTGTAGCCGTCCCACTTGCGCAGGCTCATCTGCGAGCCCTTGCTGTACGACTGGATGGTGTACGGGCCGTCGCCGATCGGCTTCTTCAGCCAGGCGGCGTGGTCGTCGAAGAACGCCTTCGGCAGCGGGTAGTACGCCGAGTACCCGAGGGTGTCGGGGAAGGTGGAGAACTTCTGGTTGAGCTTCACCTTGAACTCGGTGTCGCTGACCTTGGTCAGACCGGAGAGCGTGGTCGCGGAGGACTTGGCGCCCGCGGTGTCCGGGTGGACCTTGTCGTACCCGTCGATGTACTGGAAGAAGTACGCGTTGATCTGGGCGTTCTTCAGCAGCGCGCCGTAGTTCCAGGCGTTGATGAAGGAGTCGGAGGTGACCTTCTCGCCGTTGCTGAAGGTCCAGTCAGACTTGATCTTGATGTCGAAGGTCTGCGAGTCGGTGGTGGTGATCGAGTCGGCGATCATGTCGGTCGCCTTGCCGGTCTTCGGGTCGTACTTCTTCAGGCCGCGGAAGACCATGTCGAGCACCTTGCCGCCCTGCACCTCATTGGTGTTGGCGGGCTCCAGCGGGTTCTGCGGGTCGCCCCAGGAAGCGCGCACGACGCCGGAGCCGCTGCCGCCGCCGCCCCCACCGCTGTTGTTGCTGCTGCTGCCGCAGGCGGCGGCTGCCAGGGCGACGGCCGTCGCACAGACGGCCCACTTCAAGCGCGTGGCTCCGCGCATCGCGTGCCTCCTCATGGATCACAAATGACACTTAGTCACCCATGACACCGCAATAGAGCCAAAGTCGCACTTCTACTACTCCGTGTCGGCATGTCCAATGCGTTGGCCATGGCGCAACGCCCTGTCAGAAAGCCGTGTCACGGCCCGCACGAAGTGACCTGTCCGCGTCAAGAATGGAGGCGGCCGCGCCCGCTCGCCCGTCCGGTCCCGTGCGGCGGGAGAGCGGCACCGTCCGAGGACGTGTCCGGCGGATACCCGGTGGCGCCGGGCGCCGGGATCGGGAAGGCTCGGGCCATGGTCTCGGTAGTGCAGAACGTGGCGATCGACTGCGCGGACGCCTACAGCCTGGCTCTCTTCTGGAGCGGCGTCACCGGCCGTCCGCTGGATCCGGAGGACCGGCCGGGCGACCCGGAGGTCCAAGTGCTCCTCGCGGACGGCCCCCTGCTCCATTTCAACCAGGTGCCCGAGCCCAAGACGGTCAAGAACCGCGTCCACCTGTGCCTGCGGCCCGACACCACCCGCGACGAGGAGGTCGACCGCCTCCTCGCCCTCGGCGCCACCCTCCTCACCGACCGCCGCAACCCCGACGGCACCGGCTGGGCCGTCCTCACCGACCCCGAGGGCAACGAATTCTGCGTCCTGCGCAGCCAAGCCGACCGCGAGGCCGCGCGCGCCTGACGCGCGCGCCTGACGCGCGCGAGAGGGGCGCCCCCCGGGGTGGGGGGCGCCCCTCTGGGGTGGGGGATCGTCAGGCGGCGCCGACGACGTCCTTTTCTTCGGCGAAGTGGCAGGCCGACTCGTGGGTGGCCGGGGTGGAGCCGCCCTGGAAGCGGGCGGGGATCGCCAGCAGCGGGGTCTCCTCGGCGCAGCGGGACTCGGCCTTCCAGCAGCGGGTGCGGAAGCGGCAGCCGGAGGGCGGGTTGGCCGGGGAGGGCACGTCGCCGGAGAGGATGATCCGCTCGCGGTGCTCACGCGCGGCCGGGTCGGGGACCGGGACGGCCGAGAGCAGGGCCTGGGTGTAGGGGTGGGTCGGGTGCTCGTAGATCTCGGTGTCGGTGCCGATCTCCGCCATCCGCCCGAGGTACATCACGCCGACGCGGTCGGAGATGTGCCGGACGATCGACAGGTCGTGCGCGATGAAGAGGTAGGAGAGGGTGAACTCGTCCTGGAGCTTCTCCATCAGGTTGATGACCTGGGCCTGCACCGAGACGTCGAGCGCGGAGACCGGCTCGTCGCAGATGATGATCTCCGGGTTGAGCGCCAACCCCCGTGCGATGCCGATGCGTTGCCGCTGGCCGCCGGAGAACTGGTGCGGATACCGGTTGATGTACTCGGGGTTGAGGCCGACCACGTCCAGCAGGTCCTCGACACGCTTGCGGCGCGACCCCTTGGGAGCCACCTCGGGGTGGATGTCGAAGGGCTCACCGATGATGTCGCCGACCGTCATACGGGGGTTGAGCGAGGTGTACGGGTCCTGGAACACCATCTGGATGTTGCGCCGGACGGCCTTCAGGGCGCGCCCGGTCAGCTTGGTGATGTCCTCGCCCTTGTAGAACACCTCGCCCGCGGTGGCCTGTTCGAGGTTCATCAGCAGCTTGGCGACCGTGGACTTGCCGCAGCCGGACTCGCCGACGATGCCGAGCGTCTCGCCGCGGTAGAGGTCGAAGGAGATCCCGTCGACCGCCTTGACCGCGCCGACCTGCTTCTTGAACAGGATGCCCTGCGTCAGCGGGAAGTGCTTCACCAGGTTCCGCACCTGGAGGATGGGTTCACCCCGGTTCGAGAGGTCACTCACCGAGCGTCTCCTTCCAGAAGTGGCAGGCACTGCCGCGCCCGTCGCCGATCGTGTGCAGCACGGGCACCTCGGTCCGGCAGATGTCCTGCGCCATCGGGCAGCGCGGGTTGAAGGCGCAGCCCGACGGGATACGCAGCAGGTTGGGCGGCAGCCCCTTGATCGCGTACAGCTCCTGGCCCTTCTGGTCCAGCCGGGGAATCGACTGGAGCAGGCCTTTGGTGTACGGGTGCGCCGGGTTCTTGTAGATCTCGTGGACCGGCGAGCTCTCGACGATCCGGCCCGCGTACATCACCGCGATCTTGTCGGCCACGTCCGCGACCACACCCAGGTCGTGGGTGATGAGGATCAGGCCCATGTTGAACTCCCGCTGGAGTTCGGCCAGCAGATCCATCACCTGCGCCTGCACGGTGACGTCGAGCGCGGTCGTCGGCTCGTCCGCGATGATGAGGTCGGGTTCGAGGGCGAGCGCCATCGCGATCATGATGCGCTGCCGCATACCGCCGGAGAACTGGTGCGGGTAGTCGTTCACCCGCTCCTTCGCCGCCGGGATGCGCACCCGGTCCATCAGCTCGACCGCCTTGGCCTTGGCGGCCTTGCGGGACAGGCCCTGGTGCACCCGGAACATCTCGCCGAGCTGGTAGCCCACCGACAGCACCGGGTTGAGGGACGACAGCGCGTCCTGGAAGATCATCGCGATCTTCCGGCCGCGCAGCTTGCGCCGCTCCTCGCCGGACATCGTGAGCATGTCGCGGCCCTGGAACAGGATCTCGCCCTGCGGGATACGGCCGGGCGGCATGTCGAGGATTCCCATGATCGCCTGCGCGGTCACGGACTTGCCCGAGCCGGACTCGCCGAGCACGGCCAGCGTCTCCCCGGCGTTCACCGAGTAGTTGACGCCGTTCACGGCCTTGGCGACACCGTCGCGGGTGTGGAACTCGACGTGCAGGTCCCGTACTTCGAGCAGCGGAGCCGTCGGCACGCCGGGCGCCGGGGCGCTCGCGGTCTCATCGATGACAGTCAACGCCGTACCTCCTAGCGCAGCTTGGGGTCGAGGGCGTCGCGCACCGCGTCGCCGAGCATGATGAACGCCAGCACCGTCACGCTGAGCGCGCCCGCGGGCCACAGCAGCATGTGCGGCGCGTTGCGGATCTGGGTGGACGCCTGGGAGATGTCGATGCCCCAGGAGACGGCCGGCGGCTTGAGGCCCACGCCGAGGAACGACAGCGTCGCCTCCAGCGAGATGTACGTGCCCAGCGCGATCGTCGCGACCACGATGATCGGGGCGAGCGCGTTGGGCGCGATGTGCCGCAGCAGCATCCGCGCGTTGCCCGCGCCGAGTGCCCGCGCCGCCTGCACGTAGTCCTGCTGCTTGGCCGTGATGACCGAGCCGCGCGCGATACGCGCGATCTGCGGCCAGCCCAGCAGGATCATGAAGAGCGAAACGGTGGTGACGCTGCCGCCCTTGACCACGGACAGGAAGACGATGCCGCCGAGCAGGATCGGGATGCCGAAGAAGATGTCGCTGATCCGGGAGAGGATCGAGTCCCACCAGCCGCCGAAGTAACCGGCCAGGCCGCCGAGCAGCGAGCCCAGCACGGTGACGCCGAGGGTCGCGAAGATGCCGACCGACACCGAGGCGCGCGCGCCGTAGACGGTGCGGGTGTAGACGTCGCAGCCCTGCTGGTCGAAGCCGAAGGGGTGCCCGGAGGTCGCCCCGTTCTGCGACTTGGCGAGGTCGCAGGAGAGCGGGCTGCCCCCGGCGATCAGGCTGGGCCAGATCGAGATGACGACCAGGAAGAGGATCAGCAGCCCGGACACGTAGAACATCGGCTTGCGGCTGAGGTCGTGCCAGGCGTCGTTCCACAGGCTGCGCGGCTTCTCGCGCTCCGCGTCACGCGACGGCTTCGACGGCTCCACCGGGCCGCGCGGTCCGTCCACGGGCAGCCCGGCGGGCGCTGTGGATATCGCGTTCGCGGCGCTCCGGGCGTCGGACATCTCAGACATAGCGAATCCTCGGGTCCAGGACCGCGTAAAGCAGGTCGACGAGCAGGTTGGCGGCCAGGAAGACGATCACCAGGATCGTCACGAAGCCGACGACGGTCGGCGGATTCTGCCGCAGGATGCCCTGGTAGAGCTGGTAGCCGACGCCGTGGATGTTGTAGATCCGCTCGGTGACGATGGCGCCGCCCATGAGCGCGCCGAGGTCGGTGCCGAGGAAGGTCACCACGGGTATCAGCGAGTTGCGCAGCAGGTGGACGGTGACCACCCGGCGCTTGGGCAGCCCCTTGGCCACGGCCGTGCGCAGGTAGTCCGCGCGGGAGTTCTCCGCGACCGAGGTACGGGTCAGCCGGGCCACATAGGCGAGCGAGACACCGGCCAGGACGAGTCCCGGCAGGATCAGGTCACCGATCGGGGCGCCCTCGGCGACCGCCGGATTGGCCAGGCCCCACTTCACGCCCACGAAGTACTGGAGCAGGAAGGCGGTCACGAAGGTCGGGATGGACACGACGAGCAGCGTGAACGCGAGCACGCCCGAGTCCGCGAACCGTCCGCGCCGCAGCCCGGCCAGCAGGCCGAGCCCGATGCCGACGACCGCCTCGATCGCGAAGGCGACCATGGTCAGCCGGATGGTGACCGGGAAGGCCGTGCCCATCAGCTCGGTGACCGGCTGCCCGGTGGCGGCGGTGCCGAAGTTGCCGCTGAGGATCTGCCACATGTAGTGCCCGTACTGCGCGGGCAGCGAGTGGTCCAGATACAGGTCGTGCCTGATCTGGTTCGCCGTGGCGGGGTCGGGCGCCCGGTCGCCGAACATGGCGGCCACCGGGTCGCCGAGCGCGTAGACCATGACGAAGATCAAAAAGGTGGTTCCGATGAAGACCGGAACCATCTGGAGCAGTCGTCGAATGACGTAGCGCCCCATCTGTCCTCCAGGGATCGGGGCAGACGTGAGCCGGGGCTTGTGACCCCGGCCGACCTCCGCACCGCGAGCGGTTGCTGTCAGTTCCCCCCGAACGCGCGCCCGCCACGGGGTGCCATGGCGGGCGCGCTTACCGCATCAGGTCAGTTGTTGACCGTGATGTCGGTGAAGACGGGGACACTGAAGGCGTTCTCCGTCACGTTGGACACCCGGGACGACCAGCCGGCGCCACCGTTCTGGTACCAGAGCGGGATGACGGGCATGTCCTTCATCAGGATCTTCTCGGCGTCCTGGTAGAACCCGATCGCCTTGGCGGTGTCCGGCTCCGAGTTCGCCTGCTTGATCAGCGAGTCGAACTGCGGGTTGCTGTAGTGCGAGTCGTTCGAGCTGGCGCCCGTCACGTACAGCGGCGTCAGGAAGTTGTCGATCAGCGGGTAGTCCATCTGCCAGCCGGAGCGGAACGGCTGGGTCATCTCACCCTTGGTGATCTGGTTGCGGAAGTCCGCGAACGTGCCGGTGGGGGCGCCGACGCACGCCTTGTTGTTGCCCACCACGTTGTTGATGCTGTTGCAGACCGCGTCGACCCACTGCTTGTGCGAGCCGGTGTCGGCGTTGTACCCGATGGTCATGTGACCGCCGGGAATGCCGCCGCCCTCCTGGATGAGCTGCTTCGCCTTGACCGGGTCGTACGTGACCGACTCGCCGCCGACGGAGTCGCTGTAACCGCCGGCCGCGCCCAGCACCGGGGAGGTGAGGTCGGTGGCCGGGGTGCGGGTGCCCTGGAAGATCTTCTCGGTGATGGTCTTCCGGTCGATCGCCATGGACAGGCCCTGGCGGACCTTCTCCATGCCGGGGGCGCTCCACGCCTTCTGGTTCAGCGGGAAGGAGACCGTCTGGATGATGCCGGCCGGCTGGTTGAGGTAGCGGCCGCCGAGGTCCGACTTCACGTGGCTGAGCTGCTCGGCCGGAACGTCGTCCAGGACGTCCAGGTTGCCCGCCTGGAGGTCGGCGTAGGCGGTGTTGCTGTCGGTGTAGACCTTCAGCAGCACGCCCTTGTTCTTCGGCTTGCTCGGGCCCGTGTAGTTCGGGTTCGGGACCAGCTTCATGCTGGAGCCCTTGCTGTACGAGTCGATCATGTACGGGCCGTCGCCGACCGGCTTGTTCAGGTAGCCGGCGTGGTCGGTGAAGAACGACTTCGGCAGCGGCGCGAACGCCTTGTAGCCGAGGCGGTCGGGCCACGTGGAGAACTTCTGGGTGAGCTTGACGGTGAAGGTGGTGTCGTCCACGACCTTCAGACCCGACATGGTCTTCGCGGTCGGGGCGGCGCCCTCCTTGTCGGGGTGCACCGCGGCGTAGCCGTCGATGTCCGCGAAGAAGTACGCGTTGAGCTGCTTGTTCGTCAGCAGCGCGCCGTAGTTCCAGGCGTCGACGAACGAGTTGGCGGTCACCGGGGTGCCGTCGGAGAACTTCAGGCCCTGCTTGATCTTGATGGTGAAGTTCTGCTGGTCGGTCGTGGTGATCGAGTCAGCGGCCTCAAGGTTGGCCTTCCCCGTCTTGGGGTCGTACTCCTTGAGGTTCATGAAGATCATGTCCAGGACCTTGCCGCCCTGGACCTCGTTGGTGTTCGCCGGCTCCAGGGGGTTCTGGGGGTCTCCCCACCACGCCCTGACGATGCCGTCGTTGGAACCGCCGGCCTTGTTGTCCGAATCACCGGAACCGCAGGCGGTTGCCGCGAGGGCGACGACTGCCGCGCCTATGACCCACTTGGCGCTCTTGGCACCGCGCATGGGTTTGCCTCCTCAGGAGTCACTGTCGATACGTGAAAGGAAGGCCGGTCGCTGCTGACACTCCTGACACCCCTGACAGGAGAAGGGCCTGGCCTTCCGTGCTCGTGAGTCGGCGCTCCCCATCAGCGCGTGACCCATTGACCCGAGCTCAACTTCGTCCACTATCGGGCACGTTTGAGGTCGCTCGGAACAGGGTCTGGTTTCGCTTCGGTCACGATGGGCAGAGGAGCCTGCTCAAAATTCGGACAATCTGGAACGTACACAGACAGGTTCGAAACGGACAGTGTGATCTTTCTTACGCCGCTGAGCGGAGATGAACGTCCGGATAACGGACAGTGCGAAAAACCCAAAAGGGGCGCGGAGAGCGCGTGACCGGTCCCCGCCGTCCGGCGGCGGAGTCTGGTCGCGCGGCTCCCCGCGCCCCTACGGGCGCTGCGCGGTCAGCGCTTGGCCCGAGCGGCCGAGCGTCCCCGCTCCTTCTGGTCCAGGACGACCTTGCGGATGCGGACCGTCTCCGGGGTCACCTCGATGCACTCGTCCTCGCGGCAGAACTCCAGCGACTGCTCCAGCGAGAGCTTGCGCGGCGGCACCACGTTCTCGGTGTTGTCCGCGGACGCGGCGCGCATGTTGGTGAGCTTCTTCTCCTTGGTGATGTTCACGTCCATGTCGTCGGACCGCGAGTTCTCACCGATGATCATGCCCTCGTAGACCTCCGTGGTCGCCTCGACGAAGATCACGCCGCGCTCCTGGAGGTTGATCATGGCGAACGGCGTCACGACACCGGCGCGGTCGGCCACCAGGGAGCCGTTGTTACGGGTCCGCAGGTCGCCGAACCACGGCTCGTGGCCCTCGAAGATGCTGTGCGCGATGCCGGTGCCGCGGGTGTCGGTGAGGAATTCCGTACGGAAGCCGATCAGGCCGCGGGCCGGGACGACGAACTCCATGCGGACCCAGCCGGAGCCGTGGTTCGTCATGGTCTCCATGCGGCCCTTGCGGGTCGCCATGAGCTGGGTGATCGCGCCCAGGTACTCCTCGGGGCAGTCCACCGTCATCCGCTCGACCGGCTCGTGGACCTTGCCGTCGATCACCTTGGTGACCACCTGCGGCTTGCCGACGGTCAGCTCGAAGCCCTCGCGGCGCATCTGCTCGACCAGAATGGCCAGCGCCAGCTCGCCACGGCCCTGGACCTCCCAGGCGTCGGGGCGCTCGGTGGGCAGCACGCGCAGCGAGACGTTGCCGATCAGCTCCCGGTCGAGGCGGTCCTTGACCTGGCGGGCGGTGACCTTGTGGCCCTTGCCGCCCTTGCCGACCAGCGGCGAGGTGTTCGTACCGATGGTCATCGAGATCGCGGGCTCGTCGACCGTGATGAGCGGCAGCGCGACCGGGTTCTCCAGGTCGGCCAGCGTCTCGCCGATGGTGATCTCCGGAATACCGGCCACCGCGCAGATGTCGCCGGGGCCCGCCATCTCGGCGGGCTTGCGGGTCAGCGCCTCGGTCATCAGCAGTTCGGTGATCTTGACCTGGCTGACCGAGCCGTCGCGCTTCATCCACGCGACCTGCTGGCCCTTGCGCAGCTCGCCCTCCTCCACCCGGAGCAGGGCGATACGGCCGAGGAAGTTGTCCGCGTCGAGGTTGGTGACGTGCGCCTGGAGCGGCGCGCCCTCGGTGTACGTGGGGGCCGGGACGGTGGACAGGATCGTGGAGAAGAACGGCTCCAGGCTGTCGCTGTCGGCCGGAACCGTGCCGTTCTCCGGCTTGGTCAGCGAGGCGATGCCGTCCCGCGCGCACGCGTAGACGATCGGGAACTCGATCTGGTCCTCGGTGGCGTCCAGGTCCAGGAACAGGTCGTACGTCTCGTTGACGACCTCGTCGATCCGGGAGTCGGGGCGGTCCGTCTTGTTCACGCAGAGGATGACCGGCAGGTTCGCCGACAGCGCCTTGCGGAGCACGAAACGGGTCTGCGGCAGCGGGCCCTCGGAGGCGTCCACCAGCAGCACGACCGCGTCGACCATGGACAGGCCGCGCTCCACCTCGCCGCCGAAGTCGGCGTGGCCCGGGGTGTCGATGATGTTGATCGTGATGACATCGCCACCGCCCTTGGGGTGGTACTTCACGGCGGTGTTCTTCGCGAGAATGGTGATGCCCTTCTCGCGCTCCAGGTCGTTGGAGTCCATCATCCGATCGTCGAGATGCTGGTGGGCGGCGAATGCGCCGGCCTGCTTGAGCATCGCGTCGACGAGGGTCGTCTTGCCGTGGTCGACGTGGGCGACGATGGCGACGTTACGAATATCGTGGCGCGTGGACATGCTGCGGCGCTTCTCCCGGAATCGTGGATGGACGTCGCGTTCCTCGTTGACGCGCTCGCCTGCCGGGCAAGGTCACGCCGCGGCCTTACCCCATGGTACGGGCCCCAACCCCCCTCGGCCGCCGATGGCTGGCTTCAGAGGGGATTTGGGGCCCGTAATCGCACGGTTTTCCGCGACCGCGCGCGCCTACTTGCGGAAGCCGAGGTTCTGGTAGTCGGGGGTCTGGAAGCCGAAGGCGCCCGCGTTGGCGACGGTGGTGCGCAGCGCGACCAGGCCGGGGCGCTGGTAGAGCGGGATGGAACCGGCCGCGGCCCAGATCCGGGCGTCGGCCTTGGAGGTCAGGTCGCGGGCCGCGGAGGTGTCCAGCTCGCCGCCCGCCCGGTCCAGGAGCTGGTCGATCTGGTCGGTGCCGACCCGCGTGTAGTTCTGCGCCACGGTCAGCGAGCCGTCGGGGGCGGGCACCGGCTTGGCGAAGATCGGGGTGTCGTCGGTGGCCGGGTAGGCCGTGCCGGGCCAGGAGTAGAGCGCCAGGTCGAAGTCGCCCGAGGCGATGTGGTCCTGGAAGTAGCTGTCGCCCGCGACCTTGGTGATCTCGGTGCGGATGCCGATGCCGGAGAGCATCGAGGCGATCCGGGTGCCGACGTCGTCCAGCGTCGGGGAGTCCGCCGGGAGCACGAAGCGCATGGTGAGCTGCTTGCCCGCCTTGCTGACGGCGGCTGCGGGCTCCACGACGGTGACGGCGCCGGAGGCCGCGGTACGGCCGGGGCCGCCGGCCGCCTGGTCGCCGGTCTTGGCGTTGCTGCGCGTCCAGCCCGCGTCGGCCAGCAGCGCCTGGGCCTGCTGCACGTCGTTGGTGCCGAGCGCCGAGCTGTTGTCGCGGTAGCCGTCCTGCGAGGGCAGCACCAGGTGGTTGCCGAGCGCCTCGTCGGGCAGCCCGAGCGGCTTGAGCACGGCGGTGGCGATGGCCTTGCGGTCGATGGCGCGGGCCACGGCGTGCCGGATGCGCTCGTCAGCCAGCGGTCCCGTACTGCCGTTGATGGCGAGCTGCGCGTACGCGGCGTCGGGCGCCTTCCGTACGGCCAGGCCCTTGGTCCCGGTCACGGCGGTGACCGCGCCGGGGTCGATCTCGGCCAGGTCGAGGGCGCCCGCGGCGAGCGCGGCGGGGCGCTTGTCCACCGGCACGGCGGTCAGCACGATCCGGTCGAGCTTGGCGGGCTCGCCCCACCACGCCTTGTTGCGGTCCAGCGTGACGGTGCCCTTCTTGGTGTCCACGGCCTCGACCGCGAAGGGGCCCGCGACGACCGGCAGCTTGGTGCGCACGCCGTCGTTGAAGGTGTCCGCGTCACTGGTCACCGACTTCGGGTACAGCGGGCTGAACAGCGACTTCCAGTCCGCGTACGGGCTGGCGAAGGTGACGTCGACCTGCTGGGCGTCCTTGCCCTGCCGGACGTCGGAGATCCGGTCGTAACCGGCGTTGCGGGCCGTCCAGAAGGCGCTGTTCTTGCCGTTCAGCGCCTTCCACTGGGCGACGAAGTCGGCCGCGCCGACCGCCTGGCCGTCGCTCCACTTCGCCTTGGGGTTCAGGTGGTACGTGACCACCTGGCGCGGTGACTGCGCGACGTCCGCGCTCGCCAGGAAGTCGCTGTCGGCCCGCGGGGAGCCGTGGCCGTCGAGCCGGTACATCGCCGGGAGGGTGGCTCCCGCGATCGTCAGCGTGTCGGCGTCCGCGTCCGCCTGGTACGCGTTCAGCGTGCGGGGCAGCTCATCGGTCGCCCAGCGCAGCGTGCCGCCGTCGCGGACGCCCGCGCGCGAGACGGTCGCGATGTCGGTGCCCGCCGTCCCGGCGGCGCCGCCGCCCGAGGAGCAGGCGGTCAGGGTCATGGCCGCCCCGGCGGTCAGCGCCACGGCGGCGCGCAATACGGGTGGGTTCGCGCTGCGGTTCATGGATCGGACACCTCCGGCGGCCCGGCATAGACCGGGGACATACTCATTTGGCCTGATTTCCGGGTAATCACTTCCCAGTGGAGGGGACGAGGAGCGGCTCTCCGCCCCGACACGACCGCAATGCCCCGCTCTTCCACCCGGACGGCCCCTTGGCGCGGGGGGCGGCCCATGAGGGGCGCGGGGGACTGCGCGGGGTGGCCGGGCGGGCGGCGCGCCCGGAGACCGGCGAACCGCCCCGGAGGGGAATTGGTGCACGCGTCTTCCCAACCGAAGGTGTGACGCGCGACACTTCCAGGCGCGGCAGCGTCATCAACCGCATCACCCCCGCACGGCGGAGAAGGTGAGGCATCCGTATGTCCCTGCAAGACGATCTGACGTCGGTCACCCGGCGGCTCGACGATTTGATGCGCTGCGTCGGGCGGCTGGACGAGCACGTGGGCGACAGCCTGGACATGCGCAGGGTGCGGGCCGACGCGGCCCATCTGCGGGAGAGCCTGGCTCTGCTGCACGAGGCCGTCCCGACAACCGCGGGCATCCGCAAGGTCGAGATGGTGACGATCCCGGACGCGCCGTACGACCGCGGCCTGTGGGCCGACGCGGAGGACGAGGGGCTGGGCTCGCCGCACCGGCACGCGCCGTAGCGCGCGGCACCGGCCCGCGGCGGCCGTACCACCCCCGCACCCCTCGGCGCCCGCACCCGGCGGCGTCCCCTCCCCCGTTCCTTCGGAGTCCTCCTTGGCCACCGGAACCACCCCCTCCCCCACCGCGCGCCGCGGCGTCCTGACGCCGGGGCGCGCGGCCATTTCCGAACGGCATCTGCGGACCGACCGGTGGTGGGTGCCACCGCTGGTCACCGCGCTCGGCCTGGCGGCCTTCGTCGTCTACTCGACCTGGCGGGCCTTCGCCAACAGCCACTACTACGCGGCGCCCTACGTCTCGCCGTTCTACTCGCCGTGCCTGGCGTCGAACTGCGCGGACATGAAGGGCGGCGCCAACTGGCCGCTGTTCGGCGACTGGTGGGGCCTGTCACCGGCCCTGCTGGTGCTGGTCTTCCCGCTCGGCTTCCGGCTGACCTGCTACTACTACCGCAAGGCGTACTACCGGGGCTTCTGGGCCTCGCCGCCCGCCTGCGCGGTCGCCGAACCGCACGCGAAGTACACCGGCGAGACGCGGCTGCCGCTGATCCTGCAGAACGTGCACCGCTACTTCTTCTACTTCGCGCTGCCGGTGGCGGGCATCCTCACCTACGACACGGTGCTCGGCTTCCGCGACGAGCACGACCGCTGGGGCCACATGGGTCTGGGCACGGTCGTCCTGCTCGTGAACATCATCCTGATCTGGGCGTACACGCTGTCGTGCCACTCGTGTCGGCACATCATGGGCGGCAAGCTCAGGCACTTCTCCGCGCACCCGGTGCGCTACCGCCTCTGGGGCTGGGTCGGCGTCCTGAACGGCCGTCACATGCTGCTCGCCTGGTCGTCCCTGATCAGCGTCGGCCTCACCGACCTCTACATCTATCTGGTCTCCAGCGGCGTATTCGACGATCCGAGGTTCTTCTGAGATGACACAAGTCGAACGGCACGCGTACGACGTGGTCGTGGTCGGCGCGGGCGGCGCCGGGCTGCGGGCCGCGATCGAGGCCCGGGAGCGGGGCATGCGTACCGCCGTGATCTGCAAGTCGCTGTTCGGCAAGGCCCATACGGTGATGGCCGAGGGCGGCATCGCGGCCAGCATGGGCAACGTCAACTCCGGTGACAACTGGCAGGTGCACTTCCGCGACACCATGCGCGGCGGGAAGTTCCTCAACCACTGGCGGATGGCGGAGCTGCACGCCAAGGAGGCTCCCGACCGGGTCTGGGAGCTGGAGACCTGGGGCGCGCTGTTCGACCGCACCCCCGACGGCAAGATCTCGCAGCGCAACTTCGGCGGCCACGAGTACCCGCGGCTGGCACACGTCGGCGACCGTACGGGCCTTGAGCTGATCCGCACCCTCCAGCAGAAGATCGTCTCGCTCCAGCAGGAGGACTTCGCGGAGACCGGCGACTACGAGTCGCGGCTGAAGGTCTTCCAGGAGTGCACGGTCACCCGCGTGCTCAAGCAGGACGACAAGGTCGCGGGCGTCTTCGGTTACGTGCGCGAGTCCGGGCGGCTGTTCGTGATCGACACGCCCGCGGTGGTGCTGGCGACCGGCGGCATCGGCAAGTCCTTCAAGGTGACGTCCAACTCCTGGGAGTACACCGGCGACGGGCACGCGCTGGCGCTGCTGGCCGGGGCGCCGCTGATCAACATGGAGTTCATCCAGTTCCACCCGACCGGCATGGTCTGGCCGCCGTCGGTGAAGGGCATCCTGGTCACCGAGTCGGTGCGCGGCGACGGGGGGGTGCTGCGCAACAGCGACGGCAAGCGGTTCATGTTCGACTACGTGCCGGACGTCTTCAAGGAGAAGTACGCGCAGTCCGAGGAGGAGGCCGACGGCTGGTACTCCGCCCCTGACACCCACCGCCGACCGCCGGAGCTGCTGCCCCGCGACGAGGTGGCGCGCGCGATCAACTCCGAGGTGAAGGCCGGGCGCGGCACCCCGCACGGCGGCGTCTTCCTCGATGTGTCGACGCGGCTGCCCGCCGAGGAGATCAAGCGGCGGCTGCCGTCGATGCACCACCAGTTCAAGGAGCTGGCGGACGTCGACATCACCGCGGAGCCGATGGAGGTCGGCCCGACCTGTCATTACATGATGGGCGGCGTCGACGTGGACCCGGACACCGCCGCGGCGCGCGGGGTGCCGGGGCTCTACGCGGCGGGCGAGGTCGCGGGCGGCATGCACGGCTCCAACCGGCTGGGCGGCAACTCGCTCTCCGACCTGCTGGTCTTCGGCCGCAGGGCCGGGCTGCACGCGGCGCGGTACGCGGCCTCGTTCGTCGAGGGCGCGCGTCCCGTCGTACCCGAGGAGCAGATCGACACCGCGGCGGCCGAGGCGCTGCGGCCGTTCAGCGCGGAGGACGCGGACGCGGCGGAGGCCGCCGGGGGCGCGCAGGCGGGCGGGGGCGCGCAGGCGGGCGGGGCGCGGCCCGCGGAGAACCCGTACACCCTGCACCAGGAGCTCCAGCAGGTGATGAACGACCTGGTGGGCATCATCCGGCGCGGTCCCGAGATGGAGGACGCGCTGAACCGGCTGACCGGGCTGCGGGCCAGGTCGCGGCGGGCGGGCGTCGAGGGGCACCGGCAGTTCAATCCCGGCTGGCACCTGGCGATCGACCTGCGGAACATGCTGCTGGTCAGCGAGTGCGTGGCGCGTGCCGCGCTGGAGCGGACCGAGAGCCGCGGCGGCCACACCCGCGACGACCATCCGGAGATGGACCGCGCCTGGCGCAAGGTCAATCTGGTCTGCGAGCTGACCGACCCCACCGGGGGCCTGGCCGCCACCGACCCCGACCACGGCCAGATCGGTCTGCGCCGGCGCGCGACGGACCCGATCCGGGGCGACCTGCTCGACCTCTTCGACAGGGACGAGCTGCTCAAATACCTGACGGACGAGGAGCTCGACGGGTGAGTTACGAAGCGCACTTCAAGGTGTGGCGCGGTGACGCCGAGGGCGGCGAGCTGCGCGACTACCAGGTCGAGGTCAACGACGGCGAGGTCGTGCTCGACATCATCCACCGCCTCCAGGCCACCCAGGCGGGCGACCTGGCGGTCCGCTGGAACTGCAAGGCGGGCAAGTGCGGGTCGTGCAGCGCGGAGGTCAACGGACGGCCGCGGCTGATGTGCATGACCCGCATGTCGGTCTTCGCACCGGAGGAGACGATCACGGTCACCCCGATGCGGACCTTCCCCGTCGTGCGCGACCTGGTCACCGATGTCTCCTTCAACTACGACAAGGCCCGGCAGGTCCCGGCCTTCGTGCCGCCGAAGGGGGTCGCGGCCGGGGAGTACCGGATGCAGCAGGTCGACGTGGAGCGCTCGCAGGAGTTCCGCAAGTGCATCGAGTGCTTCCTGTGCCAGGACACCTGTCATGTGGTGCGCGACCACGAGGAGAACAAGACGTCGTTCGCCGGGCCGCGCTTCCTGATGCGGATCGCGGAGCTGGACATGCATCCGCTGGACGCGGCCTCCGAGGCCGGTCTGACCCGCGCCTCGTCCGCGCAGGAGGACCACGGGCTCGGCTACTGCAACATCACCAAGTGCTGCACCGAGGTGTGCCCGGAGCACATCAAGATCACCGACAACGCGCTGATCCCGCTCAAGGAGCGGGCGGTGGACCGTAAGTACGATCCGCTGATCTGGCTGGGCAACAAGATCCGCCGCCGCGGCGAGTAGCTCCCCTCTCCCCTGCCTGCCTGCCCGCCCCGCGCGGGGCGGGCAGGGGGAGCAGGCGGGCGGGGCTGGCGGGGCGGGCTGGCGGGCTGGCGGGAACGGAACTCCGAGTCGCGCTCCGGACACACCGGACATAGCCTCCGAAAAGGAGCACGCGGCAAGCGGCCGTGGCGCGGCGAAGGGCGCGGTACGCATGCGGCGACTCGCGGGAATCGTTGCGGCGCTCGGCGCCCTGATGCTGCTGTCCGGCGCGCCGTCGGCACGGGCGGACGACCCGATCACGCTGTCCAGGTCCGGCCAGATAACCGACAAGGTCGGCGCACTGGGCGACCGGCAGCCGCAGGTCGTCACGGCGCTGGACGGCCTCTACCAGAAGCAGCGCGTCCAGCTCTTCGTGGCGTACGTCCGCACCTTCTCCGGCCGCGCTCCGCAGGACTGGGCGAACGCGACCGCGACCAAGAACGGCCTGGGCCAGCGGGACGTCCTGCTGGCGGTGGCCACCCACGACCGGCAGTACGCGGTCTCCGCCGACCAGGACTCCGGCCTGACCGCGGCCCAGCTCAACGAGGTCAGCAGCCAGGCCGTCGAGCCCGCGCTGCGGCAGAACGACTGGGCGGGCGCCGCGATCGGCGCGGCCACCGGCTACGACGCGGTCCTCAGCGGCCTTCCGGTGACCGTCCCCTCGATCACCCCCGGCACCGCGGACCCGGGCGGCAGCGGGGCGCCCCCGGGCGACTCCGCGGCCGACCTGTGGATTCCGGTGGTGGCCGTCGGCGCCGCGGGCGCGGTCGGGGTGTGGGCGTTCCGCAGGAAGCGCGGCCCGCGGCAGCCCGCCCGCCCGGCGCCCGGCGAGCGCGGCTGGGGCGCCCCGCAGCCGACCCCGCTGCCCGAGCTGGACTCGCAGGCCAAGCATCTGCTGGTGGAGACCGACGACGCGGTCCGCACCAGCCAGGAGGACGTGGGCTTCGCGGCGGCGCAGTTCGGCGAGGAGGCCGCGCGGCCGTTCGCCGAGGCCGTCGAGTACGCCAAGACCGAGCTGACCGCGGCCTTCCGGCTGCGGCAGCAGCTCGACGACGCGATACCCGAGGACGACGCGACCCGCCGGCAGATGCTGGACGAGATCCTGTCCCGCTGCACCCAGGCCAACCGGCGGCTGGACGCGGAGTCCGAGGCGTTCGACCGGCTGCGCGCCCTGGAGGCGAACGCGCCGGAGGTGCTGGAGCAGGCCGAGGCGAAGGCGGCGGCGCTGCCGAGCCGGATCGACACCGCCGAGGCGTCCCTGGCGCCGCTGGCGCAGAAGTACGCGGACGCCGCGCTCGACCCGGTCACCGGCCACCCGGCAGAGGCCAGGGACCGGCTGGAGTTCGCCCACGCCAGCCTCGTACAGGCCAGGGCCGCCGTCGGCACCGACCACGGCAAGGTCGCCGTGTACGTACGGGCCGCCGAGGGCGCGCTGGACCAGGCGGTCATGCTCACCGACTCCGTCACCCGAAGGGCCCAGGAGCTGGCGGAGGCCGACGGGAAGCTGCGGGACGCGCTGACCGAGGCCGACACCGACCTCGCCGAGGCCCGCGGCCTGCTCGACGGCACCGCCGCCGGGGTCTCCACCGCCGACCTCCAGGGCAGGATCGCCCGCGCCGAGACGGTCGTGGCCGACGTACGGCAGGAGCTGGCGGCGGGGCGCTACGACCCGATCGCCGGGCTGCGCCGGGTCGAGGAGGCGGACGCGGCGCTGGACGAGGCGCTGGCCGGGGCCCGCGAGCGGGAGGTCAGCGAGCAGCGGGCGCGCGGGCTGCTGGACCAGGCGCTGCTGGGGGCGCGCAGCGAGGTGGCCGCCGCCCGCGACATGGTCACCACCAACCGCGGCGCGGTCGGCAGCCAGGCCCGTACCCGGCTCACCGAGGCGGAACGGCGGCTCCAGCAGGCCGAGGCGCTGGCCGGTTCCGACGCGGCGGGCGCGCTGGCGCACGCGCAGGAGGCGGACCGGCTGGCCCGGCAGGCGCAGGACGCGGCCCGGCGGGACGTCGGCGGGTACGGCGGGGGCTTCGGCGGGCCCGGCGGCCGGCGCTCCGGCGGCGGCATGGGCGGCGCGGTGCTCGGCGGGATCATCCTCGGCGAGATCCTCGGCGGCGGGCGCGGCCGGGGAGGCGGCGGCTTCGGCGGGGGCTTCGGGGGCGGCGGCTCGGGGCCCGGCAGCTTCGGCGGCGGCCAGACCCGCGGCCGGATGGGCGGCGGCGGCCGTTTCTGAACTCCCCTGACTCCCCTTCTATCCGGCCCCTTCCTTTCCGGCCCCCTACTTTCCGGCCCCTCTTTCCGGCCCTTTCTGGCTCACGGATACGGACACGCAAGGAGTACGACCATGACGAAGCAGACCGTCCTCGGCCGGGTGACCCAGCTCGCCAAGGCCAACATCAACGCCCTCCTCGACCAGGCCGAGGACCCGCAGAAGATGATGGACCAGCTCATCAGGGACTACACCACCAACATCCGCGAGGCCGAGGAGGCGGTGGCCACCACCATCGGCAATCTGCGGCTGATGGAGCAGGACCACGCCGAGGACGTCGCGGCGGCCAAGGAGTGGGGCGACAAGGCGCTGGCGGCCAGCAAGAAGGCCGACGAGCAGCGCGCCTCGGGCAACGCCGCGGAGGCCGACCGTTTCGACAACCTCGCCAAGATCGCGCTGGGCCGTCAGCTCCAGTCCGAGAAGGAGGCGCGGATGGCCGAGCCGACGATCGCCTCGCAGAACGAGATCGTGAGCAAGCTCAAGTCCGGCCTGGACTCGATGAAGGCCAAGCTGGGCGAACTCCAGGGCAAGCGCGACTCGTTGGTGGCGCGCGCGAAGTCCGCGCAGGCGCAGAACCAGATGATGGACGCGGTCAAGAACATCGACGTGCTCGACCCGACCAGCGAGCTGGGCCGCTTCGAGGACAAGGTGCGGCGCGAGGAGGCCAGGGCCAAGGGCAAGGAGGAGCTGGCCGCGTCCTCGCTCGACGCGCAGTTCGAGTCGCTGGACGCGCTCGGCGACAGCGCGGAGATCGACGCGCGACTGGCCAAGCTCAAGGACCGCGCGGCCTGACCGCCGAGGGCCGTCCGCCTGCCGCGCGCGGCAGGCGCTAGAACATGCTCAGCAGTTCGTCCACCGAAGGACCGCTGGAGTGGGACTGCTCGCCGGGCAGGGCGAGTTCGAACCAGACGGTCTTGCCGCGGTGGGTACGGCGGCTGCCCCAGCTCTCGCTGAGCATGGTGACCAGTTGCAGGCCGCGCCCGCCCTCGTCGGTGTCACGGGCGCGGCGGCGGCGCGGCTGCACCAGGGCGCTGTCCCACACCTCGCACACCAGGGTGCGGTCCAGCAGCAGCCGCAGTCGTATGTCGCCGTAGCCGTGCCGCAGCGCGTTGGTGACCAGCTCGCTGACCAGCAGTTCCGTGGTGTCGACCAGGTCGCCGAGCCCCCAGCTCAGCAGTTGCTCGCGGGCCAGCTCGCGGGCCCTGGCCACCGACGTGGGGCGCGGTTCCAGCGTCCAGTCGCCGACCTGCTCCGCGGGCAGACCGCGGATTCTGGCCATCAGCAGGGCGATGTCGTCCTCGCCGTGCGCGGTGTCCAGGGTGGCCAGCACGTGGTCGCAGATGTCCTCGAGCGGCCTCGGCGGCCCGGCCAGCGAGTCCCGGAAGGCGTCGAGGCCCTCGTCCAGCGGGTGGTTGCGGGACTCCACGAGACCGTCGGTGTACAGGGCGAGCAGCGCGCCCTCGTTCAGCTCGACCTCGATCTCCTCGAACGGCTCGCCGCCGACGCCCAGCGGCACTCCCCTGGGCACTTCGAGCAGCAGCGGCGACTCGCCCGACTCCACGACGACCGGCGGCAGATGGCCCGCGTTGGCGATCGTGCAGCGCCGGGTGACCGCGTCGTAGACCACGTAGATACAGGTGGCCAGGTAGACCTCGGACAGGTCGGCGCCGCCGCGGTCCTTGGCCCGGCGGGTGCGGCCCTGGTTCGGGGAGCCGAGGCCGTTGGCCACTTCGTCCAACGCGCCCAGCACTTCGGCGGGTTCGAGGTCGAGCGCGGCCAGGGTCCGTACGGCGGTGCGCAGTTCGCCCATCGCGACGGCGGCGCGCAGGCCGCGGCCCATCACGTCGCCGACCACCAACGCGGTGCGGTGGCCCGGCAGTTCGATGACGTCGAACCAGTCGCCGCCGACCTCGGTCTCCATGCTGCCCGGCAGGTAGCGGCAGGCGATGTCGAGGCCCGCGGCCTCGGGGTCGTCGGGGGGCAGCAGGCTGCGCTGGAGGATCAGCGCGCGCTCGTGCTCGCGCCGGTAGAGCCGGGCGTTGTCGATGAACACCGCGGCGCGGGCGGCCAGTTCCTCGGCGAGCATCCGGTCGCGGTCCACGAACGGCTCGCTGCCCTTGGCGCGGGAGAACTGCACCAGCCCCAGTACGGTGTCGCGGGCGACCATCGGCACCACGAGCGTGGACTGCACGAGGGTGCCGCCGAGGTCGGGCCCCCCGTCGCCGTCGATCACCTGCGGCTGCGCGGTGCGCAGCGCCCGCGCGCTGGCGGAGCTGAAGCGGTAGCGGTGCACGGCGCCGACCGCGACCGGGCCGTCCGCCACATCGTCGTCGTCCCCGGCCATCGCTATCGGCGCGTCCGACACGGAACTGGCGAACGCCACCCGGCGCACGTCCCCGCTGCCGTCGGTGGTGCCCGTCAGATCCTCGGCGCCGGACAGCAGGGCCTGGTAGAGGTCGACGGAGGCGATGTCGCAGAAGTGCGGGACGGCGACGTCCAGCAGTTCGCGCGCGGTGGTCTCCAGGTCGAGCGAGGTGCCGATACGGGCGCCCGCCTCGTTGAGCAGCGCGAGATTGCGGCGGGCGTGCGCGGCCTCGCGCTCGGCTCGCTGACGTCCGGTGACGTCCATCGCGAGTCCCGCGACGCCGATCGGCCGCCCGGTGCCGCTGTGCAGCCGGTACAGCGACATCGACCAGCGCCGCCGCCCCGGATCGCCGGGCACGGTGCCGACCAGCGGCATGTCCAGGACGGGCTCGCCGGTCTCCAGCACCTGGCGCAGCGCGGCGCTGAGCCGGTCGGCCTCGACGCGGGAGAGGAAGTCGTGCGGGCCGCGGCCGTGGTTCTCCTCGGCCTCACGGCCGAAGACGGTCGCGAAGCGCTCGTTGACCCGGATCAGCCGCAGGCTGGTGTCGAAGAGCACGAAGCCCATCGGCGACTGCCCGAACACCGCCTGGGAGGCGGCCAGATCGGTCTCGATCTGGCGCAGCGTGGCGACGTCGACCGCGATGCACAGCGCGCCGTGGTCGGCGGGCATCACGTAGACCTCGGCCAGGCCCTGGCCGCCGGAGGCGTCCCGGTACGGCACGAGTCCGGTCCACTCGTGGCCGTCGAGGATCTCCGCGAGGCGCTCGTGCGCGCGCTCGCGTACGTGCTCGGGCGCGAAGGCGTTCACCGGGTCGCGGCCGAGCGCGCGTTCTGCCGGTACGCCGAAGAACTGCGCGGCCCGCGCGCTCCACTGGTCGATCCGGCCGTCACCGTCGAGCGAGAACGACGCCACGCGTATGTAGTCGTAGAGCGAACCGGGCGGACTCGACTGCCAGACCGCGTCGACCGCGTCCGTGTCGTCTCGGGGCGGTACCGCCCTCGCTGGCATGTCGCTCACTCGCCCGACCCCTCCAGCTCAGCACACATGGACCGGTTGGAGCCGAGTATTCAGCATGAGGACCGTCCAGCACACGGTCTTGTCGATCACAGCATCATCTCGGCTCCTGGGGTACGGGGACCGTCCCCGGGACAGCGCGGTCACACCCCTCGCTCCCGCGTCTTCGGCATACCCGGCACAGCTCCCGTGAATCATCGCGCGCGTCACGGCAGAGCCAGTTCGAACCAGACGGTCTTTCCGAACGGTCCGTGACGCGTTCCCCAGCGCCGTGAGGCCCGTGCGACCAGTTGCAGACCACGGCCGCCCTCGTCCTCCAGGGTGGCGATCCGCTCGCGCGGCGGGTCCGGCAGCGGGTCGGAGACCTCCACCAGCAGCGAGCCGCCGCGCACCATCCGTACACCGATCGGTCCGTGCGCGTACCGCAGCGAATTGGTGACCAGCTCGCTGACCAGCAGCATCGTGACGTCGGTGAGCTGCGCGAGACCCCATTCGACCAGGGTGTCACGGACCCGGCGGCGCGCCAGCCGGACGGCGCTGGGCTCGGCGGGGAACGTCCAGGAGGCGGTGGATCCGGCGGGCAGCCCGCCGAGCCTGGCCATCAGCAGCGCCACGTCGTCGGGCTCGCGGCCCGGCTGCATGATGGCGAGCACGTCGTCGCAGGAGTCCTCCAGTGAGGGCAGCGGGCGGCACAGCGTCTGGCGCAGCCGTTCCAGGCCCTCGCCGATGTCCTGGCCGCGGGTCTCCACCAGGCCGTCGGTGTAGAGCACGAGGACCGTGCCGTCGGCGACCGCAAGCTCCGTGGTCTCGAAGCGGACGCCGCCGACGCCCAGGGGGACGCCGGAGGGCAGCTCGACCAGTCGGGCATGGCACTCGTCCGGGTGGGCGCCGGTTTCCTCGCCGCCCGGCGCCCGCGTGACGGGTTCGACCAGGACCGGCGGCAGGTGGCCCGCCTGCGCGATGGCGATCCGGCGCGTCGAGGGGTCGTAGACGGCGTAGACGGCGGTGGCCATCCAGCCCTCGGCCTGGCCCTGCGCGAGGTCGTCGCCCAGCTCGTTGACCCGGCGCAGCAGCTCGTCCGGCGGCATGTCGAGCCCGGCGAGCGTCCGTACGGCGGTACGGAGCCGGCCCATGGTGGCCGCCGCGCCCAGGCCGTGGCCCATCACGTCGCCGACGACGAAGGCGACCCGGCCCCCGGCCAGCGGGATCACGTCGAACCAGTCGCCGCCGACCTCCGCGCCGCTGCTGCCGGGCACGTACCGGAAGGCGACGCCGACGCCGGGCGGTTCCACGACGCTCTGCGGGAGCAGGCTGCGCTGGAGCATCAGGGCGCCCTCGCGCTCGCGGACGTAGAGCCGGGCGTTGTCCAGGGCGGCGCCCGCGCGGTTGGCCAGCTCCATCGCGAGGGCCAGGTCGTCGTGGTCGAACGGCTCGCGCTCGCGAGCCCTGCTGACCACCAGCAGGCCGAGGACGACGCCGCGGGCCCGCAGCGGCAGCACGAGCAGCGAGTGGACGCCGAGCGCGATGGCCGCGCGCACCTTCGGGTCGCCGGGGAAGGTGGTGGCCAGCAGCTCCTCCTCCGAACTCACCATCCGGGGCTGCCCGGTGATCAGCACCGTGCCGAAGATCGACTTGCGGGTGAAGCGGATCGGCTGCCCGGTCAGGATCATCCGCTCGACCTCGGGCCCCCAGCGCACCGCGCCCGTGCCGAGCTGCCGCATCGGGGTGTTGTCGCCGTACGGCGCGGTCGGCAGCTCGCCGCCGTCGGCGACCTCGGCGTGCAGGATCACCCCGGAGTAGTCGCTGAAGGTCGGCACGACGGCGGCGGCCAGCGCCTCGGCGCACCGGCGGACGTCCAGCACGTTCGCGATCCGGGTGCCCACGTCGTTGAGCAGCGCCAGCCGCCGCCGGGCCCGCTCGACCTTCGCGGCGGCCTGCACGCGCTCGGTCACGTCGATGACGGTGGCGCTGATCCCCAGCACCCGCCCGGCCCGGTCGACCAGCCGGTGGTACGACAGCGAGCGGTGGCCGCGGCCGTGCGGCGCGTACGTGACCAGGTCGATCACCGGCCGTCCGGTGGCCAGGACGTCCCGCTGGAGCGCGGTGAGGTCGGCGGCCGACCGCTCGTCCAGCACCTCCTGCACGGTGTGGCCGATGTGGTCGGCGACGGGCCTGCCGTTCATCGCCGCCAGCGCCTCGTTGAGCCGTACGTAGCGCAGGTCGCGGTCGAAGATGGCGACGCCGAGAGGTGAGGAATCGAAGAGCGAGTCGAGGGCGGCGAGGTCGTGCTCCAGCGTCCGCAGGCGGCTCGTCTCGACCATCGAGGCCAGGACGAAGGGGCGGCCGTCGCCGTCGACCAGCAGCGAGGCACGGGTCTCCACCTGGACGGTGTGGCCGTCGCGGTGCCGCAGCGAGAGGATGCCGTCCCAGCGGCCCCCTCGCAGCAGGTCGGCGAGGATCTGCTCGGCGGGGCTGGGGTCCGGCATCCGCGGGATCTCGTCCGGCCCGCGCCGCGGGGAGTGTCCCGGCGGGCTCTCGGGCGGCCCGAACAGTCCGCCCACCCGGCGGCCCACGATGTGCTCCCCCGCCCAGCCCAGCACTTCCTGTGCCAGGGGGCTCCACAGCAGCACCCGCCCCGACGTGTCCAGCATGACGACCGCCACCCGCAGCGTGTCGAGCAGCGTCCCCGTGCTCTTTCCCCGCCCCTCACCCCACGACTCCGGATCGGGATCCATATCCGGATGATGATGCCGATGCGGCCGCCCCACCGCCGCCTCCTCCTCCCCGGCCCGGTGGCTCTCCCCCGCCGGGTGGCTCTCCCCTGCGGGGACCTGGCCGCCTGCGGCGGGGGCTTGTCCGCCTGCGGCGGGGGCTGGGCTGGCCTCGGCGGGACCGCCACCGGCGGGAGCCTGGCCGCCTTCCTCGGGACCGCCTGCGGCGGGGTCCGGGGCGCGGTTCGGGGACGCCTCAGGGCCATCGCCGCCGCTGGCGCTCATGCGTCACCCCCGACCGGGTCGGGCCGGTTCCGCCCCGGCCACTGTCAGTGGGAATTATCCCTCTTACCCGATATTCCCCCAAACACCCCGATACCGCGCGGGCCACGGGGAGACGGCGTAGCGGCCGGGGTCGGCCGGGGTCGGCCGGGAGGCCGGGGCCAGCGGGGAGCGCGCGGCGCGGCGCGGGCGCTGGAGGCGACCGGGGTCCGGAGTCGGCCGGAGCCGGCCAGGCGCGGCGGGGGCGAAGCCAGCGGCGCGGGAAGCGCCTGGAGCGGCGCTAGCGACGGGAGCCCGAGGTCGGGAGTCGGCCAGGGCCGGCTGGAGGCCGAGGGTGGCCGGGTTGGCCAGGCGCAGGCGCCAGATGCGACCAGGGGTCGGGGTCGGTGGCACGGAAAGCCCCGGACGCGGCGGGGTCCGCGCCGGGGCAGGTGCGGCGAGAGCGGACACGGGGTCAGGTGCGGCGGGGTCCCGCCGGGGGCAGGTGCGGCGGGGTCCCGCCGGGGGCAGGTGCGGCGGGGTCCCGCCGGGGGCTGGTGCGGCGAGGGCGGGCCGGGGGGGGGGGGGCCGTCAGGCTAGGGCTAGGGCTTGGGTGAGGGCGGCGGCCAGGGCGGCGGGGGCCTGGACGTGGGCGAGGTGGCCCTGGCCCGGAATGACGTGGACGCGGGCGCGGGGCATGGCGCCCGCGATGCGGGCGAAGGGCTCCCAGTAGGGCCCGACGCCGTCGTTGTCGCCGCCGATCAGCAGGGTGACGGGCATGTCGAGCTTCCCGTAGGCGGCCAGGTCGGCGTGGTGCTCGTTCAGGGCGGTCAGCTCGCGCCCGAGCGGCGCGGCGAGAGGCCGCAGCACCTGCCAGGCCGGGCTCCGGCGCAGCTCCGCGACGTACTCGGCGGAGAATCCGGACACGTCCCGGTTGACGATCTCCACGGCCCGGTCCAGGTCACCGGCCGCGTCGGCCGCGCGCAGCGAGTCCAGCACCTGCGCGCCGAAGGGCCGCACCACCGGCTCGTAGAGGGTCAGGGAACGCACGCCGGAGTGCCGCGTCGCGGCCTCCAGCGCGATCAGGCCGCCGTAGCTCCAGCCGAAGAGGTCCACCCCGCCGTCGCCGCCGTGCCGCCCGGCCACCTCGTCGAGCACCCGCCGCAGATCCGCGACCTCGGTGCCGACCCCGTATCCGTCACCCAGCTCACCGCTGGGCCGTCGGCCGCGCCGGTTCAGTACGTACACCGGCCGGCCGGCCGGAAGCGCGTCCACCACCGGCTGCCACGACACGGCGTCGGCCATGACCCCGGGAACGATCATCAGCGGCCTGCCCTCGCCCACCCGGTGGCCGAGCACCAGCACCACACCGTCGCGTTCCACCTGCACCAGCATCGAATCCCCCGTCTCGTTCGCGGACACCGAAAAACCCTACCCTCAGGCCGTCAGCCGACCAGAAGGCGTGTCGCCCACTCGACCGCCGGGCGGTCCTGGTCGAGCCAGTCGACGTCGGAGGTCTGCGCGGGGAGCAGCCAGCGCAGCTGGTCGTGGTCCTGGAGGGGGCGGGGCGTGCCGCTCACCAGGCGGGCGGTCCAGACGTGCAGGGTGAGGCCGTTGGCCAACGGCCAGGCGCCGGGGACGCGTTGAAGGGGCTCCACCGTGACGCCCAGCTCCTCGCGCAGCTCGCGCACGAGCGCGTCCGGCGGGCTTTCCCCCGCCTCGACCTTGCCGCCCGGCAGTTCCCAGCGTCCCGCCAGCGCGGGCGGCGCGGTCCGCCGCGCGGCCAGCAGCCGTCCGGCGTCGAGCACGGCCCCGCCCACCACCACACGTTCGGTCATGCGACGCAGGATACGTAAGACGGAGACCCGCGACCCGCACAGCGCGCGGCGCGAACCCGTTACGAGGACTGCACGGCGCGCGGCGTCAACCGCTCGATCACGTAACGCCGTTGCTGCTGGTCCCGGTTGAGGCCGGGGCCGTTCAGCGTGGCCGCGACGCGCTCGGCCTCGGCGCGGGTGGCGTAGCGCCCGACCCGGTACCGGTTGCCGCTCTCGTCCTGCCGTATGAGGAGCCATACGAGGTCGGTCGTCATCAGCTCAGGCCCCCTCAGGCGAGGTCGCGGCAGCGGAACCGGCTTCCAGGTCCGCCAGGTGCGCGACATTGTCCCGGTCGTCCGCCGCGTCGCTCGCGGCGCTGTCGAACCAGGCGTCCAGGATCTCGCCGAGTACGGCGCCGGACACCGAACGCAGGCTCAGCGCCAGCGCGTTGGCGTCGTTCCACCGGCGGGCACCCCGCGCGGTGTACGCGTCGGCGCACAACGCGGCCCGGACGCCCGGGAGTTTGTTCGCGGCGATGGACGCGCCGGTGCCGGTCCAGCAGCAGACCACCGCCTGGTCGGCCGCGCCCTCGGCCACCGCGCGGGCCGCCGCCTCCGCGCTCCAGGCCCAGTCCTTGCGGTCTCCGGGGCGCAGTGCGCCGTAGGCGAGCACCGTGTGACCACGGTGACGAAGCTCGTCGACGACCTGCCTGGCCACCGGTTCATCCATGTCCGAGGAAACGGCGATGCGCATATGCCCGACCCTACGCCCGAGGTTCACGGCGCGGGCACGGAATGACACGAAGAGGTACCGTTCCGGCCAGGTGTTCGACCAGAAGTTGACTGTAGGTCACACGTTTCCGACGCCCCCGGCGGTCACGCCGGGCGCACGCCGGAGTGGACACCAGCGCCCGTACCGCCCGGACCATCAGTACTGCCAGGCGCTGTAAGGGAGTTGACGGCGGGTCAGCGTACCGGCAGGTGGTAGACGGCCCGGTACCGCTCCGCCGGGATGATGACGTCCGCGGTCTCCACCGGCTGCCCCGAGCAGTAGTACGTGCGCTGGATCTCGATGACGATGTGCCCCGGCACTCCGCCGAGCGCCGCCGTCTCCTCCGCGAGCCCCGGCCGGGCGCCGACCTCCTCGGCCATGTGGTCGACCACCAGGTCGATCGCCGCCATCCGCTCCACGACGCCCTGGCCGCCGACCGGCCCCTCCTCCGGCAGCAGCACCGGTGTGCGGGCGGTCAGCGCCAGCGGCTCCCAGGAGGTGGAGAGCATCGAGGGCTCACCCTCGGTGCGGAAGAGGTAGTGGGTGCGCATCACCCGGTCGCCGGGCTCGATCCGCAGCCGCTCGGCGACGGCGGGCGAGGCGTGGTCCTGGACGCTGCGCGACTCCCAGGTGCCCTTGCACCCCTCGTCCCCCTGTTCCTGCCGGAACGGGCTGGCCGTCCCGGCGGGCCGGTAGCCGCTGCGGACGATGCGCCGCGGCCTCGGCCGCTCCCGTACGTACGTGCCGGAGCCGGACCTGCCCTCCACGAAGCCCTCGGCCATCAGCACCTTGCGCGCTTCGAGCGCGACGGTGTCCGAGACCCCGTACTCGGTACGGATTCGGGCCTGCGAGGGCAGCCGCGCGTGCGGCGGGAGCGTCCCGTCGAGGATCTTGCGCCGCAGATCCTCGGCGACGCGAAGGTAGGCGGGCTGCTCACCGAAAGGCACGTGCCCCTCCCAAGGGGTTGACTGTCTGCGACAGCTTGACAACCGTCGGTGCCCGTCCGCAAGCCCTCCCCCGAGCATCACACTCCGAATCCGGAGTTGGTGCCTCCGTCCTTCACCGAGCCGGTCATCGAGCCGTGCGTGGCGCCGAAGAAGCAGGTCACCTTGTGGTCGCCGCGGCGCCAGCCGTCCGGCGGCGGCATGTAGTAGTAGACGTCGGCGCTCTTCTCCCAGGGCGTGCCGTCCGCGTAGTCGTCCGCGTAAGAGGCGCACTTCGACTCCGCGACGGCCGAGATGCGATCCGTTCCGGGGTAGCCGCCGTCGTCCGCCGCGTCGACGGTGAAGATCGCGTACGCCTCCGCGTCGTGCTCCTCGGAGCAGTCGACGACGTCCACGGTGGTGGAGCGCGCGCCGTCGCCGCCGTAGTCGCCCAGCGAGCTGTCGACCGTGTTGAAGCACTGGCCGACCCTGATCCGGTCGACGCGGGTGTTGCCGTCGTCGAAGGCGCCCGCCACGCCGAGCGCGATGAAGACCGCGAGAAGCACCGTGGCGACGCCGTTGAGGATCAGGCCCGCGACGGCCAGTCCCTTGCCGCGCTCGCCGCGCTTCTTGATCTGGCTGAGCGCGACCAGGCCGAAGATCACCCCGAGGACGGGGATGCAGGTGAAGCCCACCACGAGCGAGGCGATGGCCATGCCGTTGGTGTTCGCCTGCGGGTTGTACCAGCCGGCGGTCTGCGGATAGCCGGGATACGGCTGGGGACCGTACGGATTCTGCCCGCCGTACGGATTCCCGCCGTAGGGGGCCTGGCCGCCGTACGGGGCCTGAGCGCCGTGCGGACCCTGGCCGCCGTAGGGAGGCTGCCCGGAATACGGGGCCTGGCCGGAATACGGGGCCTGCCCGCCGTAGGGCGGCGCGGAGCCGGGGGGCTGCTGTCCGCCGTAGGGCGGGGGCACGGAGCCGTAGGGGCCGGGCCCGCCCGATGACGGGCCGCCGTACGTCGGCTGTCCCGGACCGCTGTACGGCGGTCCGCCCTGCTGGTCGTACGGCTTCTGCGGATACGAGGGCAGCCCGGCGTACGGCGAAGTGGGGGCGTCGTGCGGCGGCTGGGACGGGGGCGCGTCGTCGGAGGACGGCGGAGGCGGGGGCGGCGGCGGTATGTCCACTGGGGGATCCTACGGTTCTGCGCCGACGGGTTGTGAACGGGTTGTGCCGTCCCCCTTGACCCTTATTGGTCCAGACCAATACCTTCACGCGCATGCGTCGAAGAATTCTCGGCCGTATGGCCGCAACCGCAGCCACCCTCTCCCTGGTCGCCGTCCTGCCCGCCGTCACGGGCGGCTCCGCCGCCCAGGCGCACGGCCGTGACGACCACGGCTCCTCCGCCTCGTCGTACAAGAGCGTCGGCTACTTCACCCAATGGGGCGTCTACGGACGCGACTACCAGGTGAAGAACGTCCAGACCTCGGGCACCGCGGCCAAACTCACCCACCTCAACTACGCGTTCGCCAACATCGGCGCCGACGGCAAGTGCTTCGAGGCCAACGCGGCCGGCGAGGGCGACGCCTGGGCCGACTACCAGCGCCCGCTCGACGCCGCCTCCTCGGTCGACGGCACCGCGGACACCGCCGAGCAGCCGCTGGCGGGCAACTTCAACCAGCTCCGCGAACTGAAGGCCGCCAACCCGAAGTTGAAGGTGATGATCTCGATCGGCGGCTGGGGCTGGTCGACGCACTTCTCCGACGCGGCCCGCACCGCCGCCTCGCGCAAGGCGCTCGTCGCGTCCTGCCTGGACATCTTCGTCAAGGGCAATCTGCCGCTGCTCGACGGCAAGGGCGGCCCCGGTTCGGCCGCCGGGCTCTTCGACGGCGTGGACATCGACTGGGAGTGGCCCGGCTCCTCCGGTGACGTCGACACCGTCTACCGGCCCGAGGACAAGCGGAACTTCACCGCGCTCGCGGCCGAATTCCGCGGCCAGCTCGACGCGTTGGGCCGCAAGGCGCACAAGCACTACGACCTGAGCGCCTTCCTGCCCGCCGCACCGGCCAAGATCGACGCGGGCTTCGAGGTCAGGAAGATCTTCAAGTACCTCGACTTCGGCACCGTCCAGGGCTACGACTTCCACGGCCCCTACGAGGCCACCACCAACCAGCAGTCCGCGCTCAAGGCCCCGCGCAACTCGCCCGTCCCGCACGACTTCAGCGACACCCAGGCGGTCGGCGACTGGCTCAAGCGCGGCGCACCCGCCCGGCAGCTCGTCCTCGGCGTGCCCTTCTACGGCCAGGGCTGGACCGGCGTCCCCGACGGCGGCACCGCGGGCCTCTTCCAGCCGTCCACCGGCCCCGCCCCCGCCACCTGGCAGGCGGGCAACGAGGACTACCACGCCCTCAAGGCCCTTGCCTCCTCCGGCACTTACACCGTCCACCGGGACGTGCGGAACGGCTTCGCCTGGCTCTACGACGGCACCAACTTCTGGACCTACGACGACCCGCAGGTCATCGCCCAGAAGACCGCCTACATCAAGCGGGCCCACCTGGGCGGCGCGATGGTCTGGTCCCTGGACGGCGACACGGCGGACGGCGAGCTGATCAACGCCGTTCACCAGGGCCTCGCCGCGCACCACCGGTGACCCGGACCCCCAAGTGGCCAGCATCCCCAAGTGACCCCGCTCCTCGGGTGACCCGGCGCCTCGGGTAACCCCGCCCCTCACGCCCGGTGCTCCCCAGCCCTCCCTCTCCGCGGGGGAGCACCGGGCCTCCCCACGCGCGGCGGATACGTCAGCCGCGCGCGGCGGAGGCGGCGGCCCGTTTGGCGGCCAGCTTGGCCGCCTGCATGTCGCCGACGACCTGCGTCACCATCCGGACGGACGCGGCGTCCAGCACATTGCCGAACTCGACCACCTCGACCCGCTCCTCGAAGCGCGCCTTCAACTGCGGCATGTCGCTGGGGATCACGACGAGGTCGAGGTCCCCGACATCCTCCCCCTCGTCCCCGTGCAGCACCCTGACGTTGCTGATCCCGGACTGCGTCAGGGAGTCCCGGATGCTGACGGCCTGGCCGTAGGTGGAGTAACAGATGCCCACCGTGCCGCTCCTGGCGGCGGAGGCGATCCGCACCAGCGTCTGCACATGCGGCGCGGCGACGATGGCGACCACCTCGGTCGGCTCCCCGCGCCACAGCCGCCGCACCTCGGCCAGATGGAAGAACGTGGTGAGGGCGAGGTCGTCGTGCTCCTCCTCGGGCGAGAAGTCCCCGAGCACCAGGGGCTTGACCTTGAGACCGAGGTGCAGGCCGAGTTCGCTCGCGAAGTAGCCGGCCCGGTCGGCGTTGCACTCCACGAACGCGACCTTGAGGACGTCGTCCTCGGCGCGCAGGGCGAGGCTCGTCACGAGTGACTGGATCTCGACGGCGGACAGGCCGAGCGCGACGCACTCCCTGGCCGCCGCGTCCAGTACCGCCCACGCCCGGTCCCTGGCGGGCGAACTCGTACGCGCCAGGCCCGTACCGACCACGGTCGTCCCGCTGCGGCCCCGGCTCTCGACCAGGCCCAGCTCGCTCAACTCCGCGTACGCGCGGGCCACCGTGTTGCGGTTGATCTGGAGGTTGTCGGCCAGCAGCCGGGCGCTGGGAAGGGTCTGGCCGACCGCGAGATCGCCGGTCTCGATCATGAACGACACCTGGGTCACGATCTGCCGGTAGATGGGTACGTCCGAGTGACGACTCACCTGCACGTCGCTGTCCACCAGGTGCCCGGCCTTCCCCGTTGCGCATCTCAGCCAAACCACCTTATCCACGCGGGAGGCAGTCAAGCATGCCCCGTGCGCCCTCTTGTCTTCGGCTTGAATTGGCCCAACCGGCTAGGCAGAAAGCACGTCAGGCCGTCCCGCCCCGGCGGAGATCGACAGCGCCCGCACCCCGCTTCGCCTGCGCAAATGCGCCGCAACAGCACAACGGGACATATATCTCTGGCCGTCGCCCGTCCGTGAATCGAGGGGTCTAACATCGACCCACCAGGGTAGGCAGTACCCCGCCGCCGAGTGACGGCCCCGGTCGCGCCGGCCTGTGGCACCCACCCCCCACCCGCGACGGGAGCGATCAGTGACCCTTCTCGTTCGAGCCCACGGCACCGGAGACCGGCGCGGGACCGGACGTCCCGGCGCCCGGGGGAACCGCACCCGCTCCCGAGGACTCATCAATAGATGATGCGCATATCCCCCACACCCCTGCCGGCCGACTCCCACGGGTACACGCTGGCGGCCCGCAGGAGAGCGGTGTTCACCGGCAGGACCGCGGAACTGCGGCTGCTGCGGGACCTGATGCTCAGCGACCGGCGCTCCTGCTTCGTGGTGTGGCTGCACGGCATGGGCGGCTTCGGCAAGAGCAGCCTGCTGCACCGGTTCGCCGACGAGGCCGAGGCGCACGGCAGGACGGTCCGCACCGTCGACATGCGCGCCACGGCCGCGACACCGGAGGCGTTCCTGGCCGCCCTCGACGCGCAAGGCCCTTCACAGGAAGCCCAGTTGCTGCTCATCGACTCCGGTGAGGCGCTCGGGCCGCTGGAGCAGTGGCTGCGGGACGAGTTCCTGCCGCGGATGCCCTCGCACCTGTTCCTGGTGGTCGGCAGTCGGCGGCCCCCGTCGGCCGAGTGGCGGGCCGACGTGCAGTGGTGGCAGGCGCTGCGCAGTGTCGAACTGCGCGGCATGGACACCGCGGAGGCCACGAAGCTGCTGCGCAACCGGGACGTGCCGGAGGCGGACATCCCCGACATCGTGCGGGCCGCGCACGGCGTGCCGCTCGCCCTGGCGCTCTTCGCCGACGCGCGCGAACGCGCCACGGACTCCGTGCAGCCGCGCACCGCCTGGGAGTTGGCCGACTCCCCCGACCTGGTGGGCGAACTGCTGCACCTGCTGCTGCGCGAGAGCCTGTCGCCCGGTCAGGCGGAAGCGCTGCACGTCCTGGCGCTGGCCCGGGTCACCACCGAGGACCTGCTGCGGCACACGCTCGACGTGCCGTCAGCGGAGGCCGGAAAGCTTTGCGCCTGGCTGCGCGGACTCTCCTTCGTCCGCAGCACCGCCGAGGGCCTGGTCCCGCACGAGCTGGTCCGCGAGGCGCTCCTGGTCGAGCTGCGCTGGCGCGACCTGTCGGCGTACGAACGGCTCTTCACCCGGCTGCACGCGCATCTGGCCGAGCAACTGGCGTGCCGCACCGGCAGCCGCTGGGCGTTCGGCGCGGGCCTGGCCTATCTGGGGCGCTCCGGCCGCTTCCCGCGGGAGACGGTCGACTGGCGCGGTACGGACCGGCTGCGGCTGCGCACCGCCCGCCCGGAGGATCTGGACGAGGTGCTGGCCGCGATCGGCAAGGAGCACGGCGACGAGGCCGCCGCTCTGGCCCGGCAGTGGTGGGACCGGCAGCCGGGCGCCTTCTGCGTCGCCGAGGACGGCCGCCGCGGCGTCACCGCCGCCCTCGTCGCGCCCTGCCTGGACCCGGGGGCCGCCGGGATGCCCGACGACCCGACGGCGCGTGCCGCGCTGGAGTACACCGCCGGCCACCGGCCGCTGCGGCGCGCCGAGCGGCTGCTGCTGGCGCGGTGGAGCACCGGCGGCGCCGCCGCCGCGGCCTTCGCGCTGACCACGCTGTGGGCGACCACACCGAACCTCGCGGTGAGCTGGACCTGCGCGGCCCCTGACCGGCCGGGTCTCGCCTCGCTGCTCGACCTGTACGGGCAGCAGCGGGTGGCACCGGCCGAAGGACCGTACGGGGAAGGACCGTACGGCGAAGGGGCTTACGGCGAAGGGATGTTGGCCTTCGTGCAGGACTGGCGCAGCGCGCCCTTCGACCGGTGGGCGGTGGATCTGCGGGTCCGGCTGCTGGCCGACGAGCCCGCGCCGGGCCCGGCGCCGGTGACCGTCACCGCGGAGGCCGCCATGCCGTGGCCGGAGTTCGCCGAAGCCGTCAAGCACGCCTACCGCAGCCTCCAGGACGCGCGGCAGCTCGCGGAGAGCTCGCTGCTCGGCACCCGGCTGGTGGCGCCGGACGGGGACGCGGCGGCGCTGCGCGAGGTGCTGACCGAGACGGTGGCGTACCTGCGCGCGCAGCCGGGACGGCGGCAGTTGGGCAACGTCCTGGAGATCACGTATCTGAGCGGGCCGCGCAGCCAGCAGGCCGCCGCGAGCCGGGCGGGACTGTCCTTCAGCACCTACCGGCGCCGCCTGTCCACCGCGCTGGCGACGGCGGCGGAAGTGCTGCGCGAGCGCGAGCTGTACGGATCGGCGTCGCGGTGAGCCGCGCCCGTCCCGGCCGGCGTGAGCGGGCGGCGCGAACGCATCTGCGTACCCTGCCAGTTGGACCTTCCGCGAGTGGGGAGCGGCGTTGAGCGAGAGTGACCACGACGAGGCGAAGCGGCGGCAACGGGCGCGGTTCGTCGAGGCGTTGACGACGCACACCCGTCAGCCCGGCGAGCACTCGCGTGTGGGCAGCAGGGTCGCGGGCGCCGTGGCCGTACTGGCCCTCGTCGCGGGCGCCACGCTGGGCATGGGCGCCTGGCGCAGCCACCAGGCGGACGAGCACGACAAGAAGCGGGACCTGGCGGCCCAACGGACCGCCGCGTACGCGAACATCGCGCACTCCGCGTCGCCGTCGCCCACCCCGAAGCCGACGAAGACCGTGCCGAAGCGGACCGGGAAGCCCGTCCCGCACACCGCCTCGCCCAAGCCGCACAGGGCCCCTTCCACCACGCCGACGCCGAAGCGGACGGCCGGGTCGGGCGGCAAGGACCCGCGGGCGCTGACCGCGCACGACCGCAAGGTGCTGATCATGAACGCCTACAGCGGGATGTGCGTCGACATCCCCTACAACGGACCGGGCCAACTGGGCCTGGAGATCGACCAGTACCACTGCGACGGCACCGACCAGGACAACCAGTTCTGGAACATGACGGTCAAGCTCCCCGCGAGCGGTCCCGGCGGCACCGATCTCGTGCAGTTCTCCAACACGATGGACGGTCTGTGCATCGACCCGCCGGAGCGCGGGGCGCAGCCGTCGGGGACCGAACTGTCCGAGGCGAACTGCACCGGGACGCTGGCGGACAACCAACTGTGGTGGCTCGCCCCGGCCGGGGGCGACACCGTGTGGATACGCAACTACGCGAGCAACCATCTGTGCCTGCGCGTCGAGGGCACCGACAAGAAGGCACCCTCCGCCCGGCTCATGATCGGCTCGTGCGGCACCGACGACGACAGCCGCTGGCGGCTGCTCGGCTGACCCGGACCGCCGGCGGACGGCCGGCGTGCGGCCGTCCCCTGCCCGCCGGCGCCCGTCAGACGGTGAACCGCACCGCGTCCAGCCAGCGCGTCTCGTCCAGCGTGCCGCCGAAGATGTAGTTGTCGGCGGTCTGCGGGGTGTCGCAGGCCATGCTGCCCCACGGTCCGCCGCGGCTGTACGTGTTCTGGCAGACGGTGCCCGTCGCCCTGCCGACGCTGATGCCGAAGCCCGAGATGTTGGGCGCGTCCTGCCTGGCCGCGCCGAGGGTCAGATCGGCGCCGTCCTCCACGGTGACCCACGACTTGTTCACCCACCCCTTCGCCTGGAAGTAGGCGTTGGCGGAGGTGCCCTTGGTGCCGGACACGGCGATCTGGATGGCCTTGATGCTCCGCGCGTCCACCTCGGAGCCCGCCACGGACCCGTCGCAGACGGCGAGTTGCCAGCCGAAGGTCGCCACGTAGACCCGGTAGCAGATGTGGCGGCCGGGTTCGCGCGCCGCCAGCCGGAGGACCGTGGCCGAGGCGGTCCTGTCGTCGCCGGGCATCTGCGGGCCGGGGCCGAGGTACGGGGTCGTCGCCTTCCTCGTCGGTGTCGCGGTCGGCCGGGCCGTCGGGCTCGGCGGCGCGGGCGGGCGCGGCGCCACGGCCTTGGTCCTGGCCTTGGGCTTCGTCGTGGGCTTGGCGGCGGGCGACGCCGAGGACTTCTGGGGCAGGGGGATGTGCGGGACGGTCGCGGGCGGGTCGGTGATCCGCCCGGCGGTGCTGGCCGCCGTCGTCAGATGGTCGTTCTTGTGCCCGGAGCCGCTGGTCGCCCAGGCCACCAGGGGCACCGCGAGGATGACCACGCCGACCAGGCCGACGGCGGCGAGCAGCGGCTTGCGGGACGGGCCGGAGGGCGGTCGCTCGGCCGGGAGCGCGGCTCCGGGGCCGGTCTCGCGGGTGAGTTCGCGGGTGGCCTTCGCGTCGGGGGTCTCGGCGGGTGTTTCGCCCGCTTCGGTGGTGGGGGCCGACGCGGTGGCCGGGGCGGAGGCCGAGGCGGTGGTCAGCGCCGTGGTCGGGGCGGAGGCCGAGGCAGGAGTCGGGGCCGAGGCAGGGGTCGGGGCCGGGGCCGGGGTCTCCTCGGCCGATCCCTTTCCGGGCAGCGTCGGCTCCTCGGACGTACCGCCCGCCTCCGCCGTACCGCCCGCGGCGGGCTCAGGCCGCGCGGCGGCGGCCGTCACCGGGGCGGACGACGTACCCGGGCGCGAGGAGGTGTCGGGGGCCGGGGGCGCCGCCGCGCCGGTGGTCCGCGGCACCGCGGGCGTCAGCGCGTCGCCCGGATCGGCCGCCACGGGACCCAGCGTGACCGCCCGGCGCACGGACGAACCGCCCCTGGAGGAAGCCGAGTTCGCGCCGCCTTCGGTGGCGCGGGGCGTTCCGTCGGGGTCGGGTCGGGTCTGACGGCTGCTCATGGTTCTCCTTCGGCCTGGTGGTCAGTCGGTCGTGCGGCGCGGTGTCCTGCCCTGCGTGCCGGCGGGCGTGCGGCCCGGATGTGCGGTGCGGGCGGCTACCCGCTGCCGCCCACGGGCCCGACACAGCGCTCGGGCCAGCTCCGGCCCTCCTCGGCGGGCGGACCACCGGCGAGCGCGTCCTTCAGTTCGGCGAGCGCGGTGAGGTCCCGTGGGCTCAACTCCCGTGCTCCGTCCATGTACGTGGTCGCGTGCGCGGGCAGTTCCCGCAGCAGTACGACCGGGGTCCCGGCGGGTGCGGTCCACGTCCCCAGCACGCGGAATCCGGTGCCCGGCGCGAAGACGATCTCACCGTCCGCCGCCGCCAGATCACCCACCTCGCGGCCGGTCGTCGACCAGATCGCGTAGCGCACGGCGGTCCCGCCCGCCGCCGGAATCCGGGCCAACGCCCCTATCGGCGCCGGGTCCTGGAGCAGCGCGCCCAACCTCGGCTCGGCACCGCCCGCCGCGCCGCCGCGCAGGGCCACGCCCCGGTACGACGGCAGCCGCCGCAGCCCGGACGCCACGCACCCGGCGTACGCCTGCGACCGCGCCTCGCCCGCCCGCAGGCCCATCGCCAACTCCCGCTGGCTCAGCGGCCCTTCGTCAGCCGACAGATACGCGCGCACCGCGACCAGATCGAGCCGCGCCGCCTCCCGCTCGTCCCCGCGCAGCGCGAGCTTCCGCTTCAACAGCCCGTCCACGGCTGCGGCGTGCCCCTCCCAGCCGTCCCCCACCAGCTCGCGGAACGCCGCCCGTTGCGCGGCGGTGCTGACGTGTCCGGGCAGCACGAGGCGGGGCTCCTCCCGCCTGACGGCCAACGGGGCCGGTGGCTGGGGCTGTTCGGGCCGTTCGGGCTGTTCGGGCTGAGCGACGGGTGCGGGGTCGGGCTCGGGGGTGGGGTCAGGCTCGGGGCCAGGTGAGACGACGAGTGCGCGGACGAGTGCGGAGCCCCGCAGGGGCGCGGTGATCGCGGGTGCCGACCGCGTCGGACCGTGTCCCCGGCTGTTCGTGCGGGGGCCGGGGGCGACCGTACGGCCCGCCTCGGCCGTACCGTCGGGCCGTTCACCGCCCCGCTCCCCCGGAGCGCCCTGCGCGGAACGGTCGCGCGCGGCGACATCCGTCTCCGTCGTCGGCGTGCGGACGAGCGTTCCGTCAGCGCCGCTGTCCCCGGCCGGGGACGCGCTGTCGGTGGGCACGCTCGCGGCGGCCGGACGGCGTACGGGCTCCGCACCCGGCGCCGGAGCAGGTGCCGTACCGGTCAACTCCACGACAGCGGAAGGTCGTTCACGGGGAGCGTCGGGCGGTACGGCCACGGGCGCGGGAGGGCGCGGGGGCGCTGCCGGTCCTGGGCGGTCCGGTCCTGGGCGGTCCTGGTTCGGACGGTCCTGGTTCGGGCGGTCAGGTGCCGGGCGGTCCGGTCCCGGGCGGTCCTGGTTCGGGCGGGGCGGGGTCTGCCAGGGGGGCGGGGCCGGGCGGGCGGCGGTGACGTAGCGGATGCCGCGTACGCCGTGTTCCGCCGCCAGACGGCGCAGTTCGGCCTCGCCGCTGGTGAGCCGTCCTCGCACGAGGAGGGTGGTCCTGGCGCGGGCCGTGGCGCCGAGGCCGGTGAGCAGGCGGGCCAGCGCGGTGAGCAGGGAGGCGTCCAACCGCTGTCCGGGCGCGCCGAGTTCGATGGCGCAGGTCTCGGGGTCGACGGCGGTTCCCACGAGCGGGGGGCGGGGCGTGCCCTGGGCCCACAGGGCGAGGCCGGAGCGCGTCACCGTCGCCTGCCAGCCGTCCGTGAGCCGTACGGTGCCCGGTTCTGTGCCGCCGGGGAGCCAGTCGGGCGGGAGGCTGCCGAGCAGCCGGGGCAGGGGCGTTCTACCCCGCGCGTCGGTCGGGAGGCACGCGACGGCGGTGACGTACGGCTGCCAACTCGGTTCGCCGTCACGGCCGATCAGGGTCGGGCGGGGTACGGCACCGGGCGGCGCGTGGTCGGCGAGCAGCGGCAGGCCCGTCAGGACGTCGACCCGGCTGTCCAGCGTGTCGGCGACCGTGTGGGCCAGACGCAGCAGGTCGGCCTGTCCGCCGGGTGCGAGGCACACGCGGGCGCGGTGTTCCGCCGGAAGCGCGGACAGGACGGCGGCGACCTCGTCGGCGGCGACGTCCTCCGCGTGCGGGGCGCCGACCAGCACGACGGCGTGCGCGGAGTCGAGCGGCACCGCGAAGCACAGGTCGTCGGGGCGCGGCCCGGGCGCGTCGGCGGGGCGGATCACCAGGCCCGCCGGAATCTGCTCGACCACGCAGCCGCCCGATGTCCGCGTGGGCACGCGGCCGACGGCCTCCTGCCAGGCCGGTGCGGGCGCGCGGGGGCCCAGCTTCCGGGGCGCCTCGCCGGGCGCGAAACGCCACCAGCCGCCCTCGGGACGGTCGTCGCCCCGGACGAAGAGGCTGCCGCCGGGCGTGATGAGGACGACGCCGTCCGGCGCGAACACCTCGAAGCCCCAACCGTCGGCGATCCTGCGGGCGGTGCCGGGGCGGCCCGGCCGGTCGTCGCCCGCGCCGGACAGGACGAGGCGGACGCGGCGGGTGCCCTGCGCGCGCAGCGAGTCCAGGAGGGTGACCAGGCGCGGCCAGTGGCCGCCGCCGTTGCCCTGCCCCGCGCCCTCCGAGCCGACCATGACGGTGACGATGTCCGCCTCGGCGCCGAAAGTGTGGGCCACTTCGGCCAGGACGGCCATCGGGAAGGAGTCGTCGTCCACCGAGCGGACCAGGAGGACGCCGTCGATGTCCTCGACGAGGGGGGCGGGGACGGACTCCGCCGCACCGGCGCCGCGGCTCGTACCGGCCGTAGCGCTCGTACGGGTCGCGCCGCCCGTACCGCTCGCGCCGCCGCCCTTGCGGGACAGGCGCGAGGCCCAACGGCTCATGCCTGGCCCTCCCCGTGGTCCCCGTACCGTGCCGTCGTGCGCGACGGCGACCGCGGCCGTCCCGCGCCCTGCTGGCTCATCACTGTCCTCGTTCGGTGAGTCGTTCCCGGCCGGTCACGCGAGCCTGCGTGCGTCGGCGGGTCTCCGCGGACCGGGCGGATGCGTCCTCATCTCGCGCCACGAGAGACCGGCCCGCGCGGTGTCAGCGCGGGAGCGACGGGACAACGATGTCCGTCACCTCGTGCCGTACCGGACGCGTACCGCTCGCGGACGTGTGGGAGACACCCCACCACCTGCCCTCCCCTGCCCAATCCCGGCCGACCGGAACGACGTTGCTCGGCGGCCGGTGCACTGCCTATCCCTGTGGAGCGATAATCGGCCCTATTGGTTGGGTCATTCAGGCATCCAGATATATCAGACCCCAATGGCACCACGGTGTCGGACCGGCCAACGCCGCGTGGCCGCCCACCGTATGACCCGGCCGGGAGCACGGCGGCCGACCGCGACCGACGGCCCTGCCGGCCTTCCGGCCCTTCTCCCGCCTGCCCCTCCGGACGCTCAGCACGGGGCCCGATCGTGCTCAGACGGTGACCAACCCGTGCTCAGCCACGGGGAATCGGGGATCGCCGTCAGTAACATCGCGTCCCGTCCCCCGTCCCCCGCCTCCCGCACCCGAGTGCCGTCCCCGGCTCCCGTGACCGTCCACAGGAGAGGTCCGTGTCAGCGGCATTGCCATGCCTATTGACCTGTTTGGCGAGAAGTTAATTCGCTCCGTCCCGGCCGAGGAGCAGTTCACGTATCCCGTGAGCGTCGTTCTCTCGCTGCACCGCGAGCGGACCCCGGCCCTGCTGCGCGCCCTGCGCACCCACCACGTTCTGCCCGCGCTGTGCCACCCCTGGGGCTCGGAATCCGCCTACCGCACGCTGCTGCGCAGGGCCGGGACCCCCCTCGCCCTGCTGGACGTCCCGAGCCCGCGCGGGACCGGCGATCTGGGCCAGCGCGTCCACGCCCTCAGCCACCTGTCGTCCGTGGTGGTGCTGGTGCCCGACCGTACGGACTCCGCTGATCTGCTGCTGGCCGGCGCCGCCAACGTCATCCCGCGGGACACGGACCCCCGTGAACTGGCCGGCCGCATCCTCGCCGAACGGCGCTGGCTCGACACCAGGTCCTCGCCCCGCCGGCCGCCGGACGCACCGCACCACGGATCGCCGCGCCCCCAACGCGGCACCCAGCAGGTCCTGTTCGACATCCTCCGCACCACCGCGCGCCCCTGGTGCTGCCACGACCTGTGCCTCCTGCTCGGCGCGGCCGACGAGCCGATGACCCGCCGCGCCTTGCAGGCCCGGATCGTACGGCTCAACGAGCGGTTGGCGCCTGACGGCATATCAGTCGACTGCGCCTCCCAGTGGGGCCGCACCACCTTCAGGGGCCTCACCGCCGAACCGCCAAGAGAGGAAGCCCCATTGAGGCCCGCGTGAGGCCCTGACGTCGCGGCCCAGGCGGGCAAGGACGATCCCTCCCTGCGCGATCTCGCGGGTTACGCCTTCCTCGGCGGGGTCTTCTTCCTGGTCTCCGCGCTGCGCCTCGAGCGCGCGGGCTCTCCCGCCTGAACGCCCCTGGCCCGGCTGCGCGTTGGCGCTCCCGCCCGCTTTCCTGACGACGCGTCGTCGTGGCTACGCGTCGTCGTGCCGTGCGGCCAGGATTCCGATCAGCCGCGCCCGTTCGGCCCCGGTCGCCCCCGGCAGCGTGATGCGGTCCCCGCCGACCTCCCACACGACCGTCGTGTCCGGCCGTTGCCGCGCCAGCCAGCCGCTGACCGCCGTGATCAACCTCGTCAGCACCCCCCCGACGCCGCCGGCGTGATCACCAGCGCCGCCCACGAATGCGCGTCCCCCTTCGCCCCCTCCGGCGCCGCCCCGCCCCGCGGGCGCACCGCCCGTACCCCGTCCTCGTCCCCCGCCAGGAGCTCCGCCCTCAACCCCCGGGCGGCCCGCTCCACTTCCCCGCCATCCGCCCCGCCCCCCGGCCCACCGGCCGAGTCACCGCGAGTGCGAAGCGAGCGAAAGCAGCAGATGCGAGGACTCCGGATGCTGGAAGTCCGAGTGCGCCCCGGCGGGCGACAGCCGGGTCCCCCAACCACCCCGGTAGAGCCATCCCGCGTCCACGTTCACGATGCGGTGGTCGAGATCGTCCAGCCGGTACGCGGTGCGCGTCGTCCGCAGCCGGATCGAGGACTGCGGTACGGGCGTCCTGCCGACGCCCGAGTGGCCGATCCCCGACGCCCCTTCCGCCCGCAGATGCCAGAAGCCCGTCGCCCGGTCCCAGCGGGAGTGGGTGAGGACCAGCGGACCCCGCAAGGGCGCGCCCGCGCATGCTGTCGACGGTGAAGGGCCGGGCACCCCGTAGGACAGCCCGGTGACCGGCGCGAAGACGCCCCGGGCCGCCGTCTCGTACGGATCGATCTCCTCCCACCCCCGCCACGGCTGCCCGCTGGGCTCCGGGTCCACCGTGAACGTGCCCCGCGCCATGAGCACCGGGAGCTGCACCGCGTTCCCGTACCTCTGATACGCGTCGACCGGCAGCTCAACTTGCGACACCGAGGCGGTCAGCTCACCGCCACATCCCGCGCACGCAAAACGAACAACCACCCTGCAAAACAGCCACATCGTCGCATTTCAGCGGCAACCGCCTCACCGGTTTTCCGCGCCGCGACGGCCGCCATGCGGTGATGCCCGCTTGCCGCTCGCAAGCGGACTACGGGAGGCGGGGGGATAGCCTTTTCGGCCTCAGCCGAGCCGTTCCAGGCGAAGAGTGCGTGGTGCGCGAGAACGTCCCGGATGCCGCGCTGCGACGCGCCATCCTGGGTGGCGCCGCCGAGGCGTTGCCCAGGACGGTTTCGAGGCCGCAGCCATGGCGCGATGAAGGGCAGTGCGCCGCACAGCAGAACGGATAACTCCCGGCGTCCGAGGAAGTGCCCGGCTTCTTCTGCGGAGGTACAGCGGGGCGGCGAAGGTGTGATGACGCTCACTTCGTCAAGTGTTTCAGGTGCGATACGCGGCTTTTAGTTGCTACGCAAGCGGTGATTCGTGACGGTCTGCAGTTATTTGGCGAGCCGACTGAGCCTTCGGCTCACTCAAGTCGTCTATGCCTGCCCTTTAGCTCCACATGGCAGTTCCTTTGAACTACTCCCCTCCGTGTGATGGATGTGTGAAGATCCGACCGTTTTCTAGTCGCGGGGGCAGCTCTGCGCCTTGGGGGTTCTGACGAGGAGGGGTCGTGGGGATGTTCTGGGGGGGTGCTCGGCGTTCCGCGCCGGGCGGTCTGAGACACGCACGTTCATCGTCTTGCTCGTCGTTGTGGTTGCGGCGGGTGTCGGTGCTTGTGGTGTTGGCGCTGGCCGTTGAGGCGGCGACGGTCGCGGCGGATTCGGGGGTGGCGTTCGCCGCTCCTCGGTCCCAGCGGGAAGGGACCGTCGTGTCGGCGCCGTCGTACGGGGCGGCGGAGGCGCGGGATGTGCTGTCGGCGCGGCTGATGGCACGGTTGCAGGGCCGGCGGATCGAGGCGTTGAGCGAGCGTACGGATGCTTCGCAGACGTTCGTGAACGCCGACGGAACGGTGACGTACACCGCGTTCGCGGAGCCGAAGTGGACCCAGCGCGGCGGCTCGTGGGTGAATCTGGACCCCACGCTCCAGTTGCGGGCCGATGGCAGTGTCGTGCCGGTGGCGGCCGAGGCGGATCTGGTGCTGTCCGGCGGTGGTTCGGGGCCGTTGGCTTCGTTGACGGTCGACGGCAAGAACCTGTCGCTGACGTGGCCGACGGCGTTGCCGATGCCGGTGCTGTCCGGTGCGAAGGCGACGTACGCGAACGTGCTGAAGGACGTGGACCTTGAGTTGACCGCTTCGCTGAAGGGCGGGGTGGAGGAGACGCTGGTGGTCAAGTCCGCCGAGGCGGCCTCCGGCCCGGGGCTGTCGGATCTGGTGCAGAGCGTGTCGACCAGCAACGGCGTCATCGCGGCGACGGACGCGGGCGGGAATCTGACGGTGACCGACGGCACCGGCCGTCTGCTGGTGAACTCTCCGGCGCCGGTGATGTGGGACTCCGCGACCAGTACCGAGCCCGCTGTGGCGGGCGGCGGGAACAGCATCGCCGGGCTCGCGCCCGCGGAGGCGGACAAGGCGAAGCCCCGCGCGGGCACCCGTTCCACCGCCCAGGGGCCGGGTTCGCACGCCCACCATGCGGCGGTGAAGACCACGTTGCGGGACCGCAAGCTCCATCTGACGCCCGACCGTGGGCTGTTGACGGCGAAGAGCACCGTCTTCCCGGTCTACATCGACCCCGCCTATGTGCCGCACCCGGCCAGTGGCAGCCGCCTGCACTGGAACGAGGTACAGCAGGCGTATCCGAACACGTCGAACTACGACTCCAGCCCATCGAACGGCAACGGTGTCGGGTACCAGGGGTTTTCCTCGCCGAAGGGAATCGAGCGGACCTACTACCGCGTCGGCATTCCCTCGGCGATCTGGGGTGGCACGGTGCTGAGCGCCGACATGAAGATGACGGAGAGCTATTCCGCGTCGTGCGGCACCACGTCCTACGGTGTCCAGGCGTGGTCCACGAATGTCTTCGACGCCTCCACCACGTGGGCCAACGCGCCGGGGAAGGTCGCCCAGCAGAGCTCGGTGAACTTCGGTCCGGCGTGTACGTCCAGCCCGTCGGGGACGTTCAGTTTCATGAACCAGGTCACCAACGCCGCCGCGAACCACTGGCAGACCATCTGCTTCGTGCTGGTCGCCAGCAGTGAGACCAACGAGGTGCAGTTCAAGCGGTTCTCCAGCGCCGCGTCACTGTCGATCACGTACAACACCCCGCCCACCACGCCGACTTCGCTGGCGGCCTCGCCGACGGCGACCGACGGTTACGCGGCCAGTGCGACTCCGACGCTGTCGGCGAAGGCCACCGACGCCAACAGTGACACCGTGCGTCTTGACTACCAGGTGCTGTCGGGTACCACCGTCAAGGCTTCGGGGAGTTCGGCGTTCGTCAACTCCGGCACTGCTGGTACGTGGAAGGTGTCCACGGCTCTGGCGGACGGTTCCTACACGTGGAAGGTCAGGGCGTACGACGGCCGCGACTATTCCGCGTGGACGGCGGCCAAGTCCCTGATCATCGACACCAAGGCACCGGCCAACACCACCGTGTCCTCCACCGCTTTTCCGGCGGGGGCCTGGTCCGGCACCCCAGACGCCTCGGGGAACTTCACCGGCTCCTTCACCTTCACCCCGCCCAGTACGGACGTGGGCCTGGTGGCCTGGCAGCTGGACGATGGCGCCTGGACCTACACCTCCACCACAGGCGCCGCGTTCACCAAGTCATTGACGTTCAGGGCGGGTAAGCACACGCTGATCGCGAAGACCCATGACAAGGCCGGGAACCTCGCCTCCGGTACGTACTACGTCTTCTACGCCGGATCCGGTGCGGCGCTGCTGACCCCGGCGCAAGGTGACCGGCCAGCCCGCCGCGTGGCATTGACCGGGCAGGGCAAGCCCGCCGAGACCGGTGTGACCTATCAGTACCGGATCGGTGAGACCGACATCTGGCACAACGTGCCCACTGCCCATGTGACCGTCCGTTCATCCGGTGCGCCGGTCGTTTCCTGGCCGCTGGCCGCGCCGGGCGGAGAACCGGTCGCGCTGACCTGGAACATCACCGACACGTTCACGCAGGACGGTCCTGTCGATGTCCGGGCGGTGTTCACCGACGGCACGACGAGCGACAACTCGCCCGTGAACACCGTTACCGTGGACCGCAACGCGGGCACCGCCCCCTTGCTGAGCGCGGGTCCGGCCTCGGTGAACGCCCTGACCGGTGACGCCTCGCTGTCGGCCACGGACGCCTCCGGGTTCGATCTCACCGTCACCCGTAGCGCCTCCTCCCGCCGTCCCACGAACGGGTCGGCGCAGGAGGGGCAGGCGGCGATCTTCGGTCCGCAGTGGACGGCGGGCACCACCGCCGAGATCACCGGCTCGGACTGGTCCTACCTCCGTAAGGCGTCGGACAGGTCGGTGGCGCTGGTCGATGCGGACGGTGATCCGACCGGGTTCACCGCGGCCTCCGGCGGCGGGTGGAAGCCCGAACCGGGCGCGGAGGACCTGACACTGACCGGCTCCCTGCTCACCGGCACCTTCACCCTGAAAGACAGCGAAGGCACGACCACCACGTTCGCGAAGGTCGACCCCTCGGCCACGACGTGGCAGGTGACCTCGACGTTCCTGCCGACCACCAACTCCACCACCCAGGTCGTCTCGGAGAAGATCCCGGTCGGCAATACGTTCCTGGCCCGCCCGAAGTAGGTGATCGCGCCGACGTCCGCGGTGACGCAGTCCACCTGCACCACGACTCCCGGAACCAAGGGCTGCCGCGTACTGGAATACGTGTACGCCACGGCCACGACCGCGACCGCCTCGGTGTTCGGGAACTTCAACGACCAGGTCTCCCAGATCAGACTGTGGGGAACCGACCCCGGCGCGTCCGCGGCGACCGCGGTCACGGTCGCGCAGTACGCCTACGACACCACCGGCCGCCTGCGCCAGCAGTGGGATCCGCGTATCAGCCCGTCGCTGAAGACGGCTTACGACTACGACAGCGCGGGCCGGATCACCACGCTGACCCCGCCCGGTGAACTGCAGTGGACGTTCGCCTACGGCAGCGCCGGGAACACCGCGACGGCGGGCGACGGGATGCTGCTGTCGGCCTCCCGGCCGACGCTCACCCCCGGAAGCGCCACCCAGACCAACGGCACCGCGAGCACGAACCTGGTCTACGACGTGCCGCTGAGCGGCGGTAAGGCGCCCTACCCGATGTCCGGCGGCGACGTCACCGCCTGGGGGCAGAGCGACGCGCCCTCGGACGCGACGGCGCTGTTCCCCTCGGACGCCGTACCCGCGTCGCACGACGGCGCCGCGCTGACCGCCAACGCCTACCAGCGCGCGATCATCGCCTACACCGACGCCTCGGGCCGTCAGGTCAACACCGCCAACCCCGGCGCACACATCACCACCACCGAGTACGACCGGTACGGTCACACCGTCCGTGAGCTGACCGCAGCCAACCGTGAACTGGCCCTCGCCACCGACGGCGACAGCCTGGCCGAGCAGCAACAACTCGGCATTGACGCTCTGCCGTCCGCCGAGCGGGCCCAACTGCTGTCGACCGTATCGGTGTTCAACACCACAAGCGTGGCGGCCGACGCCGGTACGAACAAGGACACCGACCCGGCCAACGCCGGCCAGCGGGAGCTGGAGAAGTCCGGCCCCCTGCACATGGTCACCCTTGCCAAGGCCCTGCCCGCGACCGCGGGCGGCACCAGCCTGCCCGCAGGGTCCTTCGTCCCGGCACGTGCGCACACCGTCACCGCGTACGACCAGGGCCGCCCGACCAACGGCACCGCCACCGTGACCAACCAGCCGACCACCGTCACCATCGGCGCCGACGTCCACGCGGGCGACGCCTACACCAGTGACGGTGACACCCGGACCAGCACCACCGGATACGACTGGTCCAAGGGCCTGCCCACCACTACGGTCACCGACCCGGCCGGACTGAACCTGGTCAGGACCACCGCCTACGACGCTCAGGGCCGCGTCATCAAGACCACCCTGCCCAAGTCCACGGGCACCGACGCGGGGGCCACCGTCACGGCCTACTGGTCCGCGACCGGCACCGGCGCCTGCAACGGACGACCTGAATGGGCCGACCTGCTCTGCTCGACCGGCCCGGCCAGTGCGATCACCGGCGGCGGCGCCAACCCGTCGCAACTGCCCACCACAACCACGACCTACGACCGGTGGGGCAACACCGCCACCGTCACCGACACGGCGGGCAGCAGCACCCGCACCACTACCACGAGCTATGACGCGGCCGGACGTACCATCGGCACCTCGGTGACCGGAGGAATGGGCACCGCCGTGCCTGGTGCCACGACGTCCTACGACCAGGCGACCGGCAAGCAGGCCACCATCACTGCCGGCGGCCACACAGCCAGCCAGACCTACGATCTCCTTGGTCGGCAGATCTCCTACAGCGACGGTGCGGGTAACACGGCCACCACCTGGTACGACGCCCTCGACCGGCCCATCAGGGTGACCGACTCGGCCCCGTCGACCACCACCTACACCTACGACACCGCCAGTGATCCGCGGGGTCTCGAAACCGGCCGCGCCGACTCCGTCGCAGGCACCTTCAACGCCACCTACGACTCCGACGGCCGCCTGGCCACAGAGGCCCTGCCAGGCGGTTACACCGTGACGTTCACTCGGGACGAAACGGGCGCCGACACCTCACGCACCTACGCCAGTGACAACGACGGCCTAATCGTCACGGCTGACTCGGCCACCCTGACTGTCCATGGCCAGCAGGTCACCCGCACCACCGACACCGGAAACCAGGCATACATCTACGATGCCGCAGGCCGGCTGACTAACATCGAAGACGTCCAAGACGCCACCATCACCCACCGCGCCTACGCCTTCGACAAGAACACCAACCGCACCAGTCTCACGACAACAGTCGACAACCCCGACGGCACCGCCGGAAACCCGGCCACAGTCAACTACACCTACGACAGCGCCGACCGTCTCTCCACAGCGGGCACGGTCTACGACGCACTGGGCCGGACCACTGTCCAGGCCACCGGCACTACCCTCGGCTACTACGCGAACGACGTCCTCCAGCAGGAGACGATCGGCGGGAAGCGCGAGCGCTGGAGTCTCGACGCTGAGAACAGGCTTTCTCTGTCCACCGTGGAAACCCAGCAAACAGATGGCAGTTGGACAGCAACGAGCAGCACGGTCAGCCACTTCGGCTGCGGTTGTGACAGCCCAACCTGGTCACAGAGCGGCGGCACTATCGCCCGTAACGTTCAGGACTTGGAAGGTCGGTTGAGTGCCATCACTACCGCGACCGGTGGTGTGATCCTCCAGCTCACCGATTTGCACGGCGACGTCACTGTCCAGCTTCCCTTGGACGCAAGCCAATCGCTCTCGGTCTACCGTTACGATGAATTCGGCAACGCCATCGGAACATCCGCAACCCCAACCTACGGCTGGCTTGGCGCTTACGAGCGGGGCAGCGATCACATCGGGGGCGTGATGCTTATGGGCGTGAGGGCGTACGACCCCTCCACGGGTCGCTTCCTCCAGACGGACTCCGTGCCCGGCGGCAACGCGAACGCCTATACCTACCCTTCGGACCCGATCAGATCCTTTGACCTCACAGGCCAGTTCAAGGTCACCTGGGGGTGGGTCAGCGGGACGATCTACCTCAACAGAAGGGAAACCAAGAAGGCGGGCCGCGCCGCCACCGCGGCCACCATCGTCAATGCGGCGTCCACAGTTCTCGTTGGCTCGGGTGTCGGGGTCATCGCGAAGTGGGTCTTTATGAACGCCGGGACCATCGCGGTGAAGGCCCAGTGGGCATACGCGGACCACAAATGCCTCAAGCTGAAGTGGCCTTTTGGATATCCTGGGTTGATTCCAGGTAGCTACAAAAAGGGGTACTGCAAGTAACATGCGCAATCTGAGTGCATTCAGCATGCTATTGAGCGGCCTCGTCCTCGTAATCGCGACAATCGCCATGATCACGACGGACGACATGTGGGTGCGTATCGGGTTCGGCGTGGCGGCGGTGTTCGTCGTGGTGGGCACCGTGCGGGAGATTCGGAACTCCCGACGAGACTGATAAGCCATCTCGGCCAGGTGCCGGGTCACGCCCACATGGCGTGACCCGGCATTCGGTAAGTTCGAAGACCCGCTATGCGCCGCCGCGATCGACCAACGCCTCGCCTACGACGAATTCGGCAACCCCGAAACCCTCACCGCCGCCACCCTCATGGGCGTCCGCCTCTACGACCCCACCACCGGCCGCTTCCTCCAAACCGACCCCATCCCCGGCGGCAACGCCAACGCCTACGAATACTGCAACGGCGACCCCGTCAACTGCTACGGCCTCGACGGTAAATTCGGCAGTTGGCACTGGCGCAACCCGATCCACGTAAGCCGCTGGAGCCCTCTCCACCGCGACTGGGGAAGCGTTGCCAAGAATTCCTGGAAATAGACGAAGCAGCGCACTCGTCACTATTCCCCCGCACCCTTTAATAGTGCCCTGCACTATACAAGCACAGCCTTTCGAAATCACTATTTCCGGGCCTGCCTCTGGGGCGGAGCCTCGGGAATAGGTATTTCCGCAGTGACCAAGGTGGCCAAAAAACTTCTGCCAGGCGCCCTGCTGGTTGGCTGTGCGGTCGGAGCAGGGCAATATCGATAAAACTAAAGAGGGCCAATCGTATGGAAAATAAGCAAAGCAGAAGTCAGGGGAGGTGGCGGGTGAACGAACCTCTGAATTTCATCGGGTTCACCTGCTGCATGGTGTCCATGGTGGTCATACGGGCAGCGTGGCCGCGTTCTCCCGAATGGGTACCTCCGCTTGCCTCAGTGGCGATTGGCTACGTCTGCTGGTTGACGTATCGCCTACTGAGAAGGAGAGGGGAATGAAAGAAGAGCGAGAATTCGGAACTCTCGACGAACGGACCCGCGCCGCCGTCGGCAAGGCGTACACGGACAGCCCCGACGAGGGCGACGAGATGTCGGTACGCCTGCGGATTCGGTGCGGGCCCTGAGGCCGCGCACCTCCTCCGCCGCAGGTCAGACGGCCCTCCGCGCAAGCGGCTACACGTTAAAGCGGAATTCGACCACGTCGCCGTCCTGCATCACGTATTCCTTGCCCTCCATGCGGGCTTTGCCCTTGGCGCGGGCTTCGGCCACGGAGCCGGTGGAGACGAGGTCGGCGAAGGAGATGACCTCGGCTTTGATGAAGCCCTTTTGGAAGTCGGTGTGGATGACGCCGGCGGCCTCGGGGGCGGTGGCGCCGCGCTTGATGGTCCAGGCGCGGGATTCCTTGGGGCCGGCGGTGAGGTAGGTCTGGAGGCCGAGGGTCTCGAAGCCGACGCGGGCGAGGGTGGCGAGGCCGGGCTCCTCCTGGCCGACGGACTGGAGGAGTTCGAGGGCTTCGGCGTCGTCGAGCTCGACGAGGTCGGACTCGAGCTTGGCGTCGAGGAAGATCGCCTCGGCGGGGGCCACGAGGGCGCGCTGCTCGTTCTTGAAGTCCTCGTCGGCCAGCTCGTCCTCGTCGACGTTGAAGACGTAGAGGAACGGCTTGGTGGTGAGCAGGTGCAGCTCGTGGAGGAGGGTGCCCTGCTCGGTGCCCTTGGTGATGCCGCGCGAGAAGAGGGTGTCACCCGCGGCCAGGATCTCCTGGGCGGCCTCGGCGGCGGCGAGGACCGCGGCCTTCTCCTTCTGGAGGCGGGCCTCCTTGGTGAGGCGCGGGATCGCCTTCTCGACGGACTGGAGGTCGGCGAGGATCAGCTCGGTGTTGATCGTCTCGATGTCGTCCTTGGGCGAGACGCGGCCGTCGACGTGCACCACGTTGTCGTCCTTGAAGGCCCGGATGACCTGGCAGATCGCGTCGGACTCGCGGATGTTCGCGAGGAATTTGTTGCCCAGGCCCTCGCCCTCGGAGGCGCCGCGGACGATGCCCGCGATGTCCACGAAGTCGACGGTGGCGGGCAGCACCCGCGCCGACCCGAAGATCTCCGCGAGCGTGCCGAGGCGGGCGTCGGGGACGCCCACGACTCCGACGTTCGGCTCGATCGTGGCGAACGGGTAGTTGGCCGCCAGCACGTCGTTCTTGGTCAGGGCGTTGAAGAGCGTCGACTTGCCGACATTCGGCAGACCGACGATTCCGATGGAGAGCGACACGTGGAGACTTCCCGGAGCGGTGGGCTGGTGGGTGTTCGGACGGCCACCAGTCTACGGGCCGCCGCCGTACCGCCCGGCCGCCCGTCGAACACCGGCCCGAGGACGTCACCGCACCCGGTACGGGGACCGCTCCGAGGACGCGCGCGCCAAAAAGCCCCGCCCCGCCCCGGAGGGGCAAAGCGCGTGTCCCGCCGTGCGATCACCCGACTGCCGTGCCTACTGTAAGTAGGTGGACCAACACAGTGCGCGTTCAGGTGCCGCTCCGGGACCCGGCGGAGAGGCCACAGTCGGGGTGTACCGCGCCCCGCGCCCCCGGCAGGCCGTCATGGCCACCGCGGTACGGCAGACCGTCCACCGGCTGCGTACCGCCCAGCGGCCCAGGCCACGGCTGACCGGCCTCGGCACCGGGCTGCTGACCACCGCCGTGACGGTCGCGGGCGGCGGGATCGACGTCCTGCTCTTCGACGGCCCCGGCGTCTTCTTCGGCCTGGTCTTCGTCGCGGTGTCCGTGGCGGCGGCGGTGTACGTACGCCCGTACGACCTGGTGGCGGCCCCGGTGGCGGCGCCGATCGCCTTCGCCGTGGGCATCGCGCTGACCGCCGACAGCGGGGGCGGCGGCCTGGCCGGTCATCTGCTCGGCATCTTCACCGGGCTGGCGCTGATGACCGGCTGGCTCTACGCCGGGACGGTGCTGGCCGCCGCGATCGTCGGGATCAGAGCTTTGCGGCTGCCATCGCGGCGCCGACGATCCCCGCGTTGTTCTGCAGTTCAGCGGGAACGATCTCGGCGCTGATCCCCTTCACCAGGGGCAGGAACTTCTCCGACTTGCGGCTGACGCCGCCGCCGATCACGAACAGGTCGGGCGAGAAGAGCATCTCCACGTGCGCCAGGTACTTCTGGAGCCGGTGCGCCCAGTGCTCCCAGCTCAGGTCCTCGTCCTCACGGGCCTTGACCGACGCCTTCTTCTCCGCGTCGTGCCCGTGCAGCTCCAGGTGGCCCAGTTCCGTGTTGGGCACGAGATTGCCGTCCACGAACAGGGCGCTGCCGATGCCGGTGCCCAGCGTCAGCATGATGACCGTGCCGCCCCGGCCGCGGCCCGCGCCGAACGTCATCTCCGCGACACCCGCCGCGTCCGCGTCGTTGAGCACCACCACGGGCAGGCCGAGGCGGTCGCCGAGCATCCCGCGCGCGTCCAGGCCGACCCAGCCGCCGTCCACGTTGGCCGCCGTACGGGTGGTGCCGTCCACCACCACCCCGGGGAAGGTCACGCCGACCGGGCCCGACCAGCCGAAGTGCTCGATGACCTGGTGCACCCCGTCGATCACCGACTCCGGAGTCGCGGGCTGAGGGGTGTCGATCTTGTAGCGATCGTCCGACAGGGCGCCCTGGTCCAGATCGACCGGAGCGCCCTTGATTCCCGTACCACCGATGTCCACACCGAACATATTCATGGCCCCCAGGTTAGAGGTGACGGGAAAAAGTCACCTCTTGGCGGATTCCCCGGCGGCGGCCTCGGCACGCAGATCGCGGCGCAGTTCCTTGGGCAGCGAGAACTGGATGGACTCCTCGGCGGAGGTCACCACCTGCACATCGGCGTAGCCGCGCTCGGCCAGCCAGTCCAGGACGCCGTCGACCAGGATCTCCGGGACGGACGCGCCGGAGGTGACACCGACGGTGGTGACGCCGTCCAGCCACGCCTCGTCGCACTCCTCGGCGAAGTCGACCAGGTACGAGGCGCCGGCGCCGGACTGGAGGGCGACCTCGACCAGCCGGATGGAGTTGGAGGAGTTGCGGGAGCCGACCACGATCAGCAGGTCGGCGTCGGCGGCGATCTGCTTGACCGCGACCTGGCGGTTCTGCGTGGCGTAGCAGATGTCGTCGCTGGGCGGCGAGAGCAGGTTGGGGAAGCGCTCCTTGAGCGCGTCCACGGTTTCCATCGTCTCGTCCACCGACAGGGTGGTCTGGGAGAGCCAGACGACCTTGGACTCGTCGCGGACCGTGACCTTGGCGGCGTCGGCGGGGCCGTCGACCAGGTGCATGTGGTCGGGCGCCTCGCCCATCGTGCCGACGACCTCTTCGTGGCCGTCGTGGCCGATCAGCAGGATGTCGTAGTCGTCCTTGGAGTAGCGGACGGCTTCCTTGTGGACCTTGGTCACCAGCGGGCAGGTCGCGTCGATCGAGGCGAGGCTGCGCTGGGCGGCCTCCTCGTGGACGACGGGGGCCACGCCGTGCGCGGAGAAGATCACGATGGCGTTCTCGGGCACCTCGTCCGTCTCGTCGACGAAGATCGCGCCCTTCTTCTCCAGCGTCTGGACCACGTATTTGTTGTGCACGATCTGCTTGCGCACGTAGACCGGGGCGCCGTACTGCTCCAGCGCCTTCTCGACGGTGATCACGGCCCGGTCCACGCCCGCGCAGTACCCGCGGGGGGCGGCGAGGAGGACGCGGCGGGGGCTCGTAGCGGCAGTCATGGGGTCCATCGTACGGGGGCGCTGATCGCACGCGCGGGGGCGTACGGGGGTGCGGCCGTTCGGCGGCGGTGTCGGTCGCGCCCACTACGCTGCGGGCATGGCTCTGAACACCTCGGCGCAGACGCCGATCCCCGTCGGTGAGGTGTCGCGGCTGATCGGCGGCTGGATCGACCGGCTGGGCGCGGTGTGGGTGGAGGGGCAGATCACCCAGTTGTCGCGGCGGCCGGGCGCGGGCGTGGTGTTCATGACGCTGCGCGACCCCTCGCACGACGTGTCGATCACGGTGACGTGCTTCCGCGGTGTCTTCGAGCAGGTCGCGGACGTGGTCGGCGAGGGCGCGCGGGTGGTGATGCACGCCAAGCCCGAGTGGTACGGGCCGCGCGGCCAGCTCTCGCTGCGCGCGGTGGAGATCCGCCCGGTCGGGGTGGGTGAACTGCTGGCGCGCCTGGAGCAGTTGAAGAAGACGCTGGCGGCCGAGGGGCTCTTCGCGCTGGACCGCAAGCGGCCCATACCGTTTCTGCCGCAGCTCATCGGCCTGGTGACCGGCCGCGCCTCGGCGGCTGAGCGGGACGTGCGGGAGAACGCGCGGCTGCGCTGGCCCGCCGTCCGCTTCGAGGTGCGCAATGTGCCGGTGCAGGGCGCGAGCGCGGTGCCGCGGGTGATCGAGGCGGTACGGGAGCTGGACGCGCGTCCGGATGTCGACGTGATCGTCGTGGCGCGCGGCGGCGGCAGCGTCGAGGACCTGCTGCCGTTCTCCGACGAGGAGCTGGTCCGCGCGGTCGCGGCCTGCCGGACCCCGGTGGTCTCGGCGATCGGCCACGAGCCGGACTCGCCGCTGCTCGACCTGGTCGCCGACCTGCGGGCGTCCACCCCGACCGACGCGGCCAAGCGGATCGTGCCGGATGTGCGCGAGGAGCTGGCGCGCGTCCAGCTGGTACGGGACCGGGCGCTGCGGGTGATGCGCGGGCTGCTGGACCGGGAGGAGCGCGGCCTGGAGGCGGCGCTGAGCCGTCCGTCGATGGCGGCGCCGTACGGGATGATCGACGGCCGCGCGGCGGAGGTGGCCGACCGGGTGGACCGGGCCCGCCGTACGCTGCGCCATCTGCTGGAGCGCGCCGACGCGGATCTCTCGCACACCCTGGCGCGGGTGGTCGCGCTGTCCCCGGCCGCGACGCTGCGCCGCGGGTACGCGGTGCTCCAGCGCGAGGACGGCTCGGTGGTACGGGACCCGGCGGAGGTGGCGCCGGACGACGCGCTGCGGGCGCGGGTGGCCGAGGGCGACTTCACGGTGCGCGTCACGGAGTGATGCCGGGGTGGGCGTGGGCGGCGCGCGGTGCGGCGGCCTCGCGCGGTTCGGCGGCGCGCGGTGATGTCGGCGTCGCGCGGTTCGGCGTCGTCACGCGGTGATGCCGGTGTGCGCGTCGCCTGACCTGTCCCACCCCGCGCCTAGGCTTGCCCCCATGGCAGACACGGCAGGCACCACCGATACGGCGGACCGGGAGAGCGGCAGCGCGGCCCTCGGGTACGAGCAGGCGCGCGACGAGCTGGTGGACGTCGTACGGCGGCTGGAAGCGGGCGGCGCGACCTTGGAGGAGTCCCTGGCCCTGTGGGAGCGGGGCGAGGAGCTGGCCAAGGTCTGCCGCCGCTGGCTGGAGGGCGCGCGGGCCCGGCTGGACGCGGCGCTGGCGGCGGAGGAGGACGACGAGGAGGCGGAAGACGTCACGGGGACCGCACAGGAGTGACAGGGGTCACACTTGCCCCAGGGAATGGTTGAACGTTCACCCAGGTTGGTCGGAGTGTTCCGACGCGCCGCCCCCCGGCGCGCGCCCCTCGCACGACCGAAAGACCTGAGGATCCCGCATGACTCTCGTGCTCGACACCGCCGCCCAGGACCTGCTCTTCCGTGAGGCCCGCACCGCCAACACGTTCACCGACGAGCCGGTGACCGACGAGCAGGTCCAGGCCATCTACGACCTGGTGAAGTACGCGCCGACCGCGTTCAACCAGCAGCCGCTGCGCGTCGTCCTGGCCCGTACCGAAGAGGGGCGCGAGCGCCTGGTGCGGCACATGAGCGAGGGCAACAAGGCGAAGACGTCGACCGCGCCGCTGGTGGCGATCCTGGCCGCGGACAACGAGTTCCACGAGGAGCTGCCCACCCTGCTCCCGGTCTTCCCGCAGGCCAAGGACGTGATCTTCGCCGAGCGCCCGGTCCGCGAGCAGTCCGCCGCGCTGAACGCCGCGCTCCAGGTCGGCTACTTCATCATCGGCGTCCGCGCCGCCGGTCTGGCCGCCGGCCCGATGACCGGCTTCGACGCCGACGGCATCAACAAGGAGTTCTTCGCGGACGGCGAGCACTCGGTGCTGGCCGTGGTCAACATAGGCAAGCCGGGCGAGGCCGCCTGGTACGACCGCAACCCGCGCCTGTCGTACGAGCAGGTCGTGACGACCGTCTGATCCGTACGACGGACCGACGTATGTCCGTATGACCGGGCACCTGGTCACACGTACGTCCGTATGACCGGCTACCGGTGGGACGTATGTCCGTATGACCGGCTACCGATTACTGGCCGCCGCGCTCCTTCAGCGCGGCGGCCATCGTCGTCAGCTCCGCGTCCTTGCCGGTGCCCAGTACCACCGTGGTGACGCCCTGCTCCTTGCGGACCAGCGCGTTGTACTTCGGCCCCGCGTAGCGCTCCCAGACCAGGCCGCCCGCGGTGACCGTACGGCCGCCGTCGCGGTGCGCGCCGAAGGTGACGTCCTTGATGTACGGCTCGGCCGCGGCGTTGCTCTGCTCGACGGCGACGTACTGGTCCTCGGGGTCGACGAAGCCGATGTGCCAGGTCACCGCCTGCGGGTCGGCCGCGCTGTAGGTGACCGAGGTGGGCCGCCAGGTCGCGGGCAGCCCCTCGGGCCCCGCCACCTTGTACGGCGCGTCGCGCCGCGCCTGGCCGAGCTCCACCGAGAAGGTGACCGGCTTGGTCGGGTCGGCCTTCGAGTCGTGCGGGATGAACACGTAGATGAGGGCGGCGACGGCGCCGATCACCGCCATCGACAGCACCAGGTCCCGCACGGTCTTGTTGCCACGTTTGTCTGCTGCCACCCGACCATCGTCCCCCATGCCGGGAACGGCCCCGGACGCCGGGGTCCGCACCCTCCACGGGTCCCGGCCCACACCGGGCCCCAGGCGCTCATGTGACGTGCACCCTGCTCATATTCGCGCCGAACCGATAGGGTCGGAACACCCTCATATTCCGGCCGTCCTCGTACAGAAAGGTGCGCGTGATGACCGAACAGCATTTGCCGCCCCAGCTCGAAGTGAGCCCGGAGGCCCCCGACCGCAACCTGGCACTGGAACTCGTACGCGTCACCGAGGCCGCCGCGATGGCGGCCGGACGCTGGGTCGGCAGGGGCGACAAGAACGGGGCCGACGGCGCCGCGGTGAACGCGATGCGCACCCTCGTCCACACCGTCTCGATGAACGGCGTCGTCGTCATCGGCGAGGGCGAGAAGGACGAGGCGCCGATGCTCTACAACGGCGAGCGGATCGGTGACGGCACCGGGCCCGAGTGCGATGTCGCCGTCGACCCGGTGGACGGCACCACGCTGACCGCCAAGGGCATGCCGAACGCGGTGGCGGTGCTCGCCGTCGCCGACCGCGGCACCATGTTCGACCCCTCGGCCGTCTTCTACATGGACAAGCTGGTGGTCGGCCCCGAGGCCGCCGAGTACGTCGACATCACCGCGCCGCCCGCGGTCAATGTGCGCCGGGTCGCCAAGGCCAAGGGCAGCGCGCCCGAGGACGTCACCGTCGTGGTGCTCGACCGGCCGCGGCACGACGGCATCGTGAAGGAGATCCGCGAGACCGGCGCCCGGATCAAGTTCATCGCCGACGGCGACGTGGCGGGCGCGATCATGGCGGTGCGCGAGGGCACCGGCGTGGACATGCTGCTGGGCATCGGGGGCACGCCCGAGGGCATCATCGCGGCCTGCGCGATCACCTGCCTCGGCGGCACGATCCAGGGCAGGCTGTGGCCCAAGGACGACGCCGAGCGGCGCCGTGCGCTGGACGCCGGGCACGACCTGGACCGGATTCTGCACACCAAGGACCTGGTCAGCGGCGAGAACGTCTTCTTCGTCGCCACCGGGATCACCGACGGCGAACTGCTGCGCGGGGTGCGGTACCGCGCGGAGACCGCCACCACCTCGTCGCTGGTGATGCGCTCCAAGTCCGGCACGATCCGGCAGATCGACTCCACACACCGGCTGTCCAAACTGCGGGCGTACAGCGCGATCGACTTCGACCGGGCGCGCTGAGGCCCGCTCCCCGCCTTCGGTACGTCCTTCGGTACGTCGGCTGCCGCCTGCCGCGGCGCACTCGGGCCCCGTATTCCCGGATGCGGCGCGGCGGGCGGCGCCCGGCCGACGAAACTCCTGAGCCGCTGAGCCGTACGGTCAGCCCGCGGCGGCGATCTGCGGGTCGGGGCGCTGGAGTTCGACCTCGCGACGGCGGCGGCGGGCCAGCACCACGCGGCGCTCGGCGGCGGTCATGCCGCCCCACACCCCGTACGGTTCCGGCTGGAGCAGGGCGTGTTCGCGGCATTCGAGCATCACCGGGCAGCGCGCGCACACGCGTTTGGCCGCCTCTTCCCGGGACAGACGAGCGGCAGTGGGCTCCTTCGACGGGGCGAAGAACAGCCCCGCCTCGTCACTGCGGCAGGCGGCCTCCGAGTGCCAGGGCCCGCCCAGATCCCGCGGATGACCGGGCGGGTAGGCGGTGTCCGTGACGGGCTCGATCGGTTGAAGCACGGGATACTCCTGACGACGGCTCGGCGATTGCCACCCTGGCGCGTCACCGACCACTCCCCCGGCGGGCGCGGATCTCAACGGCGGCAGTGCGGCGGCGTGCTCGAACCCCTACCCGCTGTACGCGACTTCATGCGCACCGTGTTCGCCCGGCGCGAGAGCCCCGCAAGCCTGTGACCTGCGGATGGCGGAAACACGCACGATGCTTGGCGCACTTACGCACCATCAATCACAGCCGTTACCGAGTCGGGGGGCGTGAAACCGCCGCTGCCCGCTCACCCGTGCGCGAGGCCGCCTCACCCCGGCGCCGGAGGCTCCCCCGACCGGTCCCGCGCCTCAGCTCTCGAGGTTCTTCTTCGTCCAGTCCTTGACCTTCTTGCCGCGCTTGGCCTTCGCCTCGACGCCGCCCCAGAAGGCGAAGCCGTCGATGCGGACCACCGGCGCGTCGGCGTCCGGCGCCTCGAACGCCTTGACGTCGGAGCCGCCCATGATGCCGACGACCCCGCCGCCGCGCAGCGTCACGTTCTCCGGCAGCTTGACGCTGATGCCGCCCATGATCGCGGTGCAGTGGATGACCAGTTCGGGCGAGGTGAACGTGGCCTCGGTGAGGTCGATCTCGACACCGCCCATGATCGCGACCGCGGTGATCCGGTGGCCGACGCGCCAGCGGCCCTTGCGCTCGGCCCCGCCGAGGATGCCGACCAGGTTCGGGTTCTCGCCGCTGGGGTCGGGGGCGTAGTGGTAACCGCCGCGGGCCGCGGGGGCGGGCGCCGGCGCGCTGGTCCTGCCCACCGGCAGATCCCGTACCAGCGGCTCCAGTTCGCCCATCGTCTTGGCCGCGTAGACCTGGTCGAGCCGCTCGGAGTGCTCCGACGAGTCCAGACGGCCCTCGGCCAGGGCCTCGCGCAGGATGTCGGCGATCCGGTCCCGGTCCGCGTCCGACGCCCGCAGGTCCGCTTCCGCGGTGGGCTTGCCCGTACGCACCGGCTGGGGCTGCTCTTGCGCGCGCTTCTGGAGCTGCGATTCGTCCACGTCCCTACGGTACACAGACGCGATAGATCGCGACTACCCCGAAGTACCCCCTAGGGGTCCGGCCCGCCCGGCCGTTCGGGGGCGTTCTAGAATCGGGAGGCCGCAGCGCCGCCGCCGAGTGAGGAATGCCCCATGCCTGAGTTCGCCTACACGGATCTGCTTCCCCTCGGCGAGGACCCCACCACGTACCGCCTGCTCACCGCCGAGGGTGTCAGCACCTTCGAGGCGGACGGGCGTACGTTCCTCACGGTCGATCCGGAGGCGCTGCGGCTGCTCGCGGCCGAGGCGATGCACGACATCTCCCACTACCTGCGCCCGACCCACCTCGCGCAGCTCCGCCGCATCCTGGACGACCCGCAGGCGAGCCCCAACGACAAATTCGTCGCGCTCGACCTGCTGAAGAACGCGAACATCGCGGCGGCCGGCGTGCTCCCGATGTGCCAGGACACCGGTACGGCGATCGTCATGGGCAAGCGCGGCCAACAGGTCCTCACCGCGGGCGGCGACGAGGAGGCGCTGTCGCGCGGGATCTACGACGCGTACACCAAGCTCAATCTGCGCTACTCGCAGATGGCCCCGCTGACGATGTGGGACGAGAAGAACACCGGCTCCAACCTGCCCGCGCAGATCGAGCTGTACGCGACGGACGGCGGCGCGTACAAGTTCCTCTTCATGGCCAAGGGCGGTGGCAGCGCCAACAAGTCCTTCCTCTACCAGGAGACGAAGGCGGTGCTGAACGAGGCGTCGATGATGAAGTTCCTTGAGGAGAAGATCCGTTCGCTGGGTACGGCGGCCTGTCCGCCGTACCACCTGGCGATCGTGGTGGGCGGGACCAGCGCCGAATTCGCCCTGAAGACGGCCAAGTACGCCTCCGCGCACTACCTGGACGAGCTGCCCGCCGAGGGCTCGGCGGCCGGACACGGCTTCCGGGACAAGGAGTTGGAGCAGAAGGTCTTCGAGCTGACGCAGAGGATCGGGATCGGGGCGCAGTTCGGCGGGAAGTACTTCTGCCACGACGTGCGGGTGGTGCGGCTGCCGCGGCACGGCGCGTCGTGCCCGGTCGCCATCGCGGTGTCCTGCTCGGCGGACCGGCAGGCGCTGGCGAAGATCACCGCAGAGGGCGTCTTCCTGGAGCAGTTGGAGACGGACCCGGCGCGTTTCCTGCCGGAGACCACCGACGAGCACCTGGACGACGACGTCGTACGCGTCGACCTCAACCGGCCGATGGACGAGATCCGCGCCGAGCTGACCAAGTACCCCGTGAAGACCCGGCTTTCGCTGTCCGGGCCGCTGGTCGTGGCCCGAGACATCGCGCACGCCAAGATCAAGGAGCGGCTGGACGCGGGCGAGGAGATGCCGCAGTACCTGCGCGACCACGCCGTCTACTACGCGGGCCCGGCCAAGACGCCCGAGGGGTACGCCTCGGGCTCCTTCGGGCCGACCACCGCGGGCCGGATGGACGCCTACGTCGAGCAGTTCCAGGCCGCGGGCGGCTCCTTCGTGATGCTCGCCAAGGGCAACCGCAGCAAGCAGGTCACCGACGCGTGCGCCGCCCACGGCGGCTTCTACCTCGGCTCCATCGGCGGCCCCGCCGCCCGCCTCGCCCAGGACTGCATCAAGCGGGTCGACGTCCTCGAATACGCCGAGCTCGGCATGGAAGCCGTCTGGAAGATCGAGGTCGAGGACTTCCCCGCCTTCGTCGTCGTCGACGACAAGGGCAACGACTTCTTCCAAGACCCTTCCCCCTCCCCCACCTTCACCACCATCCCCCGCCGCCAAGGCGCCTGACCCCTGCGGGAAGCTCACCGCCTACGGCTCTGCCGCCCGACGGGGGGCCGCGCCGCGGGGCGCGCGCCGCGGGGGGGGCGGTAGCCGCGGGCGCGCACGGCGCAGGCACGAGCGGGTACCGCCCTGCGGGGCGGTGGCTTGCACGGGTGCGCGCTGTCGCCGCCGCGGGGGGCGGGCGCGCGCCATTGGGTAACCGCAGCGGCGGCATGCTCGGACGCGCACGGCGCAGGCACGAGCGGATACCGCCCCGCGGGGCGGTGGCGGCGAGCCGCGGACGCGCACGGCGCGGGCACGAGCGGGTACCGCCCTGCGGGGCGGTGGCTTGCACGGGTGCGCGCTGTCGCCGCCGCGGGGGGCGGGCGCGCGCCATTGGGTAACCGCAG
>NZ_JBIBFQ010000004.1:760557-866037 GCF_042955955.1 Streptomyces sp. NPDC008317
AGCGGCGGCATGCTCGGACGCGCACGGCGCAGGCACGAGCGGGTACCGCCCTGCGGGGCGCTGGCGGCACGGGAGCCGCGACGGCAACAGCGCGGCACGGGGACGTGCTGACCCACGGGGCGGCAACGACCGCATGCTCGCGCACGGTAGTGGGCACGCACTTGCCCTGCGGGGTGGGGCCGCAACTCCGCAGACTCGGGAGCGGCGACGGCGACATACGCGGGCGCGAGCGCGCACTACACGCGGGCTGGGCGATGGTGCCCGCAGGAGCAGCGGCAGACGCGGACGTGAGAACGGCAGCAGGTACCGCGCGGCCAGCGCGCAAGGGCGAGTCGACGCAGGGCCCGGCGGCAACGGGCCATAAGCCGGTGCACCTGATGCGGCGGGGCGTGGCAGCGCCCGCGTTACGGGGCCGGCCCGGCGGCTGATCGCCGACGCCCGTCGCCCGACATGCGTCCGGGACGCGGCGCTGAACCGGGCGAAGGCCCCGCCCGATGGGGCGCGGCACCGCGCCGGAGCCCTGCCGGTTACCCAACGGCCGGGGGTGACACCCCAGCGTCCACGCCGCAGGCCCGGCGGGGCGACCGCCGCGTATGCCAGCGCACGGCGCCGGGGCGGCGGGGCCGGCCGAAAACCGCGTGGGGTGGGGGCCGCTGATTACGCCAGCACGCAGCGCCCGGGCGGCGGGGCCAGTCGAGAACCGCACGGCGGGGCGGCACCCGCACGTGCCGCACGGGCGGCCCGGCGGGGGGACCGCTGATTACGACAGCGCGTGGCGCCGGGGGTCGGTGGTGAACGCCAGCGCGTGGCGCCGGGGGTTGGTATAGGCCAAGGGCAGGGGGTGGACCTTCACGAAATCCGCAAGAAGTGGAGGGCTTGCAGGCCAGGGTGGTCGGGGGGTGGCGGAATGCCCGGCTCGCGCAGCGGGGCCGATTCATCAACCGTTGACATGTCCTTAGCGGGAGCGGAACATTCCGTACCTGGGAGAGCGCTCTCCCAACTGACGGCCCGTCATGACGCCTGCCGCCACGTCGTGCCGTCAGCCCCCCATGCGCACCATCAAGCAGGAGGTCTCCATGGCACGGAGGACCAGAAGGATCCCGGGGCTGCTCATAGCCCTGTCACTCGCCGCTACCGGCCTCGGTATCGGCGGGGTCGCGATGACGACCGGAAACGCTTCCGCCAGCACACCGGCCGCCGCGGACCACGCGGCCGACCACGCCGGGATGCCCGGCATGGCGATGCCGCTGACCGGCAACGGACTGGCGTCCGGCGACGACCCGGACGGCGACGGCTACATCATGGCGAACCCGCCGGTCACCGGCGTGACGCCGTCGACGTACGAGCCGCCGCACGCGTACTTCCACGAGTTCCAGGCCCAGTGTGCCCCCACGCACACGGCGCCGGACGACCCGATCGTCTTCCCCGGCCAGCCGGGGGCGTCGCACGACCACACCTTCATGGGCAACACCAGCACGAACGGCAACTCCACGACGGCCTCGCTGGAGACCGGTAACACGGTGTGTCTGGCGCCCGGCGACAAGTCGGCGTACTGGATGCCGAGTCTGTTCAAGGGCACCCAGAAGATCCTGCCGGTCGGCACGCAGACGATCTACTACAAGTCGTCCGTGAACGACTACACCAGCGTCCGCCCCTTCCCCAAGGGCCTGCGCTTCGTGGTCGGCAGCCCGAGCCAGACGCAGGACGAGTTCCAGCACCTCAAGGGCACCGTCGAGGGCTGGGAGTGCGGGACCAGTTACCACAACTGGAACATCCCGGTGAGCTGCCCCAACACGCCTGACACGCAGCTCAACATCCGTCTCCAGGCGCCGAGTTGCTGGGACGGCATCCACTTGGACGTGCCGGACCACAAGAGTCACATGGCCTACCCGGTCGCCGGCGGCGCCAACCAGAACGTCTGCCCGGCCGACCACCCGGTCGCCCTGCCGATGATCGAGTTCAAGATGGCCTGGCCGGTGAACGGCGACATGTCGCAGGTCCACCTCTCCAGTGGCCAGGGCTTCTCCTTCCACTACGACTTCTTCAACGACTGGGACGCCCCGACCCTCAACGCGCTGGTCACCCACTGCATCAACGGTGGACTCCAGTGCGACGCCCGCGGTTACGACCAGTCGCAGCCCCAGAAGGGCGCGGCTCTGAACCAGAACTACCAACTGCCGTAAGCCCGGACACCGCGCTCTCCCGCGCGGGCCGGGCTTTACCCGACCCCGTGGGAGAGCGCTCTCCGGAAACCTGTCCCCCCAACACACAGGTGATCTATGAACAGCCCCGCACTTCCCCCCTCTCAACCCCCCACAAGCAGCACAAGCAGCACGACCGGCACACCCGGCTCACCGGTGACATCCGTCTTCTCCCGGCGCGCGGCCCTCGGCGCGCTGGCGGCCCTCGCGGCCACCCCGGTACTGGCGGGCCGCGCCTCGGCGGCCACCGCGGCCGGCGCGAACGGTACGAAGGCCGGTTCGACGGCCGGTACGAAGGCCGGTACGACGGCCGGTCCGCGCGCCGCCGCCGCGGACCCCGACTTCGGCCCCAACGTCCTGGTCTTCGACCCCTCGATGCCGATCGCCGACACCCAGGCGAAGGTCTCGGACGTCTTCCGCCGCCAGGAGTCCAACCAGTTCGGCACCGACCGCTTCGCGCTCTTCTTCAAGCCGGGCACGTACGAAGGACTCGACGTCAACGTCGGCTTCTACACCCACGTCGCCGGTCTCGGCCTGTCCCCCGACGACGTCGACATCCACGGCCTGGTGCACGTCGAGGCCGACTGGATGCAGGGCAACGCCACCCAGAACTTCTGGCGCAGCGCCGAGAATCTGTCGGTCACCCCGACCGGCGGCTCCAACCGCTGGGCGGTCTCGCAGGCCGCCCCGCTGCGCCGCGTGCACATCCGCGGCGAGGTCCCGCTGTGGAACGGCTACGACGGCTGGTCCAGCGGCGGCTTCATGGCCGACTGCAAGGTGGACGGCCGGGTCGTGTCCGGCTCCCAGCAGCAGTGGCTGACCCGGAACAGCGCGCTCGGCGAATGGGCCGGTTCCGTATGGAACATGGTCTTCGTCGGCGTGGACGGCGCACCGCCGCAGAACTTCCCCGACCCCTCCCACACGGTGGTCGACAGCGCCCCGGTGATCCGGGAGAAGCCCTTCTTGTACGTGGACGGGTCCGGCGCGTACCAGGTGTTCGTGCCCGCGCTGCACAGCAACGCCCGCGGGGTGACCTGGAACGGCGGCGCGCAGGGCGAGTCGATCCCGCTGACCGACTTCTACGTCACGAAGCCGGGCGACTCGGCGGCCACGATCAACTCCGCGCTGGCGCAGGGCAAGCACCTGCTGGTCACGCCGGGCGTGTACGCCCTCGACCAGACCGTGGAGGTGACGCGGGCGGGCACGGTCGTGCTGGGCCTGGGCATCGCCACACTGCTGCCGGACAACGGCATCACCGCGCTGTCCGTCGCCGACGTCGACGGTGTGAAGATCTCCGGGCTGCTGATCGACGCGGGCGCCACGAATTCCGCGGTGCTGGTCCGCGTCGGACCGCAGGGCGCCGGCGGCGGCCACGCGGGCGACCCGACGCTCCTCCAGGACGTGTTCGTGCGGATCGGCGGCGCGCAGGCCGGCAAGGCCACCGTCAGCGTCGAGATCAACAGCTCCGACGTGATCGGCGACAACCTGTGGCTGTGGCGGGCCGACCACGGCAGCGGTGTCGGCTGGGACGTCAACACCAGCGACACCGGCCTGGTCGTCAACGGCGCGCGCGTCACGATGTACGGCCTGTTCGTGGAGCACCACCAGAAGACCGAGGTGCTCTGGAACGGCGACGCCGGACGGACGTACTTCTTCCAGAACGAGATGCCGTACGACCCGCCCAACCAGGCGGCCTGGATGGACGGTTCGCGGCACGGCTACGCCGCCTACCAGGTGGCGGACTCGGTCTCCTCGCACGAGGCGTGGGGGCTGGGCAGCTACTGCCTGTTCCTCGCGGACCCCAGCGTCGTCGCCGACAGCGCCCTGCTGGTGCCGAACACGTCCGGGGTGCGGCTGCACGACATGGTCACCGTCTCGCTCGGCAACGACGGGACGATCAGCCATGTCGTCAACGAGACCGGAGACCCGGTGAACAACACCAACTCCGGTATCTCCTACCTGGTGAGCTACCCGTGACCCCTTCGGAGGACGAGATGCGCGCACATGTGATCAGGAGGACGGCCAGGCGCGGCCTGGCGCCCCTCGCGGTGGCGGCACTGGTCGCGGCGGGTCTCGCCGTCGTGCAGGCCCCGGCCGCGCAGGCGGCGGGCAGCGTGGTCAAGGTGACCGGCTCGCAGGGCAATTGGCAGCTCACCGTGGACGGCGCCCCGTACACCGTGAAGGGTCTGACGTGGGGTCCGCAGCCCTCGCAGGCGGCGGCCGACCTGCCGGACGTGGCACGGATGGGCGTCAACACGATCCGTACGTGGGGTACGGACGCGAGCAGCGCGCCGCTGTTCGACGCGGCGGCGGCCAACGGCATCAAGGTGATCGCCGGTTTCTGGCTCCAGCCGGGCGGCGGTCCCGGCTCGGGCGGCTGTGTCGACTACCTGACGGACACCACGTACAAGAACAACATGCTCGCGGAGTTCCCGAAGTGGGTGAACACCTACAAGGACAACCCGGGCGTGCTGATGTGGGACGTCGGCAACGAGTCGGTGCTGGGGCTCCAGAACTGCTACAGCGGTGACCAGTTGGAGCAGGAGCGCAACGCGTACACCTCCTTCGTCAACGACCTCTCGAAAGCGGTGCACGCGGCGGACCCGAACCACCCGGTGACGTCGACCGACGCGTGGACGGGCGCGTGGCCGTACTACAAGCGCAACACCCCGGACCTGGACCTGCTGGCGGTCAACTCCTACAAGGACGTCTGCAACGTCAAGTCGGCGTGGGAGAGCGGCGGTTACGACAAGCCGTACATCATCACCGAGGGCGGCCCGGCCGGTTCGTGGGAGGTGCCGAACGACGTGAACGGTGTGGCGGACGAGCCCACCGACCAGCAGAAGGCGGACGGTTACACCAACGCGTGGAACTGCGTGGCCGGCCACCCCGGTGTGGCGCTGGGCGCCACGCTCTTCCACTACGGCAACGAGGACGACTTCGGCGGCATCTGGTTCAACCTGGTGCCCGACGGCCTGAAGCGGCCCTCGTACTACGCGGTCAAGCGCGCGTACGGCGGGAACACCTCGGGTGACAACCAGCCGCCGCTGGTGACCGACATGACGGTGGACAACGCCACTTCGGGTGTGCCCGCTGGCGGCACGGTGACGATCACCACCTCGACCTCCGACCCGGAGAACGACCCGATCGCGTACCAGGTGCTGTTCAGCAGCATCTACATCGACAACAACGGCTCGCTCACTCCGGCCGCGACCACGCAGAACGGCGGCACGCTGACGGCGAAGGCGCCGGAGAAGGTCGGCGTGTACGAGGCGTACGTCCGCGCCACCGACAACCACGGCAACGTCAGCTACGGCTCCAAGTCGGTGCGGATCGTGCCGCCGAAGCCGAACGGTACGAATGTCGCGCTCAACAAGCCCGCGACGGCCTCGACGTACCAGACCGACCCGACCGGCGGCTGCCCGTGCACCCCGTCGAACGCGGTGGACGGCAACGCCGGGACGCGCTGGGCGAGCGACTGGAGCGACCCGCAGTGGATCCAGGTCGACCTGGGCGCCACCACCGCCTTCCACCACGTCCAGCTCTCCTGGGAGTCGGCGTACGCCAAGGCGTACGACATCCAGACCTCCGACGACGGGCAGAACTGGACGACGGTGAAGTCCGTGACCGACGGCAACGGTGACATCGACGACCTCGACGTCTCCGGCACCGGCCGCTATGTGCGCCTGACGGGCACGCAGCGCGGCACGGCCTACGGGTACTCGCTCTACGAATTCGGCGTCTACAACTAAGCGGAGAGGAGGTGCGCTCATGTCGGACACCGTTACCGGTACGGGTTCGGACTCCCGCATCGACCGGGCCCAGCCGTACGCGCTCAGCCTGTTCCGTATCGTCGTCGGGCTCCTGTTCACCTGCCACGGTGTGGCGTCGCTCTTCGGCGTGCTCGGCACGGCCGAGCTGTCGGCGGGCCGGTGGCCGGGGTGGTACGCGGCGCTGATCCAGCTCGTCGGCGGTGTGCTGGTGCTGTTCGGGCTGGCGACCCGGCCGGCCGCGCTGATCGGCTCGGGGTCGATGGCGTTCGCGTACTTCGACGTCCATCAGCACCGGGGGCTGCTGCCGATCGAGAACGGCGGTGAGGCGGCGGTCTTCTTCTGCTGGACGCTGCTGCTGATCGTCTTCTCGGGGCCGGGCGCCCTGGCGCTGGACCGGCTGCTCGCGGACCGCAGGTCGGCCGCGCGGGCGGCGCTCGACGCGCAGGAGGCGCAGGACGGGGGGAACGGCCGGCTGGCCATGCCCGCCTGAGGCTCCGCGCGGATCTCACGCGGCCTCGCCCGGCTTCACGCGGGCTCGCGCGGCTGCGCGCGGATTCGGCCGATCTCACCACGGGGAGACAGTGCCCGGGAACACCCAGGTGTTCCCGGGCACTGTTATAGGCATGAGCGAATACCGGATCGAGCACGACTCGATGGGCGAGGTACGGGTGCCCGCCGAGGCGAAGTGGCGGGCGCAGACGCAGCGCGCGGTGGAGAACTTCCCGATCTCGGGGCAGCGGATCGAGCGGGCGCACATCGCGGCGCTGGCCCGGATCAAGGCCGCCGCCGCGAAGGTCAACGCGGAGCTGGGCGTCCTGGACAAGGACACCGCCGAGGCGATCCAGGAGGCCGCGGCCGAGGTCGCCGAGGGGCGCTGGGACGAGCACTTCCCGGTGGACGTCTTCCAGACCGGTTCCGGCACCTCGTCCAACATGAACGCCAACGAGGTGATCGCCACCCTGGCCACCGAGCGCCTGGGCCGCGACGTCCACCCCAACGACCACGTCAACGCCTCGCAGTCGTCCAACGACGTCTTCCCGTCCTCCATCCACATCGCGGCGACGGCGGCGGTGGCCGGCGACCTGATTCCGGCGCTCACCCGTCTGGCGGAGTCCCTGGAGGCGAAGGCGGCGGAGTTCGCGACCGTCGTGAAGGCGGGCCGCACGCACCTGATGGACGCCACGCCGGTCACGCTGGGCCAGGAGTTCGGCGGCTACGCGGCGCAGGTGCGGTACGGGATCGAGCGGCTGCGGTCCTCGCTGCCGAGGCTGGCGGAGCTGCCGCTGGGCGGCACGGCGGTGGGCACCGGCATCAACACCCCGGCGGGCTTCCCGGCCGCGGTGATCGCGGAGGTGGCGCGCGCGACCGGGCTGCCGCTGACCGAGGCCCGCGACCACTTCGAGGCGCAGGGCGCCAGGGACGGCATCGTGGAGACCTCGGGGCAGCTGCGGACGATCGCGGTCGGCCTCACCAAGATCGCCAACGACCTGCGGTGGATGTCCTCGGGGCCGCGAACCGGGCTGTCCGAGATCGCGCTGCCCGACCTACAGCCCGGCTCGTCGATCATGCCGGGCAAGGTCAATCCGGTCATCCCGGAGGCGGTGCTGATGGTGGCGGCGCAGGTGACAGGCAATGACACGGCCATCTCGGTGGCGGGCGCGGCGGGCAACTTCGAGCTGAACGTGATGCTGCCGGTGATCGCCCGCAACGTCCTGGAGTCGGTCCGGCTGCTCGCCAACGTCACGCGGCTGCTGGCGGACCGCACGGTGGACGGGATCACGGCGAATGTCGAGCGGGCCCGCGAGTACGCCGAGTCCTCGCCTTCGGTCGTCACTCCGCTGAACCGTTACATCGGATACGAGGAGGCCGCGAAGGTCGCGAAGAAGGCGCTGGCGCAGCGGAAGACGATCCGCGAGGTGGTGATCGAGTCCGGTTACGTCGAACGCGGTCTGCTGTCCGAAACGCAGCTCGACGAGGCGCTGGACGTTCTGCGTATGACGCATCCGTAACAGTGCTTCCGTAAACTCTGTTCATGACAGCCGAAGCCGATCTCTCGACCCGCGCCGGGGAGCGCCACTTCTGGACGCCCGGCGCGCAGGTGCTGTGGCGTTACCGGGGGAACGGCACGGACGCGGTGCACATCTGCCGTCCGGTGACCGTGGTGCGCGACGACGCGGAGCTGCTCGCGGTGTGGATGGCGCCCGGTACGGCGTGCGTGAAGCCGGTGCTGGCGGACGGGACGCCGGTGCACCGGGAGCCGCTGGCGAGCCGGTACGTGAAGCCGCGGGTGGCGCGGGTCGAGCCGTGGTGGGGCGCCGGGGTGCTGAAGCTGGCGCGGCCGGGCGAGCCGTGGTCGGTGTGGCTGTTCTGGGAGCCCGGGTGGCGGTTCAAATGCTGGTATGTGAACCTTGAGGAACCTCGTCGGCGCTGGTCGGGAGGGGTGGACTCGGAGGATCACTTCCTCGACATCTCGGTCCACCCGGACCGCTCCTGGCGCTGGCTGGACGAGGACGAGTTCGCGCAGGCGCAGGCGGACGGGCTGATGCCGGCGGAGCTGGCGGCGCGTGTGCGGCGGGCCGGTGAGCGCGCGGCGGGGGTGGTCAGGGCCTGGGGTCCGCCGTTCCGTGACGGCTGGGAGGACTGGCGGCCCGACCCGGCGTGGCCGGTGCCCGCGCTGCCGCCGGACTGGGACCGGCCGCCGTCGTAGAAGCGGCGGGCCGGGCCGGGGGTACGGCCGCGGTGCGTACGGTAGGGGGCGTAAGCGGGCGTAAGCCGTGGGGGGCGGGAGTGAACCTCCGAGCCCCTTGTTGCGTCCCTGACCCCCAACCGTAGGATCGTGCTCCGGAACACTGCGCAATTGCCGATCGCGGCCTAGAGTTTGACGCTACGTCACAGCGACGCGAACACAGCCATTCGTACAGCCATTCAGCAGCAGCCATCCAGCAGCAGTCAGGGAGGCCCGGAACGGTGGGAACCGGCGGCTACGAGCACATGGGGATCCCCCCTGCCGACGATCACGAGGATCAGGGCAGGGACCGTACCGGCCAGGCCGAGGCGTTCGACGCGATCGGCGACCGGTACGACGAAGCGTTCCCGCACAAGGACGGGCAGGTCAGGGCCGGTGAATGGCTCGTCGAGACCCTGCCCGCCGGTGCCCGTGTGCTGGACCTCGGCTGCGGTACGGGACTGCCGACCGCGCGCCAGTTCACCGACGCGGGGCTGCGGGTGACGGGCGTGGACCTGTCGGCCGGAATGCTCGCGCAGGCACGGGTGAACGTGCCCGCGGCCGACTTCGTCCAGGCCGACTTCGCCGACCTCACCGAGGGCGGGCCGCTGGCGTCGGGAAGTTTCGCGGCGGTCGCCGCGTTCTTCTCGCTGCTCATGCTGCCCAAGGACGAGATCCCCGGCACCTTGCGGGCGCTCCACGGCCTGTTGGAGCCCGGCGGCCTGCTCGCCGTGTCGATGGTGGAAGCCGATCTGGACAATGTGCCGATTCCGTTCCTCGGTCACACCATCCGGGTATCCGGTTATCTAAGGGATGAACTGCGCCATGTCGTGGTGGACGCGGGCTTCGAGGTGATCAAGGAGGATTCGTACGCCTACGCACCGGCGAGCACCGACGTGCCGCCGGAGGAGCAGATCTTCCTCTCCTGCCGACGCGCCTGACCAGGCCCGACCCGCCGCGGCCAGCGCGTGGCGCACAGACGGATGGAACGACTCGCGTGACCACGGACCCGCCCCGTACGCCCAGGAACCACGCCGCGACCCCACCGGACCCGCGTGGCGGCTTCGCCGTACCCGAGACGCCTTCGGGGCCGAGTACCGCTGCGGGCCTCGGCTCGGCCACGGGCCACCACGAGCTGCCCCGCGCCGCCCGCGACTTCGAGTCGGCGCGCGGCCTGGCCTCGGCGGCCTCCGCCACACCCCCGCGCCCCGGTGGGGCCCGCTCGCACGACGAGAACGAGCCGGAGGGCAGGCCGGCCGAGCGCCCCGGCGCCGACCACCCGGCGGCCGAGCGCCCCGCCACCGACCGCCCCGGCGCGGACCGGCCCTCGGCCATACCCGGCGGATCCGCCCCCGAGACCCCGCGCGGACCCTCGCGCGCCGTGGAGCCGCACCTGCCGCCGCTGCCGCCCATCCCGACGCACGGCTCCGGCTGGACGGCGCCGCCCGAGGGCGAGTCGCTGGCGTCGTTCGTCAGCACTCCGCCGCGCGGCACACCGCTGGAAGCGGCGGGACACCCAGGCGACGAGGATTCTGTGGGGATGCGCATCCCGATGCCCGTGCAGACCGGTCCCGAGGCCGACCGGCTGCGATACGTGGGCGCCGCGACCCGGCGGATCGCCCGCGGGCTCGACCTCGACGAGATCCTGCTCGGCCTGTGCCGCTCGGCGGTGCCCGCCTTCGCCGACGCGATCCTCGTCTATCTTCGCGACCCGCTGCCGGTCGGCGACGAGCGGCCGTCCGGGCCGCTGCGGCTGCGGCTGCGGCGCGCCGACGGCGGCCTGGAGGAGCCCGCGGACCCGCTGGCGACCGCGACCGCCCCGGTCGGCGCGGCGCCGCTGCTGCCCGCCCTGGAGTCGTCGTACGGCGGCGCCGCCGAGTCCATCGCGGTGCTGCTCGACGGGCCGCTGGCGGAAGTGCTGCGCGGCGTACGGCCGGTCTTCGCCGACTCCCCGCGCGCCGCCGACGCGCTCGCCGAACTCCTCGGCCGCCCCGACCACAGCGACGGGCCGCTGCCGGGCATGCCGACCGGGCGCCGCGCCCTGCTGGCACCGCTGCGCGGCCGTCGCCGGGTGATCGGCGCCGCGGTGCTGCTGCGGCGCGCGGACCGTACGCCCTTCGAGGCGGACGACCTGCTGGTGGCCGCCCAGCTCGCCACGCACACCGCGCTCGGCGTCGACAAGGCCGTGCTCTACGGCCGCGAGGCGTACATCGCGGACGCCCTCCAGCGCGAGATGCTGCCGGACTCGCTGCCGCAGCCGACCGGCGTCCAGCTCGCCAGCAGATACCTTCCGGCGGCCGAGTCCGCGCGCGTCGGCGGCGACTGGTACGACGCGATCCCGCTGCCCGGCAGCCGGGTGGCGCTCGTCGTCGGTGACGTCATGGGCCACTCCATGACCTCCGCGGCGATCATGGGCCAGCTCCGTACCACCGTCCAGACCCTGGCCGGGCTCGACCTGGCGCCCCAGGAAGTCCTCTACCACCTGGACGAACAGGCCCAGCGGCTCGGCCAGGACCGCATGGCGACCTGCGTCTACGCCGTCTACGACCCGATCGCCCACCGGCTGGTGGTCGCCAACGCGGGCCACCCGCCGCCGGTGCTGCTGCACGCCGACGGTCTCGCCGAGGTGCTGCGCGTGCCGCCCGGCGCGCCCATCGGCGTCGGCGGGGTGCCCTTCGAGGCCGTGGAGCTGCCCGCCCCCGCGGGGGCGACCCTGCTGCTCTACACCGACGGCCTGGTCGAGTCCCGCAGCCGTGACGTGTGGGGCGGCATCGAGCTGCTGCGCGAACGGCTGCACGACGCCGCCAGCGTGGTCTCGCCGCCGCCGCTGGAGCCGCTGTGCGACGAGGTGCTGGAGATCCTCGGCCCCGGCGACCGCGACGACGACATCGCCCTGCTCGCCGCGCGCTTCGACGGCATCTCGCCCAGCGACGTCGCCTACTGGTTCCTGGAGCCGCACCCCCAGACGCCCGGCCGCGCCCGCCGCCTGATCCGCCAGGCCCTGCGCCGCTGGGACCTCGAGGACCAGTCCGACGCCGCCGAACTCCTGGTCAGCGAGATCGTCACCAACGCCGTGCGCTACGCCGAGCGCCCCATCACCCTGCGCCTCCTGCGCACCGACGTCCTGCGCTGCGAAGTCGGCGACGACGCGCCTCTTCTGCCGCGCATGCGCCACGCCGCCCCGGAGGAGGAAGGTGGCCGCGGCCTCTACCTCGTCAACCGCATGGCCCAACGCTGGGGCGCCACCCGCTTGGGCGCGGGCAAGGTGGTGTGGTTCGAGCTCCCGATCTAGGGCCGTACGGGGGTGGGGGTGCCGTCTTGGGTGGGGTTGCCGTGGGGGGTGAACGCCCGCGGCACCCTCTTGCGTCGGCTCAGCGTGGCGGCGGACCGTGGGTGGGAGCCGTCTTGCGTCGGCTCAGCGTCACGGCGGACCGTGGGTGGGAGCCGTCTTGCGTCAGCTCAGCGTCACGGCGAACCGTGCGTGGGAGCCGTCTTTCCCATGCTCACCGCGATCCCCTTTTTTTGCCGCCCTCTCGCCTCCGGCGGCTTAGATCCGGTGTCGACGCTCCTCTTCGACGGTCGCTCGTTCCTCGCTCCCTGCTCATCGTCGCTTTCGACACCGGCGCCGCCTTCGGCTCGCTGGCTACCGGCGAACCCACCTGCGCAGCGGTACCGGAGGGGCGCAGCCCCTCGCGCGAACGCACCCCGGTGACTCGGCCACCAGCGTGACCGAGGGTCACCGCAAGGTGGCTCAGCGTGCCGACAGGCATATTCGGTGGGAAGGTGGGGAGCAGCGAGGTCATACGACTCCCGAGCGTGAGGACACTCTCGATGAGCACCCCGTACACCACCAACAACGCCGGTATCCCGGTCGAGAGCGACGAGCACTCGCTGACCGTGGGGGCCGACGGGCCGATCCTGCTGCAGGATCACTACCTGATCGAGAAGATGGCCCAGTTCAACCGGGAGCGGGTCCCCGAGCGGGTGGTGCACGCCAAGGGCAGCGGGGCGTACGGCCGGTTCGAAGTGACCAACGACGTCAGCCAGTTCACCCGCGCCGACCTGTTCCAGCCGGGCAAGCGCACGCAGATGCTGGCGCGGTTCTCGACGGTCGCGGGTGAGCAGGGCAGCCCGGACACGTGGCGGGACCCGCGCGGCTTCGCGCTGAAGTTCTACACCGAGCACGGCAATTACGACCTGGTCGGCAACAACACCCCGGTGTTCTTCGTGCGCGACACGATCAAGTTCCAGGACTTCATCAGGTCGCAGAAGCGCCGCCCGGACAACGGGCTGCGCGACAACGACATGCAGTGGGACTTCTGGACGCTCTCGCCGGAGTCCGCGCACCAGGTGACGTGGCTGATGGGCGACCGCGGCATCCCCAAGTCGTACCGGCACATGAACGGCTACGGCTCGCACACGTACATGTGGGTCAACGGCGGCGGCACGAAGTTCTGGGTGAAGTACCACTTCAAGACCGACCAGGGCATCGACTTCCTCACCCAGGCGGACGCCGACACCCTCGCGGGCCAGAACGCCGACTACCACCGGCAGGACCTGTGGGAGTCCATCGACCGCGGCGACCACCCGTCGTGGACGCTGTATGTGCAGGTCATGCCGTTCGAGGACGCGGCGGGCTACCGCTTCAACCCGTTCGACCTGACGAAGGTGTGGCCGCACGGCGACTACCCGCTGATCGAGGTCGGCCGGATGACGCTGGACCACAACCCCGAGGACTACTTCGTCCACATCGAGCAGGCGGCGTTCGAGCCCTCGAACATGGTGCCGGGCATCGGCCCGTCCCCGGACAAGATGCTGCTCGGCCGCCTGTTCTCGTACCCGGACACGCACCGGTACCGGATCGGCCCCAACTACGCCCAGCTCCCGCCGAACCGCCCGCACTCGCCGGTCAACTCCTATGCCAAGGACGGCCCGATGCGGTACGAGCCGTCGAACGCGGGGGCGCCGTACGCGCCCAACTCGTACGGCGGACCGGCCGCTTCGCCGCAGGCGTACGGCGAGGTCACCGGCTGGCGGGCGGCGGGCGAGATGGTGCGCGAGGCGTACGCGCTGCACGCGGAGGACGACGACTTCGGGCAGGCGGGCACGATGGTGCGCGAGGTGCTGGACGACGCGGCGCGCGCCCGGCTGGTGTCGAACGTGGCGGGCCACCTCAGCGACGGGGTGAGCGCGCCGGTGCTGGAGCGGGCGCTGACGTACTGGCGCAATGTCGACCAGTCGCTGGGCGACCGGATCGCCGGTGAGGTCAAGACCGGCTGACGCCCACCGAAGCGCAGCCCCGAGGCACGTGATCATGTCCCGTGCCCCGGGGCTGCATCGCGTCCGGGGGCGGGTCAGGTGCGGGTCCGGTGCGGGTTCGAGGCTTTGCCAAGGTTTGGGTTTCCCGAAAATGTGATATCTCTTTGATAGACACTTTTTCGGAGGAACGGGGACCCGCCATGTCGGACCAGAAACCACAGCTCGCCGTCGACGCACCGGACATGCCCGCGCCGCGGGTGCAGGAGCGACGGGCGGTGGGCATGCCCGGTCTGCCCTTTCTGCTGCTCGCACTGGTGGTGGTGGCCGGTGGTGTGGCGCTGATCGTCGCGGGCGCGGTGCACGCCAAGGACCACCCCGGCGCCCTCGCGACCACGCTGATCGTCGCGGGCGCGGTGGTCGTCCTCTGCGCGTTCATCACCCTGTTCGGCCTCACCCAGGTCGCGCCGGGCTCGGCGCGGGTGTGCCAGCTCTTCGGGCGCTACCAGGGCACCATCCGGCAGGACGGCCTGCGCTGGGTGAACCCCTTCACCAGCCGCCGCAAGATCTCCACCCGGCTGCGCAACCACGAGACCTCGACGCTGAAGGTCAACGACGCGTACGGCAACCCGATCGAACTGGCCGCGGTCGTGGTCTGGCAGGTCAGGGACACCGCGCAGGCGACCTTCGAGGTCGACAACTACGTCCAGTTCGTGAGCATCCAGACCGACACCGCCGTCCGGCACATCGCGACCAACTACCCGTACGACGCCCACGACGGCCAGTCGATCTCGCTGCGCGGCAACTCCGAGGACATCACCGAGCGGCTGTCCGCCGAGATCGCCGCCCGCGTCGAGTCGGCCGGTGTGAAGATCATCGAATCCCGCTTCACACACCTCGCCTACGCGCCCGAGATCGCCTCCGCGATGCTTCAGCGGCAGCAGGCCGGGGCCATCGTGGCCGCCCGGCAGACGATCGTGGACGGCGCGGTCGGCATGGTCGAGTCGGCGCTGTCCCGGATCGCCGAGCAGGGGATCGTCGAACTGGACGAGGAGCGCAAGGCGTCCATGGTCAGCAATCTGCTGGTCGTGCTCTGCGGTGACCGCGCCGCGCAGCCGGTCCTGAACACGGGCACCCTCTACCAGTGACCTCCTCCGCGCCCGACGACGGGCCCGACGGGGCGGGCGGCGGGGAGACCGCCGCCCGCCCCGTACGCAAGCAGGTGCTGCTGCGGCTCGACCCCGCCGTTCACGACGCCCTCGCGTCCTGGGCGGCGGCGGAGCTGCGCAGCACCAACGCGCAGATCGAGTTCCTGCTGCGCCGCGCCCTCGCCGAGGCGGGCCGCCTGCCCAGCGCGACCCGCCCCCTCCCCCGCCGCGGCCGGCCCCCGAAGCCGTCGGCCGGTACGTAGGCCCCGCCCGCCACCGGCCCCCTCCCGACACCACCGCACGGCGGCGGAAGGCAGCGCTCCGGTGCGTATACATGGTGTGTATACCCGTGGTGTACAGTGCTCCGCATGTCAATTGGGCACACCCTGCTCGGACTCCTGGAGTCCGGCCCGCGCCACGGCTACGACCTCAAGCGCGCATTCGACGAACGGTTCGGACACGACCGCCCGCTGGCCTATGGGCAGGTCTACTCGACGATGGCCAGGCTGCTGAAGAACGGCCTGGTCGAGGTGGACGGCATAGAGCCGGGCGGCGGCCCCGAGCGCAAGCGGTACGCGATCACCGAAGCGGGGATCACGGACGTCGAGACGTGGCTGACACAGCCGGAGAAGCCGGAGCCGTACCTCCAGACCACGCTGTACACGAAGGTCGTGCTGGCGCTGCTGACCGGCCGCCCGGCCGCCGACCTGCTCGACACCCAGCGCGCCGAGCACCTGCGGCTGATGCGCGACCTCACCCGGCGCAAGTCGGCGGGCGACCTGGCGGACCAGCTCATCTGCGACCACGCCCTGTTCCATCTGGAGGCGGATCTGCGGTGGCTGGAGCTGACCGCCGCCCGTCTCGACCAGCTCGCCGCGGAGGTGGCCAAATGAACGCGTCGACCGAGCCCCGACCCGAGCCGCTGCTGGTGGCCGCGGGACTGCGCAAGGCGTACGGCCCGACCCCGGCGCTGGACGGCGCCGACTTCAGCATCAGGCCCGGCGAGGTCGTCGCGGTCATGGGCCCCTCGGGGTCGGGCAAGTCGACCCTGCTGCACTGCCTGGCCGGCATCGTGAAGGCCGACTCCGGCCAGGTGCGCTACCGGGGACGCGACCTGTCGGCCATGTCGGACGGTGAGCGCAGCGCGCTGCGCCGCGCCGACTTCGGCTTCGTCTTCCAGTTCGGCCAGCTCGTACCCGAGCTGACCTGCCTGGAGAACGTGGCGATGCCGATGCGGCTCGGCGGCGCCAAGCGCAGGCCGGCCGAGCAGCAGGCGGCGCAGTGGCTGGAGCGCCTGGAGGTCGCCGACATCGCCGACAAGCGGCCCGGCGAGGTCTCCGGCGGCCAGGGCCAGCGCGTCGCGGTGGCGCGCGCGCTGGTCGGCGGCCCGCGGGTCGTCTTCGCCGACGAGCCGACCGGCGCGCTGGACTCGCTCAACGGCGAGCGGGTGATGCGGCTGCTGACCGACGCCGCGCACGACACCCGCGCCGCCGTCGTCCTGGTCACCCACGAAGCGCGGGTGGCCGCCTACTCCGACCGGGAGATCGTCGTGCGGGACGGGAAGTCGCGCGACATGGAGCGGGTGTCATGAACAGCCGCGAACCTCACGGCACCGAGGCACCGGACCAGCCGGCCGGCGTGCGGACCTGGGCGCGCGACCTCGCGCTCGGCGCGCGTTTCGCGGCGGGCGGCGGACGCGAGGGCTGGACCCGTACGGTGCTGACCGCCGTCGGCGTCGGGCTCGGCGTGGCGCTGCTGCTGCTCGCCGCCGCCGTACCGGCCATGCTGGACACGCGGGAACAGAAGCGGGTGGCCCGCGACACCTCCTCCGCCACGTTCATCGCCAAGCCGTCCGACCGCTCGCTCCTGGTGGCCGACGTCAGGACCGTCTACCGGGACTCGCAGATCGGCGGCTCGCTGCTCCAGGCCGAGGGGGCCAAGGCGCCCTCGCCGCCCGGCGTCGCCCATCTGCCGGGCGCCGGGGAGATGGTGGTCTCCCCCGCGCTGCGCAAGCTGCTGAACTCCACGCCGCTGCTGCGCGAGCGCATCCCGTACAAGATCACCGGCACCGTCGGGGAAGCCGGGCTGATGGGCCCGAGCGAGCTGCTGTACTACGCGGGCAGCGATCAGCTCACCGCCCGTGACGAGAACTACGGGCACGGCAACGCCACTCGGGTCACCTCGTACGGCTACCACGCCCCGTCCGAGGCGATGAGCCCGGTGCTGACGCTGCTGCTGGTCGTCATGCTGGTGGTGCTGCTGCTGCCGGTCGCGGTCTTCGTCGGCGCGGCGGTACGGCTGGGCGGCGAGCGGCGGGACCGGCGGCTGGCGGCGATGCGGCTGGTCGGCGCGGACATCCGGATGACCCGCAGAATCGCCGCGGGGGAAGCCCTGTTGGGGTCGCTGTTCGGGCTGGTGCTGGGCGCGGTGTTCTTCTTCACCGGTCGGCAGCTGGCCTCGCACTTCACGATCCACGACATCAGCGCCTTCCCCGCCGACATGACGCCGAACGCGGCGCTCACCACGCTGATCGTGCTGGCGGTCCCGGTGGCGGCCGTCGCCGTGACCCTGGTCAGCCTGCGCGGCACGGCGATCGAACCGCTCGGCGTGGTCCGCCAGGGGCTCGGCCGGCGCCGCACCCTGTGGTGGCGGCTGCTGGTGCCGCTGGTCGGAATCGGCCTGCTGGTCCCGCTGTTCGGTTCGGTCAACGGCAGCGACGCGCATGTCAACGAGTACCAGACCGCGGCGGGCGCGGTGCTGCTGCTGTTCGGTGTCACCACGGTGCTGCCGTGGGTCGTGGAGGCCGTCGTCGGACGGCTGCGCGGCGGGCCGGTCGCCTGGCAACTGGCCACCCGCAGGCTCCAGTTGAACAGCAACGGATCGGCGCGGATGGTCAGCGGCGTCACGGTCGCGGTCGCCGGGGCCATCGCGCTCCAGATGCTCTTCGCGGGCGTCAACGACACCTTCGTGCACTCCACGGGCGCCGACACGTCCCGTATCCAGGCCACCGTCAGCGCGCCGACCGCCGACGCGCGGCAGGCGGTCGACTACACCGCGAAGGTCCGGGCGACGCCCGGCGTGGCGCGGGCGTACGGCTTCATCGACACGCGGGCCACGCAGCCGGACGCCAGCAAGCTCGGCCCCGACGCCGAGACCGCCTACATCCCGCTGCTGGTCGCCGACTGCGACACGCTGCGGCAGATGGCGGACATCGGCTCCTGCGGGGCGGGCAGCGTCTACATCGTGCCCAACAACGAGCAGTGGGGCGCGTCGTCCAACGCGGACCTGGCCAAGTACGCCAAGCCCGGCAAGCGCCTCGACCTCAACACCGGTGCCCTGCCGTACACCGGCGCTCCGCGGCTGTGGACGGTCCCGTCCGACGCCCGTTCGGTCACGGCGCGGACCGACCCGCGCGGTCAGACCAACTGGGGCGTCCTGCTGACCCCCGAGGCCGTCGACCAGTCGAAGCTGGCCGATCCCACGGCCGTCGTCATGGTCAACCTCGACGCGGGCAAGCGGGACGCGGTGGAGTACCTGCGCAACACCGGGGCCGCGCTCGGCCCGACGGTCACCGTCTCGGCCGTGAGCGACAGCACCACGCAGACGCAGTACGGCCAGTTGCGGCGCGGCCTGTTCGTGGGCGCGGCCATCACCATGGCGCTGATCGGCGCCAGCCTGCTCGTCACGATGCTGGAGCAGCTCCGCGACCGCAAGAAGCTGCTCGCCGTCCTGGTCGCCTTCGGCACCCGGCGCACCGCCCTGGCCTGGTCGGTGCTGTGGCAGACGGCCATTCCGATGGCGCTCGGCCTGGTCCTCGCCTGTGTCGGCGGGCTCGGGCTCGGTGCCGCGCTCCTGGCGATGGTCGGCCGTACGTTCCACGTCGACTGGGCGATCGTCGCCCAGATGTCGGCGATCGGCGCGTCCGTCGTCCTGGCCGTCACCCTCCTCAGCCTGCCGCCGCTGTGGCGGCTGATGCGGCCGGACGGTCTGCGGACCGAATAGGCCGAAGGCCGAAGGGCGAACGACGCGACCGCCCCCGCGTCCGGAGGGGGGACGCGGGGGCGGTCGGAGGCGGGGGGCGGTCGCGGGGGCGCTGTTAGGCGGACGCGCCCTCGTGAGTGTGGTCGTCCTCGTGGGAGGGGTCCCGGTCGTCCGGGCCGGGACCGTTCGGGCCGGGGCCCTCAGGACCGGAACCCTCGGGACCGGAGCCCTCAGGACCGGAGCCCTCAGGACCGGGGCCGTCCGGTGTCGGGCCGCCCGAGGCCGGGGCCTCCGGGTCCGCCGGGGGCTGACGGGTGGTGACCGGGGCGATCTCGTAGGCCGTCGCGCCGTGCGGACCGGCTGCGGCCGCCGCCCGCTCCTTGGTGTGGGCCCTGAGGTAGCCGACCACCGTGTTGCCGACCGCGACCAGCGGCACGGCGACGACGGCGCCGCCGATGCCCGCGATCATCGAACCGGCGGCGACGGACAGGACGACGGCCAGCGGGTGGACGCGGACGGCGCGGCCGAGGATGAAGGGCTGGAGGATGTGCCCCTCGATCTGCTGGACGGCGAGCACGACGACCAGCACCATCAGCGCGGTGAACGGCCCCTGGGTGACCAGGGCCACGACGACCGCGATGAAGCCGGAGGCGACGGCGCCGACCAGCGGCACGAAGGACGACAGGAAGATGACCACGGCCAGCGGCACGGCCATCGGCACGCCGAGGAAGAAGATGCCGACGCCGATGAAGATGGCGTCGATGAGGGCGACTATCACCGTGCCGCGCACGTACAGGGTGAGGGTGCGCCAGGCGCGCGGACCGGCGCCGGCCAGCCCGTCCCTGGCCGCGTCGGGGAACAGCTTGAGGAACCAGTTCCAGATGTTCGGCCCGTCGTAGAGCAGGAACAGCGTGCTGAACATCGCCAGCAGTATGCCGGTGAGCAGTTCGACGATGACGGTGACGCCCTGGAGCCCGGCGTCGGTCAGCGCCTTGGTGTTGGAGCCGATCGCTTCCTGGAGGTTCTTGGCGACCTGGTTGATCTGGTCGTCGGTGACGTGGAAGGGGCTGTTGAGCAGCCACTTCTTCACCTCGTTGACGCCGTCCTGGAGGCTGGTCGACAGATTGCTGATGTTGTCCATCACCTGCCAGACCACGAACCAGCCGACCAGGCCCATGATGACGAAGCCGCCGACGAAGACCATGGCCGTCGCCACCCCGCGCGGCACACCGCGCCGCTTGAGGCGGGCGACGAACGGCTGGAGCAGCGCGGTGATCAGCAGGCCGGCGGTGAAGGCCAGCACCACGAGCTGTACGGCGCCGATCACCCGCATCAGCACCCAGACGGTGCCCGCGAGCACCAGCAGCCGCCAGCCGACCTCGGCGCCGACGCGCATGCTCCACGGCACGGCCGACACCGGATCGGGCTGCGGCGCGCGCGGCGCGGGCACGACGACGACGGGCGGGGGCGCGACGGCCCCGCCTCCCGCACCGGCGGCCTTCGCCGTACGCTTCCCGCCGCCCGGTTCGGAGGCCGCGTCGGGCGTGTCGGCCCCCCGGTCCGCACCGGCGGAGGGGTCGGTGGCGGGAGCGGCGTCCGAGGAGTCGCGGCGCGGGTCCTCGATCGCGGCGCCGACGCCGCGGCTCGCGTTCACCGCCGCCTGGCGTTCGTCGATCCGTCCGGCGATATTGGCCAGCCCGGAGGCCAGTACGGCGCTCCAGTGGCGCTTGTCCGGCATTGCTCTCCCCTGACCCCGTCGACCATCTGTGGAACTGCTGAGAATGACGATGTTATTCGCGAGGAGGGTTGCCTCCCACATCCTCCCCGCGCCTACCCCGTTCCGGGACACGCACAAGCCCCCGGCCCTGAGGGCTCGGGGGCTTGCGGAGAGATACCGCGCACTGCCGCCTGACGGCTGGGCGCCGTCGGCTCAGTAGTAGTTGTGACTCTGCCAGAACGACCATGCGCCGCAGGGGCTGCCGTACCGGCTGTTCATGTAGTTGAGGCCCCACTTTATCTGCGTGGCCGGATTGGTCCGCCAGTCCGAGGCGACCGAGGCCATCTTCGAACCGGGGTTGGACTGAACCAGGCCGTACGCCCCGGAGGAGGGGTTGGTCGCCGTGTAGTTCCAGCCGCTCTCGCGGGAGACGATGTTGGAGAAGCACGCGAACTGGTCGCCGCCGACGATGGTCTGCGCCATCGCCTTGACCTGCGCCACCGTGTACGAGGCCGTGACGGGGAACGTGGCACGTGAGTCGCCACCGCCCCGGCTGGCGGCCTCTTCGAGCTTGCGCTGCTTCTCCTTGGCAGCCGCCTCGTCCGCCGCCTTCTTCTTGGCGGCGGCGTCCTTGGCCGCCTGGACGCGGGCGGTCTGCTCAGCGGACTGCCGGGCCGTGGCATCGGCGGCGTCCGACTGCGCCTGCACCTGCTCGGTCAGCGAAGCCTGCTGAATCTGCTGCCCAGCGGGAATGTCCGCAAGGAGGGTCGTCGTGCCGGCTGCTTCGACAGGCTCGGAAGAGCCCTGGTCGGCGCCCGACGCGACGCCTACGACGGCGCCCACAGTGGTGACCGCAGTGGCCGAAGCCACCGCGAGTCCCCGGACCGAGATCCGGCTCACACGGTTTCCTTCCAGCATCGCCCGATGGGTGACCTCACGGACGAAATCGTGCCCCTGGCACGGTCCCCTTCCTGCCGGTCCGCCAATACGGGCCGGTCGGTCACGGGGGCACTGGCCCGGTGCGAACTCCCGGAGGAGTCCCGCGTGGTGCTCGGGCGGCTCATGGCGGTCGATGTGGATTTGTGTGGAGCTGCTCTTCCCACGCCCCTGAAGGTGTAGGAGTGCCATAAGCGGGGCCTGACAGCCTCACACCCTGCCGTACGCGGACGCCGCGCGGCAATTTCCGGTTGAGTGGCAAAGCTCACACGCTGCGGAGGAGGGTAAATTCGAGCGGCGAACCCCGTATAACGCTAGGCTGCTGCGCCCTTCACGCCGGGCGCAGCAGCCTCAACTCACGCTATCACTCAGTAAATCCGGACACTTCAGGCCCCCCGCCATTCGGGGGCCGTGCCCCGGTCAGGCCCCGCCGTCCTCCAGCATCTCGGTGACGAGAGCGGCGATCGGCGACCGCTCGGAGCGGTTGAGGGTGATGTGGGCGAACAGCGGATGGCCCTTCAGCTTCTCCACCACCGCCACGACACCGTCGTAACGGCCCACCCGGAGGTTGTCGCGCTGCGCCACGTCGTGGGTGAGGACCACCCGCGATCCGGCGCCGATCCGCGACAGGACGGTCAGCAGGACGTTCCGCTCCAGCGACTGGGCCTCGTCGACGATCACGAAGGCGTCGTGCAGCGAACGGCCCCTGATGTGGGTCAGCGGCAGCACTTCCAGCATGCCGCGCGCCACGACCTCCTCGATGACCTCCTTGGACGTCACGGCCGACAGCGTGTCGAAGACGGCCTGAGCCCAGGGGCTCATCTTCTCCGCCTCGCTGCCGGGCAGATAGCCCAGCTCCTGGCCGCCGACCGCGTACAGCGGCCGGAAGACCATCACCTTGCGGTGCTGACGGCGCTCCAGGACGGCTTCGAGGCCCGCGCACAGGGCCAGCGCGGACTTGCCGGTACCCGCGCGCCCGCCCATCGACACGATGCCGACGTCGGGGTCGAGCAGCAGATCGAGCGCGATCCGCTGTTCCGCGCTGCGGCCGTGGATGCCGAACGCCTCGCGGTCGCCGCGCACCAGCCGCACCCGGCCGTCCTCGGTGACCCGGCCCAGCGCCTTGCCGCGCTCTGACTGGAGCACCAGTCCGGTGTGCACCGGCAGCTCGGCCGCTTCGGGCAGCGCGATGGACTCCTCCGCGAAGAGGGTGTCCACCTCGTCCGCCCCGACCAGCAGTTCCTCCATTCCCGTCCAGCCCGAGGTGATCGCCAGCTCGGCCCGGTACTCCTCGGCCAGCAGGCCGACGGAGGACGCCTTCACCCGCAGCGGCAGATCCTTGGAGACGACGGTGACGTCGTACCCCTCGGCCTGCAGATTGCGGGCGACCGCCAGAATGCGCGAGTCGTTGTCACCGAGCCGGAATCCGGCGGGGAGCACCCCGGGATCCGAGTGGTTGAGCTCGACACGCAGCGTGCCACCGACGTCACCGATCGGAATCGGTGCGTCCAGACGGCCGTACCGGATCCGGAACTCATCCAGCAGCCGCAACGCCTGGCGGGCGAAGTAGCCGAGTTCCGGGTGGTGGCGCTTGGCTTCCAACTCCGTCACCACGACGACCGGCAGCACAACCTCGTGCTCGTCGAAGCGGGCGATGGCATTGGGGTCTGCGAGCAGCACGCTGGTGTCGAGTACGTACGTGCGCCGGTCGTTGTCACGGCGATTCTTGCTGGTCACCACGTGTGGACGAACCCCCTCGGGAGAGGTCGAACTGCGGTACCGGCAACCATGGGCCGGATGCCGGTCTCCCAGTGATATGCCCTGGAAAACCGTCGCCCATGCGAATGCATATGACAGTCATCCGACGGTCATCGCCCGGTCACCGACCGCTCACCGGCCATTACGCGGGAGAAACCGGCCTCCGCACGCCGTCGTGGAGCCCTCGCGGCACCGGATTCAGGCCGCCCCCACGCCCCCCGTACGGCCCACACCGCGCCCCGCGCGGCAGGGGCTCCACGGGGTCTTCCGTACCCGCGCGCCGGTAGGGAAGTCGTCAGGTGCCGTAGCGCCGGTGCCTGGCCGCGTAGTCGCGCAGCGCCCGCAGGAAGTCCACCTTGCGGAAGGCGGGCCAGAAGACCTCGCAGAAGTAGTACTCCGAGTGGGCGCTCTGCCAGAGCATGAAGCCGGACAGCCGCTGCTCCCCCGAGGTGCGGATCACCAGATCCGGGTCGGGCTGGCCGCGCGTGTAGAGGTGCTCCGAGATGTGCTCGACGTCCAGGATCTCGGCCAGGTCCTCAATGGTGGTGCCGCGCCCCGCGTGCTCGTGCAGCAGCGACCGTACGGCGTCGGCGATCTCCTGCCGGCCGCCGTAGCCCACCGCCACGTTCACCAGCAGGCCGCCGAGCGCGTGCGTCTCCTGCTCGGCCTCCTTGAGCACCGACTGGGTGTGCGCGGGCAGCAGGTCCATGGTGCCCACGTGGTGCACGCGCCAGCGGCCGGTCGCGGCCAGTTCACGCACCGCGTCCTCGATGATGCCCAGCAGCGGCACCAACTGGTCGGCGGGGCGGTCCAGATTGTCGGTGGACAGCAGCCACAGCGTGACCACCTCGACACCGGTCTCCTCGCACCAGCCGAGCATTTCGGAGATCTTGTCGGCCCCGGCCCTGTGCCCCTGCTCGGGGCTGCCGCCGGACGCCTTGGCCCAGCGCCGGTTGCCGTCAAGGATCACGCCGATGTGCTTGGGGCCCTGCGCCACGTCCAGCCGGCGTTCCACCCTGCGGGAGTACAGCCCGTACACCAGGTCGCGCAGATTCATCGCACACCAGCCCCTCCTGGGCCTGTCGCCCGGCGGCCACACTACTGCGCACAAGGGCTCGCGGACGAACCGGGGAGGCGGGGCCGACACCCCCGCGTGATAAGCAGAGACCGTGAATATTCGTTCCCTTTACCGCGCCTCCGACGAGCGCTACGACTCGATGGAGTACCGCAGGACCGGCCGCAGCGGCCTCAAGCTCCCCGCCGTCTCCCTGGGTCTGTGGCACAACTTCGGCGACGACCGCACCCTGGACTCCCAGCGCGCCATCCTGCGCCGCGCGTTCGACCTCGGCGTCACGCACTTCGACCTCGCCAACAACTACGGCCCGCCGTACGGCGCCGCCGAGGCCAACTTCGGCACCCTCTTCGCCCAGGACTTCCGGCCCTACCGCGACGAACTGGTCATCTCCACCAAGGCGGGCTACGACATGTGGCCGGGACCGTACGGGGAATGGGGCTCGCGCAAGTACCTGCTGTCCTCCCTCGACCAGTCCCTGTCCCGCATGGGCCTCGACTACGTCGACATCTTCTACTCCCACCGCTTCGACCCCGACACGCCCCTCGAAGAGACGATGGGCGCGCTGGCGACCGCCGTCCAGCAGGGCAAGGCGCTCTACGTCGGCATCTCCTCGTACGGTCCCGACCGTACGCGGGAGGCCGCGCGCATCCTGCGCGAGCTGGGGGTGCCCGCGCTGATCCACCAGCCCTCGTACTCCATGATCAACCGGTGGATCGAGGACGAGGGTCTGCTGGACGTCCTGGAGGAGGAGGGCATGGGCTGCATCGGCTTCGTGCCGCTCGCCCAGGGGCTGCTGACCGACCGTTACCTCGGCGGCATCCCCGAGGGGTCGCGGGCCGCCCAGGGCAAGTCCCTCAACCCCGGCCTCGTCAACGACGAGACCATCGGCCGGCTGCGCGCCCTCAACGACATCGCCGCCGCGCGCGGCCAGTCGCTCGCCCAGCTCGCCCTGTCCTGGGTCCTGCGCGACCCCCGCGTCACCTCCGCCCTCATCGGCGCCTCCTCCGTCGCCCAGCTCGAGGCCAACGTCGCCGCCGTCGGCGCCGCCCCCCTCACCGCCGAGGAGCTCTCCTCCATCGACGCGCACGCGGTGGAGCCGGAGGGGGTCAACCTCTGGTCGGTCAGCAGCGAGGCCTAGCCTGCGGCTCGCTTCCGTTTAAAGGGGGTGCCCCCTTTCGCCCCTCACCGGGCGGAGGGGGGCACCCCCCTTTCTTTCGGGGCTCGGGCCCCGGACCTGCGGCTGCGCCGGGCGGTACGCCGCGTTTTTCAGGGGCGCGGGGAACTGCGCGGCCGGCCATGGCGATGGCTGCGCGTCACCACCGGGCCCGGAGGGGCAGTTCGGTGGTCTCCCGACCACCGGGCCGGTGGGGGCTGAGCGCGCAGTTCCCCGCGCCCCTGAAAAGCCTGGCCTTGCGCAGGGCGAGCGCGCAGTTCCCCGCGCCCCTGGGGGGCAGCCTCTTGTGGAGGGCGGGCGGACAGGGGGGCGGGGGCCTGAGGGGGGCTCAGGGGGTGAGCAGGAGGGCGGTGAGGGTGCCGAGGAGCATGAAGGGCCCGAACGGCAGTGGGGTCTTGCGGGTGGCGCGCCGAGTGGCGATGAGGGCGAGGCCGATGAGGGCACCGAGGGCGAAGCCGAGAAACGTGCCGGTGAAGACGGTGGGCCAGCCGTACCAGCCGAGGGCGAGGCCGAGGGTGGGGGCGAGTTTGACGTCGCCGAAGCCCATGCCGGCGGGGTTGATGAGGAAGAGGAGCAGGTAGACGAAGCCGACGGCGAGGGCGCCGAACAGGGCGCGCGGCCAGGAGCCCCGGTGATCGGGGAGCAGGGCGGCGAGACCGAGCAGCGCGGCGGTGCCGAGGAAGGCGGGGAAGGTGAGGACGTCCGGGAGCCGGAAGACCTTGAGGTCGACGCGGCCGAGGACGAGGCCGAGCGGCACCAGCAGGAGCCAGACGACGAGTTCGGGGTGGGCGCCCACCCTGACGGCCAGTCCGGCGCAGGCGAGCGCGCACACGAGGGCGAGGACGACGGCGGGCCCGTAGGAGCCGTAGGAGCCGCGCTCGGCGCAGCGCGGGCAGCGCGCCGGTCCGAGCCAGCCGCGTATGCCCTCGGGCAGCGGATGGCCCTCGGGGCAGTGCGCCGCCCACGGCTCACCTGAGGGGACGGCCAACCGGTAGGCGGCGCGCGGCAGCGGCAGGCCGCTGACGATTCCCCACACGGCGGCGGCCACGATCGGATAGACATGCACCGGGCCGACCGTACACGGCCGCCGCGGACCCGTAACGGGGCCCGTACCGCGTCACCTGCCGCCTGATCGAGCACCCCGGGGAGTGGCCATGCGCCGACGTTGGCGAGACGGTGACGGCACGCTGCGTACGCCCGACGCCGAGGTGCCGCTGCGGGTCGCCGCGTCGTACCGGGCGCGGACCCGCGGGCTGCTCGGCCTGGACGGGATCGAGGGCGCCCTTCTGCTGACCCCGGCCTCCAGCGTGCACACCGTACGGATGCGGTTTCCGATCGACGTCGCCTATCTGGACCGCCGGCTGCGCGTCCTGGCCGTCCGTACGATGCCGCCCGGCCGCGTCGGCCGCCCCCGGATGCTGGCCCGGCACGTCCTGGAGGCGGAGGCGGGCGCGCTGGCGCGGTGGGGGGTGCGCAAGGGGGTGCGGCTGGAGGCGGACGTGGGAGGCGGGCCGGACAGGCCCTAGCGGTTCGGGTCGGTGGCGAATTCGATGCTGTTGATGATCCGGCGCAGCAGCATCGGGTCGGCCGCGCCGTCGGCCGTCCAGGCGCGGACGGTGACCGGGTGGCCCTCGTAGTCGTGCAGGCGGACCTCGACGCGGGCGGCGGGGCGGCCGTCGGGGGCGGCCTGGGCGTAGCTGAGGACCTGGCCGGGCTGGCCGTCGAAGTCCAGCGACTCCTTGCGGGCTGTGGCGAGGGCGGTGGCCGTCGCCTTGTCGGGGGGACCGCCGGCGCCCGGATTGGCGCTGACGGCGACCTCGGCGTCCGTACGGCCGTCAGGGCCGCGCAGCACCGCCCCGCCGCGCACGTCCTGCCAGGTCTTGGGGACCGCGACCGCCAGCGGGTCCGCCCGCAGATAGCGCCAGCCGTCCGGGGCTCCGGCGCCGACCGAGCAGGCGGAGAGGGTGGCCAGGACCAGGCAGGTCAGGGCGGTGCCGGTGAGCGAATACCGGCGGCTTTTCGCCGTTTTGTTCCGCATGCGGGCAATCTACGATGCGGCGGCCCGCATCTCCTTGATAGGCATGCGGAATGCCCGCGACCTCTTCCGCCCGTTCCACCCACGAGATCGGCCGCCTCCGCGACCTGCCCACCGACGACTCGCTGTGCCGCTGGGCGGCGCAGGACCTGAGCGCGGGCCGGGCCTTCGTCCGCGGCGCGGCGGTCGCGGTGGCGGCGCCGAACCTGTCGCTGCTCGACCGGCTCGCGGTCACCGGCCCCGCGGACGACGCCGTCCCGCTCGTACGCGAGGTGCTGCGCGAGGTCGGCCCGAGCTATCGGCCGCTCGGCGACCGGGAGTTGATCGACACGGTCGTGCGCGCGGTGCCCTCGCTGCGGCCGGTGGCCGGTTTCGGCTGGATGGACCGTACGGGGCCGCCGGTCGGGCCCGTCCCCTCGGGAGACGGTTCCGCCCGGTGGCTTCCGGACAGCGCCGCCCCGGAGGTGGGCGCCCTGCTGGACACCGCCTTCCCCGCCTCGTACGCCTACCCCGGCCGCCCCGGCGCGCGGGACCGGTGGGCCGGGGCCCGCGTGGACGGGCGCCTGGCCGCGGTCGCCGCGCTCACCTGGTGCGCGCCGACGGTCGGGTACGTGGCGGGGGTCGCGACCGCCGCGGCGGCGCGCGGCCGGGGGCTGGCCCGCGAGGTCTGCGCGCTCGTCGTCGCGGAGGCGCTGGCCGTTCACGGCACCGCCGCCCTGATCGTCGACGACTCCAACGCCCCGGCGCTGCGGCTCTACCGCGGCCTGGGGCTGGCCTACCGGCCGCTGCGGGCGGCGGGGGTGGAGAAGACGGGCTGAGGGTGGCGTTCGCGGGGGCCCTGCGGGGGCGGCCTATGGGGGGCACGCGGGTGCGGGGCGGCGCCGGGCGCGGGACAGGCACGAAAGCGCGTGCGGTGCCAGGTGCGGCGCGGGTGCGGGTGCGGGCGCGGGCGCGGGCGCGGGCGCGGGAAAAGAAAAACGGGCCGGTTCGCAGGGGGGGAGAGCGAACCGGCCCGAGGGGGGGAGTTACACCGTACCGCGTCAGAGCGACCGCTCAGCACGTTACGCGGCAGGTGGCGTGAAAGTGATCTCGACGCGGCGATTCTGACTGCGTCCGGTTTCGGACGAATTGTCGGCAATCGGGTAGTCCTCGCCGTACCCACGAACCTGAAACGTGTGGGACGGGTCACCGGCGCTGCCCATTTCCGTTGCCAGGACTTGGTAAACGGCGTCGGCGCGTTGCTTCGAGAGCACCATGCCGTGCTCGGAGCTGCCGAGATTGTCCGTGAACCCGAACACCCGGATGGGTGACGTCACATGGCGTGCGGTGATGTCGTCCGCGATGGCCTGGATCCGCGAGGTCGCCGTGGGCGACAGCACGGCGCTGTCCTTCTTGAACAGCACCTCCGACTGGAGCGCGTAGGTGACCGTCGAGTTCGACGTCTCCTGCCGCTGCTCCGGCTGGCTCGCCTTCGTCGACGACTCGTCCGTCACGGACACGATGTCCAGCACCTTCGCCGGCGCCAGCGTCGAGCCCTCCGGCAGCCTGAGTCCTGGCGACGTCGGGTCGATCCGCACGGGGGCCGTCGGCGTGCTGTCACCGGCCGTGGGCGGCGGATTCGTGTCGGCCACGGCCGCGGTCCCCCCGGCCACCGTCCCGGCGGCCAGCACGAGCACGATCACCACACCCGCGGACAGGGCGGCCCGCTGACCTCCGGCGCGGGATGCCGCCCCGGGCGGCGACGCGTTGCGCTTCATCGTCCTCACCCCTCCGAGATCGTGATCTTCGCGGGCGGCATCGTCGGCAGCTCGAACGACACTTGGGTGGTGGCTTCCGGCGGGGCGGGGAACTGGGCGAAGAACGGGCGGGATTCCTTGGGCTGGACACTCAGCAGCTTCATCGTGCACAGGCACTTGCCGTCCGTGTCGCGCAGTACGTAGTAGCGCTTCTTTCCGGCTTCGTCGACGAGGACCGCGCCCGCGACCGACGCGCCGGACGAGGACAGCGCGGTCTCGTTGCCGACCCAGTTGTCCGCGTTGAAGATGTTCGTGCCGTTGTTGGTCACAACCCCCTGGACCGTGACGAATCCGCCGGAGTCCCGCACGGCCGAGTTGATGGTGACCTCGATGTCCCTCTCGCCCTTGATCTGGGCGAGGATCTGGGTCGCGGTGGCGCTCGGCGCGGCGGTGTCACCGCCGCTCGATCCAGGGTTCTTCGACGCGCTCGCGGAGGTGGACGGCTTGTTGTCCGCCTTGTCACCGCCGCCGCCTCCGCCACCGCAACCCGCCAGCGTGATGGCGGCACCGGCGGCGAACGCCACCGCAATCGTCGCCCTGTGCCCGTATCGCATCGTTCCCCGTTCCCTCATCGCTCGGCCGCCGTCACTTGCTCAAGTGGACGGTGTAGAAGGTCGACAGGTCCAGCACGAAGCCGCCCGCCGTCGGATCGACCGTCACATGGTCGCCGTTGCAGATGAATCCGATCGCGTTGCCGTCCTTGTCGCCAAGTCCGCAGCGCGGTTCGACCACCGCGGTGGCGGTGGCCTTGGCGTGCTTGGTCTCGGTGCCGTCGACCACCGAGGTGCCGACCGTGCCCAGGGTCGTGACGGAGACGGTGTATCCGAGCGGTACGCCGGAGGCCCGGCCGCAGCCGTCCGGAGCGTCCACGGCGGCATCGTTCTGCCCGGCGTACGAGGACGCGGCAGCGCACGCCTCCGCGTCGTGCGCCCCCAAATTCGCCAGCAGTTTGCCCAGTTGGACGAGGTCGCCCGAGGTCAGTGCGGCGAGGAAGTCGGCGGACGCGGCATCACGGTCCGCGCGAGCGGCGGCAAGCGCCGCCGAATCCGCCGCGGTCTGGGCGGAGTTGCGGACGACCGCGGCCTGGCCGACCGCGAAGTACGCGAAGGCCAGGAAGAACAGCGCGGCCATGGACACGATGTAGATGCCGAGGGTCTGACCGCGGTCATCCCCGAACCGGCCTACTTGCCGTTTCCGGCGGTGATCTTGTCGATCATCGAGTTGATGCCGTCCTTGATCTTCGTGCCGATGTCCGTCGTCCCCGCCAGCACTCCGATGATCACCGCGATCACCACCGCGATCCCGAGATACTCGAACGACGTCTGACCCCTGTCGGCCGACCCGTCCGCCGACCGGTCGGCGATCCGGGCCGCGAGTCTGTCCGTGCGGTCGCGCAGCCAGATCTCGGTGTCCGTGTAGCGCCGGACTACCCACCTGTTCATCATCGTTCGCCCCATTCTTCGTCACCTGACGGATGCGTGCGACGGCCGCGTTCCACCTGTCGGGGTAGGTGTCCACGGCGCACCGCCTCTCGCTGGTCGTGTTGCCGTCCGCAGCGGATCGGTTCTGATTGCAGGTGCAAATATGGTTGCGAATGCAAAGGTACACCCGAACCTCGGACATCCGCAGCCCGTTCTGCGCCAATTGGCGCTTACAGCATGCCGGTTGATCACACTGTGTGGCCAGCGGATCACAGTAATCGCCAGGTCATCAACCGCTCATCTCCGGTCATCGGCCGCCGTCTCCGCTCATCGTCACCGGTCACGCGCGCGCCGCGTCCGGCGGCCACGACCGTCATCCGCCCGGTCGTCCGCGCCGACACCCGCCCCATCACCCGGCCCGACGTACGAACCACCACCCGCCCCGTCATCCGCCGCTGCCGAAGGTGTCGCCGAACTGGATGTGGGAGCCCATGATCGTGCCGGTGATCAGCAGGATCATGGTCGCCGGAACGAGGATGGTGGTGATGACGCCGGTGGCGCGCGGGACCATGCGGGCGGCGCGGCGGCGGGCGTTCTGGGCCTCGGTGCGGCGCATGTCGTTGGCGATCTGGAGGAGGGTGCGGGCGATCGGGGCGCCCAGTTCCTCGCCCTGCTGGAGGGCGGTGACGAACTGGCCGACCTGGTCGCTGCGGTTGCGCCTGCGGAGCTGGTCGAAGGCGTCGCGGCGGCTGACGCCGACGTCCATCTGACGCAGGGCGACCCGGATCTCGTCCGACCAGGGGCCCTGGTACACGGCGTTGACGCGTTCCAGGGCCTGGCGGAAGCCGAGGCCCGCGCTGACGACGACGGCGAGGACGTCGAGGAAGTCGGGGAGGGTGCGTTCGATGTCGTCGCGGCGGCGGCGGACGGCCAGCCAGATGCCGAGGTCGGCCCACCACCAGGCGTACGCGGCGAGCAACAGGGCCAGGATCCAGTGCCCTTGGACGAGCAGCAGCAGGGCCGCGAAGCCGCCGAGGCCGCCGTAGACGGCGCGGCGGGCGGCGTAGCGCTCGACGGTGAGGCCGTGCGGGTGGCCCGCGTGGTCGATCCGGGCGCGCATTTTGGCGATCCGGGCCGGGCCCATCATCCGCATCACCATCGGCGCCCAGCGGATGCCGATCCGGTCGATGGCGTTGCCGGTACGGGTCGTCCGGGTCCTGCCGACTTCCAGCGCGAGGGCCAGGTCGTCAGGGAGCTTCACGTCGGCGCGCAGGAGTGCGACGGCGTGGACGACGCCGACGACGCCCGCGGCGACGACCGCCGCCAGGACGAGGCCGATCAGGAGCATCGGGAATTCCCTCCGGTCACCGGCCGGTTGCCGCGTGAGGTGTGCACGGTCGCGGTCATACGTCGATCCTCGACATCCGGCGGATCAGCGCGAAGCCGACCACGTACAGGCCCAGCGCGACCAGGACGCAGATCCGGCCGACGGTGGAGCCGGTCATGGCGCTGAGCGAGCCCGGCATGATCTGGTTGAGGAGCAGCAGGGAGCCGATGCCGATGACCGGGACCGCGTAGGCGGTGACGGTGACCTGGGACATCTGGGTGCGGATCTCGCGCCGGGTCTCCTTGCGCTCCTCCAGGGTGACCGTGAGGTTGCGCAGCGACTCGACGACGGAGCCGCCCGCGCGGCTGGAGAGCACCAGCGTGGAGACCAGCACGACCAACTCGCGGCTGGGCAGCCGCTGTTGCAGCTCGGCCAGCGCGTCCTCGATGGAGTGGCCCACCGCCATCGCGTCCGCGACCTGCTTCAGCTCCTCGCCCGCGGGCGCGTCCAGCTCCTCCGCCGCCATGGAGACGGCGGTGCGCAGGGCGAGCCCGGCCTGGGTGGCGTTGGCCAGGACGCGTGCGAGTTCGGGGAGTTGGGCGATGAAGCGCTCGGTACGGACGCGGCGGCGCCACTCCAGGAAGCTGTACGCGGACCAGCCCGCGATGAGTGCGGCGATCGGCCCGAAGAAGGGGGCGAGGACCGCCGCGGCGAGCACCCACGCGACGAGGACGACGCCGATCGCGGCCGCGGTGAACTGACCTGGCGTCAAGTTCGTTCCCGTGGCGGCCAGTCGGGCCGCGAGGCGCTGGCCCCAGGCGTAGCGGCGTACGCGGCGGTCGAGTCCGGCGAAGGCCGATTCGCGGGGGCCGCCGCCGAAGTCGCCGGCGAGCCGGTCGACGAGCGCGGCCCGGTCGGCCCTGCCGCCGCGCCAGGCGTGGCCGCCCCACACGGCCAGTGCGAGGGCGAGCACGCTGACGCCGAGGACGAGCAGCGGGTACGGTCCCGAGGCGAATCCGGGGCTCGCTGCCAGGTGTGGGAGACCGCTGCCGGGCGGGGCCGCGACCGCCGTCAACTCTTGCGGAACGGCGGTCACTTCGCCTCCCTGCTGTCGAGTTCGAGTTCGCTCGCGCCGATGCCGAAGGCGGCGGGTACGTGTTCGCCGGACAGGTAGAGCCGCTCGGCGATCTCGCGCGGGACGGGCCGGTGTTCGTACCAGCCGCGGACGATGCGGTCGACGCCGAGCGGTTCCGCGCGGAAGCGGGTCGCGGAGGTGAGCCGGAAGACGTCACGGCCGCGGGAGGACAGGACGGCGATCTCGCCGATCCTGCGGGTGCCGTCGATGTGGCGGTTGAGCTGGACGAGGACGTCCACGGCGCTGTTGATCTGGTCGCGCAGCGCCTCGAAGGGGATCTTGACCTCGCTCATCGACGCGAGCGTCTGGAGCCTGAGCACCGCGTCCTCGGCGGAGTTGGCGTGCACGGTGGCCAGTGAGCCGTCGTGTCCTGTGGACATCGCCTGGAGCATGTCGAGGGTCTCGCCGCCGCGGACCTCACCGACGATGATCCGGTCGGGGCGCATCCGCAGGGAGTTGCGTACGAGGTCGCGAATCGTGATCCGGCCCTCGCCCTCGACGTTGGGCGGGCGCGACTCCAGCCGGATCACATGCTCCTGCTGGAGCTGGAGTTCGGCCGCGTCCTCGACCGTGATGATCCGCTCGCCGTCGGGGATCAGCCCGGACAGCGCGTTGAGCAGCGTGGTCTTGCCCGAGCCCGTACCGCCGCTGACGATGATGTTGCACTTTGCGCGCACGAACGACGAGAGCAGCAACAGCATGTGCTCGTCCAGCGTCCCGAGAGCGATCAGCTCCTGGAGCGTGTACGCGCGCGGGAAGCGGCGGATGGTGAGCGTGGGCCCGGTCAGCGACAGCGGCGGGATGATGACGTTGACGCGCTCGCCCGACGGCAGCCGGGCGTCGACCATCGGATTCGACTCGTCCACACGGCGGTTGACCGTGGAGACGATCCGCTCGATGGTCTGGAGGAGCTGTTCCGCCGACGAGAAGCGGGCGGCGACCGCCTCGACCCGGCCGCCGCGCTCGACGTAGATCTTGTCGGGGCCGTTGACCATGATCTCGGTGACGGTGGGGTCTTCGAGCAGCGGTTCCAGGATGCCGAGGCCGAGCGCCTCGTCCACCACGCGGCGGATCAGCGCGGCGCGTTCCGCCGTGGACAGCACCGGGCCCTCGCGGCTGATGATGTGGCCGAGCACCCGTTCCAGCCGGGCCCTGCGCTCGCCCGGCGCGAGCGCCGACATCTCCGCGAGGTCGATCTCCTGGAGCAGTTTCGCGCGGTAGACGGCCACCATGTGGCCTTCCTGCGTCTGCGGGGTCGCCTCTTCGACGGCGAGGCGGGCACGGAGGCTCATCGTGTCGTGTCCTCCTTCGGCATGGTGGCGGAGCGCTTCACGGGGTCGAAGAAACTGACGCCCGGCAGGACGGACGGGACCTTCACCGTGGCCTGCGCGGTCACGGTCGTCGTGTCGGACGTCGTGAACCGGATCGTCGCGGTCAGCCAGTCGCTCACCGCCGCCTGGCCGGCCTGCTGGCCGGCCGCCTCTCCCCCGTTCGGGCCCGCCTGCGCGGCGGTCCTGGCCGCCGTCCGGGCCGCCGTGCCGGCCTGTTCGCCGCAGTACGCGACGAGGCCGAGTTGGATGCCCGCGAGGGCGATCAGGAGCAGGAACGGGAGCATTCCGAGGTATTCGAGCGATGCCACTCCCCGGTCCCGGGCGGACCCGCGGTGCCTCTCGGGGGCGCCGCCCCCGAACCCGCGCCGGGAGGGCCCCGAAGGGGCGCGGGGAACCGCGCGCACGGCGGAGGTACGGGCTGCGGGAGCCCGGCGGCGGGAGCGCTTCATCGCTTGGCCGTTTCGTCCAGCGTCTTCGCGTGGCCCGAGATGGGGACGAAGTCGCCGATGCCGGGGATGAGGAGGGGCATTTTGAGGGTGACGGTCGCCGAGACGGTGCCGTCCGCGCGGCTGACCGAGGTGTCGCCTGGCCCCCACGCGCTGGGAAGGTCGCTGCTCGCGGCAGCGGAGGCGTCGGAACCCACCGCCGCGGCCCGGGCCGCCTGATCGGCGGCGTTGCCCGCGAGCGTGAAGGTGTAACCGGCCAGCACCGCCTGCCAGATGAGCAGCAGGGTGATGAGGATGATCGGCGTCATGCCGAGGGTTTCGAGGGTGACCTGGCCCCGGTCGCCGCGTTCGGACCGCTCGCGGCGCTGCTTCTTCCCGCGTGCGGCGGGCAGCGTCGCGCTGCTGACCAGGCCCAACTCCCCTGCCAGTGCCCAGATTCCGGCCTTGACGGTGGAACGGGCGTCGAGGTCCTGGAGGCGGCCGGCGTCGATGACGGCCTGGAGTTCGCGGAATCCGGCGGGGATGACGGAGGTCGCCATGCGGGTGCCGGTGATGCGGCCGATCAGCGACGGCTGGATCTCGGTGCCGCGGGTGTGGCGGTTGACGACGGCGGTGGTGTCCTGGGGCTTGCGGATCTGGAGCCGGTCCCACATGCGGACCATGCGCTTGGCGGCGCGCACGGCGATGACGTCGGGCGTGAGCACGAGGACGGCGGCGTCGGCGACCTCGACGGCGACAGCGTTGGCGCTGGTCATCTGGGTGCCGCAGTCCACGACGACGACTTCGTAGCGCTGCCGGAGTGCGGCGAGGACGAGGCGGGCCGAGCGGTCGGTGACGTCCTCGCCGCGTTCGCCGTCGGCGGGGGCGAGCAGCAGGGCGGGGCCGGACTCGTGGACGTACATGGCGTCGTGCAGGACCCGGGAGGAGACGTCCGCGATGTCGGCGAGGTCGGCGATGGAGCGGCGGAACTGGACGTCGAGGTAGGAGGCGATGTCACCGCCCTGGAGGTCGAGGTCGACCAGGGCGGTGGAGCGGCCCGACGCGTGGGCGGCGAGGGCGAGTTGGACGGCGGTGACGGTGGTACCGACGCCGCCCTTGGCCCCGGCGACGGCGATGAGGGTACCGCCCGCGACGGCGGGCAGGGCGCGCTGCGGGCCGAGGTGTCTGCGGACGCCGGCCGACCAGGTGGCGGCGGCTTCGACGCGGGCGCCCAACTCGTCGTAGGAGAGCGGGAATCCGACGACGCCTCGGGCGCCGGAGTCCATGGCGGCGGCGAGCACGGCGGGGCTGGGGTCGGCGGTGAGCAGGACGACGCCGATGGCGGGGAAGCGCAGGGCGACGTCGCGGATGAGGTCGAGCGCGGGCATCGGTCCGATGCCCTCCTGCACGATGACGACCTCGGGCAGTTCGTCGATCCCGGCCTCGGCGGCGCGCGTGAGGGTTTCGAGCAGCGCCGTGGAGTCGCCGAGCGCGGGTGCCGGTTCCGCGCCGGGCAGTTGGCCGAGCAGGCCGAGCAGGGCGCGCGCGGCGTCGGGGTCGGCGGTTCCGGCGAGGATGCGTACGGTCACGGCTTGCCTCCGGTGCCGCCGTCGCCGCTCAGGGTGTACGTGCGGTCGGTCTGCGAGGGTGCGGAGCTGTCACCTGGGGCGACCAGCGCGAGGCGTACGTGTTCCGCGAACGACTCGGCGTAGGCGACGCGTTGGGCGTCCCCGGCGTTGAGCGCGAAGGTGATCGGCACGCCTTCGGTGGACAGCCGCTGGGCGTTCTCGCTCTTGTCGAAGGCCTTGATCTCGCCGACGTCGATGACCTGCGCGCCGGACACGATGATCTTCGAGACGTCGGGGTCGGTGTCCTTGCGGCCCTGGAAGGTGGCGAAGATGTTGACCCGGGCGCCGGGGGTGATCTTGCCCGCGACGCCGGTCTCGGCGTCGATCATGATGGCGATCTCCATCTGTCCGGCCTGGAGTTCGGGCCGGGCGGCGACCATGTCGGACTGGAGCAGCGAGCCTTTGCGCAGCGGCACGGCGGCGATCTTGCCCTGGAGCTGGCCGAGATCGCGTACGGCGGTGTCCGGCAGCCAGCGCTTCGGTATCCGGATCCGGTGCACCTGGGACGCGGTCAGCGCCTGGTACGCCGGTACGTCGGCGCTGAGTTCGTACGCGGTGACCTTCGGTCCGACCTGTGACCGCGCGTCGCTGACGACGGCGAGCACTCCCGCGAAGGCGGCCACCGCGCAGATCACGGAGATCACGAGGAGGACGACACCACGACGCTGACGTGAGTTCATGTGCGGGCGGACCTATCGCTTGTGGGGTTCGAGTTGGGGGCGGCGCGGTGTCTCGACCTCGCGCCCCGGCCGGGCGGCGGCGTGCTTCGCCGGAGCCGTACGATCCCCCAGCCGTGTGGCGCAGAACAAGCACTGGTCACCGATGACTTCGAGCCCGCACCAGGTGCAGGTGTCGCGCCGTACCGAGGTGACGAGTTGGTAGAGCATGCCCACATCGGCGATGTAGGCGGTGAATTCGACCAGCCGGGACGTGCCCCACCAGCGTGGGGAGTCGGTCGGCAGCGGCACTTCGCGCAGGTGCTGGGCGCGCCAGCCGCTGGCGAGCGGTCCGGTGACCCAGGCGGGGTCGACGCCCTTGCCCGCGACGGCGAGCTGTGTCTGGTAGCCGGGCCCCGGCGGGACGGTGCCCGGTTCGGCCTCGGCCAGGTACGGCTCGGGGTGCGCGAGGACGGCGAAGTGCCGTCCCGGCACGAGGGACTTGACGTGGGCGCCCACGCCGACCGGGACGCGGTCGAGCTTGGCGACGGAGCCGAGCAGCGCGCCGGAGTGCAGGTAGTACGTGAGCAGCCGGGCGGCGCCCGCGAGGACGCCGGGGCCGAGGTCGGTGCCGGAGAGCTGGCGCAGTTGCTCGGCGAGCAGGGCGATGGCCAGCGGGGGCAGCGGGCTGGGGACGATCGCGATCCGGTCGGCTTCGAGGGCGGACCGCACGGTGTGCATCCGGCGCCTGGCGGGGTCGGCCGGTTCGGCCGGTGCCAGGGCGATGAGGTGCCCGTACGTGTCGAGCGCGGTCGTGGTGCGCGTCAACTGCTCTTCCAGCGAGAGCGAGAGATCGTCAGAGGTGACGGTGATGACGCTCGGCATGCGGAACCTCCCCTCCTGCGCCCGGTGGTGGCCGGTACCTGGCGATTCGCGGTCGTCAGCTTATCGATGTGTAGCGGCTTGGGTGCGGAAAGTTGCGGATCGGAAGTGGTGAACGACAGGTGTCCGGCGGAGGTCTTGACAACCGAATTGGTCTGGACCAACTTTCTCCCTGTCATCTGTTTTCTGCATGCGCTTCACATTGCTCCGCACGTCGGCACTTCAGGTCACCCGTTCACGTCCGTACGTCATGTCATGCGCCACCGCACTCCCACTACCCCCCAACTCCTTGCCCCCAGGAGGCAGTCGTGGAACGTGCATCGCACGCGAATCAAGCGAGCCATGCCCAGCACAGATCAAAGCTCGTCCGCTCGACGTTCTTCCGCCGAGGTATCGCGGGGCTGAGCGCCGCCGCGGTGATCGGCACCGGTGTCGCGCTCGTCGACATGGGCAGCGCCAGCGCCGCGACCACCAACCTCGCCGCCAACCCCGGCTTCGAGAGCGGCCTTTCCGGCTGGACCTGCACCGCGGGCAGCGGCAGCACCGTCTCCAGCCCGGTGCACTCCGGCTCCGCCGCCCTCAAGGCCACCCCGACCAGCAGCGACACCGGCCAGTGTTCCCAGGTCGTCAGCGTGCAGCCCAACTCCCAGTACACGCTCAGCGGTTGGGTGCAGGGCTCGTACGTCTACCTGGGCGCGACCGGCACCGGCGGCACCGACCCGTCCACCTGGACGCCGTCGGCCTCCTCGTACCAGCAGCTCAGCGTCAGCTTCACCACCGGCGCGAACACCAAGTCCGTGACGATCTACACCCACGGCTGGTACGCGCAGCCCGCGTACTTCGCGGACGACATCTCGCTGTCGGGCCCCGGCGGTACGGGCACGACCCCGCCGACCACCCCGCCGACGACGCCTCCCACGACGCCGCCGACCACTCCCCCCACGACACCTCCCACCACCCCGCCCACGACGCCTCCCACCACGCCGCCGACCAGCCCGCCCACCAGCAGCATCCCCAAGCACGCGGTCACCGGCTACTGGCAGAACTTCAACAACGGCGCCACCGTGCAGACCATCGCGCAGGTGCAGAGCCAGTACGACATCATCGCCGTCGCCTTCGCGGACGCGACGACCACGCCCGGCGCGGTCTCGTTCACCCTCGACCCGGCGCTGAACTACAGCACCGCGCAGTTCAAGGCGGACATCGCCGCCAAGCAGGCCGCGGGCAAGAAGGTGATCATCTCCGTCGGCGGTCAGAACGGCACCATCTCGGTCCGTGACTCCGCCTCGGCCACCAACTTCGCCAACAGCGTCTACACGCTGATGCAGACGTACGGCTTCAACGGCGTCGACATCGACCTCGAGAACGGCATCGACACCACCTACATGCCGCAGGCACTGCGCGCGCTGAGCGCCAAGGCGGGCTCGTCGCTCATCATCACGATGGCGCCGCAGACCATCGACATGCTCTCGGCGGGCAGTGACTACCTGGCCACGGCGCTGAAGATCAAGGACATCCTGACCGTCGTCAACACCCAGTACTACAACAGCGGTTCGATGAACGGCTGCGACGGCGGCGTCTACAGCCAGGGCACGGTGGACTTCATCACGACCCTGGCCTGCACCGCCATCCAGGCCGGGCTCTCCCCGTCCCAGGTCGGCATCGGCACCCCGGCGTCCACCAGCGCCGCGGGCTCCGGTTACGTCAGCCCGACCGTCGTCAACAACGCGCTGGACTGCCTCGCCAAGGGCACCGGGTGCGGGACCTTCCACCCGTCCACCACCTGGCCCACCATCCGCGGGGCCATGACCTGGTCCACCAACTGGGACGCCTCGGCGGGCAACGCCTGGTCCAACAGCGTCGGGGCCCACGTGCACGGCATGCCGTAACACGGAGTCCGCTCCAAGGGGGCGCCCCCTGTCCCGCACGTGCGGGACAGGGGGCGCCCCCGACGCGTTCCCCGCGCCCCGAAAGCTCTCCTCCCGCGCGGGAGGAGCCGTCACCCCAGGACGGCCAGGGCGTCGATTTCGATCAGCAGGCCGGCGGGGAGGCCGACGTAGATGGTGGTGCGGGCGGCGGGGGGCTCGACGAGGGAGGCGAAGAACTCGTTGTAGATGGCGTTGAGTTCGGCGAAGTGGTCCGTGTCCGTGAGGTAGACGCGGATCATGATGACGTCTTCCCAGGTGGCACCGCCCGCTTCGAGGACGGCCTGGACGTTGGCGAGGGTCTGGAGGGTCTGCTCGCGCAGGCCGGGGCCCGCGGGCGTCGGGGGCTGGCCCTCGACGGCCGGGAGGAAGCCGACCTGGCCGGCCACCTGGAGGAGATTCCCCTTGCGGACGCCGTGCGAGAACTTGGCGGGCGGCGCCGTGTGGGTGGCCGGGACGATCGCGGTCTTCTGGCCGTTGCTCATGCGGAGTTGTCCTTCACTGAATCTGGTGCGGGTACAGACGCGGATACGGGTACGGGTACGGGTACGGATGCGGGTACCGGTACAGATGCGGATGCGGGCGCGGGCGCGCTTCCCGACAGGTCGCGGCTGACGGCCTCGGCCGTCCGCAGCAACAGCGGGCGCAGGCGTAGCAGTTCGTCGGCGGGGACGACGACGTTGGGGGCCGAGAGCGACATGGCGGCGCAGACGCGGCCGTCGGGACCGCGCAGGGGCGCGCCGACGCAGTTGATGGACTCCTCGTGGCCGCCGAGGTCGGTGGCCCAGCCCTGTTCGCGGACGCGGGCCAGTTCGGCGAGGAACGCGGCGGCGTCGGGCGTGGACTTCGCGGTGTAGCGGGGGTACTCCAACTGCTCGGCCACCGAGCGCCGTTCGGGCTCGGGCAGGTCGGCCAGGAGCAGTTTGGCGACGGCGGCGACCGTGATGGCGACCGGGCGGCCGATCCGGGAGTACATCCGTACCGGATAGCGGCTCTCGACCTTGTCGATGTAGACGACCTCGCCCTGCTCGTACACCGCGAGGTGCACGGTGTGGCCGGTGCGTTCGTTGAGCGCGGCGAGGTGGGGGTGGGCGATGCCGCGGATGTCGAGGGTCTCGATGGCCTGCTGGGCGAGGGCGAACAGGCGGGCGCCGAGCCGGTAGCGCTGGTCCTGCTGCCGGTAGACCAGGCCGTGTTCGTGCAGGGTCCGCAGCAGCCGCAGCGCGGTGGACTTGTGGACGTCGAGCCGGGTGGCGACCTGTTCGAGCCCCGCCGGGCCCTCGGCCAGCAGCGGCAGGATGCTCAGCGCGCGGTCGACCGTCTGGCTCACCGCGGTCCCTCCTCCGTCGTCGTGGGCGCACGATCTCCGGACGCCGTCCACCCGGCGCCCAGCCGCAGTCTCCCCCATGCCGCGTCGTCCAGGGCGACCAGCGCGTCGGCGCGGGCGCGGCCGGGCGGCGTGCCGAGGTCGCCCGGCTCGGTCAGCGCGGCGGCGGCCAGCACATGGCCGTGCCTGACGCGGTCGCGTACGGGCAGGCCGCGCAGGGCCGCCGACAGGTACCCGGCGGCGAAGGCGTCGCCCGCGCCGACGTGCGCGACGACGTCGACCGCGAGGGCGGGGACGTGACGGCGTTCGTCGCCGTCGAAGACGGTCGCGCCCGCCTCGCCCTGCTTGACCACCAGCGTCCGCGGCTCGGGCAGCGCGGCCCGTACCGCGGCCGCGTCCGGCAGCCCCCAGGCGGCCTGCGCCTCGTCCTCGCCGACGAAGACGAGGTCGCAGCCGCGGGCGAGGTCGAGCGTGCGCCGGGGGTCGGCGTCGCGCCACAGCGCCGGGCGGTGGTTGACGTCGAAGGAGACCAGCGGGCGTCCCGGCGCGCGGCGGGTGAGGCCGCGCATCAGCTCCGCGCAGGTCGCGGAGAGCGCGGCGGTGATGCCGGTGAGGTGCAGCACCCGGCCGCTCCACGCGTCGGCGCGGGCGACGAGGTCGGGGGCGAGCGCGGAGGCGGCGGAACCGGCCCGGTAGTAGACGACCTCGGCCCGGTCGGCGGGGGCGTCCGTACCGACGGCGCGCTCGCCCGCCGTACGGAAGTACACGCCGGTGGGGCGGTGCGGGTCGCGCTGTACGGCGCTGACGTCGACCCCGGCCGCGGCGATCGTCTCCACCAGGTGGTCGCCGAAGCCGTCGGCGCCGACGCGGCTGATCCAGCGGGCGCGGTGGCCGGTGCGGGCCAGGGTGCAGGCCACGTTGGACTCGGCGCCGCCGATCGCGCGGTGGAAGGCGGGCACGTCGGCGAGGCGGCCGGGGCGGGAGGGGACGAAGGTGACCATGGACTCGCCGAGGCAGACGACGTCGAAGTCGGCGGCGCCGGGGGCGGCGCTCGGGCTCGTCGGTACGGTCACGGCGGTCACTCACTTCTGCGGGCCGCGGCGGGAGCGGCGGTGGCCTGGTGGGCAGGAGCACCGTTGACCAGGCACTCGCGGGGATGTTAGACAGCTTGCATCACTGTATGCAACGGCCGTTGCATATGTTGCAACTCGGGAGGTTCGATGACGGCGGACGTGGGCGGACACGGGGGCGGGGCCGGGGTCGGCACGGGAGCCGGTGCCGGTGCCGAGCGGGTGGCGGCGCTGGCGGCCGGGCTGCGCGGGGAGCGCGTCGACCACCGCTTCAAGGGGCTGCCGCCGGACGCCGAGGGGCTGACCGTCGGCGAGCTGGCCGACCAGCGCCGCGGCCTCTTCGACGGCGGCTTCACCACGCCCGTCCTCGTCCTGTCCCAGGCCGCCCTCGCGCACAACCTCGACCTGCTGGAGCGGTACACCGCCCAACACGGCCTGTCCTTCGCCCCGCACGGCAAGACGTCCATGGCCCCGCAGCTCTTCGCCGACCAACTCGCGCGCGGCGCCTGGGGGATCACCGTCGCCGTACCCCACCAGGCGCGCGTGTGCCGGGCGTTCGGGGTGCCGCGGATCTTCATCGCCAACGAGGTCGTCGACCCGGTGGCGCTGCGCTGGATCGGCGGTCAGCTCGACGCCGACCCCGGCCTCACCGTCGTCACGTACGTCGACTCCGTGCGCGGTGTCGAGCTGATGGACGCGGCGCTGCGGGACGCCGGGACGCGGCGGCGGCTGGACGTCGTGGTCGAGCTCGCGGGCGGCGAGGGCGCCAGGACCGGTGTCAGGACCGAGGACGAGTGCGCGGCCGTCGCGGCGGCCGTCGCCGCGACCGGCACGCTGCGGCTGACCGGCGTCGCCGGGTACGAGGGCGAGGTGCCGGACGCCGACCCCGAGCGGGTACGTGCCTGGCTGCGGCGGCTGGTCGCGCTCGCCGGCGCCCTCGACGCCGACGGGCTCTTCGGGGGCGCCGAGCAGATCGTGGTCAGCGCCGGGGGCTCCGCCTGGTTCGACCTCGTCGCGGAGGTCTTCGCGGACGTGCCCGCGATGTCCCTGCCGGTCCTGAAGCTGCTGCGCTCCGGGGCGTACGTCACGCACGACGACGACCACTACCGGCGGCGCACGCCGTTCAACCGGGTCCCGGACGAGGGCGCCCTCGAACCGGCCTTCCGGCTCTGGGCCCAGGTCGTCTCCCGGCCCTCGCCCACCCAGGCGTTCCTCAACGCCGGGAAGCGCGACGCGCCGTACGATCTCGGGCTGCCGTCCGTCCAGACGGTTCGCGGCGCCGACGCCGGTCCGCGTCCGGCGCCGGACGGGCTCACCGTCACCGCCCTGTCCGACCAGCACACCTGGCTGGCCGTCCCCGCCTCCGACCCCCTCGCCGTCGGCGACTGGGTCGCCCTCGGCCTCTCCCACCCCTGCACCACCTTCGACAAGTGGCCCCTCATCCCGGTCACCGCCCCCGACGCCACCGTCCCCGCCTACATCCGCACCTTCTTCTAACCCACCCGCCCCCCATGTCCTCAATCGCCGGACGGGCTGAAAGGGGTGTGCCGCGTCCCGCGCCGGAAGCGGTGCCCGGACGGCCCGGACCGTCTGGCGCGGACGGCGCGGACGGCGCGGGCGCAGGCTTCGCCCGCCCACCGGACGGGCTCGGCGGAGGCCGCCGGATGGGCGGGAAGGCGGCTCGGGTCCGGGCGGGACGACCGCCGGGTGCGAACCCTGGGCACGGGCGGCCGGTTGGGCGGGCGCGCCAGAAGCGCCGGACCAGCCCGTCCGGCGACCGAGGACGAAGCCCGCCGTCGGCCGACCAGCGCGAAGCAACGCACAGCCCGACCCGCGACCGACGACGCAACCCCCGCCAGCCGACCAGCCCGTCCGGCGATTGAGGACTAGCCCGGCGGCGATGAGCGGCAACCGTGACGACATGAAAGGCCCCGCCATGGATCTCGTGTTCCGCGACGCTCGCGTCATCGACGGAACGGGGGCGGCGTCGTATGTGGCGGACGTGGGGCTGGCGGGGGGCCGGGTCGGGGAGATCCGGCGGAAGGACGGGGGGCGGCGGCTCACGGCGAGACGGGTGGTGGACGCGGAGGGTCTGGCGCTGGCGCCGGGGTTCATCGACATGCACGCGCACAGCGACCTGGCGCTGCTGCGGGACCCGTCGCACGAGGCGAAGGCGGCACAGGGCGTGACGCTGGAAGTCCTCGGCCAGGACGGCCTGTCGTACGCGCCGGTCGACGACCGGACGTTGGCGCAGGTGCGGGCCCAGATCGCGGGGTGGAACGGCGACGGCTCGGACGTGGAGTTCGACTGGCGGAGCGTCGGCGAGTACCTGGACCGGCTGGACCGGGGCATCGCGGTCAACGCCGCGTATCTGGTGCCGCAGGGCACGGTCCGGATGCTGGCGCTGGGCTGGGAGGACCGCCCGGCCACGGCGGCGGAGCTGGCACGGATGAAGGAACTGGTCGCCGACGGCCTGGCCCAGGGCGCGGTGGGCCTGTCGTCGGGGCTGACGTACACGCCGGGGATGTACGCGTCGGACGCGGAACTGACCGAGCTGTGCCGGGTGGTGGCGGCGTACGACGGCTACTACTGCCCGCACCACAGGTCGTACGGGGCGGGCGCGCTGCGGGCGTACGAGGAGATGGTGGCGCTCACCGAACAGGCGGGCTGCGCGCTGCACTTGGCGCACGCCACGATGAACTTCCCGGAGAACGAGGGCCGCGCCCCCGAACTGCTGGCGCTGCTGGACGCGGCCCTGGCCGCAGGCGCGGACATCTCGCTGGACAGCTACCCCTACCTCCCCGGCTCCACAACCCTCGTGGCGATGCTGCCCAGTTGGGCCACCGAGGGCGGCCCCGAGGCGACGCTGGCCCGGCTGCGCGACGACGCGACGGCGGCGCGCATCCGCCGGGTGATGGAGGTGGACGGCGCCGACGGCAGCCACGGCGTCCCCGTCGACTGGTCGGTGATCGAGGTCGCCGGGGTGCGCGAGCGCTCGCTGGCCGCCCATGTCGGGCGCAGGATCGCGGACTTCGCGACCGCCCGGCGGCTCCTGCTGGAGGACCGGCTCGCCACCACGATCCTCCAGCACGTCGGCCACGAGGAGAACGTCCGGGCCATCATGCGGCACCGCGTGCACACCGGCGGCTCCGACGGCATCCTGCGCGGCGACAAGCCGCACCCGCGCGCGTACGGCACCTTCCCCGAGTATCTGGGGCGCTACGTCAGGGAGTTGGGGGTGCTGCCCCTTGAGGAGTGCGTGGCCCATCTGACCGGCAGGCCCGCCGCCCGGCTGCGGCTGCCCGATCGCGGCCTGGTCCGCGAGGGCTACCGCGCCGACCTGGTCCTGTTCGACCCGGCCACCGTCGCGGCCGGTTCCACGTACGACCGCCCCCGCGCCCTGCCCACCGGTATCCCGTACGTCCTGATCGACGGCCGGTTCGTCATCGAGGACGCCCGTCGGACGGACGTGCTGGCGGGACGCTCGGTGCGGCGGACCGAGGCGCGAGGAACGGCTGGTCGGCGAACGGCCCGGGGATGACGCCCCCTGGGGCGAGAGTCCCTGAGGTGAGGGTCTCGGCGATCGCCGGTACGGCGGTCAGGTCGTCGGTGATGACCGCCTCCAACGCCCCGGCGGCGGCCCGGTCGTTGGGCGTGATCCGCCCGGAGTAGAAGATCACCGGACCCGCGTAGCCGCGTGACCTCACACCGCGTACCAGCGCGAAGCCCTTGGCGGGCTCGTCCGCGAAGCCCGCGTGGCAGAGCAGCAGGGCGGGGCGGTGTTCGGCGAAGATCTGGACGAGCTCGGCTTCCGTGTCGGCGGGGAGCACGGCGGAGCTCACCGTCAGCAACTGGGCGATGGCACGGCCTCTGCCCCGCGCGAAGCCCGCCGCCACCGCGAGCGCGAACGTACGCTCCGGCGTCCCGGCCGGGTAGCCGGAACCCTGTTGCGGCGCGTGCCAGACCGGTGCGTCGGCGCCGTACCCGGCCAGTTCCGGGTCGTCGAGCGCGGGGCTCACCGACTGCGGCCGCTCCAGCGGATCCGGCTCGTACGGCGACCCGTCACCGCGCGGGTAGCCGTACCCCTGCACGGGCCCCTGCCCGTACCCCGGCACGGGCCCCGGGTACGGCGGCGTGCCGACCCCCGTATCCCCGTAGTCGACCGACGATCCGCTCGGCCCCGGTGACGCCACCGGGTCCCCGGCCGGTTCCGGCCCGGCCGCGGGCTGCGGCGCGCTCTCCCACGGACCGGCCAGCGGCGGATACGGCGCCGCCTCGCCGTCCTCGGTGCCCTGCCGCAGCCGTCGCAGCACCAGTTCGGACTCGGGCAGCGCCACCAGGTCCTCGACCAGGGAGACGAAGGCGGGGTCGCCCGCCAGGTCGGGGAAGCCGACCGGGAGCTGGGCTTCGAGGTCGGCGAGGACCGTGCCGTGGTCCTCGTGCCCGTGCAGCGGCGGCAGGGAGTGGGCGCGCAGGAAGTCGGCGACCATCGGCCGGTCGGGGTCGGCGAGCGGCGCCGGGGACCACAGGCGGGTGCGGACCCGGCGGTAGGTGCGGAATTCGCGCACCACGTCGGCGTCGTCCCCGGGCCCGGCGGGCGCCGTCATCATGCGGTGGAAGTCGGGATAGAGGTACTGGAGCAGCAGGGTGCGGATGACGGCCTCGGGGCGGATGCCCGCCCAGACCGGGTTGAGGCTCGCCTCCAACAGCAGGCCGTTGAGCAGGCGTTTGACCCGGCGCGGGTTGCGGGCGGCGCGGTAGGCGAGGAGTTCGACCAGGTGCGGGTCCAACAGGTGGTCGATACCTGCCAGTTCGGCGCAGGAGCGGACGTACGCCTGGATCTCCCGGCCGCTGGGCGCGGGGATGCGGTAGCTGGTCTGGAAGATCTTCTCCACGAAGGCGGCCCCGGCGGGCGAGAGGTCCGGCAGCAGTCCGCCGGGGCCGATCGCGGCGCGGTCGCAGCCGATGACGAAGGCGAGGCCCGGCACGTCGAGGTAGACCTTCACGGCCTCGCAGACGGCGAGGAAGGTCTGCTCCGAGCAGCGGTCGAGGTCGTCGATGAAGATGACGAGGAGTTTGCCGCCGGGCGCGGAGCCGCGCGTCGCGGTCCACTCGCCGACCATGTCGCGCAGCGCGTCCCGCATGCCGTTGCGGGCGCCCGCGTCGACCGACAGGCGCTTCCACAGCTCGTCGACCATGCCCGCCACGCCGAGCGGCCCGGCGGCGACGACGGTCAGCGCCCGTAACAGGCCCATCAGGGCGCCGCCGGCCCTGATCCGGCGCAGGGCGCGCCGCAGGATGCTGGGGTCGACCTGGTTGAGCACCGATTTGATGAGCCCTTCGAGGGCGTCGCCGCCGGTCGAGGTCCAGGCGTTGTACCAGACGGTGTGCACGTCGGGGAACCGCTGGAGCCGTACGTCGACCAGCCGCATCAGGCTGCTCTTGCCCATCCCCCATCCGGCGTCCACCGCGAGGGTGAAGGGCGTCGCGTCGCGCGAGGCCACCAGCAGTCCGGTGAGCTGCGCCGCGGCCCGGTTGGCGCCGAGCAGGTCGCGCGTCTCGTCGGCCACGGGTTCGTCGTTGAGCAGAGCGAACGCGGGCGGGGTCACCGGCGGGTACGAGGACCCGTACGGGAATGCGTACGGCGTCGCGTAAGGCGTCGCGTACGGCGACATGGGCGGCGGTCCGGCCGCTGGGGAGGACACCGTCCAAGTCTGGCAGCCGCGCCCCCGGGTCCGCCGGTACGTGGCGGAAAACACCGAGCGGTCCGCGTGACGTGGCCGTAAGGTGACCGGCATGCAGGTGATCCAGTCCACGAAGCTCGCCAACGTCTGCTACGACATCCGGGGCCCGGTCCTCGAAGAGGCCATGCGGCTGCAGGCGGCGGGTCACCGCATCCTGGAGCTGAACACCGGGAATCCGGCGCCGTTCGGGTTCGAGTGCCCGCCGGAGATCCTGGAGGACATGCTCAGGTCGCTGGGGACGGCGCACGGGTATGTGAACTCCAAGGGCATCCTCCCGGCGCGCCGCGCGGTGATGCAGCACTACCAGACCAAGGGCATCGACCTGGACGTCGAGGACGTCTACCTCGGCAACGGGGTGTCGGAGCTGATCCAGATGTCGATGCAGGCGCTGCTCGACGACGGTGACGAGGTGCTGGTGCCCGCGCCGGACTACCCGCTGTGGACGGCGTCGGTCTCGCTCTCCGGCGGCACGGCCGTGCACTACCGCTGCGACGAGCAGGCGGAATGGCAGCCGGACCTCGCCGACATCGAGCGGAAGATCACCGACCGCACCAAGGCGATCGTGATCATCAACCCGAACAACCCGACCGGCGCCGTGTACGACGACGAGATGCTGCGCGGCATCGCCGAGATCGCCCGCAGGCACCGGCTGATCGTCTGCGCCGACGAGATCTACGACAAGATCCTGTACGACGACGCGACGCACACCCCCTTCGCCGCCATCGCCCCCGACCTGATGACCCTGACCTTCAACGGTCTGTCGAAGGCGTACCGGGTGGCGGGCTTCCGCAGCGGCTGGCTCGCGGTGTGCGGCCCCAAGGACCACGCGACCAGCTACATCGAGGGTCTGACGATCCTGGCGAACATGCGGCTGTGCGCGAATGTGCCCGCGCAGCACGCCATCGCCACCGCCCTCGGCGGGCGCCAGTCCATCAAGGACCTCGTCCTGCCCGGCGGCCGGCTGACCGAGCAGCGCGACGCGGCGTACGCGGCCCTGACCGCCATCCCCGGCGTCACCTGCGTGAAGCCCAAGGGCGCCCTCTACGCCTTCCCGCGCCTCGACCCCAAGGTGCACAAGATCAAGGACGACCAGCAGATGGTCCTCGACCTCCTGCGGGCCGAGCGCATCCTCGTCGTCCAGGGCACCGGCTTCAACTGGCCCGACCCCGACCACTTCCGCCTCGTCACCCTCCCCGCCAAGGAGGACCTGACGGACGCGGTCACCCGCATCGGCGACTTCCTGGGCGGCTACAGCCAGGTGCCGTAAGAGGTACGGCGTCCGGGAGGGGTACGGGCCCGGAAGAGGTACGGCGAAGGAGCGCGGGAGGTCACCGCGAAGGGGCGCGGGCGATCCGCGCCCCCCACGTCAGCCCAGGCGCGCCACCAGGGACTCGTACTCGTCCCACAGCTCGCGCGGGGTGTGGGTGCCGAAGGTTTCGAGGTGGGCGGGGATGAGGGCGGCTTCCTCTTTCCAGACCTCGCGGTCGACGGACAGCAGCAGGTCGAGGTCGTCCTGCGAGATGTCGAGCCCCTCGGTGTCGAGGTCGCCGGGGGCCGGCAGGATGCCGATGGGGGTCTCGACGCCCTTGGCCTCGCCGTTGAGGCGTTCGACGATCCACTTCAGGACCCGGCTGTTCTCGCCGAAGCCCGGCCAGACGAAGCGCCCGGCGGCGTCCTTGCGGAACCAGTTGACGTAGTAGATCTTCGGCAGCTTGGCGGCGTCGTGCGTCTTGCCGAGCGAGACCCAGTGGCCGAAGTAGTCGCCCATGTTGTAGCCGCAGAACGGCAGCATGGCGAAGGGGTCGCGGCGCAGTTCGCCGACCTTGCCCTCGGCGGCGGCGGTCTTCTCGCTGGCGACGTTGGCGCCGAGGAAGACGCCGTGCTGCCAGTCGAAGGACTCGGTGACCAGCGGTACGGCCGAGGCGCGGCGTCCGCCGAAGAGGATCGCGGAGATCGGAACGCCGCGCGGGTCCTCCCACTCGGGCGCGATGATCGGGCACTGCGCGGCGGGGACGGTGAAGCGGGCGTTGGGGTGGGCGGCGGGCGTGCCGGACTGCGGCGTCCAGTCCTGGCCCTTCCAGTCCGTGAGGTGCGCGGGCGGCTCCTCGGTCATGCCCTCCCACCACACGTCGCCGTCGTCGGTGAGGGCGACATTGGTGAAGACGGAGTTGCCGTACATCGTCTTCATCGCGTTGGAGTTGGTGTGCTCTCCGGTGCCGGGCGCCACGCCGAAGAAACCGGCCTCGGGGTTGATGGCGTACAGGCGGCCGTCCTCGCCGAAGCGCATCCAGGCGATGTCGTCGCCGATGGTCTCGACGGTCCAGCCGGGGACGGTGGGCTCCAGCATCGCGAGGTTGGTCTTGCCGCAGGCCGAGGGGAACGCGGCGGCGACGTACTTGACGGCCTCGGGTCCCCCCTTGGGCGGGGTGAGCTTGAGGATCAGCATGTGCTCGGCGAGCCAGCCCTCGTCGCGGGCCATGACGGAGGCGATGCGCAGCGCGTAGCACTTCTTGCCGAGCAGGGCGTTGCCGCCGTAGCCGGAGCCGTAGGACCAGATCTCGCGGCTCTCGGGGAAGTGCGAGATGTACTTGGTGGTGTTGCACGGCCACGGAACGTCGGCCTGGCCCTCTTCGAGCGGGGCGCCCAGGGTGTGCACGGCCTTGACGAAGAAGCCGTCGGTGCCCAGTTCGTCCAGCACGGCCTGACCCATCCGGGTCATCGTGCGCATGGAGACGGCGACGTACGCGGAGTCGGTGATCTCCACGCCGATGGCGGACAGCGGTGAGCCGACCGGGCCCATGCAGAAGGGCACGACGTACATCGTGCGGCCCTTCATCGAGCCGCGGAAGACGCCCTTGTCGCCGGTGAAGATCTCCCGCATCTCGGCGGGGGCCTTCCAGTGGTTGGTCGGGCCCGCGTCCGCCTCGTTCTCCGAGCAGATGAAGGTCCGGTCCTCGACCCGCGCCACGTCCGAGGGGTCGGAGGCCGCGTAGTACGAGTTGGGGCGCAGGGTCGGGTCGAGCTTGGTGAAGGTGCCCTTGGCGACGAGTTCTCCGGCCAGGCGGTGGTACTCCGCCTCCGAGCCGTCGCACCACACGATCTCGTCGGGCTGGGTGAGTTCGGCGATCTCGCCGACCCAGCGGGTCAGTTCCTGATGGTTGGTGGGAGCCGCAATACCGCGCGCCACGATCGCTCCGTCCCGCCGGGTCCGCACAGAACCGGCGTCACAAATTGAGGGTTTGGTTCTCGGCCCCTTGGGGGCTGCGGCCCGGACGCGTTCGTGGAGTGCTCATCCGGTACCGACCGCACTCATATGAGTGTGGGCCCCGTCAAATGATTCTGTCCAGGGCGCCGCGAGTGAGCATCACCACTCCGGGAGTGTCCCGCGCCACCTTTAAATCTACTAACAGGTAACTTACGCGACCGTAGGTAGGATTGACGGCATGGTCCTTGGCAACGACACTTCAGAGGTGTCCCCCATCGTCGACGGCGTCGACTTGCCGATCCCCGTGAAACCCAAGCTCAGAGGGTGGTTGCACGCGGGGATGTTCCCCGCCGTGCTCGTCTCGGGAGTCGTGCTCACCGCCTTCGCCCAGAGCACCAGGGGACGGATCGCCTGCGGCGTCTTCACCGTGACCGCGTGCGCGCTGTTCGGCGTGAGCGCGCTCTACCACCGGGGCAACTGGGGCCCTCGGGGCGAAGCGATTTTGCGACGACTTGACCATGCGAACATCTTCCTGATCATCGCGGGCACGTACACGCCGCTGGCGATCCTGCTGCTGCCGGGCGACACCTCGAAGGCGCTGCTGTGGGTCGTCTGGGCGGGCGCGCTCGCCGGAATCGCCTTCCGCGTCTTCTGGGTCGGCGCCCCGCGCTGGCTCTACACCCCGTGCTACATCGCGCTCGGCTGGGTCGCGGTCTTCTTCCTGCCGGACTTCCTGCGGACCGGCGGCGTGGCCGTCATGGTCTGCGTCATCGTCGGCGGCCTGCTCTACAGCGGCGGCGCCGTCGTCTACGGCTTCAAGCGGCCGAATCCGTCACCGCGTTGGTTCGGCTTCCACGAGGTCTTCCACTCCTTCACGCTGGTCGCCTTCATCGTCCACTACGTCGGCATCTCGCTGGTCGCCTACCAGCACGCGTAAATCCGCCGGGCCGCAGCCGCCCGCCCCTTCACCCACCCGCGCCCGTCCCCACGGGGGCGGGTTTTTTCGTACGCCCGGACGTCGGCGCGCGCCCGCGGGTGAGTGAGGGCGCGTACGCCGGTGCGTACGCGTACGCCGACACCCATCCGCGGACGCGCCCACCCGCACGGGTTCCCATGCGGCGATCTGACAGCTACTCTTTTTTAGGAGTCACTCTCATTTGACACAGACCTTCAGGAGCCGTCATGGCAACCTCTTCCTCCCCGGCCCCGCCCCCGGCGGACGCCCAAGCCCCGCCGCAGGCGGACCCGCGGCGCTGGCTGGCACTGCTCGCGATCATCGCCAGCGTCCTCGTCCTCAGCTTCGACACGACGATCCTCAACGTGGCGCTGCCGACGATGTCCGCCCAGATCGGCGCCGACACCGGCGACATGCAGTGGATCGTGGACTCGTACACCGTCGTCTTCGCCGCCGCGATGCTCCCGGCGGGCCTGCTGGGCGACCGGTTCGGACGGCGCCGGATGCTGGTCACGGGCCTCGTCGTGTTCCTGGCCGGATCGATGCTCGGCGTGCTGGCGCACAGCCCGGGACCGGTGATCGCCGCCCGTACGGTGATGGGCGTCGGCGGGGCCTTCATCATGCCGCTGGCGCTGTCGGTGCTGCCGTCGATGTTCAGCGGGCAGGAGCGCTCGCGGGCGGTCGCGATCGTGTCCACCGCGATGGCGCTCGGCATGCCGCTCGGCCCGATCATCGGCGGCACGCTGCTCGAACACTTCTGGTGGGGCTCGGTCTTCCTGATCAACATCCCGCTGGTCGGCCTGAGCGTCGTCGCCTGCATGACGCTGCTGCCCGAGACCCGCGACCCCGCCGCGCCCCGGGTGGACGTCCCCAGCACGGTGTTCGCCGCCGGGGGCCTCGGCGCCCTGGTCTTCGGCATCATCGAGGCGCCCGACCGGGGCTGGGGCGACCCGCTGGTGCTGCTGATGCTCTTCGGCGGGGTCGCGCTGATCGCCGGGCTGGTGCTGCGCGAGCGCGGGGTGAGCAGGCCGATGCTCGACCTGACCCTGCTGCGGCAGCGCGGTTTCGTGTGGAACGCGGTCGCCGCCACCCTGGTCACCTTCATCCTCACCGGGCTGCTCTTCGTCCTGCCGTCCTACCTCCAGACCTCCCTGGGCTACGACGCGTTCGGCACCGGTCTGCGGCTGCTGCCGATGATGGGCGGGCTGATGTTCTCCGCCCGCGCGGGCTCCCCGCTGGTCAAGCGGTTCGGCCCGCGGCCGGTGATCGTCGGCGGACTCGCCGTCCTGGCGGGCGCGGCCTTCCTCGGCAGCACCACGCGCGTCGGTGACGGCTACGGCGTCACCGCCCTGTGGCTGTCGATCGCCGGGCTCGGCTTCGGCCTCGCCATCGTGCCCGCCATGGACAGCGCGCTCGGCGCGCTCCCCCGCGAGCGCGCGGGCAGCGGCTCGGGACTGCTCCAGACGCTGCGGCAGACCGGCGGCGCGATCGGCGTCGCCATCCTCGGCAGCGTCCTCGCCGCCGGGTACACCGGACGGCTGGACACCGGCGGCCTGTCCTCGGCCGCCGCGCACACCGCCAAGGACTCCGTCGTCGGCGCCCACGCCGTCGCCGCCTCCCTGGGCGACCGCGCGCTGGCCACCGCAGCCGACGCCGCGTACCTGCACGGCATGAGCGTCGTCCTCACCGTCTGCGGTGTCGCGTCCCTGGTGGCCGCCGCGCTGGTGGCGGCCTTCCTGCCGAACCCGCGCACCGGGAAAGCGACGGACGGGGGCGCGAAGGGGTCTGGAGACGGGTCCGGATACGGGACCGGGTCCGGACACGGGTCCGGGTCCGGGAGCGACACCGCGCCCGGCATCGTGACTGGCGCCGTGACCGGCTCCGACACCCGCGCCGGGGCATCGCTGCCCGTGGCAGAACGCACCACGGATGCCGGACAATGAGGCCATGTCCCCTCGCTCCAGCGGCATCATCCCGGCGAAGACCGGTCTGCGCGAACGCAAGAAGGCCCAGACCCGCCAGGCCATCCGCGCCGCCGCCTACCGGCTCTTCGCCGAGCAGGGGTACGACGCCACCCCCGTCGACCAGATCGCGGCCGAGGCGGACGTCTCGCCGAGCACCGTCTTCCGGTACTTCCCCACCAAGGAGGACATCGTCCTCACGGACGAGTACGACGCGGGCATGGCCGAGATGCTGCGGTCCCGGCCCGCCGACGAGTCACCGCTGACGGCGCTGGAAATGGTCATGCACGAATCGCTCAGCCTGCTGCTCCAGGACCCCGAGGGCCAGGCCGAGATGGTTCAGCGCGAGGAACTGGTCCGCGACGTCCCCGCCATCCGCTCCCGCTCCCACGAAACCATGTCGGAGACCGGTCGGCTGCTCGGCGGCATCATCGCCGAGCGGTCCGGCCGCTCGGCCGACGACCTCGAGGTACGCGTCTTCACCGCCGCCGTCTTCAGCGTCATCCACGAGACGACGATGTACTGGGTCGAACAGGGCCGCACCGAAGACCTCCTCCCCCTCCTCGACCGCGCCCTCGGCCTGCTGCGCGGTGGCCTGGAGTTCTGACCCCGCGCGCCTCCCCCGGCACCAAGCCCCCAGCCCCCACCCCCCGGTGACCCGGCCACCCCCGATCCGCCCCGCCGGGACGGGCGGTGACCCGCGGGAGCGTCGTGGCTGGGCGCGCCCACGCGGCAGCAGCCGCAGATCAAACACAGTCCCGCGCCCCTAAAAAGATCGGCCCACCGCCCGGACAAAAGACAGTGCGCCCCGTCAGGGGCGCTGGGGGCACCTCCCGGCCGAAGGCTGGGGGAGGAACTGCGCGAGCAACCCACCACCGGCCGGTGGTCCGGGAACAACCGAAACGCCCCGCCGGGACGGGCGGTGACCCGCGGGAGCGTCGTGGCTGAGCGCGCACCCCCGCAGGGGGGCCGACTAGCTCGGGCGGGGTCCGGTCCACACGTCGGAGCGGAGCTGCGAGCGGAGGGTGCGGGCGTCGGACGTCGGCGCGTCGCAGACGAAGTTGCGGCAGACGTACGCGGCGGCCTGCCCGGCGCGCGTCGGCCGGGCGTGCAGCAGCGGGAATTCCGTACTGCCCTCCTCGCCGACCGCGACCACGGCGCCGGGCGCGGCGCCGAGCAGCGCGGTGAGGTGGAGTTCGTCGGTCAGGGGATCGCCGACCGCGCCGACGACGGCGACCTCGCGCGGCCCGTCGAGCGCGGCCTCGGCGACGGCCAGACCCCAGCCGACGAACCGCGGCGCGCGGGAGGCGAGCGCGCCGACGACACCCAACGCCCTTTCCGCGGCGGTGCGGTGGGCGTCGGAGCCGGTGTGGGCGGCGTAGGTGAGCAGCGCACCGGCGGCGGCCGTCCAGCCGGACGGCGTCGCGTTGTCGGTGGGGTCCTGCGGGCGGCGGATCAGGGTCTCGGCGTCGTCGGCGGTGTCGTACAGCCCGCCGTCGTCCGCGGTGAAGTGGACGATGACGGAGTCGAGCAGCAGCCCGGCGAAGTCCAGCCAGACGCCCTCGCCGGTCACCGACGCGAGTGCCAGGAAGCCCTCGGCGACGTCGCCGTAGTCCTCCAGCACACCGTCGTTGGCCCCGGCGACGCCGTCGCGCGAGGTGCGCGAGAGCCGTCCGCGCTCGTCCATGTGGACGCGTACGAGCAGGTCGGCGGCGTCGACCGCGGCCTGTACGAGGTCGGGCCTGTCGAAGTAGGCGCCGGTCTCGGCGAGCGCGGCGATGGCCAGGCCGTTCCAGGCGGCGACCACCTTGTCGTCACGCCCCGGACGGGGGCGCGACGCGCGGGCGGTGAGCAGCCGTTCGCGTACGGAGGCGACCCGGTCGGCGTCCACCACGCCGTTGCCCTGCGGGAGTTGGAGTACGGAGGCGCCCTCCTCGAAGGTGCCCTCCTCGGTGACGCCGAAGTAGCCCGCCGCGAACTCCCCGTCGGCCGCGCCCAGTACCTCGGTGAGCTGCGCGGGCGTCCACGCGTAGTAGGCGCCCTCGGCGTGCTTGCCGGTGCCGTCGTCGCTGTCGGCGTCCAGCGCGGACGCGAACCCGCCCTCGTCCGTGGCCAGTTCGGCGATCATGAAGTCCGCGGTCTCCAGCGCGACGCGGCGCGCGAAGTCGGAGCCGGTGGCCCGCCAAAGGTGCGCGTACACGCGGGTGAGCAGCGCGTTGTCGTAGAGCATTTTCTCGAAGTGCGGGACGGTCCAGGTGCGGTCGACCGCGTACCGGGCGAAGCCGCCGCCGAGTTGGTCGTAGATCCCGCCGCGCGCCATCGCCTCGCAGGTGTCGCGGGCCATCTGCAACGCGCCCTCGGCGCCGGTCCGCGCGTGGTGCCGCAGCAGGAACTCCAGCGCCATGGACGGCGGGAACTTCGGCGCCCCGCCGAACCCGCCACGCCGCGCGTCGTATTCACGGGTCAGCCCGAGCAGCGCCGCCGACAGTTCGCCTTCACCCGGATGGACGGCCGCGCCGTACGCGTCGGCCCGCTCGGCCAAGTCCCGGACGATCCGCGTCGCGACATCCGCGACCTCCTCGCGCCGGTCCCGCCACGCCGCGACGACGCCCTCCAGCACGTCCCGGAAGCCGGGCATCCCCTGCCGCGCGGCCGGCGGGAAGTACGTACCGAAGTAGAACGGCTCGCCCTCCGGCGTCAGAAACACCGTCATCGGCCAGCCGCCCTGACCGGTGGCCGCCTGCACGGCCTCCATGTACACGGCGTCGACGTCCGGCCGCTCCTCGCGGTCCACCTTCACCGACACGAAGTGCTCATTGAGATACGCGGCCGTCACCTCGTCCTCGAAGGACTCGTGCGCCATCACATGGCACCAGTGACACGCGCTGTACCCCACGCTCAGCAGCACCGGCACACCGCGCTTGCGCGCCTCCGCGAACGCCTCCGCCCCCCACGGCCACCAGTCCACGGGATTCGCGGCGTGCTGGAGAAGATAGGGCGAGGTCGCGTCAGCCAACCGGTTCACGCGGCCTAGCCTCTCACAAAGCAAGGCCCGCGAGACGATCGCGCGCGGCGGCGGGAGGCTGTCGTTCGGGCATCTCGACGCACCGGGCGGGAGCGGGAGCGGGACCGGTGGGGACGGGGTCCGGCGGGGGGCGGGGCGGTCAAGGGGCCGGGGGTGGGGCGATCTCGTCGAGGAGGGTCTTGACCAGGGACTTGATCTCGTCGCGGATCGGGCGCACGGCTTCGACGCCCTGGCCGGCCGGGTCGTCGAGCTTCCAATCGAGGTAGCGCTTGCCGGGGAAGACCGGGCAGGTGTCGCCGCAGCCCATCGTGACGCACACGTCGGACTCGCGTACCGCGTCCACGGTGAGGATCTTCGGGGCCTCGGCGGAGATGTCGATGCCGACCTCGGCCATGGCCCGGACGGCGGCCGGGTTGACGGCGGCGCCCGGGTCGGACCCGGCGGAGCGGACCTCGACGCGGCCTCCGGCCAGGTGGGTGAGCCACGCGGCGGCCATCTGCGAGCGGCCGGCGTTGTGGACGCAGACGAACAGGACGGAAGGCTTGTCGGACATGGGACTTCCCTGTTCCTTCCTCGGTTGAACGGCGTGATGGGACGGGCGTGGTGGGACCGGCGTGATGAGACCGGCGTGATGAGGCGGGCTTGGTGCGACGGCTTGACGGGACGGGTTCGCTGCGGCGACGTGGCGAGGCGAACGAACGATTCAGCCCGCGCTGGTATCAGCAGCGACTGATGTGTGACAGTATCAGTCCATGCTGACATCAGTCGACACTGATCTGATGCGGGTGCTGGCCGACCCGCTCAGGCTCCGGATCGTGACCCTGCTCGCTCGCGAGACCCTGTGCACCACGCACCTGGTCGAGGAGACCGGAGCCAGGCAGACCAATCTCTCCAACCACATGAAGGTCCTGCGCGAGGCGGGCGTGGTGGACACCGAGCCCTGCGGCCGGTTCGTCTACTACAAGCTGCGCCCCGAGGTGCTGGCCGGACTGTCCGAGCGGTTCGCCGCGCTCGCGGAGTCCGCGCGTACCGCCGCCGAGAACAAGCGGGCGTGCCCGTGACCTCGGCGGAACCCCGGCCCGCGCCCTCCGCGCAGCTCCGACCCGCGCCCTCCGCGCAGCCCGCCGCCGCCCGCCCACCGGGCGGCGGTCCGGCCCCGCGCGACTCGGTCGTCGGGAAGCTCTCCGCCCTGGACCGCTACCTCGCGGTCTGGATCCTGGCCGCGATGGGGGCCGGTCTGGGGCTGGGCCGCGCCGTCCCGGGGCTGAACGACGCGCTCGCGAAGACCGAGATCGGCGGGATCTCGCTGCCGATCGCGCTCGGTCTGCTCGTGATGATGTACCCGGTGCTGGCCAAGGTCCGCTACGACCGGCTCGACCGCGTCACCGGCGACCGGAAGCTGATGGCGTCCTCCCTGCTCCTCAACTGGGTCGTCGGCCCCGCCATCATGTTCGCGCTGGCCTGGCTCTTCCTGCCGGACCTGCCCGAGTACCGCACCGGTCTGATCATCGTGGGACTCGCCCGCTGCATCGCCATGGTCGTCATCTGGAACGACCTCGCGTGCGGCGACCGCGAGGCCGCCGCCGTCCTGGTCGCGCTCAACTCGGTGTTCCAGGTGCTCGCGTTCGCGCTGCTGGGCTGGTTCTACCTCGACCTGCTGCCGCGTCTGCTCAACCTCGGCGACGGCCAGGGCCTGGACGTCTCCGCCTGGCACATCGCGCTGAACGTCGTCGTCTTCCTCGGCGTGCCCCTGCTCGCGGGGTTCCTCACGCGCCGCGTCGGCGAGCGGCGCGTGGGGCGCGAGCGGTACGAGAGCGCGTTCCTGCCGAGGATCGGCCCGTGGGCGCTGTACGGGCTGCTGTTCACGATCGTCGTCCTCTTCGCCCTCCAGGGCGGGACGATCACCTCGCGCCCGCTGGACGTCGTACGGATCGCGGCTCCGCTGCTGGTCTACTTCGCGGTCATGTTCTTCGGCGCCTTCCTCCTCGGCAAGGGTGTCGGTCTGGCCTACGACCGCACCGCGACCCTCGCGTTCACCGCGGCGGGCAACAACTTCGAACTGGCCATCGCGGTCGCCGTCGCCACCTTCGGGGTCACCTCCGGCCAGGCGCTGGCCGGGGTCGTCGGCCCGCTGATCGAGGTCCCCGTCCTGATCGGCCTCGTCCACGTCGCGCTCGCCTGGCGCCGGAGGTTCACCGCCGACGCGCTGACGACGGCTGATTGACGCTGATTGACCTACGCCTTACGCGTCCTGGCCGCGGGGCCAGGTCCTGACGGGGGCGCTGCTGCGGCCGGCCCGGCCGCTCAGCTCGGCGTCGAGGGTCTCCTGGGCCACGCGCATGGCCTCGGCGTACACGGGGTCCTCCAGCCGCTTCCACATGTCGTCCGCGGAGACGTCCTCCACGCGGCTGACCACCCACCAGATGTTGCCGAAGGGGTCCTTGATCCGGCCGCCGCGCTGTCCGAAGGCGTCGTCGGCCAGCTCCGTGACGATACGGCCGCCGGCCGCGACGGCCCGCGCGAACGCCTCGTCGGCGTCGGCGACGAACACCCGCAGCAGGCTCGGCACGACGGGCCAGTCCGCGTGCCGGTCGAAGGCCAGCACCACGGTGTCGCCGATACGGATCTCGCCGTGTCCGATCAGGCCGTCCTCCGTCGCCACCCGCCCGAGTTCCTCACCCCCGAACGCCGCGGCCACGAAGTCGAGGAACGCCCCCGTGTCGTCGGTGACCACCCAGGGCGCCACCGTGGTGTAGCCCTCGGGCGCGGCATTGGTCTTCTCGGGCATCGCGGTCCTTTCGCTGACATCGGTTGTCGACAGCGACGCTAGGCGCGATTGCGGTCAGTTCCGGTCCGCAACGGCGCAGCGGCGGTGCCGCGATCCGCCGATACCCCCGCCCGGGCCCGGTCGGTCACGGCCGGCCGGGGGCCACGGCCGGCTCGGGGCTCGGGGTGAGGTCGCGGCGGGGCAGCAGGAGCGGGGTGGTCAGGATGAGCAGGCCCACGACCGTGAGGGCGGTGCGCGGGCCGGTGACGTCGGCGAGCAGCCCGGCGAGCGCGGTGAGGACGGCGATGGCCGTCTGCTGGCCGATCGACCAGGCCGACAGGGTCCGGGCGACGAGGTGCCGGGGGGTGTGTTCGAGCCGGTAGGTGGCGAGCACCGGTGTGTACAGGCTCATGTTGACGATGATCGCCAGCTCGACGGCGATCACGGTGAGCAGGCCGACGACGCCGGGCCGGACGAAGGCCAGCCCGATCAGCCAGACGGCGCGCAGAGTGCCGACGGTCCGGAAGACCCACTGCTGCCCGTGGCGGGCCACCACCCGGCGGGCCAGCCGCGAGCCGATGAGCCCGCCGACGCAGGGCGCGGCGAAGGCGAGGCCGTACTGCCAGGGCGGGAAGCCGAGTTGGCGCAGCAGGAGCACGGCGAGCAGCGGTTCCGTGGCCATGATCAGACCGCCGACGAGCAGCTGGTTGAGGTAGAGCGCCCGCAGGCCGGGGTGGCCCAGGAGGTGCCGCCAGCCGTCGAGCAGCGCGCCCGCCCGGGTCGTCGGTGTGCCGGTGGGCCGCGGCGTGTCCTCCCGGCCGCGGATCGCGGTGACGCACAGCGCGGAGCACAGGTAGCTGAGCGCGTCGGCCACGACGGTGGCGACCGGCCCGAACAGGCCGATGGCCGCTCCGCCGAGCGGCGGCCCGACCGCGATGGAGCTCCAGTTCGTGGACTCGAAGCGGGCGTTGGCCACGAGCAGGTCGTCCGGCCGGACGAGCGTCTTGAGGTAGGCGCCGCTGGAGGCGTTGAAGGCGATCTTGGCCGCGGCGGACACGGCGGAGACCACGAGCAGGTGGACGAAGCTGAGCCAGCCGAGGGCGTACGCGGCCGGGACCGTCGCCATGACCGCGAACCGGGTCAGGTCCATCGCGACCATGACCGGGCGCTTGCGCCGGAACTCCACCCACGGCGCGAGCGGCAGCGCGATCAGCGCTCCCACCGCGGGCCCCACGGCGGACAGCGCGGACACCTCGGCGGGGCCCGCGTGCAGGGCCAGCACCGCGATCAGCGGCAGCGCGCCGAAGCCCAGCCCCGACCCGTAGGCGCTCACCGCGTACGCCGCCCACAGCCAGCCGAACGGCCGGCCCAGCGCTCTCCTGCCCCTCATGCGCGGCGCTCCCCCTTCGACGGGCCGACGTGGACCGGTGAGAGCTAAGCGAGCGGCACAACCGCAGGTCAAACAACCGCACCGCCCGCGATCCACAACCATTCGTTGTTCACTAAGGTGAATCGACGTGGACCTCGAAGCCGTACGCACCTTCGTCGCCGTCGCGGACGCGGGCCAGTTCCAGAAGGCCGCCGCCGACCTGTCGATCACCCAGCAGGCGGTCTCCAAGCGGGTCGCCGCGCTGGAACGCGCCCTGGGCATGCGGCTGTTCGCCCGCGCCCCGCGCGGCGCCGAACTCACCATCGACGGCCAGGCGTTCCTGCCCCACGCGCGCGAACTGCTGCGCGTCGCCGAACGCGCGGTCGCGTCCGTACGCCCCGGCCGCCGTCCGCTGCGCGTCGACGTGATGGCCTCGCGCGGCGCGCAGGCGGGCCTGATGCGCGGCTTCCACCGCGCGCACCCCGAGATCGACCTCGACGTGGTGATGCTGCTGGAATTCGGCACGGCCGTCGGCGCCGTCAGGTCCGGTGCGATCGACGCGACCTTCCGCGCCGTCGCCGCGCCCGGGCTGCCGCTCCCCGAGGACGTCGCGTCCGTACGGGTGCTCGACGAGCCGCTCCAGCTCCTCACCGGCCCGGCCCACGCGCTGGCGGGCGCCCGGTCGGTGACCGTCGAGCGGCTCGTGGGGCACCGGATCTGGATGCCCGGCATCGTCCCCGGCTCGGAGTGGGGCGCCTACTACGACGACCTCGTCGACGAGTTCGGCCTCACCATCGAGGCGACCGGCCCCAACTTCGGCTCCGACGCGCTTCTCGACACCCTCGCCGAGACCCCGGCGCTGGCCACCTTCATGGGCGAGCCCACCCGTCTCATCTGGCCCGCGGGCCACGGCCTGCGCCGTATCCCGGTGACCGACCCCACCCCCGTCTACCCGCACGCCCTCCTGTGGCACCGCGACAACCCCCACCCGGCGCTGGCCGTTCTGCGCGCCCACCTCGCCGCCGCGGCGACCGCCCACGACGCCGCCGGGACCTGGCGCCCCGACTGGGTGACCCCCCCGCCTCCGGTGTCACCGCCGACGAACTCCGGGCCGGATGCGCCGGGTGGCGGCTGACCGACGTGACGCCCGGTGCGCGTCCGGTCCGGAAAGCCGGGGGTCGGCGCGTACGCTCATGGGCGGATGTTCCGGAAGTGGCGGAAGTGGTGCCAATGGCACCAGTGGCGCCAGCGGGAGCGGTGCCGGGTGAGCGTGAGGGGTGGTCGCGGATGGCGGGGCGGATTCGGGTGCTGCTGACGGCCGTACTAGTGGCCGTGACGGGGATCGTGACGGCGTCGGCACCGGCCTCCGCGGTGATCGGCGGGTCGAAGAGCACGTACGGGCCGTGGGCGGTGCGGATGTTCGTCGACGGGAAGCCCGTGTGCACCGGGACGGCCGTGACGCGCCGGTGGATTCTGACCGCGTCGCACTGCTTCTTCGAGCAGGCGCGGCCGGTCGCGGACAAGCGGATCACGTTCCGGGTGGGCAGCCTCGACGTCCGCAAGGGCACGACGGTCCGGCCGGTGCCCGGCGGGCGCGTGGGAAGCGCCGTCGCCGACATGATGCTGGTCGAGGTGCCGGCCATGCACGTCCGCACGGCGCGCCTGTCCACCGCGCCCGTCCGCCCCGGCCGGACCGTGCGGGTGTACGGGTGGGGCGCGACGTGCGCCGGGGACGAGAACTCCTGCCAGTCGCCGGTGCTCAAGCAGTCGCGGCTGCGGGTCGTCCGGCCGGACGACCCGCGGTGCGACGGCGCCACCGCGCCGGGCGGCTCGGACTTCTGCATGGTGAAGGTGTCCGGGATCCCCGCGGGCGGGGACTCCGGCGGACCGGTGATGAGCGTCGCCCCGCACGGCGCGGAAACCCTCCTCGGCGTCTTCGACGGCTCCGACCGGGAGAAGGTCGCCGAGGCCGGGGACGTCGGTCAGCAGCTCGCCTGGATCCGCTCGGTCACCCGCCGGTAGCCCCCACCGCCCGCCTCGATCCGCACCCGGCGGTGGCCGCCACCGCACGCCCAGATCCGCCCCGTCACCCGGCGGTACCCGCCACCGCCACCGGGCCTGCTGGGTACGGAACAAGCGGCGACATGGCCTGGAAGTCGGCGGGGCGCGTGGCGCGGGCTTCGGCGAGGGGCCGGACAGCTGCCGGACAGGTGCGGGACAACCGCCGTACACCGACCGGATAGACTGCCGCAATTCTGCACCTCACCCGTATGCACCGTTTTTCACGCCAAAGAGGGAGCGTCGTGGCGCTGCTCGACCACACCCGGCCGGCGCCCGCGGCGGAGCCCACCGGCCGGGGAGACGCGCTGCGGCGCGCGGCCCGCGCGGCGGCGCCCGCGGTCCTCGGCTATCTGCTGGTGCGGCTCGCGGCGACCGCGATGCTCTGGATGTGGGCGCGGTCGGAACACAAGAGCCTGCTGGGGCTGCTGGGCCGCAAATGGGACTCGCTGTGGTTCCTGGGCATCATCGAGCACGGCTACGACCACGGCACCCCGGCGCAGAGCAACCTCGCGTTCTTCCCGCTCTACCCCCAACTGGTGCGCGGCACCGCCGCGCTGTCCCCCACCGGGCCCGCGACCACCGGCGTCGTCCTCGGCTGGCTCTTCGCGCTGGCCGCCGCCTGGGGCATCTACGCGGTCGGCGCGAAGCTGTACGGCCAGCGCGCCGGGGTGGTGCTCGCCGTGCTGTGGGGCGTCATCCCGCACGCCGTCGTCGAGTCGATGGCGTACACCGAGAGCCTGTTCACGGCGCTGGCCGCCTGGACGCTGTACGCGCTGCTCTGCGAACACTGGCTGACCAGTGCCTTCCTGTGCCTGCTCGCCGGGCTGACCCGGCCGACCGCCTCCGCGCTGGTGCCGGTGGTCTGCCTGGCCGCGCTGTTCGCGATCGTCCGCGCGCCGCGCGCCTGGCGCGCGTGGGCGGCGCTGCTGATCGCGCCCGCCGGCTGGATCGGCTATCTGGTGTGGGTGGGCCTGCGGGTGCACCGGCTGGACGGCTGGTTCCACATCCAGAAGGACGGCTGGGGATCGTCGTGGGACGGCGGCCGGTTCACCGTCGACAGCGCCCGGCACATCCTCAGCACGCCGTCGGCGCTCGACCTGTACGCGGTGACCGTCGTCCTGCTGCTGGCCGTGGCGCTCTTCGTCCTCGGCGTGCTCGACCGGCAGCCCTGGCCGCTGCTGCTCTTCAGCTTCCTGCTGCTGGCCACCTCGATCGGCGGCTCCGGCTACTACCACTCCAAGGCGCGCTTCCTCGTCGCGGCCTTCCCGCTGCTCATCCCGCCCGCCGTGGCACTGGCCAAGGCCAGGACCGGTACGGCCGTCACCGTCGTGACGACGCTGACGCTGGTGTCCGGGTACTTCGGCGGCTATCTGCTGCTGGTCTGGAACCACTCCCCGTGAGCCGGGCGGTTCACAAGCCGTAGCGCCGACGCCGTCGAAGACGCGCGGCATCGCGGACTGCCACGGCGCGCGGGAGAGCCGGGCGCCGACGCCGAGGCGCACGAGATGCTCGACCTCTGCCTCGGCGACAAGACGCCCTACGGCCTGATCGGCCTGTTCACCGGCGCCGCACCACCGGAACCCGCCTCCCCGCGCGGGCCTGAACCGCGCGCGTGCGCGCGGCGGCGACGGCGGCTCCGCGCCCAGGAGGGGCGCGCGGGGACGGCGCTGTGGGATCCACAGGGCCGCGGGGGCTTGACGCGGGCGCTGGGTGGGCACCAAACCCACTCATGGGTTGTCCGCACGTCGAAGTTGTCGAAGCCGTACGCGGGAGGACATGTGCCGGAGTCACGGGCCGCGCTGCGCGCCCCGCACCGGGCCGAGGTGGTGCGCCTGCTGGAGCGGGCGGTGGCCCAGCAGGGGCAGGGCGTGGACGGGAAGGCGCTGCTGGCGCGGGGGTTGGAGCGGCTGGAGGAGATCGCGGCCGCGGCGGACGAGGAGTACGGGGCGTACGTCAGGGCGCTGGAGGCCGGTCAGGCGGCCGGACCGCAGGAGCGCTCGGGGCGCGCCACCGCCGCGGTGCAGGGCCTGGTCGCGGGCGTAACGGCCGCGGTGGCCTTCGGAGTCGACCTCGGCTACGGCCTCGCGGCGGGACCCGCGCTGGTGACCGGCCTCGCGGTCGGCGCGGCGGGAGCGGTGACGCTGACCGGAGCGGGCAAGCAGGGAAAGGCGCGGCGCGCGGGCGCCGGCCAGGGCTTACCGGGCGGTCCGGAACAACTGCGGCTGCTGTGGCTGGCCGCGCTCGACCGCCGCGGCGTACGGCCGTTCATCGAGGCGCAGCGCGCGGTCGTCCCCGCGCCGCCCCGCAAGCAGTCCGCCAAGGTGCCCAACCAGCCCTCCCCGCCGCGCCGTTCGGGCAACGACCGCAGCGCGGCGGCCCGCACACGCGCCGTACTGGAGCAGTCGTTCGGCCATCTCCCGGACGCAGAAGGCCCGTTCGCCGGGCGCCGCGCCCATGTCGCGCGGATCGCCCAGTGGGTGCACCAGGCCCGGGTGTCCACGGCGGTACGGCCCACCGTGGTCGTCCTGCACGGCCCGGCGGGCAGCGGCCGTACGACGCTGGCGGTGCGTACCGCACGGCAGTTGAAGGACCAGTTCCGCGGCGCGTGCGTGGTGGACCTGCGCGGCGCGAGCGACGGCAGGACGCCGCTGCCCACCAGGGAGGCGCTGCTGCACCTGCTCAACCGGCTCGGCGCGCCCCGCGACCAGCTCCTCTTCCGCGAGCGGCAGAATCAGGAACAGCACCTGCGACGGCTCAGCGAGCAGTACCAGCAGCACCTCAGGGACGTGCCCGTGGTGATCGTGCTGGACGACGCCACCGACGCGGCGCAGATCAGGACGCTGGTCCCCGAGCGGTCCGAGAGCCTGGTGCTGGTCACCAGCCGCGCGCCGTTCGACCCGGAGGAACTGGCGCTGCCCGGCGCCTTCGTGCACAGCCTGGACGTCGGCGCGCTCGACGCGGACGACACCTTGGAGCTGCTGGGCGAACTGGCCGCGGCGGGCGGCGGCGCCGCCCCGCTGCGGGAGGAGGCCGAGCGGCTGCGCGACCTGTGCGCGGGTCTGCCGATAGCCCTGCGGATCGCCGGAGCCGCGCTCCCCGACCACCACGGCGCCACCGAACTCGCCGCAGACCTGGAGGTGTTCGGCCCGCGCGACCCGGTCGACCGCGTCCTCGCACTGCGCTACCACGACCAGCCGGAGCCCAACCGCCGCCTGCTGCGCCGCCTCGCGCTGGCCGGGCGCGCCAGCTTCGGCGCCGCCGCCGCGGCGGCCCTGATGGCCACCGACGAACGCGAGGTCGCCCGCAGGCTCGACGAACTCGCCGCCGCGGGGCTGATCGAGAACGTCCGCGGCAGCCGCTACCGCCCGCACGACCTCGTCCGCGCCTTCGCGGGCGAACGGCTGCTGGACGAGGAGGACCCGGTGGAGCGCGGCGCCGCCCACGAGCGGCTGATCCGCTCGTACGCGGACCTCGCGAACACCGTCATCCGGCTGGTCGAGGGCAAGACCTCCACCCGCGCCGGGCGCTTCGGCCAGCACGGCTTCGCCTCACTGGAGCTGGCGCTGCGCTGGCTGGACGAGGAGTCCAGCTTCATCACCGCCGCGCTGCGCGACACCGAGGGCGTCGACCGGGCCGCCGTACAGGCGCTGCTCGGCGCGCTGTGCGACTACTGCCTGCTGCGCGGCGACCTCTACCGGCTCGGCGAGATCAGCGAGATGGCGCAGGCCCAACAGGCCGCCGGGCAGCAGAAGTCGGGCCCCGACGAGGACCGCTCGGTGCTGGTGCGGTCGGTGCAGTGGCGTACCGGCATCGCGGCCCGGCAGCTCGGCGAGCTGGACAAGGCGCGGTCGACGCTGACGTCGGTGGTCGACCTGTACTTCGAGGCGCGGCACCCGTCGGGCGCGGCCCGCGCGCTGGACAGCCTCGGCATCACCCTGCACCACCAGGGCAACCTCAAGGAGGCCGAGCGCAGGCTGCGCGAGGCGCTGGAGATCCAGTCCGCCCCCGAGCTGGACGAGGACCGGGCCTGGACGCTGCACGCGCTGGCCGCCGTGCTGCGCGACATGGGCCAGGTCGGCACGGCGCTGGAGCTGCTGCGCGAGTCGCTGGCGCTGCACCGCGAGAACGAGAGCGTGCAGGGCGAGGCGTGGGCGCACCTCCAGCTCGGCCAGGTGTACCTGCGGCTCGGGCGGCTCGACCTCGGCGAGGCCGAACTGCGCGCCGCCGGGCAGTCGTACGCGCTGGCCCGCGACCCGCGCGGCGGCGCGTGGACCGCGACGCAGCTCGCCCGGGCCCTGCTGCTGCGCGGCGAGGCCCGGCAGGCCGCCCAGGACCTGGACGAGGCGGTGCAGCGGCACCGCGCCTGCGAGGACGCGCGCGGCGAGGCGTGGACGCTGTACTACCTCGGGCACGCGCTGGAGGAGTCCGGCGACACCGACTCGGCGCTGCGCACCCTGGAACGCGCCCGCACGATGTTCTCCCGCATGCGGGACGTCTACGGGCTGGCCTGCGCCCGGCACCACTCCGCGCGGGTCACCCGTGACCAGCGGGCGGCCCGTACCGGCAATCTGCGCAACAGCGGCTTCGCCCGGCAGCTCCTCCAGGACGCCCGCCAGGACTTCCGCCGGATCGGCGTCGAGCACGGCGAGGCGTGGTCGTGCGTCGAGCTGTCCGTCATCGACGCCGGGAACGGGCGGCTGCCCGAGGCCCTCGCCCTCCTCGACGAGGCCGTCGAGCTCTTCCGTGGGCTCGGCGACCGGCGCGGCCACGACTGGGCCGTCTTCCTGCGCGCCACCGTCCAGCCGCTGCTCTCCGAGGACGGCCTGCCCCTGGCCCGCTCAGCCCTCGCCGGGCTCCTCGCCGACGCCTATCCGGGGCGGGACCCGGACCTCGAGGAGTACGTCGAGGCGTACGCCCTCCTCCTGGAGCGCGGCACCGTCGCCCCCGGCGGACCCTGGGACACCTGGCGCCTCGGCATGACCCCCGGCCGCTCCGCCCGCATGGTCATGGCCGTCCCCGTCTGACCCCGCCCTTGCACACGACGTGCCCCGTCGGGGGCGCGGGGAACCGCGCGGCCGGCCACGACGCTCCCGCAGGTCACCACCCGCCCCGGCGGGGCAGATCGGTGGTCTCCGGACCACCGGCCGGTGGCGGCTGGCCGCGCGGTTCCCCGCGCCCCTGAAAAGCACGCCCTGCGCAAGGGCCGCCCCCCGTCAGGGGCGTGGCGGCTCCGGGGCGGAGGAGGCGGAGGCGGAGGCGGCGGGAGAAGCGGAGGGAGAGGCCGCGGGGGCCTCATGCGGCGGGCGAGCCGCGGGCTCCTCGGTGAAATCGATCTTCTTCATCTGCTTGCCCATGTTCTTCATCAGCAGCCACAGCCCGATGGCGATGGCGGCGAAGATCACGAAACCGAGGAGCCCCGGCGTCACCTTGTCCTGGTTCAGCTCACCGGCGGCGTTCGAGGCGAGCGGGACCAGCGTATTGAATCCGTGGGAGGCGTTCACCCGCCCATTGTCGCCTAGGCCCTCTCGATCCCCGCAAAGAGGTCGTCCTCAGGGATCGAGGTGTCCACGCGGGACTGCGCCAGCTCGTAGTCCTCGGTCGGCCAGACCTCCCGCTGGAGGTCCATCGGGATACGGAACCAGCCGCCGTCCGGGTCGATCTGCGTGGCGTGCGCGAGCAGCGCCTTGTCACGGATCTCGAAGAAGTCCGCGCAGGGCACGTGGGTGGTGAGCTGCCGCTCCGGGCGGTCGAACTCCTCCCAGCGCTTGAGCCACTCGCCGTACGGGGACTCCATGCCGCGCGCGAGCAGCGCCTCGTGCAGCGCGAGGGTGCGCTCCTTGTTGAAGCCCTGGTTGTAGTAGAGCTTCAGCGGCGTCCACGGCTCCCCGGCCTCGGGGTAGCGCTCGGGGTCGCCCGCGGCGTCGAAGGCCACCGCCGAGATCTTGTGGGTCATGATGTGGTCCGGGTGCGGATAGCCGCCGTTCTCGTCGTACGTGGTGATGACGTGCGGCCGGAACTCGCGGATCAGCTTCACCAGGGTGCCCGCGGCCACGTCCACGTCCTGGAGGGCGAAGCAGCCCTCGGGCAGCGGCGGCAGCGGGTCGCCCTCTGGCAGTCCCGAGTCGACGTAGCCGAGCCAGGACTGGCGGACGCCCAGGATCTGGCGCGCCTCGTCCATCTCCTTGGCGCGTACCTCGTGGATGTTCTCCTCGATGTAGGGGTCGCCCTGGAGTTTGGGGTTGAGCACCGAGCCACGCTCGCCTCCGGTGCAGGTCGCCACCAGTACGTCCACCCCCTCGGACACGTACTTGGCCATGGTGGCCGCGCCCTTGCTCGACTCGTCGTCGGGGTGGGCGTGAACGGCCATCAGTCGAAGCTGCTCAGTCAAGGCTGGGTCCTCAGGTCTTCGGGGTCCGAGCGGCGCCGAGCCCCCGTCTTCTAAGCCCCCTCCGTCGGCCGAGAGGGCGCCTCCTATAGTGACCGAGTGAGGGGACGATTAATTCCGCCGTTCCCGCGCTCGGGAGGAAAAGCCTATGACCGCCGTGCGGCCCGGTGAGCCGGGCGCCCGCCCCGCCCTGCCCGACGGCAGGTACGGTCCGGGCGCCGACGCGCGGGCGGACCGCAAGCTGCGGATCGCCGCCGTCGTGCTGGGCGCGCTGATGGCCGTCGGCGTCGGCTGGTACGGCTGGCACGCCCTCACCGGCACCAAGGTCAGCGGTCAGGTCATCGCCTTCAAGGCCGTGTCGGACCAGGCCGTGGAGATCCACCTGGAGGTCCACAAGGACCCGGGGACCGTCGCCGTCTGCACCCTGCGCTCGGTGGACGTCGACCACAACGAGGTGGGCCGCAAGGACGTCCGCCTCGCGCAGCACGCCCGGCAGGTCGACACCGTCGTCACGGTGCGGACGACCTCGCGCGGTGAGACCGGTGAGCTGGTCAGCTGCCAGACCGCCCCGCGCGGCTGACCCCGGACCCCGGCACCCGCGTTCGTTTCTCGTCCCCTTGACCGACGAGTAATTGTTAGGCTCGTGGTTTCGTCCCGGCGACCGGTGGCAATGGACTTGTTCATCGGGGCGCACCCCGGCACCGGCCGTGGGGACGAGCCGTCGGCCCCACGGGTGCGACGGCACACACCGCCCCGCGGGGAGTCCGCGGGACAGGCACACGGCATGACCAGTACCGACGAGGAGCACCTGTGACCCAGACCAGCGAGAACGTCACCTGGCTGACCCAGGCGGCGTATGACCAGCTCAAGGCCGAGCTGGAGCATCTGTCTGGTCCGGCGCGCGCCGAGATCGTCGCCAAGATCGAGGAAGCCCGCCAGGAAGGCGATCTCAAGGAGAACGCCGGCTATCACGCGGCGCGTGAGGACCAGGGCAAGCTGGAGCTGCGCATCCGCCAGCTCAACCAGATCCTGGAGTCCGCGAAGGTCGGCGAGGCCCCGGCGGACGACGGTGTGGTGGCGCCCGGCATGGTGGTGACCATCGCCTTCGACGGCGACCCCGACGACACCATGACCTTCCTGCTCGGCTCCCGCGAGGGCGTCTCCAGCGACCTGGACACGTACTCGCCGCAGTCGCCGCTCGGCCGCGGTGTGGCGGGCAAGAAGCCGGGCGAGGACGCCACGTACGAACTGCCCAACGGCAAGAGCGCGTCGGTGAAGGTCCTCGACGTGAAGCCGTACCAGGGCTGAGCGGACAGCGGTGTGCCGCCCGTCCCCGTGGCACGGGCGGCACATGTGTGACGCGGCTCTCCGCGAAGGCGTCGGGCGTGACGCGATCGTCGAGCGTGAGGCGGTCGTCCGGCTCTCCGCGGTGACCGGCTGTTAAGCGGTCGCCGAGCGGTACTTGCGGACCGCGAGCGTACGGAAGACCACGATGATGAGCACGGACCAGATCAGCGACGCCCACACCGGGTGCTGCATCGGCCAGGCGCCGGACTGCGAGACGCCCGGGTTGCCGAAGAGCACGCGGCACGCCTGCACGGTGGCGCTGAACGGGTTCCAGTCGGCGACCGCCTGGAGCCAGCCCGGCATGTTGGACGAGTCCACGAAGGCGTTCGACACGAACGTCACCGGGAAGAGCCAGATCAGGCCGCCCGAGGTGGCCGCCTCCGGGGTGCGGACCGACAGGCCGATCAGCGCGCCGATCCAGGAGAAGGCGTAGCCCAGCAGGAGCAGCAGCAGGAACGCGCCGATCATCTTCGGCACGCCGTTGTGGATGCGCCAGCCGACGAGCACGCCGACCACCGCGAGGACGACGACGGTGAGCGTCGTCTGGACGAGGTCGGCGAGGGTGCGGCCGGTGAGCACCGCGCCGCGCGCCATGGGCAGCGACCGGAAGCGGTCGATGAGGCCCTTGTTCATGTCGTCGGCGATGCCCGCGCCCGCGCCGGCGGTGGCGAAGGTGACCGTCTGGGCGAAGATGCCCGCCATCAGGAAGTTGCGGTAGTCCGAGGCGCTGAGGGAGCCGCCGACGGCGACCGAGCCGCCGAAGACGTAGCTGAACAGCACCACGAACATGATCGGCTGGATCAGCCCGAAGATGATCATCTCGGGGATGCGCAGCATCCGGATCAGATTGCGCTTGGCGACGACCAGCGAGTCCCTGACGGACTGGACGACGCCGCCCGCGCCCTTGGGCGCGGCGGTGGTCACGATGTCGGTCGTGGCGCTCACTTGACTGCCTCCTTGCGGGACGCGTCGGCCTTGCGGGCGCCCGGGTCCTCGGTCTCCTCGTCGGCGGCGTTGTCCTGCTCGGCCGCGTGGCCGGTCAGGGAGATGAACACGTCGTCCAGGGTGGGTCGGCGCAGGCCGATGTCGTCGATCTCGATGCCCTGCGCGTCCAGGTCGCGGATCACCTCGGCGAGCAGCTTGGCGCCGCCGGTCACCGGGACGGTGATCTTCCGCTGGTGTTCCTCGATCTTCGCGTCGCCCTTGCCGAATCCGGCGAGCGCGCGGGCGGCGTCGGAGATGCGGTCCCGCTCGTGCACGACGACCTCGACGCGTTCGCCGCCGGTCTGCGCCTTGAGCTGGTCGGAGGTGCCGCGCGCGATGACCTTGCCGTGGTCGATCACGCAGATGTCGTGCGCGAGGTGGTCGGCCTCTTCCAGATACTGGGTGGTGAGCAGCAAGGTGGTGCCGCCCGCGACCAGTTCCTGGATGACCTCCCAGAGCTGCTGGCGGTTGCGCGGGTCGAGTCCGGTGGTCGGCTCGTCCATGAACATCACCGGCGGGCTCACGACGAGCGCGGCGGCGAGGTCCAGGCGGCGGCGCATACCGCCGGAGTAGGTCTTGGAGGGCCGGTTCGCGGCGTCCGCCAGATTGAAGCGCTCCAGCAGTTCGTCAGCCCGCGCGCGGGCCGCCTTGGCGCTCATCTGGTAGAGCTGGCCGACCATTTGGATGTTCTCCCGGCCGGTCAGATACTCGTCGACCGCGGCGAACTGACCCGACAGGCCGATGTGCCTGCGGACCTCGTTGGGATGCTTCAGTACGTCGATGCCCGCGACGACGGCTCTGCCGCTGTCGGGTTGCAGGAGTGTGGTCAGGACCCGGACGGCGGTGGTCTTTCCCGCGCCGTTCGGCCCGAGCAGCCCGAGGACCGTGCCCTCCGGCACGTCGAGGTCCACTCCCCCCAGTGCCTTGACATCGCCGAAGGTCTTCACAAGACCCTCTGCATAGATGGCGCCCGGCATTTTGTCACTCCGTCCGTTGGTGCGGTGTGCAGCTCTCACGACTGGTGCGGTGTGCGGCTTCATGACTTCGACCGCCCGAACGGCCGAAACTCATCGCTCAGCGCGCGGCGGACCGCGCGGCGAACCGCGATGGAACGCGAGAATGACAGACGCGATATATCGCGTCAAGCCAATTTCGCGTCCGCCACGGAACCTGGTAAACAGCGCGCCGTCGCGGGGCTCGGCGGGCGATTCCCCCGCGGCGGCGGGTCGTACGACGGCGAGCTCCGGCCGCCGGGGCGGTCACCGGATGACGGTGTAACCCGCGTTCTCCAGTGCCTCGCCCACGGCGACACAGTGCTCAGGTCCCTTGGTTTCCAGGTGCACCTCGACCTCGGCCTCGGTGAGGCCGAGCCGCGGGTCGGTGCGCACATGGCTGACATCGAGGACGTTAGCGTCGACCACTGACAACACCCCCAGGAGCGTGGCGAGCGCGCCGGGCCGGTCGGTGAGACGCAGCCGCAGGGACAGGTAACGGCCGGCGGCCGACATGCCGTGCCGCAGGATGCGCTGCATCAGCAGCGGGTCGACATTGCCGCCGGAGAGCACCGCGACGACGGGCCCCCGCAGCGCCTCGGGCGCGGCCAGCAGCGCCGCGACCGGACTGGCCCCGGCCGGTTCCACGACCAGCTTCGCGCGTTCCAGGCAGAGCAGCAGCGCGGAGGAGAGCTGGTCCTCCGTCACCGTCACGACCTCGTCCACCAGGTCCCTGACCAGGGCGAACGGTATGTCGCCCGGGCGGCCGACCATGATTCCGTCGGCCATCGTGGCGACCGTGCCGAGCGCCACCGGGCGGCCGACGGCGAGCGAGGGCGGATACGCGGCGGCGCCCGCGGCCTGCACGCCGACGATCTTCACATCGGGCCGCAGCGCCTTGACGGCGACCGCGAGACCGGCGGCGAGACCGCCGCCGCCGATGCCGACCACGATGGTGCCGACCTCGGGGCACTGCTCAAGGATCTCCAGGCCCACCGTGCCCTGCCCGGCGATGATGTCCGGGTGGTCGAAGGGGTGGATGAAGACCGCCCCGGTCTGCTCGGCGTACTCGATGGCCGCCCGCAGCGTCTCGTCGACGACCGCGCCGTGCAGCCGTACCTCGGCGCCGTAGTCACGGGTCGCGGCCACCTTGGGCAGCGGGGCGCCGACGGGCATGAAGACGGTCGAGCGGACGCCGAGCAGGGAGGCCGCGAGGGCCACGCCCTGGGCGTGGTTCCCGGCGCTGGCCGCCACCACCCCGGCCGCGCGCTCCTCCGGGCCGAGGCCCGCGATGCGGACGTACGCGCCGCGAATTTTGAACGAACCTGTGCGTTGAAGATTCTCGCATTTGAGGTGCACAGGTGCTCCGACCAGCGACGACAGATGGCGGCTGCCTTCCATCGCGGTGATACGGGCCACCCCGGAGAGCATTTTGTGCGCTCCTCGCACGTCATCGAGGGTGATCGAAGGGGACGCTGCGGGCACCGAACTGTCCATGGGCCCAGTCTCCCAGCTCCGGCGGACCGCCACCGCCGGGGGCCAAGGGTGTCACCGGCGGCCGGAATACGTGTCAGGGCCGGGGCCGCGGCGGGCGGCGTATTGCCGGTGAAGGGTCACGGGGCCTTCCGCGCCGCGTACTCTTCTCCACAACTTCCGCCTTCCCGTTCCCCTTCACAGGACCGACAGAACGCGAGCTTCAAGGTCATGTCCAACCCCACGGAGACCTCGACCGAACTCCTTGAGCGCCTCCAGCACCAGGTCGCACTTTTCGCCCGTCGCGCGGAACAGACGCGGCTCGGCGGAGTCGGCAAGGCCCGCAACTCCATGGACCGCGCCGCCTACCTGCTGCTCAACCGGCTCGACCGCGAAGGCCCGATGGGCGTCAAGGCGCTCGCCGAGGCCATGGGCATCGACTCCTCCACGGTCACCCGCCAGGTCGCCCCGCTCGTCGACACCGGCCTGGTCAAGCGCACCTCGCACCCGGAGGACGGCCGCGCGGTCGTCCTCGCCCTGTCGCCGCGCGGCCGGTCCCGGCTCGACGCGGTACGCGACTCCCGCCGCCGGCTGATGGCCGAGGTCACCGACGAGTGGACCCCGCGGGAGCGGGCGATCTTCACCGAGCTGCTGGCCCGCTTCAACACCTCGCTCGCCGACTGGCACACCGGGGCGGGACAGCGCGAGGAGCCGGAGTCCGACGAGGCCGGTGGGACCGAGGGGACCGGCGGCGCGACGGGGTCGCGGGGAGACACGCAAGGGGCTTGACCCGGAACACCCGGTTGCCGTCCCATGGCCGCGTGGGGAAGCGCCGGGCGGCAGCGGAAAACCGACGGGACGCCGAATTCGCGGCGTTCACCGCGGGCGCGGCGGGCCGTCTGCTGCACGCCGCCACACTGCTGGCGGGCGACCCTGAGGCCGCCGACCGCCTCCTGACCGCGACGCTCGCGCACGTCTACGCCAACTGGCTCACGATGCGCGCGGAGGACCCGTACGAACGGGCCAGGAGCGAGCTGGTACGGCGGTTCGCCTACCGCCCGTGGTGGCGGCGGCCCCGCGGCGGCACCCTGGACCGGCTCAGCGGCCAGGAGCGGCTGATCGTCGTGATGCGGCACTTCGAGGGCGTCGCGGAGGAGCAGACCGCGGCCCAACTCGGCCTGCCCGTCGAGCGGGTGCGCGCCATCTGCGCCCGCGGGACGGCCACGCTGCGCAGCAGGCCCGAAGAGGACGATCCGGCCGCCGACGCGGCGGCCAGGGCCGTGGCCGCCGCCGCGGCGCGGGCCCGCAGAGCCCCCAGGGAGACCGAACCGGCTTCCGAGGCAGCGGAGTTGGCCGAGTCCAGCGCGGTGGCACCGTGAGCCGCCTGCCCAACCGCCGCGACGACGAGGTGCGCCGCCTGCTGGACACCCCGCACCCGGTGGTCCCGCTCGATCTCACCGCCCGCGCCGCCGCCCGCGGACGCCGGATCGTACGCCGCCGCCGGGTGGTCCGACTCGCCCTGTGGCTGGTGCTGTTCGCGGCCGTCGTGGCCGGTCTGGTCCTGGCCGCGGTGGCCTGGCCCGACCACTCGGCCCCTACGACGCCGACGGACGGCAGTTGGTGGTCGGCGACGGGCTGACGCCTTTCGTGGGAAAGGCGCCGGGCCCGTACGGTACGCGGCGCGCGCGACCGTACGGGCCCGGGAGTTCACGCTCTCACGACCGTGTCACGACCTCAGCCGAGGGCCTGCGCCAGGTCGGCCAGCAGGTCGTCCGCGGCCTCGATGCCGACCGACAGGCGTACCAGATCGGCGGGCACCTCCAGCGCGGAACCGGCCACCGAGGCGTGCGTCATACGGCCCGGGTGCTCGATCAACGACTCGACGCCGCCGAGGGATTCGCCGAGCGTGAAGAGCTCCGCGCGGTCGCAGACGGCGACCGCCGCGTCCTCGCCGCCCACGACGCGGAAGGACACCATGCCGCCGAACGCCTTCATCTGCTTGGCGGCCACCTCGTGCCCCGCGTGCTCCGGCAGACCGGGGTAGTACACCTGCGCCACCTTCGGGTGCGCGGCCAGCATGCCGGCCACCCGCGTCGCGTTGGCGCTGTGCCGGTCCATCCGTACCGCGAGCGTCTTGACGCCGCGCATCACCAGCCACGCGTCGAACGGCCCGGCGACCGCGCCCATCGCGTTCTGGTGGTACGCCAACTCCTCGCCCAGGCCCGCGTCCGAGGTGACCAGCGCGCCGCCGACCACGTCGGAGTGCCCGCCCATGTACTTGGTCGTGGAGTGCACGACGACGTCCGCGCCGAGCGCCAACGGCTGCTGGAGGTAAGGGCTCGCGAAGGTGTTGTCGACCACCAGCCGCACCCCGGCCTGCCGGGCGACCCCGGCGACCGCCGCGATGTCGGTGATGCCGAGCAGCGGGTTCGAGGGCGTCTCGACCCAGATCAGCTTGGTCTCCGGCCGGAGCGCGTCCCGTACCGCCTGGACGTCGGAGGTGTCGGCCACCGACCAGCGCACGCCCCAGCGCTCCACGACCTTCGCGAAGAGCCGGAAGGTGCCGCCGTACGCGTCGTTCGGGATCACCACGTGGTCGCCCGGCGCGAGCATCGTACGCAGCAGGCAGTCCTCGGCCGCGAGCCCCGAGGCGAAGGCGAGGCCGCGGCTGCCGCCCTCCAGCGCCGCCAGGTTCTCTTCGAGGGCGGTCCTGGTCGGGTTGGCCGACCGGCTGTACTCGTAGCCGCCGCGCAGGCCGCCGACACCGTCCTGCTTGTACGTCGACACCTGGTAAATCGGCGTCACCACGGCCCCGGTCTGCGCGTCCGCGGCCTGGCCGGCGTGGATCGCGAGGGTCTCGAAGTGCTGGTGGCCGATGTCCTGGTGCCCGATGTGCTTGTCGCTCATGGCCCCGAGCGTAGTGCCGCCGTCAGGCCCGCGCCGACAGCCTCGCGCGCAGCACGGCCGCGCTGCGCTCGCACCACTCGGCGTTTCCCCGCTCGAAGGCGAGGCCGCGCAGGCACGTCAGATACGGGCCGATGCGGGTGCCGTGGCGCAGGAAGTCCTCCTCGTCCCGGTCGCCGCGGAGCTTGCCGAGCAGGGTCGTGAACAGCTCGGCCTTCGCCGCCGCGAAGGCGGCGCGCTCCATGAGCTGGGCGATGACGGCCTCGGTGCCGAGGCGGTCGGCGGTCTGAACCTTCACAAGGAGTTCATCACGGATGAAGGACGGTTTCGCGGGCGCCGCCGCGAAGCGTTCCAGTTCGGCGAGGCCGGCGTCGGTCACCTGGAAGAGGCGCTTGTTCGGCCGCGTGTCCTGGACGACCTCCCGGCCGGTGACCAGGCCGTCGCTCTCCAGCCTGGTCAGTTCCGCGTAGAGCTGCTGGGGCAGCGCGTGCCAGAAGTTGGCCACGCCGACGTTGAACGCCTTGGCCAGCTGGTAGCCGCTCAGCTCCTCGTCCAGCAGCGCCGCGAGGACCGCGTGGCGCAAAGCCATCGCCCGGCCTCCTCCCGTCCGCCCGGTCCGTTGTACGCTCGACATGGTACTCAAGAAAGTGACTAATCAGATGCACGACTAGGGGGTCCGCCCAGGGCAGCCCTCCAGAACCGAAGGAGCAGCCGCCGTGACCGCGACGGACGCCGTGACCGCAGACCCCTCCGCCTTCCGCGCCGCCGTCGAGTCGGGCGACGTCGAGGCCCTCAGCCGCCTGTTCACCGACGACATCCGGCTCTACAGCCCGGTGAAGTTCACCCCGTTCGAGGGCAAGCCGCTCGTCGTCGGCCTCTTCCACGTCCTGGTGCGCACCTTCGAGGACTTCCGCTACATCGGCCGGTTCGACGGCTCCGCCCGGACCACCGGTGACGGCACCGACGCCCCGTCCGCGATCCTGCTCTTCCGCGCCACCGTCAACGGCAAGGAGATCCACGGCATCGACATGCTCCAGTTCGACCCGGCCGGGCTGATCAAGGAGATCACTGTCATGGTCCGCCCCCAGTCCGCCGTCCAGACCCTCGGCGAAGCCGTCCTCGCCGGCCTCGTCGCCGACGGCCTGGCCCCGGCCCCGGCCCCGCGCTGACGGCCGACGGCTCGGCCCGCACAGGAGGCAGGGGGCAAGGGGTGGATGACGTGACCGGGGAAACGCCGCTCGCGGCGGATGAGGCGTTGCGCCACGTGACCGGGCTGGCGCGGGCCGGGACGCCGGTTGCCGCCGGGGTGCGGGTGAGCGTGAATTTCCATCCGGACCGCGGGGGGATGCTGGAGGCGCTGGGACGGGAGGGCGTGTACCGGTCGCAGTTCGTGACCGGTACGAGCAACGGGGGCCTGACCGCGTATCCGGGCGGAGACCGGTGGCGGTGGGAGAGCCGGATCTTCGGGGGCGCGTACGACCGGGCGGACGGGCGGGCACGGCCGGTGTACGGGGCGTTGAACTTCCGGCGCGAGCAGGTCGGCGCGGCCCCGCGCTTCGGGTCCGCGCACTTCCGGCTGCGCGCCGGGACGCTGGCACGGGCGACCTTCTGCTATCCGGACAGCGCCCGGGAACCGTCCGACTTCGGGGTCGAAGGGACGGTGTCGGCCCTGGTGGAGCTGGCCCGCGCGGACACCGCGGCCGGGCGGGGGGACGCGCTCGACGGCTATGTGGAGGCGCAGGTGCACGGTCCCGTGGTGCTCGCCGAGGACGTGGAGGCGCTGGTGCTCGACCCGAGCCACCGCGGCACCACCGTGGAGGACGCCGCGCGCCTGCTGCCGTGCCCGCTGGAGTGGCACGCCGGTTTCCGCCTCGCCGTCACGGAGTTGCGCCGCCACCCGGACTACCGGGGGCCGGAATTCGTCGCGCTGGGCGCCGAGATCGCGGAGGGCGGATTCCTCGACCCGCGCGTCATCGGCGAGGCCGCCCGCACCGGCCGCCACGACCCGCAGTCGCTCAAGCGCGTCTGGCACTGCGTGGCCCGCTTCGGGGCGCCGCCGGAGGGTCAGGCGGTTGTGGTGGGGGAGGTCGGGGAGGTGGGGAGGCGGTAGTCGGACAGGGAGAGCATGCGGCGGTGCTGGGGGCGCAGACCCGTGATGTGGAGCGGGAGCGCGAAGGCGGTGCAGCGGGCGTGCAGGCTGCTCAGGAAGCGCAGCGCCGTCGTGTCCATGAAGGGGACGGCGTCGAAGTCGAGGTGGACCCCCCGCAGGCCGGGGCGCAGCGCCAGTTGGGCCTGGGTCAGGGCCGGGCGCGCTTCGAGGTCGATGTCCCCGCACGGCCGGAGGGTGAGTATCCCGTCGTCGTCCAGCGCGGTCGGACAGGTGAAGGGAGCCGTGGCGTCCATGGCGGTCTGTGTCCTCTCTCGAATCTCGAAGGGTCTGCACCCTTGGACACCGTGGGCGGACGGACATCACGCGCGGGGACGTACCCGGTGAAAACGGACGGTCTCAGACGATCGCGGTGACCGTCACCGACACCGTGACCGGCGTGGTCAGCGTCTGCGGATACGTCGTGTAGACCGCCTCGACGACCGCCTCCCGCACGTGCTGGGCGACCCGGGCCGCCTGGTAGCCGGTGCGTACGGCCAGCGAGACCGTGACCGCGCACTGCGCGGGGTCGGTCCGCCACCGCACGGTGACACCGGGGGCGGTACGCGAGCGCAGCCGGTCGGTCAGGCGCGGGCTGAGGTAGGCGACGCCGGGGACGTCGACCGCGGCGGCGCCCGCCGCGGTCGCGGTCTCGCGCTCTTCCGGTGTGCGGGTCAGCGGGTTCATCGGGTCAGCCCTCCCCGGAGGTCGCGTCGTTGAGCGGGCGGTCGGCCGCCGCCCCGTCGTCCAGGACGTCCACCACCGACACGTCCACCGCGGCGACGTCCAGGCCGATCACCGCGTGCGCCGCGTTCATGACGCGTTCGCGGACCGCCGCGGCGGCCTCGGGGACGGTACGGCTGAGGACGACGGCCACTTCCAGGCGGACCCGCAGCGGCACGCGCGGCAGCGGCAGGCCGGGCAGTACGTAGCGCGCGGGCTCGCGGGCCGCGGTGATCCGACAGCTCCCGGCCACGACACCGGGAACCGCGTCCGCGGCCTGCCGGAAGAGCCGGGCGGCGGCGGTCTCGGTGATCCAGTCGTCGGCCGCGGGGTCGCCGAGCGGTACGAGGCGGCCGGGCCGCAGTTCGGTCCGCACCAGGTCCATCACGCGGGCGGCCAGATCGGGCGCGGGCAGGTCGCGTACCGCCAGCGCCTGGTGCACGGCCTGGTCGAGCTGGGCCAGTTCGGCGAGCGAGTCCCGGCAGTGCGGGCAGTCCTCGTGGCCGGGGGCGGGCTCGCCGCCCTCCCACAGATCGGCCAACGAGGCGTCGCAGGGCAGGAGTTCGTCGTCTAGCGCCATGTGTCCATCGCCTCCGTCAGATAGCGGCGGGCGCGGAAGATCCGTCCCCGGACGGCCGGTTCGCCGATCCCCACGGCGGCGGCGATCTCGTCGTACGACAGGCCGTGGAATTCGCGCAGCACCCAGCACGCGCGCTGCTCGGGGGTGAGCCCGGCCAGCGCGCGGTGCAGCGCCTCGGCCGACGCGGCGGACTCCGCGGCGCGGACGGGCGAGGACTGGTACTCGGGCGCGGCGGGTTCGACGATCGAGTCCAGCGGCTGGGTGGGGCGGCGGCCCCTGAGGACGTTGAGGCAGCGGTTGGTCACGATGCGGTACATCCACGTGCCGAAGGCCGCGTTCCTGCGGAACTCCGGCAGCCGCCGCCACGCGCTGACATACGCGTCCTGCACCGCGTCCTCCGCCTCGGCGTCGTTGCCGAGCAACCGGCGTGCCAGGCGCAGCAGTTCGCCGCTGTGCCGCCGTACCAGGATCTCGAACGCCTCGTCGTCGCCCTCGCTCGCGCGGGCGACCAGCAGGTCTTCCTCCCGCCCGGACGCCGGCGGCTCCGACTCGGGCGGGGGCACATGCGACGGCGCCCCGTCGGACGCCTCACCGGACACGGCACCGCGCCGGGTCCTCGGCGGCGAGCAGAGGCACGTACAAGCAGGTCAACGTCGTCCGTCCAACAGGTGATCGCGGTCCACGGGGGTGTGCCGTACGGCACCGGGTTCGTGCGAGCGGCAGCGGCGTGCGGGGGCGCCGGGGTGGGACAGCCCCGGCGCCCCCGGAGAACGGCTACTGCACTCGTCCCTCGGCGGGGGTGTCGTCGTCCTCGTCGGGCAGGTGCACGTCGACGATCGAGACGTTGACTTCGACGACCTCGAGGCCGGTCATGCGCTCGACGGCGGAGATCACGTTCTCCCGTACGTCGGCGGACACATCGGTGATGGCGACGCCGTACTCGACCACCAGCTCCAGGTCCACGGCCGTCTGCCGTTCGCCGACCTCGACCTTGACGCCGCGGGTCACGTTGGGGCGGCCACCGGGGACGCGGTCGCGGATGGCGCCCATGCTGCGGGCGAGGCTGCCGCCGAAGTCGTGGACGCCGAGCACCTCGCGTGCCGCCATGCCCGCGATCTTCTCCACGACGGAATTGGCGATGGACGTACGGCCGCGCTCGGCGGGCACGCGGAAGGCGCCGTCGGCCCGCTTCTCCAGGCCCTGCCCCTTGCTGCCGTCGTCGTCGCGGTCCGTGCTGGTGCGCTGGGGCGAAACCGGCGCTTCGGCCTTCGTCGTGGTCATACCGGGTCTCCTGGTGTTCGCAAGTGCACCGGCCGGGTCGCGCGGATCCACTGACGCGGATCGCACGACGGTGGATCGTACGAATACGCCGACCCTACGGTGCATGTGGCGGCCTCATGGGCCCTGACATTCTTAAGACACCCCTGATCCGGAGACCTCACGCGCGAATCCGGGATCTTCTCGAAGAGATTCCCGCGCGGGTCGGCGGGAGCGGGCCCGGCCCGGGTCCTGAGGCTCCGCGCCCCCGGTCCCGGCGGGGCTCAGACGTCGGTGCGCACCCAGAGGCAGAAGGGGTGACCGGCCGGGTCGAGGAAGATCCGCGTGTCGTTCTCCGGCTGGTGCGCGGCGAGGGTGGCGCCGCAGGCCAGGGCGGTGGCGGTGCCCGCCGGGAGGTCGGTGACCTCGAAGTCGAGATGCAGCATCATCTGCTGCGCGGCGGGGGCGGAGGGCCAGGTCGGCGGGGTGTAGAGGGGCTCGGTCTGGAAGGACAGGCCCGTGCCGCCGCCGGGCGGGTTGAGCTTGACCCAGTCGGGCTCCCGCGCGGTGACCTCCCAGCCGAGCAGCCGCCGGTAGAAGTCGGCGAGCGCCGTCGCGTCGGGCGCGTCGAGGACGACGGCGGTGAAGGTCGTACGCAGTGGTGCGGTCGGCTCTGACATCGGTCTCCCCTGGTCGCGGCGGGCCGGGCACGGCGGCCCGGCTCTCGGGCGTGCGGCCCGTCCGCGGTCCAGCGTGGCACCGGGCACCGACAACGCGGCGCCGCCTCTCCGCCGCCGGACGGATCGACCGGCGGAGGGGAGGCGAGGGGCCCGCCGCGCTCCCCGCTCAGGCGGCTGTGCGCTCGCGCAGCGTCAGCGTCCCCTTCCTGATCGTCGCCAGCCGCGGCGCCCGCTTGGCGATGCCCGAGTCGTGGGTGACGAGGATGAAGGTGAGGCCGCGGTCGCGCCAGAGCCCTTCGAGCAGGCCCATGATGTCGTCGCGGGTGCCCTCGTCGAGGTTGCCGGTGGGCTCGTCGGCGAGCAGCACCTTGGGCTCCTTGACCAGGGCGCGGGCGATGGCGACGCGCTGTTGCTGGCCGCCGGAGAGCTCGGAGGGCAGGTGGGCCAGCCGTTCGCCGAGGCCCACCGACTCCAGTGCCCGCGCGGCGCGTTCGCGGCGGGCCGCGCCCTTGACCCCCATGGGTACGAGGGCGGTCTCGACGTTCTCCTGCGCGGTGAGGGTCGGGATGAGGTTGAAGCTCTGGAAGATGAAGCCGATGTTCTCCGACCGCACCTTGGTGAGCTTGGCCTCGCCGAGCTTGGCGAGGTCGACGCCGTCCAGTTCCACGGCGCCCGACGTCGGGCGGTCGAGGCCGCCGAGCATCTGGAGGAGCGTGGACTTGCCGCCGCCGGTGGGGCCCTGGATGACGAGCTGGTCGCCGTCGGCGATGGCCAGGTCGATGCCCTTGAGGGCGTCCACGGTGGCCTTGCCGCGCCGGTAGCGCTTGGTCACGCCGGTCAACTGATACATGGTCAATTCCTTCTGGACGAGGGGCTATTCGACGCGGCGCAGGGCGTCGGCGGGGCGCAGCCGGGAGGCGCGCCAGCCGCCGAAGGCGCCCGCGATCAGGCCGCCCGCGACGGCCAGGCCGACGGCGAGGGCGATGGTGTGGACGCTGACCGGGGCGCTCAGCGCGATGTCGACGGTCTTGGCGGCGGAACGGGCCGGGCCGCCGAAGCCGCCGCCACCGCCGCCTGCGCCGCCACCGCCTCCGTTGGAGCCGAGTTGAGCGCTGAGCGTCGGGCTGATCGCGGTGACCGCGTACGCCCCCGCCAGGCCGAGCGCGATGCCGAGGACACCGCCGAGCAGCCCGTTGACCAGCGCTTCGCCCATCACCTGCCGGGTGATCCGGCCGCTCTTCCAGCCGAGCGCCTTGAGCGTGCCGAATTCCCGTACCCGCCTGCTGACGGCGGAGGAGGTGAGCAGCCCCGCGACCAGGAAGGCCGCGACCAGGACGGCGATCGACAGCCACTTGCCGACGTTGGTGGCGAGCGAGGACGCCGTCGACAGCGAGCCGGAGACGGTGGAGGCCAGATCGGCCGAGGTGGTGACCGTGGTCCCCGAAATGTTCTTCTGGATGGCCGACTTGACGCTGTCGATCTGCTGCGAGCCGGACGCCTTGACGTACACCGTGGTGATCTTGTCCGCGGAGTCCGAGAGCGTCTGCGCCTGTTTCAGCGGCAGGTAGAGGTTGGCCGCCGCCTGGCCGCTGTCGGCGGTCGCGATGCCGATGACCTTGTACTTCGTGTCCTTGACGGTGACCGTCGAGCCGACCGAGAGCTTGTTCTCCTTGGCGTACGCGGAGTCGGCCACGGCGACCTCGGCGTCCGCCTGGGCGGCGGTGAAGGTGGTGCCCGAGGTGATCTTCGACGAAGTCAGCGGGCCGAGCGCGAGGTTGGAGACATCGACGCCGTACAGCGTGTAGCTGTTGGCGTCGAACTGCGCGCCACCGCCCCGGACTTCGCCCTGCGGCGGGGTGTTGCCGCCGCCGCGCCCGCCGCCGCCGGAGGTGCCCTGCTTCTGCTGGAACTGTCCTTGCGTGAACGAGCCGTCGATCTTGAGCACTTGGAGGCTGAGGCCGCCGACCGCGCCCGCGACGTGCTGCTGACCGCTCACCTTGCCGACGACCGAGGACGCCAGCGTCTGGAAGCCCTGGACCATGACGCGGTCGCTGCTCTGCGTCTTTCCGTCGCTGTTCGCGTCGAAGTCGAACTTGGGGCGGGTCGTACCACCGCTCGCGGTGGCGGCGGGCGCGGCCTTGGTGACGGTCATGTCCGTACCGAGGCCGTACAGCGACTGGAGGACCTTGTCCTGCGCCTGGCCCATGCCGGACGAGACGGAGTTGACGGTGATGACCAGCCCGATGCCGAGCGCGAGGCCCAGGGCGACGACGAGTGCCGCCTTGCGTCGGCGGCGCAGCTCGCGCCGGAGATACGTGAAGAACATCCGATTCCTCGTGGGTGGCAGTGGGTGGAGCCGGGAGTGGAGTGGACGCGAGGAGGGGGTGCGTCCACTCCGCTCCCGCTGCCGCGAACGCTAGGAATCAGCGGTGACGTTCCGGTGAGGCGGGTGTGAGGGAGTGCTGAGAAACAGGGTGCCGCGATGAGCCGGGGATAAAGCCCGGGTGAGGAGTTCCTTGAACAGCTCTCCCACGGGCCCTGCACAGGCCCGTGACAGTTCGCTCGGGAAGTCTGACGCGGGGTGCGACCCGCACCCCGCGGGAGTCACCGCGGGCCGGGCCGCCTGCCCCCGGTCAGCGGACACCCAGCAGGTGGTCCATGGCGAGCTGGTCGAGCGCTTCGAAGGCCATGCCCCGCTCGGCCGCCGCCGTGACGTCGAAGTCCTCGTACGCGCCGCGGTCGGCGAGCAGTCCGGCCAGCCGTCCGCCCAGCGTGTCCTCCGCGCCGAGCGTCGGCAGGGCCAGCTCGTCCAGGCGCGAGGCCCGCAGCGCGGCCTGCACCTCGGGGTCGGCGCGGAAGGCGGCGGCGCGCTCCTTGAGGATCAGGTAGTTGCGCATGCAGCCCGCGGCCGACGCCCACACCCCGTCGTAGTCCTCGGTACGCGGCGGCTTGAAGTCGAAGTGCCGCGGCCCCTGGTATCCGGCGGTCTCCAGCAGGTCGACCAGCCAGAAGGCGGAGCGCAGGTCGCCCGCGCCGAAGCGGAGGTCCTGGTCGTACTTGATGCCGGTCTGGCCGTTGAGGTCGATGTGGAAGAGCTTGCCGTGCCACAGCGCCTGGGCGATGCCGTGCGGGAAGTTGAGCCCGGCCATCTGCTCGTGGCCGACCTCGGGGTTGACGCCGACGATGTCGGGGCGCTCCAGCGAGTTGATGAAGGCCAGCGCGTGGCCGACGGTCGGCAGCAGGATGTCGCCGCGCGGCTCGTTCGGCTTCGGCTCGACCGCGAACCGCAGGTTGTAGCCCTGCTCGGTGACGTACTCGCCGAGCAGGTCGAACGCCTCCTTCATCCGGTCGAGCGCCAGCCGTACGTCCTTGGCGCCGCCGGACTCCGCGCCCTCCCGGCCGCCCCACGCCACATACGTCTCCGCGCCCAGCTCGGCGGCGAGGTCGATGTTGCGGAGGGTCTTGCGGAGGGCGAAGCGGCGGACATCGCGGTCGTTGGCGGTGAAGGCGCCGTCCTTGAAGACCGGGTGCGTGAAGAGGTTCGTGGTCAGCATCGGGGTGGTCATCCCGGTGGTGTCCAGCGCCTGCCGGAACCGCTTGACCAGCGCGTCGCGCTCCGCGTCCGTCGAGCCGAACGGGATCAGGTCGTCGTCGTGGAAGGTGACGCCGTACGCGCCCAGCTCGGAGAGCCGGTTGACGGACTCGACCGGGTCCAGCGGGGCGCGGGTGGCGTCGCCGAACGGGTCGCGGCCCTGCCAGCCGACGGTCCACAGGCCGAAGGTGAACTTGTGCTCGGGGGCCGGGGTAAGACTCTCGGAAGTCATTGCGACTGGCTCCTATTCGTCAGACTGTTAAACAAATTAGTATGCGAGACCAGCGATGGGAAGTGGCGCTCGCGAAGGGATCGGGAATCGCATGGGGTCGAAAGCAGGGACGGGACGGGTCGTGCTCGGGGTGGACAGCTCCACGCAGTCCACGAAAGTGCTGGCCGTCGACGTGGACAGCGGCGCCGTCCTGGCCGCCGGGCAGGCGCCGCACACGGTCAGCTCGGGGGCCGGACGCGAGACCGACCCCGAGGTGTGGTGGACGGCGCTGCGCGACGCGATCGGGCAGACCGGGGAGTACGCGGCGCGCGCCGAGGCGATATCGGTCGGCGGGCAGCAGCACGGGCTGGTCGTCCTCGACGCCGCCGGACGCCCGCTGCGGCCCGCGCTGCTCTGGAACGACGTACGGTCCGCGCCGCAGGCCGCCGCGCTCGTCGAACGGCACGGCGCGCAGTGGTGGGCCGAGCGCTTCGGCTCCGTCCCCGCGGCCAGCTTCACCGCCGCCAAGTGGGCATGGCTCACCGAGCACGAGCCCGAGGTCGCGGCAGCCGCCGCGGCCGTACGCCTCCCCCACGACTTCCTCACCGAGCGGCTCGGCGGCGCCGCCGTCACCGACCGCGGCGACGTCTCCGGCACCGGCTGGTGGGCCTCGGGCACCGAGACCTACGACGACGGGCTGCTCGCCGAGATCGGGCTCGACCCCGCGCTGCTCCCGACCGTCCTCGGGCCCGGCGAGGAGGCGGGCACCGTCTCCGCCGGTCTGCCCCTGCGGCCCGGCACCCTTGTCGCCTCCGGCACCGGCGACAACGCCGCCGCCGCGCTGGGCCTCGGCCTCGAACCCGGACGCGCCGTCCTCAGCCTCGGTACCTCCGGTACGGTCTACGCCGTTTCGCGGCGGCGGCCGACCGACGCGTCCGGGACCGTCGCGGGTTTCGCCGCCGCCGACGGGGGCTGGCTGCCGCTGGCCTGCACCCTCAACTGCACGCTGGCCGTCGACAAGGTGGCCGCGCTCCTGCGGCTCGACCGGGAGGAGGTGGAGCCCGGCGGCTCCGTCGCCTTCCTCCCCTTCCTCGACGGTGAGCGCACTCCCAACCTGCCGTACGCCTCGGGGCTGCTGACCGGCCTGCGCCACGACACGTCCGCCGGACAGGTGCTCCAGGCCGCCTACGACGGGGCCGTCTACGCGCTTCTCTCCGCCCTCGACCAGGTGCTCGCCGTGGACTCCGCCCCCTCCGACCAGCCCCTTCTCCTCATCGGCGGCGGCGCCCGGGGCGCGGCCTGGCTCGACACCGTCCGCCGCCTTTCGGGGCGGGCCGTTCAGGTGCCGCGTGCCGCGGAGCTGGTCGCGCTGGGCGCCGCCGCGCAGGCCGCGGCTCTCCTCACCAAGGAGTCTCCCTCCGCCGTCGCGCTCCGCTGGGGTACCGCGGCAGGGGCTCTCCACCCGCCCCTTCCCCGCGATGACGCTGCGCTCGCCCGCCTCTCCTCCGCGCTCCCGCTGGCGGCCGGCCGCTGACCCCGCCGCCTTTCTGGGGGCGGCGCCCGTTTCTTTCCCACCCGCCCACCCGTGCGAGTGCTTTCTTCGTCTGCGGGTGCCGCCCGTGCCTGGTCGGTCCCGGCCCGGGGCACCTCCTCGGGCGACGAACGTGCACCCACTTCGAAAACGTCCAGCCCCTTTCCGTTCGTCCCCCTGCGGGGGCACCCCGCACCGTCCCCTCCGGTCCGCCGGCGCCCGCCTGTCCGCTGTGGCTGGGGGGGGAGGGGGTGGGAGGGCGTGCGGGACCTGCGCCACCCGACGTCCAGCCGGGGGTGCGGGTGCTGGGGGGGGTGGCAGGGGCTTCGTTGGGCTCTTGGAGGAAGGGCCCGAGCATTCCGACTCACCGGGGAGGGGGCACCGGCGCAGGGCGGCCCGCCGAAAGAATCCCCCTCCCGGCAACCCCCACCGGACCGTCGGACGCCGACGGGCCGGGAGGGGACGGGCCGGGGTGCCCCCGCAGAAATGCGGTGACAAGAAGGGTGCCGGATACAGGAGACCAGGTAGCCGCATTTCGAGGAGGTGCCCCGGACCGGCACCGACCCAGGCACAAGCGGCACCCGCAGACGAAGAAAACACCCGCACGGGTGGGCGGGCGGGCAGAGAACACCGCCGCGGCGCAGCCGCACATACTTGGGGGGATGGGATGGAGGACGGCGTGGGTAAGGGAATGGGCGCGCAAGCGGGCCTGAGGCGCCGCAACATGGCACTGGTCATGCGTGCCCTCGCCGCAGGCGAGAACGTCACGCGCGCCGCCGTCGCGGCAGAGGTCGGCCTGACGAGGGCGACCGTCTCGACGCTGGTGGACGAACTGCTGGCGGCCGGCCTGGTGGAAGAGCGCGGCGCGCAGCGCCCCGGCACCGTCGGCCGCCCCGGCACCGCCCTGGCCCTGAGCGAGCGCGGCCCCGCCGGCCTCGGCGCCGAGGTCGGCGTCGACCACCTGGCCGCCTGCGTGGTGGACCTGCGCGGCACCGTCCGCTGCCACGCCGAGGCGAAGGCGGCGAACCGCGGCCGCCCGGCCGCCGAAGTGCTGGCGGAACTGGCCGAGTTGACGGCGAAGGTGACCAGGGAGGCGGCCGGGAGCGGCCTGCGCCCGGTCGCCACGACAGTGGCGGTCCCCGGCCTGGTCGGAAAGGACCGCGGCACGGTCCTGCGCGCCCCGAACCTGGGCTGGGAGGACGTGGCCGTCGCGGCCCCCCTCGGCGAGGGCACGGTCGTGGAGAACGAGGCGAATCTCGGCGCGCTCGCCGAATTGTGGCTCGGCGGCCACGAGAGGCTCGCGGACTTCGTGCACGTCTCCGCGGAGATCGGCATCGGCGCCGCCCTCGTCGTGGAGGGCCGCCTGTTCCGCGGCGCCCGCGGCTTCGCGGGCGAGCTGGGCCACGTACCGGTGCACCCGGACGGCCCCTTGTGCTCGTGCGGCGCGCACGGCTGCCTGGAGACGTACGCGGGCGAGGAGGCGCTGCTGCGGGCGGCGGGGGTGGGCGCGGGCGGCGGCCCGGCACTGCGGGCGGCGGCGGCCGACGGCGACCCGGCGGCGCTGAAGGCGCTGGAGGAGGCGGGCGCGGCGCTCGGCATCGCGCTGAGCGGCGCGGTGAACCTGCTGGACCCGCAGGCGGTGGTGGTCGGCGGCCCGCTGGCCGAACTGGCGCCGTGGCTGCTGCCGGGCGTCCGGCGGGAGCTGGCGGCCCGCGTCACCGACCGGCAGTGGCGCCCTGAGGACGTGGTGACGTCCAGGCTGGGCCGCGACGGGGTGCTGCGGGGCGCGGCGTACAGCTCCGTCCGCACGGTGCTGGAGGACCCGGCGAGCTGGGCCCTCCAGCAGGAGGCGTGAAAGCCTTACGCCTGCGGAGCCGTCCACGCCGCCCAGGACAGGTTCCAGCCGTTGAGCCCGTTGTCCGGCTGGATCGTCTTGTCGGCGGAGTCCTTGACGATGACGACGTCACCGACCATGGAGTTGTTGTAGAACCAGGCGGCCGGGGTGTTGGGGTCCTTGCCGCCCTTGGTGTCGCTCAGGCCCACGCAGCCGTGGCTGGTGTTGGTGGCGCCGAAGATCGACTTGCTGCCCCAGTAGTTGCCGTGGATGAAGGTCCCGGAGTTGCTGAGCCGCATGGCGTGCGGGACGTCGGGGATGTCGTACTCGCCCTTCCCGTCGTCCTCGGTGAAGCCGACCGTCGCGCCGTTCATCCGCGTGGTCTGGTACTTCTCGGAGATGACCATCTGGCCGTTGTACGTGCTGTGGTCCGGGGCGCCCGCCGAGATCGGGATGGTCTTGAGGACCTTGCCGTCGCGGACGACGGTCATCTGGTGGGTCGCGGCGTCGACCGTGGAGACCTGGGAGCGGCCGACGGTGAAGTTCACCGTCTTGTCCTGGACGCCGTAGATGCCCGCGCCGCCCTTGACGCCGTCGAGCTTGAGCTTGAGGGAGACGTGCGAGCCCGCCTGCCAGTACTGCTGGGGGCGGAAGTCGAGCCGGGTGGAGCTGAACCAGTGGCCCTCGACCCGCTGGCCGCTGCTGGAGGTCACCGAGACCGCGGCCTCGACGGCGGCGCGGTTGGTGATCGCCTTGTCGAAGTTGATCGAGACCGGCATGCCGACGCCGACGGTGGAGCCGTCCTCCGGCGTGAAGTAGCCGATGAAGCTGCTGGAGGCGGAGACGGTCGAGAAGGTGCCGTTCGCCGCGGCCGTACGGCCCTGGGAGTCGGTGGCGGCGGCCGATATCGCGTACTGCGTGCCGCGGGCCAGCGCGACGTCCGGGGTCCAGCTCGTGCGGTCGGCGGATATGGTGCCCGCGATCTTGTTGCCGGTGGCCTTGGACGTCATGGTGACCGAGGTGAGGGTGCCGCCCGCCACCGTGACCTTGGCGTCGTTGTGGATGCTCGCGCCGGTGCTGCCGTCCTTGGGCGTGATGGTGATCTTCGCGTCGGACGCCTGCTTCGCCGCCGCGGCGTCCTCCTTGGACTGGGCGGCGGCCGACGGGGACTGCCCGGCAGACGGGGACGAGCTGGCGGAGCTGGTCGGTTTGTCGCCGCCCGCGGCCTTGTCGCCACCGCCGCCTCCGCCGCCGCACGCCGTCAGCGTGACGGCGCCGCCGATCAGCACCGCGGCGGCCGCGAGTGCGCGGCGGCGGGTGAAGGGCGAGCGCTTGGCGGGGGCATGTGCGTTGTCGGGCGGCGTCACGCGTGTCTCCAATGGGCTGGGGTCGCTCGCGGGTGAATGACGAGCTTCGTCCACATGCCATGAAAACAGGCCGACACCGGTAACCGTGCCCCGAGTGCCGGAATTGTGGGGTAACGCACGCGGGCCGTTTCCGGCCGCACGCGACGGGAGGCGGCGCGTTCGCGCAGGTGGGAGGGGTTGTCCCGGCGCCGCCTCCGGGCCGGTCGGCGCGAAGCGTCCGGCTCCGCTTCCGGCGCCGCCGGACCCCCGGACAGGCCCTAGTCCTCGGCGTCCCCGTCCGCGTCCTCCTCGTCGAGGTCCCACTCGTCGGAGTCCGGGTCGTACTCGGTGTGCGCGCACGACCACGACGCCTGGACGAGGTCGACGCCCGGCACGGCCGAGAGCAGGTCGGCCGGGTCGACGAGGTACGCCAGCGCCTCCGACTCGTCCTTGCCGACGGCGTCGCGGGCGTGCAGGCGTTCCTGCGGCGGCATGAACTCGTCGGCGCCGATGTGGTCCAGGGCCGCGCCGCGCAGCTCGTCGGGCCCGGAGACCTCCAGGACGAGTTCCACCTGGAGTCGTACGTACCGCGGACCGCTCTCGCCGCGGGGAATCTCAGTAGCGCTCATGCCACGGAGCGTAAGCGCCTTCGCCGCGGCTTCCCACGAGCCACACCAAGTCACTACCATCTGCCCCTACGGTCAATTCGCCGCACCAGCTGGGGGATCCGTTGACCTCGCCCCGTCCCTATGTCGCCGCAGCAGCCGCCGCCGCGCTCGCGGCGCTGTTCTTCGTCCCGTCCGCGAGCGCGAGTCCCGACGACGCCGCGACCTCCGCGCACACGAAGACCGCGGCCCACACCCGTACGACAAGCACGGCCAGTACGGCCAGTACGGCCAGCACGGCCACCACGCGCTCCGCCGCGGAGCAGATCGGCCTCGCCGACACCGGCAGCATCGACACCAAGCCGTATCTCATCGGCGGTGCCGCGTTCCTGGTGGCGGGCGCGGGGCTGATCGTCAACGCCGGCCGCCGCACCCGCCAGAGCTTCTGACGGCGTCGCTCACACGGTCGCCGTTCCGCTCACGGATTCACGCGAGCGGGCCGGTGACCGACTCCGCCGCGCGCGCCAGCTCTCCGGCCCGTACGAAGCGGTAGGCCGCCTCCAGGTCCGGCGACAGGAAGCGGTCGGGGCCCGCGCCCAGCACGCCCGCGGCGCGTACCGCCGCCAGGACCGCGGCCGAAGCGGGCGCCGGGCGCTGCTCGCCCGTCGTGGTCCTGATCTCCAGCGCGCGGGTGGCCGCGTACATCTCGACGGCGATGATCCGGGTGAGGTTGTCGACGGCCGTACGGAGCTTGCGCGCCGCCGACCAGCCCATGGAGACGTGGTCCTCCTGCATCGCGGAGGACGGGATCGAGTCCACCGACGCGGGCACCGCGAGCCGCTTCATGTCGCTGACCAGCGCGGCCTGCGTGTACTGGGCGATCATCAGACCGGAGTCGAGGCCGGGGTCGTCGGCCAGGAACGGCGGCAGGCCGTGCGAGCGGTTCTTGTCCAGCAGCCGGTCGGTGCGGCGCTCCGCGATGGAGCCGAGGTCGGCGGCGGCGATGGCGAGGAAGTCCAGGACGTACGCGACCGGCGCGCCGTGGAAGTTGCCGTTGGACTCGACCCGGCCGTCCTCAAGGACCACCGGATTGTCGACGGCGGCGGCCAGTTCGCGCTCGGCGACCAGGCGGGCGTGCGCGAGGGTGTCGCGGCCCGCGCCCGCGACCTGCGGGGCGCAGCGGATGGAGTACGCGTCCTGCACGCGCGGCGCGTCGTCCTGGTGGTGGCCGGTGAGCCCGGACCCCTCCAGCACCCGGCGCATGTTCTCGGCGCTGGCCGCCTGGCCGGGGTGCGGGCGGATCGCGTGCAGCTCGGGGGCGAGGACCTTCTCGGTGCCGAGCAGGGCCTCCAGGGTCAGCGCGGCGGTGATGTCGGCCGCGGTGAAGAGCCGGGCCAGGTCGGCGCAGGCCATCACCAGCATGCCGAGCATGCCGTCGGTGCCGTTGATGAGGGCCAGGCCCTCCTTCTCCCGCAGGACGACCGGCTCGATGCCGTGCTCCGCGAGGAGTTCCGCGGCGGGGCGCACCGTACCGTCCGGGCCCTCCGCCTCGCCCTCGCCCATCAGCACCTGCGCGCAGTGCGCCAGCGGGGCGAGGTCGCCCGAGCAGCCGAGCGAGCCGTATTCGTGGACGACGGGCGTGATCCCGGCGTTCAGCAGCGCCGCCATCGTCTCCGCGACCACCGGGCGCACCCCGGTACGGCCGGACGCCAGCGTCTTCAGCCGCAGGAACATCAGCCCGCGGACCACCTCGCGCTCCACCGCCGGACCCATCCCCGCCGCGTGCGACCGTACGAGGCTGCGCTGCAACTGGGCCCGCAGCTCCGGGCTGATGTGCCGTACCGCCAGGGCCCCGAAGCCCGTCGACACCCCGTAGACCGGCTCGGGCTTCGCCGCCAGCGCCTCGATCACCTCACGCGCCCTGGCGATCCCCGCCAGCGCTTCCGGCGCCAGCTCCACCCGCGCGCCGTCGCGCGCCACGGCGAGTACGTCGTCGGCGGGGGCGCCGTGCGCACCGATGACCACGTTATGCATATTCATATTCACGCACCCTAAGCACTGAAAGCCGCCCTGTCACTCCCCTCTGCGACCAGCACTCTCCGGCCCCGCCCCCGCGGGTCCCGGCCGGACGGGACGTCGCGGACACGCCCTAAGGACGGTTGCCGCGGATGCGGCGGCGCTCGCCCTCGCGGGCCGGCGGCGAGTCGGCGAGCCGCACGACGGGGTCCTCGGGCCCGGCGCGCCCCGCGACGACGGGGTGCGCCGCGCGCAGCGCCTTGGCCTGGTACTGCGCCGCGTCGGCCAGCCGGAACAGCCGCCGCGCCGAGCGCACGGGCCCGATCGGATCGCCGGTGGACGCCACGCCGCAGGCCACGCCCTCGCCGACTTCGAGCTGCGCGGCCCGCCCGCACAGCTCGTCGGCCGCCGCGACCACCTCGTCCGGCTCCTGCCCGACGGCCACGACGCAGAATTCGTCACCGCCGAGGCGGGCGGCCAGGCTGCCGGGAAGCATGGCGCCGCACAGCGAGAGCAGCGAGCCGAATCGTTCCAGCAGCCGGTCGCCGACGGCGTGCCCGAGCCGGTCGTTGACCTTCTTCAGACCGTTGAGGTCGCACACCACGAGGCTGACCACGGCCCCGTCCGCCCGGTGCCGTTCCAGCGCCTCGTCGAGGCGTACGTCCACGGCCCGGCGGTTGCCGAGCCCGGTCAGCGGGTCGGTGAAGGCCAGCCGCTGCACCTCGGCGAGCCGTTCGGTCTGGGCGATCCCGGAGGCGATGACGGCGGCCAGCACCGTCGCGAAGTCGGCGTCCCCGCGGTCGAAGCCGGACACCCCGGCGCGCCTGGCCACGTACAGCTCGCCCCACGCCCTGCCGTGCAGCACGATCGGCGCGACCACGCAGGAGCCGCGTCCGCGCCGCCGCAGCGCCGCGGCCCGGCCCCAACTGCTGCCGCCGGGCGACGCGCCGGTTCCTTCGGCGGTCTCCACCCAGGCGTGCGGCTCGCCGCCGCGCGCCCACTCACCGTGCAGGAACTCCACGATCTCCGGGAAGTCGTGCACCGAGTACGACTCGTCGTCCGGCTCCGGCTCCTCGCCGGGCGCCAGCTCCCCGTCGTTGACCAGGACCCGCAGCCGCCCGGTCTCCCGCTCCCACGTCGAGATCGCCGCGAAGGACGCGTCCATCGCGAGCCGCGCCCGCCGCGCCCCGGCCCGTACCGCGGCCAGCGGCGTCTGTTCGGTCGCCAGTGCCTGTGCCAGCTCGACGACCGCTCGAAGCCGGAGATCGGCCGTCCCGTCCACCATCTGTCCAGGCTAGGGAGGTTTGTCCGGTTTGGAGCGCTGGCTGCGCCGAACGGAGCCCGTTCGGCGCTGCGCCCGCCCGTCGGCGACTACGCACAGTGGCCGCGCGCGGCGATCACGCGCCGGGCCACCGCGGGGGCCGCTTGTCGTTGAAGGCGGCCACGCCTTCCGCGCGGTCGGCGGAGAAGGCGGTGGCGCGCCAGGCGGCGTCCTCGATCTCCAGCCCGGCGCGCAGGTCGAGGCCCTGGCCCAGGCGCAGCGCGCGCTTGGCCGAGCGCAGGCCGACCGGCGAATTCGCGGCGATCCGGTCGGCCAGCGCCAGCGCCTCGGCGCGGGCGTCGTTCCCGGCCGCGAGCTGGTCCACCAGGCCGAGGGCGAGCGCCTCGGCGGCCGGTACGCGGCGGGCGGTGAAGACCAGTTCCGCCGCGCGGGCGGCGCCGACCCTGCGGGGCAGCAGTTGGGTACCGCCACCGCCGGGGATGACGCCGACCGAGACCTCGGGCAGGCCGACGACGGCCGTCTCGTCGGCCACGATCACGTCACAGGCGAGCGCCAGCTCGAAGCCGCCGCCGAGCGCGTAGCCGTGCACCGCCGCGACGGCGGGCATCGGCAGTTCCAGGACGCCGGTGTACGCGGCCCTGGTGTGCGGGCGCTGGCGTACGAGGTCGGCGTCGGTGAACGCGTTGCGCTCCTTGAGGTCGGCGCCGACGCAGAACGCCTTGTCATGGGTGGACGTCAGGACCGTGACGCTGACACCGGGGTCGGCCGCCAGCGCCGCGCAGGCGTCGCCGATCGCGACGGCCATCCGCGTGGAGACGGCGTTCATCGCCTTCGGCCGGTCGAGCACCAGTTCCGCGACGCGGTCGCCGTGCCGGCGGACCGCCACCCACTCCCCGAACCGTCGTTCCGCCGTCCCCTGCGCTTCCATTCGCCCGCCCTCCGGTTAACGACCGTGAACCCCCATCCTGCCATCCCCCTCCCCGCGGGGGACGGCACGGTCGCACAGGGCCGGACGGCGCTCGCCTCACGTCGGATTCATACGGTCATACGGTGGACGGTCGCGAATCCCCCGGCCAGCAGCACGGCGACGACGGCCGCGAGGACCCCGGTGACCCCCAGGGCGGTGAGCCCGGCGAAGAAGTGGCCTATGCCCTTCCAGCCGTGCGCCCATGTGGCGATCAGCGCGACCAGGGCCAGCACCCCGAGCTGCGCCCCGCCGAAGGCCGTGGTGCCGGGCAACCCGGCGCGGCGGAAGACCAGGCCGTACCACATCCCGTAGACGAACAGCAGGAAGAAGGCGACGGCGGCGGTGAGCCAGGAGACGTACCAGGCGCCGTCCAGCAGGAACGGGACGCGGAAGTAGGCCATGCGCATGCCCCAGCCGCCGGTCGCGCGTTCGAGGACCTGGCCGACCGCGACGACCAGCCCGAAGGTCACGGCGAGGGCCCCGGCCAGGGCGGTGACGCCGCGCAGGTAGGTGCGTCTGCTGACACCGAGGGTGAGGGCGAACGGCAGCGCGCGGGCGACGGTCTGGAGGCCCACGGCGAACATCACGAGGAAGGCCGCGGCCAGGCCGCCGACCCAGCGGTGGTCGGCGTGGGCCGCCGGGGTGAGCCGCAGGATCACCACGTCCAGGACGAAGCCGAAGGCGGCCCACTCCCAGGGCAGGACGAGGTAGGTGAAGCGGTCCAGCAGCAGATACCGGACGACGGAGAGCACCGGGGTGGGACGCATCAGGATGCCCTCGCAGTCGTGAGGCCGGACGGGTCGTGGGGTCCGGCGCCGGGCGCGCCGTGACGCTCGGCCGCGTGGACCGCGAGCTGCTGGAGGGTGCACTCCTCCAGGCGCAGGCGCAGGTGTGCGGCCAGTTCGCGGTCGCGGTCGTCCAGGCGGCCTACCATCACCGCCCTGGTCTGCGCGCCCATCGTGCGGCGGCTCAGCGTCGCACGGGCGGCGATGAAGCGGTCCACGGCGGTGGCCGGGCCGGTGACGGTCGTGGCGGTGCCGCGCAGTTCCTCGGTCGGCGCGTCGAGGACCAGCCGGCCGCGGTCCAGGACCAGGACGCGGTCGAGGAGTTCGGCGGCCTCGTCGATGAGGTGGGTCGAGAGCACGACGCACCGGGGGTGGGCGGCGTAGTCGGCGAGGAGCTGGTCGTAGAAGAGCGAGCGGGCGACCGCGTCGAGGCCCGCGTACGGCTCGTCGAACAGCGTGAGTTCGGCGCGGGCGGCCAGCCCGATGATGATGCCGAGGGCGGTCCGCATGCCGCGCGAGAGCTTCTTGATCGGCCGGGTCGGCGGCAGCTCGTACGCGTCCAGCAGCGTGCCCGCCAGCTCCTTGTCCCAGTTCGGGTAGAGCAGCGAGGCCGCCGCGACGGCGTGCCGCACCTTCAGGTCGGGGTACGTCTGGTCCTCGCGGACGAGGATCATCCGGCGCAGCACCGCGTCGTTCTCCAACGGCCGGGCGCCGAAGGCGTGCACGGTCCCGGAGGTGGCGATCTCCTGGCCCGCCAGGATGCGCAGCAGCGTCGTCTTCCCCGCGCCGTTGCGGCCCACCAGTCCGGCGATGCACGGCGTGTCCAGCTCGAAGCTGACGTCGGTGAGCGCCTGGTGGTCGCGGAAGGCGCGTCCGACGCCGGTCAGCGAGACGACCGGGCTCATACGTCGCCCCCGACCGTCGCCGCCGTGGTCGTGGTGGCGGTCGTGGTACCAGGCGGGGCGGTCGTGGCGGCCGGGGTTCCGGCGGACGGCGCGGAGTGCGGTGCGGAGTGCGGCGCGGTGGCGCCCGCCGCCTGCGACGTCACCGCGACCGAGGCCAGCTCGTCGCGCAGCAGGCCGAGCAGTTCGTCCTGCCCGATCCCGAGGCGCGCCGCCTCGACCGCCAGCGGCCGTACGTACCGCTCGGCGAAGCGCCGCCGCCTGCCCCGCACCAGCCGGTCCCGCGCGCCCTGAGCGACGAACATGCCGACGCCGCGCCGCTTCTCCACCAGATCCTCGTCCGACAGGACGGTGAGCGCGCGCGCCGCGGTGGCCGGGTTGACCCGGTAGAAGACCGCGAGCTCGTTGCTCGACGCGACGCGCTCGCCCTCGCCCACCGTCCCGTCGGCGATCTGATTCGCCAGCTCGGCCGCGATCTGGGCGAAGATCGGCCCGCCCTCTTCCAGGAGTGACATCCTGCCTCCGTTGCTCTGGTGGTTCCCTACCGTACTAAGGAACCAACAGGGTGGGCAAGAGGGCACGCCAAAAGAGGCGAAGGGATGTCGGGTGACCCGGCGGAAGCGGGACACGGCGTCAGGGACGCGGCGCGCGGGCAGGCCGGAGCGCGCGCCCGTGGCGCGGTCGGGGCGGAGCGGACCTCAGTCCCGGCGGGAGAGCAGCCAGGGCTCGACGACGCCGAGGCCGCGCACGGGGCGGCGCCACATCGGCTGGAGGGCGAAGCGGTACTTCTCCGCCTCGGTGGCGTCCACGTCCGCCTCGGACAGCGGCGCGTCACCGGCCTCGCCCAGCGCCTCGGCGAAGTCGCCGTCGACGAGGACGGCGTCGCGCGGCGCTATCGAGGTGAGCCGGGAGGCGAGGTTCACGGTGGTGCCGAAGACGTCGCCCATGCGGGTGGTGACGGTGCCGAAGGCCATGCCGACGCGCAGGGCGGGCATGCTGTCGTCGCCGGTCATGGTCTCGATGAGGCGTATGCCGATCTCGGCGGCGGTGCCGGGGTCGTCGGCGACGAAGAGGACTTCGTCGCCGAGGGTCTTGATCAGCCGTCCGCCGTACGCGGCGACCTGGTCGGCGGCCGTGGTCTCGAACGCCTCGACCAGCTCGCCCAGTTCCTCCTCCTCCAGGCGCCGGGTGAGCCGGGTGAAGCCGACGAGGTCGGCGAAGCCGACGGCCAGCCGCCGGTCGACGGCCTCCTCGTCGTCGGACTGCACGACCCGGCTGGTGGCGGCGGCGACCTGGCGGCGCCAGACGTAGATGAGGAACTCCTCCAGTTCCGGCAGGAGGAGTTCGACCAGCGGGTACGCGACTTCCGCGCGGGTCATCCCCGGCTCGGGCGGCTCGGTGAGACCTTCGAGGAAGGAGTCGGTCTGCCAGTCGGCGAGCCGGGCCGTGGTCTGGCCGGTGGAGCGGGCGACCTGGATGGCCATCGACTCGCTGAGCAGCCCCGCCTCGACCAGGCCGGCCAGCCGCCGCAGGGCGAGGACGTCCGCCTCGGTGAGCGCGCGCGCCTGGCCGATGTCGGCGAAGCCCATGGCCCGCCAGAAGCGGGAGGCCAGGTCCATGGAGACGCCCGCGGTGCGGGCGGCCTGGAAGGGGGTGTAGCGGCGGGGCGCGCCGAGGATGAGCTGTTCCAGGCGCAGCGCCAGTGGGTGCTCCCCCGACTCGCCCGGCTCTCCCGGCTCCTCAAGATCCACTGGATCGGCCGGGTCGGCCGGGTCGGCCGGGTCGGCCGGGTCTGACGCGTCCGTGCCGTCGACGGAATCGGCCGGATCCGGCGCGTTCACGGGGTCGGGTACGTCCGCGGCGTCCGGTGCGATCGGAGGGTCGGCGGGATCGACGCCGTCCGGCTCCGGGGCGGCACCCGGATCCGAGTCGTGCGGCTCGTCTGGCGGGGTGCCCGCGTTCTCCACGCTCACCGCCCAGCCCTTGAGGAATCCCTGCGCACAGCCCTTCCGATCATCGAGACGACGCAGCCCCTCAACGATACGGCAGGTGTGCCGTGGCTCACTCTCACCAGGGCGCCGGTGAGACACCCGTGACGCGCGACGGAACGGCGCGCGAGCCGGTCTCCGCGGCGGTGTCCCGCCGCGTCAGCGCGCGGGCCTGAGGTGGACGACGTCGCCCGCGGCGACCGGCTGCTCGGCGCCGTCCGGGGTAGCGATCACCAGGCGGCCGTCGCCGTCGATCCCGACCGCGGTACCGGCCAGTTCCTTGTCGCCCGGCAGCTCCGCGCGGACCTCCCGGCCCAGGGTGGCGCAGCCCGCCGCGTAGGTCTGCTGGAGCCGGGACGCGGCGGGGTCGCCGTCCTCCGCGCGCCAGGCTCCGTACCAGTCGGCCAGCGAGCGCAGGACCGCCCGCAGCAGCGGGTCGCGGTCGGTGCCCTTGGCCCCGGCCAGGGCGAGGGACGCGGCGGTGGGGACGGGCAGCTCGGCGGCGCGCAGCGACACATTGAGGCCGATGCCGATGACGACGCCGTCGTCGCCCGCGCGCTCGGCGAGGATGCCGCCCGCCTTGCGTTCCTCGCCGTCCACGGTGACCAGCAGGTCGTTGGGCCACTTGAGTGCCGTGTCGACGCCCGCGGCCCGCGACAGGGCGGTGGCGGTGGCGACCCCGGCGAGCAGCGGCAGCCAGCCCCAGCGGTGCACCGGCACCGGGGCGTGTGCCGGGAGCGGCGTGCCGTCGGGCGCGGTACGGGCGGCCATGGCGCCACCCGGTCGGAGCAGTACCGAGAAGAAGAGCCCGGAGCGCGGCGGCGCCGACCAGCGGCGGTCCAGCCGTCCGCGGCCCGCGGTCTGCTCCTCGGCCACGAGGACCGCCCCCTCGGGGGCGCCCCGCGCGGCGCGGGCGGCCAGGTCGCTGTTGGTGGAGCCGGTGGCGTCCACCACGTCCAGCGCGGTCCACAGCGCGTCGGGGGTGACCACGGCGCGCCGCAGCGCGGCGGCGTTGAGCGGCGGTCGTTCCAGGTCGGACCAGCGGCTGGGCGTCATGTCCTCACCCTATGAGGCGGGTACCGGAGTGTGTCCAACGCCGCACTGCTCGTACCCCAGAGTCGCCACTACGCTACGGAACAGCGTTACCGGCCAGTCAGCAAGTCCCGCCGAGAGCAGGAGAGCCGCCTCCATGTCCGAGCAGGAACACGACATCCACACCACCGCGGGCAAGCTCGCGGACCTGCGCCGCCGTATCGAGGAGGCGACGCACGCGGGCTCCGGGCGCGCGGTGGACAAGCAGCACGCCAAGGGGAAGGGCACGGCCCGCGAGCGGATCGAACTGCTCCTGGACGAGGGGTCGTTCACCGAGCTGGACGAGCTGGCTCGGCACCGCTCGACCAACTTCGGCCTGGAGAGCAACCGGCCGTACGGCGACGGTGTCGTCACCGGCTACGGCACGGTCGAGGGCCGCCCGGTCGCGGTGTTCTCGCAGGACTTCACGGTCTTCGGCGGCGCGCTCGGCGAGGTCTACGGCGAGAAGATCGTCAAGGTGATGGACTTCGCGCTGAAGACCGGCTGCCCGGTGATCGGCATCAACGACTCCGGCGGCGCCCGCATCCAGGAGGGCGTCACCTCGCTCGGCATGTACGGCGAGATCTTCCGCCGCAACACCCACGCCTCCGGGGTGATCCCGCAGATCAGCCTGATCATGGGCCCGTGCGCGGGCGGCGCGGTGTACTCCCCCGCGATCACCGACTTCGTGGTGATGGTCGACCAGACCTCGCACATGTTCATCACGGGTCCCGATGTGATCAAGACGGTGACCGGCGAGGACGTCGGCATGGAGGAGCTGGGCGGCGCCCGTACCCACAACTCGACGTCGGGGAACGCGCATCACCTGGCCGGTGACGAGAAGGACGCCTTCGAGTACGTCAAGGCGCTGCTGTCGTACCTGCCGAGCAACAACCTCCAGGAGGCGCCGTCCTTCGCCGCCGAGGCGGATCTGGCGGTCACGGACGAGGACCTCGAACTGGACACGCTGATCCCGGACTCGGCGAATCAGCCGTACGACATGCACAAGGTGATCGAGCACGTCCTGGACGACGGCGAATTCCTGGAGACCCAGGCGCTGTTCGCGCCGAACATCCTCACCGGTCTCGGCCGTGTCGAAGGCCGTCCCGTGGGCGTGGTCGCCAACCAGCCGCTCCAATTCGCGGGCTGTCTCGACATCAACGCCTCCGAGAAGGCGGCGCGTTTCGTGCGGACCTGCGACAGCTTCAACATCCCCGTGGTCACTTTCGTCGACGTTCCCGGATTTCTCCCCGGCACCAGTCAGGAGTGGGACGGCATCATCCGCCGCGGTGCCAAATTGATCTACGCGTACGCCGAGGCCACGGTTCCGCTGATCACGATCATCACTCGAAAGGCGTACGGCGGCGCGTACGACGTGATGGGCTCCAAGCACCTGGGCGCGGATCTGAACCTGGCCTGGCCCACGGCCCAGATCGCGGTGATGGGCGCGCAGGGCGCCGTCAACATCCTGCACCGCCGCACGCTGGCGGAGGCGGCCACCCCGCAGGAGGCGGAGGAGCTGCGGGCGCGGCTCATCGCGGACTACGAGGACACGCTGCTGAATCCGTACATCGCCGCGGAGCGCGGCTACGTGGACGCGGTCATCGCGCCCTCCCAGACCCGCGCGCAGCTCGTGAAGGCGCTGCGGACGCTGCGCAACAAGCGGGAGAGCCTGCCGCCGAAGAAGCACGGCAACATCCCGCTGTAGACGGACCGCGCGGGGCCCGGGGGCGAGGACCCGCGGGACCCGCCGGACACGGACCCGCGAGCCGAGGAGGAGAGCGCTCATGGTGATCAAGGTGGAGCGGGGCAGCCCGACCCCCGAGGAACTGGCGGCCGTCGTCGCCCTCGTCCAGGCGCGGGCCGCGGCGGCCGGGAAGAGCGCCGACGGCCCGGCCCCGCTGGACGGCTGGGCCGACCTGGCGCGCAATGTGCCGCGCGGCGTACCGGCGCCGGGGCCCGGCGCGTGGCGGGCGTCGGCGTGGCCCGCGTGAGCGGAATGTCGGGTCGGCGGCGGATGTCACACCAGTAACAGGGTGATCCTGAGTATCCGTACTCAGGCGCTCCGGTTCGCCGGGGCGCAACCCTGGAGACATGTTGTGGTCGGACCCGCGGGACGAACCGCCGGAGGAGATGCGCAAGGCGCAGGCGATGCTGCGCCGCGCGATGCTGGTGATCGCGCTGGCAGCCGCCGTGGTCATGCTGGTGGCGACCTGGAGGTCGTGAACCCGCGCGTCCCGGCCAGGACCGGCCCGGAGAACGGCCCGCACCGGCCAGGACCGGCCCGGAGAGCGGCACCGGCGCCGCCAGCCGCCCCGGACGCGGCCGTGAACCCGCGTCCTGAACCGGCGTCCCCCGTACGGGTGTCGGTGCCTACGATGGGCCGATGAGCAGCTCCAGAACCCTTGTCCTCGCGTCCGCCTCGCCCGCCCGGCTCGGGCTGCTGAAACAGGCGGGCCTCGACCCGCGCGTGATCGTCAGCGGTGTCGACGAGGACGCGATCACGGCCGCCACGCCCGCCGAACTGGCCCGCGTACTGGCCGAGGCGAAGGCCAACGCGGTGGCCGGGAGCGGCGCGCTCGACGGCGGCGAGCTGGTGATCGGCTGCGACTCCGTACTCGAACTCGACGGCCAGGCGCTGGGCAAGCCCGCGGACGCGGCCGAGGCGGTGGCGCGCTGGCAGGCGATGCGCGGGCGCAGCGGGGTGCTGCGGACCGGGCACTGCGTGATCGACACCGCGAGCGGCAAGCAGGTCGCCGAGACCGCGTCCACGACCGTACGGTTCGGGACGCCGGACGACGACGAGGTCGCCGCGTATGTGGCGAGCGGTGAACCGCTGTACGTGGCGGGCGCGTTCACCCTCGACGGCCGCTCCGCGCCCTTCCTGGAGGGCATCGAAGGCGACGCGGGCAACGTGATCGGCCTGTCCCTGCCGCTGCTGCGGCGGCTGCTGGCCGAGCTGGGGGTACGGATCACCGATCTGTGGGTCTGAGCCGCCGTCAGCTGGCGCGGGAGGCGGGGTCCGGGGTCGGTCCTGGGCCGGTTCCGGGGTCGGTTCCGGGTCTGGGGCCGGTTCCGGGGGCGCTCAGGCCGTGGCGGGCGGCGGGAGTTCGCCGCCGTTGCCGTTCGCGGTCCCGCTCTCGGCGGCCTCCCGCGGCCGGTCCTCGGGCGCGTACATCAGCAGCGTGGCGACGAGGCCGCCCAGTATCACCATCATCAGCACGAACGCGTACCAGCCGATCAGGCCGACGACCAGCGCGCCGACCACGCCGTGCACCACCGCGCAGACGATGAGCACGATCCTGGCGACCCGGCCGGTCATCTCGTCGCGGCGCACTATCCGCACGACGAGCACCGCGCACAGGATGAGGAAGAGGCCGAACAGCGCGCCGCCCACCCACGATCCGATGGCCATGGCGTCGGAGTCGAGACCGGCGAGCGACATGGACTGATGGCGTACGGCGAGGCCGAGTATCCAGTTTACGAAGGCGATGGTGAGGGCTTCGAGAACAAGGACCACGGCGGTGCCGACGGCTATACCTCTGCGCACACTGTCCCCTTCGGCCGTCGTCCGGGGCCCGGTTACCGCTGGTACCCCCGCCTGTCGCAGGCTACTCACCGGTACAACCGGCGGCAAGGGGTCTGGCCACGCCGGTCGTTCCACCCGTACGGGGAGTCCGGCGCGCGCGATCCGGAACGTCACCCCACTCGTTCGGGGACACCGGCGGCCGGTCGGGAAACACCGACGGCAAAGATTCCGCTCGCTATTCGTAGGGTTTCCACAAAAGAACGTCAGGTCTCTTCGCAGACTTACAGGGAGATCTCCCCCACACCGATGAGTGCGGGACATCGGCCCGAGCGGGGCCGTACCGTGGACTGAGCAGGCGTTCACGGGTTCTTCAGGCCCATGGATCACCCTCCGTGTGGGGAAGCTCACGTGCAGGGGTGCCTCGGCACCAAGTGTGGCCAGTACCTAAACTCGGCTTGTTTCAAGGAGGGAGCCATCGTGCGCAAGGTGCTCATCGCGAACCGCGGTGAAATTGCTGTCCGCGTTGCCCGTGCCTGCCGGGATGCGGGGATCGCGAGTGTG
>NZ_JBIBFQ010000005.1:0-128942 GCF_042955955.1 Streptomyces sp. NPDC008317
CCGGCCGCTTCACCAGCCAGGACGCACACTCCTTCCTCGCCGACCCCGCCCAGGGAAACCGCTACGCCTACGCAGGCGACGACCCCATCAACAACACCGATCCCACCGGGCAATTCGGACTGTCGTCGGTGACTAGTGGCCTCGCAAAAGGGCTCGACGCTTATGACTGGCTGCAGGCAGGCACTAGCCTGCTGAGCGGAGACATTTCAGGAGCGGGGTCTGGGTTCGCCAGCATCAGCGCAGGAGTGGTGGCCGGTGCCGTATGTGAGGCAGCAACAGCCCCTGAATCCGCCGGACTTTCCACCGTAGGCTGCTATGCGTTCGGTGTGGCCGCATCATATTCAGTGCAGGTAGCTCTGTCGTGAATTAGATCGCTGGGGAGCGCTCTCTCCAGGAGCTCCCCCCAGCCCCCTTCGAGAGGTGATATTAATTTCCGATAAAATCGAGAAAAACTCCGCTCGCGGCTGGCTGTACCTCGCTGCGGCTTTCTTAGGCTTCTACGTGATCGTTGGATTCATAATGACCGCCAGCGGAAAAAGCGCGGCTTCGGCCTGGGGCGGCACGCTCCCTGTATTGATCGCCCCACTCCTGGGCATCGGATTCGTCCGATACCGAAGGCAAAAGCAAAATGGCCTCCGATAGGCCCGACACGAGTAAGCATGGCATCCAATACAAGCGGCAGGAGTCAAAATGACGACAATAAACTTCGCCGCCGGAGGGACGAGCCTGCCCAGTAGCACCGGAACGGATATCGCAATTACCTGCGTGTGCGCCGTCGTAGCAGGCGTAATATTCTTCATCTTCAGGTTCAAAAATAAGAAGTAGCGCGACACTGCAACTCGGGTACGAGGCTGGTCTCGCAACATCGGGGTTAGTACTCCAGTCGTAGTTCGTGATCTTCAAGTCTGAGTTGCTTGTCGTCGGTAGCGGCTGGTCTGGGAGCGGGCCTGGTGGTGACGTCGCCAGTCGGACCAGCCGAGCCGGTGGTCCGTGCCGTAGACGGGTTGTTCGTTGCAGGTGAGCGGGGTGCGGGTGTCGGGTGCGGGGTGGCGGTCGCCGTCGTCCGCTCGGACGACGGCGAGGAAGGCGCACCCAGCAGGTGATCTGGCCAACCGTCCGGGGACTCCGTACTGGCTTTCTCGCCAATAATAGAAAACGGGAAAAATGAGCAAAGACGCAACACGAACGTTGGTAATATTTGTAATTGTTTGCGCAGCACTGGGAATCGCTGGCATCACTCAGGGGGTAAACGGAAATGCCGTAATCCTAGCAGCAGGGATCGTCGCTCTTGCTTGTGCCCTTGTGGTGCTTTTTCTGATTACTCGAGGACCCAAAAAAGAGTAGCTTTACTCCAATCGCGGATTCCAGAGCAGCCGCTGGTGCGTCGGCGGTTTCGATAGCAATGTCACCCACCACGCCGAAAAGAGTGCCGAATGGGAATACCGGGTCCGAATATGGCGCGGCGAATGGTGATCTTCATCATCATCACGTTCATTGCTGCCGTATTTCTTATCATCCAGGGAAGTAACGAGGAGGGCGCAGGCGGAGTGGCATTCATCTGCGTGGGAATCGTTACGCTCGCAGCCGCCGGAACGCTGACCTATCTCATGCTGCGCGGTCCGCGGCGTGAATGATTCGCGGCGGAAGCACTTCGCCGCGTGCTGCGGATATGCAGATGCTCCCGGTGCTCGGCACCGGGAGCATCGAAGAGCAGGGCCGCTCGCTCAGCCTTGCCGGGTCTCTCCAGGGCGGTCGACCCGGGTGACCACGGGCGGGTCGTCGCTCTTCTTCTCCGTGACGACGAGTGCCGGGTTGGCGAAGGTGTCAGCGAAACTCTGCTGCTGAGCCGGTGGCGGCGGTGCCTGACCGGGCTCCCTCGTTCTGTGCGTCGCTCATGGTCACCAGTGTGGACCATGAGGGCGACGAATTCACTATTTGGTTAGGTGAAAAAATTAATGCACGTATTATTCGAAGTGCTGTTGGTGGTTGCTGGAATAGTTTTCATCGGTGGAGCGCTCTTTCGATGGCGCAACCGTCAATCGTACGGCGTGAAGTCCCTTTCAGCATCTGTCATGTTGGGTTTGACAGGGTGCTTTGCCCTGGCAGCAGCGGCCTGGCCACCTCTGCTTGGAGGCATGGTTTTGACGGGAATCGCCTTCTGGGCATTCCAGCGAAAAGAGTGACTTTCCCCGGGTGCTGGCGCGGTGGTTGCGCCAGCACCCGGCCCTGCCTATGGCCGTGATCCCGTGCCGTTCGGATCCGTGGTCACCGCGTCGACCAACACCGGCACGTGCGTCTACGCCCCAGCAGGTGATCTGGCCAACCGTTCGGGGAGTCCGCACTGGCTTCTCGCCAATGATAGAAAACGGGAAAAATGAGCAAAGACGCAACACGAACGCTGGTAATATTCATAATTATTTGCGCAGCGCTGGGAATCGCTGGAATCACTCAGGGGGTAAACGGAAATGCCGTAATCCTAGCAGCAGGGATCGTCGCTCTCACTTGTGCCCTTGGCTTCAAGGTGCTTCCGCGGCGCTGGGTCGTCGAGCGGACGTTCGGCTGGCTCATGCACCACCGCCGGCCCGCCCGCGACTACGAAACTCACCCTCACCGCTCCGAAGCCCATGATCAACATAGCGATGATCGACCTCATGAGCCGCAGACTGACCCGGGAATCGATCCACAACTGGCGCGACAACTGAACGGCGGCAGAGCCGGCCTCCTGCGAATCACAGCAGGTAGGGCCACAGGCTGACGCTGTTCCGCTCCACACTGATCTCGACCCACGTTCCATCGACAGCAGTCGATGGCGGCGGGTCGGCAAGGTCGAACAAGATGTGGGTTCCAGCTACTTCCAGCATGGCTCCGCCATCGCCCGTCAGGCCCAGCCGCCCCCGAAAGACAATCCGACCGCCTTCCTCCTCATCCACCCCCGGTGAAAATGAAGTGGCCGGTCGAGTGTTGCCGCCCCAGGCCACGTCCTCTTCAACGGTCCACTCCACATGATGTTCGCGGCCCACTCCCGTCGGATCGCCGCACCAGAACGCCGCAGCGGCACCCACCTCCGAGCGCACCCGAACCGTCGCGCGCCCGTCGGCGACCTGCCTCACCGCTTCCACTTGGATCAACACCCCGCAATCATCCACGGCAGCACCGCGCTGCCAAACACTCCCGCCAGGACAAAACGCTCTTTCAGGGCAAAGGATGCCTTGGCGTCCACTTGCCCCGTCCACTCGCCGACGGCGCCGTGGATCCGCCAGGCGGTCTCCCGGGCGTCCTCACTGCTCACGGCTTGGACCACCAGGAGGACTTGTAGCCCTGCCAGCCGTCGAGGCCCGGCTGACCCACCGAGCGCCCCTTGCCGGCAGCTCGAATGCTGGGACCGGGGCGCCGTCGTACGGGCCAGGTCAGCCGATGCCGTAGTTAATAGTGCGGCGTTCGGGTGACGGGTTCCTGCGGGGCGGGCCCGCCGTACGTGTACTCGCCCTTGTTGCCCTCTTTGTACGGCGGCCGCGATGACGCTTGGCGACGAACATTCCCCGGTCGAACTGGGCGAAGACACCCATCATCTGGCGCATGGTGGTGCGCATCGGGACCTCCGGGGTCGTCGGGCATGATCTCGCCCTCTGTTATGAGTTCTTACGACGCCGATTTTTTCGGAAGTTCGCCCCCTTCCGTCTCATCAGCGGGCCCAAAAAGGCCGCTGCAGCGATCACTGCAATGATCACAATCAGAGTGCTCACGTGACTCCTTCAGATTGCGAAAGGAAGCCCGAAGGCGGCGCCTCCGGGCAGATGAATTGAATAGATATTCAGTGGTCTTGGTTATTTTTCTTTCTTTTCTTTTTCCGACCACAATAATAATGGCGAATATGACGATTAGGCACATAATTCCTATGAGATCGAATACGGGACCGCCCGGCATTCGGGTTCCGCCTACTGCAATATCAAAACCACTATTCAATTTCTACTCCTATGGTTAGCGGTGACGAGGGCGGCCACCGATGGTCGGGGCCGCCCTCACCTCGCAGGTTAGTCGGATACCAGGCCGGAGACGTAGTCGCCCGCCCTTTTAGCTTTCTACTGTTTGCACCGCTCAAGCCATGCATAGGTGGACCATATGGCGAACATCAGGACTGCAAAGAACAAGCACGTCCAAATTGCTTGATGTGCCCCATTGTCCGTGGCGAAAAAGTCCACGAGGCCGGCGACCACCCCGACCAAGAGGGCGAGTATTCCCCGCATGCTACTTTTCCAGTCATGTTCACCGCCGGTATAGTTGGTTCATTTGTTATGGACCGTGGCCAGGTTTTCGCAAATCCGGCCACGGTCCATGGAGAATCTTCTACAATTTCCCTACCATTTTGAGGACAGTGCCGCCGGCCCCGCCCCCAATTGCGCCGCCAGCGCCGTACCAACACACGGCTCAAGGTCACCTTTTGTGCTTCCACTGCTCATGGAGCTGGCAGTCATTCCGCCCACACAACCACTGAGGAATCCGGCGACATACGGGTTTTGAGTCACCACCACCGCTGTAACTCCGACTGCGGTTCCCAGTACGATTCCCATCGTATCCCCCAGACTGAATGTGCCGTTGGGGTCGGTGTGGTTGGTGGGGTCGTTGCCGAAGGCGGTGTAGGGGTTGGTTTCCTGGCCGGAGGGGTCGGTTTGGGTGAAGCGGCCGAGGGTGGGGTCGTAGTAGCGGGCGCCCATTTTGTTCAGGCCGGTGGGGTCGAGATAGGTGCCCTGGAAGCGGTAGGGCTGGGGCACCGCTTCGACGGGAGTCGAGGCCTCCTGGCCGTAGGGGCTGTGGGTGCGGGTGCGGGCGGTGTTGGCCAGGCCGAGGACGGAGCCGTCGACGTCGGTGAGGTAGTAGTACGAAGTGCCCCCGGTCCTCATGGAGTTGAGTGTGCCCTGGGGATCGCGGGTGTATCCGGTGTCGGTTCCTGCGGTGGTGGAGGCGGCGAGTCCTTCGGGTCCGTTGTGGAAGGTCGTCGCGCCGAGGCGGGTGCGTTCGCCGTTGTCGGTGCCGGAGTACGCGGCGGTGAGGGCGGTGAGCTGGTTGAAGTCCGACCAGGTCTCGCCGTTGCGGGCCACGGCGCTGATGCAGGGGTTCGCGGCTGTTTCGTCTCCTGCTGCGTTGTAGGACCAGCCGGTGGAGGAGCCGTTCTTGGAGATGAGCTGGCTGGCGTCGTTGTAGGCGTAGGTGGTCCTGGTGTCGGGGCACGTGGAGAGGGCGCCGACGCCGGTCATGTTGCCCGCCGCGTCCAGGCAGTAGTGAACGGGGGTGGGGGTGTCCGCTTCGGTGAGCCGGTTATGGCGGTCGTAGGTGTAGGTGAAGTAAGACGCCCTGCGGCGGCGTAGCCGTAGTCGACAAGGCCGGTGGGATCGGTGTAGGTGTCGACGTGGCCGTGGGGGGGTGTAGGTGAGCAGTGTGGTGGAGCCGTCGGTCAGGGTTCGCAGGGTCTCGCGGTTGAGCTTGTCCATCGCGTACGTGGTGGTGCCGGTGGCGTCAACGCGGGAGCGCTGGTTGCCGTCACCGTCGAAGGTGTAGGTGACACTGGCGCCGCCGGATGTGACCACCTTCGTCGTGCGGGTGTCGGTGGTCTTGACGAGGTTGCCGTAGCCGTCGGTGTCGAACACCGCGGTGCGGCCGTCGCTGCTCATCGGCGGCCGCGGTGTGCTGGTGGGGGTCGGTGCCGGTCAGCTGCCGGGCGCGGTGGAGCAGGCCGGTGCCGTAGATGCGTTCCGCGGCCGCTGCCCGGCGCATCTGCCGGATCTCTGTCGCGGTCGTGTCCTGCGGGCCCGCCAGCTCCGGCAGCCCCTCGATGCCGGCAGCCGGGGGCTCGGGTGTCAGGGCCTGTTCGAGCAGCTGGTCGGCGTCACGCCATGCGGTGGCGCTGTGCGGCTTCTGTCAGGTGCTCTCGCTGCGTTCTTGCTGATTGCGAAGCTGTGTGCTGCGGTTCTCGGGGGCGTCGACGGCGGCGTGGCGGTGGTCGACCTGTACGGGGCGCTGCTGGCGGGTGGTCCAGCCGGGCATGGTAGCCATGCCGCGCGGCCCGGCGGCGAGGAACCCGGACGCACGCCGTACGCCGCCGGGCGGTTCCTGGCGCAGGTCCAGGGTTGCCAGGACAACATCGGCGGTCCAGACCGCGTCGGAGACCTCGTTGACCGCCCACGCGATCCGGGCCTGGTCGGCGGCCCGCGGCCATGGCAGACGCCGCATCAGCTCTTCGGCCAGCGCGAACCGTTGGCCGACGTGGTTGTGCTTACGTGGCCCGCGCTTGGCCTTCTTCTGGTGAGACGACTTGCGCTTCCCGCTGGCGGGCTTGCCCTCGGAGGGATCAGGGGTACTACCGGCAGTGGAGACAGTTGAGGTACCACCCCGCAGTGGGGGTGCAACGGCCCTCGCCCAATCCGGGCCGGACACCGCTCCTGGCCGTGCTCCCCGGGCCTCCGTTGCACCCCGCGCCGACGTTGTCGGCGAGGTCTTCGCCGACCGCCTTGGGACCGTCTTCCTCGCCATCACAGCAAGCCGGACACCTCACCCACACGCCAACCGTACGAGCCAGGGTCAGGGAACCACGGCGCGGCGCGGAGTGTCCTTCAGGGCATCCGCACCCGCGGGAGACCCTGCGGGCAGAGACGAGGATGATGAGGATGCCGGTGAGAGGTCGTATGACGAGATGTGTGATCGCGGGGGCATCGCTGGCCATCGCCCTGGCCGCTCTGACCGGGTGCGCAAGCGACAGACGCGGGACCGGGGACTCACCCGTGGCGAACCACAAGGGTGACAACGCGCCCGCCGACGTCACCAACTTCCCCGACCACTACGCCAACATCGCCACCAAATGCGTCGCGGGCGCACCCGGCTACCGCGCGTTCGTCACCACCCGCGACGCCGCACCCGTCATACTTCCCGACCCCGGCTGCAAAGGCTGACCCCTCACCGCCGCGCCGGCGGGTGCGGGATCATGGGGGGATGCGCGCTGCCCGGCTGATCCGTATGGCCCTGCTGGTCCAGTCGAGTCCCGGTATGACCGCCGCCGCGATCGGCCGGGAACTGGGGGTCAGCGAGCGGACGGTGATCAGGGACGTACAGGCGCTGCAGGAGGCGGGAGTCCCCGTACGGTCGGAGCGGGGACGGGCGGGCGGATACCGGCTGGCGCCGGGGTACCGGACCCGGCTGACCACGCTCGGTCCCGGGGAAGCCGAGACGCTCTACCTCACCGGACTGCCCTCGGCCCTGCGGGACCTCGGACTGTCCGACGCCGCGGACACCGCACGGCTGAAACTGTCCGCGACCCTGCTGCCGTCGCTGCGCGCGGCGGCCGAGTCCTCAGCGCACCGCTTCCACCTCGACGCACCGGCCTGGTTCCGCGAACCGTCGGCCTGCACGCTGCTGCCCGAACTCGCCCGCGCCGTATGGTCCGACCGGACGGTCGAGCTCACCTACACACGGCCGGGACGCGATGGCACACCGCCCGCCACCGTGACGCGGCACCTGGAACCGTACGGCCTCGTCCTCAAAGCCGGGGTCTGGTACGTCGTGGGCCGCGTCCCCGGCCCACCGGCAGAACACGAAGACCCGTGGCGGACCTACCGCGCCGACCGGATCACCGCCCTGTCCCCCCGCGCCGGCGAGCCCTTCACCCGCGACCCCGCCTTCGACCTCGCCGAGCACTGGCGGGCCAGGGCCGCGGAATTCGCCCGGGCACTGCTGCGCACCACCGTCACCGTCCGCCTGACCCCCCGGGGACTGGACCGCCTGCCCGCCGTCACCGACCCCGCCGCGACCGGTGAGGCACTCGCCCGCGCCGACGCCCCCGACACCGCGGGCCGCGTCACGCTCCGCCTGCCCGCCGAAAGCGAAGACGTCGCCTTCACCCAGCTCACCCAACTGGGCGCCGACGCCGAGGTATTGGCCCCGCAGGGCCTGCGCGCCCGCTTCCGCGACCACGCGCAGGCCCTCAGCGACCTCTACGGCCCCCCGCCGCAGGATCAGCGGTAGTCGTCCGCCGTACCGGCCTTCCCCCCGTACCGCACATCCTCGAAATACCCCCACCCGTCCGGCTGGCTGCCGTCGACGTCCCGCACACCGTAAACCCTCGCCAACTCCCCGCTCGAAGTCGACGTGCCGTTCCACCGCGCCGACCTCTCCGGATCAGCCGCCAGGGCCGCCACCGCCCGCGCGAGATAGTACGGCGACTCCGCGACCGCGAAATCCGGCTCCGTCAGGACAGCGTCACGCCAGTTCTCCTCCGACACGCCGAAATGCGCCAGCATCTGCTCCGACCGCAGAAAACCCGGCGACACCGCAACCGCCGTACCGCCGAACTCCGCCAGTTCCTCACCCAGCCCGAACGCCATCCGGATCGGGGCGTTCTTCGCCAGGTCGTAGAAGAGATTCTCCCGGTAACGACGGTTCGACACCGCCGTGCCATCCGTCACCTCCACCAGCAAAGGCTCCGCCGACCGCACCAGCAACGGCAGCACCAACGCCGCGGTGATCACGTGCGAGCGCACCCCCAGCTCCAGAATCCGCAGACCGTCCTCCAGCGGCGTCTCCCAGCTCTTCTTCCCGAACACCGAACCGGTCAGCAGATGCTCACCGCCCCACAGATCGTTCACGAGAATGTCCAGCCGCCCCCGCTCACGCCCGATCCGCGCCGCAAGAGCACGGACCTGCTCCACCACCAGATGATCAGTGGGAACAGCCACGCCCGTACCCCCCGCCGCCGTCACCAGCTCCGCCGTCTCCTCGATCGTCTCCGTCGCCCGGCCGACCTCGCTGACGCGCCCGCGCGTCGTACGGCCCGTCACATACACCACCGCTCCCGCACGGCCCAGCTCAACCGCCAACGCCCGCCCCGCACCACGCGTGGCCCCCGCCACCAGAGCGATCCTCCCGTCCAAGGAACCCGCGGAAAAACCGGCAGAAGAGGGATCCTGAATGTTCGTGTTCTTGTCCATCCCCCCAACCTCCACCCCAAAGGTGACAACCCCCGTCACCCTTTCCCAGCGGTCACAGAAACCGCGACGACGACAGGTCCAACAACGCCAAACCCACAGCCCTGACACCCCTGGCATCCGGCCCGGGCGACAGCGCCCGGAGCCGCGCTCACCGTCGACCTGGGCAAGGCCACGCGCGTCGGACGCACAGTGGTCCAGGCGTCCGGTGCCACGACCGCGTACCGGATCGACGTCTCATCCGACGGCGCCGCCTGGACGCCCTTCGGCGACCCCGTCGCCGCGTCGGGCCCCGCCACCTCGACGGTCACCGCGACACCGGTGACCGCCCGCTATGTCGGATACACCGCGCAGGGCCCGGCGGCGCACCATGTGGTGAGTCTTGAGGTCTATACCGGGTAGCCGCGGGCGACAATGCGCACAGGCCGGGTGACCGTCCGCGGGACCACCGCGGACCGCGCCCCCGCACACCGGTCCGGGAGGCCGACGTGAAGCTCCTCGTGTTCGGGGCCAACGGCAGGACCGGGCGGCAACTCCTCGCCCAGGGACTGGCCGCGGGCCACGAGATGACCGCCTTCGTCCGCCCCCGGGCCACCCCGCCGGAACCCCGGCCCCGGCTCCGCGTCGCGACCGGGGAAGTGACCGGGGACCAGGAGGCGGTGCGCGCCGCCGTCGAAGGGCAGGACGCGGTCCTGACCGCGTTCGGCAGCCCCACCACCTGGCACGGCCTGACGTCGCCCACCCTGACCGTCACCGCGATCCCGCGGATCGTGCGGGCCATGCGCGACACCGGAGTCAACCGGATCGTCCACCTGTCCGCACACGGCGTCGGCGACACCGCCGACCAGGCGCCGGCGGTGTACTGGGCCGTCTACAAGGCCCTCGGACCGATGTTCGCCGACAAGGCGGCCGGAGAGGAGATCCTGCGCGCCAGCGGCCTGGACTGGACCCTGGTCTATCCCGTGATGCTCGTCGGCGGACCCCTCACCGGCCGCTACCGGACCGGCGAACGCCTCCCGTTGCGCGGCATCCCCCGTATCTCCCGCGCCGACGTCGCCCACTTCATGCTCCGCGAGGCCGCCTACCCGGCCCACCTCCACACCACTGTCCAGCTCGCCAACTGACCCGCTCCACAGCTGCGTCGGGGCCGGACCGCACGCGCGCCGGTGAGCGCGGCACGGGCCCGCGCAAAGGAACGGATTCCGGGCCGCCGACCCGCTAGTAGGCGACAGTGAGCGCGAGGGACGCGACCGCCAGGGCCAGATAGCCGCCGGGGAACGCGATGTTGTAGAGCACACGGGCACGCACATGGGTGAGGACAGCGCCCACGAAGAAGACGACGAGGCCCGCGGCGGCGGCGACCCCGACGGGCCGGACGCCCAGGAGCCCGAGGAGAAGACCGGCGGCGCCGGCGGCCTTGAGCGAGGCCAGCCAGATGTGCCAGCTCTGCGGGACGCCCACCTCCGCCGAGTTCGCCAGGACGAACTCGGCGCGGGCGAGGTCCGCGACGGCGATGCCCGCGTTGGCCAGGATGGTGACGACGGTGATGATCACATACGCGGTGAACACGATGCTTGTCCTCGGGGTCGGAAACGTCATGGGCTCGAAGAAGGTGCGGGCGCCCGCGACCACCAGCCTCGTCACACTCAACTTTCCCGTCCAATACCTGCACCTATAACCTGGGGGCATGGACGTGGACACCCGGCTGCTGCGCTACTTCGTCGCCGTCGCGGAAGAGGGGACCCTCACCCGCGCCGCCGAGCGGCTCTTCGTGTCGCAGCCCGCGCTCACCAAGCAGATCAAGCAGTTGGAGAGTCAACTCGGGGTGCGGCTGTTCACCCGGTCCCGTACCGGCATGACGCCCACGGACGCGGGCCGTCTGCTGGCGCAGCGCGCGCCCGCGCTGCTGGCGGACTGGGACCGCGTGCTGACGGAGACCAGGAGCGCGGAGCGCCGGGGCCTGCGGCTGCTGCGGGTCGGCTTCCTCGCCAGCGCGGCCAATGAGGCGACTCCGCACATCATCGCGGAGTTCACGCGTCGCCGTCCGCGGTGGCGGGTGGAGATGCGCCAGGCGTCCTGGGCGAATCCGACCGCCGGGCTCGCCGACGGGGATGTCGATGTCGCGCTGGTACGGCTGCCGTTCCCGGGCCAGGAGGCGCTGCGGGTGGTGCCGCTGTTCACCGAGCCGCGCTGGGTCGCGCTGCCCGAGGCGCATCCGCTGGCCGCGCGGGAGACGATCGCGTTCCGGGACCTGTGGGACGAGCCGTTCGTGGCCGCTCCGGCGGAGACCGGCCGGTGGCGGGAGGAATGGCTGGCCGCCGGGGAGCGCGAGGGCCGTCCGGTACGGATCGGCGCCGTCACGGATCTGCCCGACGACTGGCTCAGCGCCATCGCCAACGGTTACGGCGTCGCTCTCGCACCCGCGTCCGCCGCCCGCTTCTACGCCAGGCCCGGTATCGCCTACCGCCCGGTGAGCGGCGTCAGCGACAGCGAGGTCGGCGTGGCCTGGGCACCGGCCGACGACGCCAATCCCGTGGTCCGGGACTTCGTCAGCTGCTGCACCGACCGGCCGTGGCCGGACGCGTCAGGGGCCTGACCACCACGGGCGGGCGCGCGAACGCGGTGCTCGGACGGGGAGACCGCGCACCCGGGCACGGGGAACGCGGCGCTCAGCGAAAAGCCCACCTGCACATTATTCCGTTTCCGGCCGCTGGGGATACCCATGGTCTGACAACGGCTAACACAATGAGTTGATCTGTCGTCGCGTGATGAGGCAGCAGGCGAGTTTGAGGAACGCTTCGTGGACGGCGGTACGGCGCATCAAGGGCCGTACCGCCGACCGCCGTTCAGGGATCTGACCTGACGTCAGGCGGGCAGGACGGCCAACGATCCCGAGTGCACGGTCAGGGTGACCCGGTGGGCGGCGCCGTTCCGGTTCGGGACCTTCACCTGGACGTCGGCGGAGGTGGCGGACGTGGTGACGGCGTAGGCGTCGCCCGACGGGACCGGGAGGCGTACGGCGGTCGAGGCGGAGGTCGTCACCACGGCGAGGGTGTCCGGTGCCAAGCTGAAGCCGAGGTCGGCGCTGCTGGAGGTCACCGCGAAGTCGGCGTGGGAGGGGTGCAGCGCGTGGGCGGTGAGGCGGTCAGAGGCGACATTGACGGTGAGTCGGCCGCCGAGTCCTTCGAGCAGCGTCTCGCCCGAGGTCTGCCGCAGCCGCAGGCCGGTCTTCTCGGGGACGGTGAGGGTCAGGTCGCCGTCGCACGAGCCCGCCGTGTCGCCCCCGACGTCGCCGCCGTCGTCGTCACCGCCGTCGTCACCGGTGTCCGTACCGCAGACCAGGGTGAGAGTGCGCAGGCCCGCCGCGTCGTCGACGACACCGCGCACCCGCGCCGCACCGCCGTCGGGGCGGTGATACGTGCCCGAGACCGTGTGGGCGCTCGCGTCGGCGGTGATCCGCACGCGACCCGAGACTCCTTCGAGGACCAACAGGTCGGCGGCGTCGGCGTGCAGACGGGCCGTGGCGTCGGGATCGGTGCTGCCGAATCCGGCGCTTCCCTGGTCGGCACTTCCTTGGTCAGCGCTTCCATCGCCGGGCGCGCCCTTGTCCGCCGGGCCGCCGGCTCCGGCTCCGCCGTGGTCGCGGCCGTGTCCGGTGAGGACCAGAGCGGCGGTCACGGCGAGGGCGATCACCAGTACGGCGATGAGGACGCCCGGCCGGGCGGTCCGTCGTCCTGCGGGGTGTACGGGCTGGTCAGCGGTCTCCATGCCGCCCGTCTGCCCCGGGGGCCACGCCCGAACCCCACCGGGATGCCGGTCGGGTCACGGGCGGGCGGGGTGCGGGCGCGAGGTCCCGGCGGCCCTATCGGGCCAGCGTGACCAGGACGGTCTTGCCGCCTCCGGGGCGGCGGGTCACCGCCATTGAGTGGGCCAGCCGTTGGATCATCATCCAGCCGAAGCCGCCTCTGGCGCCGTTCCAGTCGGGCGCGCGGCCTTGCGGCGGGGTGTCGCTGGGGTCGTCGATCGCCACGCGAAGGGTGTTCGCGGCGGCGCTCAGACGCAGTTCGCGTACCGCTCCGGCGTGCCGGAGGGCGTTGGCGGCCAGCTCGGAGACCACGAGGGTCAGATTCTGCAGGGTCCGTACGGCCAGCGGAGGGTGGAGGGTGTCCGCGAACTCCGAGGCGGCGACGCGTGCTTCCGCCGCGCTCATGGGCCGGGAAACAGTCACGGCGTGGGCCACCGGCGTTGCCGCCGGTGCCCCGCCATCGGACGGATCGCTCACGTGAATCACCTCTGGAGGAGATCCCGCGGCGCGTGCGACCTGAGGTCAGCCGCGCCGCAGCATCATGACGACGAGTACGACGACGACGATGAGAACGATGGTTCCGATACCTATGTACATGTGACGCTCCTGAACCAGATTGTCCGGCGGTTTGCTTCCTCAGGTCGCTTGCCCGGCTCGGACCGGTCTACCGCGTTCTTTCGATACAGGGGTAAGGGACCGGATCCGGGGAAGGACGCCGGGTCGGTCAGCGCGTGGCCGGGGGCAGTTCGCGGGCGGACTGCGCGATGAGCATGTCCAGGGCGTCGGGATAGGCGCTGCGGGTCATCCGGGCGGCGAGCAGGGGCGCGGTCGCGGCGATGTGCGGGTGGGTGCGGGGCGACAGGGCCGCGTACGTGTCCTGCCAGATCTCCTCGTCGGCCGCGCGGGCGGCGGCGGGCAGCGCCAGCGAGGCCGCGTCCAGGGCGGCGAAGGCCAGGCAGCCGTCGATGAAGACGTGGTAGACGCGTACGAGGCCGGGGCCGGTGAAGCCGGCGCGGTGCAGGATGCCCAGGATGGCCTCGTCCGCGGCCAGTTCGCGCTTCCCCCCGCTGACCCGGCTGGCGGTCAGCACCGCCGCCTGCGGGTGGGCGAGATACGCGCGGTGGATCCGCAGGCCCAGGTCGCGCAGATCGCGCCGCCACTGGCCGGTGGGCGTCCAGCCCGCCAGGGCCCGGCCCATCAGTTCGTCGGCGATGGCCAGGACGAGGGCGTCCATGCCGCGGAAGTAGCGGTAGAGGGAGCTGGGGTCGGCGCCGAGTGCCAGGCCGAGCCGCCGCGCGGTCAGCCCCTGCGCGCCGTGTTCCGCCAGCATGCGCAGGGCGGTCTCCACGATCAGTTCGTGGCTGAGCACCTCGCCCTGCCGCGTCGGCCGACGTCGTTGCCGCGCGGCTCCGTCCACCACCTTCTTGGCCACGGCCGGGAGCTTACGCCAACGGCATTGACCTTACGGCGCCGCCGGCGGTTCCATCACTCCACGGCGCGAGCCCCCCCGTGCGAGGGCCCCGGCCGCACCGCTCACCCGCTCATCCACTCGACCAGCGGAAGGAACCCCGCCATGCGCGTACTGCTCATCGGAGCCGGAGGCGTCGGAAGCGCCATCACCCGGATCGCCGCCCGCCGCGGTTTCTTCGAGCACATGGTCGTCGCCGATTACGACCCGGGCCGGGCCGAGGCGGCCGTCGCAGCACTGGGCGAGGCGGCGGACCGGTTCAGCACGGCCAGGATCGACGCCTCCGACCAGCTCTCCGTGGAGGATCTGCTGCGGGAGCGGCGGTGCGACGTGCTGCTCAACGCGACCGACCCGCGTTTCGTCATGCCGTTGTTCCAGGCCGCGCACCGGGCCGGGGCGACGTATATGGACATGGCGATGTCGCTGTCGGTGCCGCACGCGCGGCGGCCCCACGAGGAGTGCGGCACGAAGCTCGGCGACGACCAGTTCGCGCAGGCGAAGGCGTGGGAGGAGGACGGGCTGCTGGCTCTGGTCGGCATGGGCGTGGAGCCGGGCATGTCCGATGTCTTCGCCCGCTACGCCGCCGACCACCTCTTCGACGGCATCGACGAGATCGGGGTGCGCGACGGCGCGAATCTCACGGTGGACGGCTACGACTTCGCGCCGTCGTTCAGCATCTGGACCACCATCGAGGAGTGTCTGAACCCGCCGGTGGTGTGGGAGAAGGACCGCGGCTGGTACACCACCGCGCCGTTCAGCCAGCCCGAGATCTTCGACTTCCCCGAGGGCATCGGCCCGGTGGAGTGCGTGAACGTCGAGCACGAGGAGGTGCTGCTGATCCCGCGCTGGGTCGACGCCCGCCGGGTGACGTTCAAGTACGGTCTCGGCCAGGACTTCATCGACAAGCTCCAGACCCTCCACGACCTGGGCCTGGACCGTACGGACCCGGTCACGGTCGCCACCGACCGGGGTCCGGCCCGGGTCTCCCCCAGGGACGTCGTCGCCGCCGTGCTGCCGGACCCGGCCGCGCTCGGCGACCGGATGCACGGCAAGACCTGCGCGGGCACCTGGGTGAAGGGCACCAAGGACGGCCGCCCGCGCGAGGTCTACCTCTACCACGTGGTCGACAACCAGTGGTCGATGCGGGAGTACGGTTCCCAGGCCGTCGTCTGGCAGACGGCGATCAATCCGGTGATCGCCCTCGAACTCCTCGCCGACGGCACCTGGAGCGGCAGCGGTGTCCTCGGCCCCGAGGCGTTCGACGCGCGGCCCTTCCTCGACCTGCTCGTCGCGTACGGGTCCCCGTGGGCGATGCGCGAACAGGCCGGGAACGCGCAGGATCGGGACGCGGCCCCGGCGCCGAACGCGTAGCGCCCGCGGCCGTCGGGGCGGATGCCCCGAGGTGCCCCCGGACCTGGGGCGCCTGTGTAGCCAGGGAGGACAGGGGCAGGCGTGGCATCACACGGTGATTGAGTACGACGGGGTCGGTCTTCCGGCCCCAGGACGCACGGAGGTCCCACGATGCGCAGCCTGTCCGTACGCGTGATGGTGCCCGCCGCGGCTCTGGCCACGGCGGCCCTGACCTTGACGGCTTGTTCGGACGACGGCGGGTCCGCCGCTCCGGCGGGCTCGTCCGTCTCGGTCAGCGCGGCGCCGTCCGACTCCCCGTCCGCCGGTGCGCCGTCCACGACGGACGACGGTACGCAGAGCGCGCCGGGCGGTACGCCCACGTCGTCGGCGGACGGCTCCGGCGGCGCGTCGGCCGAGGCGGCGGGGCCGAGCGCGTGCGCCAGCGACCACCTCAGCGTGGCGCTGAAGGACGCCGAGGTCGGCGCCGGGCAGTACCACGCGAAGGTCGTCTTCACCAACACCGGCAGCACGGCGTGCACGCTGACGGGCTATCCGGGCGTCTCGTACGTCAAGACGGCCGGGGCGCAGGCCGGTCCCGCGGCCGACCGTGACGGCGGTTCGCACGGCACCGTCTCGCTGGCGCCGAAGGCGACCGCGTACGCGGAGCTGCACGACAGCAACGGTCAGGGCGGTTACAGCGCCGACCAGTGCAAGCTGACGAAGGTCGAGGGGCTGCGGATCTATCCGCCGAACCAGAAGGCGGCGCTGTTCCTCGCCGACAAGACCGAGCACTGCGCCGGTACGGGCATCCACCCGCTGACCATAGGCGCCGTGCGGCGCTGACGACCGGTCGCCTGACGCACCGTCAAGGGCCCGCGCGGGCCCGGATGGTGGACCGCCGCGGACCCGCCGCTTCCCGGTCGCTAGCCTGCGTGCAAGGACGCGGCACCGTGATGTGCCAGGTCATGGCGGCGGACAGCCCTCGACGCGGGCAACGGGACGCGCCTTGACGGGAGTTGCCCGACCCGAGAGAGGCGCAGCGCATGTTCACGACCAGGCCGACCCTCCAAGGCACCTTCGGCATGGTGGCCTCCACCCACTGGCTCGCCTCCCAGAGCGCGATGGCCGTACTGGAGGGCGGCGGCAACGCGTACGACGCCGCCGTGGCCGGTGCTTTCGTGCTGCACGTCGTGGAGCCGCACCTCAACGGTCCCGGCGGCGAGGTGCCGATCATCGTCGGGCCCGCCGAGGGGGAGGTACGGGTGCTGTGCGGGCAGGGGGTGGCGCCCGCGGGCGCGACCGTCGCCCACTACCGCTCGCTCGGCCTGGACCTGGTGCCCGGTACCGGGCCGTTGGCCGCCGCCGTGCCCGGCGCGTTCGACGCCTGGATGACGTTGCTGCGCGACTACGGCACCGCGTCCCTCGCCGAGGTGCTGCGTTACGCGATCGGGTACGCGGCGGACGGTCATCCGCCGGTCGAGCGCGTCACGGCGACCGTCGAGACGGTGCGTGAGCTGTTCGAGACGGAGTGGACGACGTCCGCGGAGCTGTATCTGCCGGGCGGCAAGGCGCCGCGTCCCGGCGAGCTGTGGCGCAATCCGGCGCTCGCCGCGACCTGGCGGCGGCTGATCGCCGAGGCGGAGGCGGACGGCGGCGGGGACCGGGTCGCGCAGATCGAGGCCGCGCGCCGGATCTGGCGGGAGGGCTTCGTCGCCGAGGCGATCGTCGCCCAGGCCGCCCGTCCGACCATGGACACCAGCGGCGAGCGGCACACCGGGACGCTCACGGCCGGCGATCTGGCGGGCTGGTCCGCGTCGTACGAGGAGCCCGCCACGTATGAGTGGGACGGCTGGACGGTCTGCAAGGCGGGTCCGTGGAGTCAGGGCCCGGTCTTCCTCCAGCAGCTCGCCCTGCTGCCGTCGCGCGCCGCCGACCTGCCCGCGTACGGGTCCGCCGCGTATGTCCACCGGCTGGTCGAGGGCACGAAGCTCGCCATGGCCGACCGCGAGGCGTGGTACGGCGACGCGTCGGACGTCCCGCTCGACGCGCTGCTGTCCACCGCGTACAACACCGGCCGCCGCCAACTCATCGGTGACCGGGCCTCGTACGAACTGCGGCCCGGCGGCCCCGAGGGTCGGACGCCGAAGCTGAGCGCGTACGCGACCGCCGCGGGGCAGGGCGCGGGGGCGCGGGTGGCGCCGGCCGGGGCCGGGGCGGGCGAGCCGACGGTCGCGGTCGACGGCGGCACGCGCGGCGACACCTGTCATATCGATGTCGTGGACCGCTGGGGCAACATGATCTCGGCGACGCCCAGCGGGGGGTGGCTCCAGTCGAATCCGGTGATACCGGAGCTGGGCTTCCCGCTCGGCACGCGGCTCCAGATGACCTGGGTCGAGGAGGGTCTGCCCAACTCCCTGTCCCCCGGCCGCAGGCCGCGCACGACGCTCAGTCCGTCGCTGGCGCTGCGCGACGGGGTGCCCGTCCTCGCCTTCGGCACCCCCGGCGGCGACCAGCAGGACCAGTGGCAGGTGCACTTCTTCCTCGCCGTGGCGCTCCGCGACCGGGTGCGCGGCGGCTACGACCTGCAAGGCGCCGTCGACGCGCCGAACTGGCACACCGACAGCTTCACCGGCTCCTTCTACCCGCGGGCCATGGCGCCGGGCAGCCTCACCGTCGAGGAGCGGACGGGTCCCGATGTCGTGGCCGAACTGCGCCGCCGGGGGCACGCGGTGAGCGTCGGCGGCGCCTGGTCGGAGGGGCGGATCTCCGCCGTCGCGCGCGATCCGGAGACGGGCGTGCTGTCGGCCGCCGCGAATCCGCGCGGCATGCAGGGCTACGCCGTGGGACGTTGAAGCGTCCGGACGGCGGCGCGCGGCCCTGCGGAATCCTCAGCCCATGCCCACGCTCTGGTGCTCGGGCTCGATGAGCGCGACCACGAGCTCGTTGTCGCGCGAGTAGGGGCCGCCGGTGTACTTCGTCGCCATCCGGTCGATGATCTCCCAGACGGCGTCGCCCTCCAGCCATTCGACGACCTTGCCGCGGATGACGACCGGCTGGAAGGGGTTGTCGGCCGGGGTGAGGGAGAGCGCCACGCGCGGGTCGCGGCGCAGATTGCGGGCTTTGCGGGACCGCGGGCCGGTGAAGATCGTGACGCGGTCGCCGTGGGTGCCGATCCAGACGGGGACGGTGTGCGGGGCGCCGTCGGGCAGGACGGTCGCGATGTGGGCGAGTGAGGTGCCGTCGAGGACGCGGCGGACGTCGGGGTCGAGCATCGTGGTCAGCTCCTGATGGCTGGTGCGGGTGCGCCGGTGAACGGGTCGGCGGCTCTGGTGGTGTACGCGGACGGCCGCCCAGGGCCGCGTCCGGGGACGTATCCGTGGACCGACACGCGTGCACACTGAGAACCCTGCCAGGTCCGCGCGACCTCGGCATCCCGCGCGAGGCGCCGGCCGAGCGGCTGAACCGCCTCGTCGACGAGAACGTCCTGGAGCGGCGCCCGTACGGCCGCCGGGGGCGAGGCCGGTCCGCCGGGGCTCCGCGACCTGACGGACGCTGCGCGACCGCGGCGCGGTCATCGCTCAGGCGGTGTGCTCCGCCACGAGGCCGATGATCTCGGGCCACAGCTCACGGGGGCGGTCGTGGCCCATATCGGGGATCAGGACGAGTTCGGCCCCTGGCACCAACTCCGCGGTGCGCTCCCCGCCGCTGGGGCCGATCAGGGTGTCGTCCAGGCCGTGGATGACGAGGGTCGGCACCTCGAGCTTCCGGAGTGCGTCCGCGCGTGAGCCGCCGAGGATCATCGCGCCGAGCTGCCGGCCGACGCCGGAGGGGTGATAGGCGCGGTCGTAGCTGCGGGCGGCCAGGTCGCGCAGGGCGTCGGCGTCGCCGTAGCGCCGGGAGGCCCACACCAACTCCCTGTCCGCTGCGGCGACATAGCCTTCACGGTCGGCCGGTTTCGGGGCGAAGAGCACCGCCTGCGCCTCGGGGGTCGGCCGGCCGTATTGGGACTCGCCGGTCGAGGACATCATCGAGGTCAGGGTCAGCACCCGCGACGGCCGGTGGATGGCCATCGTCTGGGCGATCATGCCGCCCATCGAGGAGCCGAAGACGTGGGCCCGGTCGATGCCGAGCGCGGTGAGCAGGCCGAGGCCGTCGTCGGCCATGTCCTGGAGCGTGTAGGGGACCATGGCCAGGGCGGAGGCGATGTCCCCCGAGCTGACCGCGGCGATGAACCGGCCCATGTCGACGGGGTGGGCGTCGAAGGAGGTGGACAGCCCGCAGTCGCGGTTGTCGTACCGGATGACGTGGCGGCCACGGTCCGCGAGCGCGCGGCAGAAGTCCTCGTGCCAGGAGATCATCTGGGCGCCGAAGCCCATCACGAGCAGGACGGCGGGATCGGCGGGGTCGCCGAAGGTCTCATAGGCGAGGGACACTCCGGGCGCGACGTCTGCATGGGGCATGTGCGGAGTCTGCCAGTCGGCCGATCGCCTCGCATCCGGCTTTCGGCCGGGGCTGACCTGCGTCTTCTCCCGCACTTTCAGGTGCCGGGTCGGGCGGGCAGGGGGCGCGGATGCCGGTGGCGGCGCCCCCTGCCCGGACATCGGGCGGCTAGCCGGTGATCTTGACCGCGTCGATCACCCAGTACCAGTTGTTGGAACCGGTGTAGTGGAAGCGGAAGCTGACAGTGGAGGCGCCCGCGGGCGCGGTCAGGGTGAGGGACTCCACCTTGGCGACCGTGTCGGCGGTGTAGGTCTTGACGACCGTCGGGGTGCCGCCGTTCCAGGAGCCGAGGATCTCGGCCTTCTGGCTGCCTTCCTGGAGGTAGTGCGTGACGTAGTCGAGGGTCACCTTGGAGCCCGCGGTGACCGCGTGGGCGGGGGTGACGAGCGTCGAGTCGAACGTGCCGGAGAAGGACTTGTCGGCCCACTCGTCGGAGTCGGCGACCGCGAAGACCCCGCGCGAGCGGACGTTGAGTTCACGCGACTGGTCGGCCTGGGCGCGGGACCAGAACTCGTCGGTGGCGAAGGACCAGCCGCGCCACTCGGTGACACCGCCGGTGCCCATCGCGGAGTTGATGATCGACCAGCCGCTGGGCGTGGTGTGCGTGTAGCCCAGGACCCCGGCGGGGATGCCGGTCTCGTCGGTGCGCGGTGAGAGCGTCAGCGTGTCGAAGGGATCGGTCGAGCGCTCCTGAACGGGCTTGCCGTCCAGACCCCAGGAGGCGGCGGGGACGATGCCGAGCTGCTTGAAGACCGTGGCGGCCACGTCGACCAGGCGGGTGTCGATGGGCCGCAGGCCCGCCGCGATGCCGGGCCCCTGGGCGAGCACGAAGGTGCGCCGCTCCTCGATGGTGGAGCCGCCGTGGCCGCCCGCGTCCAGGTGTCCGTGGTCGGTGGCGACGATGACCGTCCAGCGCTCGCTCGCGTAGGTGGGACGGGCCTTGACCGCGGCGAGCAGGCGGCCGAGGTAGCCGTCCTGGGTGGCGATGGCCTTGAGGTACGCCTGGCTGGCGGCGCCCGAGGCGTGTCCGACCTCGTCGGTGTTGCCGAAGTAGACGAAGGCGACATCCGGGTTCTGATCGCGCAGGACGGATTCGGAGTCGGCGACGATCTGGGCGTCGGTGACGGTGTAGTCGGCTGTGTCGCCGTCGTAGACGACCTTGCCGTCCGCGCCGTCGGTGAAGGTGCCCTGCGCGTCGAGCGGCTTCCAGTCGACGGCCACGTAGGTGGACAGGGCCGGTTTCACGGACGCGATGCGCTTGATGAAGCCCGGGTAGGCGCCGTAGTTCTTGCCCGCGAAGGTGTTGTCCTTCACGCCGTGCTTGTCCGGCCACACGCCGGTGGCGATGGTCGACCAGCCGGCGCCGGAGACGGTGGCCGCCATCGGGCTCGCGTAGAGCAGGCTGGTGCCGTAGGTGCCGTTCGCCATCAGGGACTTGAGGTGGGGGGCGGTGGCCGCGTCGATCCTGTCGTGGCGCAGGCCGTCCATGCCCACGACGAGGACCTTGTCCTTGCTGGTGCCGTTCGGCAGCGTGGGGGCCGCGGCGGCGGCCGGGGTCGCAGCGGTGACGCCGCTGACGGCGACGGTCGCGCCGACGGCGGCGGTGGCCGCGAGGACGCTGCGGCGGGAGATCCCGTGGTCGGACATCTGTTGCTCCGTTCGACATGGCGGAGGTGGCGGAGACGCGCGGTGCGGGAGGGCACCAGTGGGACCGAACGCCCCGGAACATCGAGGCTGTTCGGTCCATACCTGTTATCTTTCCGTGACGCATGGGCGGAGGCCAGACCCCTGCGGAAGACGACCTGTTGAACGGTCGGCTACCAGTGGCCGACGTCCGGATTCGCCACGCTCCCCGTTCCGGGGCCGCCGGGGTACGCGGCGTTAGCATGCGTCCCATGCCCGATGCCCCGCCCCGCCCCGAACCCTTCACCCCGCGGGCCGACGCCGCCGCGCTCGACGACCTGCGGACCCGGCTGCGCGCGACGCGCTGGCCGGACGCGCCCGAGGACGCGGGTTGGTCGCTCGGAACCGACCTGGACTACCTCCGCGAACTGGTCGCCTACTGGGCGGACGGCTTCGACTGGCGGGCGCAGGAGGCGGCGCTGGCCCGGCTCCCCCGGTTCCGGGCCCCGATCGGCGGGCTCGGCATCCACTTCGTCCACGCCCGCGCCGTCGCGCCCACGGGGCCCGTCCTGCCGCTGGTCCTCAGCCACGGCTGGCCGGACTCCTTCTGGCGGTACGCGAAGGTCGTCCCGCTCCTCACCGATCCGGCCGCGCACGGCGCCGACCCGGCCGACGCCTTCGACGTGGTCGTGCCCGACATGCCGGGCTACGGGTACTCCGACCGCCCCGCCGCGGGACGGCCGCTCGACTCCGTCGCCGTCAGCGGCCTGTGGGCGGAGCTGATGGACGTCCTCGGCTACGCGCGGTTCGGCGCGGCGGGCGGGGACATCGGCAGCCATGTGAGCCGCTATCTCGGGCTCGACCACCCCGACCGGGTGGTGGCCGTCCACCGCACCGACGGCGGCCTGCCCGTCTTCGCGGGCGATCCGGCGGAGCTCACACCCGAGGAGAGCGCCTGGTTCCAGCAGACCGCCGCCTGGGGCGCGGCCGAGGGCGGATACGCCGCCATGCACCGTACGAAGCCGCAGACCGCGGCCGTCGGGCTCCAGGACTCGCCCGCGGGGCTGGCCGCGTGGATCGTGGAGAAGCTGCGGGCGTGGAGCGACTGCGGCGGCAACATCGAGCGGAGCTTCACCAAGGACGAGATCCTCACCAACGTGACGATCTACTGGCTCACCGGGACGATCGCCTCGTCGATGCGGATGTACCACGCGAATTCCGCGATCCCGTCGGCCCAGCTCACCCGCCGCGTCGAAGTGCCCTCCGGCTTCTCGCTCTTCCCCGGCGACATCGCCCGCCCGCCGCGGGCCTGGCTCGAGCGTACGGCCAACGCCGTACGCGTCACCGAGCCCGCGCGCGGCGGCCACTTCGCGGCGTTCGAGGAACCCGAGCTGTACGCGCGGGAGTTGCGCGAATTCTTCCGCCCCTACCGGGCGGCAGCGGGCTGAACGGCGGTCCTGCGTAAGGGCGTCAGGGCCGCGTCACAGACCGGTCACCGCGCTCGACGCGCTGACCTCGTAGACGAGGGTGATCTCGCGGCGCTCGCCGGGAGCCAGGCGCTGGACGTAGCGGACGATGCCGTCGTCGTCGGTCTCGTCGGGCGCCGGGCGGCAGCGGTCGGGCAGGGTGCGGACCTCGACGGCCGAGACCTCGGAGACGGGGACGCGTTCGCGGATCACGACCTCGCGGGTGAGGTCGGCGCCCGGCCGGTCGGCGTCGCCGGGGTGCTCGGCGCTCGGCTGGTCCAGGCGGGAGACGAAGAGCCGCACCTGACGGGTGATCACGGTGCGCTGGTTGATCCCGGCGAGACCGGTGGTGTCGCGCTGCTCCTCGGTGTGGCGGACGACCCGGAAGGTGTCCTGGCTGCCGAAGGACAGGCGTACGTCCTCGCCCGTACCGGCGAAGGGCATCGTGGCCCGGCCGGTGTAGCCGCTGTCGCGCACCAGGTCGACGGGGCCGGCCAGCAGGACGTGGCCCGCGGCGTTGGGGAACCGCGCGGTGGTCACGACCAGCGGCGACAGTTCGGGGGCGCAGGTGTCCTCGGTGCGGCAGGCGGCGGTGAAGGCCGACAGGTGGACGCGGTGCGGGCGCCGGTCGGAGGGGACGGTGACGGGGCGGGGCGCGTGCAGGACGCGGACCGCGCCGCCGTCGTGCAGGCCGGGCAGCGGTCCCGCGCCGCCCGCGGTGTCGGCGGCCGAGTCGCCGCCCACGGTCGTGACGTCCTCCTCGCGCAGGTCCACCTCGACGGTCCGGCGCTCCTCGACGGTGCGTTCCCTGAGGGTCAGGACGTCCTCGGTCAGCTCCGGCGGGGCCGCGGCGAGCGTCGGGCGCGCGGTGGACAGGGACAGCCGTACGCCGTTCCAGTCCTCGCCGGTGTCCTGCCACACGAAGGCGTCGGTCTCCAGGGTGACGCTGTCGCGGTCGGCGGCGAGCGTCGCGCGGTAGGCGGGGCGCCACAGCGCGCACGGGACGAGGCTCACGACGCGGATCCGCGCGGAACCGGCCTCGGGCGCCTCCACGACGAGTTCCACGAAGGCCGTGAGCACCGGGGGTTCGGTCTCGGTGGCCGCCAACGCCGTACGCGCCGTGCGCAGTTCCTCGTTCAGGTCGTGCTCGCGGCGGCGCAGCCGGTGGAGTTCGCCGATCCGGGTCTCGGCGTCCTCGTCCACGCGCTCCAGGCGGTCGGCCCAGCGCTCGGGGTCGGCGGCGCCCGCTCCCGCGCCCTGCACGATGTCGCGGTGCAGATCGGCCTTGGCCTGGTGGACCACGGCCAGCGCGCTCTCCAGGCGCTGCCGCAGCTGTCCGACCTCGCGCATCTCCCGTTCCAGGGAGTCGACTTCGCGGCGCAGCTCGGACGCGTCGGGACCCGGCGCGCCGGGAGGCGCGGGGGTGTAGGTGCGGATGACGCGGGCGTCGAACACGCGCGGACCGTCCGCGCCGAGGTCCGTGTCGTCGTCCCCCTCGGTGTGCGCGGAGATCTCGGCGCGCAGGGAGCGGTCGACGGTCAGCGGGGTGACCGGGCCGATCCGCAGGCGCTGGACGCCCGCGGTGAGCCGCGCGGTGCCGGTGCGTTCGACCTGGGCGCGGTCCTCCAGGCAGGTCACGGTGGTGACCGGGAGGAAGAGCGCGTCCGGCTCGGCGGGCGTGTCATCGGCGCCGGGCGCGCCGGTCCCGTCGGTCAGGGTCTCCGGGGTGGTCACGGTTCACTTCCTCCGGTTTCCGCCGACGACCGACTTGCCCGCGGGGAGGCGGACCTCGAACCCTCCGGTGAGCTTCGTGGTCCGGCCGGGTGCCAACTCCACGCGCCACACGCGCGCTCCGCGGACGTACGAGCCGTCCTGGCCCGTGAGCGGTTCCTCGGGTTCCGTCCAGGCCGGTCGCGCCCGGTGCTCCTCGATACGGACGTCCTTGTCGGTCGACACCGGTACGCGCTCGCGGACCTCGACGACGACGGGGTACGGCAGGCGGTTGGCGACCTCGATCTCCACGGTGTGGTCGAGGACGGTCGTGCCGCCGCGCAGTCCCGCGGTGGACTCGCGCATGTGGGTGCGGCGGGCCACCTGGACGCTCTCGGCCACGCCGACGCCGACCGCCTGCCGCTGTCCGGGGGCGAGGGTCGGCAGGGCCGCGGTGACGACGAAGTCGCCGTCCACCATGACGTCGGCCGGACCGGCGAGCAGCGCGTGCGGGGAGGTGTTGGTGACCAGGACGGTGCCGAAGACGGCCGTGTCCACCGCGGGGACGCACACGTGCAGCGACTCCGTGACGACCGGCACCTCGCTGACCGGCACGATGTGCCACGCGCCGTCGGACACCACGTCCGCGGGCGCGGCGGTGTCGAAGCGGTAGTCGAAGGAGCCGGCCGAGGTCCGTACGTCGACCGCGTGCGCGGGCCGCGGGAGGCGGCCGACGGTCTCGGCCCTGCGCCGGTACTCGGTGACCACGGTGGCGATCGGGGCGGCTTCCGGTCGCAGCGTGCCGCGCTCGGCGCCCGCGTCGGGACCCGCGACGGTCAGGCGGCCGTAGTCGAGCATGTCCGCGGACGGCGCGGTGGACGGCGGCGGTACGGGCGGCGCGGAGGCTTTGCGCCGGGCGCTGCGGGCGACGGGCGCCGACCTGCCGCGTGCGCGGTCCGTCGCGGGCTCGGCGTGCGCCTGGGACATGGGCGCCGCGGCGGCGAGCGGAGCCGGGGGCGGCGCCGCTCCCGGTGCGGGCACCGGGCCGCCGAACGAACCGCCGTAGCCGACGGCCTCGGCCGCGCCGCCGGGCTCCGCGGGTCCGTACGCGCCGCCCGCCGCCAGGTCCGGCGAGAGGTCGGCCTCTTCCAGGTCGTCCTCGACGCCGCCGAGCCACGCGTTCATGGACCTGGGGGCGCCCGGGCCCGACGGCCGGGCCGGACCGCGCGACGCGGCGGGGTGCGCCGCGGCGGCGCCGTCATAGCCGGTGAACAACTCGGCGAGCCCTGGCGGCGGTTCGCGCCATCCGGGGGTCTGCGGTTCCTGCTGGGCGCGGCCGATCCGCAGCGACCGCAGTTCGGGCAGGTCGGAGCGGCGCAGCAGGTCCGCGGTGGACAGCGCGAGACGTACGCCCGACCAGTCCTCGCCGGTGCGCTGGGCGACGCAGGCGCGCAGGACGAGCGTGCCCGCGCCGCTGGTGCCGTCCAGGCGGAGTTGGTAGGTGGGGACCCAGGTGGCGCCGGGGACGTGGTACTCGACCTCGACCTCCACGTCGATCTCGGCCGGGGCGTCGGCGGGTGTCCCGGCCTCGCCGGTCGGGGAGGTGTCCTCGCGGGTTTCGGGCGCGTCCGGTGCGTCGGCCGACGCGTCCGGTACGTCGGTCGCGTCGGTCACCTCGGAGGCCAGCGTCACGACCGCGCCGACGGCCGGGTCGGTGCGCTCGGCGCTCAGGGCGGTGGACGACTGGTGCAGTCGCGCCCGCAGGACGTCCACGTCGTGGTCGGCGCGCGCCAGTTGGTCCTCAGTGGCCCGCAACCGCTCGTGCAGGAAGCCGAGTCGGGTGTCGACGAATCCGGCCAGGGCGAGGAAGGACTCGACGGGCGCCCAGCGGGGCGGGTCGCCCCTGCGCGGCTGCGGCGGCTCCGCGCGCAGCGCCGCCACCTCCTCGATCTCGCTCTCCAGCCGGTACTTGCGGTCCTGGAGCCGGGACTGTTGGTCCTCGGCGTCCTCCAGATCCAGCCGCAGCGAGGGCAGTTGCTCGCCCCGGTGCACGGTGGCGCCGACGTCCAGCCGTACGTCGGTCACGCGCAGCCCGCGCGGTCCGTTCACCACCCGGCCGCGCAGCGACTGTTCGTAGAGCGTGGGCGGCAGGCCCTCGACGCGGACGGTGGTCTCGGCGGTTCCGGTCGGCACCGTGACGCGCGCGCGGCGGGTGACGACCGCTCCGGAGGCGTGCACGACGACCGAGGTCACCTCGGACTCAGCGGCGGACGGCTCGTTCGGCTCATCCGTGCCGCTCGGAACGGCTGCGCCCACCTTGTCTCCCCCACGCTCGGCCCGCGGCCGGTCTGCCCTGTAACGTCTCGGGGCCCGGACTCGTCCGTACCCTAGCCGAGTCCTCCTGGGCACGCCGAGGGTCGGTGCCGGTCCGGCGGCGCGGGAGGTCCGGCCGGTGACGGACGATCGCGAACGCCGTGTCTTAAGGGCCGGTTAAGAGCGGCTTATCAGCGCCTCGGGCCGATCGGCGTCCTCGCAGTTCGGGCACGTCACGGGCGTGCGGGCGGCTGTCCGGGCGGGTTGGCGGGCAGGGTGACCGTGCGTAGCATCGGGGCCGTCGGCGGCGGTCGTCGCTCCCGTGAGAGCGCTCCCCCGGCCACGGCCCCCGCCTCCCCCGACGCCGTACGCCCGGCCGCCGCCGACGCGAACCCTGATCTCCCCCACAGACAAGGTACGTAACCCATGGCTGCACACCGCGCACGCAGATGGTCGCTCGGCGGACTGGTCGTCCTGGTCGCCGCCGCTCTGGTGGCCGCCGTCCTGGTGGCGACGACCGGTCCCGGCACGTCGAGGGCGGACGCCGCCGAGGGCCGGCAGACCTGGTCCGACGAGTTCGACGGCCCCGCGGGCAGCGCGCCCGACCCCGCCAAGTGGACGCATGAGAAGGGTGGTTCAGGCAACGGCAACAACGAGTTGCAGTACTACACCGACAGCACCTCCAACGCCGCTCTCGACGGCGACGGGCACCTGGTGATCACCGCACGGCCCAACTCCGACACCGGGCTGTCCTGTTGGTACGGACCCTGCAAGTACACCTCGGCGCGGCTGAACACGGCCTCGACCTTCACGCAGGCGTACGGTCACTTCGAGGCCCGCATCAAGATCCCGCGCGGCCAGGGCATCTGGCCGGCGTTCTGGATGCTGGGCAGCGACATCGGCAGCGTCGGCTGGCCCCACAGCGGTGAGCTGGACATCATGGAGAACATCGGACGGGAGCCCGGCACCGTCCACGGCACGATCCACGGCCCCGGCTACTCGGGCGCGGCCGGTATCGGGTCCCCGTACACACTGCCCGGCGGCGCGGCCTTCGCGGACGACTTCCACACCTTCGGTGTGGACTGGAGCCCGAGCGCGATCACCTGGACGGTGGACGGCACGGTCTACCAGACGCGTACGCCGTCGGACGCGGGCGGCAACACGTGGGTGTTCGACCACCCGTTCTTCCTGATCCTCAACCTGGCGGTCGGCGGTGACTGGCCGGGCTCGCCCGACGGTTCGACGTCCTTCCCGCAGACGATGACGGTCGACTACGTACGGGCGTCGCAGTGGGACAGCGGCTCCGGCACGACGGCGGGCGGCGGCACCGGCGGGTCTGGCGGGTCTGGCGGGTCTGGCGGGTCTGGCGGCTCCGACCGGGTCGGTTCGATCAAGGGCATCGGCGGCATGTGCGTGGACGTGGCGGGCGGCTCGTCGGCCGACCGTACGCCGGTCCAGCTCCACGACTGCACCGGCAATGTGGCCCAGCAGTGGACGCTCGGCGCCGACGGGACGGTACGGGCGCTGGGCAAGTGCCTCGACGTGGACGGCGGTTCGACGGCGGACGGCGCGGTCGTGCAGCTCTACACGTGCAACGGCACCAAGGCGCAGCAGTGGAAGTACACCGACGCCCACGACCTGACGAACACGGGCGCGGACAAGTGCCTTGACGCGAAGGACAATGCGTCGGCGGACGGGACGCGGTTGCAGACCTGGACGTGCGGCGGGGCCGCCAACCAGAAGTGGATCTTCGGCTGACCCCTGGTCCGACGGCGTGGGGCGTGCCCGGTCCACCGGGCGCGCCCCGCGCCGTCTTTGGCCGGTTTCGGCGGTTCGCCCGGTTCGCTCGTGGGAGTACGGTCACCTTCCGGGAGCACCGACCGACAAGGAGTACGCCATGTCATGGGTGACCAGCGGCCTTCGGGCGCTCAGCGGCGAGATGCGCGCACGGTGGCACGGGTACTTCGTCGGCTACGGGCAGCAGGACTGACGCCCGCAGCAGGACCGGGCACCACTCGGACCGACAAGGAGGACGGCCACGATGTCATGGATCGTCAGGAGCCTTCGCGCGCTCAGCGGTGAGGCGCGTGCGCGGCGCAACCAGTACGGCGACAGGTACGGGCACAACGCCTGACGTCTTCTCCGCGCGGGGACGGGACGGGCGGCCGTACGCGGCGCGCGTTCCGTCCCGTATCCGACAAGGCGGGCGACCCGTGTTCCTCGACAGGAAGAGTCTGTGGCCGGACCTGCGGCGGTGGGAGGAGCAGGCGGCAGGCCGTGACGGGCCGTTCCGGCTGCGCTTCGGCACCCTGTTCGTGGCCGACGGCGGCGCGGCCCGTGACGTGCTGGTCGAGCAGGCGGGCGACTATCTGTCCCAGTCCGGATTCTTCCGCCTCGGGCCGGAGTCCCTGCCCCCGGCGGTCAGGGGCGAAGCCTCGCGTGAACTGCTCAGGGTCCTGGCCCGGCACGATCCCGCGTCGTCCTTCGACCTCGACGCGGCTCTCGGCGAGGTGTGTGACGGTCGCGGCCGTCTGCGGCACCAGCACTGGGGCGTCGAGGTGGTCCGGCGGTACTTCGCCCCCGTCATCGCGGACCGGAGCCACACCGCGATCAACGCGCTCGTCGACACGTATGTGACGTCGAGTGTGGTCGCCGACGACGTCGTCGGCCATGTGCTGAGACGCTCGCACCGTACGGTGCCCGCCGTCCGGGCCGGGCTCGCCGAACAGCTCGGGCGGCTGTCCGCTCAGGAGGATGGAGCGCGGGATCTGGTCGACCTCGTGCTGGGGCTGCCCGGCGAGCTGTCGACGGCCGATCGCGCGCAGGTGCTGCAACGCCTCGTGCTGTCCACGGTCGGCTTCACCGGCGTGACGCTCGAATGGGTGGTGCTGCTCGGGGTCCGGCACGGCTACAACACCCCGACGGTGCGGCGGGAGCAGGTCCACCACCTGGTCAGGGAAGCGCTGCGCCTGTATCCGACCGCCTGGCGGCTGATGAGAGTGGCCGCCGCCGACCACGAGATCGCCGGGGCCGAGGTCCGCGAGGGCGAGCACGTCCTCATCGGCACGCACGCGATCCACCGGTCGGCGGCCGTCTGGGAGGCGCCGCTGGACTTCCGCCCCTCGCGCTGGGAGCGGCCGACCGACGAACAGCGGCGGTCCTACCTGCCGTTCGGCAAGGGCGAGGGCATGTGTCCGGCGAGCGGCTTCGCCGTCAGGGCGCTCGAACACCTCGGCCACCTCATCCTGAGCGGCTACCGGGGCGAGGTGCGGCTGCGCACGCGCAGGCCGCATGTGCGTACGCTTCTGGCGCCGCCCGCCGGCTGGACCCGGCTCACCGCGCGAGCGGTACCGGCTCCCGAGCGCTGATTCGGCCACCGCGGCCCACGCCCTCGGCCGCGGGGCAGGACTCCTTCGTGGCCGCCGCGTCAGACCGGCGACTTGCGCAGGCGGGCCCGCCTGCGGTGCAGCGGTCCGCGCTTGGGCGGCGGTGAGGCGAGGCCGAAGCGGACGGCGACGCGGGTGCCGCCCATCGGGCCGCGGTCGATGTCCAGCGCGCCGCGGGTCGCGGCGGCGGCGCGGCGGGCGATGTCGAGGCCGAGGCCGGTGGACGCGGTGCTGGCGCCGCGGACGAGGGCGTCGTCGGGGTCCGGGATGCCGGGGCCCGCGTCCTCGACGGTGAGGGTGACGGACTGGGCGGCGCGCACCAGGCGCAGCGCGAAGGCGGTGCCGGGCGCGGTGTGCCGGAAGACGTTGCCGACGAGCGCGTCGATGACGGCGGCGAGGTCGTCCTCCGGCAGGTCGATCAGGGCGTCCTCGCCGGTCACTTCCACCAGGCAGGGGCGGCCCTGCTGTTCCGCGAGCGTCGTCCAGAATCCGGCGCGGCGGCGGACGATCACCGTGGCGGCGCACAACACCTGCTCGGGCCGGTCGAGTTGGGGCGCGCCCATGTGTCCGACGGCCAGCGGTGTGCGGGCCGCGGTGATGACGGCGTGCAGTTGTGTTTCGAGCTGGGCGACCGCGGCGGCCACGGGGGCGGCGTCCGGTCCCGTACCCATGCGTTCGGTGGCCAACTGGAGGGCGGTCAGGGGTGTCCTGAGACGGTGGGACAGGTCGGCGACCAATTCCCGCTCGACGGCGAGGAGTTCCAGCATGCGGGCGGCCATGGCGTTGAACGCCTGCCCGGCCTCGCGCAGTTCCGGCGGCCCCATGGGGTCGACGCGGGACTCCAGGTCGCCGCGGCCGAGCGCGTTGGCGGCGCAGGAGAGGTTGCGGGAGGACCGTACGACGCGGGAGGCGAGGCGGTCGGCGACCAGGACGGAGCCGACGACCAGGCCGACGGCGAGCAGCGCCATCACGGTCAGCGACGCGTTCACCCCGCGGTTCAGCTCGGCTTCGGGGACGAATTCCTCGACGACGGCGACCCGGCCCTGCGGCAGCACGACCGGCTGGAGGTAGACCCAGCCGCCGCCCGGCAGGTCCTGCGCCAGTGACTCGCCGTCGTGCTGTGCGCGCACCAGCAGGGAGTGGGGTGCGTGGCCCGCGCCGATGGAGCGGCCGTCGGGCTGGTGGACCGCCAGGTTTCCCGACGGGTCGAGGCCCGAGACGGCCTGCCGTACGGCGGCCGGGTCGTCGGTGAGCGTGAGGACCGGCGCCAGGGCGGCGGCGCGCTGCTCGGCTGCGGTGATCGCCTGGTTGCGGGCCTCGGAGCGGACCAGCAGGCCCAGCGGGATGAGGAAGGACAGGGCCACCATCGAGGTGACGGCCAGGGCGACCCTGGCGAGGGTCCCTCTCACCGCGGGGTCACCAGTTTGATGCCGACGCCGCGCACCGTACGCAGCAGGCTCGGCGCCGCCGCGCTCTCGCCGAGTTTGCGGCGCAGGGAGGACAGGTGGACGTCGATGGTCTGGTCCTCGACGTAGGGGTCGCGCCAGACCTCGGTGAGGATGTGCCGTTTGGACACGACGGTGTCGGCGTTGGCGGCGAGGAAGGACAGCAGGTCGAACTCGCGGCGGGTCAGGGGGACTTCGTGTCCGTGCAGGTGGACGGTGCGGGGTCCGGGGTCGATGCGCAGCGGTCCGAGGGTGACGGGCTCGCGCAGATTGGGGGCGCCGGTCCTGCCGTCGGGGCCCGCGGAGCGGCGCAGGACGGCGCCGAGGCGGGCGGTGAGCTGTCCGCCGGAGAAGGGTTTGACCAGGTAGTCGTCGGCGCCCGCGTTGAGGAGCCGGATGATCTCGGCCTCGTCGTCCCTGGCGGTGACGATCAGGACCGGTACGCGGGAGATGCCGCGGATCATGCGCAGCGCGTCGCCGCCGTCGAGGTCGGGCAGGCCGAGGTCGAGGATCACCGCGTCCAACGGCGTTCTGGTCGCCTCGCGCAATCCGCTGAATCCGTCGGCGGCGCTGCGGACTTCGTGCCCGTCGCGGGTGAGTATCCCGATCAGTTCGGCACGTATGCCGGGATCGTCTTCTACGACAAGGACGCTCGCCATGCGGCACACCGTAACGGATCGGCCATGATGGCCCGGTGCCCCGGTCCTTGCGCCATTTCCTGATCTGGCTGTCGTGCACGGTCCTCACCGTCACGGCGGTGTCGTTGACCGTGCGCTTCGTGGTGGGTTCGACGGCGCCGCTGCCGCCGTCCGCGCGGGATGTGGCGGCCGGGATCGCCACCAACTCGCCCAGTTCCGTGGTGATCGGCTCGCCGACGGCCACGCCCCGGCAGTCGCCGACGCGGACCCGCAAGCCCACGGTGTCGCCGTCCCCCTCGACCCGTCGCCCGACGGCGACCGCGACCAGCCCGTCCTCCGCGCCGGCCGCGCCGCCGTCGACCGCCTCCCGGCCGCCGGACTGCGAGGGGGGCGCCGGGACGCACAGTTTCGAGTCGACAGGCGGTCAGGCGTCGATACGGTTCGGCGCGGACGCGGTGTGCCTGGTCTCGGCGGTGCCCGCGATCGGCTTCACCACGAACACCCGGCAGAGCGCGCCGGACACCCTCACCATCACCTTCACCGGGGCGCGCCACCGCTCGGAGTTGACGGCGACGCTGCGTCCGCAGGCCAAGGAGGTCACCAGCGAGGTGTCCTGGTGAGGCGCGGTGTCCGCGGTTCTTCGCCCGCCCGGCCGGGGGCGGGGCTCAGCGGTGTCCGCGGTCCTGCGGACGCCCGGCCGGGGGCGGGGCTCAGCGGAATCTGCGGCTTTCCTTAGGGGAACGTGAAGTTGGGCTCGGCCGGCGGATCGGACGGCTCCGGCGGCCTAGGGTCGTGCCCGCCGGACCGTTCCTGTGAGCGGGTCCCCCTCACGACACGTCTCCCCCACCACGAGGTGCCAGCGATGAGTTCGTCCCGCCGTGCCCACTCCCGTAACTCCGCCCATGGCCAGCACAGGGCGAGGCGCAAGCCGCGGATACGCATGGCGGTGACCGGAGCCGCGGCCCTGGCCGTACTCGGTGGCGGCACCGCCTTCGCCTGCCTCGGGGCACCGCATCAGGGGTCGCCCACCGCCGGGCACAGCGGCTCCGGCTCTGGCTCCGGCTCCGGCGACACGAGCGCGTCGGCCGGACACAGGCCCGGCGGCAAGCCGGCCGGTTTCCGGCCCACCGCCCCCGCCGCGACCATCTCCACCACGCACCGCCCGCGCCCCGGACGGCCGAGCCCCAAGCCGACGGCCACGCCGACCGGCACCCCGGTGACCACCGCGCCCACGACGGCGGCGCCCAGCCCCTCGGCGACGACTCCCGCACCGCCCGCCACGACGAACCCGCCGGGCGCCGGGGACGCCGTGCGGCAGGTGCTCGACCTGATCAACCGCAATCGCGCCGCGGAGGGCCTCGCCCCGTACACGCTGCTCGAAGGGCTCAACAAGAGCGCCGCCGCGCACAATCAGGTGATGGCGTCCGGCTGCGGCCTGTCCCACCAGTGCCCGGGCGAACCGGCCTTCGGTGACCGCGAGACGGCCGCCGGGGTGCACTGGACGTCGGCGGGCGAGAACATCGGCGAGGGCGGCGGTGTGGGCTCCTCCGCCTCCGCGATCGCCGCGAGCGCGGTCGGTCTGACGCAGATGATGCTCGACGAGAAGGCCCCCGACGACGGCCACCGCCGCAACATCCTCAGCAGCGGCTACACGCACATCGGCATCGACGTCTACCGCGACGGTTCCGGCACGGTCTGGATGACGCAGGACTTCTCCAACTGACCGTCGCCGCCCCCTACTTCCTTCCCGCCCGGTGCCGCGAACCCCACAGCGCGGCACGTTCCCGTCGGCCGGGGCCGACCTCCCCCCGGCCCCGGCCGACGGATGTCCGACCGGCCGCGCCGTTCCCTCGCGGGTCTCCGGCAGGGGTGAACGGGCCGCTCACGCGGTGTGGTTGTCCGGCTGGAGGGCGGCGGCCAGGGCGGTCGGGCCGTGGGCGGTGGACCCTTGGGCGTACGCGGCGGCGTACGCCTGGTCGCCGAGCGCCGCGCGGGCCGTCTCCTCGCAGCGCTCGCGCACCAGTTGGAGTTCCGGCGCGCCGCGCTGCGGGTGGCCGACGCTGCGCCAATAGGCGCCGCCGGTGCCGTAGACCGACGCGGCCTGCTCGGCCCGGCCCTCGGCGGCCAGGGCCGCGGCGAGCAGGTCGAGGCCGAGCGCGATGCCGAAGGCGTCCCCGATGAGGCGTTTGCTCTCCAGCATGGTGCGGGCGTAGCCGATGGCCTCGGTGGGGGCGCCGGAGAAGAGGGCGACGACGGAGAGCTGGTAGTCCAGGTAGGAGCGGGTCCAGACCTCGCCGGTGCGTACGCAGTGCTCGCGCAGTTCGAGGGCCCGCTCGCGGCCTTCGGCGAAGTCCCCGAGGGCGGTGAGGGAGAGCACTTCGACGAGGTTGCAGCGCAGCCGGTCCGGGGAGTCGAAGGCGAAGCCGGGCGCGCCGCCGAGCGCCGCGCGTACCGCGTCCAGTGCCTTGCGCGGCTGGCCCATGAGCAGACCCAGCAGGCCGGTGAGGCAGGCGGCGGCGATCCGCTCCTCCTGGTCGCCGCCCGCTTCGGCCGCGGCCTCCACCTCGGCGCTGATCTCGGTGGCCAGGGCGTAGTCCCCTTGGAGGGTGACGGTGGCTCCGAGGCCGGTGAGCGCGCGGGCGCGGGCCCGGTCCTGCGCGGTGTGCAGTTCCAGGGCGCGCTCCAGATAGGAGCGGGCTTCCTTGAGGTGGCCGCAGCAGGTCCAGAAGTAGACCAGCAGCCCGGCCAGTTCGGCGGCCTGCGCCGGGTCGTGGACGAGCCAGTGGTCGAGGGCGGAGCGCAGGTCGGGGTGGGTGTCCTCGATCACCCGGTAGCCGAGGAGCTGGTCGGGGCTCGACCAGCTCCCGTCCGCCCAGCGGGCGAGGCCGGTGAAGTAGTCGGCGTGACGGCGGGCGGTCGCGGCGGACTCGCCCAGCTCGCGCAGCCACTCACCGCCGTACTCGCGGATCGTGTCGAGCATGCGGTAGCGCTCGCGGTGTCCTGCGCCGCTCGACGCGTCCTCGGCGGGGGCCGTCCTGATGATCACCGACTGGGTGACCAGCCGTTCCAGGGTCGGCGCGACGTCAGCGGCGCGCAGCGGGCCGCCGGTGGCGACCGCTTCCGCGGCGGCCAGGTCGAAGGCGCCGCGAAAGACGCTGAGCCGGGCCCAGAGCAGCCGTTCCTGCGGGGTGCACAGCTCGTGGCTCCAGCCGATCGCGGTGCGCAGCGTCTGGTGGCGCCGGGGCCAGACGAAGCCGGTGCGGGACAGGACGTCGAAGCGTGAGCCGAGGCGGTCGGCGACGTCGGCGACGGTGGCGGGGCCGACCTGGGCCGCGGCCAGTTCGATGGCCAGCGGTATCCCTTCGAGGCGGCGGCAGATGGTCGCGGCGGCCTCCGCCGCGCCGGGTTCCGCGAGCGGGGTGTGGCCGAGGCGGCCGGTGACGCGCTGGTTGAAGACGGCGAGCGCGTCCTGTCCTTCTGCCGACAGCGGTGCGACGTCGATCAGTTCCTCCACGGCGGAGGCCAACGGGCGGCGGCTGGTGGCCAGTACGGTCAGGCCGGGCGCGGCCGTCAGCAGTTCTCCGACGAGGTGGGCGCACGCCTCGACCAGGTGCTCGCAGGAGTCGAGCACGAGTAACAGGCGCTTGTCGGCGAGCCATTCGCACAGTGCCTCGACGGGCCCCCGCGGTGAGTGGTCGGCGAGGTCGACGGCGTCGCTGACGGTGGCGAGCAGCAGGTGGGGGCTGTCGAGGGTGGCGAGGTCGGCCCACCAGGTGCCGTCGGGGAAGCGGGAGGAGTCGGTGTCTTCCGCAGAACCGATTCGCCGGTCCGCGCCCGGCTCCTGTTCCGCGGCGACTTCCACGGCGACGCGGCCGACCGACGCGCGCGCCGCCGCCCGCAGCGCGAGCCGTGTCTTGCCGACTCCGCCGGGCCCGGTGAGGGTGATCAGCCGGCGGTGTGCCAACGCCATGTCCAGCCGCGCGAGTTCCGCCGTACGGCCGACGAAACTCGTTGTCTCCTGCGGAATGTGCCCCTTCATGGCCACAGCCTGACACCGACCGACCGCGGAGGGAAACGGGCCGTCGTGGTGAAGCTCGGCGCGAGTGCCTCATGAGGGCGCGTCAGGCGGCGTACGCGGAACCGGACTCGGGCCGGTCCCGCGGGTCGCGCGCTTCACCCGTACTGACGGAGAGTCACCCGGTGAACCAGGGGTTCCCGCCGCCGAGGGACCAGACGGAGACTTTGGTGACGCCCAGTGAGGTCAGCGCCCCCAGCTTGGAGTTGAGCGCGGTGCTGTCCACGTAGTCGTAGAGCTTTCCTCCGGAGACCCAGCGGATCTCTCCGGAAGAGGCGTCGCGACGGGCGGCGATCGTGCTCGGGTCGGTGGAGAAGCCGGGGCTGTGCTTCATGTCGCTGAACTGGATGTTGCCGGTGACCGCGTCCAGGTCGCACGGGTCGGGCGCGCTGATGCCGTACGAGGGCAGGGCGATGACCAGCCGCGACGGGTCCGGGATCTTGCTCTGCGCGTACCGCGTGACCTGCTTAAGCCAGGCGAGCGGGGTGATCGGCAGGCAGCGGCTGCCGGGCGCGGTGTCGAACTCCTCGTCGTACGCCATGATGTCCAGTTCGTCGACGCCCTTGGCGCTGACGGCGGCGTAGTCGTAGAAGGCGGCGTCCTCGGTCATCGCGGGCGCGTCGACCACGAGCTTCTTGCCCTGCGCGTGCAGGGAGGTCGCGAGCTGGCCGAGGAAGGTCTTGTAGTTGGTGAAGTCGGCGGCGCTCCAGGACCAGTAGTCCTCCATGTCGACGTCCACGCCGGTGAGTTGGTTGGTGACCACGAAGGAGGTGAGCTGCGAGACGGCGTCGCTTCGGTTGGCACTGCTGCTGACCAGGGCGTGGACGTCGGCGGTGGTCATGCCGGAGACGGTCGGGTACTGGTAGGCGGAGTGCGCCTTGAGGTCGGCGACGTTGGCGGCGCTGTAGGTGTTGCAGAGCCCGGCGGCCGTGGTCTCCAGGCTGACCTTGCCCTTGCCGGTGACGCTCCAGTACTCGGGTTTGAGCGCGCCGTTCTTGACCCGGTTGTCGGCGTATTCGCTCGGCGCGGTGCAGGTGGAGTCGCCTGCGGAGCCGGGGTAGAGCCAGGTCTGTAGCTGTACGGCGGAGGCGGCGGTACGGGCGGCGGGCGGCCGGTGGGCGGCGCCGCTCGACGCGGCGGCCGACGTACCGGGTCCGGACGTACCGCTGTCGGTCGTCATGGCGCCCGCGGCCATGGCACCGGCGAGGGCGGCCGAACAGGCGGCGGCCGTGGCGAGGATGAGCCTGCGACGAAGCATGATCCGTCCCTTCGGGGCGTGGGGGTGCGTCGCGTCGGCCGGGGGCGGCGGCGCGGGGTGGGGGGTGACGGAGGAGTCGTAGGTGGGCGCGGGGGCTACCCGTTGTCGTTCCAGTAGGGGTCGAGGACCAGGGTGTCGGCGCCCGGTACGCGCGAGGCCGCCGACCAGGAGCCGCCCAGGACGCGTCCGCTGTCGGGCTCGGGGGCGAGCGACAGTTCGGTGAGGATGCGGTACCGGTCGCCCCGGTAGACGGAGCGGGTGAACTCCACGACGCGCCCGTCCGCGTCCCTGGCGGCGCGTTCGAAGAGCAGGGCCGGGGTGTGGACGGGCACGCCGAGCAGTTCGGCCTCGGCATCGTCCACCACGGTCGGTTCGATGAGCTGTGAGGCGCGGGTGAGCAGGATGCCGTACCGGCTGCCGAGCAGGCGGTAGAAGGAGTCGGTCTCCAGGTCGTGGGCGGTGAGGCCGGGGACCAGCGCCAGCGGTACGTGCAGCGTCTCGACGCACATCGGGTCGCCGTCGACCAGCCGCAGCCGGGCGATCCGCAGGATCCGGTCGGCCGGGGCGGCGCCGAGGCGGCGGCCGATCCTGGGTCCGGCGGCCATGGCGGTGAACTCCACGGTGCGGCTGGTCCACGCGCCGTCCACACCGCCGACGCCCAGGCTCGGTCCCGGCCCCGCGGCCGGGCCCAGGCGCTGGGCGACCTTGTCCTCGGCGACGAAGACGCCGCGCCCGTGGGCCCGGATCAGCAGTCCGTCGCGCACCAGGTCGTCCATCACCGAGCGCAGCGTCGGGCGGGAGACCTCCAGGGTCTCGCAGAGCTGGCGCTCACCGGGCAGCGGTCGTCCGGTCGCGGTCTCCTCGACGAGGTCGAGGAGGTGAGTACGGATCCGCTGCCGCTTCTCCCAGCGGCTCTCGCTGCTGACCATGGGCCCACCAGTCCTGTCCGCGCGGGGCGGGTGCCGGTGTCTCGGCGTCCGGACGCCGAGGTGTTCGGCGACGCACCGATGATGGACCCCGTTCTTACCACTGGTCAATATGTGGTCAACGAATCCGCGCCGGAGTCAGCGGACAAAGGTCGGGGGACAAAGGTCAGCGGGTACGGGTCAGCGGGAAAAAGGTCAGCGGGTACGGGCGGCGCGCTCCGCGTTCTTCTCCTTGATCCGCACCGCTTCCTTGCGGACCTCCGCCTGCACGGCACGCTCCTCGACCAGCCACTGCGGCTGGTCCCGCTTCAGCGCCTCGATCTCCTCGGTGGTGAGCGCCTCGGTCACGCCGCCGCGCGCGAGACCCGCGATGGACACGCCGAGTTTGGACGCGACGACGGGGCGGGGGTGCGGTCCGTTGTGCCGCAGTTCCACCAGCCACTCGGGGGGATCGGCCTGGAGCGCGTTGAGCTCGGTGCGCGAGACGACACCCTCCTGGAACTCGGCGGGTGTGGCCTGGAGGTACACACCCAGCTTCTTCGCCGCTGTCGCGGGCTTCATGGTCTGGGCGGTCTGCTGCGACGTCATGCCGTCAAGGGTAACGAGCGCGTGCGCCGCCTCCGACCACCAGCGGATAACCTGCTGGGGTGACAGGTTCGGAAGTACCTCCTTCGTTCCGGCTCGCATACGTTCCGGGCGTGATGCCGACCAAGTGGGTGCGGATCTGGAACGAGCGACTGCCGGAGGTCCCGCTCACCCTGGTCCCGGTGCCCGCCGCCGAGGCGTTCGGCGCGCTGCGGGACGGCGGCGGGTCCGGCGCGGACGCCGGATTCGTACGGCTGCCGGTCGACGGCGCGGACCTCAGCGCGATCCCGCTCTACACGGAGACGACGGTGGTCGTCGTCCCCAAGGACCACGCGGTCGCGGCGGTCGACGAGGTGTCGCTGGCCGATCTCGCGGACGACATCGTGCTGCGTCCCCTGGACGACACCCTCACCTGGCAGACGCCGCCGGGGCGGCCCGCGAAGGAGCGGCCCGCCACCACGGCGGACGCCGTGGAACTGGTCGCGGCGGGTGTGGGCCTGCTGATCGTCCCCCAGTCGCTCGCGCGGCTGCACCACCGCAGGGACCTCACCTACCGTCCGGTCCCGGACGCGCCCGAGTCCCGCGTCGCCCTGTCCTGGCCGCAGGAGGAGACCACGGATCTGGTGGAACACCTCATCGGCATCGTGCGCGGTCGCACCGTCAACAGCACGCGCGGCCGGCCGCTCCCGGAGCGGTCCGCACCGGGGGCGAAGGTCGCGAAGGCCACGGACAAGGCGAAGGACAAGCGCCCGGACAAGGTGTCGCAGGCGCGCCGCAAGCCCGCGCCGGGCCGGGGTTCCGCAGGCAAGGGCGGCAAGAGCGGCGGTACGGGCGGCGCGAAGCGCGGCAAGCCCCGCCGCCGCCCGTAGCCGGACCGGGGTCCCGGTCCCCCGTACGGCAGCGCGGTCGGGCCGGACCCGCCATCGAGGCACCGTCCGGCCGACCGCGATCACGTGGACGATGCGTGCCGGAGGCGGGTCGTCAGCTCGCGGGCGTCACGACGATGGCGTTGACCTGGGCCTGGTTGGCGGAGCCGCGGGTGAAGTCGAGGGAGAGGGTGCCGGAGGCGTCCACGGTGACGGGGAAGTCCTTCTCGACGCCGAAGGCTTCCTGGCCGTCCGCGCCCGCCGCCACGGCCGCGCCGATGATGTCGAAGTCGGTCAGGACCTTGGCGCCGTCGATCGTGACGTCGAACTCACGCTGACCGGAGTGGGTGTAGTACCAGTCCATGAAGTAGAGACGGACCTGGAAGTCGGCGCCCGGGGTGAGACCGGGGATGCTGGAGGAGGAGTCCCCGACGCGTGAGGTGTTCCAGATGTCGGCGGGGATCGGGTGGGCCACGGTCCGTCCCCAGTTCGGGAAGCTGGGAGCGCCTGCGGGAATGGTGTCGGGCCTGCCGCCGGTGCCGGTGTCCGCGATGAAGTCGCCGCCGCCCGCGCCGCCGAGGTCGATCGACACCCCTGGTGCCACGTCGGCGTGAGCGGTCCCCGCGGTCACGAGACCGCCCAGCACCATGCTCAGAGGGAGCCTCCGGCCGGGCGCCTCGCGCGGCCGACGAGGTGGCGCGCGGGCCGGACCGGCCCCTGCCGGCCCATGGATCACCGGCGCCCGGACGGCGATACTGGGGGCATGACGTTCGTCGTTTTCATGACCCTGCCCGGTCTGGTCATCCTGCTGACCCTGGTGGCCTTCGCCGATCAGATGCTCATGCGGGCCGGGCGGGCCGGAATCCTGCCGTGGCGCGGTCCTGGCCGCCAGGGGCAGATCTCGTCCACCGGCTTCGAGATGCTGCACGCGAGCTTCTCGCCGGGCAAGCAGAACGAGTTGAAGGAGCGGCAGTCGGCCCTCGTGCTGCGGGACGACGAGGAGGACGGCGCGCCCGCGAACCGTACGACCGTCGATCTCCAGCGCGGGACCGCGGTCGTACGGATGGCGCGGCCCCACTCCTGAGGCGCGGCCTTTTCGGAACGCCTCTCGCCTAGGACGGCACGCGGCTCGCGACCGCCGCGTCCAGTCGGCTCACTTCGTCCTCCCCCAGGTGCAGTTCGGCGGCGCGGGCGGAGTCGAGGATCGTCTCGGGGCGGCGGGCGCCCGGTATGGGGATGAGGGCCGGGCTGGTGGACAACAGCCAGGACAGCGCGGTGCGTTGCGGGCTGGCGTCGTGGGCGCGGCCGATCTCGGTGAAGGCGGCGGTGAGTTCGTCGTCCTTCGTGCCGATGGTGCCCAACGGCCGCCAGGCCAGGAACGCCAGACCGAGTTCCTCCGCGCGGCGCAGGACCGCGCGGTGCTGTACGGCGCTGGGTGAGAACTCGTTCTGCACGGCGACGAGGGCGTCACCCAACAGCTCGTGTGCCTGGTCGAGTTCGGCGACGGTGACGTTGGAGACACCGACCGAGGTGACGGTCCCGTCCGCGACCAGCCGGAGCAGCGCCGTCAGCGAGTCGGCGATCGGCACCACGGGGTCGGGTGCGTGCAGGAAGAACAGCTCGATACGGTCCAGGCGGAGCCGGTCGCGGGACGCGGCGGCCGAGCGGACGAGGTGGTCGGGGCTGCTGTCGGTGAGCCACCGCCCGTCGCCCGGTCTGACCCGGCCCGCCTTCGTCACCACCGTGACTCCGGAGGCGTCGCCGTCCCAGCTCTCCAGCGCGTCGGCGATCAGCGTCTCGTTGTGGCCTACTTCGTCGGCACCTGTGTGGTAGGCGGAGGCGGAGTCGATGAGGGTCACTCCGGCGTCGAGCGCGGTGTGGATCGTCGCCGTGGCGCGGGCGCGGTCCGGGCGCCCTTCGATGGACAGCAGCATGCCGCCAAGGCCGACCGGGAAGACCTTCGAACTCCCGCACGCGCGGGTCGGGTTGGTGAGGTGCGGTGGGTGGTGCATACGGCTCCCTGTCTCGTGTGATGGTGCTGCCGCGTGCGGCGCCGGGGCCCTGGCGGCGCCTAGCGGCGTACCGCGAGGCGGCCCCGTGAGAAGACGGCGGCGACCTCGGCCTCCGGGTCCGCCAGCCGCTCGACGTGGACAGCGGGGTTGTGGCGGGTCAGGACGATGTCGGCGCGGGCGCCGGGCGCGAGCACACCGAGTTCACCGGCCGCGCCGAGCAGCCGGGCGCCGGTGGTGGTGGCGCTGCGCAGCACCGCCCAGCCCGGCTGCACCCTGGCCCGCAGCGCGAACTCCCGCGACTGGTGGACGTGCATCGCGCCGAGCAGGTCGGTGCCGAAGGCGATCGGGGCGTCGGCGGCGTGGGCGTGGGCCAGCGCGGTGAGGCCGCTGTCCCGGACGGCCGCGACCTTGGCGGTGCTCGCGGGCGGAAGCCCGTGGAGCGGACCCTCCTGCGCCAGCACCGTGTACGTCACCAGCGTCGGCACGTAGTACGCGTCGTGCTCGGCGAACAGCCGGGCCTCGTCCGGGCCGATCAGATTGCCGTGCTCGATGGTGCGTACGCCCAGGCGCAGCGCGCGGGCCACCGCCTGCGGGGTGTAGGCGTGCCCGGCGCAGTAGACGCCCGCCCGCGCGGCCTCGTCGACCGCCGCGCGGATCTCGTCCTCGCTGTACTGCGGGGTGTCGATCCGGTCGGTGGGGCTGGAGATCCCGCCGGAGAGCATGAGTTTCACGAACGACGCCCCGGACCGTACGCCTTCGCGTACGGCGGTGCGCAGTGCGTCGGGTCCGTCGACGATCCGGCCGATGCCGGGCACGGCCGGATGGTCGTCGGCGTGGTAACGGCCACGGGGGCGCAGGTCGCCGTGGCCCCCGGTCTGCGACAGCGCCTTGCCGCACACGTACAGCCGGGGTCCTGGCGCCAGCCCCTCGTCCAGGGCGTCGGCCAGCCCGGCGTCGGCGCCGCCCGCGTCCCGGACGGTGGTGAAGCCGCGTTCGAGCATCGCGCGCAGTTCCCGTAGCGCGTGGGCGGTGACGTAGCTGGGCGCCATCCCGGTGTCGGCCCACTCGTCGGCGGTCACCGAGGTGACGTGCACGTGGCAGTCGATGAAGCCGGGGACCGCGTACAGGTCGGTGCCGTCCACGTCGCCGGGCGCGAGTGGGTCGGGGGTGTCGGCCGTGACGGCGGTGATCCGGTCTCCTTCCAGGGTGATCCGCCGGTCCCTGAGGATCTGTTCGCTCTCGGGGTCCACCACGTGGACGTGTCTGATGTCCATGCCGGTACGCCGCTCCTCGTCTCCGCTACACCGGTCGCCCGCTGGCTCGCGCCCCTGCGCTCAGGCGCCGAACAGCTCGTCGACGGTGGTCGTGGTGCCGGCGTTGCCGACCATGAAGCCGTAGTCGCCCGGCGCGGTGCGGGAGTAGCCCTCGCGGCTGAGCACCAGGATGTTGGAGTCGTACGGCGCGACGAGCTGTTCCAGCGTCTCGAAGGTGTACGGGTCCACGACCTCGCCCAGCACCGTGCCCCCCTTGATGACCTCGCCGAGCCGGTCAGGGGTGAAGTGGGAGATCATCGTGCCGCCCTTGGTCGGGCGCAGCGTGACGAGTTCGGTCATCACCGTCTGCTGCTCGACGATCGCCTCGGGGGCGCCTTCCAGCATGCCGATGCCCTTGAGCATGTTGCGGCCCTGGCGTACGGCCTTGTCGAGGAAGGCGTCGGTGAGCTGCCCGCCGCCGCCCAGTTCGCAGACGGTCGAGGAGATGCCGTTCTTGATCGCCCAGGCGTTGGAGGTGCCCTCGTAGGGCTCGTGGTGGTAGAGCAGCGCGGCGCCGAAGGACGTGGCCATCTCCCGGCCGTCGTCCATGATGTAGGAGTACTCGACCGTGGAGTACAGGCCGCTGGAGTGGAAGTCCACGAAGTAGTCGGCCTGGAGCATGATCTCGGCGAGCACGGCGGCCAGTTGCTCGGTGACCGAGCCGTTGCGGTCACCGGGGAAGATGCGGTTGAGGTTGAGGCCGTCCTGCGGGGTGAAGCGGGACATCGCCGCGTACGCGTACGGGTTGGCCACCGGTACGGCGACGATCGTGCCCGCCAGTTCGGCGGGGTCGACCGACGAGACGAACCTGCGGATCTCCTCGGGTCCCATGGCCTCGTCGCCGTGGACGCCGCCGAAGGCGACCAGGGTGGGCCCCGGCCGGGCGCCGGTCAGGCGGTGGACGGTGAGCGCGAGGTCGTGCCCGTTGTCCACGCGGGTGACGGGGACGGTCTCGACGGTGTGGCCGGGCTGCGCGGCCGGGGTACCGGTGGCTGTGGTGTCGCTCATCCGCTGTGTCTCCTTGCTGATACGGGTACTGATACGGGGATCGGTGCTCGGGTTCTGGTCGTCGCCGGGGCCGGGGACGGTGTCCCCGGCCCCGGCGGGGGTCACCGCATGTCGCCGATCGCGGACGCCTCCTGGCGCAGCGCGGGAACGGCTCCTTCGGCGAGGTCGAGGGTGAAGCGGGCGGCGGGTCCGCTGATGGAGAGTCCGGCGACCGCGACGCCGTCGGGGCCGACGACGGCGGCGGCCCGGCAGCGCAGGCCCACGCTGTAGGTCTCCTCGTCCACGGCGTAGCCGCGCCGCCTGGCCTCCTCCAGCTCCGGCTGCATCTTCTCCAGCGTGGCCTCGGGGTCCGCCACGTCGGCGCCGCGCAGCAGCGCGAGCTGCCGGGCGCGGGGCAGCCGGGACATGATGGCCTTGCCGAGCGCGGAGTTGTCGGGCGGTATGAACTCGCCGATGCGGTTCACCGCGCGCAGCGGCTGCTCGGACTCGGTGCGGGCGATGATGAACATGCTGTTCCCGACGATGCGTCCGGCGGTCGTGCTCTCGCCGGTGACGCCGGTGAGCAGCCGGGTGGCCTGCTGGAGGCGGTCGTTGCTGTAGAGGTGTTCGCTGACGGCCGCGGCCATGGCGGCGAGCCGTCGGCCGGGCACGAAGCGGTGCGAGGTGGTCTCGTTGAGGAAGCCCCAGGTGACGAGCTGGGCCGTCAGCCGGGACACGGTGGACAGCGGCGCGTCGGCCGCCGCCGCCAGTTCGGTGAGGGTCAGCGGTGCGCCCTCGGCGACCACGGACTGCTCCAGCAAGTTGAGGATGCGCCCCATGTAGCTGGGTGACTTGGTGTTCTCGCTGGGGGCCGGTACGGGGACTTCGGTGTCCTCTGCCATGGGTACGTGCGTCTCCTGTCGTCCCAAGTCGGTTGCGTTGGGCGGCTGTTCGGGCGGGTCGGTCACCATCCCGTGGCCCGTCCCGGGCGCCGCGGGTCGCAGTATCCGTGGCGGTGGCCGTCCGCGTCGACTTCCACCGCGTGGACGGATCCGAAGTGCCAGAAGTAGGGGGTGGTCAGTCGTACGTCGGCGCCGTAGCGGGTGGCGAGCGCGTCGAGCACCCGCGGGTCGACCCGTGCCTCGACGGTGAACGGCTGGTCGGTCTGGACGCCCTGGAAGCGCGGCGCGTCGATCGACTCGGCCAGGTCGAGGCCGTATCCGAGATGGTTGGCCAGGACGATCGCGGTGGCGCGCGCGGACAGGCCCGGTGACCCGAGGGCCAGGTGCGGGGTTCCGTCGCGGGCGACCATGGTGGGCGGGAAGGGCGACAGGACGCGCCGCCCTTCGCCGTCGCCGGTGCCGGGGAAGCTGTTCCCGCTGTTGACGTGGACGCCGTCCACGACCAGGCCGGTGCCGAAGGTGGTGCCGTAGACGCTGTGGGTGAGCGACGCCATGTTGCCCGCGCCGTCCACCGCCACGACGTGGTCGGTGTTGTGGGTGTGCGGCGCGCCGGGCGGCCGGACCGTACCGCCGCTCGCGGGCGCCGGGTCGCGTCGGGTGTTGCCGCGGATCAGCGCGGCCAGCGACGCCGTGAAGTCGGGCGAGAGGAGTTCGTCCACCGGGACGTCGAAGGACAGCGGGTCCTTCACGAAGCGCTCGGTGAAGAATTCGGCGAACGCCATGGCGCGTCGCAGCACTTCGAGGGCTTCGGCGTCGCGGGTGTAGTGGCCCAGGGCGGGCAGGTCGAAGTGTTCCAGGATGCCGAGCACGAGGCCGATGAGGATGCCCGCGGACGACGGGGGCGGGGCGCCGACGATCTCGTGGTCCCGGTAGGCACGCCGCACCGGGCGGCTCGCGCGGGCGGTGTAGTCGTCGAGGTCGCGGGCGGTCACGGTGCCGCCGGTCTCGCGGACCGCGGCCACGAAGCGCGACGCCCACGCGCCGCGGTAGACGTAGTCGGGGCCGTCGGCGGCGATCCGCCGCATCGTCTCGGCCAGCGCCGGGCGGACCAGCCGCTCCCCGACGGGCGGTACGTGGCCGTCGGGCAGGAATTCGGCGCGGCCCGAAGGGTGCGCCGCCAACCGGCCCGCGGCGGCCTCGAATGCCTCGCCGTACAGGAAGGAGTACATCGGGAAGCCGGCGGCGGCGACCTCGACGGCGGGTGCGAAGTAGTCGGCCCAGGGGATGCTGCCGTGGCGTTCCATGGCCAGGTGCATGCCCGCGACCGCGCCGGGGACCGCGACGCGGCGGCCGGAGGAAGCGCCGAGGGCGCCGTCCACCGTCACGTAGTGGTCCCAGGTGGCGGAGACCGGCGGGCTGTCGCGGGTGTGGTCGAGTTCGCCGTCGATGTAGTCGTAAGCGCGCCGGGCGGCGTCGTAGTAGAGCACGGACATGCCACCGGCCAGGGTGGTCATCTGCGGTTCGACCACGCCTTGCAGGGGGACGGCCGTGAGCACCGCGTCCATGGCGTTGCCGCCGCGCCGCAGGACGTCGAGCATCGCGTCGGCGACGGCCGGGTGCATGGCGGAGACCATGGCGGTGCCGCCGTGGGCGGAGTCCTTCCGCCCCTGTTCGAGTGCCCGGTCCACGACCGGCCGCTGGCCCGCCGTCATGCCGGTCCGCTCCCCTGGTCCGCCGGTGCGCCAGGACCCGGCTGCGGGAGCGGCGCCGGGCCGATGCCCATCGCGGAGGCCACCAGGCCGACCGGCGGGGAGCCGAAGGCCATCAGCTCACGGTGGAAGCGCGGCAGCGTGAAGCCGCTGCCCCACGCGGTCTTCGCCTGGTCGCGCAGCCGCCGCATGAGGACCTTGCCCCAGGTGTAGCGGATGTACGTCGGCTCCCACACACCGCGCAGCGCCTCGGCCCGCGCGGCCGGTCCCGCCAGGAACGCCTTGCGTTCGAAGAGGGCGATGGCGTCGTCGAGGGTGAGGGCGCCGGTGTGGATGCCGAGCGCGGCCTGGACGCGGACGACCCGCATCATGGCTTCCTGCGCCATGCCGAACTGGTAGAGGGGGCTGTCGTCCTGGTAGCCCTCCTCCCACATCATCTCCTCGGCGTAGTGCGCCCAGCCCTCGAAGAACAGCTCGGACCAGAGCGTCTTGCGGATCGGCCGGTCGACCTTGCCCATCATCAGGGCGTGGCTGCAGTGGCCGGGGCCGATCTCGTGGACGGCCATCACGGCCATCGCGGGCCGGTTGAACCGGGACAGCCAGGCGCGGTGGTCGTCGAGCGACCAGTGCGGCGAGGGTCCGGTCACGTGGAAGAGCGAGTGGCCGCGCGTCTCCCACGGCGCGGTCCAGCTCACCCGGCCCGCGGCCCAACTCCGCGCGGGCGGGCTGGGTTCGATGACGCACGCCTCGTCGACGATGGGCACCAGTTCGCGCTCGCGCACGAAGCGCGCGGCCAACGCGACCTGGGCCTGGGTGTCGGCGAGGATGCGCGGGAAGTCGCCGTGGTCGGCGCGCACCCGGGCGCTGAGCCGCCGGGTCCTGGCGGCCGGGTCGTCGGCGCCCGCGGGGTCGAGCCGGGCCGCGGCGTCGTCCAGGATGTCGCTCATCCGCGCGTACTCGCTGTCGGCCATGGCGGCCAGTTCGTCCAGGTCCACCGGGACGCGGTCCTCGCAGCCGAGGAGCGCGGTGAGGTCGGCCCTGCCGAGTCCCGCTGCCGGAGCGGCCTCGCGCGCCGCGCGTTCGAGGTGGGCGGTCAGCCGTTCCAGCGCGGCCAGGGCGCGTACGCCGTCCTCGCCGTCGTCGGCGCGGACCTCGGCGGCCATTCCGCGCGCCGCGGGCAGGAACATCCCGGCGACGGAGGACGACAGTTCGTCCAGCGCCTCGATCGCGTTGTCCACGGCGTCCGGCCAGAGCCGCAGGTGGCGGCGCCTGGCCCGCACGCGTACCGCCTCGTCGTCGTAGGGCCGGTCGTACGGCGACAGGTCCAGCGCCTCGATGTGGACCCAGGGGTCCCAGCGGTGCTGACGGATACGGCCGAACCGGGTCCGCATCGCGTTCTCGGTGGCGGCGAGCTGTGCTTCGTCGTGCGCGTCGTCCAGCGCGGGACCGCCCAGCGCGGCCAGCGCCGAGGCCACCCCGGCAGGCGACAGGTCGACGATCGTGCCGTCGTACTCGTCGTGCAGTCCTGAGTATTCGCGCAGGTAGGCGGCGTCCAGGTCGCAGACGTGGCGCAGCCGTGGGAACAGCTCAGCCATCGGTGGTCTCCTTGGTCGTACGAAGGCGGGTGGTGTGCGGGTACGCGGACGCGGGTGCGGCGTGGCCCGATGCGGTGGTGGCGGTCGGTCACAGCTCCAGTCGTCGGCCGCGCTGGACGACACGCAGGAGCAGGGCGCCGAGTCCGACGACGAGCACCGACAGCGCGGTCATGATCGTGGACAGGGCCGCGGGGGTCGGGTCCTGGTAGTTGTTGAGGTAGCCGTACATCCACACCGGCAGGGTCTGCTGGTCGGAGGTGAGCAGGAAGATCGACAGGTCGATCTCGTTGAAGCTGACGAGGAAGGCGAAGACGCCGCTGATGAGCAGGGCGGGCGCGATCTGCGGCAGCGTCGTGCGCAGGAAGGCGCGCAGCGGCGAGGCGCCGAGGTCGATCGCCGCGTAGTCCAGGGTGCGGTCGGCCCGGGTCAGGGCGGCGGACAGCAGCACGATCACGAACGGCACGGTCGCCACGGTGTGGGCGAGGACCACCGCCCACCTGCCGGAGGGCAGACCCGCCCGGGCGAGCAGCATGAACACGGCGAAGCCGAAAGCGATCTTGGGCACCACGACGGGTGAGAAGAGCGCCGACTGCACCACCCCGCTGCCCCGGAAGCGGTAGCGGACCAAGGCGACCGCGCCGGCGGAGCCGAGCAGGACGGCGAGCACCGCGACCAGCGCCCCGATCCACAGGCTGCCGACGAAGGCGTCCATGACGCCGTCCTGGTGGTAGAGGTTGGTGTACCAGCGGGTGGAGAAGCCGGGCGGCGGCCATACCCCGTAGGAGACCGACGACAGCGAGCTGATCACGACGATCGCGGCGGGCACGAGCTGGAAGGCGTACAGCACGGCCATCCACACGCCGAGTCCGCGGATGCCGCGGGGCGGCGAGGGGCTGATGGTGACTCCGCCCTGGTCGGCCTCGGCGAACCGGCGCTGGAGGAGGACGAACGCTCCGGTGGAGACCAGCGCCAGGATCAGCAGCACCAGGGCGCAGACGGAGGCGCCCGGATAGTCCGTGGTGCCGACCAGGGAGTAGATGCTGGTGGACAGGGTCGCGACCCGCCCGCCTCCCAGGAGGCTGGGGGCGGTGAAGCTGGAGATGGTCAGGGCGAAGGTGAGCTGGCATCCGGCGATCAGGCCCGGCGCGCTCAGCGGCAGGGTGATCGAGCGGAAGGTGCGCCAGCGGGAGGCGCCGAAGTCGTCGGCCGCGTCGGCGAGGGTGCCGTCGATCTGCCGGAAGGTGCTGCTGATCGGCAGGACCATCAGCGGCAGCAGGGTGTGCACGAGGGCGATGACGACGGCGCTGCGCTCGTAGAGCAGGTGGACGGGGCCGATGCCGAACAGGCCGAGCGCGGAGTTGAGGAAACCCTCCTGGCCGAGCAGCAGTTGCCAGGCGTAGACGCTGGCGATGCCGGAGAAGACCAGCGAGGAGAAGACCACCGCGTATCCGGCGTTGCGCCAGCCGGTCCGCTTGGTGTGGTGCAGTGCCAGGGCGGTGAGGTAGCCGACGACCGCGGTGATCGCGGTGACCAGCAGACCGACGAGTACGGTCTGCCAGATCACCGACCAGTAGTAGGAGCTGGTGAGGACTTTCGTCCACGTGGCCAGGGTGTTGGTGGTGTTGACGCCACCGGGTTGGTACTTCTGCAGGGAGTACTCGACGAGCGACTCCATGGCGAAGGCGAACACCGCGAGCAGCAGCACGATGCTGGGCGCGAGCAGGAGCAGTGCGGTGCGCCGGTCGCGGCCCTTGCCGGTGAAGGCTTTGGGCTGCGCTCGGCGGGGTCCCGGCTTCTCCGGGGCCGGGCTCTCCGCCGTGGCCGTCGCCGCCCCGCTCACCGGGGCGGCTTCTCGTATGCCGCCTGGAGGGTTGTCCGCCATCGTGCAGGTCCTTCCGGTCGTGGGGTGGACGTCGTCGGGGCTGAGCCGTGAGAACCGGGCTGTCGGAACCTGTCCGTGAGAGCTGAGCCGTAAGAACTGAGTCGTACGAACGGGGCCGTCAGATCTTGGAGACGACTTCCTCGTTCCACCGCGCGGTCCAGGCGGCCATGTTCTTGCCGACGGTGTCCCAGTCGACGTCCACGAACTTCTGGTCGGCGCCGGCGGCGATGGCCGGGATGGCCTGGAGCTTCGGGGTCAGCTTGGAGGTGCTGGAGGCGGGGATCTCGACCGAGGTGTCCACCCAGCGCTGGTTCCACTTGGGCTGGAGCATCTCGTTGACGATGTCGTAGCAGACCTCGAGCTGGTCGTCGGAGGAACCGGAGTTGATGTTGACGCCGACCGGGTCGAAGAAGGCGCCCTCGGTGGGGCGGCTGAAGCCCAGCGGCGCGCCCTGGGCGTGCCAGGCCGTCGAGGTGCCCAGGTAGTGCGAGGTCAGCGGGGCCTCGCTGGTGGAGAGCACGTTGAGGAACTGGGGGTTGGCCGTCACGATCGTGCGGATGTTCTTGGCGTGCTCGATCCACAGCTTGAAGCCGGGGTCCATGTTGTCCCAGCCGCCGCCGTTGAGCTTGGCGGCCATGCCGATGGCCCACCAGGGGATGGTGAAGAAACAGAGCTTTCCGCGCTGGTCGGGCGACCACAGGTCGGTCCAGGACGCGAAGCCCTTGGGGTAGGTCTTGGTGTTGTAGACCAGCCCCATCTGGTCGGCGCCGAACACCACACCGCAGTGGTCGCGCTCGACGAACTGGGCGTGCAGTTGCGAGGTGTTGGGGATCTTGCTGTAGTCCAGCTTGAGGTACATACCGGTGGCCTTGCCGGTGGCCGTCGCGCCGCCGTTGGAGAAGACCAGGTTGTTCAGCGGCTTGTGCGGGTTCGCCTGGTAGGCGGCGGTCTGCTTGGCGAGGTTGAGCGTGTCGTCGATCTTGATCTGCACGTTGGGGTGCTTGTCCTGGTACTCCTTGGCGAACTCCCTGGGCATGAGGCCGAGATCGGCGCCCGCGAAGGGGGTCATGGTGATGGTGAGCTTCTTGCCCGCTCCCTTGCCCGCGCCCGAACTCGCCGACGTGCCGGGCTGCTTGTTCGAGGCGCAGGCGGCCAGGAACAGTCCGGCCGCCACCGCGCCGCCGCCGGTCAGCAGCGAGCGCCGCGACACCGGGGTACGGCCGGTGCCTTCCCCTGCGGGCGACGCGGCTCCGGCCGCCGCCGCCTTGTCCCCGTTCGATCTGCCCGTGTTGCTGTGCATGGTCTCTCCCTGGGTGGTCACAGCACTTCTGGTGGTGGGCCCGCGCTCGGCCGGGACTGTCGCGCGGACAGGCCCGGTGGCCCGTCGCGCGGACGAGTCCTACGAGTCGGCGCCGAGCATGACGGCGGCGTCGGACGGCCAGCCGATCTCGACCTCGTCCCCCGTGGCGATCCCCCGTGCGTCCTTGGCGGGGAGTTGTACGACCAGTTCCTGCCTGGAGTCGGCGACGGCCACCTGGAAGCGGATGCTGGCTCCCTGGAAGGTCAGGTCCGTGACGCGGGCGGTGAAGCGGTTGTCGAAGGCGCTGGTCAGCCGGGGCCGCATGGCGATGGCCTCGGGCCGGACCGACAGCGCCGTGCCGGGCCCCGGCGTGCGGCAGGTGAAGCCGTCCGCGCGCAGCACCCGGTCGGCGACGGCGCCGCGGATGATGTTGGTGTCGCCGAGGAACGTGGCGACGAATTCGGTGGCGGGGCGGTCGTAGAGCTCGTCGGGCCGCCCGACCTGCTCGACACGGCCCTGGTTCATCAGGGCGATCCGGTCGGAGATGGTGAACGCCTCGGTCTGGTCGTGGGTGACGAAGACGAAGGTGGTCCCTGACTCCTGCTGGATCTGCTTCAGGGCGCGCTGCATCTGCACCCGCAGCCGCAGGTCCAGCGCGCCCAGGGGTTCGTCGAGCAGCAGTACGGCGGGCTTGTTGGCCAGGGCGCGGGCGATCGCCACCCGCTGCTGCTGGCCGCCGGACAACTGGGCGGGCTTGCGGTTGGCGTAACCCGCGAGGTCGACCAGGTCCAGCATGTCGGTGACGGTCGACCGGATCTCCGCCCGTGACTGGCGGCGTATCTTCGGACCGAAAGCGATGTTTTCGGCCACGGTGAGGTGCGGGAAGAGCGCCAGTCTCTGGAAGATCAGGTTGGTCGGCCGCTTGTTGGGCGGCACTCCGGTCATGTCCTTGCCCGCGATGGCGACGGTGCCTTCCGTGGGCTGTTCGAGACCGGCGAGTATCCGCAGTGTGGTGGACTTGCCGCATCCCGACGGTCCCAGGAGCGAGAAGAACTCGCCTCGCCTGACACCGAGGTTCATGCTGGTCACCGCGGTCTCGCCGCCGGGGTAGGTCTTGCTGACATTGGTCAATCGGGCGTCGAGGGCCGACGGATCGTCCGGGTTCACAGCGTTCACCTGAACTTCCATTCATTGGAACTTGGCTTCCACTGGGGTGAGCAGGACGCTAAGTGAGCGACAAGGGTGCGGTCAACGGTCGATCACGAAGTTCTTGAATCGGCGACGACGCACAGGGCACCGTTCAAGCCATCCGACCGGGCTCGCGAGCGGGTCGGGAAATCGTCGTCCGGGCGCTCAACGCCCGCCCGCCACCTGCGAGTTGACTCCCCCGGGCCGCACGGGGCCGAGCCCGCGCGGAGCGCCGCCGGGCGGGGAGAAAATTTCGTCCGATCCGCCCGGTAAAACCTGTGTTACGCGGACGGAAGGGACGTCAGCGCGCCGCCCAGAGCCCCCGGACATGCCCGATGTGCCGGTGCATCATCAGCTCGGCGCCCACCGCGTCGCCGTACTCCACGAAGTCCGTGAGCTGGTGGTGCTCCATCGCCGACTCGACGAGGCTGCCGTCGGCGAGCAGCGGCGCGAGGCCCAGCAGCCGGGTCCGCGCGCGCAGACCCGCGACGACGTTCACCAGGTGCCGGTTGCCGGTGTAGCCCAGCAGCGTGAGGTGGAAGATCCGGTCGGCCTCGACGTATCCGACCAGGTCACCGGCGCGCGCGGCGACGACGATGTGCTCGGCGAGCGTGCGCAGCAGGGGCAGGTCGGCGGCGGGGACCAGCGGGACGACGGCGCGTACGGCGGGCGGTTCGATCAGCAGGCGGACGGCGGTGATCTGGTCCAGGTCCTGGTCGGAGACCTCGGTGATCCGGAAGCCCTTGTTGGGCTGGGCCACCGCGAGCCCTTCCTTGACCAGGTCGAGCATGGCCTCCCGCACCGGGGTGGAGGACACGCCGAAGCGCGCCGCCAGGCTGGGAGCGGAGTAGACCGCGCCCGGGATCAGGTCCCCGGAGACCACGGCGGCGCGCAGTTCGTTGCGCACCCGGTCCCGCTGGGTCTCCCGGCCGTCGACGCTCTGCCCACCGCTCACGTGCCCCGCCCTTCGGCTCTCCCGCGCCCCGCCGCTCGGCCGGCGCATCGCCTGTCCGAGGTCAGGATGACAGCCGGGCGGGGTACGGCGGCGACAGGGCGGAGGGTCAATGAGGTTTCATTGTGCGGCGCAATGATATCCACGGACGCGCGAGCCGGGAACGAAAGGGGCAAAGGCGCACGTCCTCGCGCTGTTCGCTCGAAGATCCGTCGGGGTCTGGCGTCAGTGCCATTGCACAGCTACTGTGACAGCGCAGCGCCCACGGTCCCGGCGGCCGGTCCGTAGCCCGTTGCGCACCACCGATCCGGGCTCCCGTCGCGGCGCCCCCGTCAGCGTCCAGGCGCCCAACGCGCGGCCCGCGAGCGCTCGTTCGCCCGCCCGGCCCCCGTCGTCCTCGCACCGCCGAGGCGGCGCGTCCGCCCTTCCCGTGAGGAGAACCGCATGCCCGACACCCAGGCGCAGCCCTGGCACGGGGTCTACGTCGCCACCGCGCTCCCGTTCCGCCACGACGGTTCGGTCGACCTCGACGCGTACGGCGAGCACGTCCGGTTCCTGGCCGACGGCGGCTGCCACGGCGTGTGCCCCAACGGTTCGCTCGGCGAGTACCAGACCCTCAGTATCGACGAGCGGACCCGCGTGATGCGGACCGCGATCGAGGCGGCCCCCGAGGGGTTCGGGGTGATGCCCGGCGTGGCCGCGTACGGGTCGCGGGAGGTCTGCGGGTGGATCGAGCGGGCGGCGGAGGCCGACGCCGCCTCCGTCCTGCTGCTGCCGCCCAACTCCTACCGGGCCTCGCGCTCCGACGTCGTCGCCCACTACCGCGAGGCCGCGCGGGTCGGGCTGCCCGTGGTCGCGTACAACAACCCCATCGACACCAAGGTCGACCTCACCCCCGACCTGCTCGCCGAACTGCACGCCGAGAATCTGATCGTGGCGGTCAAGGAGTTCAGTGGCGATCCGCGCCGCGCCTATCTGCTGGCCGAGTCGGCGCCGGGCCTGGACCTGATCGTCGGCGCCGACGACATGGTACTGGAGCTGGGGCTCGCGGGCGCGGTCGGCTGGATCGCGGGCTACACCAACGCCTTCCCGGCCACCACCGTCGAGATGTTCCGCCTGATCACGTCGGACGACCCCGCCGACGTACCGGCCGGAATCGCCCTCTACCGCTCGCTGCACGCGCTGCTGCGCTGGGACTCCAAGACGGAATTCGTCCAGGCCATCAAGCTGTCCATGGATATGGCCGGACGGTACGGCGGCCCCTGCCGTCCGCCGCGCGGCCCGCTGCCCGACGACGTCGCCGCGCGGATCACCGAGCTGACGAAGGCCGCGGTCGCGGAGGGCTGCCGATGAGGGCGCGGCGCGTCTTCCACGCCGTCGACTCCCACACCGAGGGCATGCCGACCCGTGTGATCACCGGCGGCGTGGGCGTCCTGCCGGGCGGCACCATGGCCGAGCGACGTACGTGGTTCATGGCCAACAAGGACGATCTGCGCACCCTGCTGATGTACGAGCCGCGCGGGCACGCCGCGATGAGCGGTGCGATCCTCCAGCCCCCGACCCGGCCCGACGCCGACTGGGGCGTGCTGTTCATCGAGGTGTCCGGGGTGCTGCCCATGTGCGGCCACGGCACCATCGGGGTGGCGACCGTGCTGGTCGAGACCGGCATGGTGGAGGTCCGCGAGCCGGTCACCGTGATCCGGCTGGACACCCCGGCGGGGCTGGTCACCGTGGAGGTGGCGGTCGAGGACGGCGCCGCCCGGTCGGTGACGCTGCGCAATGTCGCCTCCTACGCGCACGCGCTGGACCGGACCGTCACCGTGCCCGGCCTCGGCGAGGTGGGCTACGACCTCGCCTTCGGCGGCAACTTCTACGCCGTCGTCGACCTGGAGCGGATCGGCCTGCCCTTCGACCGGCGGGAGGGCGGACGGCTGCTGGAGGCGGGCCTGGCCGTCATGGCGGCGATCAACGAGGCCGACGAACCGGTCCATCCGGAGCGCCCTGACATCCGCGGCTGCCACCACGTCTATCTCACCGCGCCCGGCTCCACCGCCCGCCACTCCCGGCACGCCATGGCCATCCACCCCGGCTGGTTCGACCGCTCCCCGTGCGGTACGGGGACCAGCGCGCGGATGGCGCAGTTGCACGCCCGCGGGGAGCTCGCGCTGGACACCGACTTCGTGAACGAGTCGTTCATCGGCACCCGCTTCGTCGGCCGTCTGGTGGAGGAGACCGAGGTCGGCGGCGTCCCCGCGGTGGTACCGACCGTCACCGGGCGGGCATGGATCACCGGTACCGCCCAGTACATGCTCGACCCCGACGACCCCTTTCCCGCGGGATTCCTCCTGTAGTGCCCTGCCGGTGGACCCCCGCCCGCACCCGCCGGTGGACCCCGCGTCCGCACCCGCCCGTGAACCCCACGCCCCGCCCCTGACCTGCGACCGGGAAGGCCGCCATGCGCACACCGCACCCGCCCGCGTCGCGAACGGCGCCGCGCCCGGCCACGGCGTCCGACACCGCGGACCTCGTCGTCATCGGCGCGGGCGTGATCGGGGCCGCCGCCGCGTACTTCGCGGCGCGCGCCGGTCTCGACGTCACGGTCCTGGACCGCGGTCCGCTGGCGGGCGGCACTTCCAGCGCGGGCGAGGGCAATCTGCTGGTCTCCGACAAGGAGCCGGGCCCCGAACTCGATCTGGCCCTGCTCTCGCTGCGCGTGTGGCGTGACGACCTCGCGGAACACGCCGGCCTGTGGGAGTACGAGCCCAAGGGCGGTCTCGTCGTGGCCGCCACCGCGCAGGGTTCGGGGACGCTGGCCACGCTCGTACGGCATCAGCGCACCCTCGGCGTCGAGGCGGTCGAGGTGTCCGGCGACGAACTGCCCGGCTACGAACCGCTGCTGTCGCGGGAGCTGGTCTCCGGCGCGTTCTACCCGCAGGACGCCCAGGTGCAGCCCGTGCTCGTCGTCGCGCACCTGCTGCGCCTGGCCCGTGAGGCGGGCGCGCGGGTCAGGACCGGCACGGAGGTGACCGGTTTCCGCACGTCCGGGGGACGGATCACCGGCGTCGACACCCACCGCGGTCCGGTGCACGCCCCGGCCGTGCTCAACGCGGCGGGCCCGTGGGCGGGCGACGTGGCGGCGCTGGCCGGAGTACGGGTGCCGGTGCTCCCCCGGCGCGGCGCCGTCCTGGTCACCCGGCCGCTCCCCCTGGTCATCCGGCACAAGGTCTACGCCGCAGAGTACGTCGCCGATGTGGCCAGCGGTGACGCCGCACTCCAGACGTCGCCCGTGGTGGAGGGCACCCGCGCGGGCACCGTCCTGATCGGCTCCTCGCGCGAACGCGTCGGCTTCGACCGGCGGCTGTCCCCCGCCGTCCCCGCGGCGCTGGCCCGCAAGGCCATCGCGCTCTTCCCGTTCCTGGCCTCGGTCCCGGCGCTGCGCTCCTACGTCGGCTTCCGCCCCTACTGCCCCGACCACCTGCCGGTGATCGGCCCCGACCCGCGGGCGCCGGGGCTGTGGCACGCCTGCGGGCACGAGGGCGCCGGGATCGGTCTGTCGGCGGGCACGGCCAGCCTGCTCGTCGGTGCGCTGACCGGCCAGGCCGTACCGCTGGACCTCGCGCCCTTCGCCCCCGAGCGCTTCGACACCAGCCCGCCCACCGAGGAACCGCAGGAGGAACCCCGTGCCCCCTCACGCTGACGACCTCGCGGCGCCCTGCACCGTGTTCCTCGACGGCCGGCCCGTCCCTGCCCGCGAGGGCCAAAGCGTCGGCTCCGCCCTGATGGCGGCGGGCATCGTCGCCTGGCGGTCGACCCGCGTCGAGGGCCGACCGCGCGGCCTGTTCTGCGGGATCGGCGTCTGCTTCGACTGCTTGATCACCGTGGACGGCCACCGCGACCAGCGCGCCTGCCAGGTGCCGGCGGCCGACGGCATGCGGCTGGAGACGGCGCCCGCCACGTACGAAGGCGCCGACCGATGACGGGCGCCGCCACGACGGCGGAAGCCGAGGTCGCACGGGCCGAGGTCGCGGTGATCGGCGCGGGTCCCGCGGGGCTGGCCGCGGCGATGACCGCCGCCGAGGCGGGGCTGAGCGTCGTCCTGGTCGACGCGGCGGCGCGCCCCGGCGGCCAGTTCTGGCGGCACGGACCGGGGGGACCGCGCGCCGACGAGGGACACCACCACCTGGGCACGTACGCGGACTTGACGGATCGCCTGCCCCGAGCCGGGGTACGGACGCTGTACGGCCGGCAGGTCTGGCGGGCCGAGCGCGGGGCCGACGGCTTCATTCTCAGGACCCGGCCCGCGCACGACACGGCCCGCGCACCGGCCGTGACGGTGGCCGCGCGCGCCCTGGTGCTCTGTCCGGGCGGATACGACCGCCAACTGCCCATTCCCGGCTGGGACTTGCCCGGTGTCATGGCGGCGGGCGGCGTGCAGGCGCTGCTCAAGGCGGACGGCACCCTGGCCGGGCGGCGGGCCGTGGTGGCCGGGACCGGCCCCTTCCTGCTCCCGGTGGCGACGGGCCTCGCCGCGGCCGGGGCGGACGTACCCCTGATCTGCGAGGCGAACGCGCTGCGCGGCTGGCTGCGCGAGGCCGGCGGCGCGGCGCGGGAACCGGCCAAGGCGGTGGAGGCGGCGCGGTACGCGGCGCTGCTGGCGCGCCACCGTATCCCGTACCGGACGAGGACCGTCGTCACCCACATCCTCGGCGGGACGCGCGTCCGCGCGGTCCGGGTGGCGCCGCTGGGCCGCGACGGCCGCCCCGTCACCGCGCGCGCCACCGAGGTCGCGGCGGATCTGGTGGCGCTCGGCTGGGGTTTCACCCCCGCTCTCGAACTGCCGCTGGCGCTGGGCGCGCGGACGCGGGTGGACGTGGACGGCTCACTGGTCGCGGTGGTGGACGCGTGGCAGCGCGCGAGCGTGCCCGGCGTCTACCTCGCCGGGGAGTGCACCGGGGTCGGGGGCGCCGCGCTCGCCCTGCGCGAGGGCCGGTTGAGCGGGATCGCCGTGGCCGCCGATCTAGGCAGGTCCTACGACCGCGGCGCCGTACGCCGTCTGCGGTCGGGCATTCGGCGGGGTCGCCGCTTCGCCGCGGCGATGCACACCGCCCATCCGGTCCCGGCGCACTGGACGGCGTGGCTCACGCCCGACACGGTCGTCTGCCGCTGCGAGGAGGTCACCTTCGCGGCGCTCGACGAGGCCCACCGCACGCTGGGCGCGGACGACCCGCGCACCCTCAAGCAGCTCGCCCGCCCCGGTATGGGCATATGCCAGGGCCGTGTGTGCGGCTTCGCGACCACCGCGATCAGCGCCGCCCTCACCGGCCGCCCCGCCACCGCCGCCGACCACCGCGGCCTGGCCACCCGCCCGCTGGCCTTCCCCGTGCCGCTGGGCGAGATCGCCGCGGCGGACGGGGACGGCGACGGGGGCGGTCCTGACGCGTAGGAGGCGCGCTCAGCCACGGCGTCCTCAGGCATGGCGACCTCAGGCATGGCGTCCTCAGGCATGCGGCACGACATGGTGCCGCTGAGCCCAGCCGTTTACGGTTCGCTGCTCCCCGTCGCGTGGCGGTAGTCGCGGGGCGAGAGGTGGTAGGCGGTGCGGAAGGAACGGGTGAAGGTGGAGTGGTCCTTGAATCCCCAGCGGGCGGCTATGCGGTGAATGGGGAGATCCCGGAGGGCGGGGTCGCGCAGGTCGCGGCGGGCGCGCTCCAGGCGGAGGCGGCGGATCCAGGCGGCGAGGGTGGTCTCGCGCGTGGTGAAGAGCCGGTGGAGGTAGCCGACGGAGACGTGCAGGGCGTCGGCGATGTGGGTCGGCGAGAGGTCGGGGTCGTGCAGATGCTGCTGGACGAAGGCTTCGACGCTCAGCAGGAGTGTGCGTCCGCGTGAGTCCTCGCGGAGGGCGGCTTCCGCGTCGAGGTGGTGGGCGACGACGGCGGTGAGCAGGTCCTCGGAGATACGGGCCAGCCGCCCGAGGTCGTCGGGGCGGTAGGCCGCCTGCGTGGTCAGGCCGGTGAGGAAGTGCACGAGCATGCCCGCGAACCCGGCCTGTCCCGGCAGGGGCCGGGCCAGCAGGCGTTCGATCCGGTCGGCGGGCTGTCCGAGCTGTGCGCGCGGGATGTGGACGCGTACGAGTGTGGTGGGCTCGCCGCCCGCGCCGAGTTGGAGTCCGAAGGGGCGCGAGCTGTCGTAGAGGGCGATGTCCGTCGACTCCAGGACCGCCTCGCGGCCGAGCTGGCTCATGACGAGCTTGCCCGAGGGCGCCATGGCCAGGCAGAGGAGTTCCGGATCCGCCTGGCGGACCATCTTCGGCGTGCGGACGACCTGCGAGGGCGAGACCCTCAGCTCGACCACGTTCACCGCCGCGAGGTCGACGGTCCTGGCCGACGCCCTGAAGTCCTCCGCCTCCCGGCTGGACAGGCTCATCGGGTGCTCGCTGGTGACGAACAGCTCGTTGAGGGCCGCCAGCCGGTCCGGCGGCGACAGATCGTCACGATCGAACATCGTCCGCATCATGGCTCCCCCTCGGACCGCGGTGGCCGCGTCCCGGAGTCTCCGGCCGCGGACCGCCTCGGGCCAAGTATCCCCCGGTGGTCGTCGGACCCGCCCAAGGCGCGGACCCCGCCGGGGCCCGGCCCGACTACCGCACGCCCACCAGGACTTCCGCCGCGGCGACACCGGAGGCGGCCGTCGCGCCATGCGTGAAGATCTGCGCGGCGCCCTGGACGGAGTCGCCCGGCAGGCCCATTTCGACGACGATCGCGTCGGGACGTGCCCCGGCGAGTTCGGCGAGCGCGCGGCCCATCCACTTGTTGCGGGAGGCGTCCCTGACGACGACGACCAGCGGGCGCCCGGCGGCGGGCGCGAGCGCGTACGACTCCAGGAGGGCGGCGTCGGCGGCGAGTTCCTGGTGGTGGACGCGGACGAAGGTGGTGCCGGGCAGCCGCTCGCGCAGCGGGGCCGCGACGCCCCAGGGGGTCTCCTTGCCGATGGCCAGGTTGGTGGACGGCACCAGTTCGACCACGTGCGGGGGCGCGGTCAGGGGGAGGACGTCGCCCGCGGAGCCGCCGAGGCGTATGGCGCGGCGGGCGGCGACGTAACCGATGTCGCCGCTGACCGGATTGACCGGAACCGCCCGCGCCAGGCCGGTCGACCACTCGGCGAAGGCGCGGACCCGCTCGGACGCCTCCTCCAGCCGCGCCTGCGTGAGGTCGCCCGACCGTACGGCGTCGGCGAGCGCGTCGGTGAGCAGGTCGACGGTGTCGGCCCCGGAGTTCTCGCCGCCGACACAGACCGCGTCGCAGCCCGCGACGACGGCCTTCACCGTGGCGCCGTCGATGCCGTAGCGGTCGGTGACGGCGCCCATCTCGATGGCGTCGGTGACGATCAGGCCGTCGAAGCCGAGTTCCTTGCGGAGCAGCCCGTCGAGGATGCGGCTGCTGAGGGTGGCCGGAACGTGCGGGTCGTAGGCGGGCACGAGGAGGTGACCGCTCATCACGGCGCGCACGCCGGCGCGGACGGCGGCCTCGAAGGGCGGCAGGGCCTGGGCGGCGATGGTCGCGAGGTCGGCGTCGTAGCTGGGCAGGCCGTGGTGGGAGTCGACGGCGACGTCCCCGTGGCCGGGGAAGTGCTTGGCGCAGGCGGCGACTCCGGCCGACTGGAGGCCCTGGATCCAGGCGCCCGCGTGCCGGGCGACCAGACCGGCGTCGACGCCGAAGGAGCGCACCCCGATGATCGGGTTGTCCGGGTTGGAGTTGACGTCGACGCTGGGCGCGTAGTTGAGGCTGACGCCGGCGGCGTGCAGTTGGCGGCCGAGGTCGCGGGCGACGGACTCGGTGAGGTCGGGGTCGTCCACGGCGCCGAGCGCGAAGTTGCCGGGCCGGGTGGAGCCGGTCGAGGACTCGATACGGGTGACGTCCCCGGCTTCCTCGTCGATCGCGATGATCAACGCGGGGTTCTCGGCGCGCAGTTGCGCGGTCAGCCGGGCCACCTGCTGGGGCGAGGCGATGTTGCGCGAGAAGAGGACGACGGAGGCCAGGCCGTCACCGATGGCCCGCAGCACCCACTCCGGCGCCTCCGTCCCCACGAAGCCGGGCTGGAGAACGGAGAGCGCGAGTCGTCGCAGCTCCTTGTCGGGCGTGCTGGAGGACATCAACTGGGCCTTCCACGTAGAGCCAACGCATTTGTGACACGGCGGACATTGGTACAGACCATCCGGATACTCGCCCAGCGTGATCTGGGGTGTCAAGTGCCTGACGCACGTACACCGGCCACATCGGCCGGGGCGTCCGGGAGACCGCGCCTGACCTGGTCCGTCGCCGCCGGGGAAGCCGCGTCACCCGTGGTAGGGCCCGGATCGCGCACGGCGACGAGGTGGCCGAATCGCCGCCTTCGGGCGGCGCGGCACGTCAACTCCACGGTTGACATGGGCGGTTGGTCTAATCCATTTTAGTGGGACGCGAGTTCAGCGAGCGACAAGCGCGGCGTAGTGCCATGAATGATGGGCAAGTTGCGAACGTCCGTTGCCGTACGCACCCACTCGCCCACCGACGGCAACGCACGGTTCCGCCGTGCTTTGACGTAGGCACATGTAGTGGCGGTCGCCCAGAACCACTCTCGGCACCGGACGCGATTGCCTGTCCCCACACGGCCGATCCGTCCCGGCCGAAGGAAAGCCCGGGGGCGATCCGCATCAGAGAACCGAACCCTGGAGCGACTGCTTTGTCGGCGCCTGATCATTCTTTTCGAGCCTCTTCCGAACGCCCGTACTTCAGCTCGGACGGCGAGACCTACCTCACACCGACTCCGCTGCGGAACCTCCGCAAGACACAGAAACTCCGTGTGCTGTCGGAAGAGGACTTCACTTTCTGGCAGACCTACGGATACGTCGTGGTGCGGCAGGCGATACCCGCCGTCGCGGCCGACGAGCTCCTGGAATTCGCCTGGAATTTCCAGGGACTTGATCCGGCCCGCCCGGACACCTGGTACGAGGAGCGGGAGTTCCGCTCGGATCTCGACAGGGAACTGCACATCTACGGTTTCGTCGAGGCTTACCAGCACCAGCTCATGTGGGACAGCCGGCAGTCGCAGCGCGTCTATGACGCCTTCGTCGACGTATGGGACTGCGAAGAGCTGTGGGTGACGCTGGACCGGCTCAACCTCAACCCGCCCAACATCAAGAACCGGGACCGCGCCCACATCGCGCCGACCGAGCGCGGCTTCGACATCACGCTGCACTGGGACATCGACACCACGCTGGAGGTGCTCCCGCAGCGCGTCCAGGGGATCATCGCGCTCAACGACACCAAGCCCGACCAGGGCGGCTTCCAGTGCGCGCCCGACCTCTTCCACCGGTTCGAGGAGTGGAAGGCGCTCCAGCCGGAGGACCGCGACCCGATCCGGCCGAGCGTCGACCGCGCCGAATACCCCGTCATCCAGCCCGATCTCAAGGCCGGTGACCTGCTGATCTGGAACGGGCTGCTCGCGCACGGCGTCGCGCCCAACACCTCGCAGAGCGGCGTACGCGCCGCCCAGTACCTCTCGATGATGCCCGCCCTGGAGTCCCACCAGGAACTGCGGGACTCGCGCGTCAACTCCTGGCGGACGCTCAGCACTCCGGAGTGGAACGGCACGCTGGTCGGCGACGCCACCCGGCACGAGTCCCTGCGGTACGGACCCGCGGAGCTGACCGACCTGGGCGCCAAGCTGCTGGGCCGCGACTCCTGGAAGCAGCCGTCCGCGGACCAGGGGACCGGGGAGCGGACATGCGCCGAATCTGCCTGACGCTTCCCACCAACAGGCCCTGCGCGACAACGATATCGGCGGTGCACGAGGAGGCGGCCCACGCCGCCACGCACTTCGACGTCGAGGTGCGTCTGCTGGTCCTGGACTCCTCCGACGCCGGAGCCCGCGAGCAGCACACTCGGGTCGTGCGCGGTCTGCCGGCCGTACCGGGCGTCGTCGTGCACCACCTCGGCGAGGCGGAGCAGCGCGACTTCCTGCGGCGGGTCATCGAGCGGGCCGCGCCGGACAAGCCCGAGCTGCTGCTCGATCTGATGCTGCCCGCCGGGCTCTCGTACGGCGCCTGCACCAACCGCGCGTTCCTGATCGCCGCGGCGCTGGGCTGCGAGTCCGTGCACCGCAGGGACTCCGACAGCCGCTACCAGTCCGTGGACGGTCTGCCGGTCTTCCCCGTCCACCATGAGCTGTTGTCGCTCGGCAAGCGGGCGGGCGACGCGGCGGCCGGGGTGACCGAGACCGATCTGGCGGACGCGCACACCGGCAAGACCGTCTCCATGGTGGGCAGTTCCTTCATCGGCGAGATGTCCGTCGACATCGAGGAGATGCACCGGCTCGACCGCGACGCCTACTACGACGTGGTCGGGCTGTGGGCGCCGGTCCACTGGTCGTCGCGGAAGAAGCGCGAACTGGTCGACGAGTCCTTCAAGGGCGCGGGCCACGAGCCCTTCGCGGGCGACCACTCGACGCTCACCCTGGTCGACCCGATGCGGGTCGACATGTGCAACATCGCCTTCCACGGGGTCCACGAGCAGGTCCCGTTGATGCCCGCGACGGACACGATCGGCAGTGACTACTTCCTGATCCACCTCGTCCACGACGCGACGCTGCCCGGTGTCCTGCACAACCGGAACATCGTCAATTACCACACCGGTGAGCGGAAGACGGACGCCGGGTTCATGGCGTATCACTTGCGCTTCGCCAAATTCTTCCTGTCGATGCTGTATCTCAACGCCGTGTACGACCGGATGGCCGAGGCCGGTTCCGCGCTGCTGGACGACGACCACCGGATACGGGTGGCCGCGGTCGCCGAATTGCTGCGGGACAGCGCCCTGTTGGACCGTGCGGAGAATGTGGAGCGGCTGGACATCCTCGACCGGTCCTACCGCAAGCTCGGCGGCAGGTACGCGGAATTCGCGGACTCGCTCACGGAGCGGCGCGAGCGGTTGCTGGACGAGGCCCGCGGGGACATCGAGGACTACGCCCTGTTGACGGAAACGTGGTCGGCGATGATTCGGGCGAGCAGAGAAACGGGTCTCGACACACTCCAGCGGCTGCCTGGCTGACGCCGCACATGACGCACGAGAACGCCTCACTGTTCGCCGCTCTTTCGGCCAGCGCCGAGGACCGGATCGTCTTCGATCTCAGCGGTATCGAGGAACGCTACGATTCCCTGCTGCGCGAGCTGCCGGGAATCGCGGTGCGCTTCGCCATGAAATCCTGTCCCGTGGACGAAGTGCTCGCCTGTCTTGTCGCGAAAGGCAGCGGATTCGACGCGGCGAGTATCAACGAGATCGAGCAGGCCGTACGCTCCGGCGTCGCGGTCGGGAGAATTCACTACGGCAACACCGTCAAGTCGGACCGGGACATCGCGGCGGCCTATCGCCTCGGTGTCAGGGACTTCGCCACCGACAGCCTGGAGGACGTCGCCGCCGTCGCGGCGCACGCCCCCGGCTCGCGGGTGTTCTGCCGGCTGGCGACCGACGGTGACGGAGCGCTCTGGGGTCTGAGCAACAAGTTCGGCTGCTCGGCCGAGGACGCCCTGGCCGTGCTGGAGAAGGCGCGGGAGTCCGGGCTGCGGCCGGCCGGGCTCTCCGTGCACGTCGGTTCGCAGCAGATGACGGCCGAGGCGTGGCAGCGGGCGTTCGAGCAACTGGTCGACGCGCTGACCGTGCTCGGCGAGCGCGGTATGCCGCCGCGGTACGTCAATCTGGGCGGCGGCCTGCCCGCGCTCGGCTATCTCGACAAGCGCGGCAGGCCGCTCGACCCGCCGATCGACAAGATCTTCGCCGTCATCCGCGAGGGCATGCAGCGGTGCCGGGAGGCGGCGGGCGACGGCCTGGGCTTCGTGATGGAGCCGGGCCGCCATCTGGTCGCCGACCACGGGGCCGTCCGGGCGCACGTCTCCCGGCTGTCCACCCGGCACGCGGCGGACGGCACGGCCCACCGCTGGCTCTACCTGAGCTGCGGGAAGTTCAACGGCCTGTACGAGATGGACGAGTTGCAGTACCGGCTGGTCTTCCCCACCCACCCCGACACCCCGCGCGTCGAGGCCACCGTGGCCGGTCCGACCTGTGACAGCGACGACGCCTATTCGCGCGAGCACAGCCTGGTCCCGGTACCCGAGTCGGTCGTGTCGGGCGACCCGGTGTGGGTGCTGTCCAGCGGCGCCTACGCCGTCAGTTACATGACCCAGGGGTTCAACGGCTTCAGCCCGCTGCCGTACGTGTGCGTACGCGGCGCGGGCGACGGGCCGGGCCGCCCGCGGAAGGAGCACGACAGGTGAGCGACCGCGAGACATCCCGGCGCGCGGTGACGGAGAACGCGCGCGTCCGCCCTGTCGGCGACGGCGACTGGGCGGACCTCGTCGCGCTCGAAGCCGCCGCCTACACCTCCCTCGGTCTGTCCGAGGGGCGGGCCGCGCTGGAGTCGAAGGCGTGGGCGTCGCCGACGACGTGCTTCGTCCTCGACGTCGAACAGCGGCTCGCCGGTTACCTGTTGGCGCTGCCGTACCCGGTCTCGCAGGCGCCCGACCTCGCCCGCGGCGAGGAGGTGGTCTTCCGTTCGCGCAATCTGCATGTGCACGACCTCGTCATCGCCGAGGATCTGCGCGGCCGGGGCCTGGGCAAACGCCTGCTGCACCACCTCACCGGGCGGGCGCTCCGGCAGGGATACGAGCAGATGTCGCTCGTCGCGGTCGGCGGCAGTCACACCTTCTGGGCGGCGAACGGCTTCGTCGCCCAGAAGGAGGTCGTGAACTCCGAGAGCTACGGGGCCGGTTCGGTGTACATGTCCATGGCGCTGCCGACCGCGCCGACCGTCGAGAGTCCGACGCCGACCAGCGGCCTGCTGAGCGGGGCACCAACGCGAAACGAAGTGGGATAACGCCTGTGTTGCACGTTCACGATCCGTTCCGGCGCGGGCAGTTGGCGATCGGGGCGCTCTTCTTCTCGCTGGGTTTCCAGTACGCCACCTGGGCGTCGCGGCTGCCCGCGATCAAGGCGCATCTGGACCTGACCGCCGCGCAGGTGGGGCTGCTGCTGATGGCAACCGGCATCGGCGCCGCCGCCGCTTTCCCGCTGGTGGCGATGCTGATGCGGCGGCTGGGCTCGCGGCTGCTGTCGCTGCTCTCGGCCGTCGGCCTGACGCTGCTGCTCATCCCGCTGTCCGTCATGCCGAACTACCCGGTCGCGCTGCTCGTCATGGGCTGTGACGGGGTGCTCGTGGCCTGCCTGAATGTGGCGATGAACGCGCAGGGCGCGGCGCTGGAGGCCGTCCATCGGCGCAACGCCATGGCCAAGCTGCACGCGACCTTCAGCGGCGGCTCGCTCGGCGCGGCCCTGCTCGCCTCCGGAATGAACACCGTCACCTCGACGATGGCGGTGCACTTCGGCGCCGCCGCCGTCCTGTTGCTCCTGCTGACCGCGTACGCCAGGACCGGGCTGCTGACGCAAGAGCAAATCGCGGCCAAGGACGAGGCGGCCGAGGCGCAGGAGCAGAAGGAGGACGCGGTCGCGGTCGCGGAGGAACGGGGTGCCAAGAGCCGCGGCAAGTGGACACTGCCCGCCCGTATGACCCTGTGGATGGGCTGCGCGATGGCCTTCGGCACGGTCACCGAGGGTGCGATGAACGACTGGTCGGCGATCTACATGAAGGACGTCGCCAAGGCCTCGGCCGAACTGGCGCCCATGGGCATCGCCGTCGTCTCGGTCATGATGGTGCTCGCCCGGCTCTTCGCCGACGGCTGGCGCAGCCGCTGGGGTGACGGCCTGATCGTCCGCGCGGGCAGCGCCCTGGCCGCGGCGGGCCTGGCCATCGCGCTGCTCAGCGGCGGCGTGGTCCCGGCGCTGATCGGCTTCGCCGCGGTCGGCCTGGGCATCGCCGCCGTGACGCCGTGCGTGTACGTGGCGGCGGCCGGTCAGGGTTCGGACGCGCTGACGCTGGTCGCGACGATGGGCACGACGGGGCTGCTCGCGGGGCCGCCGGTGATCGGCTTCATCGCCAACGCGACCGGTCTGGTCTGGGGCCTGGGCGCCGTGGCCGCCTCGGCGCTGGTCGTGTCCCTGTGCAGCACGCAGATCCGCTGGACGTCGACCGCCTGAGCCGCGGGCCGCGCCCCGAATCACGGTTGACGCCTCGGGGCGCGCCCGCTTCGCTGTGCAGGTGAGCACACTTCGCATCGAACGCGTGCGCCCCGACGCCTTCGTCCAGGACTGGCGCGCCGTCCACAACACGGTCATCCCCACGCATCCGCTGTCCCTGGACGACGTCCGGGAGCGCAGCGGACGCCACCTCCTGGAGGTCGCCTACCTCGGCGACGTCCTGGTCGGAAACACGACGGTACGGCCGCCGACCGACGACGAGCCGGTGGTCACGGTCATCGCGCGGGTCCTCACCGCACACCGGGGGCGGGGCTTCGGCCGGGAGCTGTACGCGCGCGGGCTCGCGCACGCGCGGGAGCTGCGGCCGGGCGCCGTCGAGACGGTGGTGCTGGAGTCCAATGAGGACGGGCTGCGCTTCGCGCTCACGCGGGGCTTCGTCGAGGTCGAGCGGTATCTGCTGCCGGGCGACACGATCCGTTACGTGACGCTGCGGCTGCCCTGAGCGGCGTCCTCCGCGCCGCCGCCGTGGCGGCCGGGGCGCAGGTCGAGCATGTGGAACACCTTGTCGTAGCGGCGCGGCCCGACCGCCACGAAGTCCGGCAGGCGGCCGTACTCACGAAAGCCCAGTGATTCGTAGAGGCCGATGGCGCGGGTGTTGTCGCCACGGGCGTCGAGGGTGAGCACTTCGATCCCGGCCCGGCGGGCGTCGGCGACCAGCGCCGCGGTCAGGGCGCGGCCGATGCCGTGGCCGTGGGCGGCGCCGTCCACCGCGAGCCGCTCCAGGTCGGCGTGGGGGCGGTGGGTGGGGCGGGTGTACCGCAGCCAGTAGCCGAAACCGACCAGGTCCTCGCCGAGATACGCGGCGCGCAGCGACCCGTCACCGGCCCGTACGGCGGTCAGGACCCGGTCGAGGAGGGCCGTGACCTCGTCGGGGCCGGGCGGCTCCAGCCAGCCGAGCGGGGCGCCGCCCTGGACCAGCGGGGCCAGCAGCGCGTGCGCCGCTCCGGGGTCCAGCGCTCGCGCCCGCTCGATGCGCAGCCCGTCCCCGAGCGCGCCCGCCTCAGCCGTCGTCATCGCGTTCCGCCTCTCCCGCGCAGGTGCTTCCGTCCGTGGGCCGCCGCGCCCGGGTACCGCCGGGGTCCGGCCGCCTGTTTCCGTCCCACATCATCTCCGGCGGGACCTCGCCGACACCTCCCCGCGCGACCGCGTTCACGCCCGAGTCGTACAGTGGCGACATGGCCGTCAGTATTCTGGACATTCCCGGCGTCGCAGCCGTGCGGCAGCGGTTGCGCGCGGAATTGCTGGCGCGGGTGGCGGGGCCCTCGGGACCGGAGAACCGGGCGCGCATCCAGGACGCGCGGGGGCCGCGGTGGTTCGGCCCCGAGCGGCCGATCCGCGTGGTGCACGGTGACGCGTCGATGTTCATCGGGGGCTTGCGTGCGCTGCTGTTGCAGTCGCTGCATCCGCTGGCGATGGCCGCGGTCGCCGCGCACTCCGGCTACCGGGGAGATCCGTGGGGCCGGCTCCAGCGCACCAGCACCTTTCTCGCGGTCACGACCTTCGGCACCGCCGAGGACGCGCGGCAGGCCGTCGAGCAGGTACGGGCGGTGCACGCGCGCGTCAGCGGCACGACCGCGGAGGGGGAGCCGTACCGGGCCTCGGATCCGCATCTGCTGGGCTGGGTGCACGTCGCCGAGGTGGACAGCTTCCTGCGCGCTCATCAGCGGTACGGGGCACGGCCGTTGGACGCGGCGGGCTGCGACGCCTACGTGGCGGACACCGCGCGGGTCGCGGAGGCCCTCGGTGTCCTCGACCCGCCGCGCGACCAGGCGGCGCTGACCGCCCGGCTCGCCGCGTACCGGCCGGAGTTGCGGTCCACGGCCGAGGCGCGGGACGCCGCGCGTTTCCTGCTGCTCGACCCGCCGCTGCCGTGGGCCGCCCGCGGCCCGTACGCGATCTTGGCCGCGGGCGCGGTGGGGCTGCTTCCTTCGTGGGCCCGCAGCCCGCTGCGGCTGCCGTATCTGCCGATCACCGAGGCGACCGGCGTCCGGCTCGCGGGACACGGTCTGACCAGGACGATCCGCTGGGCGATGGCTCCGGAGGCCGCCGCGCGGTCCGACGGGCCGTCAGAAGGCTGACGGGCGGGGCCGGAAGACGGCGCACAGGCGGGGCGGACCGGTGTCGGTCCGCCCCGCCCGCGAGAACGGGAGGTCAGCCCGCGAAGGCCGTCGTCCCGGCCGGGGTGCCGAGACCGGTCGGACCGTCGTAACCGGCCTTGCCGGTGCACAGGTAGCTGCCGGAGCAGCTTCCGTTGGAGCCGCTGGTCACGTCGTTGAGCGCCGTGGTGTGGGCGTACGGGAAGGACGTCGGGTACGAGCCGGAGGACGGGTTGCCCGCCAGCGCGTAGACCGAGGCGATGATCGGCGAGGAGACGCTGGTGCCGCCGAAGGTGTACCAGCCGGCCGTGACGCCGTAGGAGTCGTAGACCGCGACACCGGTGGCCGGGTCGGCGACCGCCGAGACATCGGCGATGGTCCGCTTGGAGCAGCCGGTGTCCTTCTGCCAGGACTGCTTGGCGTCGTAGGCCGAGCAGCCGGAGCCGGAGCCGGACCAGACCGTCTCCGTCCAACCGCGGGTCGTGGACGACTTCTTGAGGTTGGTGCCGCCGACGGCGGTCACGTACTTCGAGGCCGCGGGGTACTCGGCGCCGTAGCCGGAGTCACCGGCGCTGACGGTGATCGCGACACCGGGGTGGTTGAAGTACGAGGAGTCGTAGCTGGTGTCGGAGGACGACTCGGAACCGCCGTAGCTGTTCGAGACGAACTTCGCGCCCAGGGCGACGGCCTCGTTGACCGACTTGCCGAGGTTGGCCATGGAGGCGGAACTGGCCTCGACCAGGAGGATGTTGCACTTCGGGCAGATGGCGCTGGCCATGTCCAGGTCGAGGGAGATCTCCTCGGCCCAGCCCGAGTCGGCGCTGGGCAGGGACGTGGTGGAGCCGGTCTGGCTCACCTTCTTGAAGCAGCCGCTGGCCACCGTGCAGGCGGGCAGACCGTAGTACGACCGGTAGGCGGCCAGGTCACTGGCGGCGTTGGGGTCGTCGTACGCGTCGACGATCGCGACCGTCTCGCCGCTGCCGTTGGTGGACGCCGCCGAGGTGAGGCCGTAGGCGGCGCGCAGGTCGGTGGGACCGTAGCCCGACGGCGTGGCGGCGGTGGCCGCGTCCGGCGAGACCGTGGTGGTCCGCGCGGCGTGCACGGTGCCGCTGGTGACGCGCAGCGCCTTACAGGCCATGTCGCCCGCCTTGGCGGGCGTGGCACAGGCCCGCGCGGTGTGGACGGGCTGCGCGGCGGCCGGCGTCTGCGCGACGGCGGACGGGGTGAGGGCCAGCGCGGAAGCGGCCAGAGCGGCGACCGCTGTGAGGGGTAGACCGGCGCGACGTATCGCCGGATTCAGGGTGATGCGCAACGAACTGCCTCCTGTGGTGGGTTACCTGGGGGCCTGCGGATGCAGTGGTGCCTGCGGTGCCAGATGGGGTGACTGAGGCACCGAACCGCCACTATGGGTGACGCGGTCACGTCAATACAGGGACCGGGCGAAGTCTCTACCTCCGCTTTGCCTTCGTCAGTTCGCCTTGGGGAAGACGTGGTCGAGAAATGACCGCGCAGGATGCATGGATTCCACTTGCGTGGTTTCGCAACTCCCCTGCGCGGTCCGCCGCTTGGGTCCGCCCTACGACGTCAGGTAGCAGGATTTGGCGACGTTCGGGATCGGGTCACCGCCGCCGAAGGCCGCGGTGGTGCAGGGCGTGCCCCCGGTGAACGTCGCGTAGAGGTAGTCGCCCGCCGCCCCGTACGCCACGGTCCTGCGGCCGGTGAAGGCGCAACTGCCGTTCTCCGCCGAGCAGGTCGCCGGAAAGCCGGGCGGGGCGCCCGCGTACGTGGAGCAGCTCTTGGCCACGCCGAAGACCGGGTCGACCCCCATCGTGTCGTTGCCGCAGGTCGTCGGGCCGTTGGAGCGGCCGGTCCAGAACGCGCCCGCGGCGCCGTACGCGACGGGCTGCGATCCGGTGGCCGCGCAGACGGACTTCTCGGCCGCGCACTGCGTCCAGTTGCCCGCGGGCGGCCCGTTCGGGGCGGCCCAGCAGCTCTTGGCCGTGTTGTACAACGGGTCGGTGCCGAAGGCGTCGTTGGTGCAGGCGACGCTGCCGGTGACCACCTGGAAGCGGAAGGCGCCGTTCGCGCCATAGGCGACTTCCCGGGTGCCGCTGACCGCGCAGGTCCCCTTCTCCGCCGCGCACGAGGTGTAGCCCGCGGGGCCGCCGGACGGGGCGAGGTAGCAGGACTTCAGTACGCCGTAGGCCGGGTCGGCGCCGCCGAAGGCGGAGGCCGCGCAGAGCGTCGCGCCGCTGACGGACCGGTAGGCGTACGCGCCCGCGCCGTAGGCCATGACCTGGCTGCCGGACGGGGTGCAGGTGCCGCCCTCGACGGCGCACAGGGTGTAGCCGGTCGGCAGCGTCGTGCCCGCGACCGAGGTGGCGAAGGGCACGGGGGCGCCGAGGCCGGTGGCGGACACCGCGTACGTCCCGGCGGGGACGCCGGTGAGGTAGACGTAACGGCCGTCGCTCGACCCGCCGTTGATGCCCGCGCCCGGGTGGAAGGCGCCGCCGCTCCACACGGTGGCGCCGTTGACGGTGACGGTGGCGTCGGCGGAGCCGTTGGTGGGTACGCCGATCCGGCCGGTGGTCCCCGCCGGGCTCGTCAGCGACTCGGTGAGGGTGCCCGCGGCCGTGTCCCGGTCCCAGGAGCCGGTCACCGTGCCCTGCGGCATGGTGATGGTGCCCTCGGTGTGGGCGAGGTCGCCGGGGTGCGGCACGAAGTCGTAGGCAGCGGTGCCGGTCGGGGACAGGCCCAGCAGGTAGAAGGTGAGGGCGGAGGTCGGTCCGGTCCCCCAGCCGTGCGCCAGGCTCATGTACGTGCCGCCGTAGTCGAAGGACCCGTCGGAGCGGAACCCCTCCCAGAACGTACTTCCCGTGCCCGTGGGGCTGCCCAGCATGTAGCCCCACTCGCGGCGGATCAGGGCCAGCGCGTTGATGTCGTCGTCGGCCGCGAAGTGGGCCTGGACCTCCATCGATCCGGGGAAGGTGCCGATGGCGCCGCCGTCCTTCTCGGGGCTGGCCGCGCCGTGGTCGTTCCACCGGGCGGCGAGCGCGTGCGCGATGGCGGTGTCCTTGTCCGCGCTGTCGGTCAGCCCGTACCAGACCGCGAGCGAGTTGCCGTCCTGCGGATAGAGCGTGCTGGTCGGGTTGTCCCGGTAGAGGCCGACCGCGCCGTTCCAGAGCCGCTGGTTGACGGCGGACTTCACGGTGGCCGCGCGCTGACGCCAGGCGGTGGCGTCCGCCGTGTCCCCCTCGACGGACGCGAGCGTCGCACCGCTGGTGAGGGCCGCGTAGAGCAGCGCGTTGGCCTCGATGTTCTCGCCGCCCTGGCCGCCGCGCGCCCAGTCGTTGGCCCCGGTGACGTTCAGCAGGCCGTTGCCGTCGATCTTCGCGGTGATGAAGGACATGCCGAGCCGGTAGCGGCTCCACACCGAGTCCAGCCACGCCTTGTCGGCGGAGTAGGTGTAGTACGACGCCGACCCGATGAGCGTCCATGTGTGATAGGTGTCGGAGCCGTAGAAGTTGACGGCCGGACCGCCGTACTCCAGCTCACCGGTCGAGGAATTCTGGTGCTGGTAGAGGCTGTTGAGGGCGTTCTTGGTGGACGCGATGTCATGGGTCGAGACGTATTCGGTGGGTGTCGACACACCGAGGTCGCCGGGCCAGACGGCGCGGTCGCGCTTGGCGCCGTCGCTGAGGATGCCCGCGCCCGTGCCGATCACGGCGTTGTTCTCCCACCCGGAGGCGGGCGGCGGATAGGCGCGGCCGGTGTCGGGCGCGATCGTGTCCATCTGGACGGTGTAGGCCCCGGCGTACCAGATCTTGTTCAGCAGCGGGTCGCTCGAATAGAAGTAGTTGGCGTACGCGGCGGGGTCGCTCATCCCGGCCGCGCCGGTGAACGCCAGCGAGACCCCGTTGAGGTCCACCCAGCCGGACGTCCCCATGAAGACCGTCAAGTAGCGGAAGCCGCCGCGCAGTTTGTCGGTCGGCATGGTGTACGTGCCCGCGCCGTCGACGGTCGCGGTCAGCGCGCCGTCGGTGCCGGAACCGGAGTACACGGTGCCGCTGCTCAAGTCGCTGACCGGGCCGACGTACAGCGACGACTCGCTGAAGGCCAGGCCGACCCGCTGCCCGCTGCCGCTCGCCCCGGCGAATCTCAGCGTCACCAGCCCGCCGACCTCCTTGCCGAAGTCGAGGACCAGATACGCGTTCGTCCCGGAGATGCGGGTCGAGGCGCCCGACAGCACGTTCCCCGGTGAGGTGACGGACCCGGACGTGCCCTTGACCGCGACCGGGGCGAGCGTCCTGCTGTGCGGGGCGTAGATGTACGCGTCGCCCGCCGACCGGCCGGCGAGCCCGGTGGGGGCGGCGGCCGGAACCGCGGGGGCCGCGGCGGTACGGGCATCAGAGGTGCGGGCATCGGCGGACGCGGGCGGCGTGGTCGACAGGCCGACGGCGGCGCACAGGGTCGCGAGGAACAGCGCGACCCTGAAGCGGCGGGAAGCGGATAAGGGCGATCGTCGCCCTGGGGGGTGGGGGAAGGGCATGGCTCCGGCCTCCGTGCGAGGTGGGGGGTGACTCAACGGCAGACGCGAGTGAATCGTTTCATTCATGCGGTGCGTGGGGAACATATGAGAGCGCTCTCCCGCGCGTCAAGGGATCGGACAGGGGGGGCGGGCGCGGCCGTCGCGTCGGGGGGTGACCGCGAGCGTCACGCCAGGGGCGGGGGCCGGGCTCGTATCGCGGCGGGCGGGACGGCATGGCGGGGCGGGCTGGCGGCGGACTGGGACCGCCTTGTCGGCACACCGGGACGCGAGGGGGGCAGCGCGCAGGCCGCCTTTCACTCCTCGCTGTCGGCCGGGTCCTCGGGGGCCGCGCCGGTGAAGTACGCCATCGCCTCGGGTGCGCCCGGCCGCGGCTCGGTGTCGAAGCACGCCCACGAGCAGAAGGTCGTGGGGTTCCAGTCGCTGGTGCGCCCGCATTCGGCGCAGACCATCACCGGGTCGTCGTCAAGATCAGCCATGCGGTGAGTGTGCCCCGTCGGGCCGGTTCACAACGGGTTTGGAGCTGATATGTGCCGGTCCGTGTACCGCCGCCCGTGGGCGCGGGAGGTGACGTGGGGTTCGGGAGGGGCCCTAAGCCGCCGCTTCGAGGGCGGTGGTCGCGTCTCCGGCCTCGTCGTCCAGCGCCTCGGCGTCCCCGGCTTCGGCGAGCAGGGCGCGGGCGGCGGCCAGCGCGGCGCCGATCTCGCCGGTGCCGGTCGCCACGCACAGTGTGTAGGCGGTGTCACGCAGGAGGTCGCGGATCCGCGGCTCGGAGCGGACCTCGGGGCTCTGGGAATTCAAGTGCTCGTACCGCTCGACCAGTTCACGCAGCGCGGCAGGGTGGGCCGACATCGTCACAGCCTCTCGTGGAAAATTGCTCACCCCGTGTCACGGGGCAAGAGTCGCCTACCCCGTAACAGGCCGTCCACTCCCCTAAATCGTGATTGATCGGGAGCGGGTGACCGACCGTCAGACCGTCAGTAACCGCGGCTGCGGTAGGTGGCGTTGGCGCGATCGAGTCGGGTGGTGCGCAGACGGCGCTCCTCGGCCAACTCCTCGACGGCGTGCCGGAGTGCGCGCAGCACCACCCGCGACGGGCTGCCCGTGGGGACCTCGTCCGGCGGCGGCTCGTCGCCCTTGACCCCGATGAGGGTGGCGAGCGCCCTGAGGACCGGCGCGTCCGACGCCCAGTGCTGGGCCGCCCGGCGCCGACCCGGCGTGTCGGCGAGGACGCGTCGGCTGGTGGGGAGCAGGCCCCAGCGCCGGTGCCGCTCGGGGACCAGCGTGCCGTCCTCTTCAAGCGCGGCGATGTACGCGGTCGGCAGGTCCCGGCCCCGGCGCCACAGCCAGTCCTCGACGCGCTCCCCCGGATTGTCGTCCGCGCCGCTCTCCGCGGCCGGTTGCGCCCGCTTCCCGGTCGGCCTGTCCCCCGCCTCGCCCGCCGCTCTTTCCGTCGCCTTGCCCGGGTCGCGGTCGGCGGCCTCCGCGGAGCGCGTCGCCGTCTCGTACGCCGTCAGCGCCTCCTCCAGCAGCCGGTCCGCGGTGCGCCGCTCACCCCCCGGCCGGGGTACGGGCACCACGCGGTCGCCGCGCAGCGTCAGTTCCTTCGCCGCGATGAGGTCGATCAGCTCGGCCCCGGCCAGGGCGAGGGAGAGGTCGCCGCGGTCCACGAGGAGGTCGGGCGGCACGTCCATGGCGACGACGATCAGGTCTCGTGGTGTGGTCATCGCGCTGCTCCGCATCGTGGGCGGCGCGGCCGGGCCGCCGGACGGCGGTCGCCGGCCCGGAGGCGGTCCGGCCTGGACCGCTGTGAAGGACGTGCCACAAAACTACCCAACGCGACCGCGACCCGGCGGGTACTCCGGCGGCGGGGCTCTCAAGGACACCCGATAGGGGCGAGGGCCCGGGTCGGCGTGGCCGCCGCCTCCGCCCCGACTGTCATGTCCGTCCGGGACGTCACCGTTGCCGTGCCCGCTACTTCTGCCCCTTCATCACGTTGCGCACCGTGGCGATCAGCGCGGGCTGGTACGCCCGCAGGTCGGTCTCGGAGGTGCTGTCGCCCTGCTGCCCGTCCACGCTGGTGGCGAGGTAGTTGTAGCCGTTGAGGGTGAGGGTGAACACCGCGCCGCCGTCGAGGACTTTGAGCTGCTGCGACCCCGCGTTGATGGTGAGGAAGTACGCCTTGTCCCCGAGGTCGGGGACGGATTCGGTGGTCGTGACGGGGATGAGGTCGGCGGTGTCGAGATCGCGCTGGTCCTCGAATTCGGCGGCGGGGTCGGTCGCCTTGTGCAGGTCGACGCCGACGACCACCTCGTAACGCGCCGTGCCGCCGCGCAGCGGGATCGGTGACGTGGTCTCGATCGTGCAGCGGATCTGGTCGAGCGCGGGGCCGAGGTGGACCACCGCGGGTGAGACGGTCTGGGTGTCGGTGGCCTTGAGCGCGTCGGTGAGCGGCTTGAGGGTGAGTCCCGCGCACGGGCTGCCGTGCAGGACGTAGCCGTGCATGTCCGGTGCGCCGCTGTGCCGCGGGCCGTACGCGTACAGGCCGCCCGCCCACGCGGCGGACGCGACGAGGGCGCCGCCGAGGCCGACCGCCCACAGGCGCCTGCCGCCCGGGCCGAAGGCGGCCGGTCGGGGGGCGGGGTCCCCGTCGGAGACCATGTCCGCGGGCGTGGGCTCGTCGAGTCCGCCCGTCAGTTCCGGCTCGGATATCACGGCTGCTCCTCGCGGTGCGCCCGGTCGTGCGTCCGGCGGTGCGCGTTGGTGTGGTCCGTCGTGCGCTGCACACGTCGATCGCCTGGTCAGCAGATTGTCGCCGCCGCCCCGCTCGGCGCACCAGTGACCGTACGCCCTGTCGTGCCCCGGCAACGCCCGAATCGTCCAGGCGGCACGGGAGGGACGGGCGGGAAGGGGAGGACGGGGCGCGGCGGGGGCGCGTGTCGGGGTCCGGCGGGGGCCCGGGCGGCAGCACGATGCCCCGGCGCGGGGGCCGGGGCAGGGGGCGTCGGTTCGTACGCGTATGCGGAGGACGTGCGTCCGCACAGGGCGCGGCCGAGGGCCGTGGCGTCGCGTCGCGGGACCCGCGGAACGGACAAGCGAAGGTCCCGCAGCCGGGGGGGGTGGCTGCGGGACCTCTTCTACCTTGGCACACGTGGCGGCCGCACGCACGCCGACGGGCGAATGACCGCCGCCATTCGTGGCGGCACCGGCCGGGCGTCAGCCCGCTGGCACCGCCTGCGGGCCGTCAGCGTCAGCCCGCTGGCACCGCCTGCGGGCCGTCAGCATCAGCCCGCTGGCACCGCCTGTGGGCCGTCAGGCGTCGGTCGCGGCGACCGTGGGCTTGTGCCTGCGGAGCAGCGCGGAGCCCGCCAGGGCCGCCGCCACCGCGGCGCAGGCCAGCACCGTTGTGGTGGACCCGGCGAAGGACCGGCCGAGGCTGTCCCTGAGCAGGTGCACGGGCCCGAAGCCGGCGGCGAGCGAGTGCAGCACCAGCGTGCCCACGGCCGCGGTCGCGCTGGCCGCCCACGTCCAGACCGTGTCCTGCACGGTCAGCATGACCGCCAGGACCAGGCAGAGGACGGTGATGGCCAGGGACACACCCGCCGCGAGGTCGCCGGCGCGCAGGCCCGCGATGTCGGTGGGCAGGTGGATCGCGGCGACCGCGAGGAGCGCGACGGCGGCGGGCCAGCGCAGGACGGAGGCCAGGGCGGGCGCCGCGCGGCGGGTCCGCGCGGGGCCCGAGCCGGGGCGGCGCCCGGCGAGGCGGCCCGCGCCGCCGCCCGTGGCGGGCGGCTCGTCGGTGCCCTGCCCCTCCCCCTCGGGTCGCTGTTCCGGCCAGGCGTGCCCTGACGTGTCGGGGCCGGTCGGCTCCGGGCCGCGGATCGGCGAGCCGTCGCTCTCCGGGCCGAAGATGGTGACCAGGTGGGCGACGTCCTCGATGGGACGGCCCATCGCCGCCGCGCGCAGGGTCGTACCGGCCTCGCCGTCCGCGTGCGGCGGTTCGTTGAGCAGGACGACCAACTGCCGTACCTCGTCGACCGGTCGGGACACGGCGGCCAGCCGTAGTGCCTCGTCGGCCGGACTCGGCGACTCGCCGTTCTGCTTGAGGAGGTTGACCAGACTGGCCACTTCGGCCAGCGGGCGGGTGGTCGCCGCGGTGCGGAGCAGGGTGTGCCTGGGCTCGTCGCGCGTGGCTATGGGGGATCGCTCGTCGTGGGATGAGCTGGGATCAGATGACATGGTGCGTATTCCTTTGCCGAACTACCAGGGGTGAGACTTCCCCGGCGGTCGCTGTGCGTCACGAGAGACGCACGCTTAGTACCATGACATCCGATATGTCCATATTGCGCCATCCGGGACCGTTCCGGAGCCCGCAGCGGCCGACTCTCAGCACGCTGTCTTCCCAGCTCAGTGGCGGTGCGAACGGTTTCCGCCGGACTCCCGCTACGGCTTCCAGTACGGGGCGAGCGTGCACTGCATGTAGTGCGTCCGCGCCCAGCGCTGCCAGACCCGCGCGTGGACGGTGCCGGGTCCCGCCGCGTACTTGCCGCATTCGGGGCAGTCGGGCAGGGGTTCCGGCTCGGCGTCGTGGTCGTCGAGCTGGTGGGTGGCCCAACCGTAAAGATACGCACCGGGGTTGACGGTCGACGGATCCCTGAACCGGGCCTCCAGCTCCGCGCACCGCACGCACTCTTCTTGCTCAACACCCGTCAGCCGACTCACGTGTTCGAGACTACGTTCCGCACCGCGGCTCGCGCACGTTTTCCAGGTCGGTGTCCCCTGACCGCGTCCGGCGTGCGAATCCGCGAGCGCGGCGGGACGGCGCCGGTCGGCGGCGAGTGCCCTTGCCGGACCCGGCCGCCGCCGCTTCCCGTTCCGCACCGCCCGCGGGCGGGTGCCCGCGGGCGGGTGTTCCCGTCACCATGGAGCGCGCACCCCTGCGAGCCGCCCCGACGGGCAGGCTCGTGCGCCAGAGCCGGCCGAGGAGGACCCGATTCCCCGCCGAGCCGCCCACCTGCTCGGTGTCCCCGCCCCCCGGTCATCCGCCCGCCGCCGCCCCGTCGTTGTGTAAGCGCGGCAGCGCGGCCGGGGCGCGGGCGAGCCCGAACTCGCCGACCGCATGCTGCTGGAGCGCGACTGCCCGTCCTGGCCGTATTCGGTCACCATGGGCGCCACGACGGTGGGGGAACGCTGGGACTCCGTGCCGCCGGACGGCTCCGTCAATCCGGGCGGGGGGACGTCGTTCAACCACTACGCGCTCGGCGCCGTCGCCGACTGGCTGCACCGCACGGTCGCCGGGCTCGCCGCTGCCTCCCCCGGCCGGCGGCACATCCGCGTCGCGCCCGTGCCCGGCGCCGGTCTCACCCGGGCCCGCGCCGCGCACGAGACGCCGTACGGCAGGGCGGAGGCCGGCTGGCGGACCGAGGGCGGCGCCCTCACCGTCACGGCCGTGGTCCCGCCGAACACCCCCGCCGAGGTGCGCCTCCCCGACGGCCGGGCGCCCTTCGGCGTGGGCTCGGGACGCCATGCGTTCTCGCTCCCCTCCTCCCCCGCGCCCCGGCCATGACCGCGTCCGGCCCTAGGGGGGAGAGATCTCTCCCTGGGCCCGTCCGCGCGTGGGTGCCACGCTGAAAGAGACCTGATCAGCAGGTCTGCGAATGCACCCTTCCAGGCAGAGAGCGAGACGTACCCCCATGCGGGCAACGTTCATGTACAAGGCCGGGGACGTGCGCGTGCAGGACGCGCCGGACCCGACGATCGAGCAGCCCACCGACGCGGTCGTACGCGTCGTCCGTTCCTGTGTGTGCGGCAGTGACCTGCACCCCTTCCACAGCCTGTCCGCCACGGACGGCCCGGTCCCCATGGGGCACGAGTTCCTGGGCGTCGTCGAGGACCTGGGCGCCGAGGTCTCGGGACTGAGCGTGGGCGACCTGGTGGTCTCCCCGTTCGCCTTCGCCGACAACACCTGCGAATTCTGCCGCGCGGGCCTGCACACCTCGTGCCCGCACGGCGGCTTCTTCGCGGCGGGCGGCGTCGGCGGCGCCCAGGCCGAGGCGGTCCGCGTCCCGCAGGCCCAGGGCACGCTGGTGAAGCTGCCCACCGGAGTCGACACCGCGCTGCTGCCGTCGCTACTGACGCTGGCCGACGTGTACGGCACCGGCCATCACGCCGCCAAGCAGGCGCGGGTACGTCCCGGCGACAGCGTCACCGTCATCGGTGACGGGGCCGTGGGCCTGCTCGCGGTGCTGTCCGCCAGGCGGCTCGGCGCCGAGCGCGTCATCCTCATGGGCCGCCACAAGGTCCGCACCGACCTGGGCCGTGAATTCGGCGCCACCGACGTCGTCGCCGAGCGCGGCGAGGAGGGGATCGCCAAGGTCCGCGAACTGACCGGAGGACACGGCGCCCGCGCCGTCCTGGAGGCGGTCGGCCACATGCCCGCGTACGAGACGGCCGTCGGCGTCGTCCGCCCCGGCGGAGTGATCAGCCGGGTCGGTGTCCCGCAGTACGCGAACGCGCCGGTCGGTTTCGGCAGCCTCTTCGGCCCCAACGTCACCCTGACCGGTGGCCCGGCTCCCGTGCGCGCCTACATCGAGGAGCTGCTGCCCGGGGTGCTGGACGGCACGGTCGACCCCGGCCGGGTCTTCGACCAGACCGTGTCGCTGGAGGACGTACCCGAGGGGTACCGGGCCATGGACGAACGCACCGCGCTCAAAACGCTCGTCATTCCGTAGCCGCTCCCCCGCGGGACCGATGCGGTGAGGGACGGAGGGAGGCCGTGTCACGGCCTCCCTCTTCGCGTGCGCCGGGTATTCCATGGACCCATGGAGTACCCCAACCTGGGAAGCTCAGGACTCAAGATCAGCCGTATCGCCCTGGGGTGCATGAGCTTCGGGCGGTCGGGCACCGGCCGCGGCTGGGCGTTGGACGGCCCCGAGGCCGAACCGCTCTGTCCTGCGCGCCCGTCGTACCCAGACCAGCCCGCGGTCCGCCGGCCTCACCCCCGGTCCGGGGGTCCGCCGCACGCCCGGCCTGCGCCGCGAGGAACTGGCCACGCTCTCCGGGGTCAGCATCGACTACTACACCCGGCCGCCCGCGAGGTCTTCCCCGACTGGGCGGGCCAGGTCCACGGCTGTGTCGCCCGGCTGCGCGCCCTGGCCGGGACCGACCCCGACGCCCCCGGCCTCACCCGGCTCGTCGGCGAACTCCTGCTCAAGAGAACGGACTTCGCGAGCCTGTGGGAGCGCTACGACGTCACCGGCCGCAAGGCCGCCACCACGACCTTCCAGCACCCCCAGGTCGGCAGGATCACCCTCGCGTTCCAGGGCATGGCCCTCGAAGGCACCGCGGGCCAGCGCATGGGCATCTACACCGCCGCCCCCGGCACCCCCGACCACGACGCGACGCTCCTGCTCGACATGACCGCCCCCCGTACCGCGCCGACGCCGTCCCGGCAGGAGCGCTGAGTGACCGTACGGCCCTGCCCTGCCCGGCCACACGCGCGGTGGTGCGGCGCCCGCGCGGCTCGCCGCCGGATGCGGTCCTGGCCGGGACATCCCGGTCACCGTGGTGGCCGTCGCCTACGGCGCGTCAGATCAGCTCCCTGTGACGGGAGTGGTACCTGTTGACGGACGGTCGGGTGGGGAGTTCACTCTGCGAGCGGTTTGCCTACGGTTCCGGTCCTCGACAGGAAAGAGATCCGTGTCCACACGTCTCTTCGCCCCGCGTGCCGTCAGCGGCCGATCCTTACGCGTCAGGGCGTTCCTCACCGTCCTGGCGACTCTCCTGGCCCTCGTCACGGGCGCCGTCGTGGCAGGACCCGCCGCGTCCGCCGGGACGAGCGGGCCGAGCGGGCCGAGCGGGCCCAGGGAGCTTCCCGCCGGGAATGACGCGACGACGGGGAAAGCCCGCACGGCGACCCTCGCCGCGCCCTCCGCCGTCGACACCTCGGTCGCCGAAGCCGCCGTCACGCGCCTGCTCGGCCCCGATCACGCGCGCCAGATCGACCTGCGGGGCATCGCCGCCGGGTCGGGCCAGGACCGCTATCTGATCGAGGCGGCGGGCGGGCGGGTGCGGATCAGCGGCACCACACCGGGCACGCTCCTCGCGGGACTCGGCCAGTACCTGCGCGTCGTCGCCCACGCCGACATCTCGCTCAACGGGGAGCAACTGCGGCTGCCCGACCGGCTGCCCCTGCCGTCCTCCCCCATCGGCCGGTCCGCGAACGTCGCCCACCGTTTCGCCCTCAACGACACCGACGAGGGGTACGCGGGCGCGTATCCGACCTGGCAGCAGTGGCAGCGGCGGATCGACGTGCTGGCGCTCGACGGCATCAACGAGATGCTGGTCTACGAGGGGCAGGAGGCCGTCTACGACAAGACCTTCCAGCACTTCGGCTACTCCGACGCCGAGATGCGCGCCTGGATCCCGCAGCCCGGCCACCAGCCGTGGTGGCTGCTCCAGAACATGTGCTGCGAGAACGGCCCGATCAGCGCGCAACTCCTCGACCAGCGGGTGACGCTCGGCCGCCGGATGACCGGCTATCTGCGGCAGCTCGGCCTCACTCCGGTGCTGCCCGGCTACTTCGGCACCGTCCCGCCGGGCTTCGCCGCGAAGAACGCGGAAGCCCATGTGATCGCGCAGGGAACCTGGAACGGCTTTCCCAGGTCCGACTGGCTGGACCCGACGACGGCGCTGTTCGGCCAGGTCGCCGACGCGTTCTACGGCGAGCAGAGCAAGCTGTTCGGCGACAGCTCGATGTACAAGATGGACCTGCTGCACGAGGGCGGCCAAGCGGGCGACGTCGACGTCGGCGACGCCTCCCGGGCCGTACAGAACGCCCTCGACCGGGCCCACCCCGGAGCGATCTGGGCCATCCTCGGCTGGGAGAGCAACCCGCGCGAGGAGACCCTCCGGGCCGTCGACACCTCCCGCATGCTCGTCCTCGACGGCAACTCCGACACCACGGGCGCGACCGACCGCGACCAGGACTACCTCGGTACCCCGTACGCCTTCGGCACGATCTGGAACTTCGGCGGCAACACCAACATGGGCGCGAGCATGGCGCTGTGGAACACGAAGTTCCATGCGTGGCTCGCCAAGCCCCGCACGGCCCTGAGCGGTATCGCGTTGATGCCGGAGGCGATCGACAACAATCCGGTCGCCGTGGAGTTCTTCGCCGATCTGGCGTGGGAGTCGTCGGCGGTCGACATGGACACCTGGATGGCCGCGTACGCCACGGCGCGCTACGGGGCCGCCGACCCGCACGCGGTGGCGGCCTGGCAGATCCTGGGCCGTACGGCGTACTCCTGGCCGGGCGACGCCGGGACCAGGCACACCAGCAGCATCTTCTCGATCCAGCCCGGTCTGTCCGCGACGGCCGGTTCGGTCCCGTACGACCCGAAGGACGTCCAGCGGGCGTTCGGCGAACTCCTCCGGGTGGGACAGCCGTCGCGCGGCAGCACCGCGTACACGTACGACCTCGTGGACCTCGGCCGTCAGGTGCTGTCCAACGACACCCGGACGCTGCTGCCGCGCATCCGCCAGGCGTACACCGCCCGCGACACCGCCGCCTTCGACGCGCTCAGCGGGCAGTGGATGACCAAGCTGAATCTGCTGGACACGCTCCTGGGCGCCGACGGCACGTCGCTGTTCGGCGTCTGGCAGAAGGAGGCCGCCGCGCAGGCACCGACTCCCGCGGAGGCCAGGCGCCTCGAGTACGACCTGCGCACGCTGGTCAGCGACTGGACGGAGACCCATCCGATCCAGGACTACGCGGGGCGCGAGTGGAACGGCCTGGTCGGGGACTACTACGGGGCGCGCTGGCGGACGTTCTTCGACTCGCTCCGCACCGCGCTCAGCACCGGCGGTCCGCCGCGGGCCGTCGACTGGCGCGCGGTCGCCTCGACATGGGTCCACAAGGTGGCGCGCTATCGGAGCACGCCCACCGACGACGCCTATCAGCAGGCGCGGAAGGTCGCCGCGTACCCGGCGGGGCACGTGGACCTGGCCGCGGACCCGAAGGCCGGGCCGCCCGGCGCGACCGTACGGCTGACCGCGGTCTTCACCAACGACAACGCCCTGTGGTCCACCGGCGCCGCGAGCTTCGCGCTGACCGCGCCGGACGGCTTCACCGTCCGCCCGGTCGGCGGTGCCACGCCGTCGGTGCCCGCGGGCGGGACGGCCACCGCCGCCTGGGACGTGACGATTCCGAGCGGCGCCGCACCCGCCGGCCTGGCGCGTCTGACGGCGACCGTGCGCTGGTCGCCGGGCGGAGCCGACGACGCGGTGTCGGCGACCGCGGCCGACACGACCGACGTCCTGGTGTCAGGACCGGTGGCCGAGCCGTATCGCACGGCGTCCTCCGCTTCCCCCGCGTCGATCGCCTTCGCCCAGCACGGCGACGTCTTCGGCATGGCAGGGGGCGGCGCGGACATCGGCGCGTCCACCGACCAGTACGGCGCCGTCTACCGCCCGCGGTGGCTGACCTCCGGGCAGGCCGTCGGCACGGAGGTGCTGGAGCAGGACGACAGCGGCCCCTGGGCGCGCGCCGGACTCGTCGTGCGCGCCGACCTCGCGCGGCCGGGAAGCCCCGGTTACGCCGATCTGGCCGTCACGCCGGAGCACGGCTGCGTGTTCATGTGGGACGCCGACGGCAACGGAACCCTTGAGCACTCCGCGTCGAGCGGCGGATTCACCGGTCCTGTCCACCTGCGGATCAGCCGCGACGGCGACACCTTCACCGGCTGGTGCAGCCAGGACGACACCGACTGGACCCGGGTGGGGTCGGCGCCGCTGCCCGGCGCCGCGCCCGCCGAGGACGCCGGTCTGCTCTTCTCCGCGGTCAACGCGTCCACCCACCGCCAGGGCGCCGCGCGGTTCGACGGGCTGACGCTGGCACCGTTCACCGCGCGGGACACCTCGGGCGACACCGTACTGAGCCTCGGCAGGCCGACGACCGCCCTGTCCTACGAGGCGGGCAGCCCGCCCTCCGCGGCGGTCGACGGCGACCGCACCAACAAGACGTACTGGGCGAGCGCGATGGCCGGCGGCGACACCTGGTGGCAGGTCGACCTCGGCGCGGCCCACGACCTGTCGGCGGTCAACGTCCGCAATTACGTGGACGGCAAGCGCGCCTACACCTATACGTTGACCGGCAGCCTCGACGGCGTCCGCTGGTTCGCCCTCGGCGGCAAGAACACCGCAGCGGTCGCCACGGACGCCGGGGACACGTTCCCTCTCACGGCCGTGGCGCGCTACATCCGTGTCGACGGCCTCAGCAACACCGCCAACACCTCCTTCCACCTCACCGAGGTCACCGTCACGGGCGCGGCCTGACGCCCACGGGGTGCGGCGGGGTGCGGCGAAGTGCGGCCGTGCGCGAGGGTAGGGCGCAACGGCAGGGCGGGACGACTGATGTGACGGCAAGGTGGTGGCGGGCGTGCGGGCTGTGGTGTTCGAGGAATTCGGGCGGGTGCCGGAGGTTCGGGAGGTGGCCGATCCGGGATGTCCGCCCGACGGGGTGGTCGTACGGGTGGAGGCGACCGGGCTGTGCCGCAGCGACTGGCACGGGTGGCTCGGGCATGACGACGGGATCACGCTGCCGCATGTGCCGGGTCATGAATTCGCGGGCCGGATCGAGGAGGTGGGTCCCGGGGTCAGCCGGTGGCGGGTCGGCGACCGGGTGACCGTGCCGTTCGTCTGCGCCTGCGGGAGCTGCGCCGCCTGCGCCCGCGGCGACCAGCAGGTGTGCGAGCGGCAGGAGCAGCCGGGCTTCACCTACTGGGGCTCCTTCGCGGAGTACGTCGCCGTCCCGCACGCGGACGTCAACCTGGTGGGGTTGCCCGACGCCATGACGTACGCCACCGCCGCGTCGCTCGGCTGCCGCTTCGCCACCGCGTACCGCGCGGTGGTCGCGCAAGGCCGTACGCGGCCGGGCGAGTGGGTGGCGGTGATCGGCTGCGGCGGGGTCGGCCTGTCGGCGGTGATGATCGCGGTGGCCTGCGGGGCACGCGTGGTGGCGGTGGACACCTCGGCCCAAGCACTCGGCCTGGCACGGAAGTTCGGCGCCTCGGTGGGGGTCGACGCCTCGCGGTCCGATGTCGACACGGCGGAGGCGGTCCGCGCGGCGACCGACGGCGGGGCGCATGTCTCGGTCGACGCGCTCGGCTCCCCCGCCACCTGTGCGGCCTCCGTGGCGGGGCTGCGGCGGCGGGGCAGGCATGTGCAGGTCGGGCTGCTGCCGTCGGGCGGTGTCGCCGTCCCCATGGACCGGGTGCTCGCGCTCGAACTGGAGATTCTGGGCAGCCACGGCATGGCCGCGCACGCGTATCCGGAGATGATGCGGCTGGTCGCGGCCGGGACGCTCCGCCCCGATCTGCTGGTCGGCTCGGTCATCGGCCTGGACGCGGCACCGGGCGCGCTGGCCGCCCTCAGCGACGGGTCGGCCGGCGGCGTCACCGTGATCACGCCGCAGAAGAAGTGAGCGCGGGCGTGGTGGGCCCGGGCCCGGCGGTCAAGGGCACGACGTTGTAGGCGCGGGCTCGACGTTATGGGCGCGGGCGCGGTGTTGCGGGCGCGGGCGCGGTGTCACCCGTACGGACGCGGCGTGCGTCGGCGCCGTCGTGCCGCGGAGCGGTTAGCTTCGGCGAATGCAGAAATGGTCCGGACTTCCGTATCCCCTGGGCGCGACCTATGACGGCTCAGGCACCAATTTCGCCCTCTTCTCGGAAGTGGCGGAGAAAGTCGATCTGGCCGTCATCGACGCGCGCGGGCGTGAACAACGCACCCCGCTGGCGTCGGTGGACGGATCGGTCTGGCACGCGTATCTGCCGGGCGTCGGTCCCGGCCAGGCGTACGGATATCGCGTGCACGGCCCGTACCGGCCGGACAGCGGGCACCGGTGCAATCCGGCGAAGCTGCTGGTGGACCCGTACGCGAAGGCCATCGACGGCCAGCCCGACAGCCACCGGTCGCTGCTCGGTTACCGCGACGACGGCTCGGACGAGCCCGACACCGCCGACAGCCTCGGCCACACCATGCTCTCGGTGGTCGCCGACCCGGCGTTCGACTGGGGCGAGGACCATCTGCCGAAGCGGCCGTACCACGAGTCGGTGCTGTACGAGGCGCACGTCAAGGGCCTGACGGTACGTCACCCGGCGCTGCCGGAGAAGCTGCGCGGCACCTACGCGGGAATGGCGCATCCGGCGATCGTGGAGCACCTGACCGAACTGGGCGTCACCGCCGTCGAATTGATGCCGGTGCACCAATTCGTGCAGGACGGCCATCTGCGCGACCGTGGTCTGTCGAACTACTGGGGCTACAACACCATCGGTTTCTTCGCGCCGCACAACGCGTACTCCTCCAGTGGCACGCGCGGTCAGCAGGTCACCGAATTCAAGGAGATGGTCAAGGCCCTGCACCAGGCGGGCATCGAGGTGATCCTCGACGTGGTGTACAACCACACCGCGGAGGGCAGCGAGCTCGGCCCGACGCTCTCCTTCCGCGGTATCGACAACGCCTCGTACTACCGGCTGGTGGACGACGATCCTCGGCACTGCTTCGACACGACGGGCACCGGCAACAGCCTGCTGATGCGCCACCCCAACGTGCTGCAACTCATCATGGACTCGCTGCGCTACTGGGTGACCGAGATGCATGTCGACGGTTTCCGGTTCGACCTGGCGTCCGCGCTGGCCCGGCAGTTCCACGAGGTGGACCGGCTGTCCGCCTTCTTCGACCTGGTGCAGCAGGACCCGGTGATCAGCCGCGTCAAGCTCATCGCCGAGCCCTGGGACGTCGGCGACGGCGGGTACCAGGTGGGCAACTTCCCCGCTCTGTGGAGTGAGTGGAACGGCAAGTACCGTGACTCGGTACGGGACTTCTGGCGTGGCGCCCCTTCCACCCTGCCGGAGTTCGCCTCCCGGCTGACCGGTTCCTCCGACCTGTACGAGGGCAGCCGCCGTCGCCCGCGCGCCAGCGTCAACTTCGTCACCGCCCACGACGGTTTCACCCTCCGCGACCTGGTCTCGTACAACGACAAGCACAATGAGGCCAACGGCGAGAACGGCAACGACGGGGACGGCAACAACCGTTCGTGGAACTGCGGCGCCGAGGGCCGGACGGAGGACAAGGAGATCCTGGCCCTGCGGGCCCGGCAGCAGCGCAATTTCCTCGCCACGCTCTTCGTGTCCCAGGGCGTGCCGATGCTCGCCCACGGCGACGAGTTGGGCCGCACCCAGCTCGGCAACAACAACGTCTACTGCCAGGACAACGAGATCGCCTGGGTGGACTGGGACCTGGACGAACCCCGGCGCAATCTGCTGGCGTTCACCCAGCGCGTCATCGCCCTGCGCTCCCGGCATCCGGTGCTGCGCCGACGGCGCTTCTTCCGCGGCGGGGACGGCAAGGGCACGCCGGATCTGGTCTGGTTCCGCCCGGACGGCCGCGAGATGGAGGAGGCCAACTGGCTGCGTGAGGACGCGCACGCGGTGGGCGCCTTCCTCAACGGCGACAGCATCCCCGAGCCCGGCCCGCACGGCGAGCGCGTCACCGACGACTCCTTCCTCGTCCTGGTCAACAGCCATGACGAGCAAGTGGACTTCACCGTCCCGGCCGGTGCCTTCGGCGACGGCTGGCAGATCGTCGTGGACACCGCCGTCGAATCCGACACGGGCGGCCCGGACGGACCGGGCATCCCGGCCAACGCGGTGGTGCCGGTGCACGCGCGGTCGATGACCGTCCTGATCCGTCCGCGCACCGACTGAACCGACTGAGCGGCGAGCCGAACGCCCGGCCCGGTGGACTGACTGACGGCCGGGTCGACTGACGGCTGGGCGGGCGCGAGTCCGCTCAGCCGGTCGTCGTCACCGGGGCGCCGGGCGGACCCGGGACACCGTGCGCACCGGGGAGGAGCGCCAGCAGGGCCCGCTTGTCGGGCTTGCCGCTGGGTGCGACCGGCATCGCGTCCAGCACGGTGACGGTGGCGGGCACGGCCGCCTCGCCCAACTCGGCGCGTACGGCGCCGCGCAGGATGTCGGCGGTCGGCGTGCGCCCCACGACGGGTACGACGAAGGCGTGGGCGGCCTCACCGGTCGTCTCGTCGGGGGCCCCGACCACATAGGCCTGGTCGACATCCGGGTGGGCGGCGAGCGCGGACTCGATCGCTCCCGCGTAGTGCAGGATCGCGTTGACGAAGATGACGTCGCGGGCGCGGCCGACCAGGCGCAGATAGCCGTCGTCCGCGAGGGTGCCGAGGTCACGGGTACGGATCCAGCCGTCGCTCACCACCTCGCGGGTCTGTTCCTCGTCCTGCCAGTAGCGCGACATGGCGCCCGCGCTGCGGACCCAGATCTCGCCGGGTGTGCCCGGCCGCACGGGGCGCCCCTGGGGATCGCGCACGCTGACATCGACGCCGGGCATCGGCCGGCCGACCGAGTCCATCACTTGCTCCGGACGCTCGGCCAAATCCTCGGGGGTGAGGAGCGCGAGCATGCCCGTCTCGGTCTGCCCGTACCCCTGGTGGACGGCGGGGCCGAGCCGGTCGGCGGCCTCGGCGAGCCGGTGCGGCGGCAGCGGTGAGCCCGCGACGAGCAGGACGCGCAGGCTGCTGGTGTCGATGTCCTCGGTGCGCAGGGTGTCGAGGATCTGGTAGAGCCGGGGGACGGTGCACAGGCAGGCGGTGATGCGGTGGCGCTGCCAGATCTCCGGGAAGGTGAGCGGCGGTTCGGGGATCACGGCGGTGCCGCCGTCGAGCAGACACAGGGAGAGGTGTTCGAGCATGACGGCGCTGGTGAGGGTGCCGAAGACGAGGTAGCGGCGGTATCCGGCGGCGAGTCGGGCGGTAATCGCGCTCCACCGCGCGGGCTGCCACGACCAGTGTTCGCTGAGCGCGCGGTAGGTCTGGGCGCAGCCCTTGGGGTGGCCGGTGCTGCCGCTGGTCAGGGTGATGAGTCCGATGTCGTCGGGGCGGCCGTGCGCGGTCAGGGCGTCGGGCGATGTGTCCGCCGGTGCGGCCGACAGGTCGCGGTCCACGTCGAGTACGGGGCGGGTGCCCGCCGCCGCCAGAAGCGCGGGGGTCGCGGTCGAGTCGTCGGCGACGACCGCGTCGATTCCGGTGGACAGCACATGGGCGAGCTGGCTCGGCGTCAGTCCGGGGCGCAGCCCTGTGACGCGGCATCCCAGCAGGTGGGCGGCGATCTGGGCGGCGAAGCCGCGCGGGGTGACGGCGGTGGTGACGGCCACTCCCCCGCCGGGGCCGAGTCCGGCCGCCCGCAGTCCCGCGACGCAGCGGCGTACGAGGTCGAGCACCTCGCCGCGGCTGACGGGATGTGACCGGAATTCGAAGGCCGGGGTGCCCGGATCGCGCAGGAAAGCGTCCACGAGTGGCTGGGGAAATACCGATTCGGCCGGATTGTTCACGGCGCTCTCCGATCCGGTGGGGCGGTCACGGGGTCGCGTTTCGGCCGCGGACAACTGCAATGCCGGGAGGGAAACCTCGGCGGGCATATGTGCGCACGGCTCGCACGGCACACGTCGGGCACTTGCGCCGAAGCTGAAATTATCCGCCCGAACACCAAGGACCGCGGTGTGATATGGATCACATCTCTGCCTATAGATGTCTCCTTTAACTCTCAACTACGGTGACTCCGTCCATCTCAGGAGCCGGGAGGCCCAGTGTCCGGAGAAGAGCGGATCGATTACCTCGTCGTCGGTGCGGGACCCGCGGGAATCCAGGCGGCATATTTCCTGGAACGCGCGGGACGCGACTATCTGGTCGTCGAGGCGGGCGCGGCTCCCGGCACCTTCTTCACGAGGTTTCCCAGACACAGGAAACTCATATCCATCAACAAGGTGCACACCGGCTGGGACGATCCCGAGCTGAATCTGCGCACCGACTGGAACTCGCTGCTGTCCGACGAGGGCTCGCCGCTGTTCACCGCGGTCACGCCCCGGTACTTCCCCGACGCCGACGACATGGTCGGCTATCTCGCCGACTTCGCCGGCACCCACCGCCTGCGGATCCGCTACGGCACGCGGATCACCCGTATCTCCCGGCGACCGGCGCAGGACGGCGGCCCGCGCGGGGACTTCGAGACCGTGGACCAGGACGGCACCGTCCGCAGGGCCCGGCGGCTGATCATGGCGACCGGCGTGTCCCGCCCCTACATCCCGCCCATCGAGGGCGTGGAACTGGCCGAGCGGTACGACCTGATGCCGGTCGACCCAGCCGGGTTCACCGGGCAGCGGGTACTGATCATCGGGCGGGGCAATTCGGCCTTCGAGACCGCCGACAACCTCATCGAGACGGCCTCGGTCATCCATGTGGCGGGACCCGGCTCGCTGCGGCTCGCCTGGCAGACCCATTTCGTGGGGCATCTGCGGGCGGTGAACAACAATTTCCTGGACACGTATCAGCTCAAGTCGCAAAATGCCCTGCTCGACGGGGAGATCATGCGCATCACCAGGGACGGCGAGGACGGCCCCTACCGGGTCCCGGTGAAATTCGCGCGGGTGAACGAGGTGGTCAAGGAGATCACCTACGACCGGGTTATCCTTGCCACCGGTTTCCGCTTCGACGCCTCGGTCTTCGCCGGGGAATGCCGCCCGGAACTGACCATCAAGGACAGATTCCCGGCGCAGACGGACGCCTGGGAATCCCCGAACGTACCCGATCTGTATTTCGCCGGCACGATCACTCAGGTGCGGGATTTCAAGAAGTCCACCAGCGGTTTCATTCACGGCTTCCGCTACGGTGTCCGCGCGCTGCACCGCATCCTGGAACAGCGTTACCACGACCGGCCGTGGCCGCGCCGGGAACTGGCCGCCGATCCCGCCGGTCCCGGCGACCGCACCGACCGCACCGACCGCACCGACCCCGCCGGACTCCCCGGGACGATCGCCGAAGCGGTGATCGAGCGGGTGAACCGCAGCTCCGCCCTGTGGCAGCTCTTCGGTTTCCTCGGCGACGCGGTCATCGCCTCCCGAGGATCGTCGGGCGAATCGGTCGGCTATCACGAGGAGGTGCCGGTCGACCATCTCCACCAGGCGGTCGGCGACGGCGTCTTCGGAGACGTCGGCCGCTATCTGACGGTCACCCTCGAATACGGCGCCGACCACGACAAGGTGAATCCGTTCGATATCTCCGTGGGCCGGGTGTCGCAGCAGGCGACCGCCGGGCTCGACGGCCGCTATCTCCACCCGGTGGTGCGGCTGTTCGAGAACGGCAAGCCGGTCGCGGAGCACCACATCACGGAGAATCTGGAGAACGAGTGGGACAGCGAGGAGGTCCACCGCGCCCCGCTCGTCCGCTTTCTGACGGACCATCCCGTCACGGGTGACGCCCCCGTCCCCGCCGCCGACCCGTCGTGAACGGGGTGCTGTCGGCGCTGCGGGACAGGGCCCGCGCCCGACTCGACCCGGTCCACTGGGACTTCTACGAGGGCGGCGCGGGCACCGAGACCGCCCTGGCCGAGAACGAACGCGCCTTCGCCCGGCTGGCCTTGCTGCCCCGGGTGCTGACCGGCACGGGCCACCCGGACACCAACGTGTCGCTGCCCGGCGGCCGGGCGTCGATGCCGGTGGTGGTCTCCCCCACCGCCTTCCACCGGCTGGCCCATCCGGACGGCGAACGCGCCACCGCGCGCGCTGCCGCGGCGGCCGACACCGTACTGATCACCTCGCAGGCGGCCACCACCGCCGTGGACGAGGTCACCGCCGCCGCCCGCTCGGTGCGGTCCGACGCCGTGGTGTGGTTCCAGCTCTATCTCCAGCCGGAGGCCGAGGTCACCGCCGCGCTCGTCCGGCGCGCGGAGAAGGCGGGCTGTACGGCGCTGGTGGTCACGGCGGACTCGCCGGTCTTCGGCCGCCGCGGCCGGGACGAGCGCAACGGCTTCCACGACCTGCCGCCGGGACTGGCCGCCGAGAACATGCGGGATCTGCCCGGCGCGCCGCCCGGCCGCACCCGCGACATCGCGATGTCACCGGCCCTGTCCTGGGACGACCTGCGCCGCCTGCGGGACGTCACCGGCCTGCCGGTCGTGCTGAAGGGCGTTCTGCACCCCGCCGACGCCCGGCGCGCGGTCGACGAGGGCGTACAGGCGCTGATCGTCTCCAACCATGGCGGCCGTCAGCTCGACGCGGCACCGGCCACCGTCGAGGCGCTGCCCGCGGTGGCCGACGCGGTCGGCGGGCGCGTCCCCGTGCTGCTGGACGGCGGGGTGCGCGGCGGCTGCGACGTGGTGGTCGCGCTGGCGCTCGGCGCGGCGGCGGTCGGCATCGGCAGGCCCGTGCTGTGGGGCCTCGCGGCGGACGGCGAGGCGGGCGTGACCGCCGTACTGGAGGAGTTGCGGGCCGAGTTGGCGCATGTGCTGACGCTCTGCGGCAGCGCCGACTGCCGCGGCCCGGCACGCGATCAGGTCGTGGCGCGGGGGGCGAGGGCGTGCTGAGGCGCGCCGGGGCGGCGGCGCTCGCGCTGTCCGTCCCCTATTGGCTGCCGCGGACCGTCGTCGCCCTGCGGGTGTGGGTCTTCGCCCGGATCAACGGCCCGGAGGGCGTGGTCGTCCCCAACCCGGAGGTGGCCGCTGACCGCTTCACCGAGTTGTACGAGCATCCGGCCGCCAGCGGTCGCAGCAAGGGCGCGGCACTGTCCGATCTGTTCTGGTACTGGCTCTCCCCCGGTCCCGAGGTCCACCAGGAGCATCTGGAGCCGGGGCCCCGCTACGACGCCGTCGCCCGGACCACCGCCGCGATCCTCGCCGGGACCAGCGCCGAACTCGCCGCGGCCGCGGCCCGGCGGACGGCGCGGGTGCTGGACGAACTCGTGCCGGGCGACGCCGCGTTGGTGCGGCTGCGAGATCTGATGATGCCGGTCTGGGCGGAGTTCTTCTACGGCCTGGTCTTCCGCGAGCCGTGCCCGCCGCACGCGCGCCGGCTCATCGTGGCCAATGCCGAGGACGTCATCAACTCCCTGAAGAACACCCGCCTTCGGCACATGCGGCGGCGCGAGCGGCTGACCCGCTACCTGCTGCGCAGGCTGGCCGCGGGGGACGTACCGCACGCGCTTCCGCCGGAGTTGGAGTCGCCGAAGGACCGCGCGCACTACCTCCAGGGCACCTTCTTCAACACCGCGGTCGTGCAGATGTCGGAGGCGATGGCGCATCTGCTGCTGATGCTCGCCGCGGAATCCGACGTCCAGCAGCGGCTGGCGGACCACCCCGAGGACGACCGGTACCTGTCCCACGTGATGAACGAGACGCTGCGGATGTACCCGCTGTTCGGCATCGCGCACCGCGTCACGGCCGAGGAGATCGACCTCGGCGGCGGCGCGCGCTATCCGGCGGGCACGGTGCTGTGCTTCGACTATCCCGCCTACCACGCGACGGGGTACGCCGATCCGGACACGTTCGACCCGGAGCGGTGGAATCGGACGTCCGCCAAGCACGCGCACCACATCCCCTTCGGGGTGGCCGCGAACCGGCCCTGCCCCGCCTGGCGGCTCGCCCCGCTGATCATGCGGGCCGCGACCCGCGAGGTGCTGGCCCGCTTCACCCTGCACACCGCGGTGTCGCACACCCGCTCCATCCCGCACCGCGCGCCCTGCCTGCTGGTGCGCCGCGACCGGCCGCTGCCGCGGTACCGGATCTTCGCCGTCCGGGCGTTCCTGCGGGTCCGCGACCGCTGGGAGGACGTCGGCCGCAGTCTGCTCCAACTGGCCTTCGGCACCTGGATGGTGCTGGACGCGCGGCGGCAGCGGCCGGCAGAGCGGTGGTTCGCCGCGCACGACACGCAGGGCCGCCCGCTGACCGGCGCGCGTCCGGGCGGTCACGGCCCGGACGACGACGCGTCCGGCGGGCCCGCGGACCGCTGTCCTCACCCCCACTGACCCCGGCAGTCACAGGCACTGCCTCCCCCCATGAATCCGCACCCGCCGAAGGGCAGCCCGCCATGTCCGCGACCGCGCTCGGCCCCGCCTTCCTGCTCGCCGTCGTCGTCATCCTCCTCACCTGCCGGATCGCCGCCTGGGCGCTGCGCCCGCTCGCCCAGCCGCCCGTCGTGGCCGAGATGATCGCGGGCGTGCTCCTCGGTCCCTCCGTACTCGGCCTCGTCGCCCCCTCGTGGGAGCACGCCGTCTTCCCCGCAGACCTGCGGCCCGTGCTGTACGTGGCCGGGCAACTCGGTCTGGTGCTCTTCATGTTCCAGGCGGGGTACGAATTCCGCGTCGACCGGATCAAACCGGTGGCCAGACCCGCCGCGCTGATCTCGACGGCCGGGATTCTCGTACCGCTGGCACTGGGCACCGCGCTGGTGTGGGCCGTGCGCGATTCGGTGCACACCGCTCCCGCCGGTGTGCCGATGTACGTGGCCGCGCCCTTCGTCGGCGTCACACTGTCGATCACCGCGTTCCCCATGCTGGCCAGGATCATCACCGAACGCGGCCTGACCGACACGGCGTTCGGCACCATCTCGCTCGCGGCCGGCGCGCTGGACGACGTCGTCGCGTGGATTCTGCTGGCGGGCGTCCTCAGCCTGTCGCGCGGCACCTCCGGGCCCGTCGTGCTCGCGGTGGCGGGCGCGGCCGGTCTCGCGGTGGTGCTGTTCGCACTGGTGCGGCTGCGCGCTCCCGCGATCCGGATCGCGGAGCGGCTGCCCTCGGATCAACTGCTGCTGGTGACCTTGCTGTTGCTCTGCCTGGCGGCCTGGTACACCGACCGGATCGGCCTCTACGCGGTCTTCGGCGCTTTCAGCCTGGGCGTCGCGTATCCGAGGGCGCCGAGGATCGACCGTACGCTGGAGGCCGCGGCGCCGGTCAGCCGCGTCCTGCTGCTGCCGCTGTTCTTCACGTACTCCGGGCTGAACACCGACACCGGTCTGCTGACCGACCCGACGCTGCTGCTGTTCGCCGCGGGCTGCACGCTGGCCGCCGTGGTCGGGAAGTTCGGCGCGTGCTGGCTGGCCGCCAGGCTCGCCGGGCAGAGCGGTCCCGTGGCGCTGCGGGTCGGCACGCTGATGAACGCGCGCGGGCTGATGCAGCTCATCGCCATCAACGTCGGGCTGGCGGAGGGCGTGGTGACGCGGTCGATGTTCACCGTGCTCGTCCTGGTCGCGCTGGTGACCACGGTGATGGCCACGCCGCTGCTGGCGCTGTGGGACCGGCGGGACGGCGGCGTCCCGGACGCGCCCGCCGTCCCCGCCGCCCCGCCTCCGTCGAAGGTCTCCGCCGTCAGCGAGTGAGGACGCGGCCTCGCCGCCGGGCCGGACGCGGCGCGGTCAGCGGGGCACGCCGAACGAGCTGAGCGGTGTCGGACGCAGGGGCTTCCCCTGCCAGGACGCCGTGAAGTCGCGGGCGGCGAGCGAGCACGTGAGCGTCAAGTGATGCGGGGTCTCCAGGAATCCCAGCTCGGCGACGAAGGTGTCGGCGTCGGTCCAGCCCGCGCTGACCGCGGTCGGTACGGGGACGGCGGGCCGTTCGGCGACCGCCCAGCCGGTCCCGGCGAAGCGCAGCGCGAACGGCGGCTCGTCCTCGTCCTTCGCCTGGTCGAGCGTGAGGATCCAGCCGTCGCCGTCGGCCGACAACTCCACCGCTGTCAGGCTCGGTTGGGCCTCGGCCTCGCCGTCGCGCGGCGCGAACCGCACCCCGGACCACGCCTCGGTGTCGGCGGGCGCCGCCTCCCCCTCGACCGTCGGGAGGACGAGCCGGGACAGCCGCTCGCGCAGCGCCGCGTCCTCGGCGCTCTCCGCCGCGTCCTGCCCCGCGGCGCTCACCGGCTCCGGCCCGAAGGCGGGCAGCAGGTGCTCCCAGATCATGTCCATCACGGACTGCATGAGATCGGTGTTCGCGGTGATCGCGATCACCACGTCCTGCTCGGGCAGCACGACGCAGAACTGCCCGACCGCCCCGTCACCGCGGTAGCCGTGGCGCGACATCCAGAACTGGAAGCCGTATCCCTGCGCCCAGTCCGAGTTCCGCGCCTCGGGCGAGCCGTCGCTGTTGTCGACGTGCGCGCGGGTCGCCTGCTCGACCCAGGACGCCGGAAGGAGCTGCTCGCCCTCCCACACGCCCTTGTCGAGGTAGAGCTGGCCGAGTCGGGTGACCGCGTCGGTGGCGGCGTGCAGCCCGCTGTAGCCCAGCTCGCGGCCCGCCCTGTCGCGCTCCCACAGCGTCTCGCCGATGCCGAGCGGATCGAGCAGCCGGGGCCGCAGGTACTCGGTCAGCGTCTGTCCGGTGGCGCGCTGGATGATGGCGCCGAGGGTGTACGTGGTGGGCTGGTTGTACGCGAACACCGAGCCCGGCTCGCGGTCCGGCGGGATCAGCAGGAAGCCGCGGACGGGCTCTTCCGCGTCGATCGCGTGCGCCTGGACCACGGTCTCGGACAGGTGACCGCTGGCCATGGAGGCGATGTGCCGCACCTTCATGGCGCGGCTTCCGGGATCGGTGATGTCGGCGTCGAATTCGGGGAAGTAGGAGATGACCCGGGCGTCCAGGTCCAGCAGTCCCTCCTCGATGGCGAAGCCCACGGCCGATCCGGTGAAGCTCTTGCTGATCGAGTAGAGCCGGTGCGGCCGGTCGGCGGTGAAGGGAGCCCACCAGCCGGAGGCGACCACGCGGCCGTGCCGCAGGATCATCAGGCCGTGCGGTTCGACACCGGGCGCCGCCTCGATCGCGTCGAGGAACGCCTGGACTCCGCGGGCGTCGACGCCTTGCGCGGCCGGGCTGCTGACGGGCAGCGGGTGAGCGGTCATCGGGCTTCCTCCTGCTGCTGGATCTTCGACGGCCATCCTCGCCGCGCCCCGGCACGGGTGTCCAGGGGGGGTGTCGTCGGCGGGCCGCCGGACAGATCCGCGCGCGGGGCCGCCGCGTCCCCTCCGCCGGGTCCCGTACGGCCCCGGTGACGCGGCGCGGTCGCGCCGAATAGCGGGCATTCCGCATTCCGAATGGCCGCCATTCGCATAACGGGTGCGGATTTATCGGCGGCCCGACCGTCGAGAACTCCCGCTATTCGTCCCGCGGATGACCGCCTTCCGAAAGACGCGATCGACGCAGATGGGAGGCGTCGATACGTTCATCCCCAACTTGTCGACGGCGCGTTGCCGCCCACGTCGGGCCGTGTTCAGCAATTCGCGCCACGCCGGAGAGGACGTCATGTCACCCCCCCACCCCATGGTGATCGCACCCGCTCCACCCCGTATGAGCCGCCGTCTGCTGACCTGGGTGCTGACCGCCCTGGCCATGCTCACCGTGGTCCCGCTGATGACGGTGACCGCCGCGACATCGGCCACCGCCGCCGAAACCCCCCTCAACCCCAGCCAGTTCCACGGCGTGCACTGGTCGCGCCTCGGGGACAACTTCACCTTCGACAGGCTCGTGCTCCAGGGCCTGTCGGCCAACGACGACTACAACTCCGCCAGGACCAAGGCCGACGGTATGTTCGCCGCGTTCCAGAGCACTCTGGGCGCCAACACCGTGCGGCTGCCGATGAATCCCGCCACGGTCAACTGGAACACCTACAACGCCGTGATCGACGCGGCGACGGCCAAGGGCTTCAAGGTCATTCTCTGTTACTGGTCGGAGGACGGCAGCAACACGATAACCAGCGCTTACCTGCCCACCTGGAATCAGATGTGGGACACGGAGATCGCCCGGTATCTGAGCAATCCGCTCATCTCCTTCGACCCGATGAACGAGCCCGTCGGCATGACCACTCCCCAGTGGCTCGACTTCGCCGCCAACTGGATCGCCCGGGCGAGCGCGGCCGGGCTGCCCAGGAGCCGGATGTTCATCGAGGGCGCCCAGGCCGACGGCGGCGGCTGGGGAAGCGACCTCAGGCCGCTGTGCAACGACTCCCGTTTCAACGGGGTCTATCTCGCGATGCACCGCTACGCCTTCCCCTACGGCGCGCGGTCGTACAGCGACTGGGTCAACGACATCAAGACCTACATGGGCAACTGCTCCTCGCGCACCGTCATCGAGGAGTTCGGCGCCGACGCCGACAACGGCATCAACTACGACGCCACGCCCAGCAGCACCACGCCCAAGGAAGTCGCCTTCCTGCGGGCCGTCACCGATGTCGCCCGCCAGTACAACCTGGGCACGATCTGGTGCCACGGCATCGGCGGCAGGACCACCAGTTCCGACCACGACTCGCTGAACATCCTCAGGCTCTACAGCGCGTACGGCGGCGGCACCCAGAATCTGCCGCTGTGGGTCCCGAACCAGACGGCCGTCAACCGCCTCGAATACGCCTGGGGCGCGTCCGGCGCGAGCACGACCCGGTTGCGCGATGTCGGGTACACCGCGTGCCTCGACGTCCCCGGCGCGTCCCACGTCAATGACGTCCAGCTCCAGGTGGCGGGCTGCGGCGCCGGCGACAATCAGCAGTGGACGCGCCAGTCCAACGGCGCGATCAGCGTCTACAACGGGACGAAGTGCCTGGACGCCCAGGGCTTCGGCAAGACCAACGGCACTCATGTCATCAGCCACGACTGTCTGGGCACCGCCAACCAGCAGTGGCTGTTCTTCTCCGACGGCACGGTCCGCGGCGTCGACTCGCACCTCTGCCTGGACGCCGACCTCTACAGCGCCCAGAACGTCCAGCTCTGGTCCTGCGGGAACGGCACCAACCAGAAATGGCAGCTCCTGTGACGAGGACGCCTGCCGGGCACATGCGCCGCCGGTCGCGGAGACTCCACCCCGCGGCCGGCGGCGCTCGCCGAGTCGGCGGGCGGCGGCACCGCCCGGAGGACGGCGGAAGCCGCCGCTCCGGGCCATTCGCTTAACGGATTGACGCCTCCCGAAACACGAACTTCACACGCACGACTCTTGGCCTTAGCGTCATCCGCATCCTGACAGGCCGATATACGGCGTCCGGAGATCAGGTGTACCGGGGCGTCAGATCAGGTGTACCGGGACGTCCCCATCACTTCACGGAGGAAACATGTCTGCCGGAATTGCGAGCCGAGGATGACGGGCGGGGCGCCGGCGATCGTGGTGCGCAATGTGTCGAAGTCGTTCGGCGGTGTCGCGGCGGTCCAGAATGTGTCCTTCACCGTATCGGGCGGCGAAGTCGTCGCATTGGCGGGTGAAAACGGCGCGGGGAAATCCACGGTGAAGAACATCATCGGCGGAATCCTGCGTCCCGACACCGGGCGGGTCGACTTCGGCGGGCCCGGCGCCGACGCCGACAAGGCGGGTGCGGCGGGCGGTGCGGCGGCCGGAACGGGCGCTGCGAGAAAGCGCTCAGGTGTTGCCACGGTGCACCAGGAGACCAGTCTCTTCCCGGATCTCACGGTCGCCGAGAACATCCTCATCGGCCGGCTGCGCGACGGCCGCTCGCTGACCGTCAGGCCAGGACGCCTCAAGCGGCTCGCGGCGCCCGTCCTGCACCGTGTCGGCGCGCGCTTCGGCCCGGAGGCGCTCGTACGGGACCTGTCCGCCGGGCAGCGGCAGTTGGTGGAGATCGCCAAGGCGCTGGCCACCGAACCGCGGGCCATCGTCTTCGACGAGCCGACCGCTTCGCTCAACCTCGCGGAACGCGAACTGATCATGCGGATCATCGAGCAGTTGCGCGCCGACGGAGTGGCGGTTCTCTACATCTCGCACTACCTGGAGGAGATCGCGCGGCTCAGCCAGCGCATCGTGGTGATGCGGGACGGACAGGTCGTCGGCGACCGCCCGACGAGCGAACTGGACCGCAGCGCGCTCGAAGCCCTCATGGTGGGACGCGAACTCGCCCGGGGATACCCGGCGCTGCCGCGTCCGCGGTCCGAGACCATGCTCTCGGTGCGGGACCTCGACGACGACGCACGCGTCAGCGGGGTCTCGTTCGACATCGCCAAGGGCGAGATCTTCGGGCTCGCGGGGCTGATGGGCTCCGGTCGCACCGAGGTCGCCAGGGCCGTCTTCGGGCTCGGCGGCAGGACCGGGCGGATCGAGATCGCGGGGCAGCCGCTGCGCCGCGGCGACGTCCGCGCGGCCATCGCGGCCGGAATCGCGTTCGTCACCGAGGACCGCGCGCACGAAGGGCTCTTTCTGGAGCGGCCCATTCGGGAAAGTCTCTCCCATGTCGACCTCGGCTCGGTCTCCGCCGCGCGAAAGGGCGGCTGGCTCGACCACCGGGCCGAACGGCGTCTGGCCCAGGAACTCGCCGCCAAGGTCGGGCTCGTCGCCCGCGGCGGCCTGGAATCCGGTGGGAATTCACTCAGCGGCGGAAACCAGCAGAAAGTCGTCATCGGCAAGTGGCTTGCCAGGAAACCACGTCTGATCATTCTGGACGAGCCGACCCGGGGAATCGACGTCGGCGCCAAGGCGGAAATCTACCGTCTTCTCATCGATCTGGCCGACAGCGGATCGTCCATCCTGCTCATCAGTTCGGAAATGGAGGAAGTGCTCGGCCTCAGCCACCGCGTCGGGGTCATGCACGACGGCAGATTGGTTGACATTCTCGACAGGTCCCAGGCCACTCAGGAAACGGTGATCAGGCTCGCCACGGGCGGCGTCCGATGAGAACCCCTTCGTGGCTGTACGACGGCCCCCGCGCGCTGGTGCGGCGACAGCCGCTGCTGCCCGTGCTGGCGGTGCTGCTGATCGTTCTGTCGGCGTCCTACGACGGCTTCGCCGGTACGGCGAACTTCCGCAACATCGCCGTGCAGGCGAGTCCCCTGACCATCGCCGCGGTCGGCGCGACCTACGTGGTCATCACGTCGGGAATCGACCTGTCCGTCGGCTCGATGCTGTTCCTGGCCGCCGCCATCGAGTCCAGCGACGCCCTGATCGGCAGGCCCGCGGGCGTGGTGTTCCTCGCCGTCGCCGCGGCGGGGGTGTGCATGGGGCTGCTCAACGGCGCCGCGGTCGCGACGAGCCGGGTGCCCGCCCTCATCGTCACCCTCGCCACTCTCCAGGTGTTCCGCGGCGCCGGGGGTCATATCACCGGCCAGCAGAACATCAACCTCCCGGCGAATCTGCGGCACATCGGCACATCGGCGGTGCTGGGGGTTCCCGCGCCGGTCTGGCTGGCGGCGGCCGCGGCGCTCGGCGGGGGCTGGGTGTTCAGCCGCACGCTGTTCGGTCGGTATCTCCAGGCGGTGGGTTCCCACCGCGACGCCGCCGTCAACGCGGGCCTGCCGGTGAAATGGGTGACCGTCGGGGCGTACGCGCTGGCCGGGCTGCTGGCCGCGCTCGCGTCCCTCACCCAGACCGGCCGCCTCGGCGCCGTTCAGCCGTCCATCGGCCAGGGCTACGAACTGACGGTCATCACGGCCGTCGTCCTCGGCGGGACGAGTCTGTTCGGTGGCCGCGGCAGCATCACCGGCACCGTCCTGGGCGCCCTCGTCCTCACGACCGCGCAGACCGGTCTGGTGTTCTCCGGGGCCTCTCCCTATGTCTTCGACATCGTCCGGGGCGCCGTTCTGCTCGTCGCTGTTCTCGCCGCCGCCGTCCGGTGGCGCAATCCGGTCCGGCTGTTCGGTCCGACCCGTCCCTCTCCGTCGGACGGCCCCCGGACCGTGCCCGCGGAGGCCGGCGCAACGAAACTGAAGGAGCTCAGATGAAGCCGAACCTGATCACAAGATGCGCGGCCGTCGCGGCCGTGGCCTGCCTGGCGCTGACGGCCTGTGGCTCGTCCTCGAAATCCGGGGCGGGATCGACGTCCGGGGGCAAGCACGGCACGATCGGGGTCAGTTTCGATCTGCTCAACGCGATCCGCACCTCGGAGAAGGTTTCCATCGAGAAGGCGGCGGCAGCGGCCGGTTACAAGGTCGTCTTCTCCGTCGCGGACCAGGACGCGCAGAAGCAGGCGTCGCAGATCCAGGATCTGATCCAGACACGCAAGGTCGACGCGCTCATCGTCATCGCGCAGGACGGGAAGCAGATCGCCTCCTCGATCAGCCTGGCCAAGGCCCGCCGCGTTCCCTTCGTGACCATCGACCGGGCGGTCGCCGACGTACAGGACGTCACGTTCCAGATCACCGGCGACCCCAAGGCGGACGGCAAGCTGGCGGCGGACGAGTTCGCCGCGGCGGGCAAGTCCAAGCCGTTGAAGGTGCTGGAGCTGGTGGGCGCGCTCACCGACCAGAACGCGATCGGCCGCAGGGACGGCTTCGACCACACACTGGACGGCAACCCCGACGTCACGGTGGTCAGCCGGGTCCCCACCAACTGGGACCCGTCCCAGGCGCTGGACGGCACCTCCAACGCGCTGCAGAAGGACTCCGGCATCAACGCGATCTTCGTTCCGTCGGACTTCCTTCTGCCGTCGGTGCAGTCGGCGCTCACCACCGCCAAGCGGCTCGCTCCGATCGGCGACCCCAAGCATGTGTTCCTGGTGACGATCGACGGTGACGAGAACGGCTGCAAGGCCATCAAGGACAAGACCCTCGACGCCGACATAGCCACCCGCGTCGACCAGTTCGGCAAGGAGGCCGTCGCGTCGATCGCCACGGCGCTGGCCAAGCAGACCGTCAACCCCAAGACGGTCCAGAGCGCGGGCGTGACCCTCGACCAGGCCAACTTCGCGGCCGTCAGCTCCCAGGTGTGGGGTTGCGGTGCCTGAGACCGCCGACACCGGATCGCGTCCGGGCCGCCTGTCGTGGCTGCGTGATCCGGCCCGTCGTCCCGCCTGGTTCGGCGATCTGTCGATGCTGCCGGCCCTCGCCGTGCTGATCGCCGTCCTGAGCCTGACCACCGACGGCCTGCTGACGTCGTCGAACATCACCAATGTGTTCAGCCAGTCGGCCGTCGTCGCGATCGCCGCCATCGGCGCGACCTTCGTGATCCTCACCGGCGGCATCGACCTGTCCACCGGGAGCGTGATCGGCGCCAGCGGCGTCGCGGGGGCGTGGGTCATCACCACGACCGACAGCGTCGCGGCGGGCATCACGTTCGCGCTGCTGACCGGGGCGGCCATCGGTGTGCTGGTCGGACTGCTGGTCGCCAGGCTGCCCGTCGTGCCGTTCGCGGTGACGCTCGCGGCGCTGTACGTCGTCAGCGGCGCCATGACGCTGCTCAGCCACGGCAGGACGATCGCCCCCGTCCCGACCGGTTTCGTCGACTTCAGCATCGACGGGCCCGGCGGTGTGCCGTACGCCGTGTGGATGACGGTCGGGCTGTACGTGGTCGCACAGGTCGCCCTGACGCGGACGGCGTGGGGCCGCCGGGTCCTGCTGCTGGGAGCCAGCGAGGAGGTCGCCCGGATCAACGGGGTCAACGTCCCCCTCATGAAGACCAGCGTGTACGCGGTGGCCGGTCTGTTCTCGGCGCTGGCCGGTGTCGTGCTGACCTCGGAACTGGCCGGGGCGGGAGCGAGCATGGGCAGCCCCCTGCTGCTCAACGTCGTCGGCGGCGTGGTCCTCGGCGGCACCAGTCTGTTCGGCGGTCGGGGCAGCCTGCTGCGCACCGCGACAGGGGTGCTGTTCCTCGGCTTCCTCTCCAACGGCATGAGCCTGCTCGGACTGGCCTCCTACGACCAGCAGATGGTGACCGGCGCGCTCATCTTCGTCGCCGCTTGCGGGGACGGTCTGGTGCGCTGGGTACGCCCACGATCGGCCACCGCCTGACCGCCGCCGTCACAGCCGCCGTACCTCACTCAACAACTCGACCCATGGACGAAGAAGCAGGCGATCAATGAGATTCACCCACAAAGTCGCGGTGGTCACCGGCGCCAACTCCGGTATCGGCCGGGCCACCGCCGTGCGGCTGCTGGCCGAAGGCGCCCAGGTGCTCGCGGTCGACCTCCGCCACGACGCACCGTGGCCCGAGCCCGACCGCGACCGGCTGAGCACGCTCACCCTCGATGTCGCGGCGGCGGACGCCGCCGACGTCCTGACCGACACCCTGCGGTCGCGCTTCGGGCGCGTCGACGTGCTCGCCAATGTGGCGGGCATCCTGCGCATCGCGCCCTTCCTCGACGTGAGCCGCGCCGACTGGGACCGCGTCCTCGCGGTGAACCTGACGGCGCCGTTCTTCCTCGCCCAGGCGGTGGCGCGGATGATGGTCGACACGAAGACTCCCGGACGCGTCGTCAACGTCTCGTCGGTGCACGCCGTCGTCTCCGAACCGGGCGCCGCGCCGTACACCGCGACCAAGGGCGGTCTCGAGGCGATGACGCGGACCATGGCGTCCGAACTCGCCCCGCACGGCATCACGGTCAACTGCGTACGGCCGGGGCCGGTGCGTACCGGCATGAGCGACCCGATCTACACACCCGCCGTCGAGCGGGCGCTGGAGTCCCGCGTGCCGCTGGGCATCGCGCCGCCCGAGTGGATCGCGGCGGCCATCTGCTACCTGGCGTCCGACGAGGCGTGCTACACCACCGGAGCCGGTCTCGATGTCGACGGAGGGTACGCGATGGACGGCGCGCTTCCCGGATTGGCGTACTCGTGAGCGCCCGGGAGCCGCGGGTCGCGGTGGTCACCGGGGCTGCGTCCGGCATCGGCCGGGCCACGGCGCTCCGGTTGGCGGACACCGGATACGACCTCGCGGTGCTGGACATCGACGCCGACGGGCTGGCGCGGACCTGCGCGGAGATCGAGAAGGCGGGGGGTACGGGCCGCGCCTTCCCCGTCGACCTGCGCGATCCCGACGCGGTCGGCTCGGTCACCAGGGAAGTCGCCGTCACGCTGGGGACGCCCGCGCTGCTGGTGAATGTCGCGGGCACCGGACTCGCCGCGACGGTGCTGGAGACCAGCGACGAGGACTGGGACCGCGTCCTGTCGGTCAATCTCACCGGGCCCTTCCTCACCACCCGCGCGATGCTGCCGCTCATGCTCGACAACGGCGGTGGCGTGGTCGTCAACGTCGCCTCGGTCGCGGGCCAGGTCGGCCTCGCCCGGCGGGCCGCGTACTGCGCCTCCAAGGCGGGGCTGGTCGGGCTGACCCGGGCCATCGCGGTGGACCACGCCAAGGACGGTATCCGGTGCGTTGCGGTCTGCCCCGGCACCGTCGCGACCGAGTGGATCGACAAGATCGTCGCGAACGCCCCCGATCCGCTCGCGGCCCGGCAGGCGATGGCCGCCCGCCAACTGGACGGACGGCTCGGCTCGCCCGAGGAGATCGCCGCCACGATCGCCTTCGTCGCGGGCCCGGACGGCCGCTTCATCAACGGCGCGGCGCTGATCGTCGACGGCGGCCTGACCGCGGCGTGAGCCGTCCTCGGAAGGGGACCGGCCGTACGCCGGGGAGTGACGGTCCGGGGTCCGCCGGGGCCGCCTCTCGCGGACGACGCCGTCCGAGAGAGGCGGCCCCGGTACCCGGCCGGACCGCGCTGATCAGGCATTGATGTCCCGCACGCCCGTAGTGGCCCGGGGGGCGATCGGGTAATTTGGCCGCACACGAAAGGAACCGTCAGTGACCCTGTCCACAGGTGACAACGACGTCCCGTCCGAGCAGGGGACGACGGTTCCCCGCGACGCGATGTCTCTGCAGACAGCGTGGCTGCGCAGCTTCCTCGCGGTCGCCGACCGGGGCGGATTCGGCACCGCCACGCATACTCTGCACCTTTCGCAGTCGCGGGTCAGCGCGCACATAGCGGCGCTGGAACACGCCCTGGGGGTCACGCTCTTCGACCGCAAGGCCCGCCCGGTCTGCACCACGCAGGCGGGTGACCTCTTCTACGGTCACGCGCGGGCGGCGCTCCAGGAACTCCAGCGCGGTGTCGACGCCGCCCGCAGTACGCAGGACCAGATCGTCGCCCACCTCACCGTGGCCAGCTACCCGTCGGTCAGCTCCACCTATCTCCCGACGCTCCTCCAGGTCCTCAAGGCCGACCATCCCGGTCTCACCGTCGAGCTCTGGGAAGGGACCGCGGCCACGTTGGAGGAGGCCGTCGCGACGGGCACGGTCGACATCGCCTTCCGGCCGACGCTGCCGAAGATGCGCGAGCCCACGCTGTGCCACCGCACGATCTGGCGGGAGGACATCGTCGCGGTCATGCGGGACAACGATCCGCTGGCGACCAAGGCGACCGTCCGCGTGGACGACATCCTCTCCCGGCCCCTCATCGGCAATCCGGCCGGTTCCGAGGAGGAGGGCGGCGGCTACGACCTGCGGCACATGCTCGGGGAGTACGAGTCGAAGGCGGACATCGCCTATCTCACCGATCATCCCGCCACGCTCATCGCCCTTGTCCGGTCGGCGTTCGGCATCGGGATCATCAACCAACTGGCCGTGGAGACAACGACGACGGACGGTCTCACCGTCCGCCGTATCGAGTCGCCCACCGCCCACCGGGACGTCGCGCTGTTCTGGCCCCGCCGGCGTTCGAGCAACGCGGCCGTCTGCGCCTTCCTCAACGCGCAGGGCCGCACGCCGCTCCCGGCGAGCGTACGGCCCCTTCCGCCGACGGCCTGAGCCGGTCGCCCGGACGCCGCCGCCGTACGCGCCCGGAGCGGCCTTCCCGTCTCAGCCGCGGAAGGCCGCCACGGGGACGCCGCGCGTGTCCGTGGCGACGACGAAGACGGAGCCGGACAGCGGGGAGCGCTCCAGATCCTCGGCGGACAGGCCCTCGCGGGCCGAGGTGACGTACAGCCTGCCGTCGGCGCCGAAGGCACAGCTCGTGGGCTGCGGGACGGGCACCGGTACGCGTCCGATCACGCGGCCCGCCGGGTCGTAGCGCCGTACCTCGGCGCCGCCGTGCATGGCTGTCCAGAAGCAGCCGTCGACGTCGACCGCCAGGCCGTCGGGGACCCCGGAGCCCTCGGTCTTCGTCAGGACCTCAAGGCCGCCCAGTTCCCCGGAGTCGGCGTCGAACGCGCTGCGGTAGAGCAGTCGGGCGTAGCTGTCGGCCAGGTACATCACGGTGTTGTCGGCGTTCCAGCCCAGTCCGTTCGGCAGGACCAGCCCGTCCGCGACGACGACGCTCGGGGCGTCTGCGTCCCAGCGGTGGAGCCGTCCCTGGCCGGGGGCGAACCGCATGTCGTTGCTGCCCGCCCAGAACCGTCCGCGGGCGTCCACCTTGCCGTCGTTCATCCGCAGGTTCGGCTCCGGCAGGACCGGGTCGACGACGGTGGTCACGCCGTCGACGAGGAAGCCGAATCCGCCGGCCACGGCGGCGGCGAACCCGTCGTCGTGGGCCCGCGGCGCGACCGCGCCCACCATGACACCGACCTCCGTCACGGTCTGCCGCCCGGTGGCCAGGTCGTCCTCGTAGACCGTGCCGCCGTAGATGTCGACCCACACCAGCCGGCCGGTCCTGGGGTCGAAGACAGGGCCCTCCCCCACCTCGGAGGTGTCGCTGCGCACCGCGACATCCAGATCGGTGTAGGTCCGCACACTGCCCATGACGACTCCGTTTCCGCGTGACTTCCACGTTTTCCCGCGTGTTCTTCGGCCGCGTGCCTCTTCTGCGTGCTGTTCCGGGCGGTCGCGGCGGCCCCTGCCGGACAACTTCGCCCGCGGCCGTGGCCACTGTCAACGGCGGATAGCGGATGGCGGGGATCCGGGCCGCGAATGGGCCGTTTCCCATGGTCACGCGCGGCCCAATTCACCACGGTGGCACGGCGATCGTTCACCCCGGCCGGGGCGCGTGCAGCACGGCTCTGATGAAGGCGCGGGCCGCCGCGCCCAGCGGCCGTTCGGAATGCCACCGGGGCCCTCGCCAGGTCCTGAGCCCGCACGGGGACCTCGCACGGGACCCCGAGCAGGACCCTGCACGGGGACCCCTCACAGATAGGCAGGCAACCTGCTAATCTATTCGACAGGCAGCCTGCCTATTCAGGGCCGCTGCGACCCGCCCTGGACCGCGCCCGAACGCGGGCGGCAGGGGACCGGCGGGCGCGGGACGCGAGAGGAGTCACGCGGTGAAGGTCATCGCACGCGGTGCCGTACCGGTCAGCGGGGCGCCCGGCGACGGGCGGGGAAAGCCCTTCGGCGCGCGCTTCGTGACCCCGCTGTACACGGGGGCCGCGCTCAATCCGGTCAACAGCTCCGTGATCGCGACGGCTCTGGTCCCCATCGCCGCCTCGCTGGACATACCGGTCGGGCGGACCGCGATCCTGATTTCGAGCCTCTATCTGACCAGTGCGATAGCGCAGCCCGCGGCCGGACGGCTGGCGGAGGTGTTCGGCCCGCGCCGGGTGTTCCTGACCGGCACACTCATCGTGCTCGCCGCGGGCGTGATCGGCGCGATCGCCTGGAATCTGCCCGTCCTGGTGCTCTCCCGCGTCCTGATCGGCGCGGGCACGTCCGCCGCCTACCCCTCCGCGATGCTGCTGATCCGCCGCCGGGCGACCGCGGTCGGTCTCCAGGATCCGCCGGGCAACGTCCTCGGCGGTCTGGCGGTCGCCGGTGCGGCCACCGTGGCGATCGGCCCGGCCGTGGGCGGGCTGCTCGTCGGCGGGCTCGGGTGGCAGACCGCGTTCCTGGTCAACGTGCCGGCCGCCGGTGCCGCCTTCGCGATGGCGCTGCTGTGGATCGACAAGGACCCCGCCCGCGCCGGGGGCCGCTCACCGCGCGAGTTGGCCGTACGCATCGACGTCGTCGGCATGGCGGGCTTCGCGGGCGCCCTCACCTCGCTCCTGGTCTTCCTGACCGGGCTGCCCACGCCGGACTGGACCGCGCTGGCGGCCGCGGTCGTCCTGGCGGGAGCACTCGTCGCCTGGGAACTGCGGGCCGCCCGTCCGTTCCTCGATGTGCGGCTGCTCGCCTCGAAGCCCGCGCTGACCCGCACGTATCTGCGCAACGGGCTGACGCTGATGGGCACTTATGTGATCCTCTACGGTCTGACCCAGTGGCTGGAGGCCGCGCACGGGCTGTCCGCGTACCAGGCGGGCCTGGTCCTCGTCCCGATGGGCGCCCTGTCGGCCGTCACGGCCCGGATCGCCTCGCGCCGCACATCGGTGCGGGGCGTGCTGATCGGCTCCGCGGTCCTGCTGCTGCTCGGCGCGGCGGCCGCCCTGCCGCTCACGGCGCACACACCGGTCGCCGCCGTCGTCGCCGTCACCGCGCTGTTCGGCCTCACCTCGGGGGCGAGCACCGTGGCCAACCAGACGGTCCTCTACCGCGAGTCCCCGCCCGAGAGCGTCGGCACGGCCTCGGGGCTGCTGCGCACCTTCGGGTACATCGGCTCGATCGCCTCGGCGGCCATCACCGGGATCGCGTTCCACAGCCGCGTCGACGACACCGGCCTGCACCGTATCTCGTGGTCGCTGGTCGCCATCGGCGCCGTCGTCCTCCTCATGACCGTCTTCGACCGCCACCTGGCCGGTGTCCGACAGGGCTCCGCGGCGGCGGTCGATCCCCCCGTCCGACACGACCACACCGCTGAACCGCACCGCTCAGGTGATCCGCGTCTCTCAGAAAGTACCGACATGACCACCCCCGCCCAGCCCGTCGTCGCCTCCCGTACCGCCCTGTTGCTGATGGACTTCCAGCCCGCGGTCCTGGCCGCCGTTCCCGACGGCGAGGCCGTGCTCTCCCGCGCCCAACAGGCCCTGGCCTGGGCACGTTCGCTGGACATCCGCGTCGTCCACGTCCGCGTCGCCTTCGCACCGGAGGACTTCGCCGCCGTGCCCGACCGCAACAAGTCCTTCGCCCCCGTCGCCCGGCACGGATTCCTCGCCGACGGCAGCCCGGAGGCGGACCTGCACGACGCGCTCGACGTACGGAAGGGCGACATCGTGGTGCGCAAGGTCAGGGTCGGCGCGTTCTCCGCCGCCACCGGACTCCACCCGACGCTGCTCGGCCAGGAGATCGACACCCTCGTCCTCGCCGGGCTCTCCACCTCGGGCGTGGTGCTCTCGACCGTGCGGCACGCCGCCGACGAGGACTACCGGCTCTACGTCCTCAAGGACGCGACCGGCGACCCCGATCCGGAGGTCCACCGCGTGCTGACCGAGAAGGTGTTCCCGAGCCAGGCGGACGTCATCACCACCGATGATCTGTCCGCGCTCGGCAAGCAGGCTTGAGCCCCGCTCCCGACGTGAAGTCGGTATCCGGAAATCGGATCGGGCCCATATGCGATACGGGTCGGCGGTGTTGTCCGGGCAGTGCCCCGCCTCCCGGCTCTGAACTGGGCCGATCCGCTTTCCGAATAGGGCTGTTCCGACATCCACGCTTCACTGTCGCCGCAGTGCGCACGTATCGTCCTGAGGTATGGACATCCCACTTTCCAGTCCCCTGTGCGCAATTGAAGAGTTGCCGGAAATCCGCCGCGGTGGATTCACGGAACGGGACCCTGAATCAGCGCACACAACGGATGAGTGGGTGAGCTTTCCCTCGGTGTTCGGGGATCTGCCGCCGGATTCCGGCGCGGGTCTCCTTCCGAACTCCGTCCGGCCGGTGTGCGCATGACGAACGTGCGCGGAACGGACACCGGCGCGGCGGCGCCCGCGCGGACGGCCGGTGAACCGGCCGTCCCGCTGGTCGCACGGCCCGGCATTGACAACATCGGGCTGGTGCGGACGGACGTGGCGGCGGGCACGCCCGTACGGGCAGCGCGGGGTGTGGTCCCCGCCGCCGACGACATCCCCGCGGGCCACAAGGTGGCCGTCTCCCCCATCGCCGCGGGCGCCGAGGTCCGCAAGTACGGGGAGGTCATCGGTGTCGCCGCCCGCGACATCCGGCCCGGCGAACACGTACACGTCCACAATCTCGGCCTCGGCGACGCCACCGCCCGCGCCGGGGCGCCGCGGCCCGCTCCCCCGGCCTGGCGGCCCCCGGCCGAGGCCACCCGCGACCACTTCCTCGGCTACCGGCGCGCCGACGGCCGTGCCGCCACCCGCAATTACCTGGCCGTGCTCCCGACGGTGAACTGCTCGGCGACGGTGGCCCGGATGATCGCCCAGGCCGCCAACGACCGCCACGCCGGGGCGCCGGGCCTGGACGGCGTCATCGCCCTGACCCACGACCTCGGCTGCGGCATGGCCGAGGGCACCGAGGGCGACGACCTGCTGCGGCGCACCCTGCGCGGCTACGCGCGCCATGTGAACATCGCCGGTGTGCTGACGGTCAGTCTCGGCTGCGAGGTGAACCAGCCGGAGAACGTCTTCGGCGACGATCCGGCCGTGCGCACGCTCACCATCCAGGCGCTCGGCGGCACCGCGGCGACCGTGAACGCCGCGCTCGACCGCGTCGCCGAGATGGTCGGCGGCCTGGCGACGCTGTCCCGCGAGCCGGTCGGCCTGCACGAACTCACCCTCGGACTCCAGTGCGGCGGCAGCGACGCCTATTCGGGGCTGACGGCCAATCCGACGCTGGGCGTCGCCGCCGATCTGCTGGCCGCCGCGGGCGGGCGGGTCGTCCTGGGCGAGACCCCGGAGATCTACGGCGCCGAGCACCTGCTGCGCGACCGCGCCGCCACGCCCGCGATCGCCGAACGCCTCGACGAGTTGATCGCGTGGTGGCAGCGGTACGTCACCCGGCACGGCGCCGCGCTGGACAACAATCCCTCCAAGGGCAACAAGGCCGGGGGCATCACCACCATCTGGGAGAAGTCGCTCGGTGCGGTACTCAAGAGCGGGAGCAGCCCGCTCAACGGAGTCGTCGGCTACGCGGAGCCGGTCACGGCGCCCGGTCTGACGTTCATGGACACGCCCGGATACGACCCCGTGTCGGCCACCGGCATGGTCGCGGGCGGCGCGAACCTGCTGGCCTTCACCACCGGTCGCGGCTCGCTGTTCGGCTCACGGCCCGTGCCCTGTCTGAAGATCAGCACCACCAGTCGGCTCTACCAGCACATGAGCGGCGACATGGACTTCGACGCCGGCCCGGCGATGTCCCGCGACGAGCACGTGCGGTACGGCACCCGGCTCTTCGAGACGCTGGTGGACATGGCCTCCGGCGCGCCGAGCAAGTCCGAGGCGCTCGGCTTCGGGGCCGAGGAGATCGTGCCGTGGCGCATGGGGGCCGTGCTGTAGGAGCCGGACCCCGGCGGCGGGTCAACGGTCGCTGTCCGCCAGGCGGTTCATGATCTCGGCCGCCTTCAGCAGCGTCCTGCGCTCGTCGGCCCGGAGCAGATCGCGTACCGCCGCCTCCAGCCAGGCTTCCCGGACGGCGGGGATGGTCTCGACCAGCGCCCGGCCCTCGGCCGTCGCGTGCAGGAGCGTCTTGCGGCCGTCGGCGGGGTCCTTGCCCGAGGTGATCAGCCCGCCGTCGCGCAGCGCCGCGAGCGTCTCGGCCATCGACTGCCGCCGTACGTGTTCGGCCGCGGCCAGATCGCTCGCCGTGGTGGGGCCCTCGTCCACGATGCGCCCGAGCGTGGTGATCTGCGACCAGGTCCACCGCATGTCGTCCGTCGCCGACTCGGCCCGCAGCCGGGCCCGGAGCCGGGTCATGGCCTTCATCAGCTCAGCGGCCGTTCCGGCCTGCGGTCTCGGTTCGCTGTCCACCGCCCAAGACTATCCGGCGCGCGGCCCACCTGCCCGTTCTCCCCGTGGGTCCGCCGCCGTCCCCCGCGGCCTCCGAGGGTGACGGCGGGTCAGATCAGCGGCAGCAGGGCCCTGCCGCCCGCGGCGCCCGCTTCCGGCGCGGTGGCCGTGCGGTCCGCGGGGACGCGCTCCAGGACTCCGCCCGCGAAGACGTCGTAGAGCGGCAGCGACTCCAGGTGGACATAGCCGATGTGGCAGTCGCAGACGGCCAGCGGGCAGGGGCGGGGGGCCAGGGCGGCCCGGTAGGAGCCGTCGTAGAGATTGCCCAGTTCGGCGCGGACGAAGTGGCAGCGGCGGACCGTGCCGTCGCCGTCCACCGACAGGACGGACTCGCCGGTGCGGCAGGGCAGGCCGGCCGAGCGGTGCGGGTGGCGGCTGTAGGGGAAGAGCGGGTCGAGGGCCGTCCAGGCGTCGGCTTCCGCGTCGGTGTAGGTGTGGCCCTCGGCGGCGTTCACCCACAGGTAGACGTGGCCGGGCAGCGCGGCGCGCAGCCGAGCGGCGTCCGCGAGGTGTTCCGGCAGCCCGACGACGCCGACGCTGAACCGGACGCCGCGGTCGGCCACTTCGCGGGTCTTGCGCAGGAAGCGGTCGTACGGGGTCTGGCCGGGGTGGTAGGTGCACCACAGGGCGAGGGTGCCGGGGTCGGCGTCCGCGAGCCAGTCGGTGCGGCAGCTCAGATTCGTCTGGATGGCGACCCGGTCGATGTGCGGCTCGTGCGACAGTTCGGCCAGGGTGTTCCGGTACCAGGAGCGGACCAGGCCCTCGCCCCACGGGGTGAACAGCACGGACAGCCGGTCGCCCCGCTGCTCTCGCGCCCAGTGCGCGAAGCGGGCGAGCGCGGCGCGGTCGGCGCGCAGTTGCGCGGGGCTGTCGCGGCGCTTGGCGAAGGGGCAGTACGGGCAGTCGTAGTCGCAGGAGGCGAGCGGGCCGCGGTAGAGCAGTGTCAGATCCATGGCGGCGTCCTCACTTCAGCTCGTACGCGGCCATCGCCGCCCGGACCCGGGGTGAGAACAGTTCGGGGCCGAGCGCGTCGGAGTGGGCGAGTCCCTCGGGGGACAGCCGTATGCGGCCGGTCGCGGGGGCCTCGTCGTCGAGCCAGCCTCGGGCCGCGAAGCGGTCGATCTCGGCGGCGAAGTCGGCGTGGGCGTCGGTGCCGAAGCGGTCGCGGTAGTCGGCCAGGGGCATGCCGTCGGCTTGCAGCAGCGACTGGAGCAGGTGCCTGCGGCGGGCCTCGTCGGCGTCGACCCGGCGGCCGTGGGCGGCGCGGGTGAAGTCGTCGGTGGTGGTGTACTCGTCGATGATCGCGCGGATCTCGCGCATGTCGACGGCGTAGTCGAAGGAGTAGTGCAGCGTGGAGGTGTAGGAGCGGGCGCCGCAGCCGAGGCCGATCATGCCGTCGGTCTGGCAGGCGTGGTCGTCGGGCCCTTGGGGCGCGGCGTCGGCCCGGCGGAACATCCGCATGGAGACCTGCTCGTAGCCGTGCGTCAGGAGGTGGTCGCGGCCCTGTCGGTACAGCCGCAGCCGCTGCTCGTCCCAGGCCGGGTCGCTGACGGCGGTGCGGCTCTCCAGGCCGGTCTTCGGCCGTACGTACAGCGGGTAGAGGTACAGCTCCTCCGGCCGCCAGCGCAGCGCGGCCTCCAGCGAGGTGCGCCAACTGGCCGGGGTCTGGCCGTCGATGCCGTAGATGAGGTCGATGTTGAGGACCGGGATACCGGCGTCGCGGACGCGGGCGAGCGCGGCTTCGACGTCGGCGCGGCGCTGGGGCCGTACGGCGGCTTTCGCCTCGTCGTCCACGAAGCTCTGGACACCGAGGCTGAGCCGGGTGGCGCCGCGGTCGGCGAGGACGGCGAGCCGGTCGGCGGTGGCGGTCGCGGGCGACGCCTCGACGGAGAGCGGGATCGCGCGCAGGTCGGCGCCCATCCGGCGCTCGGCGATGTCGCAGAGCCGTTCCAGTTCGGCGGCCGTCAGGAAGGTGGGGGTGCCGCCGCCGAAGGCCGCGGTGGCGAACCGTAGCGGCTCGCTGTCGCCGAGCGCGTCCCGGACGGCGGTGGCCTGCCGGTCGAGCGCGTCGAGATAGCGGGTGGTCAGCTCGCCGGGCGCGCCGATGCGGGTGAAGAGGTTGCAGAATCCGCAGCGGACCTCGCAGAACGGGATGTGCAGATAGAGCGAGAGCGCGTCCTTGGGCTCCGCCTGCCACAGGCCGCTCAGCGCGGGCCGGTCGGGCAGCGGGCGGTAGGCGGTCTTGTGCGGATACGCGTAGACGTAGCTCTGGTAGGGACTGTCGGCGGGGGGCGCGGGCTGGTCAGGGGACGGCGCGTCGGCGGGCGTGGCCGTGGAGACCGGTGTGGTCGTGCCGGTCGGTGTAGTCGTGCTGGTCGGTGTGGTCGTGCTTGTCGGTGTGGTCGTGCTTGTCGGTGTGGTCGTGGTGATCGGCGCGTTCATGAGGACGGCTCCAGGAAGAAGTGGGCGTAGGGCACCGTCCAGACCGCCTCGTGGCCGAGGCGGTGACCTGTGTAGCCGTCGTCTCCGTAGGTGGTGCCGTGGTCGGAGCAGACGATGGCGAAGCAGCGGCGGCGGGCCGCCATGGCGTGGAAGAGACGTCCGATGTGCCGGTCGATGTACTCCAGCGCCGCCGCGTGCGTGGCGCGGGTGTCACCGGCCTCGCGGGTGGCGCCCGGTGTGTGGAACCAGTTGGGCTGGTGCAGCGCGGACGCGTTGAGGAAGAGGAACAGCCGCTGGTCGGCGGGCAGTTCGGCGACGACCTGCTCCGCGCGCGCGACCTGCGCCTCGAAGGAGGTGGGCGAGGCGACGCCGAACTCCGGCTCCCAGTAACTCTCCTGGAACAGTCCCGGCAGGACGTCGCCCAGCGCGCCGCGCTTGTTGAAGAAGCCGACGCCGCCGATGCAGACGGTGCGGTATCCGGCCGCCGCGAGCCCGGACACCAGGTCGGGCGTGTCGAAGACGTACGTGCCCGCCTCGGTGGTCTCGCTCCCGGCGAAGCGCGCGGCGAACAGCCGGGGGTGCGGTCCGGGCGCCGCCGGGGTCGGCAGGAATCCGGCGAAGATCGCCTGGTGCGAGGCGTAGGTGAAGCTGCCGGGCGCGTGCCGCTCCTCCCAGCGCCCGCCCGGCAGATGGCGGGCCAGGTGCGGAATGCGGCCGGCCGCGGCCAACTCGGCCGCGACGTCGTGGCGGAGCGTGTCGAGGGTGATCAGGAGGAGGTCGTCGCGGCCCACGACCTCGTTCATGTCCGGGCCTCCGCCGTCCAGGAGGGCGGGCGCGGACGCGTCAGAGGGTCGCATGTCGGGTCCTCGGCGCTTGGTGGTGCGACGGTTCGTGGCCTGCTGGTACGTGCCGCGCCGCGCGGCGCCGGTTCGGGCGGGGCTTGTTCGTGCGGCGCCGGTACGGGCGCGGCGGATTCATCGGCGGCCGGTTCGTACGCGCTCCGTTCGTACGCAGCCGGTTCGTACGCGCTCCGTTCGTACGCGACCGGTTCGTACGCGCTCCGTTCGTACGCGACCGGTGCGTACGGCGGTCGGACTCCGGTCGGCGACGCGGCGCGGGCGCGTACGGCGGCGATCTGGGCGGCGTAGGTGTCCAGGCCCTCCGCTCCGCTGCCCGGCAGTCCGGTGAGCCTCGGCAGCAGGTCGCCGAAGGCGTTGACCTCGCCGACCGCGAAGCGCCGCCAGCCGATCGCGGGGAGCAGGTCGACGCCGACGCACAGCGTGCCGGGGAAGCAGGCGGCGGCCCGCTCGCAGATCTCCAGCGCCTGCTCCCACCGGACGCCCGCGGCCTCGATCGCGGCGCCGAGGTCGCCGCGCGCGCCGCCCAGGTGGAGGTTGGTGAGCGGCGAGCGGCTGGTGCGCACCACGGCGTGCGTGGCGCGGCCGTCGACGACCACGATCCGCAGGTCGGCGACGCGCCCGTGCAGCGACGCCTTGGGCAGCCAGCGCTCGATGTGCAGGCCGTCCGGTACGAGCGCGTCGACCAGCGCGGCGATCTCGGTCTCGCGGGTGATACGGCGCACCCGCAGCGAATTGTGCAGACGTCCGTCCGCCGACTCGACGGACGTGGTGGCCTGGACGCGCCCGCCGCCCGCCGTCTCCACGGCGAGCACCCCGGAGGCCGACGATCCGTGCGCGAGTTTGACGAAGGCGCGCGGCATGGCGTGCTCGCGCATCAGCGCCCGTACGTCGGCCCAGCCGCGCACCGCGGGGGCGGCGCGACCCGAGGTGGGCGAGGCGGGCACGGGCACCCCGGCCTCGGCCAGCCTCCGGTGGCAGCGCCGCTTGTCGAACAGCACCGCCAGTTCGTCCGGGTCGTCCAGCCGCCTGCCGCCGTCCAGGGTGCGGACGGCGGCGGTGAATCGGGCGTACCAGCGGGCGCTGCCCTCCACCCGCGTGGGGTCGTCCATGTCCCGCAGCGCGCGGTCCACTTCGGCGTCCTCACCGGGCGAGTCGAGCCGTACGACCTCGTCCGCCGCGAAGGTCGCGCCGCCCTCGCGCAGGACGTCGCGCCAGGGCACGACGCGGGGCGCGGGCAGCCCGGCCTCGGTCGCGGCGCGCGCGAAGAGACCGACCCGCCGGTTCTCCGGGTTGCCGACGACCGCGAAGCGCGGTTCGTCTCTCACGTCACCTTCCCCCTCTCCCCTGGTCGCCCACGTGCCCGGCGCTGATGGACGGTCACCGGTCACCGGTCCGCCGCCCGACGGTGGTCATCGGCCGGTCGGCGACCGGCTGGACGGCTGACGGAACGACCGGCTACTCGCCGACGGCGACGAAACGCCACACGGTCTCGTCGTCGTCATCGACCTCCTCGTCGGCGTCGTCGCGGTCCAGTTCGACGTGGACGCCCGACGGTTCGAGGGCTTCCCGCAGGCGCCGGGCGACCGGCGAGGTGAGGTAGTTGTGGTGCAGGTCGAGGGTCTTGAGGTGGGTGAGGGGCTGGCCCGCGAGCAGCGCCGTGGCGCCCTCGTCGGTCAGCACGCCCATCGACAGGTCGAGGGTCTCCAGCCGGGCCACGACGGGCGCGGAGGCGAGGGCCGCGGCGATCTCGTCCTGCATCTCGCTGTTGCGCAGGGCCAGCGAGCGGAGCTTGGGCAGCAGCGCGCCGGTGAGGAACGGCGCCAGGTCGGTGATCTCGCTGTCCCCGCCGTACTCGGAGGTGCCGAGCCACAGGTCGAGGTGTTCCAGCGCGGGCAGGTCGCTGGCGGCGATGCCGCGGACGGCCTGCGCGGGCATGCCGCCGGTCTCGACGGTGAGCGAGCGCAGCCGGGCGTGCGTCACGGCGGGGAAGGCCAGGTCCTGTCCGCCGCGTACCCCGAACGACTCCAGTTCGGGGAAGCCGTCGAGCAGCGGGGTGACATCGCCCTGGTTGATCCAGGAGATCTCGCACTCCTCGCCCACGATGTCGCCGAGGAACAGGGCCCGCAGCGCGGGCAGTCGGTCCTTCACGGACAAGATGGCCGCGATCAGCGGTTCCGGTCCGCTCTCGTAGGCTTCGCTCCAGGAACCGACGATCAGTGCGCGCACCCGCGTGATGTCGACGGCCTGGGTGAATCGGGCGAAGGCGTCCTCCCACTTCTCCTCGCTGTCGTAGGAGTCGACGCCGATCCGCCAGGCGGCGGCGTCCGCTTCCGGCAGGTCGGTGCCCTTGTCGTCGGGTCCGGGGAAGTCGAAGGCGGGCAGGCCGTGCAGCTCCCGCATGTGGTTCCCGATGGTCATGTCCGCCTGCTCCTGACGTTCGACATTCGACGGCCGTACGAATTCGGCCGCGGCGATCACCGGCCGATGTGTGAGCAAGTTCTACCAAGCCGCACTGACAACGGCTGCGGCCGGGCCGACTCTGAGCCGTTGTCAGACCCCGCGCCTACGGTCGGTGTCGACGCGGTGCACGGAGCGCCGCGCGGAGGGAGAGCGATGTACCGGCAGGGTGATGTGCTCATCGCGCCGACCGAGGAGTCGGCGCTGCCGCCGCACATGGACGACGCGCCGCAGGAGCCGCGGGACGCGCGGGGCCGGCTCGTCCTCGCGCTGGGCGAGGTGACAGGTCACGCGCACGCCGTCATGGGACCGGGACGGCTCTTCAGCCCGCCGGCCCCGTTCGCGCCGATGTTGCTGCATCTGCCGGACGGCGGACGGGTCGTGCACGAGGAGCACGCGGCGATATCGCTGCCCAAGGGCTGGTACCGCGTGGTGCGGCAGCGGGAGTACGTACCGGGCTCGGTCCGCGTGGTCGCCGACTGAGCGTCCCGCGGTGGCGCCCGGGGTCCGGGCGCGCGGGCACGGCAGGACAGCACGTCGAGGGCAGGGAGCAGAACTCATGGGAGGGGACGGCATGTCGACCGTCGAGCAGTGGAGGCAGGCCGCCGTGGCCACCGGATCCGCGGACCGCGCGGCGGCCGAGGCGGGGGTGCGGCTGGCGTACCGGCGCGCGGGTCTCGCGGAGCCGGAGCGCGTCCGTTGGGCCGGATCGCCGCGCGCGGCCGTGGCGATGCTGCGCGCGGAGGCCGCGCTTCAGGGGACGCGCGGCAAGGGTCACAGCGTGCGGGACGAGGTGCGCGGACGGCCGTGGGCCGCGGAGCGGGCCCGGCTGCACGCGGCGCTCGGCCCCGCGGGCTGGAGCGAGCGGTGGAACGCGACCGGGGCGCGGCTGTGGGAGGGGACGCAGGCGCTGGCGGGCCGGATCAGGGCCGGTGTGGTCGAGGAGTTGGCGCGGGGGCGGAAGGAGGAGCCGGAGATCCGGCTGCTGCTGCTCGACGCGGTCCTCGGTCAGCACGAGGCGGCCTGGCTGTGCGCGTTCGACACGCAGGAGGGCTCCCCGCTGGACGGGCTGGCGGCGGTCGCCCGCTCGGCGGGCTGGTGGTGGCCGTACGAGCGGGTCGCGATCGTCTGCGAGCGCCCCGCCGAGCTGCACCGCGACGAGGCGGGCCGCCTCGACCGGGCCGACGGTCCCGCGCTCGCCTTCCCCGACGGCTTCGCGCTGCACGCCTGGCGCGGCATGCCGGTCCCCGCCGAGTTCCTGCGTGAGCTGAGCACCCTCACGCCGGAGCGGATACGCGGCGAGGAGAACGCGGAGCTGCGCCGCGTCATGCTGGAGCACTACGGCTACGACCGCTATCTGACCGAGTCGGGCGCGGTCCCCGTGCACCGGGACGAGACCGGCATCCTCTGGCGGATCGCGCTGACCGGGGACGAGGACGTGACGATGGTCGAGGTCGTCAACTCCACGCCGGAGCCGGACGGCACGAGCCGGACGTACTGGCTGCGGGTGCCGCCCGGCACCAGCACGGCGAAGGAGGGCGTGGCCTGGACGTTCGGCCTGACCGCCGACGCCTACGAGCCGCTGCGCCAGACCTGACGGGCGGACAGGCCCTAGGCGCGTTCGACGATGCGGGAGAGCTCGGCGTCCAGGGCGGATCGGACGGTCCGGGTGTCGAGCGGGGCGCGCTCCCGGGCGAAGGAGACGAAGCGGCGCACGGGGGCGGCGTCCAGCTCGACGCGGGCGTCCTGGCCGGGACGGCCGAGGCGAATCAGCAGCCGGGAGCCGGTTCCGGCCGAGGGCGTGACCCGGACGTCGCCGAGGCCGACGGCTCCGGTCAGGCCCCGGGCCAGCAGGTCCCAGGCGAAGATCCAGGTGGCGGTCTCGGGGCCGCCGAGGCCGAAGGTCATCCGCACCGCGAGGCAGTCCTGCGGGTCGTAGGCCATCCACGCCGGAATCCGCAGCCGGTGGCCGCTGGGTAGCGGCATCGACGCCGTCACCGTGTGGCAGCAGGAGTCGGGCATCGAGTCTCTTTTCGCCGAACGACGGGACGCGGCCGGTGGCGGTACTACCGGACAGGTCCTCGACCTCTGAGGCTCCGTGTGCCCCCGCCCGCGGATCACATGCCGCTCACATACCGGCCGCCGGTACGCCGCCCGGCGGATTTCCCGGCGGGGCATGGCCACCACGGGCGCGGGCACCCGCATTCCATGGAGGATGCGGAGATGGCTGATCATCACGATGTGCGCCGGATCGCGTTGACCCTGCCGGAGGCGGTGGCGGCGGACGACGGGATGTCCGTATCGGTGCCGAACGGCGGCAGGCACAAGAAATTCGCCTGGGTGTGGCTGGAGCGGACCGACCCGAAGCAGGCCCGCGTCCCGCGGACCGACGTGGTGGCCGTCCGGGTCGCGGGCCAGGAGGAGAAGGAGGCGCTCCTCGCCTCAGACCCGGCGAAGTTCTTCACCGAGCCGCATTACAACGGATTCCCCGCCGTGCTCGTACGGCTCAAGGCCGTCGCCGAGGACGAGCTGCGGGCGCTGCTCGTCGGCGCCTGGCGTTGCCAGGCGCCGCGAGCCCTCGTGCGGGAATCCGGTCTCTGAGACGGGTCTCCGAGACCGGCGGGGCGGGTCGCCCGCGCCGATCACTTGCGCCGGTCGGTGTGCCGGTAGCCGAAGGGGCCCGGCAGGTCCGCGGAGGTCGTCCGCCGTCCCGTGGTCGACCAGGTGCGGTGCGCGCCGCCCCTGCGTCCGAGCGTGAGGGACAGCGACTTCCGGTTCACGTTGATACGTACGCCGGGAAATATGTGGAACGACTTACGGAACGTCAGCGGCATGATGTCCTCCGGTGGTTGGCCTGTCGGCTCGTCTGCCCAGCTGACACCGCCTCACCCCGACGACTCCTGAACCGTCGCCGTCCGCCCGCGTTCCGACCGTTCGATACCGCCGAGGCCCCGGGCCGAGGGGTTCGGCAGAGGCGTTCGGCAGAGCCGTCCGGCGCAGTCGGGCCGCGGGCTCACTCGGGGAGCGGTGTTCGCTGCCGTCCGGACGAGTGACTTGCGGGCGCGGCAGCCACCGGGCCGACGACGGGTGGCGAACTCTGAGTGCGGACACCGGTAAGGCGGATGATCACACTCCGCATGCCGGTGGGCTCAGTGCAGACCACCAGCACCAAAGGAGTACCCATGAAGCTCATGCGCAACGGCGCTGTCCTGGCCGCGCTCGTCGGCGGGATCGTGCTTGCCGGTGGCGGCGTCGCCGCCGCTGACGCCGACGCCACCGGCGCGGCCATCGGCTCGCCCGGCGTCCTGTCGGGCAACCTGATCCAGGTCCCGATCGACGTGCCGATCAACGCCTGCGGCAACTCGATCAACCTGATCGGCGCGCTGAACCCCGCATTCGGCAACACCTGTTACAACGGCGGCGGTCACCACGAGAGCGCCGGCTGGGACGGCGCGAACCACGACGGCATGGGCCACTGGGGCCACGAGGGTCACGTCTGGCACCCCGAGGCCAAGGACGACTGCAAGTAGTCGGACCGCTTCCTGAGCACCCCGTCCCGGTCGCCGCCCGCAAGGGCCGGCGGCCGGGACGCTCCATGCCGGGACGCTCCATGCCGGGACGCTCCATGCCGGAACACCGCATACCAGAACGCTTCACGCCGGGAGGCCGCGGGCCCGAAGCCCTCGGACCCGGCCGCGCGAAGCACCCCTTTGGGCCCAACTCCCCCTCGCCCGGGGCCGAATGCGTGTTCGCGTCCTTCAAGGGCAGACGACCCCCGAGAACGCACGTGGGTGGCCACGTACGACAAGAAGGGACGTCATGGAGATCTCCGGCATCATCAGCGCCATCATCATCGGCATTATCATTGGCGTGCTCGGTCGGCTCGTGGTCCCCGGCCGTCAGCACATCGGCGTCATCTGGACCATCCTGATCGGCATCGTGGCGGCCATCATCGGAGCCGCCATCGCCCACGGTCTCAACGTCGACGACACCAGCGGAGTCGACTGGATCGAGTGGCTCATCCAGATCGGTCTGGCCGCTGTCGGTATCGCCGCTCTCGACAGGTCGAGCCCGCGCCGTCGGTGATCCATGAGTCCTGGTCCCGGCCACACCCGGCATCCGGATGATATGAACGCAGGCGCCTTTCCTCGAGGAGTTCCGCATGGAACCCGACCCCGGGAAGGGCGCCTTCCGTCTGCCCGATCGCGCCGCCGACGGTCACCCGCACCCACGACACCGCCCCGGCGCCCTCCCCCTCCAACGCCCGACCTTCATCGGCCGACCTTCATCGGCCGACCGCCTCAACCACCACGACCGCAGGGAGCAGCATGTTCGGATCGACCGCCCGTCGGCTACGGCGTTGCGCACGTGACGTGTTCGGCTGGCCGAGCCTGCGCCCGCCGCAACTGGAGGCGATGAAGGCGGTGATGCGGCACCAGGACGTCATGGTCGTGATGCCGACCGGTGCCGGGAAGTCGGCGGTCTACCAGGTGCCGGGCGTCCTGCTGAAGGGGCCGACGGTCGTGGTGTCCCCGCTGATCGCCCTCCAGCGCGACCAGGTCGAGGGGCTGCTCAAGCGCGAAGGACCGGGCGCGGCATCGGTCAATTCCACGCACCGCGACGCGGAGAACGCGCAGACCTGGGACCGGGTGGAGAGCGGCGACCTGGACTTCATCTTCCTCGCGCCCGAGCAACTGGCCAGGGAGGACGTCATCCTGCGGCTGAAGCAGGCCCGTCCCGCGCTGTTCGTGGTGGACGAGGCGCACTGCGTCTCCTCCTGGGGCCACGACTTCCGCCCTGATTACCTGCGGTTGGGCGCCGTACGCGAACGGATCGGCCGCCCGCCGGTCCTGGCACTCACCGCGAGCGCGGCGGCGCCGGTCCGCGCGGAGATCCTTCAACTGCTGGGCATGCGCGGCGCCCAGGAGGTCATCGCCGGGTTCGACCGGCCCAACATCCATCTGGCGGTCGGCTACTTCCAGGAGGAGAAGGCCAAGCGGCGCGCGGTCCTCGACCGCGTCGGCGCCGAGACCGGCTCCGGCATCGTCTATACGGCGACCCGGCGCGATTCCGAGTCATACGCCGAGGAGTTGCGGGAGGCGGGGGTGTCCGCCGCCGCGTACCACGCAGGGTTGCGCGCCGCGGAGCGGTCGTCCGTCCAGGACCGTTTCCAGCACGGGGAGTTGGCGGTCGTCGTGGCCACCTCGGCGTTCGGCATGGGCATAGACAAGCCCGATGTGCGGTTCGTGGTGCACGCCTCGGTGCCGGGATCGCTCGACGCGTACTACCAGGAGATCGGCCGCGCGGGCCGCGACGGGGAACCGGCGCGGGCGTACATCGCCTACCGGCCGCAGGACTTGGGGCTGCGGCGGTTCTTCTCCTCCGGCCGCCCGGACGCCGACGCCCTCACCCTGGTCGCGGACCAGCTCGCCGAGCGGTCGGCCGAGCGGACGACGGGCAAGGCGGCCGGGAAGAAGGCGGCCGAGGAGCCCGCCGCGGTCTCCGTGACGGCGTTGCGCGGCGACACCGGACTGACGGCGACCCGGTTGACGGGTGTCCTCAATCTGCTGGGGCAGGCGGGCGCGGTCCGTACGGCGGCGGACGGGAAGGTGTCGCTGACGCCGGAGTGCGCGACGGCCGCGGCGCGGAAGGCCGCTGTGGAGCGGGCGCTGGAAACCGCCGACAGTCACCGGCAGTTGGAGCAGTCCCGCGTGGACATGATGCGCGGCTTCGCGGAGACCGACGGCTGTCGGCGGGCCTTCCTGCTGGGTTACTTCGGCGAGGCGCTCCCCGGAGGCTGCGGCAACTGCGACACGTGCGGTTCGACGTCCGGACCCGGCGCCCCGGCCCCCGAAAGGGACCGCCACGCGGGTGTCCTGCGCGGTACGGGCTCGCGGGGCGACTCCCGACAGGACGCGGAGTCCGGTTCCGGCGGCCGGGAGTCAGCCGCGGCAGCCGCGCGGGGCGGGAGCCGGGCACGTATCTGGCGCCGCGACCGCGGACGGCCGGACGCCGGGGCCGCGGCCGCTTCGCACGGCCGGTACGCGCCCGGCGTCCGGGTCCTGCACGACAAATGGGGTCAGGGCGAGGTGATGGGCGTCGCGGACGACACGGTCACCGTGCTCTTCGAATCCGCCGGATACCGGACCCTGTCGCTGTCCGTCGTCCGGGAGCGGGATCTGCTGACGCCGGTCAAGGGGCGCGGTGCGTGACATGCGGCTCCGCGGTGCCCGCCGACGCGCGGGCCACCGCGGCCTGCTGCCGAGACCTCCGACGTTTCAGGGTGCGGCGTTCCTCCTCGCTGGTGCCGCCCCACACGCCGAGGCTTTCGCCCATGTCGAGGGCGTAGCTCAGGCAGGTCTCCCTGACCGGGCAGTCCGCGCAGACCCGTTGGGCCTTCTGCACCTGGAGTTTGGCCGGTCCGGCGTTGCCCACGGGGAAGAAGAGTTCGGGGTCCTCGGTGCGGCATGCGGCCTGGTGTTGCCAGCTCACGGAGACACCGCCTTTCGTCGGGTGCGGAGTGTCGGGCCCACGTACCGGGCCCATGGGTACTCGCCTGCCCAGGTGGTCGGCGCTCAACGTGAGGAGTTTGTGAGGGCGGCGGCGCCCGAAGCCTTACGGACATCCGACAACCCGATGACCCGATTCGCTCTCGGACGCCTCCCGTCGGGCGTGGCGGCGTCACGCACGGCCGGATCGGGGGTAGGCGGTGACAGTGAGGCCGGGAGGTTCCCGACCGACCGGAGGCCGTGAGGTCTCCGCCGGACCGGAAACCGTCAGGTCTCCACTCGGCCTCGCCCCGTATCCATGTCCGTCCGTACGCCGAAGGAGCCGCCGCCATGGCCAGAAGCGACCGCAAGCCGAGCAGGGCGCCCGTGCCGCTGCGCACCGGCCGCTCCGCGTGGGGCCTGTACCGCGAGACGCGCCGCCCGGGCGAACCGGGCCTGTTCCGGCGGCTGGTGGCGACGCCGCGTCTGGTCAGCGCGGTGCTGCACCGCCGCTATCCGGGCCTGTCGCGCGCCAAGCTGCTGGCCTTCACGGTCCTGGCGGCGATCTACGTGGTCTCGCCGCTGGACGCGATCCCGGACGTCATCCCGGTTCTCGGGTGGACGGACGACTCGGCGGTGGTGCTGTGGTTCATGACCGGTCTGGTCCGCGAGTCGGGGCGCTTCGTGAGCTGGGAGTCCGACGGTCCGCGCGGCGGCGCGCTGCCCCCGAGGGGTTCGGCGGTGTGACCACCGGCCGGGCCGAGGGATACGGCGTACGCGGTACGCGCCCCTGACCCGGCCGGTCGAAACCGCTGCCGGAGGTTTCTCGCCGGACGCGTCATCCGTCGGATGCGCGTCCCGTTCGAGGCGTCTCCTACTGAATGCCGGCGTCCTTGCACGCCTGGGCGAATTCGGCGGTGCAGATCTGGGCGGTGGTGTAGAGACCGTCCTTGATGACCGTGTCCTTGATGTTCTCCTTGGTCACCGATATGGCGTCCAGCAGCTTCGCCGGGACGTCCTGTCCGGAACCGCTCTTGGCGGTGCCGTCGGCCACGGACTTGACGTCCTTGCCGTTCAGCAGGTCGATCGCGATCTGCGCGGTGGCGTCCGCCTCCGGCTTGTACGCCTTGTAGACGGTGCTGGTCTGAGTGCCCGCCAGAATCCGCTGGATCGCGGTGAGTTCGGCGTCCTGACCGGTGAGCGGCGGGTTGATGCCCGCACCCTTGAGGGCGGTGGCGATACCGCCCGCCATGGCGTCGTTGGCGGAGTAGACACCGGCGATGGCGGCTTTGCCGAGCTGGGTGATCGCCGCGGTGACCTTCTGGTTGGCGACGGTGTCCTTCCACAGACCCGACTGCTCGTAGGCGATGTTCACCTTGCCGTCGAGGATCTTGTGCGCGCCTTCCTTGAAGGCAGCGGCGTTCGGGTCGGCCGGGTCGCCGTCGATCATCACGATCTTCGAGGTGGGAACGGCCTTGGGACCCATGGCGTCCAGCAGCGCCTGCCCCTGCAACTCGCCGACCTTCTCGTTGTCGTAGGAGACGTAGGCGGACACCGGACCCTGCGCGAGGCGGTCGTACGCGACGACCTTGATGCCCTTGTCGACCGCGGCCTGCACCGAGGACTGGATGCCGACCGAGTCCTGCGCGTCCAGGATGAGCACCTTGACGCCCTTGGCGATCATGCTGCTGACCTGCTGCGCCTGCTTCGCCGGGTCGGCCGAGGCGTTGTCGTAGCTGACCTTGCAGTCCGAACACAGTTCCTTGATCTTGGCCTCGATCAGGGGACGGTCGAATTTGGCGTACCGGGTGGTCGTGGTGTCCGGGAGCAGCAGGCCGATCGTCTTGTCCTTGCCGCCGCCTGACGACTTGTCATGGGTTTTGCCGCAGGCGGCCAAGGTGGTGAGCGCGAGCGAAACAGCGGCGGTTCCGACGATGAGCCGTCGCGTCATTGCCTTCATGCGCGGTTTGCCCCTCCCTGACTGGGCCGCAACACCGCGACCCGGGTGCAGGCGAGTCAACTCTCGTGACGCTCCGTACGTCAAGAAGTAAACATCGGATCGATTCATTGAATCGATATTGGGCTCTCCTGTCATCGCCTCATGAGGCAACGCCTACAACATGTGAATCCGAAGCCGGGCGTTCGGGGCAATGCGCTTTCACGGGTCGGATATGTGTCATACCGCTCACGACAGGACCGGGCGCACGGCCGGAGGGCGGCACCCCCCCCCAGGGGGGGGCCCCCCCCCGCCCCGCCCCCCGGGGGCCCGGGGGGACCCCCCCCCCGCCCCCCCGTCGCCCGACGA
>NZ_JBIBFQ010000005.1:128952-700248 GCF_042955955.1 Streptomyces sp. NPDC008317
CTTTCGGGGTCTTTTTTTTTTACACCCCCCCCCCCCCCCGGCGGGGCGCCCGGGCGGGGGGGCCCCCCCCCCGGGGGGGGGGGCCCCCCCCCCGGCCCGTGCGCCCGGGTGACCGGTGGTCAGCGCCTCGCGTCCCGCGAGTCGCCGAAGAAGATGCGGTAGAGGATGAGCAGCACGAGCGCCCCGCCGATCGCCGCGCCCCAGGTGGCGGCGTCGAAGAAGTGGTGCTGTACCGGCTTGTCGAGGATTTTGGCGGACAGCCAGCCGCCGACGAACGCCCCTGCGACGCCGATCAGGGTGGTTCCGACCAGGCCGCCCGGATCGCGACCGGGCAGCAGAATCTTCGCGACGGCCCCGGCGAGCAGACCGAGGATGACCCAACTGATGATTCCCATAGGGGCCGTCTGCCCTGCGACCCGCGGGTCACACACACGAGTGCGCACCGCGCGGGGGTCAACACCGGGCGCGGGCACCGGAGTCGGGGCACGCCGCCCGGTCCGGCCGCGTGGAAATACGGCACGGTTATCGCCCGGCCGCCGGGCGCCCCTCGGCGTGCATATTTCCATATCCGCACCGCACGTTACAGAAAGCGTCACTCGGTGAAATCTGGAATTCACACGCGCGCAAGTTTTAGGTGGTCCCATCGCGGCTAATCCGCTGGTCAACCAGGTTTGTCGATTTCCCGCAGAGCGGGACCTGCGATGGGTGCGCGTCATGAACGAACTGCGTGTGCTGTCGATCTACGAGGGCTTCTTTTCCGGCGGTGCGAGGATTCTGCACAGCGACGTCGTGCGCGGTCTCAGCGGCGGCGCGCAGCGGCACGCGGTGCTGAGCATCGAGGGTGAGATGCACCGCGAGGCGACCAGGCAGCCGATGTCCGAGGACGCCTGCTACCGGGCGCTCACGGCGGCGGGTGTACCGGTGTCGGCCCTGCGCGACCGTTTCGGCGGCGAAGGCCGGGAGGACGCCGAGGCGGGCAGCCGTGAGGGCGGATACGAGAGCGGCGGTGGCGTGTTCAGCCGGTCGGAGCTCGCGGCCACCGCCAGGGCGACGGCGGCGGCCGACGTACTCCTCTCGCTCAAGGAACAGCCGCTCACGCTGCTCAATCAGGCCGGGCTACCGTACCGGCCGGTGGTGGTGTGCCTGCACAGGTCCGATCCGGAGAATCAGGGCCCCGCGCTGGACGCGCTGCGCGCCGCGGTGGCGGCGGGCCGGGTGCGGGCCTGCGTCTGCTGCGCGGAGTCGACCAGGGCCGCGTACGTGGCCGCGGGCATCCCTGCCGAGCTGATGCACGTCATCCCCAACGGCGTCGATCTGCTGCGGTTCCGGCCCGACGCGGTCCGCAGGGCCGCGATGCGGTCCTCGCTCGGTATCGCGGCGGACGCGCCCGTCACGGTCTTCGCGGCCCGCTACGCGGAGATGAAGAACGTGCCGCTGTTCCTGCGGGCGGCCAGGATCCATCTCGGGCGGGACCCCGGCGCGCACGTCCTGATGTGCGGCGCCGGGATGACCGCGGAGAACCCGGAGCTGACCGCGGACATCACGGCCGCCTTCGGTGACGCTCCCGGCCTGCTGCGGCGGCTGTCGCTGCTGGGCGTGCGGCAGGACATGGAGACGGTGTACGCCGCCGCGGACGTGGTCTCGCTGACGTCGTCGTCGGGTGAGGCGGCGCCGCTGTGCCTGATCGAGGGCATGATGTGCGGCGCGGTGCCGGTGGCCACCGATGTCGGGGACTGCGCGGAGCTGGTCGCCGGGCACGGCTTCCTCACCCCGGCGGAGGCCGAGCCGATCGCCGCGGCCTGGTCGCGGGCGGCGGCGCTGGCCGCCGACTTCGCCCCGGCGCTGGCCCGCAGCCGCGAGCGCTTCAGCCAGACCCGCATGGTGACCGCCTACGGCGCGCTCATCGAGCGGGTGCACCAGGACGCGGTGCGCGCGGTCCGCCCGGCCCGTCGCAGGACCAGGACGCGCGCGGGGGTCCCGTACGGAGCCTGAGCCCGCCGGGACGGCAAGCCGGAGTACGCGGTACGGCGCGGTGGGGGCCCCACCGCTCCCCCGCGCCGTACCGAAGCCGTGCCGAAGCCGTGGCGCCGAAGCCGTCAGGCGCCGTAGTACGCGTCCCGGTACGAGAGGAAGAGGCCGCCCGGTCCGTCCACCGTCTCGGCGGCGAGGACGGCGTGCAGGAGGGCCCGGGTGAGCGCGTCGGCGCCCGCCTCGAGGACGGCGTTCATCGCGCCCGCCTCGATGTGCACGCCGAAGGCGGGGTCGGCGGCGGCGGCCGTCCCCGGCGGGACGAGGGGGCGGCGGCCGGTCGCCATGGCGAAGACGGTGTCGCCGTCGGACAGGGAGTGGGCGGGGCGGACGGCGCGGGCGAGTCCGTCGTGCGCGGTGCCCGCCAGCTTCCGCGCCTGGGCGCGGGTGAGGACGGCGTCCGTCGCGACCACGGCCAGCGTGGTGTTGAGCGGGTGGGTCCGCCGCTCGGCGTTCGCGGCGGCAGCGGCGGCCGTACGGCGTCGGGCCCGCTCCAGGGCGTCGCCCGCGACGGGCGGGCCGTACGGGGCGAATTCCGCGGCGGCGGGGCCCGGCCTCGCGCCCCAGAGCGCGCCCGTGTCCGGGTCGACCACGGAACCGGCCGCGTTGAGCACCGCGAGCGCGGCCACCGTCACGCCGGACTCCAGGACCGTGCTGGCCGTCCCCACCCCGCCCTTGAGACCGCCGGCCACCGCGCCCGTACCCGCGCCGACGCAGCCCTGCGGCACCGGCGCGCCCTCCGGGGCCGCCGCCGCGGCGCGTACCGCCGCGAGGCCCGTCTCCGCTCCCGGTCGCGCCGTCCACGAGCCGCCGCGGCCGAGGTCGAACAGCGCGGCGGCGGGCACCACCGGCACCACCTGGCCGGGACCGCCGACCCGGAAGCCCCGGCCCCGCTCCTCCAGCCAGCCGACCACGCCGCCCGCCGCGTCGAGCCCGAAGGCGCTGCCTCCGGTGAGCACCACGGCGTCGATGTACGGCACGAGATTGCGCGGGTCGAGGGCGTCGGTCTCGCGGGTGCCGGGACCGCCGCCGCGTACGTCGACCGCGGTGACCGCGCCGCCCTCGGGGGCCAGCACCACCGTCGTCCCGGTGAGCCAGCCGTCGCCGGTCCGCTGGGCGTGACCGACGCGCACTCCCTCGACGTCGGTGAGGCCGTTGCCGGGACCCGGCCGTGCGCTGCCGCTCATGTCGTCCTCCGTGAGGTAGCCACGATCACGCGGGCCCGCGCCATCCGCGTACTCGCGGCCCGCCCCCTCACCGTACGAGACCGCGGCCGAACGTCGGTGTGCTCCGGCGCGTGTCAGGGCGCGCCGGAGCAAGGGGTATCCCATCAGAAGAACGACGTAAACTTCAATGTTTTTTACGCAACAAGTTGACCGAAGAGTGAAATGGACGGTCACTGCCGCCTCGGTGTCAGGTGCGCGCTCCTCGCCGTCTCGGCATGCGGGACGCCTTGATGGCGCGCCGCAGGCGACCGCCCGTGGGCCGCTGTACGGCGATCAGCACGATCATGCCCCGGTCCTGGACCCGGATCCGGCCGCCGGCCTTCACCTCGGACTCGTCGGTGCCGTCGGCCTCGGCCGCGGTGTCCACGGCGACCTGCCACAGGCCGCCGTACTCGCGCTCGGGGATCACGAAGTCGAGCGGTTCGTAGTGGCTGTTCAGCAGGATCAGGAAGGACGTGTCGGAGATCCGGCCGCCCTTCGGGTCGGACTCGGTGATGGCGTCGCCGTTCAGCAGCAGGGCGACGGCGCGCGCGTCGCCGCGGTGCCAGTTCTCCTCGCACATCTCACCGCCGTCCGGCCGGAACCACACGGCGTCCGCGACGGCCGATCCCCCGGTGTCGCCGCGGAAGAACCGGCGGCGGCGCAGCACCGGGTGCTCGGCGCGCAGCTTGATCAACCGGCGCGTGAAGTCGAACAGTTCGCGCTGCTCGGCGTCCAACGTCCAGTTCACCCAGGCGGTTTCGTTGTCCTGGCAGTAGACGTTGTTGTTGCCGCGCTGGGTGCGGCCCATCTCGTCGCCGTGTGCGATCATCGGCACACCCTGCGAGACCAGCAGTGTCGTCAGCAGATTGCGCTGCTGTCTGGCGCGCAGCGCGAGCACACCGGGGTCGTCGGTCTCGCCCTCGGCTCCGCAGTTCCACGAACGGTTGTGGCTCTCGCCGTCGTTGCCGTCCTCGCCGTTGGCCTCATTGTGCTTGTCGTTGTACGAGACCAGGTCGCGCAGCGTGAAGCCGTCGTGGCAGGTGATGAAGTTGATCCCGGCGCGCGGGCGGCGGTTGTCGTCCTCATAGAGGTCGGAGGAGCCGGTGAGCCGGGAGGCGAGGGCGGGCAGTGTGCCGTCCTCGCCGCGCCAGAAGTCCCTGACGGTGTCGCGGTATTCGCCGTTCCACTCGCTCCACAGGGACGGGAAGTTGCCCACCTGGTAGCCGCCCTCGCCCAGGTCCCACGGCTCGGCGATCAGTTTGACGCGGCTGACCACCGGGTCCTGCTGCACGAGGTCGAAGAAGGACGAGAGCCGGTCCACCTCGTGGAACTGCCGGGCCAGCGTGGCCGCGAGGTCGAAGCGGAAGCCGTCCACGTGCATCTCGGTGACCCAGTACCGCAGCGAGTCCATGATGAGCTGGAGGACGTGCGGATGCCGCATGAGCAGGCTGTTGCCGGTGCCGGTGGTGTCGAAGTAGTGCCGCGGGTCGTCGTCCACCAGCCGGTAGTACGAGGCGTTGTCGATGCCGCGGAAGGAGAGCGTCGGCCCCATGTGGTTGCCTTCGGCGGTGTGGTTGTAGACCACGTCGAGGATCACCTCGATGCCCGCCTTGTGCAGGGCCTTCACCATCTCCTTGAATTCCGTGACCTGTTGGCCGCGTACCCCGCTCGACGCGTACGCGTTGTGCGGCGCGAAGAAGCCGATGGTGTTGTAGCCCCAGTAGTTCGACAGGCCCCGGTCGCGCAGATGGCCGTCCTGCGCGAACTGGTGCACCGGCATCAGCTCGATCGCCGTCACGCCCAGTTCCTTCAGGTGCTCGATGACCGCCGGGTGCCCGACTCCCGCGTAGGTGCCGCGTATTCGCTCCGGCAGGCCCGGGTGGGTCATCGTCAGACCCTTCACGTGCGCCTCGTAGATCACCGACTCGTGGTACGAGTGACCCGGCGCGCGGTCGTCCCCCCAGTCGAAGGACGGATCGGTCACCACCGACAGCATGGCGTGGCCGAGGCTGTCCATCGTGTTCTGCTCTTCGGGCGCGTGGAAGCGGTGGCCGAACGCCGACTCGTCACCGTCGACCTGGCCTTCCACTGCCGTGGCGTAGGGGTCGAGCAGCAACTTCGCCGGATTGCAGCGATGCCCCTCGTCCGGCCGGTACGGTCCGTGCACGCGGTAGCCGTAACGCTGGCCGGGGCCGACGCCCGGCAGATACGCGTGCCGGACGAATCCGTCCACTTCGGTCAGCGTGAGGCGCTGTTCCCGTCCCGCGTCATCGACGAGGCACAGCTCGACCTTCTCCGCCACCTCGGAGAACAGGGCGAAGTTGGTGCCCGAGCCGTCGTACGTGGCTCCGAGCGGATAGGGACGACCGTTCCACTGCTGCATTCACTGACCCTCTCGACCCTGCGTGAGCGACGATCCGACGTCCTCCCACTCATACCCCGTTGATCTCAGGCCATGGGTTCGTGAAGTGAACGGTCGCAGAAGGCCCTCGCGGACCGGTCGCGGACCGTACGACAGCGACCTCCGGCGGTGGCCGGAGGTCGCTGTCGCGAGCCGCGTCGGGCTCGGGGTGTCGCGAGGGTTCGGGTGTCGAGGGGGTTCGGGTGTCGAGGGTGGAGGCGCCGGGGGTCAGGAGTCCGGGTTCGGGCGCCGGGGGATGTCAGGCGTCGTCGCCCGGCAGGGCCTCCGGGTCGTCCAGGAGGTGCACGGCGGCCTCCTCCGCGGAGGCGGCGCCGCCGTCGATGCCGACGTCGTCGGCCACACCGTCCTGGACCGGGCTGTCCACCCACTGCTCCGGGCTGGTCAGCCGGCCCGCGCGCAGGTCGCCCGCCTCGGGGTCGAGCAGTTCCCCGTCGGTGTCGGCGGCGTCGCCGAGGCCGTCCCCGTCGGGGAACTGCGGGGTGTCGGGGCGCTCCCTGGCCAGCCGCTGGTCCAGCGAGTCGCCGTCGTGCTGCTCCTCGGCCGTGGTGCCGTTCTGCTCGACGGCCAGGGGCCGCTCGGGCGGCGAGTACCCCTCGTCCAGGACGTCCTCGACGCCCCGGTCGACCAGGGTGTCCTCGGGCTCCAGCGGGCCCGCGTCCTCCTGGATCTCGCTCCCGTCCGGCTGGTAGACATCGTCCCCCATGCCGTCGTCCGTCATGCGGTCGGACATCGTGTCCTCTTCCTGGTCGGTCGGCGGATTCGCGATGCCGGTGGTGGCATCACGGACGGTCGCCTGCCCGTGGTGCGGCGGCGGAAACGGTGGACATCCCACCGCGGCCGTGCGGCGTACCCCTCAATCCTCGCGCGGTGCGGGCAGCGCGGCCAGCCAGTCGGTCAGCAGGCCGCTGACCTCCTCGGCGCGCTCCTGCTGGATCCAGTGCCCGCAGCCCTTGAGGATGTGCGAGGAGACCAGTCCGGGCAGTGTGCTCGGATACGCGTCGATGGCGCCGGCCATCCATGTGGTGGAGGCGTCGAGGTCGCCGCCGATGAACAGCGAGGGCTGCCGGATCGGAGCGCCGTCCCAGGGCGCGAGGTCCGCCCAGTCGCGGTCGACGTTGCGGTAGCGGTTGAGCGCCCCGGTCAGTCCGGTCCGCTCGAACTCGCCCGCGTAGAAGTCCAGGTCGCGCTCGGTCAGCCAGCCGGGCAGCCGTCCGGTGGGGAAGCGGTCGGAGAGCTTGGCGGCGGGCGGTACGAAGTGCGGGTCGCTCTCCCCCGCCGCGGGCATCGTGTCGGCCGACAGCGCCGCGTAGAAGCCCGCGAGCCAGCCGCGCACGTCCTGTTCGATCTCCGCCTCGGCCCGACCCGGCTCCTGGAAGTAGCTGACGTAGAACTCCTCGTCGCCGCCGATGGCGCCGAACGCCTCGGTGGGCCGGGGGCCGCCGCGCGGCGCGTAGGGCACGCTGAGCAGGCCGACGGCGGTGAAGACGTCCGGCCGCAGCAGCGCCGAGTTGGCGGCGACGGGCGAGCCCCAGTCGTGGCCGACGACCGTCGCGGTCCGCTCGCCGAGGGCGCGGACGACCGCCACGTTGTCGGCGACGAGCTGGAGCATGCGGTACGCCTCGGGCTCCGCGGGCTTCGACGAGCGGCCGTAGCCGCGCACGTCGACGGCGACGGCGCGGTAGCCCGCCGCGGCGAGGGCCGGGAGCTGGTGGCGCCAGGAGTACCAGGACTCGGGGAAGCCGTGCACGAGCAGGACCAGCGGTCCCGCGCCCTGCTCGACCAGATGGATGCGGCCGTCGGGCACGTCGACCAGCCGGTGCCGCGCGTCGGCCGCGGGGTCCTCGGTGGCCGCGGAGTGCGGACGGGTCGGCTGTGGACGGGTGGGCTGCGCCATTGCTTCCTCCCGGAGCTTCGGGCCGCGCTCGCGGCGGTCTGACCTGCGGCGTACGTCGTGCACGGGCCGGGAGACCCGGCACGCCGTGAGCCGTTGCCGCGAGTGTGCGGGCGCGGCCGGAGCGCAGGCCAATTCCGTTGCCGTTCCGGCAAAACGGCGTCCCGCCGGGCGTCAGGTGACGACCGCGCCGACGGCGACGAAGCCGCAGATCATGACGAAAAGGATGGCCAGCAGCGGCCAGATGAAGCGCAGGTACTGGTCGTAGCGGACCTTGGCCAGGGCCACACCACCGATGGTGACGGCGGTGGTCGGCACCCAGAGGTTCATCCAGCCGCTGGCCGACTGCCAGGCGGTGACGACGACCGAGCGCGAGACCCCGGCGAAGTCGGCCAGCGGGGCCAGGATCGGCATGGCGAGGGTGGCGTGCCCCGAGGTGGACGGGATGAGGAAGGCCAGCGGCAGGTTGACCAGGAAGACGATGATCCCGAACACCGAGTTGGACGTGCCGGAGACGACGCCCTCGATGGAGTGCAGCACGGTGTCGGTGACCTTGGAGTTGTTCATGATCACGGTGACGCCGCGGGCCAGCACGATGACCAGCGCGGGAGAGATGAAGTCCGCCGCGCCCTGGATGATCGTGGCGCTGAGCTTCTGCTCCCCCATGCGGCCGACCAGGCCGATGATCACCGCGGCGACCAGGAACAGCGCGGCCAGTTCGGCGAAGGACCAGTCCAGTTCCCAGGCGTACGGGGTCGCGTCGGCCTTGCCGGTCAGCGCGCTCGACCAGGGCACCACCGAGAAGATCATGAAGGCGAAGACCAGGCCGACGGCCATCAGTACGGCCTTGTGCAGGCCGGTCAGCTCGGGCGGCTCCTGGTCGCGGTCGACGCCCTGCTCCCGGTCGCCGGGCAGGAAGCCGACGAGGGAGCGGTCGGGGTTCTTCTGCACGCGCTTGCCGTAGCGGACGACGTAGGCGACCGTCACGGTCGTCAGCACGATCCACATCACGAAGCGCAGCACGATGCCGTCGCCGAGCGAGATGTCGGCGGCCGACGAGGCGACGCCGGTCGCGAACGGGTTGACCGTGGAACACAGCACGCCGACGCCCGCGCCGAGGATGATCGCGCCGGTGGCGACCATGCGGTCGTAGCCCAGCGCCAGCATCAGGGGCACGATCAGGCCGTAGAAGCCCAGGGTCTCCTCGGCGAAGCCCTCGACCGTGCCGAGCACGGAGAAGGTCACCATGATGCCCGCGATGAGCAGCGCGCCGCGGTCGCGCAGGGCGTGCGCGAGGCGGGCGATGCCGCGGTCCAGGGCGCCGGTGGCGAAGACCACGGTGATGAACGCGCCGATGGCGAGCACGAACAGGAAGACGCCCGCACTGCCGTACAGGTCACCGGAGTTGTCGGGCGCGACGAAGCCGGTCTTGGCGTTCTGGATGCCGTACAGGCCGTTGACCGGCGAGAGGAACAGGTCCTTGAGGTGGTCGACGAAGCTCAGTCCGGACGAGACACGGTGGTACGTGCCCTGGATGGGCGCGCCCGTGTCCTTCCGCTTGTACTCGCCCGACGGGATCAGGAACGCCAGCGCCCACACCGCGAGGGTGACCAGGGCGAGGATGGTCAGGGCGCTGGGGAAGGTGAATTTGTGCTTCTTGGGCGGCTGTCGGCCCGGGTCGCCGTCACCCGCGGTGCCGGTGCCGGAACCGCCGGCGGAGTCCCCGGCCGTGGTCCCCGCCGTCCCGGTGTCCCGGTACGCGGTGGATCCGTTGGCATCGGCCGCGTCGGCACCGGGCGCCGTATCGCCGCTCATCGCGCCCCGCCCGCCGCGCGGAAGTCCGCCGCGTACTCCCGGAGGAAGGCCGCCTCCGCGATGACGGCGCCGCGCAGCTCGGAGAAGAGCACCCGCTCATTGGGGGCGTGCAGATTGCACATGCTGTCCTGGGCTCCGAAGAGCAGCACCTCGGCGTGGGGTACGGCCTTGGCGAGGCCGTTGACCAGCGGGATGGAGCCGCCGCTGGCGGCGAGCTGGGCCTCCTCGCCCCAGCCCTCGCGCAGCGCGGTGCGGGCGGCGCGGTAGGCGGGGCCGTCGGTGGCCGGTTCGAAGCCGGGGCCCGCGTCGCTGGGGGTCACGGTCAGCTCGATGCCGAAGGGCCGGTGCTCGCGCAGGTGCCTGACCAGCGCGTCGGTGGCCTCCTTCGGGTCCTGCAAGGGGTGCACGCGCAGATTGAGCTTGGCGCGCGCATACGGCACCACGGCCGACGCGGCACCGTCCACGGTGGGGGCGTCCATGCCGATCACGGTGACGGCAGGGCCGCTCCACAGCCGCTCGCCGAGGCTGCCGGTGCCGATCAGCGGTGTGCCGTCGGGCACGGTCGCCAGCGCGCGGAACTCCTCCTCGGTGTACGAGGCCCCGTCCCACGGCTCGCGGCGCAGCCCTTCGACCGTGACGTCACCGGCCGCGTCGTGCAGCGAGGCGAGCGCCTGGATGAGGGCCAGCAGCGCGTCGGGCGCGGCACCGCCGAATTCGCCGCTGTGCCGGGCCTCGGCGAGCGTCCGCACCTCCACGACGACCTCGGCGACTCCGCGCAGACCGGTGGTCAGGGTGGGGGTGCCGGGCCGCAGATTGCCCATGTCGGCGATGACCATGGCGTCGCAGGCGAAGCGCTCGGGGTCGGTCGGCGGGTAGTCGTCGAAGGCGCTGCCGTACTCCTCCTGACCCTCCAGCACGATCTTGACGCCGGTCGGCGGCCGGCCGCCGTACGCGCGCAGGACGCCGAGGTGGGCCATGACGTTCGACTTGTCGTCGGCGATGCCGCGGGCCCGCAGGCCGCCCTCGATGGGCGTGGGCTCGAAGGGCGGCGACTGCCAGGCCGACTCGTCGCCGGACGGCTGGACGTCGTAGTGCCCGTAGAGCAGTACGGTCGGCGCGTCGGGGGTCGGCGGCGGGATCTCGGCGTAGATGACCGGTGAGGTGTCGGGCAGGTCGATCCGCTCGATGTGCTCGACCCCGGCGTCCCTCAGGAGCTCGACCAGCAGGTCGTGCGCCCGGTTCACCTCCGTGGCGGGGTAGCCAGGGAAGGCGATCGAGGGAATCTCGGCGAGCCGCACCAGGTCGGCGGTGAGCTGTTCCATCAGACTGTCGACGGTGGCGGCGAGATCCATACCGGCGTGCTCCTCATCCCGAGTTCTCTGTCTTCCGACCGCTCCGTGGCGCGGTCGCGCTCTCGTGCGATCGCGTCCGTGGTCCGACGCGCCCTGCCGTCCGAAATCCCTGGTGCGGTCAGGGCCATTACGGTCCTTTCGAGCACTCTGTCGACTGTCCGGGTGAGGCGCAGCCGTTAATGGGCCGAACGGGCCATGGTGGCCGCGGCGGGCGGTTGCCGTGGGACGCGGGTGACCCAAGGGGTTGACTGTGCATGACAACGCTGTCTCAATGTGGAATTGCAACGTGAGAAACGGTGAAGTGCCCGCGCTTCGACCGGAGTTGCCGTGCCGCGCGGTCGAGCGCGGCGTGACCCGTTCCGCCCGGTCCCGGACAGGGGTGTCGTGTGAGCAGACGGTGGTTGTGGCGCGTTCTTCTCCTCGCCTTGCTCGTCCTGGGCGCGCAGCCGGGCATCGCGTCGGCCTCGCCTGCGGGCGGCTCGTCGTCCTCCGCGGCTGCGGGGTCGTCGCACACGGGACGGTCGTCCACGGGGCCTGTGCCCACAGCGCTGGCGTCCACGGAGCCGTCGCCTACGGTGTCGCCGGTCGCGCTCGCCGCGCCGAACGACGCCACGACCGTGTGCGCGGTCTACTGCGACACCCGCGACCCGTCACTGGCGGGGCAGGAGACCTTCCCGGTGGCGGACAAGACCCTCAACGGCCGCCGGGTCTCGCTGCACGTCTCGGACGCCGACGGCATGGCCTGGGCGTCCATCGACGCGGGACAGTTCAACGACTCGGTGTGGCTGGACCGCTCGTGGGACGGCGGGACGACCTGGGACGGGCTGCTGGGCAGGGCCTCGATCCCGTCGACCTGGACCGGCACGCGCACCCTGATGTACAACCTCTACGACCCCGCCCACCACCGGCGCGCCGTACTGCGGGCGTGCGGTGACGCGCAGGGCGTCGGCTGTACGGGCTGGGCGCGGCTGAGCGTGTGTGCCGCGCGCTGCGACGGCGCCGATGTGTCCACGGGCACCGGTGACACCCGGCCGGTGGCGGACGCGACGCTCAGCGGGCGGACCATCGCGCTGCACATGGACAACTCGGGGATGGCCTGGGGCACGGTCTCCGGCGGCGGCGCGGGCGACGAGATCTGGCTCGACCGCTCGTGGGACGGCGGCGCGAGCTGGCCCGACGGATCGTCGAAGGGGCGGACATCCGTGCCGTCCGGCGCGTCGGGCACCAGGACAGCGGAGTTCAACACCTCCGATCCGCTCGGCAAGCTCTACGGCGGCGCGGTGCGCGCCTGCGGCCGGGCCGTCGAGGGCCAGAACGGGAGCTGCACCGCGTGGGCGCGGCCGACGACGGTCCGCAGCGCGGCGGCGGCCGACGCCCTCATGTACTCCTACGACCCGAACACCGCCTACTGGCCGTCGAGTTGGTGGAATTCCGCGGTGGCGCTCAGCACGGTGATCGACTACATGCGGCAGACCGGCGACACCCGCTATCTGTGGGTGGTGGCGCGCACCTTCCAGGTGAACAAGGCCGCCTTCCCCGCCGGGGCCCGCAGTTCCGACCCGATCGACGGCGACTTCATCAGCCGGGCCACCGACGACGCCGAGTGGTGGGCCCTGGCCTGGATCGACGCCTACGACCTGACCGGCAACGTCACGTATCTCAACGAGGCCGTCACGATCGCCACGTACGTCAACGGGCTGTGGGACACCAGCACGTGCGGCGGCGGGGTGTGGTGGGACCGCGAACGGACGTACAAGAACGCGGTGACCAACGGGCTGTACGTGCGGTTGACCGCGGAGCTGCACAACCGGATCAGCGGGGACACGACCTGGCTGGGCCGGGCGACCACGTCCTGGAACTGGTTCAGGAACAGCGGTCTGATCAACGCGTCCGGGCTGGTCAACGACGGGCTGACCGGCGGCTGCGCCAACAACGGCCAGACGGTCTGGAGTTACAACCAGGGCCTGGCGATCGGGGCCGCGGTGGAGATCTGGCGGGCCACGGGTGACGGTACGGCGCTGGCGAAGGCGCGCCAACTGGCCGACGCCGCGGTCGCGGCACCGTCGCTGGTCACCTCGGGGTTGCTCACCGAGCAGTGCGACGCGCTGAACGCGACCTGCGACGACAACGCCAAGCAGTTCAAGGGCGTCTTCATGCGCTACCTCCAGGACCTCAACGGCGCGACCGGCGGCGCCTATCGCGGCTTCGCCACCACTCAGGGCAACTCGATCTGGTCGGCGGACCGCGATTCGCTCAACCGTCTCGGCGAGCGCTGGTCGGGCCAGGGCAGCACGGACCATCCCAATGTGCGCGACTGGCGCACGCAGGCCTGTGCGCTCAGCGCGCTGCTGGCGGCGGGCTGAGGCGGCGCGGACCTCAGGGTCCGGGCGGGGTCGCGGGCGCGGTCGTCTCGCGGATGGTCGCCCCTGGCCCGGTCGTCCCGGTCGGCGCGGTATCGGGCACGGTGACACCGGTCAGGCGCTCGGCCGCCGCCCACAGCCGGGCGTTGGTCGCGGGGTCGAGCGCTCTGCGGGTGATGCGCGCGGTCGTGGTCGGGCCGACCAGGCCGAGGCGTCGGCCCGGGCCGTAGTAGCCGCCCGCGACGGCTCCGGGATCGGCCGCGGCGAACAGCAGCGGTTCCGTGCCCTGCTCGACCCCTTGGCGGGGCAGGAAGTCCAGCCGCCTGCCGAGCCTGTGCAGCCGTGACGGCTCGCCGCCCAGGCTCGCGCCCGCGGTTTGCAGGTTGGTGGTGGTGTAGCCGGGGTGGGCGGCGGTGCTCAGCAGATTCCAGCCGCGGTCGGCGGCGAGGGCGGCCAACTGCCGTGTGAGGATGAGGTCGGCGAGCTTGGACTGGGCGTACGAGAGATTCGGGCGGTAGCGGCGTCGCTCCCACTGGAGGTCGTCGAAGCCGATCCGCCCGTAGGCGGCCGTGCCGCTGCTCATGGTCGCCACGCGCGGCGCGGTGGCGGCGAGCAGGGCGGGCAGCAGCCGGACGGTCAGGGCGAACGGGCCGAGGAAATTGCTGCCGAATTGCAGCTCGAAGCCGTCGGCTGTGGTCATCCGGGTCGGCGGGGCCATCACGCCCGCGTTGTTGACCAGCAGGTCGAGCGGGGTGGGGTCGGCGAGCACGCCGTCGGCGAACGCGCGGACCGACGCCAGGTCGGCGAGGTCGACGCGGCGCACTTCCAGGCGGGCGTCCGGGTGCCGCTCCAGGATCTCGGCGCGGGCCCGCTCCCCCTTCTCCGGGGTGCGTACGGCCATGATCACCTGCGCTCCCGCGGCGGCGAGGCGGCGGGCGGCCTCCTTGCCCGTGCCGCTGTTGGCGCCGGTCACGACGGCCTTCCGACCGGTCAGGTCGGGGACGACATACATGGTGACTCCTTCGGCGTCCGTGCCGGGACACCTCAATAAAGGACCGGTGGTCTGTTACGTTTCACGCTATCAGACCGGCGGTCCGATAACAACAGACCGCAGGTCCGTAGAATGTGGGCATGCCCACGACTTTCCAGCGCGCCCGCAGCGAGGAGCAGCGCGCCCAGCGCCGCCAGGCGATCCTGGACACCGCGTCCGCGATGCTCGCCGAGATGCCGGTGGCCGAGGTCAGCCTCAACGAGCTGAGCCGCCGCGTCGGCCTGGCGAAGTCGAATGTGCTGCGCTACTTCGAGTCCCGCGAGGCCGTGCTGCTCGAACTGCTCGACGTCGCCTTCCGGGAGTGGCTGGCACACCTCGGACCCGAACTGGACGACGAGGTCGACCCCGGCGCGCCGCCCCGGCACCGCGGCGACCAGGTGGCGGCCGTCCTCGCCGCGTCGTTGGCGGTCCGCCCGGTGTTCTGCGACCTGACCGGCGCCCAGGCCGCCGTGCTGGAGCGCAATGTCTCGCCCGAGGTCGCCGCCGACTACAAGCGCACCGCCGTCCGGAACGTGTACGCGCTGGCCGAGCTCGTGCGGCGGCACGTGCCGGAACTGGGCGAGGGCGACGCGCTGCGGTACGCGGGCGCGGCCGTGATGGTCACGGGCGCCGTGTGGACGCACGCCCACCCGTCGGCGGCGATGCTGGCCGCCTATGACGCCGACCCGGCGCTCGAGGCGCTGCGGCTGGACTTCGCCGCGACGGTCCGCGAGACGCTGGAAGTCCTGGCCAGCGGGCTGCTGGCACGCCGCGTGCCCGAGTAGCGCCGGGACACCGTCCGAGCCCTCGACCCCCGCACCCTGACGGAGAGAAGACCGAGATGCGACTGCGCTGCGCCGTGCTGGACGACTACCAGGGCGTCGCCACGACGCTCGCCGACTGGTCCTCGCTGACCCACGAGGTCGAGGTCGTCGGCTTCCCCGGTCACGTCGCGGACGAGGCCGAACTCGTCGCGGCCCTGGCCGACTTCGACATCGTCGTGACCCTGCGCGAGCGCGTGCCCTTCCCCGCCTCGGTACTGGCCGCGCTCCCCCGGCTGAAGCTGCTGATCGCCTCCGGGATGCGCAATTCGGTGATCGACTACGCCGCCGCGCGGGAGCACGGTGTGACCGTGTGCGGTACGGAGAGCGCCGGCACCCCGCCGGTCGAGCTGACGTGGGCGCTGCTGCTGGGGCTGGCACGGGGCATCGCGCCGGAGAGCGCCAACCTCGCCGCGGGCGGCCCCTGGCAGACGACGGTCGGCGCCGACCTGCACGGCGCGCGGCTCGGTCTGCTCGGGCTCGGCAGGATCGGCGGGCGGGTGGCGGCCGTCGGGCTCGCCTTCGGCATGGACGTGGTGGCCTGGAGCGGGAATCTGACCGAGGAGCGGGCGGCCGAGGTCGGTGCGGCGCGCCTGGCCACCAAGGAGGAACTGCTGGCCACCAGCGACTTCGTCTCCGTCCACCTCGCCCTGGGCGAGCGCAGTCGCGGCCTGATCGGCGCGGCGGAACTGGCGCTGCTGAAGCCGACCGCGTATCTGGTGAACACCTCGCGCTCGGCGATCGTCGACCAGGCGGCGCTGCTCGCCGCCCTGCGCGAGGGCCGGATCGCCGGAGCGGGTCTGGACGTCTTCGACATCGAGCCGCTTCCGGCCGACGACCCCGTGCGTTCCACGCCCCGACTGCTGGCCACACCGCACCTCGGCTATGTCACCGAGGCCAACTACCGTACGTACTACGGGCAGGCGGTCGAGGACATCCGGGCGTATCTGGCGGGCGCGCCGGTCCGTCGCCTCGACTGACGCCGAGGTGAAGGGGGTCGGCTCAGGCGCTGGGTCCCGGCTCCCGGCCGACGCCGTTCAGCGGGATCCGCCGGGCCAGCAGCGTACGGTGGCTGATCCGCCAGCCGTCCGCGCCGCGCGTCACCCGGTCGTCGTACGTCAGACTCCCGCACGTGCCGTCGGTGTTGACGCCGAAGCCCTTGGACCGGACGCGGACGGCGCCGTCGGGCAGTTCGGTGATGACCACGTTGGTGACGTGGTGGGCGACGGGATTGCGGTCGCCGAGCGTGAGCGCCGCCTCCCGGACGGCCGCGATGCCGACGAGCGCTCCGCCGCCGTAGTCGCTCACGTCGTAGACCACGTCGGCGGTGAACAGCTCGTCCAGCCGGTCGAGTTCGCCGCCGTCGAAGAGGTGGCCGTGCAGGTGGATCAGCTCGGTGACGGCGACGCGGTCCTCGGTGGTGAGCGGCAACGGGACTCCTCTCGGGCCAGGCCCGTCCCGACCGGTCTGCCAGCGTAGTGCGCACGCGACCGCCGCCGTACGGTCCGGCGGCGGTCGGACCCGGACGTGTCGGCGGGCAGAAGGCGACGCGGTTCGGACGGAGTCCGGCCAACTGTGATCACTGCCGACGGTCGTGTCACACCGGGGAGTGAATTCCGGGACCGTCGATCGAGGTCAGCCCTTCGTCGATCCGAGGTGCCTGTGATACTCAGAATCCTGAACAGACCGGGACTCCGGCAGCGCGACACGGCAGGGCAGGACGACGCGGGGCGCGAGCCGCTGCCACCGGCGGCCCCCGTCGATGTGATGGCGGGGCGCGCGAAGCTCAGGGCGGCGCGTGAACTCGGGCGCAAGGCCGAGGAGTTCCTGCGGCTCTATCACGGCGAGGAGCCCGCCGCGGGCGACCTGGACAGCAGGCTCACGGCAGTGCGCGCGGAGATCGGCGACACAGGCACGTATCAACACACCTCGGCGGAGCTGGCGTTCGGCGCGCGGGTCGCGTGGCGCAACAGCAACCGCTGTATCGGGCGGCTCTATTGGCGGTCCTTGCAGGTGCGCGACCTGCGGCACGTCACGGAGGCGGAGGAGATCGCCGAGGAGTGCGCGACGCATCTGCGGATCGCCACCAACGGCGGCCGGATCAGGCCGCTGATCTCGGTCTTCGCCCCTGACGCCCCCGAGCGGCGCGGCCCGCGGATCAGGAACGAGCAGCTCATCCGCTACGCCGGATACCGGGCGGCCGACGGCACGGTCACCGGTGACCCGCGCACCGCGGACATCACCGGCCTCGCGGCGCGGCTCGGCTGGCCCGGCGGCCCGCGTACCGCCTTCGACGTGCTCCCGCTGATCGTCGAGGGCGTCGACGACAAGCCCCGGCTGTTCGACCTGCCCTCCGACGCCGTCCTGCACGTGCCGCTCGACCACCCCGAGCGCCCCTGGAGCGCCCAGTGGGGACTGCGCTGGCACGCGGTCCCCGCCGTCTCCGACATGTGCCTGGAGATCGGCGGCGTCTGCTACGGGGCGGCGCCCTTCAACGGCTGGTACATGGGGACGGAGATCGGCGCCCGCAATCTGGCCGACGTCGACCGCTACGACCTCCTGCCGCGCGTCGCGGACAGTCTCGGCATCGACACCGGAAGCGTCCGCTCCCTGTGGAAGGACCGCGCCCTGGTCGAGCTCAACCGCGCCGTCCTGCACTCCTTCGACCGCGCCGGAGTCACCCTGGCCGACCACCACACCGAGGCGGAACGTTTCCTCCAGCACCTCGACCGCGAGCGGCGCAAGGGCCGCGAGGTCCAGGCCGACTGGGCCTGGATCGTCCCGCCCATGTCCGGCGCCACCACCCCGGTCTTCCACCGCACCTACGACGACCGCGTCCTCAGCCCCGGCTTCGTCCGCCACCCGCGGGAAGCGGCGGACGGCGCCTCGTACGCCTGATCCGGCGCTACCGCGTTCCGTCCTGGTCGCGGCACTCCGGGTGGCCCCAGCCGTCGGGGTTCTTGGCGATCGGCTCGCCCGCGGCGTACGAGCGGCCGCAGCGGCAGCGGCCGGGGAATTTGGCGTTGAGGGTGCGCGAGGAGGCGGACGTGGCGCCGGTGGCGGCGCTCGCTGTCCCGGTCCCGCCGCCGTTGCCGCTTCGGCCTCCGGAGGGCTTGCGCTTGGGGGCGGACGAGGCGCGGGGGGTGTCGGGGTTGCGGGGCGGCGGCGGGGAGTCGTAGCGGGTGCCCGAGGCTTGCTGGGTGATGGCGGTGTTGCTGGCGGCGCGGTCGGCGTAGTCGTTGAGCCGGTCGCCGTCGACCTGGTGGGCGGCGACGTACGTGAACTCGACGTCACGGCCGGTGAGCAGCGCGTCGATGCCCGCGACGAGTTCCTGGTTGGCGACGGGCTTGCCCGCGGCGGTCTTCCAGCCCTTGCGCTTCCAACCGGGCAGCCAGGTGGTGACCGCCTTCATCGCGTACTGGGAGTCCATCCGGATCTCCATCGGCACGGCGGGGTCGACGGTCTCCAACAGCCGGAGCAGGGCGGTGAGTTCCGCGACGTTGTTGGTGGCCGTGCCCAGCGGGCCCGCCTCCCAGCGGTCGGGCTCCCCCGTACCGTCGGCGATCACCCAGGCCCACGCGGCCGGTCCCGGATTCCCCTTCGATGCCCCGTCACACGCGGCGATGATGCGTTCTGCCATGCCAGAGATCATGCCAGCCCGCGGACGGTCGTACGGCCCCGGCCCGAGGAGGCGCCCGGGCAGGGGTGAGGCGGGGCTACGGCTCGGGCGAGTAATCCGGCAGGGCGAGCCACTCCTTCCACGACAGGTCACGGCCGATGTGGCGCGGGCGCTCGAAGGGCCAGTCCTCCGCGATCCAGCGCGGCACCAGGGCGTCCAGCGCCCGCTCCAGGTCGGTGCCCACCCGGTCGTCCACCACCCACCACGAGATCTCGGCGTCGGCGCCCGCCTTCTCCGGCGGGTCGATGTAGACACAGCCGAGCAGCGCGGTGTTCGCGTCGTCGAAGAGCGCGTAGTTGAAGGACTGGTGCGCGGCGATCTCGGTCGCGTGCCGTTCGAGATCGGCGAGATCGGCCTCGTACGTCATGTCGGCGGGCGGCCAGCCCCAGGCCGGGCCGAAGATCGACCAGAGGCGGTCGCGCGAGCCCATCACCGCGGGGTAGTCGAGCGCGGTGTCGGATCCGGCGATCGGGCGCAGATGGTGGCCGCCGGGCACGGGGACGCGGACGGGGTGGACGAAGTCAGCTGGCAGCCAGGTCATGCGGCGGAGGCTAGCGCGGTGGAACGTCGCACCGCACCGGATTTATCGCCGCCGCGACATGGCGGCGGACGGTCCGCGAAGGCCCGTCGGCGGTCAGTGACCGCCCTTCGGCTGCTGGCAGCCGGTGCCGTCGGCGTAACCGGCGAAGGCGTCGACCTCGGTGCCGGCCGTGTTCAGCGCGCCCTTGAGGCAGATCGGGGTGTGGTCGACGACGAAGCCCACATAGGTGGAGCCGTAGGCCGAGACGCTGACCGAGTCGGGGGCGTAGCCGAGGGCGACGAGGCCGAGGCGGAGGTCACGGCCGCGGTGGGCCGCCCGGACGGCGCTTCGGCCCCCGCGCTGTCCACGGTCCGCGTGCCGCAGCCGGTCAGCGCGAGCGCCGCCACGGCGGTCAGCGACGGCGGGAGGACAAGGGCGGCTCCGCGGAGTCGGGCTCGGGTCATGCCCACGATCATGCCCGCCGGGCGGTGGCGGGCGCGTGAGTTCCCGTACTCAGTTCCGCGGGCGCGCGGACAGCGGCGGCGGACCGTCGTCGGGGACCGGCCCGCCGCGCCCGCGGGCCCGTTCACTCCGCGTCGATGCCGGTGATGACGGGGTCGCCGAGCCGGGCGGTCTCCTCGGTGAAGCCCGCGACGCCGAGCGCGTCGTTGACGAGGTCGCGCGCGGCCCCCTCGGCGGCGGGCGGATTGTCGGCGTCGACCGCGACGCGCACGCTGAAGGCGCTGGAGTCGCCGTACATCGTCAGGATGTCCAGCTCCTCGTCCTCGCCGAAGTCCGTGCTCTGCGGGTCGACGGGGCGCAGGGCCCGGACGAGCGTCGAGCGGGCCTCGGCGGTCGGCGCGTCGAGGAAGGTGCCGGGGACGGTCACAACATAGGTGGTCATGAGGGTTACGTCTGCCCGTTCCGCCGCCCGCCATCCCACCCGCGAGGTGCCCGGCCCGCCGGCGTGCGGCGTGTCGGGCACCTCGCGGTACGACTGACGTGGGTACGTCATCCGGACGGAGGAGCCGTGCGCGGTGCCGGAGTCCGTACGGCGCGGTCACCTGCGCGGTGGGCGTCCGGAGGCGCTGGGGCTAGCTGTGGTTCCAGGTGACGCTGAAGGCGTTGCCGCCGGAGAGCGCGGAGGTGGTCGCCTTGGTGGTGCTGCCGGAGGCCATGTTGATCTTGTCGGGGCCGTAGGTGCCGATCGCCTGGCCGTTGGCGGTGGCGTTGGTGAAGGACGCGGTGCTGAAGTGCGCGAGCGGCAGGACGCCGGTGGAGCTGGACGGCGCCTCGGCGATGATCTCCGCGGAGGCCAGGGAGGCGCCCTGGAGCGTCTTCTTGGTGGTCTTCGTCCAGTTCTTGGTGGTGTCGCTGAGGGTGAGCGTGAACGAGCCGCTGCCGTTGGTGGAGACCGTCGAGGTGAAGTGGTCGCCGGGGCTCACCGCGTTGGAGTAGTTCACGGGATAGGCCGGGTACATCTCGTACCACGAGGAGTACACGGCGCGACCGCCGGAGCAGTCCGCCTCGGTCCCGGTCTGCTCCACGGAGTTGCTGCCGTCGCCGTCGAGACCTATCCAGAACGAGGAGTACGTAGTGGCGCCGGTGCAGGTCACCGACGGCTGGACCCAGCTCGCGGAGACGCTGGTGAAGGTGGAGCCGGTGGCCGCGTAACCGGCCCAGTTGGAACTGGTGCTGTGCACGATGCGGCTGTTCGGGCCGATCAGGCGGTGGCTGCCCATGGGGGTGAGGCGGACCGATGAGTCGGCCGAGGCGACCGCGGAGGGCGCGGTCGCGAGGGCGGACAGGACTGCTGCGGCCACGGCGGATACGGCGGTGATGCGCGTTGTTGCCGACATGCTGCTCCTTCTCGCGGGTCTCGCGGTACAGGTGTCACCGGCGCGACCGGAGGGGTGTGTGGCCCCTGAGGGGTGCGTGGCACCAGTGGTGCTTGACAGTGTGCTGACAAGCGCGGCGCGTAGGTGCAGGCGGAATCAAACGATCGGCAAAACTCACGCCAAGTCGCCTTGTGGGCACGTCCAGTTGATCTCCACGGCACTCGAACAGGGGCGAAAAGGGGCCGTCCCGGCGTCCGGGTGTCGGACGCCGGGACGGCCTCACGCGCGGCGGACCGGCGAGAACCGGCCTCGGGCATCGCTCAGTTGCGCGCCCACTTCTGATTGCCGCCGTTGTTGCAGGTCCAGATGTCCAACGGCGTGCTGTTGGCCGTACCCGTGCCGACGGCGTCCAGGCAGGTGCCGGAGGCCACGTTGACGACCGTGCCGTCGGAGCGGACCCGCCACTGCTGGGCGGCGCTGCCGTCGCACGCGTTGATCTCCAGGCCGGTGCCGTCCGCGGTGGCGTGGCCGATGGTGCCCAGGCACTTGGTGTCGTAGACGGTCAACTGGTTGGTGGCGGTGGACGTCCAGGTCTGCTGATTGCCGCGGTTGCAGTCCCACAGCGCGGGTTTCGTGCCGTCGGCCTGGCTCGCGGCGGGCACGTCCACGCAGCGGCCGGAGTCCTGGCCGGTGAGGGAGGCCGCGACGGCGCCGCGGTCCCACTTCTGGTTGGCCCCGTTGTTGCAGGTCCACAGTTCGAGCGGGGTGCTGTTCGCGGTGCCGGCGCCGGTCACGTCGAGGCACTTGCCCGAGCCGACGTTGACGACGCTGCCGTCCGCGTTGACGTTCCACTGCTGACCTGTTGCGCCGGTGCAGTCGGAGATGTCGACGGCCGTGCCGTCCGCGGTGCCGCCGCCCGCTGCGTCCAGGCATTTGGTGCCGTAGACCATGAGTTGCTTGGCGGGGGTGGCGGTCCAGGTCTGGTTGGTGTCCCCGTTGCAGTCCCACAGGGTGACCACGGTGCCGTTGGCCTGACCGCGGGCGGGCACGTCGGCGCAGATCCCGGAGTGCCGGTCCTTGAGGAAGCCGCTGACGTTGCCCGCGGCCTTCGGGGTGATCGCGAGGTTGTCGAACTGGTCGGTCTGGTAGCCGACGACACCGAAACCGACCTGGCCGCTGGCGTACGAGCCGTCGTTGACGGTGCCCAGGGTGGCGCCGTCGAGGGTCGCGGTGATCTGGTCGCCGGAGAAGCCGATCGTCACGGTGTGCCAGGTGTTGAGCGCGAGCGCGGCGTGGCTCCCGGACGTCAGCGTGCTGAGGTTGCCCGAGCTGGTGCTCTTCGCGATCGACCAGGCTCCGGTGTTGGAGAGCCGCAACTGGTAGGCAGCCTGGTGGCTCTGGGGCCGCGACTGGGTACCCGCCCGGCCCAACAGGGTCACGGTGCCCGCCTGTTGGAGGTTGACGTCGACTCCGGCCGTGTAATTCGACCAGGTCGTGTCGCCGACGAGGGTGAACGCGTCGGAGTCCTCCTGCCATTCGATCGGCTTGACCGGCGCCACCTGCTGCACGCACTGCCCCGTCCGTCCGCCGGCGCAGGGCCGCGCCTCGAAGGAGCCCTGCATGTCGGAGAGATACCGGGCCTCGGTGTTGGTGGCGGCGGCGTCGAAGGTGTCGGAGTACGGCAGCGGCAGCGCGTGCGCCGCCGGGCCGGTGGCGGTGCCCTTGCCCTGGCCGGTGGTCGTGGTGACCGTGTAGACGTAACCGGGTTGCAGCGTCAGGGAGTACGAGCCGCCGGCCGGGATGATGTCCTGCGTGTGGACGAAGGAGGTGGCCGCGCTCGGCGCGTTCACCTGGGTGGCCCAGACGTGCACGGCGCCGGTGGACAGGCCGCCCTGGACGTGGAGGTTCACCGTCTGCGCGGCGGTGGCGGTCGTGGTCTCCAGCACGGTGGAGTAGTCGGAGGTGGTGTTCGACTTGATCGTCACGTAGGTGCCGTTGGACTCGGCGCCGCCGAGGTAGCCGGAGGCGGAGTCGATGAACTTCCAGCCGGGCTGGGTGAATTGGGTGACCTGGGCGGTGGCCCAGGTGCTGGCGCCGATGGTGTAGTTCCCCGACCAGGGCGAGTTGGCGGTGGCCAGGCCCACCGTGTTGTACGGCAGATTGGGGTAGATCGCGGCGAGCAGCGGCCAGTTGAAGTAGCTGACCATCTTGGCGTCGGTGTAGCCGCGGGTGATGGCCCTGATCAAGGCGGGGGCTCCGGTGTTCATGTCCTGCGAGCCGTTCTCGCTGTCCCACAGCGGCTTGCCGTTGTTCCGCGCGGCGGCGGTGCTGCTGCACGTGTCGGCGCTGCCGCCGTCGCCGCCCGCGCAGGAGTAGTGCGTGCCGATGATCGAGACGGCGTTGTTGAACGCGGCGTTGTTCGCCATGTCGTCGGCCACGCCCCAGCCGCTGTCGTCGGCGACGAGTTGCACACCGGAGTATCCGGCGGTGTTCAGCGCCGCTCGCAGTTGGACGTACCAGTTGGCGTCGTGCCCGCGCTCGTTCCAGCCGCCGAGGTACTTGATCGTCAGGCCGTGCTGTTTGGCGCAGCCGAGCCAGGAGATCAGGTAGTTGATCGTGTCGGTGGACCAGAAGCCGCCGTTGATCCAGCCGGGCGCGGCCCAGGCGAGGCCGTAGAGACCGATGTTCGGATTGCGGGCCCTGGCCTGTTCCGCGAGCCAGAATTCGTATCCGGCGTCGCAGTTGATCTGGCCTTTGACGTGTTCGATCGACGGTTCCGAGCCGTCGGTGGAGTTGGCGTCGCCGCCGATCTCCAGTTTCAGCAGTTGCAGGTTCGCGCCGTAGCCGGGCTTGAACAGGTAGTCGAGGATCTGCGCCTGTTGCGCGGCCGGGTAGTCGGTCAGCAGCCGGGAGTTGCCGCCTCCGCCGCTGATCGCGCCGATGCCGTCGAAGGTCCGGCCGCCCTGTGTCCCGTCCACCGTGATCGTGGTGGTGGCCGCGTTCGCGGGGGCGACGCCGACGGTCAGCAGTGCGATGAGCAGCCCCATGACCCACAACGGGGCAAATCTCCATGTTCGTAACATGACTGAACCCTTCACCGTGGGGGGATGGCGTTCAGTGTGTTGTCATGTTCACTTCTTGGTCAATATGGCGAACGAAGAAAACAGAAACAAACGTCGACAGTCGTCGTCAGCGGGCCGCGCCGTCGCACGGCGCTCGAAGTGGATCAGCGGGGGGCGTGAGCGGAGAGAACGGGAGCGGTGAAGGCGAGAGCGGTGAAGGCGAGAGCGGTGAAGGCGAGAGCGGTGAAGGCGGGAGTTGATCAGCGCGGCCCGGTCGGCCGGGGAGTGGGCCTTCGGCCCCCGGTGATCGGCCGTCTCACCGCCGTGGCCATTCGACGACCGTGATCACATATCTCACGGGAACACGAAAGGGAGCGCCGGCTCACGGGAGGAGGACATCCGGGGAGGAAACTCTCCCCCTCACACGGCCGGCCGCCGGTGCGACAATGGCTGGCATGACCGGCGACGCGCACATGAATGAGCTGGGCGAGTTCCTGAAGGCCCGGCGGGCCGAGCTCGGCCCGCGCACCGTGGGGCTGCCGGACCCCGGTACACCCCGGCGGGTGCCCGGGCTGCGCCGGGAGGAAGTGGCGCAGCTCGCCGCGATCAGCACCGACTACTACACCCGCCTGGAGCAGGGCCGTATCCATGCCTCGGTGTCCGTGCTGGCCGCCCTGGCCCGGGTGCTGCGACTGGACGACGACCAGCGCGACTACCTCTTCGGGCTGGCCGGGAAGACACTCGTGCGACCGCGCCGCCGCACCCGGCAGAAAGTCCAGCCGCAATTGCGACGGCTTCTGGACGACCTCGGTGCGACACCCGCCATTGTCATGGGCCGTTGCATGGATATCATCGCGTGGAATTCGCTCGCCTCGGCGCTCATCACCGATTTCTCGGCCATCCCGGAAAAGCACCGGAATTACGTGCGGATCATCTTCACCGATCCGTCGATGAAATCGCTCTACGCGGACTGGGAGAAAGTGGCGCGCACCTGCGTGTCGCAGCTGCGGATGGAGGCCGCCAAGTACCCCGACGACCCGGGGCTCGTCGAACTGGTCGGTGAACTGTCCGTGCAGGACGAGCAGTTCCGCCAGTGGTGGGCCACCCATCAGGTCGCCACGCTCAGCGTGGGCACCAAGGCCCTGCGCCATCCCGTCGCCGGGGAGCTCAGTCTGGACTGGGACACCCTGACCGCGAGTACCGACCCCGACCAGCAGCTCATCGTCTGGACCGCGGAGCCGGGCAGCCGTACCCACGAGGGCCTGCGCTTCCTCGCCTCGTGGGCCGCGTCCCACCTCCCGGCGGGTGACACCCCCGCATCGGCCGCTGAGGAGCACCCGCTCGGCTGACACGCCGGCCCGCACCCGGCCGGGCGGTGGCTTCAGCCGGTCACGTCCATGCGCTGGGTGCCGATGACGGACAGCAGCCGCAGCGCCTCCTCGGACGGCGAGCCGGGCGTCGCGGTGTAGATCACGACCTGCTGGTCCCGGTCGGCGATGTCCAGGACGTCGCAGTTGACGGTGACCGGCCCGACCAGCGGGTGCTGGAAGGTCTTGCGGAGGGTGGGCTCGCTGCGCACGTCGTGGGAGGCCCACAGCTCGCGGAATTCCGCGCTCCCGGCCCGCAGCTCGGCCACCAGCTCCGTCACCTCGGGGTCGTCGGGGTAGCGGGCGGCGACGGTACGCAGCCGCTGGGCGGCGTTGCTCGCGAAACGGTCCACGTCCGATACCCCGTACAGCCGCTGGCCCTGCCGGTGCGGTCCGAGGAAGGCGCGGCGGACGAAGTTGCGGTCGCGGCGCGGCAGGGCGGAGAAGTCCTCCATGAGGGCCGCCGCCAGGTCGTTCCAGGCGATGACCTCTCCGGTCGCGGACATCACGGTCGCCGCGGCCTGCGGCAGGCGGTCCAGCAGGTCGAGGATGCTCTGGCGCACCTCGCGCGAGGGTCCTGCGGGCGGTCCCGGCGGGGCGCCCGCGAGGTGGTGGAGATGGTCGCGCTCGACGTCCGTCAGCCGCAGCGCACGGGCCAGCCCCGCCAGGACCTCGCGGGACGGGCGGGGGCCGCGGGCCTGTTCGAGCCGCGTGTAGTACTCGGTCGAGATGAAGGCGAGCTGGGCCGCCTCCTCGCGGCGCAGCCCCGGTGTGCGGCGCCGGGTCCCGGCGGGCAGCCCCACCTCGGCAGGGGTGATCCGCTCGCGTCTGCTGCGCAGGAAGTCGGCCAGTTCTCGTCTGTCCACCTCCCCAGTGTGCTCGCGTGCCGCCGGGCGCAGCCAGGTACAGCCGGTGCCTGGCTGCGCCCGGCGGTCCGGCGCACGCTCGATGCCATGAACACCACACCCAACGTCGACACACCCACCACCGACACCACCGCGACCGGCGCCGCCACCGGGCTGCTGGCGGACAAGGTCGCCCTCATCACCGGCGCGGGTCGCGGCATCGGCGCCGCCGCGGCCCTGCTCTTCGCCCGCGAGGGCGCCCGCGTCATGCTCGCGGCCCGTACCGAGGCGCAGCTCAAGGCCGTGACCGAGCAGGTCGGGGCGGCGGGCGGCACCGCCGACCACGTGGTGTGCGACCTGGCCGACGCGGCGAGCGTACGCGCGGCGGTCGACCGTACGGTGGAGCGGTTCGGCCGCCTCGACGTCGCCTTCAACAACGGCGCCACGAACGCGTCACCCGGCCCGCTGGACCAGGTACCGGAGGCCGACTTCGACCGCCTCTACGCCGTGAACCTCCGGGGTCCGTGGCTCGCGATGGCCGCCGAGGTCGCCGCGATCCGGGCCACCGCGGGGACCGGCGCCATCGTCAACAACTCCAGCGTCGGCAGCCTGCGGGGCAACCCCGAACTGCCCGCCTACGGCGCGATGAAGCGGGCGGTCAACAGCCTCACCGAGTCGGCCGCCGTCACATACGGTCCCGAGGGCATCCGCGTCAACGCCATCGCTCCCGGCGGCACACTGACCGAGATGATCCACGCCTGGGCGGCGGAGTCCCCCGGTCTGCTCGACCGGATCACGGCGCACACCCCGCTGCGCCGGGCCGCCGACCCCGCCGAGATCGCGGAGGCCGCCGCCTGGCTGCTCAGCGACCGCGCGTCCTACGTGACGGGCACCGTCCTGCGGGTGGACGGCGGCGCGGCGGCCTGAGCCGCGCGGACCGCGGCCGTCACCGGTCGTCGGCGGATGTCACCGGTTATCGGCGGGTGTCACCGGTCATCGGCGGGTGTCACCGGGCGGCGGGCGGCGGTGCCACTCGCGCCGTCACCACTCGCGGGCGGCGATCAGTTCCTCGACGTCCGCGTCCTCGAAGCCGTAGGCCGTCGCCACGAACCAGATGTCCCCGCCTATCTCCTCCCGTGCGACGGTCTCGATCTCGCTGCCCGCGGCGTCGAACTCCGCCTCCAGAGCGTTGAACCGCTCCGTCGCGACCGCCGTCAGCGCGTACAGCGCCTTCAGGTCCGCGGGCCGCTCCGCCTCGATCCGCTCGCACAGGTCCAGCAGGATGGCCTTCCCCTTGTCGAGGACGTGGTCGGGAAAATACTCGTCCTCGTACAGCACCTCGAGGAACGCCCGTTCCTTGACCTGCTGGTTGGTGATCGCCATGGCGACGCCCTCCCCTTCTGCCCTGGATCAGCCCCGCGTCCAGTGTGGAATGTCCGACGTCTCCGATCGTGCACCACACCACTGACAACGCCGGTGGCGCGACGGCCGTCGGCCGCCGCGCCCCGGTCGCGTGAGCCCGCGCTTCAGCGCGGTCCGGCGCCGCTCGTCGCGGGCTGGCTCAGGTCAGCTCGGACTGCACGACACCGTCGGCCACGTCCAGGCGCCGTTGGTCTGGATCGTCACACCCCAGTTGTTGCCGCTGCCGTTCGGCTTGGCGGTCAAGACCTGGGCACTGGGATACGTGGCGTTGATGTTCCATGTCGCGATGATCTTCTCCGGCGCCGGAACGTTCATCGTCACCGTCCACGAACTCGACCCGGACACCGCCACGTTCAGGTTGTACCGGTCGTTCCACTGCTGACCGGCGGAGAGGGTCGCGGTGCAACTGCCCCCGCCACCGCCCCCGGTGGTGCCTCCGGTCGTGCCTCCGGTGGTGCCTCCGGTCCCGCCGCCGCTCGTACCGCCGCTGTCGGGGGCGACGGCGCGGCCGGTCTGCGGGGAGATCATGCCCGCGCACAGGCCGCGGCTCGCGAGGCCCTGCGCGATCCGCGGGATCGCGGCGAGCGTGTTCGCGGGCCACTCGTGCATGAGGATGATCTGGCCGTTGGTGAGCCGGGCGTTGGCCTGCACGATCGCGTCGGTGCTCGCGCCGTTCCAGTCCTGCGAGTCGACGTCCCAGATGATCTGGGTCAGACCGTACTTGGCCTCGACCGACTGCAAGGTCGCGTTGGTCTCGCCGTACGGCGGACGGAACAGTTTCGGTGTGCCGCCGCCAGCCGCGGCGATGGCCTGCTGGGTCCTGGAGACCTCCGAGTCGATCTGGGCCTGGCTCTCCTGGATCAGGTGGGGGTGGGTGTAGCTGTGGTTGCCGACCCACATCCCCGCGTTGATCTCGGCCTGGACCTGGGACGGATAGGACGCGGCGAACTGTCCCTCGTTGAACATCGTGGCCCGCAGGCCGTTCTGCCGAAGGGCGTTGAGGACGCTCGGGGTGTGGTCGTTGGACGGACCGTCGTCGAAGGTGAGTCCGACGTACCCGTTGCAGGTGGCGGCGTGCGACGGGGTGGCGTCGACGGTGAAGGTGACGACGCTCGCCACCGCCGTGGCGGCGACGGCAAGTCCCGTGATCAGGGAACGCAATGACATGTGCGGTCTGGTTCGCATGTGGGGGGCCTCCTTGTGGTGGCGTTGCGAACTCCGTGGGGGGATGACGGGGCCACGCGGTACCGGTACACGCGGTGCCGGGAAACGCTGTACCGGGCAACGCGGTCCGGGGATACGGGCGTACGGGCTACGCGCGTACCGGCGTACGGCGTCAGCTCGGACTGCACGAGACCGTCGGCCAGGTCCAGGCGCCGTTGGTCTGGATCGTCACACCCCAGTTGTTGCCGCTGCCGTTCGGCTTGGCGGTCAAGACCTGGGCACTGGGATACGTGGCGTTGATGTTCCACGTCGCGATGATCTTCTCCGGCGCCGGAACGTTCATCGTCACCGTCCACGAACTGGAGCCCGAGACCGAGACGTTGAGGTTGTAGCGGTCGCTCCACTGCTCACCGGCGGACAGCGCGGCCGTGCAACTGCCCCCGCCTCCGGTGGAGCCCCCGGTGGTGGACCCGCCGGTGGTCGAACCACCCGTGGTCGACCCTCCGGTGGTGCCGCCGGTGCTTCCCAGCGTGATGTTGGAGTTGCCGCTGCTCTGGTAGCCCTCGGTGGCGAGGATCATGTAGTTGAAGCTGCCGAGGCTCATCCCGTGGCTGGCCCACGCGTCGAAGTGGTTGCCCGTGGTGATGGTGCCGCCGGTCCGCTTCGACTGCCGGACGCTCCAGTACTGGTTGAAGGTCCGGGTGCCCTCGATCGACGGGGCGTTGACCCGTGTCGTCTCGTAGATGTCGTACGTGCCGCCGTCGCTGGTGACCGTGCCCTTGTACGTGCCGGTCGGCCGGTAGGTGCCGTAGTTGTCGACGACGTAGTACTCGACCAGCGGATTCGTCGTCCATCCGTACAGCGACAGGTAGGCGTTGCCCGAGGGGTTGAAGCTGCCCGAGTAGGCGACGCTCCGGCGTCCGCCGGTGGCCCAGCCCTTGCCTGCGACGAAGTTGCCGGCATTGCTCCACGAGGTGCTGTAGTTGCCGCCGGAGCCCAGGTTCATGGAGACGGATCCGCCGCCGTCGGTCCAGAACGAGTAGTAGTAGCCGTTGTTGGTGCCGGTCTGGTTCGACGTGATGATCGTGTCGGCGTTGGCGGTGCCGGGCAGGATGAGCGCGGCCACGCCGACCAGCGCTATCGCGCAGGCGCCGCTGATGAGCAGCCGGAAACGGCTGAGCAGCCCTAACGGGCGCCGTCTGCGGCTCATGTCGGGTACGGGTGCGGGTGCGTCGTTCATGTGCGTGCTTCCTCCTCGTCTCGTGAGGACCGTCTGCCGCGACAGTGTTGAGCGGAGCACGTCACGTGTCAACACTTTCGGCATCGATTACGAAAGCTTCGCCACCAGTCAGGCGTACGGCACCAGCCATTCCCGCAGGCAGACGCGCATCAATAGCCGGAGGAATTGGTTGACCCACAAAACCGCCGACCCGCGAGATCACCCCCAAGGGGATGAAATCCCGAATGTTTCGGAAAGCCTTCCGAGTGCGGGCGCGAGGTCTACGACCGGCGGGCGAGATCGGCCGAGACGTTGTCCGCGAGACGGCGCAACAGGGTCATGGCGGCCTCGGTCTCCCGAGGCGACAGACCCATCGCCGCGCCTATCGCGGGGGGTACGTCGCGGGCCCGGTCGCGCAGCGCGTCGCCCCGCTCGGTGAGGATGACGCGGACGGTGCGCTCGTCCTCGGCGCTGCGCTCGCGGCGGACCAGGCCGGCCGCCTCCAGCCGCTTGATCAGCGGGGTCAGGGTGCCGTAGTCGAGTTGCAGGGCGGCGCCGACGTCCTTGATCGGGACGTCGCCGTGCTGCCAGAGCACCAGCAGCACCAGGTACTGCGGATACGTGAGGCCGAGCTCGTCCAGCAGCGGACGGTAGCGGCTGGTGACCGCACGGGAGGCCGCGTACAGCGCGAAGCAGAGCTGGTCGTCCAGGAGCAGAGTGAACGCGGGCTCGGCGTCGGCGGCTTCCGTGCTGTCCATGCGGGCTGGCCCTCCTCGGGGACGGGTGACGGGGTCGACCGATCAGCCTAGCTTCACCATGAGGCAATTTCAACGCGCACGATTAGCTTGTACACGAGCTAATCGTGTCCTAGTCTTCTGGGGTGTGGCCGGCTCTCCCTGCCGAGCACGACAGGGCACGGCCGAGCACGATCCACCACGACGCGCCGGCCCGGAGCGCACCCGGAGCCGACGCCCACACCGTCCGTCCCTCCCCTTCCGTCCCACGAGGAGCCCCCGTCATGTCCGAGTCCACCCCCGCAGCACCCGTCCTGGAACCGGCCGCCGCGGAATTCGCCGCCGCCACGGCCAACCCGCCGTATCTGTTCGACCTCGGCCCCGTGGCGGGCCGCAAGACGGTCGACGAGGTGCAGTCCGGCGAGATCGACGCGCCCGAGGTGGACGAGGAGTGGGTGACCGTCGAGGACGGCCCGACCGAGTCCGTACGGGTGCGCGTCGTCCGTCCCAAGGGCGCCGTCGGAACGCTGCCGGTGATCCTCTACATCCACGGCGCGGGCTGGGTGTTCGGCAACGCCCACACCCACGACCGGCTGGTGCGCGAACTGGCGGCCGGTGTCGGCGCGGCGGTGGTCTTCCCCGAGTACGACCTGTCCCCCGAGGCCCGCTACCCGGTCGCGATCGAGCAGAACTACGCCGTCGCCCGCTGGGTCGTCACCGACGGCGCGGCCAAGGGTCTGGACGCGAGCCGTATCGCGGTCGCCGGGGACTCGGTCGGCGGCAACATGGCCGCCGCGCTGACCTTGATGGCCAAGGAGCGCGGTGATGTGCCGCTCGTCCAGCAGGTGCTGTTCTACCCGGTCACCGACGCGAGCTTCGACACCGATTCGTACCACCGGTTCGCGACCGGTTACTTCCTGCGCCGCGACGGCATGCAGTGGTTCTGGGACCAGTACACGAAGGACCCCGCGCAGCGCGCCGAGATCACCGCGTCCCCGCTGCGCGCCACCACGGAACAGCTCACCGGGCTGCCGCCCGCGCTGGTCGTCACCGGTGAGGCCGATGTGCTGCGCGACGAGGGCGAGGCGTACGCCGACAAGCTCCGGCAGGCGGGTGTCGCCGTCACCGCGACCCGCTACCCCGCGATCATCCACGACTTCGTGATGCTCAACGCGCTGCGCGGCACGCAGGCCGCGGAGGGTGCGATCAACCAGGCGGTCACCGTGCTGCGTTCAGCGCTCGGCACCGACTGACCGTCACGGCGGCCCGCGACGCGCTCGCCTGCGCCTCACACCAACGAGCGCGCCAACGACCGTCCCCACATGCCCATATGGCCGAACGCCTCGGGGTGCCACATCCCCACCCCGAGCACGGGCACCACCAGGAGGATCGCCAGGACGAGTGAGGTCTCCCCCAGGGTGGACAGCTCGTAGCGCTCCACGAGGGTGCCGAGCACCATCAGGCCGACGAAGACGACGACGCACAGGGCGAGCAGGTCACCGATCGCGTACCAGGTCACGGCCTCGGCGCCCGGGTGCTCCCAGCGCGCGTAGGTGAAGCTGGTGCCGGCCAGTATGGCCGCGAGCAGCAGGCCGCAGCCGGTCAGGACGGTGCACCAGGTCGTCCAGACCGGGGCCGGCGGCTTCCGGTCCTCCGGCGGGTCCGCCTCGTCCGCCTCCCGGTCGTCCTTCGAGTAGCCGTCCGCGTGGCCGTCCGCCATCTTCGGCGTCGCGGCCGATCCGGTCACGGCGTCGGCGGTGTCGTCGGCCGGACCCGGTTCGGGGCCGGGCTCCACGAGTACGCGTACGGCGGCGGCCCGGGCGTCGTACGCCTCGAGCTGTTCGTCGGCGCTCTCCAGCGCGAGGTCGAATTCCCGCAGCCGGGCGATCGCGGCGCCCACCCGGGAACCCTCGTCGGCCCCGGAGCCGGGACCGCCGTCCACGACCGGAGTGCGGGACGGGCCAGGTCGCGTACGGGCCCGGCCCTGCTCCACGGCCGACCGCCGGACGCCGACGGCCAGCTCCTCCGCCGCCTCTCGTTCCCTGCGGGCTCTGGCCAGCAGGGACTCCGCGGCGACCAACCGGTCCTGGTGGTCGGCCAGTTCCCTGCGCCGCGGCGGGGCGTCGATGCCGACCGCCTCATTCGCCCGGCGCTCCAGGACCGCGCACCACGCCTGGAGGTCGGCGACGAGTCCCATCAGCGTCTGGACGACCGCGCCGATGACCGAGAGCGCTTCCCGTACGAGCAACTGGCTCTTGTGCTCTTCGTCGGTCCCCGCGCCCGACCGCGGTTCCAACTCCGGCACCGCTCCGGCAGGATCCCCCTGCGACATCGACCCGCCCCTGTCCTCGACCGGCTCTTCGGTGCCGCCGCGCCCCCGCGTCGGCAGTCCCCGACGTCCATCAGATCACCTGCTCCGGCGATCGGCCACCCTGTTTCGCGCGCCACGCCGGGAGGGTTTCCCGACGGGTCGGCCGGACTCCGCCGCCGCGGCGGGCGGAATCGGACCGTCCGCCCGCGCGGGCCGCCTGGGCCCGGACATGGCGGGGCGCCTCCCTGCCCGGGGAAGGCGGTGCCGGGCAGAAAGGCGCAAGGTGCGCGAGCCGCTGCCGCTAGGGCCTAGCCGGTGATCAGGTCGAATTTCTCCCAGGCGCCGATGGCGGCCCGGTTGGCGACCAGCGGCGCGGCGCCCGCGTTCTCGGCGGTCACGTACTGGTTGGTGGCCTGGGCGCGGAGGCTGACGCTGCCGTCGGAGTTGTGGACGAGGGTGAAGGTCTGGGCGGCGCCGACGGTGGTGGAGTCGGCGATGAGATTGCCGGAACCCGCGCTGACGTAGCGGTTGTTGGCGTGGGCGCGCAGCGCGATGTTGCCGCCGCCCGCGTCGGTCATGTCGAACTGCTCCCAGGCGCCGATGGCGGTCCTGTTGGCGATGAGGGCCGCGGCTCCGGCGTTCTCGGCGGTCACGTAGTTGTTGTTCACGCGGGCGCGCAGGCTGATCACGGTACCGGTGCCGCCGCCCGGTGTGGTGGTCGTCGGCTGGGTGGGGCGGGTCGCGGTGAGGGCGATCTGGCCCTTGAGCATCTTGCCGCCGTCGCCGGTCAGCCGCAGGTAGTAGTCCGACGAGCAGGCCGTGCCGTCCTCGTCCAGTGCCAGGAACCCGGAGTTGGTCGGCACGAAAGCCTGGGACTCGGCGGTCTTGGCGATCTGGTTGCCCTCGTTGTACTCGTCGAACATCGAGATGTAGATGCCCTGCACCCCTGCCCGGCACATGTTGTAGAACTGCCGCCACATGAAGTCGCCGTGCGCGCGCTGGCGGAGTGTGACGGCGCCGGGCAGGACGCACGGCTGGTAGTCGATGCCGTGGGCGGCGCATTCGGCGAGGTCGGGGACGGTCGCCACGTTGTAGAAGTTGTCGGCGTCCGAGACGTTGCCGATCCGGCCGACCATCCACGGCGAGATCATGTTGAACGCGTGGTAGACGTCGCTGAATCCGGCGCGGGAGTCGCGGTCGCCGGTCCGCCACCAGGTGGGTACGCCGCCGATGACGTAACAGCCCTGGGACTTGAACCAGTTGACGACGTCCAGGCAGGGCGCGGGCGCCCACGGGCGTTTGTCGTCGTTGAAGCCGAAGCCCCAGATGCAGACGACCGGCTTGCCGTTCTGCGTCGCGTAGGCGGACGAGGCCGTGTGGGCCTTCATCTTGTTGGTCCAGTCGGTCTTGATCTCCGACTGCATGTTGGTCCAGTCGGTGACGTCGTACATGATGTAGAACTTCCGGCCGTGCGACTCGGCGGCGCTGCGCACCTTGGTGGCCATCGCGTCGCGTGTCGGACCTTCGCCGCCGACGGGGTTGAAGCGCTGGAGCGCGGCGGTGTCGATGTTGTTCTGCTGCATCCACTGGAAGTGGGTGTCCACGGTCTGCTGGTCGTAGGACGAGAAGAGCGTGGCGGGCTGGCCGTTGCCGAGATTCGCGTAGGCGGTCTGGTACGTCTTGGTGTAGTCGCGCATGTCGGGCCAGGCGACGATGCCGGTGTTGGACGGCGACGGGGGCTGGCTGGAGTTGGGGCTCCAGTGCCACCAGGCGTTGATCGGGGCGCCGTCGCCGATGCAGGCGAACCAGCCCTGATAGCCGACCGTGACCTTTCCGACCACGTCTCCCGGCCCGCTCGCGGCGGGGGCGGCCGACGCGGACGGGGAGACGGCGGACGCCGAGGCTCTCGCGGCCAGACCCAGGGCGCCGAGGGCGGCGGCGGACGTACCGGCCGCGGTGACGCTCACGAACTTGCGACGTGACACTGCCATGGATGACTCCGAACGGCGACGCGCGGCGGGACCGCCGGGCGTATCGGTGGACTGAGTGTGGGGGTTCATGCTGTTGGCCTGTTCAACAGATGAACTCAGTGTTCCGTGGTGGGCCACGCGGGGCGCGCGTGGCCAGCCCGGTGAATTCCGCTCGAATTACGCTGACTTGCGGTGGGGTCCGGCGCGCACAGTCCCTTGACACGCGCCTTCACGCCGATCTTCCGTGCACAAGCGGTATCGGGCACGCGCCGATTCAACTGCTGAATCCAATGGTGCGTCAAGGGTCCAGACCTGATTGACGGTTCCTCCGGAATTCTCCCGAATGGCGCCCAGGAAAGGCGCGTTGAACGTCCGTATCGGGGCCGAAAGGTCGGAGGGGATGATTCAGATAGTGTCAGGCATCGTCAAATATCTCGGCTGACAATCGGCCCCAGCGTTCGGCCGGACGCGCCGCCGCTCGGCCGACTATTCTCGACAGCGGCAGCGTCGCCACTCATCGCGCCCGTCCGCGACAGCGCTGCCGTACCTTCGCCGCGCCTCCGCCGAATCGACGCCTCCCGATGCCTCTCGACGCCTCTCGACGCTTTACCGACAGGAGACAAGCCGGTGCGGAAGACCGAAACGACCTTCACCGCGGGGGATTTAGCCCCGTCACACGTCCTGACCACGATGACCGGGGAGACCGTCGCCGTTCCCGAGGCCGGATATCCGGTGCACCTGCAATTCCGGCGGTTCGCGGGATGCCCGGTCTGCAATCTGCACCTGCGCTCCTTCGTCCGGCGGGCCGACGAGATCAGGGCCGCCGGAATCCACGAGGTCGTGGTCTTCCACGCCCCCGACGAGGAACTGCTCAAGTACGAGGCCGAGTTGCCGTTCGCCGTGGTGGGCGACCCGGACAAGACGCTCTACCGCGAGTTCGGGGTCGAGACCTCGATCCGCGCGGTGGCCGATCCGCGGGTCTGGCCGGCCATCGCGCGCGCGGTCGGCAGCTCGATGTGGGGCGCGGTCCGGCGCCGCAACCGTATGGCCCCGGTCGTGCCGACCGGCGGCAGCCTCGGTCTACCCGCCGACTTCCTGATCGCCCCGGACGGCCGGATCGTCGCGGCGAAGTACGGCGAGCACGCGTACGACCAGTGGTCCGTGGACGAACTGCTCGCGCACGCGGCGCAGCCGGCGGCCACCGCGCCGGCCGATCCCACCGAGGCCCCGGCCTGACGGCCGTCGCGCCACGGTCCGGCCGGGTCCCCGCGGCGCCGGGCGTGTCCGCTCGGCACGGCGAGCGGCGCGCCCGCCGCACCTGAGGCCGTACGACCGGCCGGCTCCCGTCGTACCGCCCGCCCACGGCACCTCCCGCGCCCTCACGCCGACAGTGCCCGCACCGCCTCCCCGATCTCCTCCGGGGCGCAGGCCGTGGCCAGCACGTCCAGGGACAGGCCGAGCGCCGCCGCCAGGGCGACCACGGTGAAGAAGGCCGGGGTCGGGGCCCGGCCGGTCTCGATCTTGCGCAGGGTCTCCGCGGAGACCCCGGCGGCCGCCGCCACGTCCACCATGCTGCGGTCGCCGCGGGCGTCGCGGAGCAGTGCGCCGAAGCGTTCGCCGCGGGCGCGCTCCTCAGGGGTCAGGGGTGTTCTCACCATGCCCGTGATACTAATACCGGTATAAGTATTGGGCGAGGCCGCGGCCGGAAGGAGTCCGGCCGCCCGCACGACGAGGAGTCACAGCACATGGTGGAGATCAAGACCGACGCGGCGCTCGACGCGATGCGCGAGGCGGGGCGCGTCGTGGCGCAGGCGCTCGCCGCCGCACGGGAGGCGGCGGCCGTCGGCGTATCGCTTCGGGACCTGGACGCGGCGGCCCACGCCGTCCTGGACAAGGCGGGCGCCACGTCCCCCTTCCTCGGCTACCAGCCGTCCTTCGCCCCCTCCCCCTTCCCCGCGGTGATCTGCGCGTCGGTGAACGACGCGCTCGTGCACGGCATCCCCACCGACTACCGGCTGCACGACGGCGACCTGGTGAGCATCGACTGCGGCGCGGTGCTCGACGGCTGGGCGGGCGACGCCGCGGTCAGCTTCATCGTGGGCACGCCCCGGCCCGAGGACGTGGAGCTGATCGCCGCCACCCAGCGCGCCCTGGACGCGGGCATCGCGGCGGCCGTCGTCGGCCACCGCCTCGGCGACATCTCGCACGCGGTCGGCGCGGTGGCGCGCACGGCGCGCTGCGGCATGCCCACCGACTTCGGCGGCCACGGCATCGGCCGCCAGATGCACGAGGACCCGCACGTGCCCAACCGCGGGCGGCCGGGGCGCGGCTTCCCGCTCCGCCACGGGCTCGTCCTCGCGATCGAGCCGATGCTGATGTCCGGCGGGCGCGACGAATACCGTACGGACCCGGACGGCTGGACGCTTCGCACGGTCGACGGGAGCCGCGCCGCGCACATCGAGCACACCGTCGCGATCACCGAGCAGGGCCCGCGCGTCCTCACGCTCGTCTGATCCGTCCCGGGCGCCGCCGCCCGCCCGCGGTCCACCGTCGGCCGTCGGCCGCCCGCGGTCCACCCGTCGGCCGCCCGCCGCTCGAACGTCCGGCGCACGCCGCGTGCCCCGCGGGCCGCCCGTTGCCTGCCCGTCGTCCGAAACGGGCACTTCCACGGGCCGTATGGCCAACCACCACACCACCTGATCGCCAACACACCCTCTGAACTGGCACTCTTGCCGACCGGTCCGGGCAACACCGGGCAGTTTGTTGTCCGTTATGGGCCGGTCCCTGTCAAAGTGGCGTTGGTATAACTCTTCCACGGGCAAAACCGGGCACGCCTTGCCCGGACCGGCGAAGAGACAGGTGGTGACCGTGAGAGCACAAGAACGCCAACATCGGATCCTCGCGCTCGCGCGCCACCAGGGTCAGGTCGAGGTCACCGTGATGGCCGCCGATCTCAAGGTGGCGCCGGAGACCATCCGCCGCGATCTGGGCGTACTGGAGAGCCGCGGTCTGGTCCGCAGGACGTACGGCGGCGCCTATCCCGTCGAGGGCGCGGGGTTCGAGACCGACCTCGCCCAGCGGGTGACGCTGCATGTCGCCGACAAGCGACGGATCGCGGCCGAGGCGGTCAAGCTGCTCGGCGAGGCGGAGACCGTCTTCGTGGACGAGGGCTACACCCCTCAACTGCTCGCCGCGCTGCTGCCCAGCGACCGGCCGCTGACGGTGGTCACCGCGTCGTTGACCACCGCGGCGGCCGTCGCGGACTCCGCCAACACCACTGTGCTGCTGCTCGGTGGCCGTGTCCGGGCCCGGACGCTGGCCACCGTCGGCTCCTGGGCCTGCGACATGCTCGCGGGCTTCGTCATCGACCTGGCCTTCGTCGGGTCGAACGGCATCTCCCGCGAACTCGGCCTGACCACACCGGATCCCGTGGTCGCCGACGTCAAGGCCAAGGCGCTGGAGGTCTCCCGGCGCCGGATCTTCATGGGCCACCACAGCAAATTCGGCGCGAGCAGCTTCTGCCGCTTCGCCCAGGTCGGCGACTTCGAGGCGATCGTCACCGACACCGGTCTGTCCAGCGCCGAGGCGCACCGCTACGCACTTCTGGGACCCCGCGTCTTCAGAGTCTGACCCGCGGGCCCGCCCCGCGCCGCTCCCCCCTTCCCCTCCCCCCACCTCCCCCGCGATCTCCGAGCTCCCCGCAGGCCCCGCCCCCCCCCCGCAGTCCCGGCGCTCCCCCCGCCTTCCGCACCTCCCCGGTACGCCGATCCGGGCTACCCCCTGCCCTCCCGCACCACGACTCCGCTCCACCCACCCTCATCCCCGGTCATGAAAGGGACGAATCATGACACCGAGAACGAGAAGCCTTCCCCGCCTTCTGCCTCCGCTCGCCCTCGCCGTCTGCGGCACCCTGCTCGCGGCCTGTTCCGGCGCCGGCGGCTCCGGCGGAAGCTCCGGCGGTCACTCCATCAACGTACTGATGGTCAACAACCCGCAGATGGAGGACCTTCAAAAGCTCACCGCCGCCAACTTCACCAAGTCCACCGGTATCAAGGTCAATTTCACGGTGCTGCCCGAGAACGACGTCCGGGACAAGATCACCCAGGACTTCTCCAGCCAGGCCGGCCAGTACGACGTCGCGACCATCAGCAACTACGAGACGCCGATCTACGCCAAGAACGGCTGGCTCGCCCCGCTCACCGCGCACACCAAGTCCGACACGGCCTTCGCGCAGAGCGACATCCTGCCCGCGCTCCAGCAGTCGCTGACGTACAAGAACGACATCTACGCCGAGCCCTTCTACGGCGAGTCGTCGTTCCTGATGTACCGCAAGGACGTCTTCGCGGCGAAGAACCTGACGATGCCCGCCAACCCGACCTGGGCGCAGGTCGCGGACCTCGCCGCGAAGGTCGACGGCGCGCGGTCCGGCATGAAGGGCATCTGCCTGCGCGGCCAGCCCGGCTGGGGCGAGGTCATCGCCCCGCTGACCACCGTGGTCAACACCATGGGCGGCACCTGGTTCGACAAGGACTGGAAGGCCCAGGTCAACAGCCCCGCCTTCACCAAGGCGACGCAGTTCTACGTGGACCTGGTGCGCGCCCACGGTGAGGCCGGAGCCCCGCAGGCCGGGTTCACCGAGTGCCTCAACGACCTGGAGCAGGGCAAGGTCGCCATGTGGTACGACGCGACGTCGGCGGCCGGTTCACTGGAGGCCAAGGACTCACCGGTGGCGGGCAAGCTCGGCTACGCGCCCGCTCCGGTCGACCAGACCAAGAGCTCCGGCTGGCTCTACACCTGGGCCTGGGGCCTGCAGAAGGCCAGCAAGCACCAGGACGACGCCTGGAAGTTCATCTCGTGGGCGTCGGGCAAGGGCTACGAGGAACTGGTCGGCAAGCAACTGGGCTGGTCGCGGGTCCCGGCCGGCAAGCGCACCTCCACGTACCAGAACCCGGACTACGTCGCCTCCGCCTCGGCGTTCGCCAAGGCCACCGAGACCGCGCTCGAGGCGGCCAACCCGACGAACCCGGGCATCCAGCCGCGGCCCGCGCCCGGCATCCAGTTCGTCGGCATCCCCGAGTTCACCGATCTGGGCACCCAGGTCTCGCAGCAGATCAGCTCCGCCATCGCGGGCCAGACCAGCGTGAAGAGCGCCTTGTCCGCGAGCCAGAAGCTCGCAGAGAAGGTCGCCGACAAGTATGCGGGCAACTGACCGCCACCGCCCCACCCGACGGTCCCGGCCGCCCCCGGCCCCCCGCACGACGGGGCCGGGCGGCGGGCCCGGGGCGCGAAGCGGAGAGAGACGACTGACACCATGAGCACCCCATCCCTCACCAGACGCATCCGCGCGCCGCAGACCGAGCAAGAGCCTGCGCCGCCCGCCGCGCGCCGGTCCCCCGGCGCCTGGGTCCGGCGGGCCCCGCTGCTGCCGGCCCTGGTCTTCATGATCGTGGTCACCCAACTGCCGTTCGTCGGCACCCTGGTGATCTCGTTCATGCGGTGGAACGCCCTCGACCCCGGTGACCGCGGTTTCGCCGGCCTCCAGAACTACAAGGAAGAGTTCACCGACCCGCAACTGCGCCACGCCCTGACCACCACGGTCGTGCTGACCGTCTCCGTGGTCCTGGTCAGCCTGCTGCTCGGCCTCGGCCTCGCGCTGCTGCTCGACCGGAAGTTCCTCGGCCGGGGCATCGTGCGCACCATGCTCATCACGCCGTTCCTGGTGGTACCGGTGGCGTCCGCGCTGCTGTGGAAGCACGCGCTGTACAACGCGTCGTACGGCCTGATCAACGGCTCGCTCAACTGGCTGTGGAAGCTGTTCGGCAGCGACAACGCGCCGCAGCCGGACTGGCTGTCCACCCACCCGCTGCTGGCCGTCGAGGCGTCGCTGGTGTGGCAGTGGACGCCGTTCATGATGCTGATCCTGCTCGCCGGGCTCCAGAGCCGGCCGATGGACATCGCCGAGGCGGCGCGGGTGGACGGCGCGGGCACCTGGCAGATCTTCCGCTATCTGACCTTCCCGTACCTGCGCCGCTATCTCGAACTGGCGGCCCTGCTCGGGTCGGTGTACGTGGTGCAGAACTTCGACGCCGTGTTCACCATCACCTCCGGCGGTCTCGGCACCGCAAACCTCCCCTACACCGTCTACACGACCTTCTACCAGGCGCACGACTACGGGCAGGCGTCCGCCGCGGGCGTCATCGTGGTCATCCTGTCGATCATCGTGGCCACCTTCGCGCTGCGCACCGTCTCGTCGCTGTTCCGAGAGGAGACCCGGTGATGGCTACCGTCTCCGTGACCACCGCCCGCCGCCGTACGGCGCCCGCCGCCCGCAAGGAGCGGCGCAACCGCTCACTGCTCGGCCTGCTGGCCTGGCTGTGCGGGATCGTCTTCTTCCTGCCCTTCGCGTGGATGGTGCTCACCTCCTTCCACAGCGAGCAGGACGCGGCGACCAACCCGCCGAAGCTCGGGGCGTCACTGACGCTCCACGGCTACCGGGAGTTCTTCGGCTCCGGCACCGGCGTCAGCCCGTGGCCACCGCTGGTCAACTCCCTGACAGCGGCGGCCGTTTCCACCGCCCTCGTACTGGTGCTGTCCTTCCCCGCGGCCTACGCGCTGTCGATCAAGCCGGTGCGCAAGTGGACCGACGTGATGTTCTTCTTCCTGTCGACCAAGATGCTGCCCGCCGTCGCGGGCCTGCTGCCGGTCTATCTGATCGCGAAGAACGCCGGTCTGCTGGACAACATCTGGCTCCTGATCCTGCTCTACACCTCGATGAATCTGCCGATCGCGGTGTGGATGATGCGCTCGTTCCTCGCCGAGGTCCCGGTGGAGATCCTGGAGGCCGCCTCGATCGACGGCGCGGGCCTGCCGACCATCCTGGTACGGATCATCGCCCCGGTCGTCACCCCGGGGATCGCCGCGACCGCGCTGATCTCGTTCATCTTCAGTTGGAACGAACTGCTCTTCGCGCGGGTGCTGACCGGTGTGGTGGCCGGTACCGCGCCGGTGTTCCTCACCGGATTCGTCACCAGCCAGGGCCTGTTCCTCGCCAAGGTGTGCGCCGCCGCCGTCTGTATATCCCTGCCGGTACTGGCCGCCGGATTCGCCGCCCAGGACAAGCTCGTCCAGGGCCTCTCTCTTGGAGCCGTCAAGTGAAAGCAGCCGTCATCAGCTCCCCCGGTGTCGTCGGCATCGAGACCGTCGACGACCCGGCGCCCGGCCCCCGGGACGTCGTGGTCCAGGTCGCGGCCTGCGGTCTGTGCGGCACCGATCTGCACATCCTCCAGGGCGAGTTCGCCCCGACCCTGCCGATCGTGCCGGGGCACGAGTTCGCCGGTGAGATCGTCGCCGTGGGCTCCGAGGTCCGCGAGCTGGCCGTGGGCGACCAGGTGGCGGTCGACCCGTCGCTGTACTGCCACGAGTGCCACTACTGCCGGATCGGGCGGAGCAATCTGTGCGAGCGGTGGGCCGCGATCGGCGTGACCGTCCCCGGCGGCGCCGCCGAATTCGCCGTCGCCCCGGTCGCCAACTGCGTCAAACTCCCCGAGCACATACGGACGGTGGACGCGGCGCTCATCGAACCGCTGTCCTGCGCCGTACGCGGCTACGACATCCTGCGCAGCCAACTGGCCAGCCACGTCCTGATCTACGGCTCCGGCACCATGGGCCTGATGATGCTGGAGCTGGCCAAGCGGACCGGCGCCGCGACCGTCGACGTCGTCGACATCAACGAGGAGCGGCTGACCACGGCCACGGCGCTGGGCTGCTCGCAGGTGGCGACCAACGCGGACGAGATCGCCCGCCCGCGCGGCTGGGACGTCGTGATCGACGCGACCGGCAACGCGCAGGCCATCCAGGACGCGCTGGACCGGGTCGGCAAGGGCGGCACCTTCCTCCAGTTCGGCGTGGCCGACTACGCCGCGCGCGCGACGATCGAGCCGTACCGCATCTACAACCAGGAGATCACCATCACCGGCTCGATGGCCGTCCTGCACAGCTACGAGCGGGCCGCCGAGCTGTTCGCGGGCGGGGTGCTCGACCCGGAGGTCTTCATCAGCGACCGGCTGCCGCTGGTCGACTACGCGTCGGCGCTCGAGCGGTTCAAGGCAGGCAAGGGCCGGAAGATCCAGGTGGTGCCCTGAGCCCTGCGGGCGCCGCGGCCGTGTCCGCCGGGGAAGCCGATTGTGACCCGGCCGCGGACTTCGACAGGATGGGGCCATGACCGAGATCCGCACGCCCCGCCTGGTCCTGCGCCGCTGGCGCGAGGACGACATCGCGCCGATGGCCGAGATCAACGCCGACCCGGAGGTCATGCGCTACATCGGCGACGGGCTGCCCCGCGACCTGGAGCAGACCGCGGAGTCCATCGAGCGGTGGGAGGAGGAGTGGGACGACGAGGGCTTCGGCCTCTTCGCCGTCGAACTCCTCGCCTCGGGCGAACTGGCCGGGTTCACGGGGCTGTCCGTGCCCACGTTCCTGCCCGAGGTACTGCCCGCGGTGGAGATCGGCTGGCGGCTCGGCCGCCAGTTCTGGGGGCAGGGTTACGCGTCGGAGGCCGCTCACGCCACCTTGGAGTTCGCCCTCCAGGACCGCGGCCTCGACCGCGTGATCAGCATCGCGCAGCTCGGCAACGACGCCTCCGAGAACGTGATGCGCAAGCTCGGCATGGTCCCGGACCGCACGACGACCCACCCGGTGTCCGGCCGCCCGGTGCGGGTGCACGCGATCGACCTGACCGAATACCGGGCCTGAGCCGCGGAGGACCGGGCCCGGATCGGTCGGCCAGCCCGTCGGCCAGGTCGGCCCGCCGGTCGGTCAGTCGGTCCGCCGGCCTGTCGGGGAGCGACGCTGATCACATGGACACGTCACAGGCTTTTCACTAAGGTTTGCCTTGCCTAAGGCAAACCGTGTGTTTTTCCCTGCCTGCGCACCCGTCGTCGTCTTCGCCCCTTTCCCGCCCGTGGAGTTGTTGACCCATGCCTGCCGTGCCCAGAGCCTCCGCTGTCGCCCTGCTCTCCCTGGTCGTCCTCGGCACGGCCGCCGTCACCGGCTGCGCGAAGAAGAACGACGCCTCGTCCGACGGCGCGATACGGGTGGACGCGGCCGACAGCTCCTGCAAGGTCTCGCGCACGGAGTTCCCCGCCGGTTCCGTCAGCCTGGACGTGCACAACAAGGGCTCCAAGGTCACCGAGGTCTACGTCTACGCGCCGGGCGACCGCATCGTCACCGAGCGGGAGAACATCGGCCCCGGCACCAGCGCCACCATCACCGCGCAGATCAAGGCGGGCACGTACGAGGTGGCCTGCAAGCCGGGCATGAAAGGCGACGGCATCCGGCAGAAGATCACCGTGACCGGCGCCAACGCGCCCAAGCCCGGTGACCCGCGGCTCGACGAGGCCGTCGCCTCGTACCGCAAGTACGCGCAGGAGCAGGCCGACCTGACGATCCCGCTGGTGCAGAAGTTCGCCGACGCGATCAAGGCCGGTGACGTGGCCGCGGCAAAGGCCGCCTTCGCCCCGTCGCGGGTCGGCTGGGAGCGCACCGAGCCGGTCGCCGAGAGCTTCGGTGACATCGACCCGAAGACCGACACCCGCGAGGACGGTCTGGAGGACGGCCAGAAGTGGACCGGCTGGCACCGGCTGGAGAAGGCGCTGTGGGCCGACGGCAAGCTGACCCCCGAGGACAGCACCCTCGCCGACGCGCTGGTGGCCGACCTCAAGGACTGGCAGAAGCGGGTCGGCACCGCCGACATCACACCGACCAGCATGGCCAACGGCGCCAAGGAGCTGCTGGACGAGGTCGCCACCGGCAAGGTCACCGGTGAGGAGGACCGCTACAGCCACACCGACCTGTCGGACTTCGACGCGAACGTGGCGGGCGCCCGCAAGGCGTACGAGCTGCTGAAGCCGGTCGCCGCCGAGAAGGACCCGGCGCTGTCCAAGACCCTGGACACCGAATTCGCCGACATCCAGACGCTGCTGGACAAGTACCGGCAGGGCGACGGCTTCGTCTCGTACGACAAGGTCACCGAGAAGGAGCGCAAGGCGTTCTCCGACGCGGTCAACTCGCTCGCCGAGCCGCTGTCCAAGCTCGCCGCGGCTGTCGCACCCGCCAAGTAACCCTCGGCGCCCGGCTGCCCGGGCGCCGAAACCGCAGCTCACCGAGCCGTGGCACTCCCGCACAGGGAGGGTCACGGCTGCGGTACGCACGACGCAGAACCGATAGAAGGGCCACCGTTCATGGACGAAGCAGCCGGTACCGGCGGCACCGAGTCCACCCCCGCAGACCCCGAGGGCGCCGAGCCCGCCTCGACCGCCCCACAGGGCACGACCGCGGACACGAGCACGGATACCGACACGAGCACGAACACCGACACATCCGCGGACGACCGTACCCACCGGGCGCTCAGCCGCCGCGCGGTCATGGGCTGGGCCGGTGCCGGACTCGCCCTCGGCGCGGCGGGCGGCGGCTCGGTCGCGGCGGCGGTGACCAGCGGTACGAACGGCGGCTCCGCGTCCTCCGACGGCTCCGTCCCCTTCTACGGTGAGCACCAGGCGGGCATCGCCACCCCCGTCCAGGACCGGCTGCACTTCGCGGCGTTCGACGTCCTCACCGACGACAAGGCTGAGCTGGTCGCGCTGCTCAAGGAGTGGACGAGCGCAGCCGCCGCGATGACGGCGGGACGCGAGGTCGGCACGGGCGCGGTGGACGGGCCGGCCGAGGCGCCGCCGGACGACACCGGTGAGGCGCTGGGCCTGCCCGCCTCCCGGTTGACCCTCACGGTCGGCTTCGGCCCGAGTCTGTTCGAGCAGGTCGCCGAGGACGGCACGCGCACCGACCGGTTCGGTCTGCGTGCCCGGCGCCCTGCGGCGCTGATCGACCTGCCGCACTTCCCCGGCGACAATCTCGACCCGGCCCGCAGCGGCGGCGACCTGTGCGTCCAGGCGTGCGCGGACGATCCGCAGGTCGCGGTGCACGCGATCCGCAATCTCGCCAGGATCGGCATGGGCAAGGTGTCGGTGCGCTGGTCGCAGCTCGGCTTCGGCAAGACGTCCTCGACGACGCCGGACGCGCAGACGCCGCGCAATCTGATGGGCTTCAAGGACGGCACGCACAATGTGTCGGGCACCGACACATCGACGCTGGACGGCCATGTGTGGGCGGGGCCGGGGGACGGTCCCGACTGGATGACCGGCGGCTCGTACCTGGTCGCGCGCCGGATCCGTATGCACATCGAGACCTGGGACCGCGAGGGCCTCCAGGCGCAGGAGGACGTGTTCGGCCGCACCAAGGGCGAGGGCGCGCCGTACGGCAAGCAGCGCGAGCGCGACACGCCCGACCTCGGGCTGATGCCGAAGGACGCGCATGTACGCCTGGCCCATCCGGACAGCAACGCCGGGCAGATGATCCTGCGCCGCGGCTTCTCCTTCACCGACGGCTCGGACGGTCTGGGGCGGCTGGACGCGGGTCTGTTCTTCCTCGCGTACCAGCGCGACACCCGTAAGGCGTTCGTCCCGTTGCAGCGGCGGCTCGCCGCGAGCGACGCGCTCAACGAGTACATCCAGCACGTCGGTTCCGCGCACTTCGCCTGCCCGCCCGGCGTCCGGAAATCCGGCGAATGGTGGGGGCAGTCCCTGCTCGGCTGACCCCGCCCCTCCCCCCGACCAGCGTCCCACCCGTCCCGGCCCCTGGAGTACCGCCGTGTTCGCCAACTATCTGATCGGCCTGCGAGAGGGCCTGGAAGCCAGCCTGATCGTCTGCATCCTGATCGCCTACCTGGTCAAGTCGGAGCGGCGCGAGAGCCTGCCGCCGGTCTGGACCGGCATCGGCGCCGCCGTGCTGCTGAGCTTCGGCTTCGGCGCGCTGCTCCAGTTCGGTTCGTCGGAGCTGACCTTCAAGGCCCAGGAGGCGCTGGGCGGTTCGCTGTCCATCATCGCGGTCGCGCTGGTCACCTGGATGGTGTTCTGGATGCGCCGCACCGCGCGGCATCTGAAGGCCGAGCTGCACGGCAAGCTGGACGCCGCGCTCGCGATGGGCACGACCGCGCTGGTCGTCACGGCCTTCCTGTCCGTCGGCCGCGAGGGCCTGGAGACGGCGCTGTTCGTGTGGACGGCCGTGCAGTCGAGCGACGACGGCGTCCGTCCGCTGATCGGCGCCATGCTCGGTCTGGTCACCGCCGTGATCCTGGGCTGGCTGTTCTACCGGGGCGCGGTGCGGATCAATCTGGCGAAGTTCTTCACCTGGACCGGTGCCATGCTGGTCGTGGTCGCGGCCGGTGTGCTCGCGTACGGTCTGCACGACCTCCAGGAGGCGGGCTGGATCGGCGGCCTGAACAGCCTGGCCTTCGACATCAGCTCCACGATCCCGCCGGACAGCTGGTACGGCACCCTGCTCAAGGGCGTCTTCAACTTCCAGCCGGACCCGACGGTGCTCCAGGTCTGCGCCTGGGGCGTCTACCTCGTGCCCACGCTGTACTTCTTCTTCCGCCGCTCCGGCGGTCGCCCCGCCCCGGCCGCGCGGGTCTCCCCCGAGCCGTCGCAGCCGGAGACCGCGCGCTGACCTCAGGCCCCGGCCCGCTCCGGGACCGCGTGCGGTCCCGTGGCCGGGGCCCGCGCACGGCCGACGGACGTCACCGGTGGCCGCGGATCGTGTGCGGGACGTAGGGCGCTTCGAGACGGGCGATCTCGTCGTCGGTGAGGGTCACCTCGACCGCGCCGACGGCGTCGTCCACGTGGGCGAGCTTGGTGGCGCCGACGATGGGGGCGGTCACGGCCGGTCGGCTGAGCAGCCAGGCGAGCGCGATCCGGGCCATGGGCACGCCGCGTTCGTCCGCGACGGCGCGGACGGCGTCGACCACGTCGAAGTCGGCCTCGGTGTACAGCTCGTCGGCGTAGGCGTCGCTCCCGGAGCGTACGGTCCTGCGCTCGCCGTCCCTGCCGCGTGATCCGGCGAGCAGGCCGCGGGCCAGCGGGCTCCAGGGGATGGCGCCGACGCCCTGCTCCCGGCAGAGCGGGATCATCTCCCGCTCCTCCTCGCGGTAGACGAGGTTGTAGTGGTTCTGCATCGACACGAAGCACGGCTGTCCCGCCGCCTTCGCCGTGTACTGGGCGGTGGCGAACTGGTACGCGAACATGCTGGACGCGCCGATGTAGCGGGCCTTGCCCGAGCGGACCACATCGGCGAGCGCCTCCATCGTCTCCTCGATGGGGGTCTCGTAGTCCCAACGGTGGATCTGGTAGAGGTCCACGTGGTCGGTGCCGAGCCGGCGCAGTGAGGCGTCGATGCCCGCCAGGATGTGCTTGCGGGACAGCCCTCCGTCGTTGGGGCCCGGTCCCATCGGCAGGCAGACCTTGGTGGCGAGCACGTAGTCGTCGCGGTGGGCGAAGAGCTTGCTCAGCAGCCGTCCGGTGATCTCCTCGCTGCGGCCGAGCGAGTACATGTCGGCGGTGTCGAAGAACGTCACACCGCCCTCGACGGCCCGCCGCACCAGAGGCTCGGACGCTTCCTCGTCGAGCATCCACGCCCGGTTGGCCGGGTCGCCGTAGCTCATCATCCCCAGGGCGATCCGTGACACCTTCAGGCCCGTCGTGCCCAGCCGGGTGTACTCCATGCCGTCTCCTCGCGTCGTGGTCCCCTTGTCCACGGGTACCCCGGCCGACCCGGATCAATATTGCTGTTCCGGCAACAATGTTTGCCGCCCGCACGTCAGGTGTCCGATGCTCCGTGCTCGGAGGTGGTCACCATGACCGACAAGGTGAGCGGGAACGGAAACGGGCAGGCGGCGGCGCGTACGGAGGCGGCCGGGGAGCGGCGCTTCGACGTCGTGGTGGTCGGCGGCGGGGCGGCCGGGCTGAGCGCGGCCCTGACGCTGGGCCGGGCGCGCCGCTCGGTGCTGGTGATCGACGCGGGCGAGCCGCGCAACGCGCCCGCCGACGGCATCCACAACTATCTGGGCCGCGAGGGCGCGAAGCCCGCGGAGCTGCTGGCCACCGGCCGGGAGGAGGTGGCCCGCTACGGCGGTGAGACCGCCGAGGGCCGGGCCGTCTCGGCCGCGCGGCTCGACGGCGGCGGCTTCCGCGTCGGGCTGGACGACGGCTCAGCGGTGCGCGCCGAGCGGCTGCTGCTGGCGACCGGCCTGGTGGACGGGCTGCCCGAGGTGCGGGGGCTGGCCGGGCGGTGGGGGCGCGAGGTGCTGCACTGCCCGTACTGCCACGGCTGGGAGGTGCGCGGCCAGGCGATCGGCGTGCTGGGCACCGGCCCGCTGGCGGTGCACCAGGCGCTGATGTGGCGGCAGTGGAGCCAGGACGTCACCCTCTTCGTGCACAGCGCGCCCGAGCCGGACGACGAGCAGTACGAGCGGCTGGCCGCCCGCGGGATCGCCGTGGTCGAGGGCGAGGTGGCCGCCGTGGAGGTGACCGACGACCGGCTCACCGGTATGACACTGGCCGGTGGCCGGGTGATCCCCTGCCAGGCGCTGGTGGTGTCCACCCGCCTGGACGCCAGGACGGATCTGCTGGCGGACCTCGGTCTGACCACGGTCGAGCAGGAGATCGGCGGGGTGCCGATCGGCACCCGGGTCGAGGCCGATCCGACCGGCGCCACCGCCGTGCCGGGCGTCTGGGTCGCGGGCAATGTGGCCTCACCTGTCGAGATCCTCATCGGCGGCGCCGCGGCGGGTGTCAGGGCCGCCGCGGCGATCAACGCGGATCTGACCGAGCAGGAGACGCTGGCCGCGGTGGCCGCGCGCCGCGCTTCGGCGGACGCCGCGCCGACCGCGTAGGGCGCGCGGCTCCCAGCGGTACGAGGACGGCACCGACCCGTACGGGAACGGCGCGCCGACACCACCGCGCGGACGACGGCGACACGCCCGTGCGGGCGCGCTCCACGAAGATCACAAAACTCGCGAAGGGCAAGGACAGGCCGATGACCGACAACACTCCGGCGACCGAGGAACTCCAGGGCGAGGAGTTCTGGAACGCCCGCTACTCCGGGAGCGAGCGGATCTGGAGCGGCGATCCCAATACGGTCCTGGTCCGCGAGGTGGCCGGGCTGTCACCCGGTCGGGCGCTCGACCTGGGCTCCGGCGAGGGCGGCGACGCGATCTGGCTCGCCCGGCAGGGCTGGCGGGTCACCGCCACCGACATCTCGGGGGTCGCGCTCGACCGCGCGGCGCGGCACGCCGAGGAGGCGGGCGTCGGCGACCGGATCGACTGGCAGCGGCACGACCTCGGCGTGTCCTTCCCCGAGGGCGCGTTCGACCTCGTCTCGGCCCAATTCCTGCACACCCCGGGCGAGATGCCGCGCGAGGAGATCCTGCGGACAGCGGCGGCGGCCGTCGCGCCCGGCGGCGTCCTGCTCGTCGTCGGCCACTCGGGCTTCCCCGCCTGGGAGAAGAACCCGCACCCCGAGGTGCATCTGCCCTCGCCGCAGGAGGTGCTGGCCTGCCTCGAACTGCCGGACGGCGCGTGGGAGGTGCTGCTCTGCGCGGAGCACGAGCGGATCCAGAACGACCCCGACGGGCGCCCGACCACGCGTACCGACAACGCCGTGAAGGTCCGCAGGCTCCCCGTGTCCGGCTGACCCGGCGCACGACACGCCGGGCGGCACCCGGACCCGGCACCCGGACCCGGCGCACGACACGCGCGACGCGGGCGGGGTCGCGGACCTCGCGCCTCCCGCCCGCCCGGCGTTCGGCGACACGGGGGTCTTCACCCCCTGGTCGGCATGGTGTCGGCTATCAGTGGGAACCTGTGCGGCATGACGGAGATCGGACTGCCCCATGGCGTACGAGCGTGCCTCTTCGACCTGGACGGCGTGCTGACGCCGACCGCGCTGGTGCACGCGGCCGCGTGGAAGGAGACCTTCGACGACTTCCTGCGGGACAGGGACGGCGAGGGTTTCCGCCCCTTCGACGCGAAGGCGGACTACGACGCGTACGTGGACGGACGTCCGCGCGCCGACGGCGTGCGCACCTTCCTCCAGGCCCGCGGCATCGAACTGCCCGAGGGCGAGGACGGCGACCCACCGGACCGGCAGACCGTCAACGGCCTCGGCAACCGCAAGAACGACGTCGTGCTGGAGAAGATCCGCACCGAGGGCGTACGCCCCTACCCCGGCTCGGTGCGCTATCTGGAGGCGGTACGGGCGGCGGGCCTGCGCACGGCGGTGGTGTCGTCCAGCGCCAACTGCCGTGACGTGCTGGTCTCCGCGGGCATCGAGCACCTGCTGGACGTACGGGTGGACGGTGTTGTCGCCAAGGAGCGGCATCTGCCGGGCAAGCCGCACCCGGACACCTTCCTGGCCGCGGCCGAGGAGCTGGGCTTCGACGCCGCCCGCGCGGCGGTCTTCGAGGACGCGCTGGTCGGCATGGACGCGGGCCGCTCCGGGCACTTCGGCTTCGTCGTCGGCGTGGACCGGGTCGGACAGACCGACGCGCTGCGCGAGCACGGCGCCGACACCGTCGTGAAGGACCTCGCCGACCTGATCGGAGTGACCGCGTGATCACCGACCCCGCCTATGAGGTCGCCCCCTGGAGCCTGCGCGAGTCCGAACTGAATCTGGACGTGCTGCCGCAGAGCGAGTCCGTCTTCGCCGTCTCCAACGGGCACATCGGCTGGCGCGGCAACCTCGACGAGGGCGAGCCGAACGGCCTGCCCGGCTCGTACCTCAACGGGCTGCACGAAACGCACCCGCTGCCGTACGCCGAAGCGGCCTACGGCGACCCGGAGTCCGGGCAGACCGTCATCAACGTCACCAACGGCAAGATCATCCGGCTGCTGGTGGACGACGAGCCGTTCGACCTGCGGTACGGCACGATCCGTTCGCACGAGCGTGAACTGGACCTGCGGGCCGGGGTGTTGCGCCGGGTGTGCGAGTGGGTCTCCCCCGCGGGCCGCGCGGTGCGGGTGCGTTCGACGCGCATGGTGTCCTTCACGCAGCGCGCGGTGGCCGCCGTCGCGTACGAGGTGGAGCCGCTGGACGGCAGCCTGCGGGTGGTCGTGCAGTCGGAACTGGTGGCCAACGAGGAGGTGCCGCGCAGCGAGGGCGACCCGCGGCGGGCCGCCGCGCTGGAGAACCCGCTGGTGCCGGAGGAGAACTTCGCGTCCGGCACCCGGCTCCGGCTGGTGCACTCCACGGCCCGCAGCGGACTGCGGCTGGCCGCCGCCGCCGATCACCGCGTGGACGGCCCCGAGGCGACCACGAAGGTCTCCTCGGAGTCCGACGACGACGTCAGCAGGCTCACCATCACCTCCGTACTGGAGTCCGGGCAGCGGCTGCGGCTGGAGAAATTCGTCGCGTACGGCTGGTCGGCGACCCGGTCGCTGCCCGCGCTGCGCGACCAGGCGGACGCGGCGCTGGTCGGCGCCCGCGACACCGGGTGGGACGGCCTGCTGGAGCAGCAGCGCGCCTACCTGGACGACTTCTGGGACCGGGCGGACGTGGAGGTCGACGGCGACACCGAGATCCAGCAGGCGGTGCGCTTCGGGCTCTTCCACGTGCTGCAGGCCGGTGCGCGGGCCGAGGAACGGGCGATCCCCGCCAAGGGCTTGACCGGCTCCGGCTACGACGGTCACACCTTCTGGGACGCCGAGACGGCCGTGCTGCCGGTGCTGACCTTCACCGCGCCGCGCGCGACCTCGGAGGTGCTGCGCTGGCGCCACAACACGCTGCCTGCGGCTCAGGAGCGCGCCCATCAACTGGGCCTGGCCGGTGCTGCGTTCCCGTGGCGGACGATCAACGGCGCCGAGGCGTCGGGGTACTGGCCCGCGGGCACGGCGGCCTTCCACATCAACGCCGACATCGCCGACGCGGTGGTGCGCTATGTGACGACCACCGGCGACCGGGACTTCGAGGAGAACATCGGCCTCGAACTCCTCGCGGAAACCGCCAGGTTGTGGCGGTCCCTGGGTCATCACGACCACGCGGGGGCCTTCCACATCGACGGCGTGACCGGGCCAGACGAGTACAGCGCGATCAGCGACGACAACGCGTACACCAACCTGATGGCGCAGGCGAATCTCGTCGCGGCGGCGGACGCCGCCGAGCGCCATCCGCGCCGGGCCGCCGAGTTGGGCGTCACCGACGAGGAGACCGCGGCCTGGCGGGACGCGGCGGCGGCGATGTCCCTGCCGTACAACGAGGAGCTGGGCGTCCACGAGCAGTCCAAGGGCTTCACCCGGCACCAGGTGTGGAACTTCGCCGAGACCGATCCGGCGCACTATCCGCTGCTGCTCAACTACGCCTACTTCGACCTGTACCGCAAGCAGGTGGTCAAGCAGGCCGACCTGGTGCTGGCGATGTTCCTGCGCGGAGACGCCTTCGAACACGCCCAGAAGGTACGGAACTTCGCGTACTACGAGCCGCTGACCGTCCGCGACTCCTCGCTGTCGGCGTACTGCCAGTCGATCATCGCCGCCGAGGTCGGCCATCTCCAACTGGCCTACGACTACCTCGGCGAGTCGGCGCTGATCGACCTCGGCGACCTGGAGAACAACTCGCGCGACGGCCTGCACATCGCGGCGCTCGCCGGTACGTGGACGGCGCTGGTGTCGGGGCTCGGCGGGATGCGGCTCTTCGACGGCGACCCGATCCGCTTCGCGCCCCGGCTGCCCGACGCGCTCAGCCGGATCGCCTTCCGGCTGGCCTTCCGCGGGCGCCGGCTGCACGTCGAGGTCACCAGGAGCGAGGCCACGTACACCCTCGCGGAGGGCGAGCCGATCGAGGTCCTGCACTACGAGAAGTCCTTCATGCTGACCGCGGAGCACCCGGTCAGCCGCGACCTGCCGGAGATCGAGCACCGCCCGCAGCCCTCGCAGCCCCCGGGCCGGGCGCCGCGCCGCCGCAATCAGCGGCCCGGCTAGGACCGTCCGGGGAACGCAGTGGGGTGGGGGCGGGGGGGGGGGGGGCGCCCCCCCCCCGGTTGTTTGAGACAGGGGCGGGGGGGGGGGAGCGGGGGGGCGGGACGGGGGGGGGGGCGGCAACCGAACCCCACCCCCCCCCCCGGCCGGGCCCCGCCCGCCCCAACCCGCCGGCCGGCGTGGGCCCGGCGGGGGGGGGGTGGGGGGGGGGGCGGGGGGGCGGCGGCGCCCCCCCACTCGGTTGTTCTCTCACGGGCGATGGTGCGGGAACGGGTGTGCCCGTCAGGGCTCGCGCGCTGTCAGCGAACGCGCCGTCAGCGTCGGGCGAGCAGGCGCACGCCGTCACCGGTCGGCTTGTACGGCAGACCGTAGTGCTGGAAGATCGCCTCCTCGTCCTCGACGGGCAGGACGTCGTCCGTGCCGATCGAGGGGGCCGACTTCACCAATGCCTTGTCGTACGGGACCTTCACCCATCCGGGGCCCACAATCACGTCCGTGACGGGCGTGAAGGTGAGCCGGTGCCTGGTGGGCAGGCCGATCTGGACCGTGACCATCAGCGGCTCGTCCGTGCCGGTGTCCACATACACCGCTTCGAGGGAGCCGATCTTGTGTCCCTCTGCGTCGACCACGTCGTGGTCGCGCCATTCGCGGAGATCAGCGGGCTTGATCATGACGAGTCCTCCTGGTGACGTGCTGTACCCGTTCACTTTCCTTGTGCCCCGGTCCACGCGCCACACGCACGTGGCAGTCGGGTCAATCCGTGCTCACCTCCGAGCGGTCGCCGCCCCACAACGTGTGGAAAGAGCCCTCGCGGTCGGTGCGCCGGTAGGTGTGCGCGCCGAAGAAGTCGCGCTGACCCTGCGTGAGCGCCGCGGGCAGCCGCTCGGCGCGCAGCGCGTCGTAGTACGCCAGCGCCGCGGAGAAACCGGGCGTGGGCACGCCGTGGCCCACCGCGGTCGCCACGACCGACCGCCAGTCGTCCTGCGCCGCGCCGATCTCCTCGGCGAACTGCTTGTCGGACAGCAGGCTCGGCAGGTCGGGACGGCTGTCGTACGCCTCCTTGATCCGGTCGAGGAAGGCGGCCCTGATGATGCAGCCGCCGCGCCAGATCGACGCGACCGCGCCCAGGTCGATGTCCCAGTCGTAGGTCTGGCTGCCCGCCTGGATCTGGTGGAATCCCTGCGTGTACGACACGATCTTGGACGCGTACAGCGCCTGCTCCACGCGGTCGGCGAAGGCGGCGGCCTCGGCCTCGCCGAGTACCGCACCCGAGGGGCCCGGCAGGTCGCGGGAGGCGGCCCGCAGTTCGCCGTGGCCCGACAGGGAGCGGGCGAAGACCGCCTCGGCGATGCCGGAGACGGGGACGCCCAGGTCGAGGGCGATCTGTACGGTCCAGCGGCCGGTGCCCTTCTGCTCCGCCTGGTCGGCGACGACGTCCACGAAGGGCTTGCCGGTGGCCGCGTCGGTGTGCGCGAGCACCTGCGCGGTGATCTCGATCAGGTACGAGTCCAGGCGCCCGGTGTTCCAGGTCTTGAAGGTCTCGGCGATCTGCTCGGGCGAGTAACCGGCGACCTCGCGCAGCAGGTGGTACGCCTCGGCGATGAGCTGCATGTCGGCGTACTCGATGCCGTTGTGCACCATCTTCACGAAGTGGCCGGCGCCGTCGGGGCCGATGTGCGTCGTGCAGGGCGTGCCGTCCTCGGCCTTGGCGGCGATCCGCTCCAGCAGCGGGCCGAGCGACTCGTAGGACTCGGCGGACCCGCCGGGCATGATCGACGGGCCGTTGAGCGCGCCCTCCTCGCCGCCGGAGATGCCGGTGCCGACGAAGTGGATGCCCTGCTCGCGCAGTTCCTTCTCGCGGCGGCGGGTGTCGGCGAAGTGCGCGTTGCCGCCGTCGATGATCACGTCGCCCGACTCCAGCAGCGGCGCGAATTCCTGGATCACCGCGTCGGTGGCCTCACCGGCCTTGACCATGATGACCAGCCGCCGCGGCCGTTCCAGGGCCGCGACGAACTCCTGCGCGGACTGCGCGGCGATGAAGGTGCCCTCGTCGCCGAACTGCTCCACCAGGGCGTTCGTCTTGGCGGTGGTGCGGTTGTGCAAGGCCACGGTGAAGCCGTGGCGGGCGAAGTTCCGGGCGAGATTGCTGCCCATCACTGCCAGCCCGGTGACGCCGATGTCCGCCGATCCGCTCATGCGATGTCTCCACACTTGTTGGTGTGCGTCTGCGTACGTCTTCCTGCCGTGCAACGGTGGCCGGGGCCGTGCGCTTCCCGTGGCCCCACTGTCGAGCCTGCCTCTTCCGGCGGCCGACAGCCACCCGTGCGGACCGCTCCGGCCGGGCCGGGTCGCTCCGGCTGCCCGATGATGGCAGAAGCGGGCCGTACGGAGAGGAGCCGTCGTGGCGGACGCCGACACCGACGCGAACAGCAACGCGAGGACGGGCACGGGCTCGGGCGACGACAAGGAAGCGGGCCAGGGCGCCGACCGGGGTACGGGCCAGGAGCGGGACCGGCTGGCGAAGTACCGCAGCATGCGGCGCTTCGACCGCACCGGCGAGCCCGAGGGCGGTACGGCGGCCCCCGGCGACGACCCGTCCTTCGTCGTGCAGATCCATGACGCGACCCGGATGCACTTCGACTTCCGGCTGGAGGTCGACGGGGTGCTGAAGTCCTGGGCGGTCCCGAGGGGGCCGTCCACCGACCCGCGCGACAAACGGCTCGCGGTGCCCACCGAGGACCACCCGCTGGAGTACCGGGAGTACGAGGGCGTGATCCCCGGCGGCCAGTACGGCGCGGGGCCCGTCATCGTCTGGGACCACGGCACCTACCACCCGCTGACGGACGGCGGTCCCGAGGCGTTCGCGCGGGCCCTGGAGCGCGGCCACGCCTCCTTCGAGCTGCGCGGTACGAAACTGCTCGGCGCGTACGCGCTGACCCGGATCCACCAGGCCGCCGACGGCGGTCAGGGGGACGCGGCGGACCCGGCGTGGCTGCTGGTCAAGAAGAAGGACGCGCACAGCACGCCGGGCCGCGGGACCACTCCGGATCCGCGCAGGGCCCGCTCGGTCCTGACCGGCCGCACCCTCGCGGCGGTCGAGCGCGAGGAGCCGCCGGAAGGGCCCGCCGGATCGGGGCCCGACGGAACAGGACCCGCCGGAACAGGACCCGCCGGAACAGGACCCGCCGGATCAGGACCCGCGTGAGGACGGCCGCCGCGCGGACTACGGCTGGGTGAGGCGTTCCATCAGGGCCAGCGCTTCGATGACCGCCTCGCGCTCCTGCGGCGTGTAGCGGTCCTGGAAGGCGCGGGCCAGCCACTCCTCGCGGGCCACGCGGTTGCCCTGGACCCGCTCGCGGCCCGCGGCGGTGAGCACGATCAACTGCCTGCGGCCGTCGCGGGGATCGGGGTGGCGCTCGATGAACCCGTGCTGTTCGAGCGCCCCGAGCGCGACGGCCATCGACTGCGGGCGCACACCCTCCGCGGCGGCCAGCGCGCTGGCGGTGGACTCCTCGCCCTTGCCCAGCCTGCTGAGCACCGAGGTCTGGGAGGGGGTCAGGTCCTGTGTGTCGGCGATCTCCCGCAGCCTGCGCAGCAGACGGCTGACCGTCACCCGCAGGTCGTGGGCCGCTTGGACCGCGGTCCGCGAGATGTCCTCGGTGCTCTCTTCCATACCCCTACCGTAAAGAGACCGGTGGCCGGGCGCGGCACGGGAGTCCGTACCGCGGGCGCGTCCCCGCTCTCAGGTCCGGACCGGGGGCGACCAGATGTACGGCGTCGTGGTCGTCACCGCGTGGAAGCCGAGGCGCCGCAGGATCGGCGCGCTGTCGTCCGAGGCGTCGACCTGGAGGTAGCGGATGCCCCGGGCGGCGGCGACATTGGCGCGGGCGGCGACCAGCGCGCGGTAGATGCCCCGGCCGCGCCACGCCTCCAATGTCGAGCCGCCCCACAGCCCGGCGAAGTCGGTGCCGGTCCTGACCACCAGCCAGGCCGCCGAGACGACCTGGCCGTCGGCCTCCGCGACCAGGACGACGACCTCGGTGGGCGCGGCGGCGATCCGGCCGGCCAGGTCGTCGGCCAGCCACCCCCAGTCCTGGCCCCACACGGCCGACTCCATGGCGGCGATCCGCCGCAGGTCGGCGTCGGCGGTGACCTGGCGCAGGACGACGCCGTCCGGCAGTACGGGGTCGGCCGTCATCTCCTCGGCCCGCCCGATCACGACGGTCTCCCGCTCCTCGGGCACGAAGCCGGCCGCGAGCAGCCGCTCGGGCAGGTCGGCGGGCCGGTCGTGCGCGCGGGTCTTCCACTCCACGGCCTCGCCGCGCGCCGCGAAGAAGTCGCGCTGGCGGGAGATCAGCCGGTCGAGGTCCGCGCCCTCCACCCCGAGGTCGGGCGGTGTGCTCACGAAGCCGCGGTACTGCCCGCTGAGCCGCAGGACCGGTCCGTCCCACTCGCACCTGACCCCGGCGGGGAGGTTCGGCGGAGCGCCGCGCATCTGCTCGTCATAGGCCGCGAGCAGGCCGTCACTGTTCGTCATACGAGCCAACGCTACGAAGGCCCGCAAGTGGTTTTCGCGGACCCCGTGCGGCGCCCGCGATGAGTTCGCGGTCCGCGGCCGGTCTACCGGGGCATGACCACTACCGGATACATACCGCCCCGGATCGTCGACCGCGCCGCTCGCCCGTACGCGGCCGTCCGGGCCCTTGTCACCATGGAATCGGTCGACACCATCGCCCACCGCATCCCCGAAGTCATCGGGCGGCTGTCCGCGCTCGGCGTGGAGCCCGCCGGGCCGCCCTTCCTCAAGTACAACGTCATCGACATGGCGAGGCAGCTCGAGGTCGAGGCGGGGGTGCCCGTCGCGGGGGCGGTGGTGCACGACGGCGACCTGTTCTCCGGCGTGCTGCCCGCGGGCCGCTTCGTGACGTACACGCACCTCGGCAGCCCCGCCGGGCTCGTCGGCGCCACGGCGCTGCTGCTCGACTGGGCGTTGGCGGCGGGGCTGCGCTGGGACATGAGGCCGACGGCCGAGGGCGACCGGTGGGGCTGCCGGATGGAGAGCTACCGCACCGATCCGCGCTCGCAGCCCGACACCGCGAAGTGGGAGACGGACCTGGAGTTCCGGCTGGCCGACTGAGCCGCGCGGGCCTATCGCGGCTCGCCCGGATAGGTGCCGAAGTACCAGTGGTTGCCCTCGATGTCGCGGGCCGCGAAGTCGCGGGAGCCGTAGTCCGTCTCGAACAGCTCGGCGGTGATCTCGGCGCCCGCGGCCTTGGCGCGCGCGTGCAGCGCGTCGGGGTCCGCGGTGACGACGTAGGCGCCGAAGGAGCCGGGGGGCCGCTTGGCCCAGGTGCCGTCCGGGTCCTCGCGGACCGAGCCGAGCATGATGCCGCCGCCTTCGGGCCAGGCCAGTTCGGCGTGCGCGACGGTGTCGCCCTCGCCGTAGACCGCGGTTTCCTCGAAGCCGAACGCGTCCACGAGGAAGCGGATCAGCCCGCGGGCGTCGCGGGCGCGCAGGGTGGGCCAGACCTGGGGCGGCGGTGCGGTCTTCGCTCGCGCGGAACCGCCGTCGCTCCCGCCCTGCGCCGGGTTGTCGCCAGTGCTCTCGGTCATGGGGATCGGACCTCCTCAGTGCTGCCGGTGTGCTGTCGCGTCCAGCCTCACTCGGACGGGTGGTGCCCGGATTGGATGTTTCGGCGCTCCTCGGCGAGCCACAGTGTCGGCGGGCAGCCCGCCAGGGCCCGGAATTCGCGGTCCATGTGCGCCTGGTCGAAGTAGCCGCGGTCGACGGCGATCCTGGCCAGCCGCCCCTCGGCGGCGCCGTAGGAGGCCAGGCCGCGGCGGGTGCGGTCGAAGCGGATCACCCGTGCGGCGGCCTTCGGGCTCAGTCCCACCTCGGCCGCGAAGCGGTCCCGCAACCGCCGGTCGCTCCAGCCGACCTCGGCCGCCAGCCGCGCCACGCCGATCGTGCCGCCGGTGGCCGCGAGCAGCCGCCACGCGTGCCGTACCTCCGGATGGAGCCGTACGCCCGCGCGCGGGTCGACGCGTGCCCGGTCCAGCAGCCAGGCGTCGACGACGGCGAAGCGGCCCGCCCAGTCCGGGGCGGCCCGCAGCCGGTCCAGGACGTCGGCGACCGACGGTCCGAGCACGTCCTGCGCGGCGAGATCCGCTCCGGCCAGCGCGCCCGCGGGCAGCCCGAGCAGGACGCGGGCGCCCAGCGGGTCGAGGGCGATCTGCACGCCGGACTGGCGGCCGGGCACGCTGATCAGCGCGGGGGTGGTGTGCAGGCCGCCGACGAGCGCCGAGAAGTCGCCGGGCGGTTCCGCCGGGTCGGGGTGGGCGGCGACGGTGAGCGGTTCGTCGAGCGTGAGGATCAGCGTCAGGTACGGGGACGGCAGCCCCCGGTGCCTGGTCGGGGGCACGCCGCGCTGCCGGTAGCCGGAGTACCAGCCGACCAGGCCGCGCAGGGCGGGCGCGGGCCTGCCGCGTACCGCCTCGTCGACGACGCCCGTGCCGGTGACCGGCTCCGTACCCGTACCCGTGCTCACGCTCTCCGTCCTCCCGGCGGACGCGGCGGCCCGCCGTATGCGACGGCCCGATGTGTACGGCGACCGTAACGTCCGGCGACCGCCGCCGTCAGCCGCCGTCAGCCGCCCGCGACCATGCCCCTGGTGTGCTCCAGGATCTCCTCGCGCGTCAGGTACGTGTCGGTGTACTCGAAGTCGCGCAGGGTGCCGGCGCTGCGGGACTGGAAGTTGGTGCGGACGAAGTCGTCGCCCGCCACCGCGTTGAGCAGCCAGTTGGTCATGACGCGGGTCTTGGCGACGTTGGTGCGCAGCGCCGACCAGTGGTAGCCGCGGGCGACCGCCTGGGCGGGCAGGCCGCGCAGTTCGATGCCGAGCGGCTTGGAGACCGCGTCCTTGCCGCCGAGGTCGACCACCAGGCCGAGGTCCTTGTGCGCGTACGGCGTGAGCGGCCGGTGGCGCAGGGTGGCCAGGATGTTGTCGGCCATCGTGCGGCCCTGCCGCATGGCGTGCTGCGCGGTGGGCGGGCAGATCGCGCCGTCCTCGCCCTTCGTGACGTCGGGCAGCGCGCCCGCGTCGCCCAGCGCGAAGACGCCGTCGAGCCCCGGCACGGTCATCTCGGGGGTGACCGCGAGCCTGCCGCGTACCGTCTCGGCGTCGAGCGTGGCGACCAGCGGGCTCGCGGCGACGCCCGCGGTCCAGATCAGGGTGCGGCAGGGCAGCACCCTGCCGTCGGTGAAGGTGACCTCCTCGGGTCCCGCCTTCGCGATCGACACCCCGAGCGAGACCTCGATGCCGCGCTTGCTGAGGATCTCCAGCGCGCTTCTGCCTAGCTTGTCGCCCAGTTCCGGCATCAGCTTCGGGGCGATGTCGATCAGGTGCCACTTGATCAGCTTCGGGTCGAGGCGCGGGTAGCGCTTGGCCGCGTTGCTGGTCAGCCGCTGGAGGCAGGCGGCGGTCTCGGTGCCCGCGTAGCCGCCGCCGACCACCACGAACTGGAGCCGGGAGGCCCGCTCGGCCTCGTCCTGGCTGGCGTCCGCGAGGTCGAGCTGCGCTATGACGTGGTCGCGGATGTACGCGGCCTCGGCGAGCGTCTTCATGCCGCGCGCGTTGTCCAGCAGTCCGGGGATGTCGAAGGTGCGGGTGACGCTGCCGGGCGCCAGCACGATGTAGTCGTACGGCTCGTTCAAAATCTCGCCCGTTATCTTGCGGATCACGCAGACCTTGGCCTTGGTGTCCACTCCCACGGCCCCGCCGGGGATGATCCGGGTCCGGTGCCTGCTGCTGCGGCGCAGCGACACCGCGATGGACTGCGGGGTCAGCACCCCGGAGGCCACTTGGGGGAGCAACGGCAGGTAGAGCTGGTACGAAAACGGTGTGACCAGTGAGACGTCCGCCTCGTCGGCGGCGAGCGACCGCTCCAGGCGGCGTACGCACGCCACTCCTGCGAAACCGGCGCCCACCACGAGAATCCTGGGTCGTGCCACGACATCCGTCCCTTCTCAGGTCTTCGCGTCCGTCTGCTCCCCTGCCCCGTGAACGCGGTCCGGCACACCTCCTGTCTTAGTACGCCGCGAGCGGGCCCGCCAGCCGGACGGCCGGTCACGGCGTACACCGCGCTGCACGGACGGCCGACTCGACGGAGCATGGTACGGACGACAAGCGGACAAAACGACGAAGCGACGAAGCGACGGGACGGCGGATGAGTCGAAGGGGCCGTGGATGAACGATCGTGACGAGGGACCCCCGGCGGACGACCGGACGGCGGGGCGCGCCGCCGAGCAGGCCGCCGAACTGCGTCAGATCGATGCCCTGAACGAGACCGGCCCGCACGAGAGGACCCGCAGGCCCGCGCCGGGCGAGGACGGTGAGCGGGACGGCGCCGCCCGCGCGCCCACCGACGCGGGCAGGCACCGTGATGTGCGGATGCTGGAGGCGGGCCGCGCCCTGGCCGAGGCGACCTCCGTGGACGAGGTCTTCATGGCTCTGGCGTCGCTCACCTCGCCGGAGTTCCCGATGGACGGCACGGCCCTGTTCGGCGTCACCGAGCGGTCGCTGAACCTGATCGGGCGGTACGGGTACCGGACCAGCGGCAGCCGGACCGTCCGTATGACGATCACCACCGACTATCCGGCGGCGGAGGTGCTGCGCACCGGCCGCCCGGTGTATCTGCCCACGGTCGAGGAGTACCGCGACCGCTTTCCGACGACGTGGCGGCTCGCGGCCCGCAAGGGCAGCAGGTCGTGGGCGTTCCTGCCGCTGGTGAGCACGGGCCGGATCACCGGGGTGTGGCTGGTGGCGTTCCTGGACGACGTCGACTTCGACAGCGACACGCGCAGCACGCTGGTCACCCTCGCCCGGCTGATCTCCCGCGCCCTGGAGCGGACGCACACCGGCGAGGCGGAGCTGGCCCTGTCGCGCGGGCTGCGCAGCAGCATGGGGCGGGGCGCGTCGGTGTACCGCGGGATGACCGTGACCTCGCGGTACGTGCCGACCGGCGGCGGGCTGGTGGTGGGCGGCGACTGGTACGACATCATCGACCTGCCCTCGGGCCGTCTGGCGCTGGTCATCGGCGACGTGCAGGGCCACGACCTGCACGCGGCGAGTCTGATGGCCCAGCTGCGGACCGCCGTGCACGCGTACGCCGCCGAGGGGCACGGCCCGGACGCGGTGCTGTCGCGGACGTCGCGCTTCCTGACCTCGCTGGACGGGGACAGATTCGCGACCTGCATCTACATCGAGGCGGACCCGGCGGCGGGCACGCTGCACGTGGCGCGGGCCGGGCATCCGCACCCCGTGCTGCGCATGCCGGACGGCACCTGCATGATCAAGCACATCAGGGGCGGGCTGCCGCTCGGCCTGATGCCGGACGAGGACGACTACCCGGTCAACGTACTGGAGCTCCAGGCCGGGGAGATCATGATGCTCTGCACGGACGGGCTCATCGAGACCGGCGGGCACGACATGTACACCGGCTGGAACCGGGTGCGGGACGCGCTGTCGCCCGGCCCGACCTCCGACCTGGAGGGGATGGCCGACCGGCTGATCCAGAGCGTGGTCGGCCCGGTGACCGAGAACGGCGAGGAGCGGCTGAGCCCGCGCAACGAGGACGACATCGCGCTGCTCATGCTGCGCCGCGACACCGGCGTCCAGCGCCCCGTGCGACCCGTTCGGCGCATCCTGACCACGATCGAGCAGGACGAGGCCGAGGGCCTGGCCGAGGCGCGCTCCGAGCTGCGGGCGCTGCTGCACGACTGGGCGCAGCCCGACCAGGTGGACACCGCCGTGCTCCTCGCGTCGGAGCTGCTGGGCAACGTGCTGGTGCACACCGACCAGACGGCGGCCCTGATGGCCTCGATCTCGGGCGAGCCCGGCAACCGCACGCTGCGCGTCGAGGTCTCCGACAGCGGTGACGAACTGCCCCACCAGCGCACCCCGGGCGAGATGGCGTCCTCGGGCCGCGGCCTCGTCCTGCTCGACATCCTGTCCGAGCAGTGGAGCGTACGGCCGGAGTCGGAGGGCAAGACGGTGTGGTTCGAGCTGTCGGAGGACGCCGACGGGGTCGCGGGACAGGACGTCTGAGGGTCGGCTCAGCCGTTGCGGGCTTCGGGCGCGCGGACCCCTGCCGTATGGGCTGCGGCGGTCGTACGGGTGCGGTGGCGTACGGCGGCGACCGTGGGAGACGAGGTGAAGGCGGCCGTCACCTCCAGCAGCCAGGCCGCCTCGGCCTCCACCGTGCCGGGGACCGTGGGCGGGGTGTGGCCGGGGGGCGCGAACCGCTCAGCGGCGGTGCCTTCGCACAGCCGCCCGGCGCGTTTGTTCTCCAACGCCGCCGCGATCGTGGCCGCTTCGAGCACGGCCCGCCGGTCACGGCCGCGCTCGTCGGCCCAGTCGATCGCGTCGCCGCCGGTCACCTCGCTGCCGTCGTCTCCCCCGCGTCCGTCGGTCCAGGCCGTGACGCCGGACTCGAAGTACGGGCGCAGCGCGAGATGGCCGTCGCGGATCTCGATCACCCTGCGGTAGAGGGCGAATTCGGCCTGCCGCAGGCCCGGTCGGCGGTCGGCGGCCGACGGGTCGAGGGCGATCTCGGGCAGTTCGCTGTGCAGCGCCGACCACAGCGGCTCCAGCGCCCGGTGGCTGCGGTAGGCGCGCAGCCAGCGCATGGGGGCGCCGAGCGCGCCGACCCACAGCGTGGTGGTGGCTCCTCCGGTGGCGAGCGCCGCGGTGACCGCGCCGAGCACGGAGGAGACCACGTCCTCGGCGACGCCTTGGCTGCCGGTGCGCAGGTCCGCGATGACGTCGTCCAGCGCCCACAGCGTCCACACCGCGCCGACCGCGGCGGCGAGCAGCATCAGCCGCAGTCCCGTACGCAGCAGCCCGGGGCCGGTCCGAGCGGCGTGGTCGGCGAGTTCCCTGGCCAGGACGGCCAGGCACCACGAACCGTAGAGGGCGAAGAGCGCGTTGTACGACGCCAGGGCCCATCGGTGGCCGGAGGAGACGGTCAGCGTGTCGCCCGCGATGGCGGGGTCGGCCACCAGGTAGAGCGCGGTGGAGACGGCCAGTACCGCACCGGCCGCCCACATCTGGAGGCGCACCGCACGCGGGGCCGCCGCCGCAGGGGACTTGAGCGCGTACGCCACCAGGACGAGGAAGGCGAAACCGACCATCTTCACGTCGTGGATGCCCAGGTTGACCAGGTTGTCGAAGGTCGTGTCGGAGGACAACGCCTTCGTGAGCGCGGGGGTGTTGAACAGCATGCCCGAGCCCAGGCACAGCGCGAAGCCGTAGACGTAGCGCTGCGCGGAATCGGACCACGGCCGGCGGGTGATCACCAGCCGGTGGACACCGAAGACCAGGAAGAACGCGGCGGAGACGAACGACAGGAGATCAGCCATCACGGCGGCCCGACGCGCGGTCCTCCGGTATGCCGAACAACCTGTCCAGACGCGTTCGTTGCGGATGCGGCGGCGGCACGGGGACGGTGTTCCCCAACGGGCGGGCGGTACGGGTCAGGATCAGCGAAGCGACCAACTCGGCTTCCTGCTCCTGCGGTTCGGTGTACACACTGCGGCCGAGTACCCGCTGGACCAGGGACGACGATAAGTGCGGTAACAGGACCTGGGCGGCGGCCGACGCCGCGGGCGCGGTCTCGTGGTGGCCGCAGACCAGGTGGGCCGCCTCGTGCAGCAGGATGTGCTGCTGGTGCAGCGCGCTGGTGTCGGCGGCGTAGAGGATGCAGTCGCCGTGGTCGGTGGTCACCAGCAGGCCGCACGGTGTGTGGGGCCGGGAGGAGACGGGCACGAGTTCGATCGGACGGCCGCGGGCGACCGCGAGCATCCCGATGAAGACCGTCGCGTCGAACGGATTGGGCAGGTCGAGCCCCTCGACCGTCCGCTGACATCTGTGCCACAGAGCTCGGCTCCGGTCACGTCGCACACGTCTCACACGCTGTCCCCTTGTCCGCCGGGTGGAACCGCGAGATCTCACCGAAGAGTTCGCGCACTTCAAGCGCTGCGTGCACTTCAGGCGCTGTCAGGGTTCGCGGCTGGGAGAGCCACGCTCCCTGCGGGCGAGCACATCGATCATGTCGCTGATCGTGGCCGCGCCCTCAGGGGAGAGGTTGACCGCGCGCAGGGCCATGCTGCGGACGCCCGCGTCGCGCAGCGCGCCGAGCAGCTCAAGCTCCTTGGCGATGGCGGCGCCCTGCTCGTCGTCGAAGAAGTATCCGACCGGCACGTCGAAGAACTGTGCCAGGGCTTCGAGATGACGCTTGGTGGGATTGTCGCGACGGCCCGTGCGCAACTGCCACAGGTAGGTCGCGGAGAAGCTCTCGCCGGTGGCCTCGCGGCAGGCGCGGGCGACCTCTTCATGGCTGTACGGCTCACGGTTGGGCCGTCGCACGACCCGGAACAGCGCGTCGATCTTGTCGGCCAGCGTCGACGCAGAGGGGGCCCGCGACTCGTTCTCGCCCATCGCCCGCCTCCCCTTCGTCGGTGCAGCCAGTATGGGTTCGTCCCGTGTCCGGCTTCATCCTAGCTGGTACACACAGCCGCCGGAATGGCCCGCTTGCGTGCGCCCATACGGCGGCGGCGGTGTCCGTCGTGCCGGACACCGCCGCCGATTGGCCTAAGAGGCAAGGGAGTTGTCGCCCGACCGGTGCGGTCGGGCGGGTCGGTCAGGCCGGGTTCAGCAGGCCGGGGCCCTGCGGCTCCTGCGCGATGCGCAGGGAACTGCCCCAGACGCAGTCCCATCCGCACACCACGCTGAGCGTGCTGCCGGCCACGCTGATCGGCTGGAGATTCGCCTTGCCCTGGTCCTTCTCGCTCCCCAGCGCCTGAAGCCTGAGCACCTCGTTCATGGGTGTTTCCTCGTCTCTCGTCCATGGGATTTCCGGTGGTCCGCCGCCGGACGGCGACGGGGGTCTTGGGTCAAACGGAGGCCGGTGACGGCTGCGCCGCGTCGTGGGACCGCCGTGCGGCGCGCAGCGCGGACGGCAGACTCAGGGCCACGCAGCCGAGGGCTGTCAGCCCCATGACCCACAGCGCGCCGCGTACCCCGACCAGGTCACCGAGCAGACCGCATCCCACCGCCCCGATCAGGCCCGCCCCCGCCAGGCACACCTGGAGCGCGGCCATCGCGCGGCCGAGGGTGTCCTCCGACATGTCGGCGACGAGCACGGAACTGACGGCCACATTGGCGACGGCGCCGAAGAAGACGGGCAGCCCGATGCCCATCGCGGCGCAGAAGGCGGCGAGGGGCAGCGGTCCCGCCGCCAGCGGCAGCAGCAGGCTGCACACCACCGCGCCGGTGAACGACATCAGCATCACCCGCCGGGGGTCGCGGCCCGGGGCGAGCAGCCGTGCGGCGACGGCGGAACCGCCCAGGCCCATCAGCCCCGAGAGCGCGAACAGGGAACCGTAGGCGGCGGTCGGCAGATGGATCACCCGCAGCAGGAACGGGCCGGTGAGGGCGGTCACGCCCGCCATCGTCGCGGCGGGCACCACGATGAACAGGCCCAGCGCGCGATGGAAGGCGTCACCGGTGAAGACCCGCATGCCCGCCATGGCGCCGCGCATCATGGTGAGGACCGACGGTGCGGGCCCGCGCGGCACGATGTCGGGTGAGCGCATCGTCATCAGCGCGGTCGCGCTGAGCAGATAGCTCGCCACGTCGACCGACAGCGCGGCGGCGGCGCCCAGCACCGCGATGGCGGGACCGGCCAGCAGGCGTCCGACGAGCGCGGCGCCGTACTGTCCCGCCTGGAGTCTGGCGCGCGCACCGCCGATGCCTTCGGGGCCGACGAGTTGGCGCAGGTGCAGGAAGTAGACGGCCGCGGACAGGGTGGACGAGGCGCCCATGATCACGCAGAGCAGGCCGAGCCACAGCAGCGAGATGGCGCCGACGGCCAGGCCCAGCGCGACCACGCCGATGGCCGCCGCGCAGATCAGGTCCAGCAGGACGAGCGTGCGGCGAGGGTGGGCGATGCGGTCGGCGAGCGCGCCCGCGGGGAAGCCGAGCAGCAGGATCGGCGCGGTCGTGGCGGCGCTGATCAGGCCGATGGCGCCTGGCGAGGCGTGGAGGTGCACGACGGCCACGACGGGCAGCGCGATGGCGGTGAAGGTCGAGCCGAAGGCGGAGGCCGTCTGCCCGCACCAGTAGAGACTGACGTCACGTCCGACGGCGTTGCCCGGGTCCCCCGGGCCGGCGCTCTCGGGCGCCTGCGCCGGCTCGGCGATTTCCTGGTGGCTCATCAGTTCACCTCAACGGGCCGCGACGGAACGGGAGTACGCGCCGGCGAGTGCGTCCACGGTGAACAGCGGGTCGGGCGCGGGGGCGAGGAGTTGCGACAGGAACAGCAGTACCCCTGCCGAACCGCTCCACAGATCGGCGCTGAACCGCATGAGCTGGTCGCCGAGGAAACGGATACCGGTCTCGTGCGGCACCGCGAATTTGAACAGCCCGCACGCCGCACGGATCGCGTCGTCCCGGCCCCGGCCGTCACCGGTCAGCCGCCCGTACTCCGCGAGACCGAGGCCGAGGCCGGACAGTCCCTGCCACAGCCCCGACATCACGGTGTAGGTGGTGCGCGTCGAGGTCAGCAGCCGGGGCAGCGCGTCGGCGAGCCGTTCGTCGTCCACCGACCGCGTGTAGCGGGTGACGGTGTGCGCCATCGAGGCGGAACCGCAGTAGAGGTAGGGCAGGCTGCGGTTGTCGGTGGCCGAGATGGGAAAGGCGAGACCCGGCGAGTCCGGCTCGGTGGCACGGTCCAGCTCGGCGTGCAACAGCCGGACGCCGCGCGCGAGTTCGTCGTCCGCGCCGGTCACGGCGGCGAGCTGCTGGAGCAGCAGCGCGATCCCGGTGCGGCCGTGCACGAGGCCGGTGGCGTCGTTGGCGCCGAGGTACGGGGTGAGGTCCGCGTCGGCCGGCAGCGCCGCCGTCAGCTCCAGGGCCCGGTCGATGTGGTGCTCGTCGCGGGTGTGGCCGTACATCGCCAGGTGGGTGAGCGCGACCCCCGAGGTGCCGCCGTAGAGGGTCGCCGACGCTCCGGAGGCGATGATGGGGTGGCGGTCGGCGGCGGTGAGCAGATCCCTCGCCTCGTCCAGCATCCCCTGGTCGGCGAGCACCCATGCGATGCCCGCGGTGCCCGCGAACAGCCCCGGGGGCAGTTTCCCGACGCCGCCGAGCGCGTCGTGCCGCAGCCGCTCCAGCACGCCGTCGGGCAGTGCGCGGCCCGCCCGGGTCAGGGCGTGCACGACGCCCGCGGTGCCGAAGGCCAGGCACTGGGTGTTGCTCTGGTAGCCCTCGGCGATGGTGGGGAACACCCGGTCGGGGTGGGCCGGGTCGGCCATGGCCACCATGGCGTCGGCGGTACGGTCGCGCAGGTCGGCCAGGTGCCGCAGCGGGTCCGCGGCGACTTCCTCGGGCGTCGGGATGGGGGTGACGCCCTGCGCCGCGGGCCGCGGCCGGTGATACGCGACGGCCCGCTCCCACAGCGGCTCCGGCAGCGGCGCCCGCTCCAGCAGTTCGCGGCGCAGGTGCGCGAGGGTGTCGGGATTGCGCTGCGCCACCTGGTGGAAGGGCCCGATGAGCAGCAGGGCGAGGCCAGCCAGGCCGTACTTGTCGTGGATCAGCGGGTCGTCGCCGACGAGTTCGGCGGGCGGGGTGTAGCCGGGCGTGCCCATCACCGGAGTGTCGTCACTGTCCAGGCGCTGGGCGGCCTCGAAGTCGACCAGTCGGATGCCGTCGTCCTCGGTGACCATCACATTGCCGGGGCTGACGTCGACGAAGAGGTAGCCAGCCGTGTGCAGCCGGTGCAGCGTGCTCTCGATCTCCGCGAACAGCTTCTCGCACCGGCCGTAGTAGTCCCCGGCCGCTTCGGGTCCGCGGTCGACGCCGAGCATGACCTGGTTGGCGACCATCCAGCGCTGGAGCGTCGTGCCCTCGATGAACTCGGTGACGAGGAAGTCGTGCTCCCACTCGCGGAAGTAGGCGAGCGGCTCCGGGGCGAGGCCAGGCGCCGTCTCGTGCAGCGCGGTCAACGTCTGCCATTCGGAGCGGAGTTGGTCGGGTGCGGTGGTGTCGCCCATCGCCACGCCGGTGTGCGCGCGCGCCTCCTTGATGAAGACCTTGCGGCCGGTGGCCGTCTCCCGTCCCAGGTAGGCGCCGCCGGAGTTGGTGAACTGGAGCGCGTCTTCGAAGGCGAATCCGTGGAAGACGATCGGCCCGCCGCCGCCGGCGGCGGGCTCGTCCACGGAATCGGGGGCGGGATCGGCGGCGGCATTGGCGCCCGCCTCCGCCCCGGCCTTCGCGACGGCTTTTTCGGCGGATGCGGCAGCGGGCTCGGCCGAGGACTTCGGCGCCGGGCGCGTCTCGACGAAGGGGTCGGTCATGCCCGCCGGGAGGTAGAAGGAGAAGCCCCTGCGGTCCTCCTCCAACTCGCCGTCGGTGCCGCGGACGAGCAGGGTGTGGGTGCCGTCGGCGTTGACGCGCTCGCGCGGGGCGAACGCCCCGTAGCGGTAGTGGACCGTGCGCGAGTCCCGGTACCGCCTGTCGGTGAGGATGAACGGGCCTTCCTCGTCGGCCAGTTCGGTGCGCAACCGTTCCATGAGGTCACGGGCCGCGGCGACGCTGGTGGGATACGCGGCGATGAACTTCCCGCTCTGCTGCCTGGCGGCCTGCTTGTGGTGGGTCCACCAGTAGAAGAGCCTGCCGGCGAGGTGCTTGAAGGCGACGTCCTGCTCGAAGCAGACGGCCGCGACGGTGTCGAGGACGTACGGCAGGCGGTCGGGCCGCGCGGACACGTGCACCTTCCAGCCGTCCTCGACACCGCGGAGCTGCTTGCCCCGGTGCCACATGGTCCAGATCCCCGACGGGGTCTCGGTCCACCCGTCCGGTACCGGCCCGGGCCGGTAGATCTCACCGCGGTCACGGGTGGTCTCCAGCGGCGCGTAGAACTCTCTGTCCGCCACGACGAACGGGAAGGGGATCATGGGCCTCTCCGATGTGGGACGCGAGGGGGCGGCGGCTCAGCAGCAGACGACGACGCTGGTCGCGCTCATCGACGCGACGGGGCTGCTGATCACCGACGTCGTGGGGTCCATCTCCTGGAGGCTCAGGGGGGATTCGGCGTGCGCCTCCACCTCGAATTCGCCCTCGCCTGCGTCCGCGCCTTCGGGCGCGTTCTCCTCGGCGGCGGATTCGGCGGAATCACTCATGGTCGTCTCCTGTCGGTTCTCAGGTGTCGGAAGGGCCGCCCCGGAGGACAACGCGAGCGGGAAAGACGTGTGGGTGGCGCGTCCACGAGGACGCGCCACCCACCCAGCTCGGTCAGGCGCAGGCGGCCAGGCTGACCGTGCTGCCCGGGGCCTGGAGGCCGCCCAGCACACCCTCGCCCTGGTCGGGCTTGCTCACGCCCATCTCCTGGAGGTCCAGGGGGGATTCGGCGTGCGCCTCGACCTCGTTCTCGGGGGTCTCCGCGATGTCCTCGTTGGTGGGCTCGACGGAATCAGCCATGATCGTCTCCTCTTCTGGGCGGGGTACGAGCAGGTGGTGGGAACACCTCAGAAGCTAGGACCGGCCGTTTCGGAACCGGTGAAGCCGCGGTATAAGCGCGGTATCGTCCCAGGTGATGCGGGGTTGGTCCGAACTCTCACCAGCAGTCCCCGCATTGCCGGTTCGCCACAGGCACATCATCTGATATAAGTCGTCTGCCTGATGTCATTCATCTCAGCTCACGATCCCATCTCCGGATCAACGGGCGGGAAAGGTGAAACCGGATATGGCCGAACCAGCGCACGTCAGTCTGCGGCTCTCCGTCCTCGGCCCGCTGTCCGTCGGCACGGCCGAAGGCCCCTTCCCGCTCGGCCCGCTCAAACAGCGGCTGCTCCTGGCCATGCTGCTGTGCCGCCCCAACACCCCGGTCTCACTGGGCTTGTTGACGGACACCTTGTGGGACGGCAATCCGCCGCGCACCGCGCGCAAGAACATCCAGGTGTACGTCTCCGCGCTGCGCAAACTCCTTGACCGCGCGGGAGCGGGCGACCGGCTCGAGCACCACCCGGGCGGCTACCTGCTGCGGGTGCGCGACGACGAGTTGGACTCGCTGCGCTTCCAGGGCCTGGCCAGATCAGCCCGCGAGGCCGCCGGGCAGGGCGCGTTCGGCCCGGCGTCCCGGATGCTGCGCGAGGCGATGGGGCTGCGGCAGGGACCGCCGCTGCACGACCTGAGATTCTCACCCACCGTCAGATCCGAGGCGGAGCGGCTCGACAGCCGCTACCTCCAGGTCTACGAGGACTGGGCCGAGGCCGAGTTGCGGCTGGGCCGGGCCACCGAAGTCGCCGACACCGTCGCCGATCTGGTGGAGCGTCACCCCGAGCGCGAACGGCTCAGGGCCGTCCAGATGAACGCGCTGTTCGACCAGGGGCGGCAGACGGAGGCCCTGGCGGCGTACGAGGGGCTGCGCCGGCTGCTCGCCGTCGAGTACGGGCTCCAGCCGAGCCCCGCGCTGGAGACGCTGTACCGCTCGATGCTCGACGGCGGCCCGCAGGAGCCCGGCGGCCCCTTCGCTCCGTCCGGCGCGCGGGCCGCGGCGCGGCGCTCCTGCGGAGTCCTCGGCGCCCTGCTCCCCCAGGACCTGGCCGACTTCACCGGCCGTGAACGCCAACTGCGCTTTCTGCTCAAGCTGTTGGGCAGTGACCGGCATCTGGCGGTCGTCACCGGGCCGGTCGGCACCGGTAAGACCGCGCTGGCGGTGCACACCGCGCACCGGCTCGCCGCGGAGTTCCCCGACGGCCGCGTACTGATCCGGATGCGCGACGCGGCCGGGCGTCCGCGTTCGGCCGCCTCGGTGGTCGCCGAGCTGGCCCGGATGGCGGACCTTCCCGGGCAGCGGGCGGCGGCCGTCGACGACGGGTCGGAGGACGCCGAGGAGGCCGCCGCCGCGTGGCGTGACTGGCTCGGGCCGCGCCGGATCCTGCTGGTGCTGGACGACGCGGCCGACGAGGCGTCCGTACGGCCGCTGGTGCCGGACTCCGGCGGCAGCGCCGTACTGGTGACCTCCCGCGCGCAGTTGGCCGGACTGGTCTCCGCCGACCGGCTGGAACTGGCGCCCTTCGACCTCGGCGAGAGCCTCGAACTGCTCGGCCGGATCGTGGGCCACGAGCGGCTGCGGGCCTGTCCGGAGGCGGCCCGGCGCATCGTCACCGCGACCGGCATGCTGCCGCTCGCGGTCCGGGTCAGCGGTCTGAAGCTCGCGGTACGACGCCATCTGCCGCTCGGTGAATACGCGGCGCGGCTGGCCGACGGCAGGACCGTACTGGACGAACTGGTCGCGGGCGACACGGATGTACGGCCGCGGCTGGCGAGCGGGTGGCGGGACCTGTCGGCGGCGGACCGGACTACGCTGTGTCTGCTGGGACACCTGCCGGAGGGGCCCTTCACGCTGCGGCAGGCCGCGGCGGCGCTCACCTGCGGCCAGGACGACGCGCTGCGCCGGCTGGAGTCCCTGCTCGACGCGGGCGCGCTGCTCGCCCCGGACAGCGAGGTCACCGCGCACGCCGCGCGGTACGAACTCCCGCGCCTGACAAGAGTCTACGCGCGTGAACAATCCCTCCTGGGGATGCGGCCACTCCCCCGGGCCACCGCCTGAGGAGCCTTCGGCGCAGGGCACACGCGACGGAACACGCCACCAGGCGCGCCGGTGAGCTGCGGATTTACCGTTTCCCAACCGTCCATGACCCCGACCTCGAACCGGCCCCGCCGAGACTTCGGTGGACGAGGAAGGGAGCACGCGATGGAACTCGCCGAACTCATGACGCTGCGCCCCGAACCCGGCGCGGGACTGCTCCTGACCGTCACCGGCCGCTGCCCCCTGCACTGCGCGCACTGCTCGACCGCCGCCACGATGGCCGCGGACGAGCCGGACGCGGACCGGCTGCGCGCCTTCGTCTCCACCTTCACCCCGGCCGAGCACCCTGCGGTGCTGATGATGACCGGCGGCGAGCCCTTGCTGCGGCCCGAGTTGGTCACCGACCTCGCCGCCACGGCGCGCGCGGCGGGCACCAGGACGGCGCTGCTGACCGGCGCCTTCTTCGTCGGCCGGGCGGACCACGGCGCGGGACACCTCGCCTCCGGCGCCGGCCCGCTGCCCGCTCCCGTACCCGAGTCCGTGCCCGTTCCCGAGCGGATCTGGCGGGCCGTCACCTCCGTCGACCACTTCTCGGTGAGCCTTGACGCCTTCCATGAGCGCGAGGTCGACCGCAGGTCCGTATTCGGCCTGATCCGGCGGGTGTTGGAGGCCGGAGTGGCCACAAGTTTCCACCTGGTCGGCGCCGGCCCCGACGACCCCTACCTCGCGGACGTCACCGCCGACATCCGCCGTACCTTCGGCGACCGCGTCCCGATGCTCGTCAACTCTTTGCGCCGGGTGGGACGCGCCGCGTCCTGGGCCGCCGCGAACACGGCGCTGCCCGGTACCGCGCTGCCCGGTACCGCGGCGCCCGACCCCGAGCGGGCGCTGCCGTGCTCGATGGCCGCGTGGCCGGTGGTGGCCGCCGACGGCACGGTGGTCGCCTGCTGCAATCAGCGGGTCGTCGACCGCAGGCCCGCCCCGCGTCACCTGACGCTCGGTCACATCGCCACCGACGACTGGCAGTCGGTCGCCGTACGGGCCCGTACCTCTCCGGTCCTGCGGATGATCAGGACGGTCGGCCCGGCCCACCTCCTGCACCGGTACGGCGGCGCGGAGCAGGCGGCCGCGCGCCCCGACTACTGCGCGGGCTGCCGGGCGCTCGGGGACCATCCGGAGGCGCTGGCCGCGGCGAGTGCGGCGGCCAGCGGGCCCGTGGGGGCGCTGCTCGACCGGTACGCGGCCCGCGGCCAGGTCGAGGCGGGCGCGGCCACGCTGGTGCGGCGGCACGGCTGCGCGCCCTACGCGGACCTGGTCGACCTGCCCGGAGCGCGGCGATGACCACGGTCGGCACGGCGGGCGCGGGCGCCGCGCTGCGGGTCCGGCTGCTGCTGACGGCCCCCGCCGTGCGGGCGACGACCGCGGCCGTGTGGCGACCGCCCGGACTCGCCGCGCGCTACGCCACGTATCTGACGGTGATGCACGGAGTCGTCCGCGCCTCGGTGCCGCTGATGGAACGGGCGGTGGCGCGGCTGGCGGAATTCGGCCCGCGCGACCCGTTGTGCGAGCCGCTCACGGACTATCTGCGGGAGCACATCGAGGAGGAGCGCGGCCACGACGACTGGCTGCTCGGTGACATCACCGCGCTGGGCGGGGAACCAGCGGCGGTCCTCGCCGAGCAGCCCATATCCGCCGTCGCGCGCCTGGCGGGCGCGCAGTACTACTGGATCGAGCACCATCATCCGGTAGCGCTGCTCGGCTACATCGCGGTGCTGGAGAGCAACGCGCCCGCGCCCTGGCTGGCGGACCGGATCGCCGCCGCGGGTGTGCCGGAGGCGGCGCTGCGCACGGTACGCGGCCACGCCGAACTGGACACCGGGCACACCGCCGCGCTCTTCGCGCTGCTCGACGCGCTGCCGTTGGACCAGGCCCAGGTACGCGCGGTCGTGATGAGCGCGCTGCACACCGTGGACGGACTTGTGGAGCTTTTCGCGCGCATCGGCCGGACAGCGGAGCCGGAACACCTCAGGGAAGGGACGTACACCTCATGAGTGACACGGCGGCGCGGGGCGGGGAGAGCGCGGAGCGGGCAGGCGACGGAGCCGACGACGCGCTGGTGGTGTTGGAGTCGCACGGCTTCGGCGTCGGCGAACTCACCGACGAACAGCGCGAGGTGCTGCGCGGGCTGAGCAGCCAGGAGCTGTCGATGATGCTCGACATCAAGGCCCGGCTGGACGAGGTGGGTCCCGAGGTGCAGGCCCACAGCGAGATCGCCGGCGGGGCGCTCTTCTGACATCTCCCCGCGACCGGGGTCCACACGATCGGGAAGAGACCGGGGTCCACACCATCGGGAAGACACGGGGAAGGGACGGGGAGACGAGATGACCACGCGCTGCGCCTCGTGCGACGGCGATCTGCCGCAGGACGCGCGCTTCTGCCCGTCCTGCGGCACACCGGCCGACTCCCCCGCACCCGTGACGGCGGTCGAGGAGCGCAAGGTCGTCTCCGTCGTCTTCTGCGACCTCGTCGGGTCGACGGCGCTGTCCGGTGTGCTCGACCCGGAGACGCTGCGCACGGTGGTGCTGCGCTATTTCGACCTGATGCGCGAGTGCCTGGAGCAGTTCGGCGGCACGGTCGAGAAGTTCATCGGCGACGCGGTGATGGCCGTCTTCGGCGTGCCGGTGACGCACGAGGACGACGCGGCGCGGGCGCTGGCCGCGGGCCTGGCGATGCTCGACGCCATACAGCGGCTCAACGAAACGGAGTTGGAGCCGACGCTCGGCATTCGGATCGGTGTCCGGATCGGCATCAACACCGGCCCGGTGGTGACGGCCTCGGATGTGTCGTCCCGTCAGGCGCTGGTGTCGGGCGAGACGGTGAACGTCGCGGCCCGGCTGGAGCAGAACGCCGGTGAGGGCGAGGTCCTGATCGGTCCTGAGAGCCGCAGGGCCGCGGGGGCGACAGCGGTCACCGAGCGCGTCGGCCCTTTGCGGTTGAAGGGCAAGGAGGACGCGGTCACCGCCTATCGGCTGCTGGACGTGGTCGAGGAGGAGCCGGAGCTGACCCGCCGCTTCGATGTGCCCTTCGTCGGCCGGGACCGTGAACTGGACGCTCTGTGGGCGACGTTCCGCGCCGTCGCGGACCGCGCCGGGCGCGGCCCGAATCTGGTGACCGTCCTCGGTGAGGCCGGGATGGGCAAGACCCGGCTGATCCACGAGTGGCGCAAACGGTCGGGCCGCGCCTTCCGCTACGGCTCGGGCCGCTGCCGCACGTACGGTGAACGCGGCAGCCTGGCGCCGCTGGCCGACGCCGTGAGCCAACTCCTGGACGCCTTCCCGGAGATCGCCCAGTCCCCGGCGCGCGCGGGAGAGCCCTCCCCCGAACGCCAGGAGATCGACGCGGCGCTGGCCGTACTGTCGGCCGGGCTGCTGGAGGACGGCACACCGAATCCGTCGACCGACGACACCTGCGCGGCGCTGACCGGTCTGCTGGCCGCGCTCGCGCGCAGGCGGCCGGTCGTGCTGGTGCTGGACGACCTCCAGTGGGCGAGCGACCCGCTGCTGACGATGGTCACCGCGCTCAGCGCCGAACTCACCGCGTCCGCTGTGCTGTTCGTCTGCGCGGCCCGCCCCGATCTGCTCGACCGCGGCGTCGGCTGGGGCGAGGGCGGCCCGCGCTCGCTCTCCTTGACGCTGCCCGGTCTGACGGCGACGGAGGCCGAGGCGGTGGCCGAGGCGCTGACCGAGGTCGGGGCGCACTGGGACGGCGGGGCGCCGTCCCAAAAGGGGGGTACGGGCGTGCCGCCGCAGGTGCTGGAGTCCGCGGGCGGCAATCCGTTCTATCTGGAACAGCTCATCGCCGCTCTCGCGCAGCCCGAGTCCGGCTACCGCCCCGACGGCGGAGGCGATGTGCCGACCACCTTGCAGGCGCTGCTCGGCGCCCGGATCGGGGCGCTCGGCCGGGCGGAGCGCGCGGCGCTGGACATCGCGGCCGTGGTGGGACGGGAGTTCAGCGCCGACGAGGTGGCCGAACTGGTGGGCGGGGACCGGGAAGGCGCGCCCGGCGGCGCGCTGCACGACGCGGACCCGCCCTCGGCGGAGACCGGGTCCGGCGGCCCGGCGCTGGACGGCGCGGTCGGCGCGGCGCTCGGCATGCTCAGCAGTCACCGCCTGCTGCGGCCCGCGGACCGGCAGGGGCCTTCCCCGTACCGGCTGCGCTTCAGCAGCGGTCTCGTGCACGAGGTCACGTATCAGTCGATGGCCAAGCGGACGAGGGCGGAGCGGCACGAGCGGGCCGCGGCGGCGCTGTCCGCGCGGCTGGCGGGCGGCGGCACGGCGGCGGGGAGCGCGGGGGAAGGCGCCGCCCCGTACGGCGGTGTCCTGTTCGGCGGTGGCGCTCCCGGTACGCGCGGCGCCGAGGATGCCGCCGCCGTGGCGGGTCACCTGGAGCGCGCCTACCGCTACCGCGCCGAGTTGGGCACGCTCGGTCCGCAGACGGACGAACTGCGCCTGCGGGCCGCCGCGTTGCTGATCGAGGGCGGGTCCAGGGCGCTCGCGCGCTCGGATCTGGCGTGGGCGGGCGGGCTGCTGGAGCGGGCGGTGGAGCTGACCGTCGAGGGCGAGCCGGAGTGGGCCGCGGCGGCCCGGCGGTTCGGTGACGTGCTGCTGGCGACCGGGCGGACGGACGAGGGCCGGGCGCTGCTGCTGCGCGTGCTCGCCGCCGCGGACGCGACGCCGGGGGACGCGGTGCGGCCGGTGGAGGCCGCGCACGCCGACCTCGCCCTGGCCGCGGTGTCGGCGGCCCCCGACGGGAGCAGCGCGGGGAGCGTCGCCCAGCGGACGCTGCCGGTCTTCGAGAGCGCGGGCGACGACCTCGGGCAGGCGCGGGCGTGCATCCGGCTGGCGCAGGAGCGGCAGTTGCACGGCAGGCACGGCGAGGCCGATGTCCTGCTCTCCCGCGCCCTGGACCACGCGCGCCGCTCGGGCGCCGAGCCCGAACGGGCCCTGGCGCTGGGCGCGATCGGCGTCTCGCTGTGGCGCGGGCCCGAGCCGGTCCCCTCGGCGGTCTCGCGCAGTCGCCGCCTGCTGGCGGAGCACGGCGACCGTCGCCCCACCGTACGGCTGACCCTCAACTGCCCGCTGGCCGTGCTGTTCGCGCTCCAGGAGCGCTGGGACGACGCGCACGCCTGTCTCGCCGGGGCGGAGCGGCTGGCCGGTGAACTCGGTTACGCCGAGGGCCGGGTGGTGCTGCCGCTGTTCGCCGCGGCGGTGGCGACGCTGGCGGGCGACGGGAGCCGGGCGCTCGGTCTGCTGGACGAAGCGGACGGCGCCGCACGGGAGTTGCAGGCCGAGGCCCTGCGGGACGCGGTGGCCAGGGACGCGGCGCGGCTGCTGGTGGACGCGGGCCGTCACGACGAGGCCGCGGCCAGGCTGGCCACCGCGCCGGACCCCGGACACACGGCACTCGCCGCCTCGGACGCCGCCGACCTCGACGGGCTGCTGGCCAGGATCGCCGCGGCGCGCGGCGCGGCCGAGGAGGCCGCACCGCTGGCGGAGCGGGCGGTGCGGACCGCGTCCGGCACCGACTCGCCCGTCGTCCTGGCGGTGGCCTGGCTGGACCGGGCCGACGTGCTGCGCCGGGCGGGCCGTACCGAGGAGTCCGCGAGCGCCGCCGCGCAGGCCGCCCGGCACTTCGGCGCCAAGGGCCATGTGCCGGGGGCGCGCCGCGCCGTGCGATGGCGGGAGGGTCCGCCGTGAGGCGCCAGGACCAGGGGCACCGGAGCGGACGGGCGCCGACCGGCGCCCGTCCGCTCCCGCTCCGGCCTCTCGGGCCACCACCGCATCGGAAGGCGACAACGCCAGAACGCGAAAGGCTGCTGATGAAAACCGCCGAACACGGCGCCGGCCCCGGACTCACCTGGACGCTGCGCGGCAAGCGCCCCGAGGACGTGCTGATCACCGCCGACGGCGAGCTGCCCGCGCTCGACCGGAGCTGGGACGACGCGCGCGGCGCCGGGGTGCGGGTGTGCGTGGTGGACTCGGGTGTCGAGGACGGCCATCCGCTGATCGGCCCGGTCGACGGCGCGTGGACGGTGCGCAAGGACGAGACGGGCACCAGCGTGGTCGAGACGACGGCGACCGACACCTGCGGGCACGGCACGGCCTGCGCGGGCATCATCCGCAGGACCGCACCGGATTGCGAGCTGTACAGCGTGCAGGTGCTCGGCAAGGGGTTCGGCGGGACCGGCGACGTCCTGCTCGCGGGACTGCGCTGGGCGATCCGGCAGGGCTTCGACGTGATCAATCTCAGCCTGTCCACGACGAGGCCGCAGTTCGCCGAGGAGTTGCGGGTCCTCGCCGACGAGGCGTACTTCCGGGGGACGGCGATCGTCGCCTCCGCGCACAACACTCCGGTGGAGAGCTACCCGTGGCGCTTCGCCTCGGTGATCTCGGTGGGCAGCCACCAGGAGGACGATCCCGATCTGCACCTGTACAACCCGAGCCCGCCGGTCGAGTTCTTCGCGCCGGGCCAGAACGTCCAGGTGGCCTGGCTCGGCGGGGCGACGATCAGGACGACGGGCAACAGCTTCGCCACGCCGTACATCGCCGGGCTCTGCGCCCGCATTCTGTCCCGGCACCGCCGGATGACGACCTTCCAGCTCAAGAACGCGCTCTACCTTTCCGCGGCCAACGTCCAACTGGGCATCAGGGGTGCTTCGTGACACAGAGCAACACAGCGACGGATCCGCTGTCGCAGGAGTTGATGCAGTCGGTGGTCGACACGGCACGGGCCATCTTCGGCGCCCAGGCCAGTTCGGTGTTCCTGCTGGACGAGTCGAGCCACGAGCTGGTCTTCCAGGCCGTCTCGGGCCAGGGCGAGAGCTTCCTGGTGGGGCGGCGTTTCCCGGCCGAGAGCGGGATCGCGGGATGGGTGGTCTCCTCGGGTGAGCCGATGGTGGTGGACGACCTGTCGCACAGCGCGTCCTTCGACCGGGACTTCGCGGAGTCCACGGAGTACGTGCCCGATTCGCTGATGGCCGCGCCGCTGACGCATGGTGACCGGGTGCTGGGGGTGCTGGAAGTCCTCGATCCCGTGCCGCAGTCCAGGTCGAGCCTGGACGAACTGGATCTGCTGGCGCTCTTCGCCCGGCACGCGGCGGCGGCGCTGCGGGTGGTCGTGGACCGCGCGCGGCCCGCCGACAGCGGCTCGCTCGGCGGTGACGGGCGCGCGGCGGCGCTGCGGATGGCCGAGGATCTGCGGCGGCTGCTGGAGACCTCCGCCTGAGCCGGGGAGCCCTCCGCTCAGCCCGTGGGCGCCGCCCCGGACCCGCACCGACCTGCGACGCGCCGGAAGGGAGGGAGGGGAGATCTCAGGGTGTTCACAGGTGCGAGTTGTCCCCTGAACAGGTGACAATGAGTAGGGTGTGTTCCTCCGGCCCCGGATCATCTGCCTAGCCTGAGCCGGGGAGAGGGAGGTGGCCGTGAGACGACGAATATCCTTCGGCCGCCGCCTCCCGACGCCCCACCCCGACCTCTCGCCGCAGGTGTCGGTCGCCGGGCGGACACCTCCGGTGCTCACCGCGCTGCCCTACGTGTTCATGGCCGTGGTCGCCGTGGTGGATGTGAGCGTCGGGACCAGTGTCGGCCTGCTGCCGCTGGTCTCGCTCGGCCCCGCCTTCTCCGGTCTGGTCGGCGGCTGGCGGCGGACCGCCCTGGTCGGGGCCCTGGCCGTCGCGCTCGTGTGCGCCCTGGGCGTCTACGACGGCCTGTTCGAGGAGCGGCGCGGTTTCAGCGCCCTCGCCTCGGTGATCGGCGTGACGGTCGCCGGAGTGATCGCCGCCGTGATGCGCCAGCGCCGCGAGACCGAATTCGCCAACGTACGGTCGATCGCGGAGGTCGCCCAGCGCGTCCTGCTGCGCCCCGTACCGCGCAGCGCGGGCCACCTGCGCACGGCCGTGTCGTACACCTCCGCCGTCGCCGAGGCGCGCATAGGCGGCGATCTGTACGAGGTCGTCGCGTCGCCGGTCGGCGTGCGGGTGATCATCGGCGATGTGCAGGGCAAGGGCCTCGAAGCGGTGGAGACCGCCGCCGTGGTGCTCGGCGCCTTCCGTGAGGCCGCGCACGACGAACGGGATCTGACGGGCGTCGGCGAGCGGGTGCAGCGGGCCGCCGACCGGGCGCTGAGCGGCGAGAAATTCGTCACCGCGATCATCGCCGAGATCAGCGAGGAGCGCGGCGCGACCCTCCTCAACTTCGGCCATCCCGCGCCGATGGTGCTGCGTCAGGACGGCGTCGCGTGCTTCCCCGAGCCGCCGCAGTACGCGATGCCGCTGGGGCTCGGCGTGCACGGCGGTGACGCTCCCGAGCCGTTTGCCGTCCCCTTCGGGCCGGGCGACCAGATGCTGCTCTACACCGACGGTGTCACCGAGGCCCGCGACCACACCGGCGCCTTCTATCCGCTGGGGCAGCGCGCGCACTTCCTCAAGGACCCGGATCCGGAAGCCGCGTTGGAGGCGCTGCGGACCGATCTGGTGCAGCACACGGAGGGGCCGCTGCACGACGACGCGGCGATGCTGCTGCTGCGCTTCCGCGACCCCGGCCCGGCGTTCGCCGCCTTCGACGGCGCCTGAGGGCCCGGACGGCACCGGCGCGGGTAAAGGGTTCGCAATGTGCGGATGCCTCGCCGTGCGGTCCGTGACGGGTTGTCCGCAATGAGCGACCGGCCCCACCCGAACACCCCTGCGAACACCGGTGTCGCGTCATAGAGTGTCGAGCCGTACACGCGGGCGGAGGCACGCACCGTTTGCCGATCGCGGTTGGAGGAGATCCCGGTGACGCTGCGCGCGTCCAGAGGCGGACCGGTCCCGCCGGACCACCCGGCCGTGTCCGCGGCGCACCTCCAGCGCGACGAGGCGGCGGCGCTCACCCTCTACCGGACCCTGCGCGACATGGGCGAGGGACGGATCGCGGAGGTCGCGGAGGCGGCCGGTCTGGACGCCGCGGAATCCGCGGGCGGCTGGCGGCGGCTGGACGAGCTGGGCCTGATCCGGATCGTGGGCGCGGTCGTCGAACCGGTCGACCCGGACGCGGCCATGGCGCACGCGATGGACACCTACAACGAGAACACCGCCAGGCAACTGCGGGACGCGCACTCGTTGCGCCGGGTCACCGAGTCCCTGATGACCGTCTTCCGCCCGGCCGTGGCCCGTGACTCGGCCGATGTCGCGGTGGAGCGGCTCGGCGACCGCAAGCGCAGGACGCGTACGGTGCGGGACCTCAACGCCGCCGTCCTGGACGCCTGCGACTCGATGCACCCCGGTCCGATGCCCCCGGCCGAGGCGCTGGAGGCGTCGCTCGACGAGGACGCGAAGCTGACCTCGCGCGGTATCCGGGTCCGGGTGATCTACCCCGAGTCGCTGCTGCGCTCCCCCAAGTACACCTGGTATCTGCACCGGTTGCTCGACATCGGCGTCGAGGTGCGGCTCCTGGAGCACTCCCCCTTCGACATCCTGCTCTTCGACCGGCACACCGCGTGCGTGCCCGGCGACCCCGAACGGCCGGGCGAGTCCATGCTGTTGATCCGCGGCTCCGCGCTCCTGAAGGGCTACACCGCGCTGTACGAGGACTACTGGCTGCGCGCCTCCCCCGTCGTCCTCGCCGCGCCGCCCGCGCCCGCCGAGGGCCCGGAGGTCAACGACCAGGAGCGCACGGTCATCCGGCTGATGGCGAGCGGGCTGAGCGACGACCAGATCGCCCGGAAGATGGGCGTGCACCGCCGCACGGTCCAGCGCGCGGTCGCCAAGCTGATGGACCGCCTCAATGCCTCAAGCCGCTTCGAGGCGGGTCTCAAACTCGCCCGCGACCCGGCCCTGATGAAGGTCTACCCGCTGAACTGACCGGCCGGGGTGACCCGTTGACGGCCGTGACGTACCAGCGGGGGCGCCACCAGGCCCAGGTGGTGCCCCCGCCGGCTGCCGTCGGCGGCCTCCACACCAGGTGGAGTGCCGCCTCCGGCAGCCCCGGCCCGCGGACATTCGGGGGATCCACGGGCCGGAAGTCGTGTCGCCGCGGCGGTCCGGCGGTCGCCCGCGGCGGGTGGTGCGCACGCGGGACCTCCGCGTGATGGTGATCGGCCTGCCGACAACTCCCTCGCTACGCCTGAACGTTCACGAGCCCTCCCGGAGCCGACGGCATGCCGTTCCCCCCGAGGCCGCGCACCGGCCGAAGTCACCTTCGGCGCCGTACCCGACCACACCTCGATCTTTACCCACCCGACAACCGCTGGCTACGAACCCCCGAGTACGTAATGCCCGGTGAACGGCTTCGCGCAGGCCACCTGAGGTGTCCAAAAGGAGACAGCGACCCAACTGGACAATGGTGGCGGCGGCGTAGCGAGCGCGCTTGCCGACTGCCACTGGTCGGTACGTCGTCGCAGGTCAACGGCGTTGCCACGGACGGCGACCGACCACTGACGCAGGGCGGGATTCGACCGCTGAGGACGGGTTTGCGCAGGTGGTGGGGGCCGGCCAAGTCGGTTGACACCCCATGCGTCCAGCGAACACGATCGACTGGTAAGCGCATTCTGCGGCTGGGCACGCCACTGGTCAGTCCGGGCGCGGGCCGAGCATCCGGGGGGAACGGTCATGACGCGCGGCTCGAACAGCACCACCCCGCTCATCCGCGGGTTTCTGCGGCAGGCCCGCAAGGATTACGCGGGGCCGCCGGAGCCGGGCAGCGGGCACACGGGACACCGCCCCGCCGGGCTGAGCCAGCAGGCGGTGGCGCACCGGATGGACATCTCGCCGCGGCTGTACCAGGACTGGGAGGGCGGCGGCCGGCCGGTGCCGGTCCACCGGCTGGACAGCCTCGCGAGCACCCTCGGCCTCGACCCGTACCAGCGCGACGAGTTGTGGTTCATCGTGACCGGCGGCTTCGCGCCGACCGGCCCGGCCCAGCCGGACCTGGAGGCGATGAGCGGCTGGCGGCTGTACCTGCGCGCGCTCCAGGTGCCCGCGCTCGTTCTCGACAGCACGTGGCGGATCCACGAGGACAACGCGGCCTGGCGCGGCCTGTTCGAGCCCGAGGGCCAGCGGCCACCGGCGAATCTGCTGCGCTTCATCCTCTTCTCGCCCTACGCGCGCCGCCTGTGCGGGGACTGGCAGGCGAGTTGGGCGGTGCCGTACCTGCGGCAGCTCAGGCTGGAGGCGGGGATCAGCGAAGAGCCGGAGCTGCAGCGTATCGTCGCGGAGCTGCAACTCGACCCGGAGCTGGGCGTGTTGTGGCAGACGGTCGGCCGGGGCGGACGGATGGCGCTGCACAACGACGGTCAGGTCCGGCTGCTGATCCCGCCGGGCGGCCGTGCCCCGTACCGCGTACGCACGCTGGTCTCCTCCCCCGCCCACAACCCCCGTGTGCGGATGGTGACCTTGCTGCCGACTCCCGTCGAGGCGACCGTGATCGCCCACGAACCGCTGGTGTCGCTGCCGCCGACCGCCGCGTGACCTCGGTGAGGAGAGCGGCGCGAGCGACGGGAACGGCGGGAACGGCGGGAACGGTGGCATCGGCGGGAGCACGGCCGCGGGCCCGGAGCGCATCTTCCGTACCCGCGGCCGAACGCCTCGCGACGCCTTACGGCTGTCGCGGTCCTCGCGGCTGACGCGGTGCTCGCGCTGTTGACGCCGTGAGCGCCGTGAGCGCCGTGAGCGGCTTGCGCGCTGTTCGCGCTGTTCGCCGCGTCAGCGGATCGTGACCTTGACGACGTTGGAGATCCCGCCACCGCCGACGATGCGCAGGTTGTTGAGGCCCTTGATGCCCAGCTTGACCCGCAGGTTGTACGTGGCGTCGTGGTTGGTGTTCATCGACGCGGGCAGCGAGACCCAGCGCTTGCCCTGCATCTGCTGGAGCGTCACCCGCGTGCCGACCTTGATGTTCTTGGTCGCGCCGTAGATCCGGAACTGCTGCCATGCGTTGATCGCGCTGACCGTCGCCTTGGCGGTGATGGCGGGTCGGGCGACGGCGGGCGCCATGGCGACGCTGTCCGCCGCGACGGCCTGGGCCACGGGTGCGGTCAACAGCGTGAGGGCGGTGAGACCGGTGGCACAGGCTCGCGAGAAGCGAAGCATGAAGGCTCCTACGGGGTGAACTCTGACATTTCGTCACATCGTAGGAGCCGGTCGCCACTTCACCGGAGAGTGACGCGCCGGGGCGGGCACGGGATTCCGGTCAGGAACCGCCGGGCTCCGGACCCTCGTCCGCAGCCGTGCCGGTGCCAGTGCCAGTACGTGCGTCCGTGCCCGCCCCCGGACCCGCGCCCGCATCCAGACGGTCTCCTCACCGCGCTTCAGAGCGTGTCCTCACCGCGCTCCAGCAGCGTGGCCGCGGAGCCGACGATGCGCGGGTCGGGCGTACCGACCACCTCGTCGTCCCTGTCCGCGTAGTCGAATCGGGCGAGGACGCTGCGCATGGCCTCGACGCGCGCCCGCTTCTTGTCGTTGCTCTTGACCACCGTCCATGGCGCGTAGGCGGTGTCCGTCTCACGGAACATCGCCACCTTGGCGGCGGTGTAGTCGTCCCAGCGGTCGAGTGAGGCGAGGTCCATCGGGCTGAGCTTCCACTGCCGCACCGGGTCGACCTGCCGGATGGTGAACCGGGTGCGCTGCTCGTCGCGCGAGACCGAGAACCAGAACTTCACCAGGTGGATGCCGTCGTCCACCAGCATCCGTTCGAAGGCCGGGGCCTGCCGCATGAAGCGGTGGTACTCGTCGTCCGAGCAGAAACCCATGACCCGCTCGACGCCCGCCCGGTTGTACCAGGAGCGGTCGAACATCACGATCTCGCCCGCGGTCGGCAGGTGGGCGACGTACCGCTGGAAGTACCACTGCCCGCTCTCGCGCTCGGTCGGCTTCTCCAGGGCTATCACCCGTGCGCCGCGCGGGTTCAGGTGCTCGATGAACCGTTTGATGGTGCCGCCCTTGCCCGCGGCGTCCCGGCCCTCGAAGACGATGACCAGCCGCTGGCCGGTCTCCTTCACCCAGCTCTGGAGTTTCAGCAGTTCGATCTGCTGGAGCCGCTTGTGCAGTTCGTACTCGGGCCGCTCCATCCGCGTGTCGTACGGGTAGTTCTCCCGCCAGGTGTCGACGACGCTGCCGTCCGCCCTGACCAGGACCGGGTCGTCCTGGTCGGTGTAGTCGACATGCATGCCCGCAAGGAGTGCGGAGCCGTCGGTGCCTGCGCTCATCGCTCGCCCGCCCTTCGCCGGTGGAACCGTCAGTGGACCCGGTGGTCCTCAGCCACCGCGGGTGGCCTCAGTGGAACTGCGGAATGATCAGATACAGCCCGTAGAGCACCGCGCACGCGCACGCCAGGAAACACGCCCCTGCGCCCGCGAGCTGTCCCGTGCCGCTGCCGCCCGACGCCCGTACGGTGTCGCGGGCGGAGAGCGCGAGCACCCCGACCGCGAAGACCACGACCACGCCGACGGTGACGCCGAAGCTCACCGCGGCCACCTCGCCCAGCGCGTTCCAGTCCACACTCATACTGCTGTTCCCCTTTTCCCCGATGATGCCGGTGATTCCGGTGGCGTCGCCGCTCAGACGCCCGCGCCGGCGGGCGCGGCGGGACGGACGGAGGTGGTGTGGCCGTGGTTCACATTGTCGGCGTGGACCGGGTTGCGGCGCGAGAGGACGACGATGCCGCCCGCCACCGCGACGGCGATCAGCGCGATCACCACGACGCCCGGCGTACCGCCGTGCACGACGACACTCGCGGCCACCGCGCCGACCGCCGCGGCCGAGGGCAGCGTCACCAGCCAGGCGAGCGCCATCCGGCCCGCGGTGCCCCAGCGGACCTCGGCGAGCTTGCGTCCCATGCCCGCGCCGAGGATGCCGCCGGAGCAGACCTGCGTGGTGGACAGGGCGAAGCCCAGATTCGCGGAGGACAGGATGACCGCGGTGGACGCCGACTCCGCGGCGAAGCCCTGCGGCGACTCGATGTCGACCAGGCCCTTGCCCATGGTGCGGATGATCCGCCAGCCGCCCAGGTACGTGCCGAGCGCGATGGCCAGGCCGGCGGCGAGGATCACCCAGACGGGCGGACCGGCGTCGTGGCCGAGCGCTCCGCAGGAGATCAGCGCGAGGGTGATGACGCCCATCGTCTTCTGCGCGTCGTTGGTGCCGTGCGCCAGCGAGACCAGCGAGGCGGAGGCGATCTGGCCGATCCTGAAGCCCTTGGAGACGGTGTCCTTACGGGCCCGGCCGGTGAGCCGGTAGGCGAGGTACGTCGCGGCGAGCGCCGCGAGCCCGGCCACGACAGGCGAGGCCACGGCGGGGATGAGGATCTTCTCGACGACCTTGCCGAAGTGGACGCCGTGCCGGCCCGCACCGACCCACACGGCGCCGATCAGGCCGCCGAAGAGCGCGTGCGAGGAACTGGACGGCAGTCCGAGCAGCCAGGTCATGAGATTCCACAGGATGGCCCCCACCAGGCCCGCGAAGATCATGCCGGGGGTCACCAGCGCGTCGTCGACGATGCCGCCGGAGATCGTCTTCGCGACTTCCGTCGACAGGAAGGCGCCCGCCAGGTTCAGCGCGCCGCTGAGCAGGACGGCGACCTTCGGCCGCAGCGCTCCCGTGGCGATGGACGTGGCCATCGCGTTGGCGGTGTCGTGGAAACCGTTGGTGAAGTCGAAGGCCAGGGCCGTGACGATGACCAGTGCCACAAGGAATGTGATGTGGTCCATGTGCCCAGGGAAGCAGCCCCCGGCGTACGCACGGGGAAGGGCGGGTGAAGGACCGGAGTGAAGGAGTGGGCGGACCCGCGCCGGGCGGTGCTTGACTGGTCCCGTGCGGGGCGGTAGGGAGATCCCGTCACCGCGCGGACGGTGCGAATGGGGGGGAACCATGAAGCCGCTCGAAGCGGGTGATCCCACTTCCGTGGGCGACGGCAGATACCGGTTGGCCGGCCGGCTCGGCCAAGGCGGTATGGGTGTGGTGTACTTCGGCCGGTCGCGGTCCGGCCGGGCGGTGGCGGTCAAGGTCGTACGCCCCGAGTTGAGCACCGAGCCGGGATTCCGGCGCCGCTTCGCCGACGAGGTGGCGGCGGCGCGCCGGGTCGGCGGCTTCCACACCGCGCCCGTGGTGGACGCCGATCCGCACGGCGAACCGGCCTGGCTGGTCACGGCGTTCGTGCCGGGGCCCACGCTGGCGGACGTGCTCGCCGATGTCGGCGCGCTGCCGACGGACACCCTCACGGTGCTGGCGGCCGGGCTGGCGGAGGCGCTGGAGGCGATCCACCGGGCGGGGGTGATCCACCGCGACTTCAAGCCCGCGAACATCATCGTGGCCGAGGACGGCCCGCGCGTCATCGACTTCGGCATCGCCCGCGCCCTCGACGGCACGGCGCTGACCCAGACCGGGCTCCAGATCGGCACCCCCGGCTTTCTCGCGCCCGAGCAGCTGACCGGCGGTCAGGTCAGCGCGGCGGTCGACATGTTCGCGCTGGGTGTGGTGCTCAGCCAGGCGGCGGGAGGCGCGCCCTTCGGTGACGGTCCGTCAGCGGCCCGGCACTACCGGGTTGTTCACGAGTCGCCGGACCTCAGGGCGGTACCTGACGAACTGCGCGCGCTGGTGGCCGCGTGTCTGTCGAAGGAGGCCGCCGCGCGGCCCAGCCCTTCGGAGTTCCTGAGCAGGCTGACGGTACGTCACCCGGATGACGGCGACTGGCTGCCCGCCGAGGCGACGGCGCTGCTGACGCGGGTGGTGCCGCAGGCCGTACCGCCCGCGGTCTCGACGCCCCCGCCCCCGCCCCACGCCACCGGGCCCGCCGCCGCGTCCGAGCCGACCGCCTCCTACGCGGGTCCCCCGGCGGGGAATTCGCCGTCGCCGCTCGCGTCCCCGTACGGTCCGGGGCAGGGGTACGGCGGCCCGCCGACGCCCGCGCCCACCCCGACGCCCGGTTTCGGTCCGCCGTCGGGGCCGCCGCGCGACCGGCGCAAGGGGACCGCGGCCGTGGGTCTTGTCGTGGTGGCCGCCGCCGTCGCGGGGGCGCTGGTCTGGCATCCGTGGACGTCCGGCTCCGCGAAGGACGACAACGCGGGCGCTCCCTCGGGCGGGCACACCACGACCGCCTCGTCGGCGCCGCCGACCCCGGCGCCGTTCCCCGATGTGCCGCTGCTGGTCCGGGTGGACACCGCCCCCGGCTGGCCCGCCACCTGCCACTCCTACATCGCGCTGCGCGACAGCGCGACCGACCGCCTCAAGCGGCTCGCGTCGGGCAGCCCGTGCGACTTCCTCCCCAAGTGGTCGCCCGACCGCAAGACCGTCGCCTTCACCCGCAGGACCGCCCAGGACACCTCGGTGTGGACGGTCGGCGCCGACGGCACCGGCGCCAAGCGAATCGCCGAGACCTCGGGCGGCCGGGTCTCCTGGTCTCCCGACGGCGGCAAACTGGCCGTGCTGCGCAAGGCCGGCGGCGTCCAGCAGCTCTACGTCGTGGACGTCGCGGACGGCTCCGCCCAGCAGATGACCACCGGCAGCACCCGTATCGAGGACCCTTCCTGGTCACCGGACGGCACCCGTATCGCGATCTGCGTCGAGAAGGGGACGGGCAACTGGCAGATCAACATGGTCGATCCGACGACGCCGGGCGCCACCCCGCAGCGGATCACCGACCTGCCCCGGCCCGCCCTCGACCCGGTCTGGTCCCCCGACGGCAAGGTCTTCGCCTACACCTCGGGCGACTACGGCAAGGGCACGCAGGGCGACATCCGCCTCGTCGGCACCGACGGCACCGGCGACCGGCCGCTGGCCGCCACCCCGGCCCACGAGATGGACCCCGACTGGTCTCCCGACGGCGCGTGGGTGGCCTTCGTCCGCGGCCCGCTCGCCACTCCCGAGATCTGGGCGGTCCGCGCCGACGGCACCGGCGAACGGCGGCTCAGCACCGACGCGGCCACGGAAGGGCACCCCGCCTGGGCGGTCAAGGGCGGCGGCTGAGCCCGGGGTCGGGCGACCGGTCCGACCGATACGGCGACGAGCACGGTCGCCACCGCCGTACGCGACGCCCCGGCGGCGCCCTGATTCGACGATTCGACATCCCCCCTGCCCCGGCATGTCCACCGCGCGGCGGACCTCGCCGCGCGCCGCCACAAACAGCGCGAAAAGCGTGAGAGTTGACTCTCACACATTGTGAGAGGACACTCTCCCGCCATGGAACCGGGTAACCGTTTGGGAGACATCGAGATCACCGACCCCAAGGCGATGCGCGCGCTCGCGCATCCGGTGCGGTTGGCGATCCTGGAGCATCTGCAACGCAACGGGCCCGCGACGGCCACCGTGCTCGCACCCCGCGTCGGGGCGACCCCTTCGGTGACGAGCTGGCATCTGCGCCATCTCGCGGGCTTCGGACTCGTCCGGGACGCGGACCCCGATCCGGACGCCGGGGGCGACGGGCGACGGGACCGGCGTGAGCGGCGGTGGCAGGCGGTCGCGCGCGGCTTCCGCTTCGAGGTGCCGGAGGACGACGGGGACGAGGAGGGCCGCTTCGCGGCGCGGCTGCTCTCGCGTGAGATGTTCCTGCGCTCCGCCGATCTGCCGGCCCGCTGGGCGGCCACCGTGGAGCCCGGCCTCGATCCCGCGTGGCGGCGGCTCTCGGGACTCGCCAACACGCGCGTCATGGTCACGCCCGAGGAGGCCGCCGCCATCGAGGACGGGATCGAGCGCGTGCTCGCGCCCTATGTGACGCGGGACGCGGCGGACCGCCCGGCCGCCGCCCGCTCCGTACGCCTGCTGCGCTACACGCTCCCTGAAGGTGAACCTCAAGGTGAGGGTGAAGGTCCGGCTGAGGTTGAGGCACAGGGCCGCGCACCGGGCACGGAATCGGGCGCGGACTCGGACTCGGACTCGGACTCGTATACGGATACCGGTACGCGAACGGCCGCGCGTAAGGACGACGACGGCGGCGGCACCCGGTGACCGCCGCAGCGACGCGGCCGCCCCCGATATCCGTGGCGCGCGACCGCCGCTTCGTCCGCTTCTGGGCCGGCCAGAGCGTCTCGCAGTTCGGCGACCGGATCAGCGAACTGGCCCTGCCGCTGATCGCGGTGAGCGCGCTGCACGCCTCCGCCAACCAGGTGGCGTGGCTGACCGCGCTGATCTGGACACCGAATCTGCTGGCGATCGTCCTGGGCGCGTGGGTCGACCACCAGGCCCGCAAGCGCGGCCTGATGGTGGCCGCGGATCTGATCCGCGCCGGGGTGCTGCTGTCGCTGCCCGTCGCGTACCTGGCGGGGGCGGTGACGCTCGGTCAGCTCTACGCGGTGGCGCTGCTGATCGGCGCCGCCGAGGTGCTGTTCAACACCTCCTATCCCCCGTTCTTCGCCCACCTCGTGCCGCGCTCGTCGTATGTGGACGCGAACAGCAAGCTCAGCGCGAGCCGGTCCGCGTCGTATGTCGCGGGTCCTGCCGTGGGCGGCGCGCTCGTGCAGGCGCTCACCGCGCCGGTGGCCGTCGTGGTCGACGCGCTGTCCTTCCTCGCCTCGGCCGTGCTGATCGGGCGGATCAGGATCGACGAGCCGCCGGTCGCCGCGGGCGCGCGGGACGCGCCGCTGCTGCGGCGGGCGAAGGAGGGGCTGGCGTTCGTCGTACGGCACCCGGTGCTGCGGGCCGGGCTCGGCACCTCGACCACCGTCAACTTCTTCACCTTCGTCTCCGGCAGCGGTCTGATGGTGCTCTTCGCCACCAGGAGCCTCGGTCTGTCGGCCGGCTTCATCGGCCTGGCCTTCGGTATCGGTTCCACGGGCGCGCTGCTCGGCGCGGTCCTGGCGCCGCGGATCTCGCGGTGGATCGGGATGGGGCGCAGCATCGCGATCGGCGCGGTGCTCTTCCCCGCGCCGATCGCGCTGGTGGCGGTCGCCGACGGGCCACCGTGGGTCGGCGCCGTGGCGCTGACCGGCACCGAGTTCCTTTCCGGCCTCGGTGTCATGCTCTTCGACGTCAACCTCAACTCCCTTCAGGCGTCCGTGATCCCCGACGGGATGCGCAGCCGGGTCTCCGGCGCGTACGCCACGGTCAACTACGGCATCCGTCCGCTCGGCGCGGTCGTCGGCGGCGTGCTCGCGACCTTCCTCGGGCTGCGTACGACCCTGCTGGTCGCGGCGGTCGGCGGGGCGCTGTCCGTGCTGTGGCTGCTGCCGTCGCCGGTGCCCGGCATCCGTTCGATCGACCAGGACGAGCGCCCGGAGGACACCAGGAACGCCGAGGACACGGCAGGGACGGCAGACACGGCGGTCGGCGAGGAGGTGGCGGACACGGCAGCGGCCGACGGCGCGGTGGCCGCCGGCCGCCGGCGGGGCCGTCGAGAAGAGCAGGATCAGGAGGTGGCGCCGTGACCGGGGGTCAGGGCGTGGCGCCGTACACCTGGACCTCGTAGAGCGAGTAGCCGTACGCCGTACCGCGCGCCGTGCCGTTGACGCGGACGTAGCGGCCGGTGCCGGTGAGGCCGGTCAGATCCTCGGTGCCGCCCTTGCCCGCGGTGGTGGAGTAGACCGTGGTCCAGGCGGCGCCGTCCGGGGAGGTCTGGACGGTGTAGCTCTTGGCGTAGGCGGCCTCCCAGCTCAGCTTCACCCGGCTGATGTGCGCGCTCGTGCCCAGGTCGACCCGGATCCACTGCGGGTCGGAGCCTTCCTTGCTGGCCCAGCGGGTGGAGGTGAGGTCGCCGTCGACCGCCTTGCTCGCGGGGTAGGCGGTGGATTCGGTGGAGGAGGCGGTGGCGGACCTGCCCTGCGAGAGCAGGGTGTCACCGCCGCCCGGTGGCGGTCCCGTGCCGCCGGAGGGGGTGAAGTTCCACTGGCTCGCGGCCCCGGAGCAGCTTCCGGCGGTGAGCGTCGAGCCGCTCGCCCGGAAGCACTTCTGCCCGGTCTGGATGTCGGAGACGGTGAGATTCGGGTTGACCGACCACTGCTGGTTCGGGCCGCCGTCGCAGGCTCTGAGTGTGATCGACGAGCCGGACAGGGTCGCGCAGAGATTGTTGCTGATCAGGAAGGCGCCGTGGAAGGTGAACGCCTGCGCTGCGGAGCCGGTGCAGGCCGCCGTGTCCAGCTTGGTGCCGCTGGCCGAGCTGTTCCCCGGATTGTCCAGGCACTGCCCGGTGGAGACGTTCTTGTACTGGCCGACGGTGGTGGTCGGCCGGGCTCCGCCGTAACAGGCGCCGGTCTTGGTGTTGAAGACGGGCGTGGCGTCGTACGGCTCGTTGGACGGCGGGTCCACGACGACGGATTCGAGCACCGGAGTGCTGTCGTCGTTGTAGTGGGTCAGCGCGTCCTCGCAGTCGATGGCGTCGAAGGCGTTGCCGCCCTGGCCGCCGAGCCAGAGGTCGAAGTGGTACAGATTCGGGCCGCCGTTGGGGCCGTGGCCGCTCCAGTCGGCGCCGCACTCCTCGCAGGAGTCCTCCATGACGAAGTACTTGCCGACCCTTGGCACCCAGATCCGCGTGCCCGCCGGTATCTCCTTGGTGGACGAGGCGAAGGTGATCGGGTCGGCGTAGGTCCCGGTGCCGCCGGCCGTGTCGTGCAGGCCGGGGTAGGAGATGTCGCCGCCGGGCGGGGTGTTGTCGTACCAGCCGTAGAAGGTGAGGAACGCCTGCCGGTCGGTGGAGGCCGCCGCCGCGGGGGACTTCGGGGCGGCCGAGGCGTACGGGGTCGCGCCGACGAGCGCGGCCATGACGGCCAGGACGAGGGCGCACAGGACGGCCGCGCCGCGCGGGGTACGGAGGCGGCTCATGCGGCCGGGCTCCAGTAGTCGCCCGCCATCACGATGTACACGAGCATCTTGATGGTCTCGCCGTAGTAGGCGTCCTCGAAGGGGTTGGAGGCGAGCTGCTTCCAGATCGCGTCGGTCCACGCCTGGTCGCCGGAGGCCATGGCGGCGGGACCGGCCGAGTCCCCGGCCTCCTCCGCCTCGGTGTCGCCCGAGACGTTGCCGTTGGCGCAGTTGAGCTTGATGTGCGGCTGGACCTTGGCCGGGTTGCCGCCGGACAGCGATTTCAGGCAGGCGGACTCCTTCTTCGCCGCGCCGTAGGCGACGGCGGCGGTCGAGGAGCCGTTGACCAGGGCGTCGGTGCCCAAGTGCCAGGGCACGCGCAGGGAGTTGTAGCCGACGATGTTGTCCGGCTGGTCCTCCTGGTAGTCGGCGGGGGCGGGCTTGGGGCTGGTGGTGTTGGCGTTGACGACGAAGTCGGAGAGCAGTCCGGCGGACGAGGAGTAGCCCGCGGTGAACTCGCTGATCACGGCCTCGGTGCGGGTGACGACCTTGTTCCAGTCGTGCGCGGTGTCGTAGGCGGCGAAGGCGCGCAGGTGGTCGAGCATCATGTCGGACGGCCGGGTGTCCGTGGTGGGGCCGTCGTCCTCGCACTTGAGGTGGCCGTCGGGCGCGACGTCGTGGGCGTAGAAGGAGGCGAGCCACGCCTTGGCGTCCGCTGTGTAGCCGCCCCACTGCTTGTCGGCGAGGATCAGGCCGTAGCCGATGTCGAGGTCGCCGTCGGTGGCCGAGTCCGGGGTGCCGCTGTCGGTGTACTTGCAGGTCTTGCCGTCGAGTTGCCACTGCATGAGACCGTCGGCGTCCTTGTGGTCCTTGACGAGCTGCCACAGGCCGTCGAACTCGGCCTTGGCGTCGCTGTCGTAACCGGCCATCAGGGGCACGATGTTCATGCCGTAGCCCTGGGCCTCGGAGACCGTGCCGTTGTGCGGGGCGTCGTCGTCGCCCTTGGTCGAGACGTAGTACTCGTTGGAGGCGCAGCCCTTGACCAGGTAGGCGCTCTTCCAGGAGTCGTACGCCTTCTTCACCGCCGCGTCGCGGGTGGTCTGCGTCGCGGAGGGCAGCACGCCCACCTTGTACGCGGTGTGCGCGGGGAACGGGTGCGCCGGGGCGGTGGCGGCGTCGGCCGTTCCGCCGCCCGCGGTCGCCAGCAGGCCGAAGGACGCGCAGGCGGCGACCGTACAGGCCGCCAGCCTCCTCGTCCTCGTCTTCACGGGTCGTGGCATCTTCCAACTCCTCGTCGGTTGTGGGGTACGGCGCCGGGCACGGGAGCGCGCACCGGGCAGGAGAGGGTCGTCGCGATAGTTAGGAAAGGTTCCTAACCTGCTTGAGGAGTAAGAGTGTTGCTCCGGACGCGGCGCGTCAAGGGGTCGCGCGCGGACCTTGACCTGACCGGGATTCAGGTACGTGACGCCGTCGCGGACTTCGGCCCGGCCGACCGGCCCGGCACCGGCTCATGCGAGCAGGTCGGCGACCGCGGCGATCCCTTCCGTGACGGCGCGCTCGTTCACATTGCCGAATCCCAGGACGAGTTGGGCCGGGGACTGCGCGCCCGTCGAACGGAACGCGCTCATGCCGTAGAGGCCGACCGCGCGGCCACGGGCGGCGGCGATGACGGAGTGTTCGGTGACGCCGGGCCGCGCGGCGGCGTCGAGGTGCGCCACGGCGTGGAAACCGGCGGCCAGGCCGCTGAGCCGGATGGCGGGCGCGTGCGCGGCGAGCGCCGCCTTGAGTGCTTCGCACCGGGCCCCGTAGATCCCGCGCATCCGCCGCAGATGGCGGTCGAAGCGGCCCGATTCGATCAGCCGGGCCAGGGCCAGTTGGTCGAGGGTGGGTGAGCCGCGGTCGCTGAGATGCTTGTCGGCCACGATCGCGTCGACGAGCGCGGGCGGGCAGAGCAGCCAGCCGATCCGCAGCGCGGGCACCAGGGATTTGCTGACGGTGCCGATGGCGACGACCCGGTCGGCGGCCAGGCCCTGGAGCGCGCCGACCGGCTCGCGGTCGTAGCGGAACTCGGCGTCGTAGTCGTCCTCGACGACCACGGCGTCCCTGCGCACCGCCCACTCGATCAGCGCCAGGCGCCGCTCGGGCGCCAGCACCACGCCGGTCGGCCACTGGTGGGCCGGGGTCACGACGACCGCGCGGGCGCCGGTCGCTTCCAGCGCGGTCACGTCGACGCCGTGCTCGTCGACGGGTACGGGGACGGCGGTCAGGCCCGCCGCCGCGGCCGCCGGCCCGATCACGGCGTGGGAGCCGGGGTCCTCGTACGCCACGGTGCGGACGCCGGACCGGGCGAGCGCGCGCAGGGTCAGGGCGAGGCCCTGGGCGTACCCGGAGCAGATCACGGTCCGCTCCGGGTCGGCCGCGGCGGCCCGTACCCGGCGCAGGTATCCGGCCACCACCTCGCGCAGCAGCGCGTGGCCGCGCGGGTCGCCGTAGTCGAGGGCCGAGGCGGGCATGGCGCGGACCGCCTCGCGCATCGCCCACAGCCAGTCGGCGACGGGGAACGCGGCCAGGTCGGGGACGCCCGCCTGGAAGTCGGCGAGCAGGCGCGGTGCGGGCGGCGTCCTCGGCTGCGGCGCGGGCGGCGCGCAGGCCCCGGCGGCGACGCGGGTCGCGGAGCCGACCCGCGTGACCAGATAGCCCTCGGACTGGAGCTGGGCGTAGCAGTCCTGGACGAGGCCGCGCGAGACGCCCAGGGCCGAGGCCAGTTCCCGGGAGGAGGGCAGTCGCTCGCCGACCTGGAGCCGGCCGGATCTGATCGTGTCCCGCACCCCGCGTTCGAGCTGCGACCGCAGCGGTTCCGTACTGTCCCGGTCGATCACAAGCAACAGTTCCGGCGACAAACCGGACCACTCCAGCGGCATGAAAATGGAGCTTACCCGGGTACCGGCCGCACCCCTAGCGTCAATGCCATGACGACCACGACGCGCGCCTCCGACGCCGCCGACCCCGCCGCGCAACCAGATGCCGACGACCCCTCGGAGCCCGCCACCTGCCGTGAGCCGACCCCGGCCCCGGAACCCGCCTCGGCCTCGGACCGAGATCCGCGCCTGGACTCGGGTCCTGCCCAGGGGCCCGGCTCGGACCGGGAGGCGGGCCTGACCTCGGCTCCCGCCGAGAGGCCCGGCTCGGGCGAGGAGCCGGCTCTCGCCACGGGCCTAGCACCGGAGCCCGGCTCCGGCAAAGAGGGAAATCCGGCTTCGGGCTCCGCCCAGGAGCCCGCTTCAGGCCGGGAGGCGGGGGCGGACTCGGGTCCCGCCCAGGGGGGCGGCTCGGGGCAGGCTCGGGACTGCTCGTCGGCCGCTCGCGGTCCGGCGGCGACCGGCTCGGGGGCAGGGGCCGGGTCCGGCGACGTGCGGCCGACGCTGGTGACGCGGGAGTTGCTGTTGCGCTGCGCCACGATCGTCGGCGCGTCGGCGAGCTTCTTTCTGCTGTTGTCGGTGGTGCCGCTGTACGCGGAGCGGTCCGGCGCGAGTGGCGGGGCGGGGCTGGCGTCGGGGACGCTGATGCTGGCCACTGTCTGCGGCGAGCTGGCCACGCCTCGGCTCGTCGCCCGGTACGGGTACCGGCGGGCGCTGGCGGCCGGTCTCGTGCTGCTCGGCGCGCCCGCCCTGGTGCTGACCGCGTCGGACGGCATGGCGTGGATCGCGGCGGTCTGCTTCGTCCGGGGCGTGGGCTTCGCCCTGACCATCGTCGCGGGCGGCGCGCTGACCGCGACGCTCATCCCCGCCGAGCGGCGGGGCGAGGGCCTCGCGCTCGCGGGCGCCATGGAGGGGGTGCCCTCGTTCATCGCGCTGCCGCTCGGAGTGTGGTTCGCCGCGCATGTCGGATACACCGCCGTCTGCGTGGCCGGTGGGCTGCTGGCGCTCGCCGCCGTCGCGGTCGTTCCCGCCCTGCCGGGACACGCGCCGGCCGGGGACGGGCACAAGGCGGCGGTGGGTGTGCTGGCCGGATTCCGTACCGGCGCGCTGGCCAGGCCCACCGCGGTCTTCGCGACCACCGCGCTCGGCGTGGGGATCATCGTGACCTTCCTGCCGCTCGCCGTGCCCTCCGGCGCGACCGGCCTGGTCGCCGCGGCCCTCTTCGTACAGCCCGCCGCGTCCACCGCGGCCAACTGGTTCGCCGGACGCAGCGGCGACCGGCACGGCTCGCAGCGCCTCGTGCTGCCCGCCCTGCTGCTGTCGGCTTCCGGGCTGCTGCTCACCGCTCTCACCGGCAGCGCGGTCGCGGTCCTCACCGGGGTCGCCCTCTTCGGCGTCGGCTTCGGCATGGCCCAGAACGCGACGCTGGCCCTGATGTACGCGCGCGTCCCGGAGTCCGGCTACGGCACCGTCAGCGCACTGTGGAACTCCGCGTACGACGCCGGGATGGGTTTCGGCGCCCTCGGATACGGCGCGCTGGCCGCCGCCACGGGCTATCCGCTCGCCTTCACGCTCACCGCGGGCCTGATGCTCATCGCGCTCGTACCGGCCCTGGGCGACCGGCGCCGCCCGTCCGTCGCCGCGCGGTGAGCCCCCGCAGTCGCGGTGCCGACCCCGCCCCGGCCGTCAGCCCTCGCCGCGGGCCGCGGCCTGGCGGCGGCGCTTGCCGAGGGCGGCCTGCGACAGGTCCTCGGCGTTCGAGGTGAGGTTCTTCCAGCCGTAGCCGCGCTCGGTCAGCCAGCCGCGGGCGGCGGCCTCGGCGCGCTCCGTGGCCTCCAGGATGTCCTCCTCCGCCTCGCCCGAGTCCAGGTAGCGGAAGGTGAAGAAGGGACGGGCCGCGAGGTCGTAGGTCAGGGTGCCCTCGGCGGTGAAGGCGGCATGCAGGATGTCGTGCTCCGCCGCCCGCGCGAGCAGTGCGGTCCGCTGGTCCGCGGTGAGCGCGTCGAAGGCGCCGCGGACGGTGATCCGGAAGGTGCGTGTACTCATCCCCGGATCGTAGGCAGCCGGTCGGCGATCGGCGTACCGGTTTTCCCGGCGAACCGTGGCGGCCGTGGTGATCGCGACGACCGCAGCGACCGCGGCGGCCGGGCAGACCGGGCGCCCGGCCGTCCGGTGCCGCCCTCTCCACCGCCGCCGGCCGCTCGTCCCGCCTTGTGCTTGACAGGCACTCCCGATGCTGATTTTTTAGCTGTCATACGCCCGAACCGAATGGTCGGTCGGTGCATCCACAAGGTGGTGGGCAGCGGTGACTCAGGGCAGCGACGCCAGGCTCGACACGGGACCGGCACCGGGTCCGCCCCCGGACGCGGTACGAGCGTCCGCGCGAGGGACCACGGACGGGGCCGAAAACGGGGCCGGGATCGCGGCGGCGCAGGCGATGTTCTCGGCCGACCGGGCGTCGAACGGGCTCGGTGTCGAGCTGCTGCACCTCGGTGAGGGCGTCGCCGTCGTGCGGATGGTCGTCACCGCCGCGATGGTCAACGGGCACGGCACCGCCCACGGCGGCTATCTCTTCCTGCTGGCCGACACCGCCTTCGCCTGTGCCTGCAACACCGACGGGGCGGCGACCGTCGCCGCGGCGGCGGACATCGACTTCGTCGCCCCGGCCCATGAGGGCGACGCGCTGCTGGCCACCGCCCGCGAGCGGGCGCGATTCGGCCGCAGCGGGATCTACGACGTACAGGTGCGGCGCGGCGACGAGCTGATCGCCGAATTCCGCGGCCGGAGCCGTACGCTGCGCGGCGCCGACGCGAAGGAGACCTCGTGAGCCACCTGGGCGGGACGACCCCGCGGGAGACCCCGGACGCGGCGGAGCGGATGACTCGCGCTGAGCTGGCGGCCCTTCAGCTCACGCGGCTTCAGGCGACGTTGCGCCACGCGTATGCCCATGTGGAGCTGTACCGGCGGAAGTTCGACGAGGCGGGTGTCGTACCCGCCGACTGCCGGACGCTGGAGGATCTGGCGCGCTTCCCCTTCACCACCAAGGCCGATCTGCGCGACACGTACCCCTTCGGGATGTTCGCCGTGCCGATGTCCGAGGTGCGCCGGGTGCACGCGTCGAGCGGCACCACCGGTCGTCCCACGGTGGTGGGTTACACCGAGGGCGATCTGTCGATGTGGGCCGACGTGGTGGCCCGTTCGATCCGCGCGGCGGGCGGCCGTCCCGGCGACAAGGTCCATGTCGCCTACGGATACGGCCTGTTCACCGGGGGCCTGGGCGCGCACTACGGCGCGGAGCGTGCGGGCTGTACGGTCATCCCCGCGTCGGGCGGCATGACGGCCCGTCAGGTGCAGATCATCCAGGACTTCGAGCCCGAGATCATCATGGTCACCCCGTCGTACATGCTCACGCTACTCGACGAGTTCGAGCGGCAGGGCGTCGACCCGCGCGGCACCTCGCTGCGGGTGGGGATCTTCGGCGCGGAGCCGTGGACGGAGCAGATGCGCCGCGAGATCGAGGAGCGCTTCGCCATCGACGCCGTCGACATCTACGGCCTGTCGGAGGTGATCGGCCCCGGCGTGGCGCAGGAGTGCGTGGAGACCAAGGACGGTCTGCACATCTGGGAGGACCACTTCTATCCGGAGGTGGTCGACCCGCTGACCGACGACGTCATGCCGCAGGGCGAGAGCGGTGAGCTGGTCTTCACCTCGCTCACCAAGGAGGCGCTGCCGGTGATCCGGTACCGCACCCGCGACCTGACGCGGCTGCTGCCCGGTACCGCGCGGCCCGCCTTCCGCCGGATGGAGAAGGTCACCGGCCGCAGCGACGACATGATCATCCTGCGCGGGGTGAATGTCTTCCCGAGCCAGATCGAGGAGATCGTGCTGCGGACGCCCGGTGTCGCGCCGCACTTCAGGATCGAGCTGACCCGGCGCGGCCGGATGGACCACATGACCGTCTACGCCGAGGCCAGGGCGGAGGCCGGTACGGAGCTGCGGGACGCGGGCGCGGCGGCCATCGCGCAGGGCGTCAAGGACGGTGTGGGCGTGAGCGTCGAGGTGCGGGTCGTGGACCCGGAGACGCTGGAGCGCTCGGTCGGCAAGATCCAGCGGGTCAAGGACCTGCGGGCGAAAGAATGAGGGCGAAGGGCTGAGCGCGAAGGGCCGCGGACGAACGGTTGAGGACGAACGGTTGAGGGTGCGGGCTCCAGCCCCGGCCCGCACCGCACCCGTCAAAGCGGCGGGCGGACCTCCGTACAGGAGGTCCGCCCGTCTGTGCTGTGCGCACACGCCGTACGGCCGCCTCGGCGGAGCGGCCGTACGCGTCCTACTCGATGTCGATCGGGCCGTCGGACGACGTGCCCTTGCCGCCCTTCCCCTTGCCGTTGCGGCCGTCGCCCGGGTGCGTCAGACCGCGCAGCGCGGGCAGGTTGTCCGAGCTGTCCGAGTCCGAACCGGAGCCGCCCTCACCGCCGTTGAGGTTGTTGCGGACCGAGTCGAGGATCGTCAGCCCCTGGCTGACCAGGCCCGCCGCGATCTCGCTGAGCCCGTCGGCGCCGTTGAGCACGTTGACATTGGCACCGGCCAGACCGCCGGCCGCCTCCTTCACGATCAGCGGGAGCTGGTCGATCAGCATGCGGTCGAGCGCCACCCGGTCGTGCGAGGCCGCCGCGGCGGCCTGGATGCGCATCCGCTCGGCGTCGGCGACGGCGAGCACCCTGATCCGCTCGGCCTCCGCCTCAGCGGGCTTGACGATCTCCGCCACGAGCTGCTGCTGGCGCAACTCGGCCGCGCGCAGCGCCAGTTCGGTCTGCGCGGCGAGCACTTCCTGCTGCGCGTGCGCCTGGGCGAGGGGGCCCGCCTGCGCGGCCTCGGCCTGCGCGCGGTCGACCTGCGCCGAGTACTCGGCCTGAACGACGGCGGTCTGCCGGGCGTACTCCGCCTGGTTCCTGGCGGCGATCTGCTGCGCCTCCACCGACGCCTGCGTGGCCTGGGCCTGCGCGATCTGCGCCTGCCGCTGGATGGCGGCTTTGTGCGGCGCCGACATGGCGTCGATGTAGCCGGTCTCGCCGTCGTCGATGGACTGGATCTGCAACGAGTCGACGCTCAGGCCGATCTTCGCCATCTCCGTCTTGGAGGTCTCCAGCACCTCGGAGGCCAGTTTCTGCCGCTCGGTGACGATCTCCTCGACCGTCATCGAGCCGATGATCGACCGCAGGTGACCGGCGAAGATCCGGCCGGTCAGAATCGACATCTGGTCCTGGTCGGACAGGAAACGCTGTCCGGCGTTGACAATGCTCTCGTGGTCGTTGCCGACCTTGAACGCGATGACGGCCTTCACCGTCAGCGCGATGCCCTGCCGGGTCACACAGGTCTCGGCGACTTCCGCCTCGCACATCGCGAGCGTGATGAACCGGGTCTTGCGGAAGACCGGCAGAACGAACTTTCCGTGGCCGGTGACCACACGGAACGGCGCACCCCCCAGTCCACGCCGACCGCCCGAGATCAACATCGCCTCGTCCGGCGCGGGAACGCGGTAACCGAACATCCTTTGTCTCCTTCATGTGCGCCGGCTCAGTCGGCCAGCGCGTCCAACGGGTCGGCCCACTCGATGACGTCCACCTGGCGTGTGCCACGCGAGTCCACCACCAGCACGGTCGCCCCCTTAGGCAGGGGTTCCTCGGACCAGGCGAGGAAGGTCTCGCTGCCTCCTCTGACCCGCACGTAGACCTCACCGGGTCCGGCGAGGCCGCGCGTGCCGATGAGCAGCTCCCCCGTACAACCGATCACGGCTTCGTCCTGCGCCATTCCCGGCCGCCCCTCACTTCTCGTGTCCGTTCCGGTCCTGGAATCTCCGTCTCATTCATCCTCCCACCAGCGGCCTCTTCCGGTCCGTCACCGGTCCGTACCAAATACGGAACGCCGCACCGTACCGCTCATCCGTGGATGGCGATTGGACGCGCCACCGGGGTCCCGCTCGTGCCAGGGTGTGGGAAGACCGTTCCTCTGCTGGGAGGCTGGATGTTCCGGGGCTTCACCGCGCCCTTGTCAGGCAGGACCGAGCGCGACCGTACGACGGCCGCCTCCGCGTTGGCGTACATCCGTACCGAGACGGGCAGCGCGGCCGTGCTGCTCGCGGCCACCCTGGTGGCGCTGGTCTGGGCGAATGTCGCGCCCGGCGGCTATGAGTCGGCGTGGGCGACGCACCTGTCCTTCCGCTTCGGGGACCACGGGCTCGACCTGGACCTGCGGGAATGGGTGAACAGCGGGCTGATGACGCTGTTCTTCCTGGTCGTCGGCCTGGAGGCGCGGCGCGAGTTCGACATGGGCGAGTTGCGCGACCGGCGCCGTATCCCGCTGCCCATGCTGGCCGGGATCAGCGGCATGGCCGTACCGATCGCGATCTACCTCATGGTGAACGCGGGCCGGTCCTCGGTGCACGGCTGGGGCACCGCGATGTCCACCGACACGGCTTTCGCGCTGGGCATGCTGGCGCTGCTCGGCTCGCGGTTCCCCGAACGGCTGCACACCTTCATCCTGACCGTCGCCGTCGTGGACGACTTCCTGGCGCTCGGCGTGATCGCGGTGGCGTACAGCGACCACATCTCGTGGACGCCGCTGATCGTCGGGATCGGCGTCCTGCTGGTGGTGTACGCGGTCCGCAGCGCCGGTGTGCGGCGCGGCGCGGTCTACGGGGTGCTGGGGGTGATCGCCTGGGTGGCGTTCCTGCATTCCGGGGTGGACCCGCTGGTCGTCGGTCTGATCATGGGCCTGCTCTCCTTCGCCTACCCGGCGTCGCGGGACGCGCTGGAGCGGGCGACGGGGCTGTTCCGGTCCTTCCGCGAGCAGCCGACCGCGGAGCTGGAGCGCGAGGCGCGGCTGGGCCTGGCCTCCGCGGTCTCCCCCAACGACCGGCTCCAGCGGCTGTGGCACCCGTGGAGCAGTTATGTGATCGTGCCGCTGTTCGCGCTGGCCAACGCGGGGATCGAGATCAACGGCTCGCTGCTGGCCGACGCCTTCACCTCGCCGATCACGCTCGGCATCCTGCTGGCGTACGGGCTCGGCAAGCCGATCGGCATCGTGGGCGCGTCCGCGCTGGCCACCAGGCTGAGCCGGGGCCGGATGCGGCCGTCGGTCGGCTGGGCGGCGGTGCTGGGCGGCGGTTCCATCGCGGGTATCGGCTTCACGGTGTCGCTGCTGATCGCGACGCTGGCCTTCGACGGGGACCAGCTCGCGCAGGCGAAGATCGGCGTGCTCAGCGCGGTCGTCTTCGCCATGCTCAGCACGACGGTGGTCGCGCTGGTCGCCGGGCGGCTGCCGGAGACGCGCAGGGCGCGTGCCCTGCTGGGCACCGCGGAGTCCGTCGTGGACCTCGTCGAGCCCGTCGACCCGGCCCGCGACCATGTCCGCGGGCCGGTGGACGCGCCGGTGACGATCGTGGAGTACGGCGACTTCGAGTGCCCCTTCTGCGGCCAGGCGGAGACCGTCGTACGCGAGCTGCTCGCCGACTTCGGCGACAGCGTCCGCTACGTGTGGCGGCACCTGCCGCTCAACGACGTGCACCCGCACGCCCAGCTCGCCGCGGAGGCGTCGGAGGCCGCCGCCGAGCAGGGCCGCTTCTGGGAGATGCGGGACCTGCTCTTCGAGCGGCAGGACGCGCTCAAGGTGCGCGATCTGCTGGACCACGCGCGGGAGATCGGGCTCGACGTTGCGCTGTTCAAGGAGTCGCTGCACAAGCGGCACGGCGCGCGGCGGATCGCGAAGGACGTGGAGTCCGCCGACCTGAGCGGGGTGTCGGGCACCCCGACCTTCTTCATCAACGGCCGCCGCCACCATGGCGCGTACGACATCGACAGCCTGTCCGCGGCGGTGATCTCGGCGCGCGAGCGGGCGCTGGTGGAGCAGGGCGGGGCGGAGGCGTAGCGGACCCGCGGACGGGGCCTACGCCGCCGCGTCCGCGGGGGCTCGCGCGCTCCGGGGTCTCAGGGGTGGAGGGAGCGGACCGCGCGGGGGACGCCGGGGGCCTGGTGGCCGCCGCTGGCGATCATCCGCACCTCGCCGTCCGCGCTGATCTCGGCGCGGACGATCCCGGTCTCGTCCTCGTAGACCGGGTAGCCGCCCGCGCCGGATTTCTCGGTCCTGCGTACGACGACGACGTCGTCCTCCACCGCGGGAGCCTGGAACACCAGCTCGTAGATCTCCGGGTAATCCATATAGGACCTCCTGACCCGCCCATCATCTCCCGCGACGTCCCGGCCCGCCTCTGGGGACCCGGCGGGTACGCCGGCGGTCGCGGCGGTGGCGCGGAAGCGGGCGCGACATGGTCCCGGAGGGGCTCGGGAGGACGGGTCGAAAGGCGGACAGAGAGGTGAACGCGGACAGAAAGATGAACAACGTGTCACACCGGCCGGTCGAGGGCGCCGGTCCGCTGACACACCGGCCGCCGCTGTGGTTCCCTGGCGTCATGACCCCGCTGCTCGTGATGCGCCGCCACGTGGACTACGGGCGTGTCACGAACATGGCCTGTCCCGCCGTGCGCTGACGTCGCGCTCTCGACGTCCTGCCGCCCGCGACGGCCGCTGATCAGCCCCTTTCACCACGCAAGGCGCGTTCCCGTGCCGCGCCGTGCCACCGCCGGGTGCCGTCCTCGCCGCCCGCCGTGCGGGTCGTCGCGGCGGCGGTCCGCGCGCCGGACACATCCGCACATCCGTACGGCGCGCTCCGCGCGAGCCGAGGGCCGTACGCCATTTCCCAGGGGAGAGCCATGACCCAGCCCATCGACTCCGTGACCGCGGGCACCACCGCGGAGGACACCGCGGCGCGGGACCTGCCGGGGTGGTCGTTCGAGACCCAGCAGGTGCACGCGGGCACCGCGCCCGACCCGACGACCGGCGCGCGGGCGGTGCCGATCTACCAGACGACGTCGTTCGTGTTCCGGGACACGCAGCACGCCGCCGACCTGTTCTCGCTGGCGGAGCCCGGCAACATCTACACGCGCATCCACAATCCGACGCAGGACGCCTTCGAGCAGCGGGTCGCCGCGCTGGAGGGCGGTGTCGCGGCGGTGGCGCTGGCGTCGGGACAGGCCGCGGAGACGCTGGCGATCCTCACGCTGGCGCGCTCCGGTGACCACATCGTCTCCAGCGCGTCGCTGTACGGCGGCACGTACAACCTCTTCCGTCACACGCTGCCGAAGTTCGGCATCGAGGTGTCCTTCGTGGAGGACCCCGACGACGCGGACGCGTGGAGGGCGGCGATCCGGCCGGAGACGAAGGCGCTGTTCGCCGAGACGCTGGGCAATCCGCGCGGCAATGTGCTGGACGTGCGGGCGGTCGCCGACGTCGCGCACGCGGCGGGTCTGCCGCTGATCGTGGACAACACGGTGCCGACGCCGTTCCTGCTGCGGCCGATCGAGCACGGCGCGGACATCGTGGTGCACTCGGCGACCAAGTTCCTCGGCGGGCACGGCACGACGATCGCGGGCGTGGTCGTGGACGGCGGGACCTTCGACTTCGGGGCGCACGCCGAGCAGTTCCCCGACTTCACCGAGCCCGACCCCAGCTACCACGGTCTCCAGTACTGGCCCGCGCTCGGCCCCGGCGCCTTCGCGGCGAAGCTGCGCGTGCAGCTCCTGCGCGACCTCGGCCCGGCGCTGTCGCCGCACTCGTCCTTCCTGCTGCTCCAGGGCGTCGAGACGCTGTCGCTGCGGCTGGAGCGGCACTCGACCAACGCGCAGGCGCTCGCGGAGTGGCTGGAGGCGCGTGACGAGGTCGCGGTCGTCCACTATCCGGGACTGCCCTCCAGCCGCTGGCACGACGCGGCCCAGCGCTATCTGCCGCGCGGGGCGGGCGCGGTGCTCGCCTTCGAGCTGCGGGACGGCGCGGAGGCCGGAAAGCGGTTCGTGGACGCGGTGTCGCTCTTCAGCCACCTGGCCAACATCGGTGACGTGCGGAGCCTGATCATCCACCCGGCGTCCACCACGCACAGCCAGTTGGACGAGGAGCAGCTCGCCGCCACCGGCACCTCGCCGGGCCTGGTGCGGCTGTCGGTCGGCATCGAGCACATCGACGACCTCAAGGCCGACCTGGAGGCGGGCTTCCGCGCGGCGAAGGGCGCGTCCTGAACACCGCTGCCACCACTGGGGTCCCCCTGCTGCCCGCCACGGGCGCCTGGCAGCCGGGGGACCCGCCGGGGCGCCGGAACTGGCACGCCCTCGACCGGCCGCTGGCCCTGGAGGCGGGCGGCGAACTGCCGGGCGTGCGGCTGGCGTTCGAGACCTGGGGGCGGCTCGCGCCGGACGCGTCCAACGCGGTCCTGGTGCTGCACGCCCTGACCGGGGACAGCCATGCGGCGGGCCCGGCGGGTCCCGGGCATCCGACCGCCGGGTGGTGGGACGCCCTGATCGGACCGGGCCGCGCGTTGGACACCGACCGGTGGTTCGTGGTCGCGCCGAACGTCCTCGGCGGCTGTCAGGGCAGTACGGGTCCGTCCTCGTACGGTCCCGACGGTCGTCGCTGGGGCGGTTCCTTCCCGTTTCTGACGCAGCGTGACCAGGTCGCCGCCGAGGCGGAGTTGGCCGACGCGCTGGGCATCGGGAGCTGGGCGCTGGTGGTCGGCGGGTCGATGGGCGGGATGCGCGCCCTGGAGTGGGCGGTCGGTCGCCCCGAGCGCACCCGCGCCCTGCTGCTGCTCGCCTCCCCCGCCGCGGCGAGTGCCGAGCAGATCGCCTGGGCCGCCGTCCAGTCGCACGCCATCCGCTCGGACCCGCACTGGCGCGGCGGCGACTACCACGACGCGGGTCCGGGCCGCGGACCGCACGCGGGGCTCGGCCTCGCGCGGCGGCTGGCCCACGTCACCTACCGCAGCGAGGGCGAGCTGCGGTCCCGCTTCGGCCGCTCCGCGCAGGACGGCGAGGAGCCCTGGCGCGGCGGGCGGTACGCCGTCGAGTCGTATCTCGACCACCACGCCGCCAAGCTGGTGCGGCGGTTCGACGCGGCCAGCTACGTCGTGCTCACCGAGGCGATGAACGCGCACGACATCGGCAGATCCCGCGGCGGTACGGCGGCGGCCCTGCGCCGCGTGACCGCCACGACCCTGGTCGCCGGAGTCGACTCCGACCGCCTCTACCCCCTCCCCCAGCAGGCCGAGTTGGCGGCGGGCATCCCGCACTCCGACCGGCTGCGGATCGTCGAATCGCCGTACGGGCACGACGGATTCCTCATCGAGACGGATCAAGTGGCCGCGCTCGTCAGAGAACTGACGGCGTGAGGGGCATGGGGTGCTGACGGAAGAACTGCCACATCAGGGCGTCGGCGCTGATCTCACGCGTCGTCGTACCGTTGCCCGCGGAGTCCTGTGGTGATCCCGGCCAGGTGTGACCGCCGTCCGACACCGAGTACAGCTCGACGTCCGCGCCGTCGCGGCAGCCTCCGTAGACGGTCCGCTGGACGTGTGCGGTGGTCTGGGTGGTGGCCGGTCCCGTCGTGCAGCCGTTGAGGGAGGCCCAGCGCTGCTGGGCGGCGGGCACCGAGTAGTGCCAGGCGGCGCTGTCGCCGCCGCCGTAGTACGGGTTGGTGTTGTCCTGCTGCCCGTGGAAGGCGATCACCGGTACGGCTCTGCCGGGCGCGCAGGACGCGGCGTCCGGCCGGCTGCCGTCGGCGGGGTCGGGGCGCCCGGCGCGGATGCCCGCCACCGGGGCGATCGCGGCGACCTTGTCGGCCAGCGCGCACGCCAGCGCGGAGGTCATCCGGCCGCCGCCGGAGTAGCCGGTCGCGTACACCCGCGCCGGGTCGACGCAGGCGGAGGGCGTGACCGTGTCGACTACCTGGCGCAGGAATCCGACGTCGTCGCGGGTGCCCTGCGGGGTGACGGAGGGAACGTTCCAGATGAAGCCGCCGCCGCTGGGCACCACCCCGGTGGGCGCGGCGACGACGAAGCCGTTCGCGTCGGCGGTCGGCGCCATGTCGCTGTACGCGAGCTGCCCGGCGCCCGTGCCCTGGCTGCCGTGCAGATCCAGCACCAGAGGCAGCAGCGCGCCTTGGGCGCGAGCCGGGATACGGACGAGGACCTGGTAGGTCGCGCCGCCGAACGACACCGGCGTGTTGTACTGCCCGCTGCCGAGCGCGGGCACGCACTGATCCGGCGCCGTCCCTCCCCCGTCGGGGAGGTTCCACTTCTGCCAGGCGTTGGCGTTGGAGTCCCAGATCTGCAACTGGGTGCCGTTGGCCGTGCTGCCGCCCGGATCATCGAGGAAACGGCCCGACTGAGGATTCCTGAGATGCCCGTCCGACTGGGCCTGCCACTGCTGCGCGCCCGAACCGTTGCACGTCCAGAGCTGGACCTTCGTCCCGTTCGCCGTCCCCTGGCCCGTCACGTCCAGGCACTTGCCCAGCGCCCGGACCGTACCGTCCGAACCGACCGTCCACGACTGCGCGTTGGTGCCATTGCAGTCGTAAAGCTGCACGGGAGTGCCGTCCGCGCTGCTCGCCGACGCCACATCCACACACTTGCCGCCGACACCCGTGATGGGTCCCGTACGAGCGGACGGCGAGGTCGGAGGAGAGGTGGGCGGGGTGCCGGTGGGGACGGTGAACTGGCCCTGGCTGAGGACGCGGGAGGTGGTGAAGGTGGTCTGGAGACCGGCGGTGGTGTTGGCCGAGGTGAGGTAGTCGGACCAGATCATGAACCAGGTCCACAGCGGCTGGGCCGCCAACTGCGCGGGCGTGGGGACCGTACCGACCTCGGCGAGCGAAACCGGCTTGCCGTGGGCCTGGTTGACGATCGCCTGGTACCACTCGGTGCTGGCCGAGCCGTGCACCCACGGGTCGAGGCTGGCGACGTCCACGTACGCGTCACCCGGGTAGTAGTCGGCCACGTGGGCCGCTCCGCCGTCGATGTCCTTGACGTTCCAGACCCAGATGATGTTGTCCAGGCCCTTGGACTCCAGGTAGTCGTGGGTGATCTGGAACAGCCGGGCGCTCCCGGCCGCGCCGGTCTTGCCGCCCCACCAGGCCCAGCCTTCGTTCATCTCGTGCAGCGGACGGAACAGCACGGGGATGCCCGCGTCCTTCAACTGCTGGACGTACGGCACCACTTGGTCGAGCCTGCGCTTGTAGTCGGTGTTCAGCGTCGAGCCGTCCGTGACGAGCTGGCTCCACTCCGGGTCCGACAGGTGGCTGCCCTTGATGGGGTTGGGACCGGTGTCGAAGTCGCAGGTCGCCACGTCGGGGCGGCACATGTGCCAGGTGAGGTTGACCAGTGAGCCGTTGGCCCACTCGGTCTTCGCCTGGTCGATCATCGTCTGGCGGTTGGCGATGTCGTCCGGCCGGAAGCCGAACTCCCCGCCCCACAGCCCGGCCCACTTCCCGGTGATCGAGTGGGCCTGGGCCGTGTAGGCCGAGGGCTGGCTGAGCGGTTCCTTGTTGTGGACGCCGCTGATCACATGGTTCCCGCTGATCTGGTGCAGGTAGCCGATCACCGCGTCGGGCGTCGAGGCACCGGTCGCCGACGCCTGCGGGGGCGAGGTCGCCAGCCACGCCCCGGCCACCAGCGGCAGCGCGGCGAGCAAGGCGGCCCGCCTGCGGGTGAAGATCTTCGCTCTCATCGGACCCTCTCATGTATCCCATGGGGGTGGAACGTTGCATGCCGCGCGTCCGTGGCAGCGAGATGTCGCGTCATCGCGGCCACGGGAAATCGGCGGAAAGACCAACGCCTGGAAGCTAGAACTCTGGTCTAGGCCATGTCAATGAGTCCGGCACACGTTTTCTAAAACGTGCCAGTAACTCACCAGTAACCAAGGAGGGATCGCGGGGCGCGGCCGGGCACGCGAGAGAGCGCGGGCGGGCCACAGCGCGGGAAGACGTACTCGTACGGACGAGGGACACGGCACCGACAGCGGTGGGGCGGCGCGCCGTCACTGGCGATCCGACCTCAACAGCCCGACGACAGCGCGGTGTTACGGCCGGGGCGGCGGCGCTGTCGAACCCCTCGGGACGAGGCCGGGGATCTGGGCCGCGTGGGACGCCGGTTTCTGATGCGTCATCACATCGAAGAGCGTCTCGGTGACGTCGGCGCCGAAGGAGAAGATGTCGTGCCGCATCGCCGAGAGCATGGGCCGGGTGAGCTGGCACAACTGCGAGTCGTCCCAGGCGAGCAAGGACAGGTCCTGCGGTACGGACAGGCCGAATTCGGCGGCCACGCCCAGCGCGGTGACGGCCATGATGTCGTTGTCGAAGACGATCGCCGTGGGGCGCTCGGCGGAGAGCAGGAGCGTACGGCAGGCGCGGCTGCCCTGGTCGGCGGAGAAGTCGGCGACGACGGTCTGCGCCGACAGGCCCAACTCGGCCGCCGTCTCGGTGAACGCGCGGGTCCTGATGGCGCTGTGCCCCAGCTCGGCGGGTCCGCTCACCCGGGCCACCCTGCGGTGCCCGAGCGCCGCCAGATAGCGGACCGCCTCGACGGTCGCGGCGGCGTCGTCGGTCCACACGGAGGTGAACGGACCGGCGAGCGAGGGGTGTCCGACGGCCACGGCGGGCAGGCCGATCGCGGACAGCGCCGGGATGCGCGGATCGTCCACCCGCAGGTCGACCAGGATGCTGCCATTGACCCGGTTGCCCTGCCACCACTCGCGGTGGACCTCGATCTCGTCGTCGGCCTCGACCAGCCGCAGCAGGAGCGAGCAGGAGTGGCGGCCGAGCACGCTCTCGATACCGGAGATGAACTCCATGTAGAACGGTTCGAGGCCGAGCATCCGCGCGGGTCTGGCGATGGCGAGTCCCACGGTGTGCAGCGCCCGGCCGGACAGCGACTGCGCCGCCTGGTTCGGGCTCCAGCCCAGGTCACGGGCGGCCTGGAGGATGCGTTCCTTCGTACTGGACGACACGCCCGGCTTGTTGTGCACGGCGATGGTCACAGCGGACGGCGAGACTCCCGCACGCCGGGCGACGTCCTTGATCGTGGCCTTGCGCCCGCCGCCCGCTGCTGCCGTCTGGCTCACCCGGATGTCCGCCTTCGTCTCGTGGTCGGGCCGTGCCGAGACGCGCCGCACCGGGGCCGGAAGTCGCGGGTCGCGGGGAGTCCCGGCCGAGGGGTGGACCGTGCGAGCCGCCTCGTCGGCTCAGCGTACACTCAAACGTTGCATACGCGCCGGTCGGCGACGGTCAGCGGCCCAAGCAGCACCGGAGCCGGTCGACGGGCCCACGCCCCGGCCGTACGCCGCGACGCGGGCCCGTGGCTCAGCGCGCTCCGGCCGTGGCCGCTCCCGCGATGGCCGCCGCACCGACCAGTCCGGCGTCCCCCCGCAGCGCGGCCCGCTCCACGAGTACCCCGGCCGCGAACGGCAGCGCGGCGTATGACTCCAAGTGGCGGCGCAGCGGCGGGAACAGCACGTCGGCGGCCTCGGCGACGCCCCCGCCGATGACGGCCGCCTCGATCTCCACCAGGGTGGCGACCGCCGCGATGCCCGCGGCCAGGGCCCGCGCGGCGGAGTCGAAGGCCGCCAGCGCGACCGGGTGGCCCCGCCGGGCGCCGACGGCCACCGCCGCCGCGTCGGCCGGTCCCTCCTCGGGCCGCCAGCCCTGCTCCAGCGCGCGGCGCGTGATGGACGTGCCGCTCGCCAACTGCTCGACGCAGCCCCGCGATCCGCAGACGCACGGCTCGCCGAGCAGGTCGACGGTGATGTGCCCCAGATGCCCGGCGTTGCCGGTCGGACCGCTGCGGACAGCGTTGTCAAGGATGAGTCCGGCGCCAACACCGGTCGAGACCACCATGCACAGCGCGTTCCGGTATCCGCGCGCGGCGCCGATCCAGTGCTCCGCCGCCGTCATCGCCACGGCGTCGCCGCACAGCACCACCGGCTTTCCCGCCACGGCGGGGTGCGCCCGTACGCGCTCGACGATCGGGAAGCCGCGCCAGGCGGGGATGTTCACCGGGCTCACCGTGCCCGCCGCGATGTCGACAGGACCCGCGCTGCCGATGCCCAACGCCGTGACCGCGCGCCAGTCCTGATGCTCGGTCAGCTCGGCCAGCACCTCGAGGACGGCGCCGAGAACCGCCGAGTCGGCGCCCGCGGGCGTCGGACGCCGGGCCCGGTGGCGTACGCGGCCCTCGGCGTCCACCAGCGCTCCGGCGATCTTCGTCCCGCCGATGTCCAGGGCGGCCAGCAGTCGCCCTCCGACCTCGGGCAGGAGCAAGGACGGCTGCGCGGCATCAGTGGCCATGGGGTGGATCTCCGTTCACGGCAGAGAGACGGGAGACGGGCCGGCCGTGGGAACTGGCCCCATTTAGGCGTGCGTCAGCGCAAAGGAGTCGATCTCGGACCAGCATGCTACTACAGCGTTTTATGGACGACGACACGCCATGCCGTGCCCGCTGCCCTCCTGTCGCGGTCCGGTCCGTGCCCGGTGTCCTCCGCACCGCCCGGTCCGGGCAGACTCGTCGGCAGCGGGAATCACCGCCGGCCGCGCGCCATGCGGCCGCTCACACGCGGTCCCTCAGACGCGGGGGCTCGGCGGCGCGAGCACGAGGGCCTGGCGGCGCTGATGGACGGTCAGGTAGCGCAGCCCGTGCGGACCCGCGGTGAACGCGCGCAGCGAGCGGCGCGGGAGCCACACCAAATCGCCGGGGACGAGGAGGACTTGGTCGAGTTCGGTGGTGAGGCGGCCGTCGCCGTCGAGGATGTGGACGAGCACGTCGAGGTCGGGGCCGAGGTGCGGTGCGATGCCCGCGTGCGGCGGGAGTTGGATGATGTTGGAGTCCAAGTCGCGTTCACGCATGCGCAGTTTCCACACCGCGCCGGAGGCGTCGGGCACGCCCGGCGGTGCGACGGCCGGGGCGCCCGGACCGTCCGCGGAATCCGGGAAGGCCGGGGCCGCCGAAACCACCGCGGAGTCCGAGACCACCGGGGAGTCCGAGACCACCGGGGAGTCCGAGACCGCCGGGGAGTCCGAGACCACCGGGGAGTCCGGTGGCCGCGCGCCGGTCAGGACGCGGGGCAGCGAGGTCGACGCGAGTTTGCGGATGCGGATCCGCCACTCCCCCGGCGCCTTGTCCTCGTACTGCCAGTCGTGGCCGCCCGGGTGCTCCGTGTCGAACTCCTCGCGCAGGTGGCGGGGGTCGTGGTCGTTGACCAGGACCAGCGAATCCCCTACTGCGAGGGCGTCGTACGCGGCGAAGACGGCGGGGTGCCTGCCGGGCTTGGGCAGCGGACGTACGTCGAGCTCGGGTCCTGGCACGGGCCGCGCCTCCCTCTATTTCTACAAGTGGCGATTGTGTAAACTCTAGCGCATGACGCCTCCCTCCGATCCCACGGACGCCGTGACCGACGCGCCCGCCGGCCGTCGGCGGGACGTCCTCGACCTGCTCCGACGATCGGCGGCGCCGCTGAGCATCGCCGACATCGCCCGCCGCCTCGAAGTGCACCCGAACACGGCCCGGTTCCACCTCGACACATTGGTGGGGCACGGGCAGGCGGAGCAGGTCACGGCCGCGCGCACCGGGCCCGGAAGGCCGCCGCTGCTGTTCCGCGCCAGCCCTGGCATGGACCGGACGGGGCCGCGCAATTACCGGCTGCTCGCGTCGATCCTCGTCGAGGAGCTGTCGCACAGGCCCCGTCCCACGCAGGCGGCGGTCGCGGCCGGGCGCGCCTGGGGCGGGGAGTTGGCCGAGGCACCGGACGCAGCGGCCCCGTCGGGCACGGTCACGGAGGTGCGCACGACGGTCACCGAGGCGCGCGCGGTCGAAGGTCTCATCCGCCTGCTCGACGACCTCGGCTTCGCTCCGGAGCGCCCTCCGCGCGGCGGCGTCGACCGGATCGGCTTGCGGCACTGCCCCTTCCTCGACCTGGCGCAGGAGCGGTCGAAGGTCGTCTGCCCGATCCATCTGGGCCTGATCCAGGGCGCGTTGGCCGCGATGGAGGCGCCGCTGACCGCCGAGCGGCTGGAGCCGTTCGTGGAACCCGACCTGTGCGTGGTCCACCTCGGCCGGGCGGCACGCCCCGTGGAAGGGAAGGGGCGTTGAGCGTGTCGGCGGCGGCCTCGGTGGCCCTGGTGTTCACCTGGCTCGGGATGGTCCTCGCCATCTCCTTCCTGGAGGCGCCGCTGAAGTTCCGCGCCCCGGACGTCACCGTCCGTATCGGTCTCGGCATCGGCCGCCTGGTGTTCCGCGCGCTCAACTCCGTCGAAGGGGTCTTCGCGGTGACTCTGCTGACCGTCGCGGCCAGCGGGCCCCTTTCCGCCCGCACGACGGTCGCGCTGACTGCCGCCGTGGCTCTGCTCGTCCTCCAACTGGCCGTGGTACGGCCCCGCCTGACCCGCCGTTCGAACGCGGTCCTGGCCGGGCAGGACCCACCAGGCTCCCACGCCCACTACGCCTACATCGGCCTGGAAGCCGCCAAGGTCGCGGCCCTGATCACGGCAGGCACCCTGCTGCTGGCCGGTTGACGCCCGCGAGCCGGTCCCCACGGTGCGGAACCGGCCGATCAGAAGAGGGCGATCGGGTTGACCGGGACGCCGGTCATGCCGTGGATACGCGGCGGCGCGACGGAGAGCAGGAAGCTGTAGCGCCCCAACTCCGCGCACAGCGCGGCGAGATCGTCGAGCTGTGAGGCGTCGATCAGGGGCATGGCCATCCGGCCGAGTGCCACGCCGTGCAGCGGCGACGGCCCGTTCGGATCGAGCGGTGGGAAGGCGTCGCCCCGGTCACCGGTGTAGACGGCGACCTGGCGGTGGTGCATCCAGCGCACCGCGTCGAGGCTGATGCCCGGTGTCGGTGTGCCGGGGACGGGCGTGGCGGGCCAGCCGAGCCGGATCGCGAGGGCGTCGCCCGAGCGCACCTCGACGTTCTGCCGCTTCTCGGCCTCCTCCAGGTCGTGGGAGGTCACCGCGTGACCGGGCGCGAGCGGGCCGTCCACGGCCAGGTCGAGCAGCACCCCGCGTGTGACGATGCCCGCGGCGAAGGCCCCCGTCGAAGCGAAGGTCACGCCCGCGGCGGTCACGACCTGGTCCCTCGGACGTCCGGGGTAGACCTGACCGTCGGTCGACCAGTGCGCCAGCGCGTCGATGTGGGTCGAGCCCGCGTGGTGGTTCTGCGTCAGCGTCAGATCGGCCGCCACGGGAACGCCGGTGTAGGACATCATCTGCTGGACCGGGGAGACGTCCACCGTCGTCGGCGCGAACGGGCTGCTGACGATGGGGGTCGGCGTGATCGGCTGCGCCAACGACACCCACCGGCCGGTCCGCACCTCGGCGGCGGCCTGTGCGCGTACGGCGTCGGTGATCAGATTGAGCGTGCCGAATTCGTCGTCGGAACCCCAGCGGCCCCAGTTGTCCGGAAGTTCCTGCTCGGTCGGATCGGTCACGTGAGCGCTTCCCCTCTTGCGATGTGCGGGAGCCGCGCGATGCGCCGAACTGCCCTTGTTCGCCCCGGCCGACGCACCACCAGCGGCCAACAGCATACGGTCGACACCCTTTTCACACCTGCCACATCCGGGATCGGACGGACGGGGTGGCAGCGGCGGGGATCGTGACGCTCGACGCAGCCGTTCCAGCCGGGACGCCACCCGCCTCCGCACGGCCCGCGCACCCGCCCGACGGCGGGAACGGGCGGCGGGTCCCGTGACATACCGTCACCCCGATGCGTGCCGTGACGTGCGCGGCCCGGCGTTACGGCGAAGGGTGGGAAGTTCAGGGCGCCGCGCCGGGCGGGGGCTCCGTACCGGAGGTTTGCGCACATGCGGTCCCTGCACCCGTCGCCCGCCCGCTCCGTGCCAGCGGACGTACACCGGTCGTGACCGGGGAGGACACCGCGACACCGGCCGCCGGGTCGCCGCCGCGGGTCGCCTGGGCGTGGCCCGGCTTCGCGCGCGGTCTGCTGTACGCGCTGCCGGGCGCCGCGGTGGCGCTGCACGATCCGGGCGCGGGCATGGCGCTGGCGGTGGGCGTGCTCCCCGCCGCCGTCATGCGCATGCCCGCCCGGCGGCGGGCCCGGTTCATGACCGTCGTGGTCGGCCTGTGCACCGGCCTGCCGATGGTGCTGGGGTCGCTGCTGGTGCAGGTGCGGTGGGTCGCGGTGCCCGGCGTGTTCCTGCTGGCATACGCGTCCGCCGTCGTCGCCGCACGGCGCCCCGCAGGGATGGTGCTGCTCGCGCTCAGCCTGCCCATGGTGGGCGCAGGGCTGAGCTACGACGACGTGTCCCAGGCGCTCGGCATCACCGGGCTGATCGTCGCGGGCTCCGCGTACGCCTGGCTGGTGTCGCTGCTGTGGCCGTCGACAGCGCCGCCCCCCAGGCCGCCGGGCCCGCCGCACTCCGCCGAGCAGGCCAGGATGTACGGTCTGCGGCTCGGCGCGGCCGGGGCCGCCGCGGCGGGCTGCGGTCTGGCGCTGGCGCCGACGCATCCGGGCTGGCCGGTGGTGGCCGCGCTGATGGTCATGCGTCCGCGACCCCAGATGCAACGGCTGCGGTCCTTCGGCCGGGTGCTGTCGGTGCTGGCCGGTGGCGCGGTCGCGCTCCTGCTGCTCCGTAACGACGCGCCGGACTGGGCGTACGCGGTGACCGCCGCGGCCACGCTCGCGCTCGCCGCGGCGACCCAGGGCAGCCGCTGGTATCTGACCCCCGCGTACTCGACGGTCCTCGTGCTGCTCCTGCTGCTGCACGCGGAGCCCGACCAGGCCCGTGCCCGGGCCGACGAGCGCCTGTGGGCCACGATCGCGGGCGTGGCCCTCGCGTATCTCTTCGGCCTGCTCCTGCCGAGGATTCTGCGGCTGCCGGCGGTGTCGCGCCTGCTGGGGGGGACGGGACGCGGCTGAGCGCCGTGCCCCTCACCGCGCGGGCGCGACCTGCTTCGTCTCCTGCGGCGCGGCGATCCGGCCGAGCGAGCGGTCGACGAGGGTGAGGACGAGGAAGACGGCCGCGGCGGCGAGCATGAACAGGGCGAGACCGTGCAGTCCCGAGGTGGTCGCGCGGCGGCCGAAGAAGGCGCCGGTCGCGGAGGAGGCGACCATGGCGCCCAGATACATGAACGTCCGCAGCAGCCCGGACGACGCGCCCATGCGCGCGGGGTCGGCCTGGAAGTAGAGCGCGTTCTGGTTGGCGAGGCTGACCAGGCCCTGCGGCAGTCCGAGGACGACGGCGACCGCGACCAGCAGCCACACCGCGGCGTGGTCGCCCACGGCCAACAGCATGGCGCAGGCGACGAGTTGGGCCACGGCGCCGACGACCAGCTTGCCGCGCACGACGGCCTTGCGCCCGGTGAGGGTGGACACGACGATGCCGACCGCGAAGGTGGGCAGCAGGAGCAGCCCGGCCGCGGAGGCGCTCAGCCCCCTGCCGTCCTCCAGCCACTGCGTGAAACCGTAGATGAAGGAGTACGAGACGGTGTACGCGACGAAGGTGCGGGCGTAGGTCGCCAGCAGCGGGATGTTGCCCGCCAAGACGCCGACGTCGATGAACGGGTCGGCGGCGCGCCGCTCGCGCAGGGCGAATCCGGTGCCCGCGAGCAGGGTGAGCGCGATGAGCCAGGCCCGGTCGGTGCGGGCGTCCATGAGGAACAGCAGCAGCGATACGAGGGTGGCGGCGAAGAGCAGGACGCCCGCCCAGTCGAGGCGGTTGCGCGGGCGCGGCCCGCCGTCGGGGAACGGGGCGCCGTCGGTGGCGCCCGACGGCGCGATCGCGGTCCTGCCCGGCAGGTGGATCCAACCGAGGACGAGACAGGCGATCGCGAGCGGGATGTTGATGGCGAAGGTGCTCCGCCAGCCGCCGAGGCCGATGAGCAGGCCGCCGAGGGTCGGGCCGATGACGGCGACGGTCTGGCCGGTCACGGCGAGCGTGGTGAGCACGCCCGCGGGGCTCTTCATCCCGGTGCGTTCGGCCTCGCTGCGGATCAGGTACATGGCGGCCGGATAACCGGCGCAGGTGCCGAAGCCGAGGACGACGCGGGCGGCGACGAGGACGGTGAGGTTCGGGGCGAGGGTGCCGATCACCCCGGCGACGCCGGTCAGCGCGGCCCCGGCGAGGAACAGCCGCTTGGGGCCGTACGTGTCGACCAGCCGTCCGACGAGCGGTTGCCCGATGGAGGTGGCCAGGTAGAGCGCGGAGATGAGCCAGGCCGTCCGGGCGGCGTCGGCGCCTAGGGCGGCGCCGATCGGCGCCAGGGCGACGGCGATGATGGAGGAGTTGATGGGGTTGAGGATCGAGCCGATCATCATCGGCGCGAGCAGCCGCCGGTCGAAGGCGCCCTCGGCCGGTGCGGAGGAGGGTTCGGACCGCTCGGACCGCTGGGGCCGCTCGGGCCGGCCTGGAGCGGCCGGTCCGGCGTCCTGCGCGGCGGGTTGTACGGCGGGTTGTACGGCGGCTGGCGCACCCGACGCGGCGATCCATTCCGGCCGTACGGCGGCCTGCTCCGTTCGTACGGCAGGCCCGGCAGGCACGGCGGACGCCTCGGGCTGCTCAGACGGCTCGGACGGCCCCGACTGCCCGGACTGTCCCTGCGGTATCGCGGCCATCAGTTCGTCAGCCTGCCCAACAGGCGCATCGCCTCACTGATCGTGTGCCGCTCCGCGTCGTCGTACTGCTCCTCCAAGGCGCGCGCCAGCCACTCCACGCCCGCCTGCCGAGCGCCCTCCGCGCGCTCGCGGCCCGCCGGGGTCAGCTCGACGATCTGGCGGCGGCCGTCGGCGGGGTCGGGGGTGCGGTGGATCAGTCCCAGCCGCTCGAGGGAGGACAGCGTCGCGGCCATGGACTGCTGCCGTACGTGCTCGGCGTCGGCCAGCGCGGCGGCGGTGACGGCGTCGCCCCGGCTGACGCGCATGAGCACGGACGACTGCGACGGGGTCAGATCCTCCCCGTCCGTCACCTGGAGGATGCGGCGGCGCAGTCTGCCCACCACCACGCGGACGTCCAGAGACGCCTGGAGCATGCCGGGAGCGACCGGCTTCGCTTCACTTTGCATATCGTCAGCCTACACTGTTTAATTCTCACTGTTCAGTTAAGACTGTCTACTTTCGGCCGAGAGGACCCGCCCCTCATGTCCGCATCCCGTACCGCCCTGCTGGTCATGGACTTCCAGAACGGCATCGTGCAGCGCATCGCCGACGACTCCGTCGTGGCCGCGGCGGCCCGCGCGGTCGAGGCCGCCCGCGCCGCCGAGATTCCGGTGATCTTCGTACGGGTCGCCTTCCGGCCCGGCTATCCGGAGACCGCCGCCTCGAACCTCTCCTTCAGCGCCCTCAGCCAGGCAGGGGACGCCTTCACCCAGGACAACCCGGCCACCCAGGTGGTCGACGCGCTCGCCCCGCGCGCCGACGAGCCGGTGGCCGTCAAGCGCCGGGTCAGCGCCTTCACCGGCAGCGACCTGGAGGTCCTGCTGCGCGGCGCCGGTGCGGACTCGCTCGTCCTCACCGGCCTGTCCACCAGCGGCGTCGTCCTGTCCACCATCCGCCAGGCGGCCGACCTCGACTACCGCCTGACCGTCCTGTCCGACGCCTGCGCCGACAACGAGCCCGACGTCCACCGCATCCTCATCGAGAAGGTCTTCCCCAAGCAGGCCCAGGTCATGACCACCGACGAGTGGGTCACGTCCCTCTGAGCCGACGGCTGTTGCCCCACCCCGCGGCCTCACGCGCCGGTGCCCGGCCGCGCCGGAGGGTCGGTGTCCGGCGCCCGTGAAGCGCAGGTCACGGGAGAGGTCCGGCGTTCGCGGACACGCTCTAGACTGAGCGCTCGCGCGGTCGGCGCGCAGGCGCGGTCCGGAGGGAGAGCGGTGGTGGCGAGGGGCGGGGGCGACTTCGAGGAGTTGCCCGCTGAGGTGCTGACACAGGCCGCCGCGGCCTTCGGCCTGCTGGCCTCGCCCGCGCGGCTGCACCTGGTGTGGACGCTGATGCAGGGCGAGAGCGATGTGACCGCGCTCGCCGAGCGGGTCGGCGGCGCGCTGCCCGCGGTCAGCCAGCACCTGACGAAGCTCAAGCTCGCCGGCCTGGTGCGGTCGCGCCGTGAGGGACGGCACGTGGTGTACCTGGTGGACGACCCGGACGTGGAGACCATGGTGCGGTGGATGCTGCGGCAGCTCGCGGAACGCGGTGGGTACACGACAACGCCTGGGCGCGTCCGTGACCTGGGCGCCTGACAGCGGACCACGTCCCACCGCCTGGGCGGCGCCCGAGCCGGTCGACGGCCTGGAGCAGGGCGCGCCGCCCGGTCACCTCACCGCCCCCGACACGGCGGATCTGCCCACGCTGGAGTTCCTGCGCGTGGTCGGCAGCGGTCCGCGCGGGCTGCTGGAGTCGCAGGCCGACGACCGGCTCGCCCGGTACGGCGAGAACGTCCTTCCCGCGCTGCGCTCCGTCTCCTGGCCGCGCCGCTTCCTGCGCAGCCTGCGCGATCCCTTCACCACCGTGCTGTTCTGCCTCGCCCTGGTGTCCGCCGCCGTCGCCGCCTGGAACACCGCGTGCGTGATCATGGCGCTGGTCACGGTCAGCTGTGTGCTGCGCTCCAGCGGCGAGTACCGCGCCGACCAGTCGGCGTCGGCGCTGCGGGAACTGGTCGCCGCGACCGCGACCGTACGCCGTCGAGCGGACGCGAACAGCGCGCCGGAGACCCGCGAGATCCCCGTCGACCAACTGGTGCCCGGGGATGTCGTCCTGCTCGGCCCGGGGGATCTGGTCCCGGCCGATCTGCGGCTGCTGCGCGCCACCGGGCTCACCGTGCACCAGGCCGCGCTGACCGGGGAGTCCGCGCCCGTCGCCAAGTATCCGGTGGAGAGTCCCGCCCCGACGGGCGACGCGTCGCCCGCCTCCGACCAGGAGCCGGGGGACGGGGCGACCGGCGACCGCCGGCACCGGCACGGTTCGTCGTCCGCGCAGGAGGCGCCGCACCTGTGCCTCCAGGGCAGCAGCGTCGCCTCGGGCAGCGCGACGGGGGTCGTGATGGCGACCGGCGAGCACACCCGGTTCGCGCGGGGCTTTCGCGGTATGTCGACGCGGCGGCGGGAGAGCGCCTTCGACCGTTCCGTGCACGGCATCTCCTGGTCGCTCATCCGGTTCATGCTGCTGACGCCGCCGCTGGTGCTCATGGCCGACGCGGGTCTGCGCGGGCGCGGTCTGGAGACGCTGCCGTTCGCGGTCGCGGTGGCGGTCGGCCTGACGCCGGAGATGCTGCCGGTCGTGGTGACCACGACGCTGGCCAGGGGGGCGTCCCTGCTCGCCCGTGGCAGCGACGTGATCGTCAAGCGGCTGCCCGCGCTGCACGACCTGGGCGCGATGGACGTCCTGTGCACGGACAAGACGGGCACCCTGACCCAGGACCGGCCCGTCGTCGCCTGCCATGTCGACGGCGAGGGGCACGACAGTCCCGACGTCCTGCACTGGGCGGCCGTCAACAGTCTGTGGACCCTCCAACTCGCCGAGCTGCCCTCGCCCGACGCGCTCGACGAGGCGCTGCTGGACGCGGCGGAGGAGCGCGGCGACGACCTCGACCACGACGCGGTGGCGGCGCTCCCCTTCGATCCCGTACGCCGCCTGGCCACGGTGGTGCTTCGGACACCGGGCAGTCCCGGCACGCACGCGCTGGTCGTGAAGGGCGCGGCGGAGGCGGTGATCGCCCGGTGCGTGCGGCAGCGCGTGGACGGCCGGGACACCGACCTGGACGACGAGGCCCGCGCGCGGCTGCTGTCCATGTGCGCGCAGCGGGCCGAGGGAGGTCTGCGGGTGCTCGCCGTGGCCGCGGCGGAGCGGCCCGCGAAGTCCGGCGCCTCGTCCGTCACGGCGTCGGACGAGTACGGGCTGACGTTCCTGGGCGTCGTCGGGCTGCGGGACGCGGCGGCGGACACGGCGGCCGACGCCCTGACGGCGCTCAGCGGGCGCGGTGTCACCGTGAAGGTGCTCACCGGCGACCATCCGGGCACCGCCGCGCGGGCCTGCGACGAGATCGGACTCGACCCCGGCCGGGTGGTCACCGGCGACACGATCGACGGCCTGGACGACGACGCTCTGGCCGAACTCGCCGAGACCACCACGGTCTTCGCCCGCTGCACCCCCGCGCACAAGGCCCGCGTGGTGCGGGCGCTGCGCGCGGGCGGCCACGTCACCGGTTTCCTCGGCGACGGTGTCAACGACCTGCCCGCGCTGCACGCCGCCGACGTGGGGATCAGCCCGCGTGACGCCACCGCCGTGGCGCGCGAGGCGGCCGACGTGGTGCTCGCGGCGAAGGACCTCACCGCGATCTGCCACGCGATCGTCGCCGGGCGCCGCAGCAGCGGCAACATCGCCACCTATCTGCGGATCGCGCTGTCCTCGAATCTGGGCAACGTCATCGCGATGCTCACCGCCGGGTTGCTGCTGCCCTTCCTGCCGATGCTGCCGATGCAGGTCCTCGTGCAGAATCTCTGCTTCGACGGCGCGCAGCTCGCCTTCGCCTACGACCGGCCGCCGGCCGCCGACATGGCGCGGCCCTCGGCCCTCGAACCCCGCGCCATCCTGCGCTTCGTCACCGGTTTCGGCATCCTCAACGCCATCGCCGACGTGGCGACCTTCGGCATCCTCGCCCTGTCCATCAGGGGATTCGGCACCAGCGCCAGCCAAGAGGCCTTCCAGTCGGGCTGGTTCACCGAGAATCTGCTCACGCAGGCCCTGGTGATGCTGCTGCTGCGCACCGGCCGCACCGCCGCGGAGGGCCGCGCGCCCGGCCCGATCCGGCTGACCACCAGCGCGCTGGCGGCCATCGGCATCCTCGTCCCCCTCTCCCCCCTCGCCCCCGCCCTCGGCTTCACCGCGCTCCCGCTCTTCTATTACGCGCTGCTCGCCGCGGTCCTCATGTCGTACGGGACGGCGCTGGTGATGGCGAAGACGCGGTACGAGGCGCGGACCGCCGCCCGTCAGGGACTGGCGGCGTCGAAGCCGTAGCGCAACGGGGTGTCCCCGGCGCGGGACGTGCGTCGATAGATGTGCAGCGCGTCCACCCGTACTCCCGTCGTGCCCGCTTCGTCGTCGAGGGGGCACGGACAGCTCACCTGCACCACTCGCGGCCGTCCGGCCACCCGTATCCGCACGCCGCCCGCCGGACCGCCGTCAAGGACCGCGGCTTCCCAGCCGTCGGCGCCGTTCCCTGCTCTCTCCATGCGCGACACTTTATCGATTACGCAATTGGGGAACTGTCGCGGGTGCGGATGTGGCGGGATTCAGGCGACGGGGGGTGGGACCGCCCCCAGGGGGGGTGGAAGGGGCGGCCCCGGCTCGGTGGACCTCAGACGTTGACGCCGAAGTCGGTGGCGATGCCCGCCAGGCCCGAGGCGTACCCCTGGCCGATGGCGCGGAACTTCCACTCCGCGCCGTTGCGGTACAGCTCGCCGAAGACCATCGCCGTCTCGGTGGAGGCGTCCTCGGTCAGGTCGTAGCGGGCGAGCTCGCGCCCGTCGGCCTGATTGACGATACGGATGAACGCGTTGCGCACCTGGCCGAAGCTCTGGCCGCGCTTCTCGGCCTCGTAGATCGACACGGGGAAGACGACCTTGTCGACCTGCGGGGGCACGGTGGCGAGGCTGACCTTGATCTGCTCGTCGTCGCCGTCGCCGCCGCCGGTCAGATTGTCGCCGCTGTGCACCACGGAGCCGTCAGGGCTGCCGAGGTTGTTGAAGAACACGAAGTGCCGGTCGCTCAGCACCTTCCCGCCCGCGTCGCACAGCAGCGCGGACGCGTCCAGGTCGTAGTCGGAACCCGTCGTGGTCCGTACGTCCCACCCCAGGCCGACCGTGACGGCCGTCAGTCCGGGGGCTTCCTTGCTCAGAGAGACATTGCCGCCCTTGGACAGAGTCACACCCACGAGCCCTCTCCACCTTCCCGCTTGTTTTCGCGTCCTCTACTGAGAAGAACGAGGATCCGCGCGACGCGGTTCCTTGATTGCGCAATCTTTGAAGTGCTCACAGGTCCAGGCCCGGACCTGCGGCGGAGGTCGGTACCCCCTCGCGACGCGGCGGACGCGCGTGTCGCGGGGCGAGTCCGTACGGTGGCACCGTGCGGTGACGGAAGGCGGCGGGACAGTGGCGGTGGACAAGCCCCGGAAGCGGTGGCCCTGGGTCGTCCTGGCGACCCTGGTGGTCGCCGGATGGGCCGCGGGCGGCCGTGGGCACAGTCCCGACGCCGCCGACCGGTCGGCGGCCGGCGGCTCCGCCCGGCCGAGCAGCAGCGCGCCGAGCGCGTCCGCCGAACCCTCGGCCTCCGCGAGCGACGGTCTCGGGCGGTACGCGCCGCAGGTCAAGCGGTACGCGGCCCGCGCCGGGGTCGACCCGCAGGTGCTGATGGCGATCCTCTACAACGAGGACTACAAGCCGCACGACCCGGCCTTCCAACGGGCCTGGCAGAAGCTCAAGCCGGACGCCGCCTTCGGCATCGCGAACATGCACAAGGCCACCTTCGACGAGACCAGACGGGGCCGCGACTTCGCCGGCCGCGACTGGGACGAGCTGCCCGACGACACCGGCTTGGCCATCGAGTCGGCGGCCTGGTATCTGCACGACCTGGCCGCCCAGCTCCCCGCCCACCGCTCCACGTCCCTGACGGTGAATCAGCTGATCGCGCTCGGTTACAACACCGGCGCGGGCAACATGCTGGCCTTCGCCCGAGGCGTCACCCCCGGGTCACAAGCCCAGTCCTATCTCGACCAGTTGACCTCGAACTGGGCCGCCGCGGGACGGGACGTGCGCGGCTCCGGCTGACCGCGCGGCGGACGCCGAGTGCCCGATGCCTCATGCCTGATGGCTGATGGCTGATGGCTGATGGCTGATGCCTCATGCCTTGTGCCGGACTCCGGGTGTCGCGGCTCAGGACACCGGAGGCGTGGCGGGCGCGGTCGCCCGCGACGACCAGGCCGACCACAGCTCGGCGTACCGGCCGCCCGCGGCGACCAGTTCGTCGTGCGGGCCCTCCTCGACGACGCGGCCGTCGTCCATCACCACGACCCGGTCCGCGGTGGCGGCCTGCGTGAGCCGGTGCGCCACCACCAACGCCGTGCGTCCGGCGAGCACTTCGCGCGCGGCGGCCTCCAGCGTGCGGGCACCCTCGCTGCCCGCCTCGGCCGCCGACTCGTCCAGCACGGCGATCGGCGGATCGGCCAACGCCAGCCGGGCCAGCGCCAGTTGCTGGGACTGCACGGCGGTGAGCGCCATGCCGCCCGACCCGACCAGTGTCGCCGTCCCCCGGGGCAGCGCGCGGACCCACGCCAGGGCGCCCGCCACGTCGAGAGCCGCTGTCAGCGCCGCCTCGTCCGCGTCCGGCCGGGCCAGCAGCAGATTGTCGGCGACCGTACCGGCGAAGACGTGGGTGTCCTGGTCGAGCAGCAGCACGGCGGGCCGCCCCGCCCGCCCGGTGGCCCGGACCGACACGTGACCCGACGTCGGCGGATGGACGCCCGCGACGATCCTCGCCAGGGTGCTCTTGCCCGCGCCGGTCGTGCCGACCAGCGTCACCTGCTCGCCGGGGGCCAGCCGCAGCGAGACGCCGTGCAGCACGGGCCGTCCCGGCAGGTAGGCGTGGTGGATGTCCCGCGCGTCGAGGAGATACGCCGGGCCATGTGCGGGGTCGGCAGCGGACTCCCGCGGCGCGGGTACGGCCGTCCCGCCCGGCTCGGCGGCGGACTCCCGCGGCGCGGGCACGGGCGTCCAGCCCGGCACGGCGGCGGACTCCGGTGCGAGGTCGGCCGCTCCGACCAGCCGGGCGAGTCCCGCCGCCGCCTCCTGCGCGGTCGCCGCGAGCCCCAGCAGCACATTGACGGGGTCGAAGAGCCGGACGAACAGCAGCGCGGCGGCGGTGGCCTCGCCGACGCCCGCGTGGCCGGTGTGCACCAGCCAGTAGCCGGTGCACAGGATCAGCCCGAGGCCGGTGAACTCGGCCGCGTTGAGGCGGCCGTAGAAGCGCGAGCGCAGGGTGACCGCGCGCAGGGCATAGCCCATCGCGGCGGCCGAGCGGTCCGCGACGCGCTTGGTGTGCCGTTCGGTGAGCCGGAAGGCCCGTACGGTCTCGACGCCCGACACCGATTCGAGGATCTGCCGGGTCCGCTCGCCGCCCGCGACGCGCTGGGCCGCGTAGAGGGGACCCGAGTGGCGCAAGTACCAGCGCATGGTGGCTGTCTGGATCGGCATGGCGCACAGCCCCGCCAGGGCGAACCGCCAGTCGAGGGCGGTCAGTCCGATGACGGTGAAGCCGATGGTCAGCGCGGCGCCCGCGACACTGGGCAGCACGCCGCGCAGCGCGCCCGCCACCAGGGAGGCGTCGTCGCCGATCCGCGCGGCGAGGTCGCCCGCGCCGACCTGTTCGACGCGCTGCGCGGGCAGGGCGAAGGCGCTCTCGATGACGCGTTCGCGCAGCCGGGCCAGGGCGGTCTCGCCGACCCGCGCGGTCAGCCGCAGTCCCATCGCGGTCAGTACGGCCTGGGCCAGCACCGCGGCCAGCAGCACGCCCGCGGCCACGTAGACCGGTCCCTCGCCGCGCCGCTGCTGCACCACGTCCACGATCCGGCCGAGCGCCAGCGGCCCGACCAGGCCGACCAGTGCCTCGGCGACGAAGACCGCGGCGGTCAGGAGGGCGAACGCCCTTTGCGGGCGGACGAGTTCGAGCACCGCGCGGCCGGTTCGCGCCGGGGTCGCGACGGGCAGCAGGTCGGCGACGGTGGTCGCTTCCCCGGTCCGCTCGGTCTGCGCGCTCATGCGAACACCGCCGCCCGGTAGGCCGGTTCGGCCGCCGTGAGGTCGGCGTGCCGCGCGCTGGCCACCACCGCGCCTTCGGTGATCAGGACGGTACGCGCGCAGGCCGCGAGCAGCGCGGGGGACGTGGTCACGATCAGTGTCGTACGGCCCGCCCGCTCGTCGGTGACCGTGCGGGCGATCCTGGCCTCGGTGACCGAGTCGATCGCGGTGGTCGGGTCGTCGAGCACGAGGATCGGCGGGTCGGCCGCCAACGCCCTGGCGAGGGCGACGCGTTGGCGCTGGCCGCCGGAGAGGAAGGCGCCGCGCTCGCCGACGCGGGTGTCCCCCGCGGCGGGCAGCAGGCCGTCGGGGGCGGGCCGGGGAAGGGTTCCCTCGGGCCCGGAGCCGAGGTTGTCGAGGATCGTGCCGTCGAAGAGGAACGGGTGGTGCGGTGCGACGAGGACGCGTTCGCGTATCGCGGCCCCGGTGAGGTCGGTGGCCGCCGTGCCGTCCAGCAGGACGGCGCCGCTCTCGGGCTCCGCCTGTCCGCGCAGGCACGCCATCAGGTCGGCGACGGCGGCCGGGTCCGGCACGACCAGCCCCACGTGCTCCCCGGCCGCGACGCTCAGTTCGATTTTGCGCAGCCGCCCGTAGGTGAGGGCGCGCAGTTCGAGCGCGCCACGCGGGCCCGCCGGGGAGTCGGCCACCGGGGCGTCCTTGGCCGCGGCGGGAGCGCCGGGCGCGCCCGCCGTGTCGAGCACCGCCGTGACGCGTCCGGCGGAGGCGCGGGCGCGGGCGAGGTCGGGGCCGACGGCGATGAGGCCCTGGGTCGGCCCGAGCAGGAACTGGCACAGGCCGGTGCAGGCGATGAGGTCGCCGAGGCTGATCCGGCCCTGGAGGGCGAGCCGCCCGCCGACCAGGGCGACCGCGGTGACCACGACTCCGCCGAGCAGCACGGCGGCGGCGTCCATCAGCGCCTCGAAGCGGGCGGCGGAGATCGTGGCGCGCAGGCTGGTCCGGTTGGCCTCGACGTAGCGGGCGTACGCGGGGCCCTCCGCGCGCAGGCCCTTGAGGACCCGCAGTCCCGCGACGAAGTCGACCGCGGTGCCCGACGCGCGGGCGGCGGCGGCCTGTTCCGCCGCGCCGCGGCGCTCCAGGGGTCGGCCGAGCAGATGCACCGCGACGAGGACGGCGGGCGTGCCGAGCAGCACCAGCAGGCCGAGCGTGACGGACATGCGCAGCAGCAGGGCCGCGCCGAGGACGAGCGCGAACACGCACGCGATCGCCTGGACGACGGACGTGGTGAATCTGCCGACGTTCTGCGCGTCCGAGACGGCGACCGACATCAGGTCGCCGGGCATCCGGTCCCGTACGGCCGTCCCCTCCGGCGCGAGCATCCGGTCGGTGAGCCGTACGCGGACGGCGTGCGCGGAGCGTTCGGCGGCGGCGACGGTGGCGCGGGAGCCGAAGCGGAAGCACAGTGACAGCGCGAGGAAGTCGGCGGCGAGCACGGCGAGCCAGGCCGCCAGCTGCCGGCCGGAGCCGCCGTCCACCGCCCGGTCGATGACGACGCCGACCACCACCGGCACCAGCGCCTCACCGGCCAGATGTCCGCTGCGCAGCAGCACCGCGGCGGTGAGGCTGCCGCGTACGTGGAGCGCCGCGGCGCGCAGCGGGCCGGGGTCGGCGGCGGGGGTGACGGCGGCGGTGGGCGGTGTCTGGGGCATGGCGAGGTGTGCGCTCTTTCCAGGCCCGCGGGGACCTTGGCCGGTGGGTGGTGCGTCGTGCGTACGGCCGCCGGACGGTGGTACGTGCGGCGGCCACCGCGAGGTTACGGGTCGGTCCGGGCTGTCGTAAATGAGCTACGCTGCTGACTTATGTCGCTGAACAGCCATGCCGTCGCCGAGGGTTCGACGCCGCCCGCCCGCGCCGAGGCGCTGCGCGTCGTGAACTTCGACATGGCGCGCGGCCAGCGCTTCGGCGAGCACGAGCACGACGTGCACCAGCTCGTGTGGGCGCCGACCGGTGTCCTGGCCGTGGACATCGGCGCGCACTCGTGGGTGCTGCCGCCGACCTTGGCGCTGTGGATACCGGCGTGGGTGCCGCACACGACGAGCGCGAGCCGCACCGCCCGGATGCGCAGTGTGTACGTGCATCCCGAGAGCTGCCCGCTGGCGTGGTCGCAGCCGACGGTGGTGGCGGTGGGGCCGCTGCTGCGCGAGCTGATCACGCACCTGGCGGACCCGGATCTGGAGCCGGAGCCGAGGGCGCGGGCGGAGGCGGTGATGTTCGACCTGCTGCGGCCGGTGGGGGTGACGACGATCGACCTCCCGATGCCGGTGGACGGCCGGGCCCGCAAGGTGGCCGAGGCGCTGCTGGCGCTGCCCGCCGACCACCGGCCGCTGGAGGACTGGGGGCGCGAGGTCGGGGCCAGCGCCCGTACGCTCGCGCGGCTGTTCAGCTCCGAGACCGGGATGTCGTTCGGCCGCTGGCGCACCAGGGCACGGCTGCGCGCCGGGCTGGAGCACATGGCGGGCAACCGGCCGCTGGCGGCGGTGGCGCTCCAGGTCGGGTACTCCACGCCCAGTTCGTTCATCGCGGCCTTCCGCCAGGAGACCGGCCGCACACCGGGCGCGTACTTCTCCGCTTCGCCCCGCTGAGACCGGTCCCGCGGCAGCGCCGTCACAGCGAGGTCAGCGCCTTCTCGAAGTCGTCGAGCACGCCGAGCGCGTCCTCGTAGCCGCCGGGCAGGAAGTAGTCGCTGCCGTAGAGGTGGTGGGCCTTGGCGGCGGCAAGCTGCTTGAAGGACTTCTGGGCGAAGAGCTTGGGCCCGAGGTTGGCGGGCTTCCCGTCGTTGGTCGTGTAGTAGAAGATCGCGTCCGCGTCGGAGAGCTTGGCGGTGATCAACTCGTAGGAGACGGGCTGCTGTTCGGCCAGCCGCTGGGTGGCGGTGGCGAACCGCGCGCCCGCCTCCTTGAGGATGCCGCCGATCGGCGACCCCGCGCCGTACAGCCACCACTGGCCCTCGTCGAAGCCGCCCTGGAGCAGATCCCAGTGGACGCGGCCGAGGACGTCCGCGTGCTTCTGCTTGATCTCGGCGACGCGCTGGGTGTAGCGGCCCTTGAGCTTGTCGAGAGCGGTCGGTACGCCGAGGACCGCCGCCGTCTGGTCGGACATGTCCCGCCAGGGTGCCTTGGACTTGGAGAAGGGCAGCAGGACGGTCGGCGCGAGCTCGCTGAGCTGGCTGTACGGCAGGTTGGCCTGGACGTCGATGCCGATGATCAGGTCGGGGCGCAGGGCTGCGACCTTCTCCACCTCGATGGCGCCGCCGACGCCGTTGGAGACCTTGGGGATCTTTCTCCAGCGCTCCAGGTCGCGCTGCGGGACGTACTCCTCCCCCGCGTTGAACAGGCCCGCGGGGGTCAGGCCGAGGTCGAAGATCGCGGACATCGGGAAGTCGTTGATCGCGACGACGCGCTGGGGCCTGTCCGGGATCTCTAGCGGGCCCTTGGCGGAGTCGACGGTACGGGTCTCCTTTCCGCCGCTCTTGCCGCCGCCCTTGGTTCCGGCCGAAGCGCTGTCCGAGGAGCCGGATCCGCCAGATCCGCAGGCGGCGAGGCCGAGGAGCGCGGCGCCCGCCGCGCCCGCGCCGAGCAGGGTGCGGCGGGTCGGACGCGCGAGGCGCGACGAGGAGGGGCCGGGCGGCAGGGACGACATGAGGACCTCCGAGCAGAACTTAGGTTTACCTAACTTTGGTTACCCTAAGCGCGGCTTTCCGGGGTGGATTCTGGCCTCGGCCAGTCGGTGTCGGCAGAAGGTCACCCGCGGCCTCCGGCCGCTCCCGCCGCCGTACGGGCGCGATCTCGCCAACTCCCCGGCGCGGCACGGAATTCCGCACTCCGGTGCGACGACGGAACGGCCGCACGGAGCATCAGCCCGATCGGACAGGGCCGCTCAGGAGTGTCCGTTCGGCGACACAAGATGTCTTCCTACGGCCCGTCCGCCGCCGCCGGGCGGCTCGATTCCCCCCAAGGGGCGGCAGAACGACCGCGCGACTTAAGTTAGCCTGCCCTTACTTTCCGCCCGGGTGAGTCCGCCGAGGAGTTGGCCCATGAACGTCTTGCGAGCCCGCAGCGGGCCCGCCCCGGTACCGGCCGACGGGACGCCTCCCGTCCCGGCCGCGACCGGCTCCCCCGCGAACGCGCACGGTTCACCCCGCCGTGATCGTACGGCCGCGCTCGGCGCCGGGCTGATCGCCGCCGCGGTCGTGCTCGCCCTCGCGGTCGGCGCGAGCCTGGCGATCGGCGCCAAGTCCGTCCCCCTGGGCACGGTCCTGGACACCGTCTTCCACCACGACTCCGGCAACGACGACCAGACCATCGTCACCTCGCTGCGGCTGCCGCGTACGGTCGTCGGTCTGATGGCCGGTGCGGCGCTGGGCCTGGCGGGGACGGTGATGCAGGGCCTGACCCGCAACCCGCTGGCCGATCCCGGCCTGCTGGGCGTCAACGCCGGGGCCTCGCTCGCCGTCGTCACCGCGATCAGCGTCTTCGGGATCACCTCCTTCACCGGCTACGTGTGGTTCGGCTTCGTGGGCGCCGCGGCGGCGGCCCTGCTGGTCTACTCGGTCGGCTCGCTCGGCCGGGAGGGCGCGACACCGGTCAAGCTGGCGCTGTCGGGCGCCGCCGTCAGCGCGGGGCTGACCTCCCTCACCACCGCCGTCCTGCTCACCGACACCGCGACGTTCGACCGGTTCCGGTTCTGGGAGGTCGGCTCGCTGGCCGGGCGCGATCTCCCGGTGGCCTACCAGGCGGGACCGTTCCTCCTGGTCGGCGCGGTGTGCGCGCTGGGATCGGGACGGCTGCTCAACACCCTGAGCCTCGGCGACGACACCGCCCGCGGGCTCGGCGCGAACATCGCCGCCGCCCGGATCTTCTGCGCGGTGTCCGTGGTGCTGCTGTGCGGCGCCGCGACCGCGCTCGCCGGTCCCATCGGCTTCGTCGGGCTGACCGTTCCGCACGTCGTCCGCTCCTTCACCGGCCCCGACCACCGCTGGATCCTGCCGTACTCGCTGTTCATCGCCCCGGCTCTGCTGCTGGTCTCCGACGTCCTCGGCCGCATCGTGGCCAGGCCCGGCGAGATCCAGGTCGGCATCGTCACCGCGGTGCTCGGTGCGCCGGTGCTCATCGTGCTGGTCCGGCGCGGAAGGCAGGCGGGGCTCTAGTGAGACCGACCTCCGACCCGCAGACGTCCGTGCCGCCCGGACCGCGGACCCCCGAAGCGCCGACCCCCGAACCGCCGACCGGCCGCGCGGGATCGGACAGCGCCGTTGTGGACGGTGCCGCTTGGGACACCGCCGCTTCGGACCGTGCGATCCGGACGACGGTGCCTGCCGACACCCTGCGCGCGATACGGGCCGCGCGGCGCCGGCCGAGGGCGCGTACCAGCGCCGTCGCACTCGTCCTCGTGCTGTGCGCCGTCGCTCTGCTGTGCGCCTCGCTGTGCGTCGGCAGCTACTCCGTCCCGCTGTCCGACGTGCTGCGCTCGCTGGCCGGGCGGGGCGACGCGGCCACCGACTTCATCGTGCTGAAGGTGCGGCTGCCGCGGGCCGTCACCGCGGTCGCGGCGGGCGCCGCGTTCGGCCTGTCGGGCGCGGTGTTCCAGACGCTGATCCGCAATCCGCTGGCCAGCCCCGACGTCATCGGGATCACCTCGGGGGCGAGCGCGGCGGCCGTGGTGGCGATCGTCGTGTTCGGACTCGGCGGCGCGACGGTGTCGGGACTCGCCGTGGCGGGCGCGCTGGCCACCGCGCTGGCGATCTATCTGCTGGCCTGGCGGCGCGGGGTGACCGGCTACCGGCTCGTACTGGTCGGCATCGGTGTGGCCGCGGGGCTCTCCAGCATCGTGTCCTTCCTGCTGACCAGGGCCGACATCTACACCGTGCAGCAGGCACTGCTCTGGCTCACCGGCAGCCTCAACGGCGCGGACTGGCCGCTCGCCCGCGCCCTGTTGCTGTGCCTGCTGCCGCTGCTGCCCGCGGTCTGTCTGGCGGTGCGTTCGCTGCCGGTGCTCGGGCTCGGCGACGACAGCGCGACCGGCCTCGGGGTACGCGTCGAGCGCAGCCGCCTGGTGCTGATCGGCCTCGCGGTCTGTCTGGCCGCGGTCGCCACGGCGGCGACCGGGCCGGTCGCCTTCGTCGCCTTTCTCTCCGGTCCCGTCGCCCGCCGTCTGGTGCACGGCCGGGGTCCCGCGCTGACACTGTCCGCGCTGACCGGCGCGGTCATCATGCTCGGCTGCGACTTCGCCGGGCAGCACCTGCTGGGCCCGACCGAATTCCCGGTCGGTGTGATCACCGGGGTGCTCGGCGCCCCGGGTCTGCTGTGGCTGCTGGCCCGGGCCAACCGGGTCGGGCAGGGAGGATGAGGACACCGCGATGACGGACACGACAGAGCAGGGCGCGCCCGCGCGGCCGGCCGCCGCGACGGACGGCGTATCCGGCGCGGCGGAGGCGTACGGCAGCCGGGGCGACACGTACGGGAAGCGGGAGGCCGAGACGAACGGGAAGAGGGCGGTCGACACGCGGGCCGAGACGTACGGAAAGGGCGCGGTGGACGCGCCCAGCACGCTCGCCGCCCGTGACCTGCGACTCGGCTACGACCAGCGGCCCGTGGTCACCGGCATCACCGCCGACATCCCCGCCGGGCGGGTGACGATGATCGTCGGCCCCAACGCCTGCGGCAAGTCCACCCTGCTGCGCGGCCTCGCCCGGCTGCTCGCTCCGACCTCGGGCGAGGTCCTGCTCGACGGACAGGACATCCACCGCCTGCCCACCCGTCAGGTCGCCGCCCGGCTCGGCATCCTTCCGCAGACCCCGGTCGCGCCGGACGGCATCCGCGTCATCGACCTGGTCGGGCGCGGACGCTACCCGCACCAGGGCTGGTTCCGGCGCTGGACGGCCACCGACGACGAGGCCGTCGCCGAGGCCCTGACCGCCACCGACACCCTCGACCTGGCCGAGCGCTCGGTGGACGAACTGTCCGGCGGCCAGCGGCAGCGCGTGTGGATCGCCGTCGCCCTCGCCCAGCGCACGGGCGTCCTGCTCCTCGACGAGCCGACCACGTATCTCGACCTCCCCCACCAGGTCGAGGTCCTCGACCTGGTCACCGACCTCAACCGGCAGCGCGGCGCCACCGTCGTCACGGTCCTCCACGACCTCAACCTCGCCTGCCGGTACGGCGATCACCTCATCGCGATGAAGGACGGCCGGATCGCCGCCGAGGGCCCGCCCTCGGAGGTCGTCACCGAGGACACCGTCCGCGACATCTTCGGCATGGAGTGCCGCATCGTCACCGACGAGGTCTCGCGGACCCCGCTGATCCTCCCGATCGGCCGCCACCGCGTACACCGGCCGACCGCGACCGACTGACAGCTACCGGCTGACGTACGCGGGCCGGAGCTTCTGCCGGGACGGACCTTCTAGCGGCGGGGCGCGGCGGTCGGCGTACGGGCGGGCGCCACGGGGATGACCGGCGGTACGGGTGACAGCCGCGCCGCGGGCGGGAGCGGCGCGTGCTGCGGGGACGCCCGGAACGCCTGGATCGCGAAGGCGGCGAAGCGCCGGGAGGCCGCGACGCGGGCCGCGGGTGACGGCGCGTGGATGCCGCTGTTGGCCATGAGGACGAGGATCAGGTCGTCCAGCACGAAGTCGGGGCGCAGGCGGCCGGTGGACTTGGCGCGGGCGGCCAGTTCCGCGACCGCCTTCAGCGCGTACTCGCGGCCCGCGTCGAAGTCGACGGCGTGCGGGAACGTCGACATGAAGGCCGCGGTGAAGCCGCGGTCGCGGGCGTGCAGCTCGCAGATCCTCTCGATCACCAGGCAGAGGCCGCGCCAGGGATCCGGGTCGGCGAGCCCTTCGTCCACGATGTCGTGGCAGGCCCGCAACTGACCGGTGAACGCCTCGGTGACCAGCGTCTCCTTGGTCGGGAAGCGGCGGTAGAGGGTGGCGGGGCCGACTCCGGCGCGCCGGGCGATCTCCCGCATCGGCACGTTCAGCCCCTCGGTCGCGAACACCTCGCGGGCCGCTTCGAGGATGCGCTCGCGGTTGTCGAGGGCGTCGGAGCGCAGGGTGTGAGGCAATCCGTCGGTCACGCTCTCACTTTAGCCAAACGGACGGCGGCGTCCGTTACCGTCCGAAGCACCAGGTCCGCGGGCCGCCGGGTTCCGGACGGGCGCGGACCACGAGGGCCGGGACCGGCCGTGGACCAGCGCAGGGAGCAGACGGTGAAGGCAGTCGCGATCGAGACGTTCGGCGGCCCCGAGGGCATGGCGGTCGTCGACCTCCCCGCCCCGGCGCCCGCCGCCGGGCAGGTGCTCATCGGCGTCGAGGCAAGCGGTGTCGGCGGCGTGGACGCCGTGATCCGCAGGGGCACGCTGGCCTCGTACGGCTTCAAGGAGGGGCACATCCTCGGCAGCGAGGCGGCCGGTACGGTGACCGCGGTCGGCGACGGCGTCGACACGTCGTGGATCGGGCGGCGCGTGTGGGCGTTCACCGGGCTCAGCGGCGGTTACGCCGAGCAGGCGGCCGTCCCGGTCGAGGCGGTCCTCGCGCTGCCCGACGGGCTGTCGGCGGTGGACGCGGTGACGCTCGGCAACTCGGGCGCGGTGGCCCATTTCGCGCTGGCCCACGCCCGCTTCGCCCCCGGCGAGTCGGTGCTGGTGCGCGGCGCGGCGGGCAGCATCGGGATCATGACGGTCCATCTGGCGTCCCGCGCGGGCGCCGCCGCGGTGGCGGTCACGACATCGTCGGCCGCGCGGGGCGAGCGGCTGCGCGCACTCGGCGCGACGCGTGTGCTGGACCGCTCGGGCGACACCATGGGCAGCGGTTCCGGTGCCGACGACACTTCCGACGACGCTCCCGGGGGATACGACGTCATCATCGACATCGTCGCGGGCGCGGACCTGCCGTCCTTCTTCGGCCGGCTCCGGCCGAACGGCCGCATGGTGACCGTGGGCGTGGTCGGCGGGCCGCCGCCCGCCGACTTCGGCATGGCGATGATCGCGGCCTTCCAGAAGTCCCTGTCGTTCGCCACCTTCAGCACCGACACCGTGGCCGCGGCGGATCTGACCGCCGTGCGTACCACGCAGTTCGCCGCCGCGAGCCGCGGCGAGCTGCCTCTCGCGGTGCACGAGGTGCTGCCGCTGGAGCAGGCCGCGCTGGCGCACCGGAAGATGGACGCGGGCGAGGTGTTCGGCCGGATCGTCCTGACGCCGTAACCCGAACCGCCGTCCGGAGCTGGGCAGTCGCTCGCGGCGCGGGCTCCCCAGGCCGCCCGTCCCGTTACGCGCTCATCGGTTGATGCGCTGATCCGCCCAACCGGGCGTGGGAGAGCCGGTTCCGCGCCGCCGCCGTGGCCAGTGGCAGGATCTCCTCATGCAGCATATTTCGTTCGCTCTGCCGCTTTTCGATCCCGGTGCGGGCCAAGGGGCCAGGCAGTTCGCCGAGTTGGGCCTCGCCCTGCTGCTGTCCACCCTGATCGGCGCCGAGCGCGCCACGCAGCAGAAGAGCGCGGGACTGCGCACCCACACCCTCGTCGGTGTCGGCAGCGCGCTGTTCATGGAGGTGTCCCAGCACGGGTTCAACGCCGTGCTGGGCTTGCAGGCCGTCTCGTTCGACCCGTCGCGGGTGGCCGCCCAGATCGTCTCGGGCATCGGCTTCATCGGCGGCGGCCTGATCTTCGTACGGCGTGACGCCGTCCGCGGCCTCACCACCGCGGCGACGGTCTGGCTCACCTGCGCGGTCGGCATGGCCTGCGGCGGCGGTCTCCCGCTGCTGGCCATAGGAGTCACCCTCGCGCACTTCCTGGTCGTCCAGGGCTACCCGTGGCTCACCCGCCGGGTCCCGGTCCTCGCCACCCCCGAGCGCACCCGCATCCACCTCGCGTACCGGATCGGCACCGGCGTCCTCACCCGCGTCCTCGAATACACCGCCACCCAGGGCTTCCGCGTCGTCCAGGTCCGCGTCGACCGCGCCGCCCAGCACCCCGACGACGAGAACTGGCACCCCACCGAGGGCGGCACCGCCCTGGTCGCGGTCGACGTCGAGGGCACCGGCAGCCCCGAACACCTGGTCGCGGGCCTGTCCGAGTTCGAGGAGCTGCTGAGCGTCTCGTCGGTGGCCGACGAATCCGACGACTGACCGGGGACGCGCCCTCGTCCCTGCCCCGACAGCGTGGTGCCCGGCGCCCGTGGACGGCGCCGCCGGGCCGAGTCCCCGAGCTGAGCCATGGGGCCCACGTCGCTGGCCCGCACCGCCGCCCTCGTCACTGGCCGCGCCACTGACCTGCGTCGTTGACAATAGGCAGGCAGATACCTGCATAATGGAGAGGTGAGCCCAGAACCGAGCGAGATGGACCCGGTCTTCAAAGCACTGGCCGACCCGACCAGGCGACTCCTGCTGGACCGGCTGCGGGAACAGAACGGTCAGACGCTGCGTGAGCTGTGCGAGCGTCTCGGCATGGCCCGCCAGTCGGTGACGCAGCATCTCGACCTGCTCGGGCAGGCCAATCTCGTGACCGTGGTGCGCCGTGGGCGGGAGCGGCTGCATTACCTGAATCCGGCGCCCATCCACGACATCGAGGAACGCTGGATCTCGGGGTTCGACAAGCCCCGGCTGCGGGCCCTGAGCGCCATCAAGAACCTGGCAGAGGAGAACGCCATGACCGACGAATCCGTATCCGTACCGACCTATGTCTACGTCACCTACATCCGGGCGACGCCCGAGCAGGTGTGGCGTGCACTCACCGACGCCGATCTGACCGCGCGGTACTGGGGACACGCCAACGTCTCGGACTGGCGGCCGGGCTCGGCCTGGGAGCACCGCCGCGCCGACGGCTCGGGCGCCGTGGACGCCGTCGGCCAGGTGCGGGAGGCCGAGCCGCCCACGCGCCTGGTCCTCACCTTCGAGGACTCCGTCGGCAAGGAGCCGCCGCGCGAGCCGTCGGAGGTCACCTTCCTCGTCGAGCCGCACCAGGACATCGTGCGGCTGACCGTGACCCACGAGAAGCTGGCCAATACGGACATGTTCAACGGCATCTCGCGGGGCTGGCCCGCCGTGCTGGCCAACCTCAAGTCGCTGCTCGAAACCGGTGAGGTGCTGCCGCAGGCGCCCTGGGAGATGTCCCCCACCGCCCGCGCCTGAGCACACCGGGCGCGGGGCCTCGGGCCCCGGCGGGAAAGGGCCGGTCGCGAGGGCGGCGCGGGACCGGTCAGGAATGGAGAAGCGAATCCCGGCGCCCGCCCGTAGCGTGAATCGCATGGACGCCGAGCCCCCGAACGTCAGGGGACCTCGGCACGGAAACACCGGGTCCATGCGGCCCGCGACCACAGGAGCGATCATGACCGGCACCACCACCCAGGGCATCAAGACCGTGCTGCACCCCGTGTCCGACCTGCCGAAGGCGAAGGCGGTGTACGCGGCGCTGCTCGGCATCGAGCCGCAGACCGACGAGTCGTACTACGTGGGCTTCGAGACCGGGGACCAGCACATCGGGCTGGTGCCGGGCGGCGGCCCGCAGGGTCTGACGTCCCCGGTGGTGTACTGGGAGGTGTCGGACATCGAGGCGAAGCTGGCCGAGCTGACCGCCGCGGGCGCCACCGTGAAGGACGCGGCGTCGGACGTGGGCGGCGGCCGGCTGGTGGCCACCGTCACCGACCCCGACGGCAATGTCCTCGGTATCCTCCAGGACCGATGACCGCCGACCCGCGCGAGTCCGGCCACGCGCCGGGTGACGACGCCCGCCGGTCGACCTGACGTCATGGAGAAACGATGAGCACGGCGAAGAAGACGGCCAGGCCGACAGCCGCGGCAACCACCAAGACCGCCAGGACCGCCAGGACCGCCAAAACCGCCAAGCCGGCCAGGACCGCCGCACCCGTCGGCGCGGACGAGACCGCGGAAAGCGCCGGGACGACCCGGGCGTCCGCGGTGCGTCCGGCCGACAGCCACGACCTGATCCGTGTGCACGGCGCGCGGGTGAACAATCTGAAAGACGTCAGCATCGAGATCCCCAAGCGCCGTCTGACGGTGTTCACGGGGGTCTCCGGTTCCGGCAAGAGCTCGCTGGTGTTCAGCACGATCGCCGCCGAGTCGCAGCGGCTGATCAATGAGACCTACAGCGCCTTCGTGCAGGGCTTCATGCCGACCACGGCACGCCCCGACGTCGACGTGCTGGACGGGCTGACCACGGTGATCACCGTCGACCAGCAGCGGATGGGCGCCGACCCGCGGTCTACGGTCGGCACCGCCACCGACGCGAACGCGATGCTGCGGATCCTCTTCAGCCGCCTCGGCAAGCCCCACATCGGCCCGCCCGGCGCGTACGCGTTCAACGTCCCCTCGGTCAGCGCGAGCGGCGCGATCACCGTGGAGCGCGGCTCGAAGACGGCGGTGAAGGCGACCTTCCACCGGACCGGCGGCATGTGCACGCGCTGCGAGGGCCGGGGCACGGTCTCCGACATCGACCTCGCACAGCTCTACGACGACACGAAGTCGCTCTCCGAAGGCGCCATCACCATCCCCGGCTACGGCTCGGACGGCTGGAACATGCGGCTGTACAAGGAGTCCGGCTTCGTCGACCCGGACAAGCCGATCCGCAAGTACACCAAGAGGGAGCTGCACGACTTCCTGCACCGCGAGCCGACCCGTATGAAGATCGCGGGCATCAACATGACGTACGAGGGGCTGATCCCCCGGATCCAGAAGTCGATGCTCTCCAAGGACAAGGAGGCGATGCAGCCGCACATCCGGGCGTTCGTGGAGCGGGCGGTCGCCTTCGCCACCTGCCCCGAGTGCGACGGCACCCGGCTCAGCGAGGGCGCCAGGTCCTCGAAGATCAAGCGGATCAGCATCGCCGACGCCTGCGCGATGCAGATCAGTGACCTGGCCGAGTGGGTCCGCGAGCTGAAGGAGCCCTCGGTCGCCCCGCTGCTGACCGCGCTGCTCCAGACCCTCGACTCGTTCGTGGAGATCGGCCTCGGCTATCTCGCGCTCGACCGGCCCGCGGGCACGCTGTCCGGCGGCGAGGCGCAGCGCGTGAAGATGATCCGGCACCTCGGGTCGGCGCTCACCGACATCACGTACGTCTTCGACGAGCCGACCGCCGGTCTGCACCCGCACGACATCCAGCGGATGAACGACCTGCTGCTGCGGCTGCGGGACAAGGGCAACACGGTGCTCGTCGTGGAGCACAAGCCGGAGACGATCGCCATCGCCGACCATGTGGTCGACCTGGGGCCCGGCGCCGGTACGGCGGGCGGCGCGGTCTGCTTCGAGGGCGGCCTCGACGGGCTGCGGACCAGCGGCACCCTCACCGGGCGGCACTACGACGACCGGTCCTCGCTCAAGAAGACGGTCCGCGAACCGGTCGGCGCGCTGGAGATCCGCGGCGCGACCACGAACAATCTGCGCGGTGTCGACGTCGATGTCCCCCTCGGCGTGCTGGTCGTCGTGACCGGTGTCGCGGGCTCCGGCAAGAGCTCGCTCATCCACGGCTCGCTGGTCAAGGGCGCGCAGGTCAAGGGCGCCGACGGTACGGCGGTGGTGTCGATCGACCAGGGCGCGATCCGCGGCTCGCGGCGCTCCAACCCGGCGACGTACACCGGGCTGCTCGACCCGATCCGCAAGGCGTTCGCGAAGGCCAACGGGGTGAAGCCCGCGCTGTTCAGCGCCAACTCCGAGGGCGCGTGCCCGACGTGCAACGGCGCGGGCGTCGTCTACACCGACCTGGGGATGATGGCCGGGGTCGCGACCACGTGCGAGGAGTGCGAGGGGAAGCGGTTCGAGGCGTCGGTGCTCGACTACCGCTTCGGCGGGCGCGACATCAGCGAGGTGCTGGCGATGTCGGTGGCCGAGGCCGAGGAGTTCTTCGGCGGCGGCGAGGCGCACACCCCCGCGGCGCACGCCGTCCTGCGGCGCCTGGCCGATGTGGGCCTGGGCTATCTGGGCATCGGCCAGCCGCTCACCACGCTGTCCGGTGGCGAGCGGCAGCGGCTGAAGCTGGCCACGCACATGTCGGACAAGGGCGGTGTGTATGTGCTGGACGAGCCGACCACCGGCCTGCACCTCGCCGATGTGGAGCAACTGCTGGGCCTGCTGGACCGGTTGGTCGATTCCGGCAAGTCCGTCGTCGTCATCGAGCACCATCAGGCGGTGATGGCGCACGCCGACTGGATCATCGACCTGGGCCCCGGCGCGGGTCACCACGGCGGCCGGGTCGTCTTCGAGGGCACCCCCGCCGACCTGGTCGCGGACGCCTCGACCCTCACCGGGGAACACCTCGCGGCGTACGTCGGCGCCTGACGTACCCGTCGCGGACGCCCGACCTTGCGGTGCGCTCTCGCCAACGACGGCCAGGCGCACCGCGGCTGGCCGAGGACATCCTCAACACCCGCGACCGAGGCCCGACTCAGCGCCCTTCGCCGGAGCCCGGCTCGACCCCCTGGAACCGAGCCCGGCACAACACCCTTGCCCGCAGCGCGGCTCAGCGCCCTTCGCCGGAGAAGGTCTCGCCGAGGATGTCGAAGGCCGAGCCCAGCAGGGCCGGCAGATCCGCGTCCTCGTCCTTGAGCCACTGCTCGTAGGCCGACAGCGAGGCGGCCAGCGCCGCCCAGGCGATCACCTGCGGCCGCATGTCGTCCTCGTCCACCCCGAGCCTGCGGGCGGCGTACTCGGCGATGGCCTGCCGCCAGGTGGCGTACCGCAGCGTGGAGTGCGCGACCAGCGTCGGCACGTTCAGCAGCAGGGACATCCGCAGCCGGTGGTCCTGGACGACGCTGGCCGGGAAGCGGTTGAACTCCACGATGGCGCCGCGCAGCGCCTCGGCCAGCGCCATGTCCGGCGGGGTGCGCTGGAGGTAGCGGCGCATCCGTTCCACCAGGGCGTCGAAGTCACCCCAGGGCACGTCGTTCTTGGACGGGAAGTAGCGGAAGAACGTCCGGCGGCCGATGCCGCAGGCGGCGGCGATGTCGTCCACCGTCGTCTCGGCGAAGCCGCGCTCGGCGAACAGCTCCAGCGCCACATGGCTCAGCTCGTCCACCGTCGTGGAGGGCTGACGCCCCATGCGAGTGCTGGTCGACGGCGGTTTCGGAGCGTCGGCTGGGGACCTCACGGATTTTCCTTCTTCCATTTGGCACCGGGTGCCATTAGTCTGAACATTATTGAAGGCACGGCGGACGACAACAACCCCGCCTGCGACCATCGCCCGACTGAGGAGCCATGGTATGGAAGAGCTTCAGCTCAAGGAGCCCGGCGAGCCGCGTGCCGCCGACGAGGATGTCACCGCGGATTCCGTGATCGAGGCCGACGACCTGGTCGAAGAGGTCTCGATCGACGGCATGTGCGGCGTCTACTGAGCCGCCCCGCCATGAGCGGCACGGACCGTCCGGTGAACGCCCCGGACCCGGCGCCCGGCATGGATCTCGACCGCCCCTGGGATCTGCACCCGCAGGTCTCGGTCCGGCCGGAACCGTTCGGCGCCCTGCTGTACCACTTCGGAACGCGCAAACTCTCGTTCCTCAAGGACCGGCGACTGCTGTCGGTCGTCCAGTCCCTCAAGGACTCCCCCACGGCACGGGCCGCCTGCTCGGTGGCCGGGGTCACCGAAGCCGACGTGCCGCGGTACGGCCGCGCCCTCGCGACCCTCGCCAGGTCGTCGATGGTGGTGGAAAGGACCCCGTGAGCCCCATGACCACGACGACCACGGATGCCCCCGCCCGCGCTCCCGGCGCCGAACGGCTGGTGGACCTGTTCGAGTACGGACTCGACGCGCCCATCTGCCTGACCTGGGAGCTGACCTACGCCTGCAATCTGTCCTGCACGCACTGCCTGTCCAGCTCCGGCCGCCGCGATCCGCGCGAACTCACCACGGCCGAGGCCGAGGCGGTGATCGACGAGCTGGAACGCATGCAGGTCTTCTACGTCAACATCGGCGGCGGCGAGCCCACGGTCCGCCCCGACTTCTGGGAGTTGGTCGATTACGCCACCGCCCACCACGTGGGCGTGAAGTTCTCCACCAACGGCGTCCGGATCACCCCGGAGGTCGCGGCCCGGCTGGCCGAGAACTCCTACGTCGACGTGCAGATCTCCCTCGACGGCGCGACCGCCGAGGTCAACGACGCGGTCCGCGGCCCCGGTTCGTACGACACCGCGCTGCGCGCCATGGCGAATCTGTCCGCCGCCGGGATGAGGAACTTCAAGCTGTCCGTGGTGTGCACCCGGCACAACATCCCCCAGATGGACGAGTTCAAGGCCATCGCCGACCGGTACGGGGCCCAGCTCCGGCTGACCCGGCTGCGCCCGTCCGGGCGCGGCGCCGACGTCTGGGACGAGCTGCACCCGACGCGTGACCAGCAGCGCGAGCTGTACGACTGGCTGGTGGCGCACGGCGACAGCGTGCTGACCGGTGACTCCTTCTTCCACCTGTCCGCCTACGGGCAGGCGCTGCCCGGCCTGAATCTGTGCGGCGCCGGACGCGTGGTGTGCCTGATCGACCCGGTCGGGGACGTCTACGCCTGCCCGTTCGCGATCCACGAGGAGTTCCTGGCCGGGAACATCCGGCAGCCCGGCGGCTTCACCGGCGTATGGCGCGAGTCCGAGCTGTTCCGCGGCCTGCGCGAGCCCCAGTCGGGCGGCGCCTGCGCCTCCTGCCAGTTCTTCGACACCTGCAAGGGCGGGTGCATGGCGGCCAAGTTCTTCACCGGCCTGCCGCTGGACGGGCCGGACCCGGAGTGCGTGCAGGGCTACGGCGAGGAACTGCTCGCGAACCGTACGCAGCACACACCCGTCCCGAAGTCGTCCGTCGACCACTCACACCGTACTTCCCCCGCACCGCGCCGGGGACCGGTCCCGCTGACCCTCACCCGTCGTGAGGATCTGGACCGGCCGCCCGTGAGCGACTGCGCGGAGGATCCGCTCGCCGGCTTCCGTCCGGTCTGAGCACTCCGGGACCGCCCCACCGGCCCGGCCGCCGGCTCCGGTCACGGAGCCCGGCCACCGTATCGATTGCGCACACCTCGGGGACATCACTCACAGTAATCAACCCGTAACGAAAGGTGCACGCAATGGGGCGTGTAGAAGGAAAGGTCGCATTCATCACCGGAGCCGCGCGCGGTCAGGGCCGCAGCCACGCGGTGCGGCTGGCGCAGGAGGGCGCGGACATCATCGCGGTGGACATCTGCGAGGACGTGCCGAGCGCCGGTTACCCGGGCGCCACCGACGAGGACCTGGCCGAGACCGTACGGCAGGTGGAGAAGCTGGACCGCCGGATCGTGGCCACGAAGGCGGACGTCCGTGACTTCGGGGCGCTGAAGGCCGCCGTGGACGACGGTGTGGCGCAGCTCGGACGGCTCGACATCGTCGCGGCGAACGCCGGGATCGGCGTCATACCCGACACCCTCGACGTACTGGACGCCCAGCGCTGGCGCGATGTCATCGACATCAATCTGACGGGCGTGTGGAAGACCGCGAAGGCGGCGATCCCGCACCTCAAGGCGGGCGGGCGCGGCGGCTCGATCATCCTGACCAGCTCGGAGGCGGGCCTGCGCGCGTATCCGCACGCGGGTCACTACGTGGCCGCCAAGCACGGCGTCGTCGGCCTGATGCGCACGCTCGCGCTGGAGCTGGCCCCGGACAGCATCCGGGTCAACAGCATCCATCCGACCCAGGTCGACACGGCCATGATCCAGAACGAGATGACCTACAAGCTGTTCCGTCCCGACCTGGAGCACCCGACCGCGGAGGACTTCGCCGAGGTCTCGCGGTCGGTCATCGCGCTGCCCATCCCGTGGGTGGAGCCGGTGGACATCTCCAACGCCCTGCTGTGGCTGGCCTCGGACGAGGGCCGGTACGTCACCGGGGTCACCCTGCCCGTCGACGGCGGCAACTTCCTCAAGTAGGGCCGCGAGCCAGGCGGTTCGCGGCAGAACGCGACACGGCTCACGGGGATCAGCGGGGGTTCACGGGGGTTCGCAGAACGACAGCGTCATCGAAAGAGAAAGAGGTGAGCACGCGATGGGGCGTGTAGAGGGAAAGGTCGCACTCGTCACCGGGGCCGCCCGTGGTCAGGGCCGCAGCCACGCGATACGCCTGGCGCAGGAGGGCGCGGACATCATCGCCGTCGACGTCGTGTCGCAGATCGACTCGGTGCCGTACCCGATGGCGACGCCCGACGACCTCGCGGAGACCGTACGCGAGGTGGAGAAGCTGGACCGGCGGATCGTCGCCGCACAGGCGGACGTCCGTGACTTCGAGGCGCTGAAGGCAGCCGTGGACGCCGGGGTCGCGCAGCTCGGACGGCTGGACATCGTCTCGGCGAACGCGGGCATCTTCAGCTTCGGCACCATGTCGGAGCTGGACGAGCAGGTGTTCCAGGACATGATCGACGTCAATCTCACCGGTGTGTGGCACACCGCGAAGGCGGCGATCCCGCACATCAAGGCGGGTGGCAACGGCGGTTCGATCGTGCTGACCAGCTCGACGGCCGGGCTGATGGCGATGGAGAACATCGGGCACTACGTCGCCGCCAAGCACGGTGTCGTCGGCCTGATGCGCACGCTGGCGCTGGAGTTGGCCCCGGACAGCATCCGGGTCAACAGCGTGCACCCCACGTCGGTCGACACCCCGATGATCCAGAATTCGGCGACGTACGAGCTGTTCGCGTCCGACCTGCCGGTGGCCGAGCGGACCAAGGAGAATCTCGGCCCGCGCTTCGGTTCGATGAACGCGCTGCCGATCCCGTGGGTCGAGCCGGTCGACATCTCCAACGCGGTGCTGTGGCTGGCCTCGGACGAGGCGCGGTACGTCACCGGCGTCACCCTGCCGATCGACGCGGGCCAGACGGCCAAGTAGCGGGTCTGTCAGCCACGTCGAGCGTAGGGAGCGCGAACGATGACCACACTGCGGACGGTACGGGACGCCGGGGCCGGCTCCGGCGTCGCGGCGGCCGGGGAGCGGATCGCCTCGCGCATCGTCGGCCGCGAGCGCGAGCTGGAACTCGCGCTCGCGACCGTCGGCGCCGGGCGGGATCTCGTCCTGGAGGGCCCGCCCGGCACCAGCAAGACCACCATGCTCAAGGCGATCACCGAGGAGTGGGGCATCCCGCTGGTGTTCGTGGAGGGCAACGCCGATCTGACCCCGGCCAAGCTGGTCGGGCACCACAATCCCGCGCGGGTGCTGCGGGAGGACTACAGCGCCGACAACTTCGTGGCGGGGCCGCTGGTCCAGGCGATGCGCACCGGCGGGTTCCTCTACATCGAGGAGTTCAACCGCGCCCCCGAGGACACCCTCAACACCCTGCTGTCGGCGATGGCCGACCGCGCGGTCGAGGTGCCCAGGGTCGGCCTGGTCACCGCCGAGCCGTCGTTCCGGGTCATCGCCTCGATGAACCCCAGTGACGACATCGGCACCACCCGGCTCTCGGCGGGCGTCAGCGACCGGCTCAACCGGATCGTGGTCGGGTACCAGGACGCCGCCGCGGAGGAGGACATCGTCAGGCTGCGCGCCGCGCTGTCCGGTCCGCTCGCGGACCGGATCGTGCCCGACGCCGTCGCGGTGACCCGGGCCACCCGCGCGCACCCGGATCTGCGTCAGGGCAGCAGCGTGCGGGGCGCGATCGACTGCGCGCTGGTCGCCGACGGCCTGATGACGATGCGCGGCCTGAGCGGACCGGACGACGACCGCTACCCGGAGAGCTTCTACGACGCGATGACGGTCTCGCTGTCCGGCCGGATCCGGCTGGACGACGCGGCGGAGACCACCGCGGAGCGCGTCCTGCGGGAGATCTGGGAGGACCGCTTCGTGCTGGATCCGGCGCGGGCGGAGCCCGGATGAAGAGCGGTGGAGGCCGACTCGCCCGTACGGCGGCGCGAACGGGCGTCCACGGACCGGTCGCGGCGACCGCTGCGCCGTATCCCCAAGACACTCGACGAGGAGCCGAAGGTGTTCGAAGCGGTGGCGGGCACGGGAGGCACGGTGCTGCGCGCCCGCTCGCGCGGCGCCGGTCCCGCGCGCCCGCGGCCGACCCGCTCGGCGGCCGACTTCACCGACGAGCGGGGGGCGCTGCTCAGCGGCTCGGACGACACCGAGCCGGTGGACCCCGCGGTGCGGGCGCGGGCCCGCGAGATCGCCGCGCGGCTGTCCCTGCCGAAGCCGAAGCGGGCGCGCGGCGGACGGCCGGCCGCTTCGGGGCGGCTGGCCAGCCTCCCGTACCGGCAGCGGGGCAGCGACATCGACCTGGATCCGACGCTGGAGCGGCTAGCGGAGCGGCCGGTCCCCGACGACGAGGACGTCTTCGTCTTCGAGCGGGTCCGCGCGCCCCGCTCCGTCGTGCTCGCGGTGGACCTGTCGGGGTCGATGAAGGGCGAGCGGGTACGTACCGCGGCGGCGACCGTGGGCGCGCTCGCGGCCGAGCTGGAGTCCGAGGCGCTGGCCGTCGTCGCCTTCTGGTCGGACGCGGCGGTGCTGCTCGAACTGGGCGACCCGGTCAGGCCGATGGAGCTGCTGGACGCGATGCTGCGCATCCCGGCCAGGGGCCTGACCAATGTGGCCTTCCCGCTCGAACTCGCCGCCGCCCGGCTGGCGTCGGTGCCGCGGCGCGGCGCGCGGGTGCTGCTGCTGTCGGACTGCGTCCACAACGCGGGGCCGGACCCGCGCCCGGCGGCGGCCCGGCTGCCGCGGCTGGACGTGCTGCTCGACACGAGCGGTGAGAAGGACGTCGAATTGGGCGCGGAACTGGCCAGGGCCGGGCACGGCACCTTTCACCGCATCCGCACCCACCACGACATCGCACCGGCTCTCAGGGAGGTCTTCCGCACATGAACGGCGCGTGGAGGCACGTTCGCCCGGGGCACGTGAGGAGCGGCTGACCCGCGCCTCAGCGGCGCACGGGCGGCACCTGACGCTCACGGACATGGACCGGCCCCGAAGGACCGGCTCCGAGACGAAGAGGAACACGCAATGAGCAGGAATCCCTGGTTCGAGACCGTCGCCGAGGCGCAGCGCCGGGCAAAGAAGCAACTACCGAGTTCGGTCTACGGAGCCCTGGTCGCGGGCTCGGAGCGCGGCCGGACCATCGATGACAACATCGAGGCGTTCGCCGAACTGGGCTTCGCGCCGCGGGTGGTGGGCCATCACGCCGAGCGCGACCTGTCGACGACGGTGCTGGGGATCCCGACGTCGATGCCCGTGGTGATCTCGCCGACCGGTGTGCAGGCCGTGCACCCGGACGGCGAGGTGGCCGTCGCGCGGGCCGCCGCGAACCGGGGCGTGATCATGGGGCTCAGCTCCTTCGCCAGCAAGCCGGTCGAGGAGGTCGCCGAGGCGAACGAGAACACCTTCTTCCAGATGTACTGGACCGGCACCCGCGAGTCGATGGTGCAGCGGATGGACCGGGCCAGGGCCGCCGGGGCCAAGGCGCTGATCTCCACGCTCGACTGGTCCTTCTCCAACGGGCGCGACTGGGGCAGTCCTTCGATCCCGGAGAAGCTGGACTTCAAGACGATGCTGAAGTTCGCGCCGAACGTGGCGCCGCACCCGGCCTGGCTGATGCGGTTCCTCAAATCCCGTCGGCTCCCCGACCTCACCGCGCCCAACCTCCGCCCGCCGGGCGGCGCGGCGCCCACCTTCTTCGGCGCCTACTACGAGTGGATGCAGACGGCGCCGCCCACCTGGGACGACGTGAAGTGGCTGCGCGAGGAGTGGGGCGGCCCGTTCCTGCTCAAGGGCGTGACGCGGGTGGACGACGCCAAGCGCGCGGTCGACGCCGGGGTCAGCGGGATCTCGGTGTCCAACCACGGCGGCAACAACCTGGACACGACACCGGGCACGATACGGATGCTGCCGTCGATCGCCGAGGCGGTGGGCGACCAGATCGAGGTCGTGCTCGACGGCGGCATCCGGCGCGGCGGCGACGTCGCCAAGGCGCTGGCGCTCGGCGCCCGCGCGGTGCTGATCGGCCGCGCCTACCTGTGGGGGCTCGCGGCCAACGGCCAGGCCGGGGTGGAGAACGTCCTGGACATCATGCGCGGCGGCCTGGACTCCGCGGTGCTGGGCCTGGGCCACTCCTCGGTGCACGAGCTGTCCCCCGACGACCTGGTGATCCCCGACGGCTTCACCAGGACACTCGGCGGCGGGCTCGTCGGCCGCGCGGACCGCGCGGGCGCCGCGGAGGCCGCGCCGCGCTCCAAGGACCCGATCCGCTGACATGCCGTCGACACCCGCGAACCGCGCGGGCCCCGGGAGCACGGCAGGACCCGCGGCCCCTTCCGACCTGGCGCACGCCGTCTGGCCGACGGTCCCGTTCGCGCCGCTGGTCCTGGTGCCGCTGGGCTCGACCGAGCAGCACGGGCCGCATCTGCCGCTGGGCACCGACGCCGCCATCGCGCGGGCGGTCGCCGAGCGGGTGGCGGCCGGGGCCCCGCCCGAGTGGCACACCCTGGTCGCGCCGACCATGGCCTACGGTTCGAGCGGCGAGCACGCGGGCTTCGCGGGCACCGTCTCGATCGGCCGCGAGGCCCTGAAGGCGGTCCTCGTGGAGTCCGTGCGGTCGCTGGCGATGTGGGCCGGGCGGATCGTCTTCGTCAACGGGCACGGCGGCAATGTCGCCACGCTCGCCGAGGCGGTCGTCCTGCTGCGCGCCGAGGGCCACCACGTCGCGTGGGTGCCGTGCGTGGCACCCGACGCGGATCCGCACGCCGGACGGTGGGAGACCTCGGTCATGCTCCACCTGGCGCCCGGGGACGTGCGGACCGCGCAGGCCGTCGCCGGGGACACCCGGCCGCTCGCGGACCTCATGCCCGACCTGGTCGCGGGCGGTGTGCTGGCGGTCTCGCCGTCCGGGGTCCTCGGCGACCCGGCGGGGGCGTCCGCCGAAGAAGGAGAGAAGGCGATGACGTACATGGTCACCACGGCCACCCGGCTGATCGCCGAAGGGTCCGCGGACACCCGCGGCCGACTGGTCGACGCCGAACCGGTGGACGGGACGGTGACCGAATGACCGCGGAACCGGCGGGGCGCGCGCCCGAGGGCGACGGCGGTACGGGTGCGCCGGACGGCAAGCGCGGCGCCGGCGCTCCGGACGGCAGGAGCGGTACGGGCGCGCCCGGCGGGACCGCGCGGCTGCCCGGCGGCTTCGTGGTCGCGCTCAACCGCCACACCCGCGTCATCGACGGCGGCCGTGCCCTGCTCGGCGGCTTCCCGACCCGGCTCGTCCGGCTGACCCCCCGCGCCCGCCCGCTGCTGGCCGACGACCGTACGGTGCGCGTCCGGGACGCGGCGAGCGGCGTCCTCGCCGACCGGCTGCTCGACAACGGCATGGCGTACCCGGTCGTTCACGACCTGCCGCAGAATCCCGACCCGCGGCACACCTTCGTCGTGCCCGTCCACGAGCGGGCGGCGCAACTCGACCGGCTGCTCACCAGCATCGGCCCCGGCCAGCGCGTCGTCGTCGTGGACGACGGATCGCGGCACGCCGACGACATCGAGGACACCGCCGTCAAGCACGGCGCCCAACTGGTCGTGCTGGAGCGGAACATGGGCCCAGCCGCGGCCCGCAACGCGGGGCTGCGGCTGGTCCGCACCCCCTATGTGGTCTTCGTGGACTCCGACATCGTGCTGCCCCCGGAGACCGTCCCCGTCCTGCTCCGGCACTTCACCGACCCCAAGGTCGGCATGGCCGTGCCGCGCATCACCGGGCTGCCGACCGCCGCGGCCACCGGCTGGATCGGCCGGTACGAGGCCGCCAGGTCCTCGCTCGACCTCGGCCGGGACCCGGCGGCCGTCCGCCCGGGGACCCCCGTCTCCTGGGCCTCCACCGCGTGCAGCGTGGCGCGGGTGGACGCGATGGCGGACGGCTTCGACGCGGCCATGCGGGTCGGCGAGGACGTCGACCTGTGCTGGCGGCTGATCGAGGACGGCTGGCGCGTACGGTACGAGCCGTCGGTCCGGGCCGAGCACGAGCACCGCGTGCGGTTCACGGACTGGATGCTGCGCAAGGCGGCGTACGGCACGGGAGCGCATCCGCTGGCCGAGCGCCACCCCGAACTCATCGCCCCCGCCGTCCTCGCCCCTTGGGCGGGCGCGCTGTCCCTCGCGCTGCTGGCCCAGCGCCGCTGGTCGCTGCCGGTGGCGGGCGCCGTCTGCGGGGTCACGACCGTACGGATCGCCCGCAAACTCAAGGGCGCCGACCACCCGGTACGGCTGGCCACCCGGCTCACCGCCAACGGCGCGGTCAGCGCCCTGTCCCAGACCGGCGCCCTGCTCACCCGCCACTGGTGGCCGCTGGCCGCCGTCGGCTGCGCGGTCTCCCCCCGGATCCGGCGCGCGGTCGCCGTCGCGTCGGTCGCCGACGTCGCCCTCGAATACCGTCCGGGCGAGGTCGGCCTCGACCCCCTGCGCTACGCCGTCGCCCGCCGCCTGGACGACCTCGCCTACGGCACGGGCGTCTGGCTCTCCGCGCTCAAGGGCCGCTCGACAGCGGCGCTGCGCCCGCGCCTGGGGTCCGGCAAGGGTGCCTCGGGCTGACGCTCACGCGCGGTCGTGGCGGATCGCGTCCGCGACGACCTCGCCGATCAGGACGGCGGTCGCCGCGGGACCGCGCAGGGGAGCGGCCGGAAGGATCGAGGTGTCCGCGACCCGCAGCCCCCGCACCCCGTGGACCCTGCCGTACTGGTCGACCACGGCGTGCCGGTCGTCGGCCGGACCCATGGGCGCGCTCGCGCAGGCGTGCACCGAGGTGCCGATACGGGCCCGGATCCACGCGTCGAGCAGGCCGTCGTCGGCCAGCGTCTCCTGGCCGGGCCCCGCCGTCGAGTCCGGCGCGACGACGGTACGGAAGGCGGGTGCGGCGATCAGTGCCGCGGTCGTCCTGACGGCCTCGCGCAGCCGCCGCCGGTCGTCGGGCGTCCGCAGATAGCCGTAGTCGACGGTCGGCGGCACCGCGGGGTCGGCGGAGACGATCCGCAGGCGTCCGCGCGGTCGCGGGGCCTGCGCGGAGACGAGGAAGGGCAGCGGCGCGCCGGGCAGCGACGTGCGGGCGCGGATCAGGGCCGCCATCGGCGTGAGCGACTGGAGGATTTCCAGGTCGCCCGCCGCGGGGCCGCCGCTCGACACCAGGTGGAGGGCGCCGCCGAGCCAACCGCCGTCGGCGGCGGGCACGTCGCCTACCGGGGTCCACTCCACGACGATCTGCGGGTGGTCGCTGAACGACCCGCCGACGCCGGGGGCGTCCCGCAGCACGGGGATGCCGAGGCGTTCGAGGTCCGCGCGCGGGCCGATGCCGGACAGCGCCAGCAGGTGCGGTGACCCGAAAGCGCCCGCGCACAGCACGACTTCACCCGCCGTGACGGTCTCCCGTACGCCGTCGCGTTCGGTCTCCACGCCGACCGCGCGGCCGTGCTCCACCAGGACTCGGCGGACGGTGCGGTCGCCGAGGACGGTGAGATTGGGGCGCGCGAGCGCGTCCTGGAGGTAGCCGACGGCGGTGTTGGCGCGTACGCCGTCGACCGCGTTCGACGGCACCGGGCCGAAGCCGGGCGCGCCCTGGTCGTTCTTGTCCGGCTCGGCCGGGAACCCCGACTCGCGGGCCGCCGCGCCGAACGCCGCGGCGGCGGGGTGGTCGAGCGCGGTCCGCCGCACCCGGACCGGGCCGTCCGCGCCGTGGACGGCGGACGCGCCGTAGTCCAGGTCGGTCTCCATCCGGCGCAGGAACGGCAGCATCCGGTCGAAGGACCAGGCGTCGTTGCCCGCCGCCGCCCACCGGTCGAAGTCGTCCCGCCGGGCCCGTACGAAATACCCGCCGTTGACGGTGGTCGAGCCCCCCAGGATCCTGCCCCGGCCGATCGTGTGGGGACGCTCGGGTGTCAGACGCGCCGGATACAGCCACAGCGGCGCCCCCCGCGCCCACGCCCCCGGTACGAGCCGCGCGTCCAGCAACTCCGGCGCGAAGGTTCTCGGCGCGGGCCCCGCCTCGATCAGCGCCACCGTCCGCCCCGCGTCCTCGCTCAGCCGCGCGGCCAACGGCCCCCCGCTCCCGCCTCCCCCGACCACCACGACATCGGCCCGCGCCACCCCGCTCGTCGGACCCACGCCCCGCCCCTTTCCCACCGGTTCACAGCCACCCTAGGCGAGCCCCCCTCCCGTTCCCGGTCGGCGCTCCCGCCGGGCCCGGTCAGGCGGACGGGCTCCGCGCCGGGGTCTCGCCGAGGGCCGGACCTTCAGCGGTGGGGAGCGGGCGCAGGCCGGGGGCCAGGGCGAGGGTGACGGCTACGGAGGCGGTCGCCATCACGGTCATGGCGGTGGCGGGTGAGGTGCGCTGGGCGACAGCTCCCGCCAGGGTGGCGCCGACGCCCTGGAGGGTGAGCGTGCCGGAGGAGTGGAGGCCGAGGGCGTGGCCGCTGAGGGCGTCGGGGGTGAGGGACATGAGCCGTTCCTGGAGGAGGAGGCTCGCGGAGTAGCCGACGGAGGCGAGGACGACGGCGGTCACGGCGAGCGGCAGGGCGGGGTGGAGGGCGAAGGCGAGGTAGGGGGCGGCGAGCAGCAGCCGCAGCGGGGCGCCGAGGCGTTCGCGCCAACGGCGGGGCAGGAAGCGGCCGGTGAGGGTGTCGCCCGCGAGCATCCCGAGGGCCGCGCTGGCGAAGAGGAGCCCGGCGTGCCGGGGCGCGTAGGGGACGTAGAGGGATTCGCAGCCGACGATGAGCCCGTTGGGCACCCACAGGGCGAGGTAGACGTAGCGGCGGGGCACGGACGACCAGAGCAGGCCGTTGGTGCGCCAGGTGTCGGCGACCGAGGGGCGTCCCGTGGTACGCGGCGGGCGACCGCTCAGGCCGAGCCGGGCGACGGCCGCGGCGGCCAGGTAGAGCGCGGCGCCGGCCAGCAGGGTGCCGCGCGGGGACAGCACGGTGACCAGGACCCCGCCGACGGCGAAGCCGCAGATCTGCGTGGCGCCGACCGACATGTTGAGCACGGACCTGCCGAGCAGATAGCCGTCGCGCTCAAGGATCTCGTTGAGCAGCCCGTAGCGCACTCCGCCGCCCAGTGAGGCGATCAGCCCCTCGCCGAGGAGTACGGCGAAGGCCGCCCACACGGGCAGTCCCGGCACGGCCTGGGCGGCGGTGCACAGGCCGAAGAGCAGGGCGAGCCCGGCCGTCGCGGCGCGCGGCGGCAGCCGGTCGGCGGCCGACAGCAGTGTGGCCGCGCCGACGACCTGGACCAGCGCCGGGCCGAACATCGCCAGGGCGGACAGCAGCGGCGAGCCGGTCGCCGTGTAGATCAGCGTGCCCAGCGCGAGACCGCTCACCGTGGACGCGGCCGTCGACAGCGAGCCGGTCGCGAACAGCGGCGTGAACTCCGGGGCGCGGAAGAGTTCTCGGTAGGTGCGCATGGACGGGGAGTCTCCGCGGCCCGGCCGGCCCGGCGTTAGAGTTTCGCGGGGAGGCGAAACGATGGGCTGGTGGCTGGTCAACGCGGACACCCTGGCGGGAGGCCGTTTCGTCGTCTCCCCGCTGGCCGAGACCGTCGCGAGCCTGCTCGACCTGGCGGGCGCCACGGCCGCGCACCCCGGCGAGAGCGCGTGGCTGCGCGCCCACCGGTCCGCGTACCGGCGCCGCCTGGCCGAGGACCCGGTCGCCGCGCTGATCGTCGGGGCCGGATTCCGGCCGACCTGGATCGCGGACTTCCTCATCCCCCCGCCGCGGGCCGAGGGCGAGCCGTCGATCGAGGCGGAGCTGGACCGTATCCGTACGACCCCGGCCGACGTCGCCCGCGCCGACCTGGCGACATCGCTGGGCGGACCGCTGCCCGCCTGGCTGCCCGAGGCCGAAGTGCCCCAGCGGGCCGCGGATGTGATGCGGTGGGTGTGGACGGAGACGGTCCTGCCGTACTGGCCCCGGCGGCGCCGCGTTCTCGAGGCCGACATCGTGGCGCGCACCCGGCAGTTGAGCCAGGGCGGCTGGACGGCGGCGCTGGACGACATGCGGCCGGGGATGCGCTGGCTGGGCGAGGGACGGCTCCAGATCAACGCGTACGACAATCCGCCGCGCGAGATCTCCGGGGCGCGGCTGCTGTTCGTGCCGGTCACCCCGCGCCGCAGCTGGGTCTCCTGGGACCGGCCGCACCGCTACGCCGTGATCTACCCGTGCGCGGGCGTACTGGCCGAGCCGGACCCGCCCTCGGCGCCGGACGCCCTGCGCGCGCTGCTCGGGCCGGGGCGCGCGGCCGTCCTCGTCCTCCTGGACTCCCCCAAGAGCACCACCCAACTGGTCGCGCTCACCGGCCAGGGACTCGGCTCCGTCGGCCGCCATCTGAAGGTGCTCTTCGACGCCGGTCTGATCCGGCGCCGTCGCGCGGGGCGGTCGGTGCTCTACTACCGGACGGACGCCGGGGAGGTGCTGGTGGGCGCCCAGCGGCACGAGTGAGCCGTCGTCGCGGAGCGGGCGGGGCGCTCAGGAACGCGTGGCCGTCGTGTCGATCTGTTCCTCGGCCGGGCCGGGGGACGCGGCGGCGGCCGGGAGCGCGGCGCGGCGGCGCGCGTACGGGCCGATGGCCTCGGTGAGTTTGCGGGCGATGGGCTCGGTCCAGCGGGCGGTGAGCGGGCCGAGGACGACCAGGATCAGCACATACGCGGTGGCCAGCGGCCCGATCCGGGGCTCGACACCGACCGCGAGTCCCGCGATGACGATGGAGAACTCGCCGCGCGCGACCAGCGTGCCGCCCGCCCGCCACCGTCCGGCGGGCCGGATTCCGGCCCTGCGCGCCGCGTACCAGCCGGTGGCGATCTTGGTGAGGGTCGTGACGACGGCCAGGATCAGCGCGGGGACCAGGACCGGCGGGATGTCGGCGGGGATGGTGCTCAGGCCGAAGAAGACGAAGAAGACCGCCGCGAACAGGTCCCGCAGCGGGGTCAGGAGATTGCGGGCGCCTTCGGCGACCTCACCCGACAGCGCGATGCCGACCAGGAACGCGCCGACGGCGGCGGACACCTGGAGCTGCTGGGCGACACCGGCCACCAGCAGCGTCAGGCCGAGCACGACCAGCAGCAGCATCTCGGGATTGTCGGAGGAGACGGCGCGGCTGATCAGCCGCCCGTGGCGCAGCGCCACGTACAGGACGATCCCGACCGTGCCGAGCGAGATCAGCAGAGTGAGGGTGCCGCCCGCGAGACTCACGCCCGCCAGCAGGGCGCTGAGAATCGGCAGATAGACCGCCATCGAGAGGTCTTCGAGTACCAGCACGCCCAGAATGAGCGGGGTCTCACGGTTGCCGAGACGGCCGAGGTCCCCGAGGACCTTCGCGATCACACCCGACGAGGAGATCCACGTCACGCCCGCCAGCGCGACGGCGGCGACCGGACCCCAGCCCAGCAGCAGCGCGGCCACCGCGCCGGGTACGGCGTTGAGCGCGAAGTCCACCGCGCCCGAGGGGTACTGCGTTTTCAGATTCGTGACGAGTTCCGAAGCGCTGTACTCCAGGCCGAGCAGCAGAAGCAGCAGGACGACGCCGATCTCGGCGCCGGTGGCCACGAAGTCCTCACTGGCGTGTAGCGGGATGAGCCCGCCTTTGCCGAAGGCCAGCCCCGCGAGCAGATAGAGGGGAATCGGCGAGAAGCCGACACGTCCCGCGAGGCGGCCGAGGATGCCCAGGGCGAGAATGATCGCCCCGAGCTCGATGAGCATGTCGGTCGTGTCGTGCACAGGCTCTTATCCCCCTGTGATCAGTTCCGCGACGGCGTCCACACCTTCGCGGGTGCCGACGACGACAAGGATGTCGCCGACCGCGAAGCGGAAGTCGGGAGTGGGCGACGGCACGGCGGCCGTGCGGCGGAGCACGGCGACGATCGAGGCGCCGGTACGGGTACGGGCCTGCGTGTCGCCGAGCGTGCGGCCCGCGTACGGCGACCGTTTGCTCACCGTGATGTGCTCGGTGACCAGGTCGATCTCGAAGTGCTGGCGCAGGTGCGCGACCGGGTCGGGCGGGAGCAGTTCGGCGAGCGCGCTCACTTCGTGCGGCTCCAGGACCACGGCGTCCTTGCAGGCGTCGTCGTCCTCCGGGTCGTGGAACGCCAGGGTGCGCCGCCCGTCGTGGTGCACGACCACCGACAGGTGCCGACCGGCGTCGGTGGACACGTCGTAGCGGATGCCCACCCCCGGGAGCGGGGTCTTGCGCGCGTGAACGGTGTGCTGCATTGCGTGCTCCAAGGGGGACGGGACGTGTCGTGTGAACGGCGTCCGGGCCGACCGGTGTGGGTCGGGCGGTCGGGCGGCGCGGCGCGTTCGCCGGGTCGGCGGCGACCGCGGCTCCTACCAGGGTCGCGGGCGGACCGACCGAGCCATAGTAAAGGAATGGCAAATGGATTGCGGGGGCGGGATCGGGCCCCCCTCGCCGGCCCCCGGCGGGGCGCCCGCGCGGCGGGCCGTCGAGGGGGGAAAAGCGGTTGACGGGAGCCGCCGCCGCGCGGTCGTATGACGCCCCATGACCACCCCGCCCATGCACCCTGACCTGCACCCCATCGACGCCGACCTCGTACGGCGGCTGGTGGCCGAACAGTTCCCCCGGTGGGCGGGGCTCGACGTGCGGCGGTTCCCGTCCGGCGGCACGGTCAACGCGATGTACCGGCTCGGCGACGACATGGTGGTCCGTCTGCCGCTCGTGGCGGGCGGGGCCGGGGACGTCGCGCTGGAGCAGGAGTGGCTGCCGCGGCTCGCGCCCCTGCTGCCCGCGGCCGTTCCCGAAGTCCTCGGCGCCGGGGAGCCCGCGCGGGGGTATCCGTGGCCGTGGTCGGTGTACCGGTGGCTGGACGGCGAGCCGCCCGAGGCGGGGGCGCTGACCGAACCCGTACGCCTGGCGGAGGACATCGCCGGATTCGTGCGGGCGATGCGGGACGTCACGCTGCCGGACCCGCCGCCCGCCTATCGCGGCGAACCGCTCGCCCACCACGACGCGTCGACCCGGTCGGCGATCGCGCGACTGCGCGGGATTCCGCAGGAGGGCGTCGATTGCGCCGGCCTGACCGCCGTGTGGGAGGACGCCCTGCGCGCGCCCGTCTGGGACGGGCCGCCGATGTGGGTGCACTCCGATCTGATGCCGGGCAATCTGCTGGTGTCGGGGGGCCGGCTGACCGCGGTGATCGACTTCGGGTGCGCGGGCGTGGGCGATCCGGCCTGTGACCTGTTCCCCGCGTGGAATCTGCTGCCGCCCGACGCGCGGGAGGTCCTGCGCGGCACGCTCGGCGTCGACGACGCGACGTGGAGGCGCGGGCGGGGCCGGGCGCTCTCCCAGGCGGTGAACGCGCTGCCGTACTACCGCGAGACGAATCCGACGATGGCACGTAACGCCCGGCATGTGATCCGCGCGGTGCTCGCCCAGGACTGAGCCCCCGGGCCGCTGGGCGCCTGGGCACCCGGCGGCCGAAAGGGCCCCGCACACAGCGACGTCCGGGGCGGCTTCTGCGAGCCGCCCCGGACGTCGTGGCCGGGATGTGCGTCAGACGCGGTCAGGCGTCCTCACCCGGTGCCCCGGAGGCATCGTTCTCAGACCAGGTCGAACCGGTCGAGGTCCATGACCTTGGCCCACGCCGCGACGAAGTCGTTGACGAACTTCTCCTTCGCGTCGTCGCTCGCGTAGACCTCCGCCAGGGCGCGCAGCTCGGAGTTCGAGCCGAAGACCAGGTCGGCGCGGGTGCCGGTCCACTTGACCGCGCCGGAGGCGTCGCGGCCCTCGAAGGTGTTCGCGTCCTCGGACGTCGCGCTCCACGTCGTGCCCAGGTCGAGCAGGTTGACGTAGAAGTCGTTGGTCAGCGTGCCGGGGGTCTCGGTGAGGGCGCCGAGGGCGGACTGCTGGTAGTTGGCGCCCAGGACGCGCAGGCCGCCGACGAGGACGGTCAGCTCGGGGGCGCTCAGGTTCAGCAGGTTCGCCTTGTCGATCAGCAGGTACTCGGCGGGCAGCCGGTTGGCCTTGCCGAGGTAGTTGCGGAATCCGTCGGCGGTCGGCTCCAGGGCGCTGAACGACTCGACGTCGGTCTGCTCCTGGGTCGCGTCCACGCGGCCCTGCGTGAACGGCACCTGAATGTCGAACCCGGCCGCCTTGGCGGCCTGCTCGACGCCGACGCCACCGGCCAGCACGATCAGGTCGGCGAAGGAGATCCCCTTACCGCCGCTCTGGGCGGCGTTGAAGGACTCCTGGACACCTTCCAGGGTGCGCAGCACGGTCGCCAACCGGTCGGGCTCGTTGACCTCCCAGCCGATCTGCGGCTGGAGACGGACGCGCGCGCCGTTGGCGCCGCCGCGCTTGTCGCTGCCGCGGAAGGACGAGGCCGAGGCCCACGCGGTGGAGACGAGCTGGGCCACCGACAGCCCGGAGCCGAGGATCTGGCTCTTGAGGGCGGCGATGTCGGAGGCGTCGAGCGGCTCGTGGGTGGCGGCGGGCAGCGGGTCCTGCCACAGCAGCACCTCGGAGGGGACCTCGGGACCGAGGTAGCGCACGACCGGGCCCATGTCGCGGTGGGTCAGCTTGTACCAGGCGCGGGCGAAGGCGTCCGCGAACTCGGCGGGGTTCTCGAAGAAGCGCCGCGAGATCTGCTCGTACGCCGGGTCGACCCGCAGCGCGAGGTCGGTGGTGAGCATCGTCGGGGCGTGGCTCTTGGACGCGTCGTGCGCGTCCGGTACGGTGCCGGCGCCCGCGCCCTCCTTCGGCCGCCACTGGTTGGCGCCCGCGGGGCTCTGGAACAGCTCCCACTCGTAGCCGAAGAGGATCTCGAAGAAGCTGTTGTCCCAGGCGGTCGGGGTGTTGGTCCAGATGCCCTCGAGACCGCTGGTGATCGCGTCGCCGCCCTTGCCGGTGCCGTAGCTGTTCTTCCAGCCGAGGCCCTGCTGCTCGACGGAGGCGGCCTCGGGGTCGTCGCCGACGTTGTCGGCCGGGCCCGCGCCGTGGGTCTTGCCGAAGGTGTGGCCGCCCGCGATCAGCGCGACGGTCTCCTCGTCGTTCATCGCCATCCGGCGGAAGGTCTCACGGATGTCGCGGGCCGCGGCCAGCGGGTCGGGCGTTCCGTTGGGGCCCTCGGGGTTGACGTAGATCAGGCCCATCTGGACGGCGCCGAGCGGGTTCTCCAGCTCGCGGTCGCCCGTGTAGCGCTCGTCGCCGAGCCAGGTGGTCTCGGGGCCCCAGTAGACGTCCTCGTCGGGCTCCCAGACGTCCGCGCGACCGCCGCCGAAGCCGAAGGTCTCGAAGCCCATCTGCTCCAGGGCGACATTGCCGGTGAGGATCATCAGGTCGGCCCAGGACAGGCTCTGGCCGTACTTCTTCTTGACCGGCCACAGCAGACGGCGGGCCTTGTCCAGGTTGGCGTTGTCCGGCCAACTGTTGAGCGGGGCGAAGCGCTGCTGGCCCGCGCCGCCGCCGCCGCGGCCGTCGCTGATGCGGTACGTGCCCGCGCTGTGCCACGCCATACGGATCATGAAGGGGCCGTAGTTGCCGAAGTCGGCGGGCCACCAGTCCTGGGAGCTGGTCAGCACCTGCGCGATGTCCTGCTTGACCGCCGCGAGGTCGAGGGTCTTGAACGCCTCGGCGTAGTCGAAGTCCTCGCCGAGCGGGTTGGCCACGGCGGGGTTCTTGGCAAGGATCTTCAAATTGAGCCGCTCGGGCCACCACTGGCGGTTTCCGCCGCCCTGAGTCGGGTGCGGCGCGCGTCCGTGCGCGACCGGGCAGCCACCCCCGCCCTCCGCCTTCGCGTCAGTGACGATTGCATCATGGTTCTCAGACATGGGAATCCTTCCGGACCAGGCGGATCACGGTGCTCAGGAACTGCGGGGAAATGGAACAGTCGGGGCGCTCGGCCCCGGGAGACGACCGCGGTTCGTCGGGCGACAAGTCGAACGACGAGCCAGGGTCATCGGACACGGTCGGGCGGGCGGTGGCCGTGACGCGGGCGGTCCCCACCCTCAGGCCGACGCCGCGCGACTTCACGGCGGTGGTCCCGTCACGTCTCCGTCTCCTGCCCTACTGGGGGCTTCCTGTCCCTTGGTTATCGCCGGAACCGATCCTACGATGGACTGTGTCCAAGTCAAGAAGCGGGCCAAGCTCATATCCCATCAGACTCCGGACGCCCATGAGTAAACTTCGGGCATCCCGCCGAACCTGAATAGGTGAACCGACATGAGTGACCTGCTGGAGCGGCTGCGCGGACGCGGCTGGCGGATGACCTCCCAGCGCCGCGTCGTCGCCGAGGTTCTCGACGGCGACCACGTCCACCTGACGGCCGACGAGGTGCACGCCCGCGCGGCCGGGCGGCTGCCGGAGATCTCGCGGGCCACCGTCTACAACACCCTGGGCGAGATGGTCGCGCTCGGCGAGGTCATCGAGGTCTCCACCGACGGCCGCGCCAAGCGGTACGACCCGAACGCGCACCACGCCCACCAGCACCTGGTGTGCTCGCGCTGCGGCACGATCCGGGACGTCCACCCGACCGGCGACCCGCTGGCCGACCTGCCGCCCGAGGAGCGCTTCGGTTTCAGCGTCTCGGCGTTCGAGGTCACCTACCGGGGCGTGTGCCCGTCCTGCGCGTGAGAAGCGGGCCTCAGCGCGGACGCCGGTAGCCGTCAGTCCTCGGCGGCGGGCAGCGCCGTCGCGACCACCCGGCGGATGGCGGGCAGGTCGACGCTCGCGGCGAGCGCGTCGTCCTCCGGCATGCCGGTGGTCGCGTCCTCGACGTTGAGCAGGGTGCGGAAGACGCGCGGCAGCACGGTGCGGCCGAGCAGGTCCTCGGCGAGGGCGGCGCCGTCCTCGGGTCCCATGCCGTAGTGCTCGACGAGATACGCGGCCAGCCGTTCGTGGGTGGTGGCGAACATGGCGTCGAAGTACGCGCGGGAACTGGCGGGCAGCCACGCGGCGGCGGCGATGCTCAGCCGGCAGGTGCGCACCTGCGACTCCCACGTCATGAGCTGGAGGAACCGCCCGCAGAACAGGGTGACGGCTTCCGCGGGGTCCGCGGAGTACGCGTCGGGTGTCCGCAGCCTGCCGAGGTAGAGCTCGCGGACGAGTCCGAGGACGGCGAGGAACAGCTTCTCCTTGTTCTCGAAGTGCGCGTACAGCGACCGCTTGGACGTCCCGGCGCGGGCGGCGACGGCGTCCATCGAGGCGCGCTCGTACCCGGCCTCGAGAAACACGTCCTTGGCCATGAACAGGATGTGGCGCCGCAACTCCTCGCCCCGTCGCTGCTCCCCGCGCTGTCGCGGCCCGCCTTCTTGGGTCATCGGTTTGCATCCTCAAAAGTAAACGGTACGGTAGAGTTTACTTGTTCGAGCGACCTTTTCCCATGCCGCTGGAGTGAACTCATGATCGTCATCACCGCACCTACCGGAAATATCGGACACCAGGTGGTCGACCGCGTTCTCGCCGCCGACGAGCCGGTCCGCGTCGTCGTCCGCGACCCCGCCCGGCTGAGCGCCGGCGTCCGCGAGCGCGCGGAGGTGGTCCAGGGCTCGCACGGCGACCCCGAGGCCGTGGCCCGCGCCCTCGACGGCGCCGACGCGCTGTTCTGGCTGCCGCCGCCCAACCCCCACGCGGCCACCCTAGACGAGGTGTACTCCGACTTCGCCCGGCCCGCCGTCGAGGCGATCCGCGCCTACGGCGTCAAGCACGTCGTCAGCGTCAGCTCCCTGGGCCGCGGCACCGCCTACGCGGACCGGGCCGGGCATGTGACGGCTACGCTGGCCCTGGACGACCGGCTCGCGGAGACCGGCGCGGCCTTCCGGTCCCTGAATCTGCCCAGCTTCATGGACAATCTGCTCCGCCAGACCCAAGTGATCAAGGAGCAGGGCGTGTTCTTCAACGCGCTCTCCCCCGACCGCGCGATGCCCACGGTGGCCACCCGCGACATCGCCGCCGTCGCCGCCCGCCTGCTGCTCGACCCCTCGTGGAGCGGCCGGGAGGACGTACCGCTGCTCGGCCCCGAGGACCTGTCGCAGAATGACACGGCCGCCGTGATCGCCGACGTCCTCGGCTTCCCGGTCCGCTACCAGCAGGTCCCGGCGGGGCCGTTCAAGGAGCGGTTCCTCGGCGCGGGCATGTCCGAGGCCATCGCCCAGGGCATGCTGGACATGGCGATCGCCAAGGACGGCGGCCTCGACAACGGGATCACCCGCACTCCGCAGCACGCCGTCGACACCCCCACCACGCTCCGGCAGTGGTGCGAGGACGTCCTCAGGCCCGTGGTCGAGGCCGCCTGACCGACGAGGTCTCAGGCCGCGTACTGGTGGGAGGAGTACGTGAGATAGCCCGCGTCGCCGCCCTGGTAGTACGTGGCCTCGTCAACAGGGGCCAGCGGCAGGCCGACGCGCAGCCGCTCGACCAGGTCGGGGTTGGCGATGAAGCCGCGGCCGAAGCTGATCAGGTCGGCGCCCAGCGCGAGCCAGTGGTCGGCGTCATCCCGGCCCGTCTGCTTGGGGCCCATCGGCAGCACGGGGTTCATGATGAGGGTGCCGGGCCACGCCCGGCGCAGAGCGGTCAGCGCCTCCTCGTCGGCGGTCGCCTCCAGGTGGACGTACGCCGGTGAGAGCGCCGCCAGTTCGGTGAGCAGCGCCGCGTACAGCTCCGGTACGTCGTCCTCCCGAACGCCCCAGAAGGTGGCGCCCGGCGAGAGCCGGATGCCGGTGCGGTCCGCGCCGACGGCCTCGACGGTGGCGGCGACCGCCTCGACGGCGAAGCGGATCCGGTTCACGACCGAGCCGCCGTACCCGTCGGTGCGCAGGTTGGCGTTGGACGAGAGGAACTGCGAGATCAGATAGCCGTTGGCGCCGTGCAGTTCCACCCCGTCGAACCCGGCGTCGACCGCGCGGCGGGCGGCGTCGCCGTACGACCGCGCGTGCTCGGGGATCTCGGCGGTCTCCAGGGCGCGGGGCGTCGGGGCGGGCTGCGGGCCGGTCGGGGTGAACACCTCTCCCACGGCGGCGACGGCCGAGGGCCCGACCGGCAGCGTCCCGATGGTGTCGGGGTGCGAGACCCGGCCGCCGTGCATGAGCTGGGCGAAGATCCGGCCGCCGCTGGCGTGCACGGCGTCGGTCACCGGACGCCACGCGGCGGTCTGCTCGTCGGTGTGCAGCCCCGGCGTGCCCGGGTTGGACTGCCCGATCGCGCTCGGCTGCACACCCTCGCTGACGATCAGCCCGGCGGTCGCCCGCTGGGCGTAATAGGCCGCCATCGACGGTGTCGCCAGCCCGCCCGCCGCGGCCCTGACCCGGGTCATCGGGGCCATGACCAGCCGGTTGGGCAGGGTCAGACCGCCGAGCCGGTAGCTGGTGAAGAGGTTCGTCACGTCGGGCTCCTTCATGCGTAGCGCGTCACTTCCGTATCGCCCGGTCGCCCGGACGCGACTGCTACGCTAAAACCTGACATTGACGTCAGAGGCAAGCTCTGTGACGCAGACCATAGCCCGCCCGGGAGCCACCGCCCGGGCGGTGGGAACAGCCGGGAGGACATCGTGCGGATCGGGGAACTCGCGGCGCGAGCCGGGGTCAGCGTGCGGTCCGTGCGCTACTACGAGGAGCAGGGGCTGCTCACCAGCGTGCGCAGCGGCAGCGGGCAGCGGCACTACACGGACGAGGAGGTCGAGCGCGTCGCCTTCATCCAGCGCCTCTACGCGGCGGGCCTGTCCAGCCGCACCATCGCCGAACTGCTCCCCTGCGTCGACTCCCCCAGCGAGGAGAACTCCGACGCCGCCCTCGACCGGATGGCCCTGGAGCGCGACCGCCTCTCGGCCCATATCGACGACCTCGTCCGCACCCGCGACACCCTCGACGCCCTGATGGTCACGGCGCGGACCCACCGTGACCAGGTCCTCGCGGGGACGGCCACCCCCATGGAGGCGGCCAGGTCCTGCGTGGGGCACGCAGCAGGCTGACGGCCTCCGCGGGGGTCGCGACGACGGGGACGGACTCCGGCGGGGGCGGGCGGCGGACGATCAGGACGGGGATGCCCGCCTCACGGGCCGCCGTGAGTTTGGGGGCGGTCGCGGAGCCGCCGCTGTCCTTGGTGACCAGGACGTCGATCCGGTGCTGGCGCAGCAGCGCCCGTTCGGACTCCACTGTGAACGGGCCGCGGGCCAGCAGGACATGGACGTGCGGGGGAAGCGGCGGGTCCGGTGGGTCGACCGAGCGTGCCAGCAGGAACGAGGCGGGCGCCGCGGCGAAGGCCGCGAGGTCGCCGCGCCCCGTGGTCAGGAAGGGGCGGCTCCCGAGGCCCGGCAGCAGGGCCGCCGCGTCCGCGACGGAGTCGGCCCAGTGCCAGCGGTCGCCGGGACCGGCCGCCCAGCCCGGCCGGCGCAGCACGAGCAGCGGCAGGCGTACGGCGCGGGCCGCCTCGGCCGCGTGGGCGCTGATGACGGCGGCGAAGGGATGCGTGGCGTCGACCACCGCGTCCACCCGTTCCTCGCGCAGCCAGCGGGCCAGCCCGTCCGCGCCCCCGAAGCCGCCGATCCTGACCCGGCCGTCCGGCAGCAGGGGCTCCGCGACCCGCCCGGCCAGCGAACTCGTCGTCACCAACCCCGGATCGGCCGCGAGCAGCTCCGCGAGCCGCCGGGCCTCCCCCGTACCGCCGAGGATCAGCACATGCCTCGACTCCGCGCCGGGCGAGGTCACTTGGGGACGCCGCGCCGCAGCAGATAGGTGTCCATGATCCAGCCCTTGCGCGCCCTGGCCCGCGCCCGTACGTCGCTGATCCGTTGCGCGAGGGCGTCGTCCAGCGGTCCGGACAGCAGGATCTCGTCGGGCGTGCCGAGATACGCGCCCCAGTAGATCTCCAGCCCCTGGCCGGTGAAACGTCCGAAGGTCTGGTGGGCGTCCAGCATCACCACCACGTCGTCCACCCCGTCCGGCAGCCCGCCGTCGGCGAGCCTGCGCCCGGTGGTGATCTGCACCGGCCGCCCGACCTGGTTGAGGCCCGTGCGGTGCTTGGCGGCCAGCGACGAGACGCTGCTGACGCCGGGCACGACCGTCCACTCGAACGCGGCCCTCCCCCGGCCGTGCACCTCTTCGAGGATGCCCAACGTGCTGTCGTACAGGGCCGGATCGCCCCAGACGAGGAACGCCCCGCAGCCGTCGTCCGGCAGTTCCCCGGCGATCAGCCGCTCGTAGATGTCGGCGCGGCGCCGTCGCCAGTCGTCAACCGCGTTCGCGTAGCCGGGAGTTGTCCGTTCCCGGTCGCGCTCCGGGTCGCGCGCGACGACCACGCGGTGCGGCCGTACGGCGTGCCGCCGCAGGATCTCCTCGCGCAGCGCGACCAGATCGGCCTTCTCCTCGCCCTTGTCGAGCAGGAAGAACACCTCGGTGCGGCCGATCGCCCGCACGGCCTGGAGGGTGAGCTGGTCCGGGTCGCCCGCCCCGATACCGATGACGAAGATCTGTTTCACGGTCCGGAGTCTCGCACAGCGGTCAGGGGCGTATGTCACAACGTCGCAGGCCCGATTGACGTGCCTGTTCGACAGCCCCTACGCTCAATTACGTGATGGCGTGAGGAAGCTGGTGAAAATCCAGCACGGTCGCGCCACTGTGTAGCCGGTCATCGAGGAGGTGGCCGGTGAGTCAGATACTCCGCCGTCACAACGCCCCATTCGATCGAGGGACGCCGAATCCCTGAAGGAGGCCCACCCGTGAGCTCTGTGTCCGCTCCCACCACCACCGCCACACCGGTTGTCCTGCCGGTCTCGAAGGCCGTGATGTGGCTGGTAGGCACCGCGATCCTGGCTTTCGCCGTCTACTACTTCATCGGTGTCGACCAGGGCGCGGTCAGCGTCTTCGGCAAGGACACCCACATCCACGAGTTCGTCCACGACGCCCGGCACTTCCTCGGTTTCCCCTGCCACTGAGTTCGCGCCGACGGAGCCGACAGAACAGACGGACAATTCGACATGGAAAAGAAACTCATCCTGCGCGGCATAGTCGTCGGCGCCGTCGCAGGGCTGCTCGCATTCCTCTTCGCGCGGATCTTCGCGGAGCCGGACATCAGTAAAGCGATCGACTACGAGAGCGGCAGGGACGACGCGCAGGCCGCGCTCGACAAAGCCGCCGGGCTGCCGATGGAGCACGCGGGGCACGAGCTGTTCAGCCGCACCGTCCAGGCGGACGTGGGCATCGGCGTCGGCATGATCTTCTTCGGCATGGCCATGGGCGCGCTCTTCGCGGTCGCCTACGCGGTCTGCCTGGGACGCGTCGGCAATCTGCGGGCGCGCAATCTCGCGCTGCTGGTCGCGGGCGGCGGATTCCTCGGCATCTACCTGGTGCCGTTCCTCAAGTACCCGGCGAATCCGCCCGCCATCGGGCACGAGGACACCATCAAGGACCGCACCGGGCTCTATCTGGTGATGGTCGTGTGTTCGCTGGCCTTTCTGGTCGGCGCGGCACTGCTCGGCAGAAGGCTCCAGGCCCGGTTCGGGAACTGGAACGCGACCCTGCTCGCCGGTGCCGCCTTCGTCGTCGCGATCGGCGTGGTGATGGCGCTGCTGCCGCAACTGGGCCACCTGGCGTACAACAAGGAGAATTTCGGCAACCACGCGACGGAGACGCCGCTGCCGCTCACCGACGACAAGGGCCGGATCGTCTATCCGGGATTCCCCGCCGATGTGCTGTTCTCCTTCCGCTTCTACTCGGTGGCCGCGCAGCTCCTGCTGTGGACGGTGATCGGGCTGGCCTTCGGCCCCCTGGCCGAGCGGGTGCTCGCCTCGCGCACCGCCCCCGCCGCGCAGACCGGCAGGACGGACCCGGTCAGCGCGTGAACCGATGAACGACGACGCGCCGCCGCCGTCCGAGCCGCCCGCCGAGGCGTCCCGGACGGCGGATCTCGCGGCCCTCGGCCCGTTCTTCGCCGCCGAGGGGCACCGCGCCGGTTCCGATACCGGCGCTCCCTGGCGTTCGATGGCCGAGCTGGCCGACGGCGGACCCGCGCTCGGCCACCGGGTGGCGGGCGTCAGGCGGTATCTCGCGGCGGCAGGCGGCCGGGAGGCGGGGGCCGTGGAACCGCGGGTCGCCGCGTCCGTGGCCCACCTCGGCCTGGTCGCCCGGGTGCTGTCGCCGACGCTGGCCCTCGCGGTCCTGCGCGGCGAGGTCGCGCCGGGCCTGCGGCTCGCCGATCTGCGCTGGCAGCCGGTCCTGGGCGGCCCCTTCCCGCTGTCGCTGCCGCACACGCCTCAGGACACCGGCCAGGACACGGCTCCCGGCGCGCCCGCGGGAGGGGAGGCCCTGGCCGCCGCCCTCGCCCGCCATCTGCTCGACGGGCCGGTGCGCGAACTGGCCGACGCCTTCGCGCCCTTCAAGGTGTCCCCGCACATCCTGTGGGGCAACAGCGCCTCCGCGCTGAACGGCGCCGCCGGGATGCTCGCCGCGGCGCGCCCCGCCGACGCCGGGCGCGTACGGTCGCTGGCCGCCCTGCTGCTGGACCGGCCGCCGCTGCGCGGTACGAGCACGGGGGCGCGTACGGGCGCACCGGGCGCGCCTTTCCGCCGGCGCAGTTGCTGCCTGATCTACCGGGCCGCGCCGGGGGGCGCGGGCGGCCTCTGCGGCGACTGCGTCCTCGCGCCGGTGGTACCGGCACCCCGCTGAGCTTGGGGCAGGCCAGGGTGGGCATCCTTATTGCCAGTACCTTGCAACAAGGACAGAGGTGCGTCTAGCTTGGCTTCGCCCGCTTCGACAAAGGACTGATGAAATGACCACCGCCACGTCTCCGGACGCACCGGCACCACCAGGGTCCCGCTGGCGCCGCATCGCCGGCTCGATGACCCGCGCCGAGTGGACGAGGGTCGGCGGCATGTTCGCCTTCATCCTCGCCCTGCACGTCATCGGCTGGTTCACGCTGGTGGCGATCGTGGCCCCCGAGCACTACAGCCTCGGCACCAAGTCCTTCGGCATCGGCATCGGCGTCACCGCGTACACCCTCGGCATGCGGCACGCGTTCGACGCCGACCACATCGCGGCGATCGACAACACCACCCGCAAGCTGATGGGCGAGGGCAAGCGGCCCCTGTCGGTGGGCTTCTGGTTCTCGCTGGGCCACTCCAGCATCGTCTTCGGCCTGGCCTTCCTGCTCTCGCTCGGCATCAAGGCGCTCGCCAATCCCGTCGAGGACGACAACTCCCAGCTCCACAACGTCACCGGCTGGATCGGCACCACCGTCTCCGGCACCTTCCTGTACGTCATCGCCTTCATCAACCTGGTGATCCTGGCCGGGATCTGGAAGGTCTTCCGGCAGATGCGCGAGGGCCACTTCGACGAGGCGGCGCTGGAGGAGCAGCTCAACAACCGCGGTTTCATGAACCGGTTGCTGGGCCGGGTCATGAAGTCGATCACCAAGCCGTGGCAGATGTACCCGCTGGGCCTGCTCTTCGGCCTCGGCTTCGACACCGCCACCGAGATCGCGCTGCTGGTGCTCGCGGGCTCCGGCGCGGCGTCCGGGCTGCCCTGGTACGCGATCCTCTGCCTGCCGGTGCTCTTCGCCGCGGGCATGTCGCTGCTGGACACCATCGACGGCTCGTTCATGAACTTCGCCTACGAGTGGGCGTTCTCCAAGCCGGTCCGCAAGGTCTACTACAACCTGACCATCACCGGCCTGTCCGTCGCCGTCGCCCTCATCATCGGCACCGTCGAACTCCTCGGCCTGGTCGCGGACAAGGCGGGGTTCCACGGCGCCTTCTGGGACTGGGTCGGCGGGATCGACCTCAACATCGTCGGCTACGTCATCGTGGGCCTGTTCTTCGCCACCTGGGCCGTCGCCTTCGCCGTCTGGCGGTTCGGCAACATCGAGGAGAAGTGGTCGGCGGGCCTGCGCACCGCCGACCAGCAGGCCGACTGACCGACGGCCCGCCCACGGCCCACGACGCGTCCGGGGCGGGCCCTAACCGCCCGCCCCGAGCGGCGGCCGGGTGCCGACGACGACGGTCGCGTACAGCTCGTCCGAGTCGGTGACGTGCGCGCGGAGCCCGGCGGCGGTGAAGAGGCCGACCGCCCGTCGGGCCTGCCGCTCGCTCGACTCGACCAGCAGGGAACCGCCGGGGGCGAGCCAGTCGGTGGCCCGCGCGGCGACACGGCGCATGACGTCGAGGCCGTCGGCGCCTCCGTCGAGCGCCATCAGGGCCTCGTGGTCGCGGGCCTCGGGCGGCAGCAGGCCGACCTCTTCGCTCGGTACGTAGGGGACGTTGGCGGCCAGCAGCCCGACCCGTCCGCGCAGGTCGGCCGGGAGCGGCGCGAAGAGGTCACCCTCGTACACCCGCCCGCCGACGCGGGCCACATTGCGGCGGGCGCAGCGCACCGCGGCCGGGTCGAGGTCGGCGGCGTGCAGTTCGACGCCGCCGCCGAGCGCGGTGGCCAGGGCGACGCCGACGACCCCCGAGCCGCAGCACAGGTCCAGGACGACGGCGCCGGGCGCGGCGAGCCCGGCCGCGACCTGGACGAGGAATTCGGTACGGCGGCGCGGTACGAAGACGCCGGGGTCCACGGCGAACCGCTGTCCGGCGAACTCGGCCCAGCCGAGGACGTGTTCGAGCGGCAGACCGTCCGCGCGGCGCGCGACCATCGCGGTGAGTTCTTCGGGGGTCCCGGCCGCCGCGATGAGCAGCCGCGCCTCGTCCTCGGCGAAGACGCAGCCCGCCGCCCTGAGCGCGGCGACGACGGTGGATTCGGGCGACGGTGCGGTGAAGTCCGACATGTAGAGCCTTTCGGGAAGCCCACGGGCACTCCCCCGGCCTCACCTACGTCGGAGAGACCGCTCGGCCGTACGGCGGGAGCACCCGGCCTGCGATACCGGTGATCGGTCCCACCTCCTCGGCTGATCTCGGCTGATCTCCACTGCTGTGGCGGGTCCTGGCCCGCCGCTGACGGCATCGACCCTACCCCACGGCGCGCCGCGCCCGTCGCCCCGAACCCGCGCCCTCGGACGGCGGCGCGCTGAACCGCAATGTAACGGTTAAGCATCAGCGCTGAATCAGTCCCTTTACCGGCCCACAACCCAATGCAATAGTGCGGTCGTTCCGCCACTGAATCGCTTAAGTACCGCGCTGTGGAGACGGAGATGGTGCACATGAAGGGCAAGGCACTCGCCGGGTCGCTGCTGGCGACCATGGCGCTGCTCGCCGCGGGTTGCGGTGGCGGGGGCTCGACGTCCAAGGGCGGTACCGCCACCGTGCCCGCCGACCCGTCGGCGGTGTCGGGTGACATCAAGGTCCTCACCCAGCGGACCGACCTCGTGCAGGACGGCACGATGAAGAAGTACGCCGCCGAGTTCAGCAAGCTCTACCCGAAGGTGCGGGTGACCTTCGAGGGGCTCACGGACTACGAGGGCGAGGTGAAGATCCGTATGAACACCTCGAACTACGGCGATGTGCTGATGATCCCGGCGGCCATCAAGACCGACGACTACCCGAAGTTCTTCGCCTCGCTGGGCAGCGCCGAGGAGTTGGGAAAGAAGTACAGCTTCACCGGCAAGGCCACGGTCGGCGGCAAGGTCTACGGCATCGCGAACTTCGCGAACGCGGCGGGCTTCGTCTACAACAAGGCCGTCTGGCGGCAGGCCGGGGTCACCGAATGGCCGACCACTCCCGACGCCTTCCTCGCCGACCTCAAGGCCGTCAAGGCCAAGACCTCCGCGACGCCGTACTACACCAACTACAAGGACGGCTGGCCGCTGACCGCCTGGACCTCGGTGCAGGGCGCGGCCACCTGCGACGCCAAGGCGGCCGACGAGCCCGCCACCGACCCGGACCCCTGGCGCGCGGGCACCGACCTGAACGTCGGCGACACGCTGCTCTACACCATCGTGCACGACAAGCTCTCCGAGCAGGACCCGACCACCACCAACTGGGAGAACAGCAAGAATCTGCTGGCCACCGGCAAGATCGCCACCATGTGGCTGGGCTCGTGGTCCATCGTGCAGATGCAGGACGCGGCGAAGAAGGCCGGGCGCGACCCGTCCGAGATCGGCTACATGCCCTTCCCCTCCCAGAAGAACGGCACCTTCTGCACCCCGGTGGCGCCCGACTACCAGGAGGCGGTGAACGTCCACTCCAAGAACAAGGCGGCGGCCCGCGCCTGGATCGACTGGTTCACCGACAAGTCCGGCTACGTGCAGACCAATCAGGCCGTCCCCACGCTCAAGGGCGGACCGCTGCCGTCGGCCCTCAAGCCGTTCCAGGACGCCGGTGTGCGGTTCGTGGAGATGTCGCAGGCGCAGAGCGCCAAGGTCACCAGGATCGACAACCAGTCCGAGATCGGCATGACCGACAAGCCCGAGTACCGCCAGCACCTGATCGACGTGGCGCGCGGCGCCGCGGGGGGTGATCTCCCCGGCATCTTCGCCGGCCTCGCCAAGAAGTGGGCGAACGCGCAGAAGACCGCCGCCCTGTGACGCGCGCCCGGGTCTGGCGGACCGTGACGCCGTGGCTGTACCTGGCGGTGCCGCTCGCTCTGCTGATCACGTTCACCTACCTGCCGGTCGGCACCATGATCAGGGACAGCTTCACCGACTGGGACGGGGTCAGCCCCGACCGGAACTACGTCGGGGCCAAGAACTACGTGGAGCTGTTCACCAGGCCCGAGCTGTTCCAGGTCTTCTTCGTCAGCGTCTACTACCTGGTGGCGTCGGTGGCGCAGATCGCGCTGGCGCTGTACTTCGCGACCGTGCTCAGCTTCGACCTGCGGTTCCGGAATCTCTTCAAGGGCCTGCTGTTCTTCCCCTACCTGCTCAACGGGGTCGCGATCGGCTTCGTCTTCCTGTACTTCTTCCAGCCGCACGGCACCCTCGACACCGTGCTGAGCGCCTTCGGGGTGCACGGGCACCACTTCTGGCTGGGCAGCGGGCGGACGGCGAACACCTCGCTGTCCGCGGTGTCGGTGTGGCGCTTCATGGGCCTGAACTTCGTGCTGTTCCTCGGCGCGATCCAGTCGATCCCCGGTGAGCTGTACGAGGCGTCGGAACTGGACGGCGCCAACCGCTGGCAGCAGTTCCGGCACATCATCGCGCCGGGCATCAAACCGGTGCTGAGTCTGAGCGCGATCCTGGCGATCTCCGGCTCGCTGTCGGCGTTCGAGATCCCGTACATCATGACCGGCGGCGCGGCGGGCACTCAGACCTTCGTGATCCAGACGGTGAAGCTGGCCTTCGAGTTCAACAAGATGGGGCTGGCCTCGGCGGCGGCCGTCGCCCTGCTGGTGATCATCTTGCTGGTGACCTGGTTGCAGCGCGTCGTGGTGCCCGACGAGAGGAACGATCTCGTATGACCTCGCTGCTCGTCCGCGACACGGCGCAGGCCCCGCCGCCGGAGACCGTCGACCGGCCCGCCCGCACCCGCAGGGTGCTGGTCAGAGCGCTGGTGTACCTCTCGCTCGTGCTGGCCTCCGCGGTGGTGCTGCTGCCGCTGGTCGCGGTGTTCCTGACCTCGCTCAAGACGTCGCAGGAGATGACGGCGGACGGCGGGGCGCTGTCGCTGCCGCACAACTGGCTGAACTACCACAATTATGTGACGGCCTTCCGGGCCGGGAAGATGCTGCGCGCGTTCGGGAACACCGCCTTCATCCTGGTCTTCTCGATCGCGGGCACGGTGCTGATCGGCTCGATGGCGGCGTACGCGATCGACCGGTTCCACTTCCGGCTGCGGCGGCTGGTGATCGCGCTGTTCCTGATCGGCTCGCTGGTGCCGAGCGTGACGACACAGGTGGCGACCTTCAAGATCGTGAACAACTTCGGCATGTACGACAGCCGTTGGGCACCGATCGTGCTGTACATGGGCACGGACATCGTGTCGATCTACATCTTCCTCCAGTTCATCCGGAGCATTCCGGTCTCGCTGGACGAGGCGGCCAGGATCGACGGCGCGAACACCTTCACGATCTACTGGCGGATCATCCTGCCGCTGCTCAAACCGGCCATCGCCACGGTGGTGATCATCAAGGGGATCACGGTCTACAACGACTTCTACATCCCCTTCCTGTACATGCCGTCGGAGAGTCTGGGGACCATCTCGACGTCGCTGTTCCGCTTCAAGGGGCCCTACGGCGCGCATTGGGAGGACATCTCGGCGGGCGCGATCCTGGTGATCGTGCCGACGCTGGTGATCTTCCTGTTCCTCCAGCGGTTCATCTACAACGGATTCACCAGAGGCGCGACGAAGTAGGGACGCAGCGGGAGTGAAGCGGACCGGCGCTCGCCGGTCAGGTCGTACGGGCGGGCGGGGCGGTGCTCTCGCGCGGGGTCAGCACCGGGGTGGCCACCGGTCCCCTCGCGGGTGTGCCGCCCTCAGCACGGTCAGCAGCCGCCGGGCCACCTCGGCGCCGAAGCCGAAGACGTCATGGCTCATCGCCGACAGCTTCGGCGGGGTGAGCTGGCACACCTGCGAGTCGTCCCAGGCGACGTCCTTGATGGTGGGGCGGCGTCCCGGCTCCCCGGCCGGAGGGCTCACCGCTCGTCGCCCTGCTCCGTGGGCTGGGCCGCGGAGTTGACGCAGTACAGCGCCGCGGCGGCGGCTCCGGGCTCCGGCCGGTCCCAGCCGCGTACGGTGATCGTGACGCGCTCGCCGGGCAGCAGGGTGACCAGGCCCCGGTCGGCGTGGGCCGCGGGGTCGAGCCGGTCGGCCTGGAGCAGCAGGTCGCGCAGGAGCGTCCGGGCGGTGACGGTCACTTCGGTGGCGCCGCCGTCGGAGGTGGCCAGCTCCAGGTCCCAGCGGGGCGCGGGGTAGGCGAAGTCCTTGTCCCTGGCCGGGAACCACAGGGCGCGGACGTCCTCGCCGCCGCCGGGTCCTTCGGCCTCGACGGTCAGCAGTTCCTTGGTGCTGTCACCCGGCGGTACGAGGTCGCGCGGTACGGCGATCTCGGCGACCGTGCGGGCCGTCGCGGTGAACGGCAGCCGGGCTTCGGCGAGTACGGCGCCGTCCACCGCGACCCTGCGCAGGACCGCCGTGCCCGACCAGTCCCGCGCGCTCTGGTTGACCAGGGCCGCGACCAGGCCGTCGGCGCGCTCCTGGACGGTGAGCAGCCGGTCCGCGTAGAGCCGCTTCAGCTCGTGGTAGAGCGGCTTCTCGCGCTCGTCGCCGTCGATCGCGGCCCACGAGGTCACCGGCCAGCAGTCGTTGAGCTGCCAGACGACGGTGCCCGCGCAGGCAGGCCAGTGCGAGCGCCAGTGCTCGATGCCGCACGCGATGGCGCGGACCTGGTTGACCTGCGTCAAGTAGTGCCAGGTGTCGAAGTCGGCGGGGGCGGGGAAGTGGTGGGCCAGGCCGCGGTCCAGCTTGCCGTTGCCGTCGGCGGCCTTCTGGTGGTGCAGCATGCCGGGCGAGTCCGGGGTGAGCGGGTCGTCGGTCAGCGCCCGGCGCAGCGTGGCGTACGCGGGCGGCGCCTGCCAGCCGAATTCGGCGACGAAGCGCGGCACGTCCTCCAGGTAGCCGGTCCAGTCCCGGCGGTTCCACACCTCCCAGGAGTGGGCGGTGCCGTGCGCCGGGTCGTTGGGGTGGTGGTGCCAGGAGCCGGACCAGGGGCTGCCCGCCCAGTAGGGCCGGGTGGGGTCGGTCTCGGCGACCACGCGGGGCAGCAGGCCCAGGTAGTAGCCCTCGCCCCAGGAGGCGCCCGCGAGATCCTGCTCCCAGTCCCAGTCGCGGAAGCCCCACAGATTCTCGTTGTTGCCGTTCCACAGCACGAGGCTGGCGTGCGGGGCGAGCCGGGCCACGTTCTCCCGCGCCTCGGCCTCCACCTCCGAACGCAGCGGCTGCTCCTCGGAGTAGGCGGCGCAGGCGAACAGGAAGTCCTGCCAGACCAGCAGCCCGGCCTCGTCGCAGGCGTCGTAGAAGTCGTCGCTCTCGTAGGTCCCGCCGCCCCAGACGCGGATCAGGTCGACGCCCGCGTCCTTGGCCTGCTGGAGCCTGCGGCGGTAGCGGTCGGGGGTGATCCGGGTCGGGAAGACGTCGTCCGGGATCCAGTTGACCCCGCGGGCGAATATCGGCTCGCCGTTGACCAGCAGGGTGAAGGGGGTGCCCTTCTCGTCGGGGGCGGTGTCGAGGGTGACGGTGCGGAAGCCGATGCGGCGGTGCCAGTGGTCGAGCGCGACGCCGTCTTCGCTGTCGGTGCCCTCGGTCCCGGCGTCGACGAGGGTGACCTCGCAGTCGTACAGCGGCTGGGCGCCGTAGCCGTGCGGCCACCACAGCTCGGGGCCGGGCACCTCGGCGGTGACGGTGCACCGGTCGGCGCCCGCGGGCACGTCGGCCTCGACCCGCGTCTCCCCCACCCGCAGGCGGACGGTCAGCGGGCGGTTCAGGCCGGACGCGGTGCGCTCGATCTCCAGCCGGGCCTCGACCCGTCCGGTGCCGTCGGCGGCCACCGTGACCAGCGGGGTGACGCCCGACAGCCGCGCGGTCGACCAGTGTTCGAGCCGCGCGGGCTTCCAGATCCCGGCGGTGACCAGCGTCGGACCCCAGTCCCAGCCGAAGGAGCAGGCCATCTTGCGGATGTACTGGAAGGGCTCGGGGTACGAGTTGGGCCGGTCGCCGACCAGCGCGCGGACCCGTTCCGCCTCGGTGTAGGCGGAGGTGAAGGCGACGGTCAGCGCGGTCTCGCCCGCCGGTCCGTACCGCTCGGTGACGTCGTAGCGGTAGCCGCGGTGCATGTTGCGCGTGGCGCCGAGGACGGTGTCACCGAGGCGGATCTCGGCCACCGTGTCCAGGCCGTCGAAGACCAGGTCGGTGCGCTCGTGCCCGGTGGCACGCGGCGGCAGCGCCGTCTCGTACGTCCAGTCCGCGCGTCCCACCCACGCCGCCGCGGTCTCGTTCCGGTCCAGGAACGGGTCCTTCAGCAGCCCGGCGGCCATCAGGTCGGTGTGCACGCAGCCGGGTACCTGGGCGGGTACGGTGCCGGACCCGAGCGCGGGCGCGGCGTCCGCTCCGGCTGCCGACCCGGACTCGGGAAGGCGCAGCCTCCAACCGTCGGCGATCGGCGTGACGTCCTTCATTCCTGCTCCTTGCCTGCTGTTGCCTTGCCGCCGGGCGGTTTCCGGCCGGTTGTCGGCCCCGTGGCCCGCGGCGCCCAACTTCGCGACCCCGCCGACCGGCTGTCCATTAAACGGTAAAGCACCGCAAGTGCTGATGGGAAGCGGGGTGTTCCCTCGATGTCAGGGGCTTTGCTGAACCGATACAGGGCCGTCCCGGGGCCGGCCCGGAGCCTGTCCGGGGCCGGTGCAGGACCCGGCGGACCGTGGCGGTGAAAAAACCTCCGCCGGAGGCGATGAGTTTCGGACGCCGCGCCGGTCAACCCCGCACAAGCCGTATCCGATCCTCGGGAGTGATCCGCATGGCCACGTCCACCACCACCGTCACCGACTACCTCGCCGCCCTGGAGGAGCCGCTGCGCGAAGTCGGCACGAAGGCGCGGGAGATCATCGAGGCCGCGCTGCCGGACGCGCCCGGCGCCATGTGGCACGGCCACCCGGTGTGGAGCCTGGGCGGAGCGCCGGGCGTCGCACCGGTCTGCCTGCTCAAGGCGTACGGCTCCTATGTGACCTTCGGGCTCTGGCAGGGCCAGCAGGTCGAGGACGCCAGCGGGCGGCTGGAGCCGGGCGCGCGGGCCATGGCCTCGGTCAAGCTGCGCGCTCTGGACGACGTGGACGCCGGACTGTTCACGCGGTGGCTCGCCCAGGCCCGCGCGCTGGCCGCGGCGGAGTCGGCCTGAACGCGGGAGGCCGCGGCACGCGGCGAGGCCGCACCGCGCGAGGAGGCGGCGGTCAGCGCGGGCCGCGCCGGCCGCGCACGGCCAGGGCGACGCAGCCGACCGTCGCCGCCAGGGCCAGCGCGGCGGGCAGCCGTGCCCAGTCGGTACCGGCCACCGGCACCGTCGCGCAGACGAAGGTCAGGGCGACGGCCGCCGCCGCGGTCAGGGCGGGGGCCGGGCCGCGGGCGGCGCGCGGCGCGGTCGCGCCCCGCGTCCAGTCGTCGGTGATCAGCAGATACGCCAGGAAGAGGCCCACGACGCAGGCGGCCAGCCAGGTCGGCGGTTCGGTGACCGCCGCGGCCACCACCGACCCCACGGCGAGGACGGTGGAGCGGCGGCGGGCGGCGACCTTTGCCCAGCGCATCGAATTGCGCACCGGCCGCTCGTCCACCATCGGCGCCGCCCACCAGGCGACCCCGGCCACCACGAGCAGCGCCACCTGTGCGCCGAGCGAGTGGCGTACGGCCTCCGGCGCGTCGCACGCCGCGAGCGCGAGCGCCACGGCCAGGCAGCGGGCGGGCAGTTGGGCGGGGAGCCGGATGCGGCGGGGCGCCCGGGCGGGGGCCGAAGGTACAGAAGGTGCCGAAGGCGCGTCGGCCGAGGGGGCCGGGGCCGCGGGCGTCATGGCGGGAGCCGAAGGCGCCGCGGGCGCGTCGGCCGAAGGTGCCGCGGGCGTCAGGGGCGAGGGTGCCGGGGCCGCGCCCGGCCGCTCCGCCGTACCGCTCATCGCCTGCCTCCGTGGATACGTGTGCGCACCAGCGGCGCCAGGGCCAGATCGAGGGTCTCGCCGCGCTCGTGGGTGACCACCGCGATGCCGCGCTCCTTCAGCGCGAAGCGCGTCGCGTCCCGCTCGGACCGCCACAGCCGCAGGCCCAGCTCCGCGTTGACGTCGCCGGGTTCGATGTACGGGTCCGCGGTGGCGATCTCGATCACCACCAGGGCGAGGGCCCGCGCCGCCACGCGATGCAGCACATCGAGGATCCGCTGGTCGGCGAGCGGCGTGAAGACGTACACGATCGCGCCTTCGGGCAGCGCGGGCGGCGGGAGGTTGCTCACGCCCTCGGTGCGGTAGGAGATGTCCTTGCGGACTTCGAGGACGCTCTCGACGATCCGGTAGAAGTAGCCGTCCCCGCTGCCCGGCTGGAGCCAGCGGGTCGTGCCGCCCACCGAGACGACGCCGACCCGGTCGTGGGTGCGCAGATAGGCGCGGACCAGTCCGGCCGCCGCGCGGAAGGTCTCGTCCAGCGAGGACGTGCCGGTGACCGGGTCGAGGACGTCGCCGAGTCCGTCGAGCATGACGACGGTGTCGGCGGCGCGCTCCGCGGCGAACTGCTGGAGTTGCAGGGAGCCGCGGCGGGTCGTGGCGGGCCAGTTGATCCGCCGCTGCCGCTCGCCGCGGATGTACGGGTGCACGCCGGTGACCTCGACGCCCTCACCGCGCTGCGCCGCGGTGTGCTCGCCGAGCCGCTGCGGGAGGCGGACCGGGATGGGCGTCATCCCGGCGCGGGACGGCACGGGGAACACCCGCACCTCGCCGAGGTCCGCGCGGACCGTGCGGCGGGCGGTGCCGCCCGCGTCGTAGAGGTCGAGATCGACGGTACCGAGCGTCCAGCGGCCCCAGCGCTCGGCGGTCAGCCGCAGTTCCACGCGCGAGCTGCCCACGGTGAGGTGGTCGAGCCGTACACCGGGCCCCAGCGTGACGCCCGGGTCGAGCCGCCCGCGGTCGCCGTCGTACGCGACGGTGATCCTGGCGGTGACGGTCTCGTCCTCGAACAGCCGCCGCGGTTCGACGTCGACCGTGACGTCCATCCGCGCCGTGCGCGTGCCGTACGGGAGTGAGAGCGCGAGCAGCACCAGCGGGCCGGCGGCCAGCGCGAGCAGCCACGGCCGTCCGGTGAGCAGGGCGGCGGCGACGGCGACCGCGGTCACCGTGCCGTACCGCAGGGCGCGTTCGCCCGCGCGCCAGCCGGTCGGCGGCGGCGGCGGTGGCTCCGCGGGCACGGCCCGCCGCTCGCCGGGCGGAGGCTGCGCGCCGCCGAGCGCGCGGGCGACGGCCGCGTGGGGGTCGGTGTGGGGGTCGGTCATGACGCGACGGCGTCACGGGCCGCCAGCGGCAGGGTCTGCGGGGCGGGTACGGACTGCACGATCTCCCGGATCACGTCGTCGGCGTTGATCTGCCGGACCCACAGCTCGGGGCGGAGCGTGACGCGGTGGGCGAGCGCCGGGACCGCCACCCACTTCACGTCCTCGGGGGTGACGTAGTCCCGGCCGTCGAGCACGGCGCGGGCGCGGGCGAGTTGGACCAGCGCGAGGCCGCCGCGCGGTGACGCGCCGACCTGGATGTGCGCGTGGTCGCGGGTCGCGCCGACCAGCGCCACGATGTACTCCAGCAGGTCGTCCTCGACCTCGACCCGCTCCACCGCCGCGCGCATCGCGAGCACTTCCGACGGTCCGCTGAGGGTGCGCAGCTTCGCCTCGGGCGCGGCCCTGTCGATCCTGGACCGCAGCATGTCGGTCTCCTGCGGCGCCGACAGATAGCCCATCCGCACCCGCAGCAGGAACCGGTCGAGCTGCGCCTCGGGGAGGGTGTACGTGCCCTCGTACTCGATGGGATTGGCGGTCGCGATCACCACGAACGGGTCGGGCAGTTCGCGGGTGCTGCCGTCGATCGACACCTGGGACTCGGCCATCGCCTCCAGCAGGGCGGCCTGGGTCTTGGGCGGGGTGCGGTTGATCTCGTCGGCGAGCAGCAGGTGCGTGAAGACGGGGCCGGGCCTGAAGACCATCTCGCCGCTGTGCTGGTCGTAGAAGGGCGCGCCGGTGACGTCGGAGGGCAGCAGGTCGGGGGTGAACTGGATGCGGCGGAACTCCAGTCCGAGGGTGGTGGCGAAGGATCTGGCCAGCAGCGTCTTGCCGAGTCCCGGCAGGTCCTCGATGAGGACGTGGCCGCCCGCGAGCACGCCGAGCATGACCAGCTCCAGCGGTTCCGGCTTGCCGACCACGGCGGTGCGGATCTCGGCGAGCACCTCGGCGGCCCTCTCACCCGCCCGCCGGGGGCTCAGGGCGTCGGCGTCGTGGTCGGATATGCGCTCGGAGCTGGTCACTGCGGTCCTCACCTTGCCTGGTCGTGGAGCGTCGTGGAGCGTCGTGAAACGGGGTACGGGGGCGGGGCGGCGCGCGGCGGACGCGCGGAATGCGGGCACGGGGCGGCGCACGCGCGGAATGCGGGCGCGGTCACAGCGTCTCCAGCCGGTCGAGCAGCGCCCGCAGTACGGCTTCGGGAATCGCCGGCTGCGGCGGGCCGGTCGTCGGGTCGATCCACGGCCACAGGTCGGGACCGACGATCGCGCGGGCCCGGTCGGGGCTCTTGCGCAGCAACACCCCGTGCCGCTCGGCGAGCCGGGCCGCGAAGAGCCGCTGCAACTGCGGGCGGAGCGTGGAGTGGAAGTGCAGGGCGCCTTCGGGGCCGAGCGCCTTGCGGACCACCCGCGGCCATTCGCCGAGCGCCGGGGCGCGACCGCCGAGCAGCCGTACGGACTTGCGGTATCCGCTGTCCTGCGCGCCCGCGCCGCCGACGTACCGGGCGATACCCAGCGCGACGACGGTGATCAGAGCGAGGCCGGTGGCCGCGGCGACGAGGCCGTCGGTGAGCGCGAGCAGCACTTCGGCGGCGACGACGAGGCAGCCGAGCAGGGTCAGCGAGTGGCGTACGGAGCCGGGCGGGCCCGCCGCCCGCCGGAGGCGTTCTTTCACTGTGCGGCCTCCGCGGCTGCTTCGGTGGTCCGCTCCCCGGGACCGCCGCCGTCGCCCGACGCGGCCTCGTCCGGGGCGAGTTGGGCGGCGATCTCGGTGAGTGCCCGCGCGGCGCGGTCCCGGTGGCCGTCGTCCATGGGGTGGGTGGAGTAGCGCGCCTCACGGAAGAGCGCGGTGAGCGCCGCCGCGCTCGGGCCGGCCAACCGGCCTGCCGTGACGGCCCGTTCGAGCAGGTCCTGCGGGCTGTCGGAGGCGCGGCGGGCGATGCCGGAGGCGGCGAGGGACCGTTCCATGGCGGCGTAGCAGGCGATGACGGCGGCGCGCGCGTCGGCGTCGTCCCGCAGCGCCCGGCGCCCGGACTCCACGGCCTCGGCGAGCAGTTCGTCCTCGTCGTCGGCCTGGTCGTACCCGGGGCCGTCCTGCCGCTCCGCCTCACCCGACCGCAGATAGCGCCAGAGCAGCACGGCGGCGAGGACGACGGCCAGCACCAGCAGTCCGATGCCGATGCCGATCAGGACGTGCGTCAGCCAGGAGGGGAAGCCGTGGTTGTCCTGGTGCCTCTTGAGCGGACGCGGCGGTGTGGGGGCGCTGGGGGTCGGCGCGGTGGCGTCTCGCCATTTGCGGTCCTTGCCGCCGCCCGAGGTACGGCCGGACGCGTGGAACCGGTGCATGACGAAGATCAGCAGCGGGACGACGAAGGCGGCGCCCAGCAGTGCGGCGCGGACCACGTCCACGAGCCGCTGCCGCAGCGGGTCGGACTCCGCGTCGTCACCGACCTGGAGCACATAGCGGTTGTGGAGCATCAGCGCGCCGATGAACCACGCGAGGCCGAGCGCCACCACGAACACATTGCCGCCGAGCGGTCCACCGCCCTTGCCGAACGCCTTGCCCTCGGGCCGCAGCACCAGGGCGCTGAGCGCCAGACCTGCGATCACCAGGACGCCGAGCGCCGCCCGTGCCCCGGCGCTCGTCCGCGGCCCTCCCCCGTTCCCCGCCCGTCCCACCGCCACCTCCCCTTGTCGCGGAAGGCAGCTTCGCACACGAGTCCAGGGCTGTCAGCAGGCCCCCCGCCGGGGCGGAGGCGCTGACGGAGGGCGGGAGCGGGCCGGGGCGTCCTTCAGTAGCGCTGGGCCTGGGCCACGCGCGGGAAGAGCGTCTTGTCTGCGTCCTTCGTGCTGAAGGCGACCGGCTGGGCGTGTTTGCCGGGCTCGACGTCGCGGGCGCCGACGACCGTGGAGTCCACGACGGCCCCGTCGGAGTCGGCGAATTCGACCTTGACGGCGAAGGACGCCTTCGTGTCGGTGGTGTTGGTGATGCTGACCAGGACGGCGTTGAGGCCGCCGGTCCTGGCCTTGGGGAAGCCGGTGAGCTGGACGTCCTTGACGGCGTTGCCCTGCCCGTCGACCTTGGCCAGCTCCGACTTCGCCTCGGCGGCGGCGCTGCCCGCGCCCGCTTCCACCGACGCCTCGAAGCTGGAGGCGGCGGCCTTCGCGGAGGACTGCGCGGCGGAGGCGGTCTGCTGGGCGGCGGAGGCGAGGGAGTCCAGCGGGGAGGGCAGGGTGCCGGAGAAGTTCCCGGTGCTGGGCGGGCCGCCGGGCGTCGTCGCTCCGGTCGAGCTGTTGCCGGAGGAGTTGTCGCAGGCCGACACCAGCGCCAGGCCGCCGGCCGCCATGGCCACCAGCGCCGCCGCGGTCAGTGAGCGCAGGCGGCGCGAGCGGGCCGTACGGGCCCGTCCGTCACCGGTTTCTCCTGCGCGGGTCCCCTCGGTACGACGTCGGCTCACGGGCTTCCCCTCCGGCTTCTGCGCTGGTCACCGGCCGGGCACACGCTCCGGCCGCCCCTCCACCGTGCGGGGTGCCCCGGCGGCGCGCAGCGTGCGCGGTGCCGTACGGGTGACGCGCCGGGCCCGGCGGTGGGGTGTACGCACCGGCCCTGCGAGGGGGTGCCCGCCGCGGGCCTTGCGCGTTTGCGGGGTCGGCGGGGCGGCCCGAGCATGAGGCCATGACCGATCCGGTGGCGTTCGACGTGGTCAGCGAGGGCTTGGCCGAGGTGCACCGGCGGCTGCTGCCGCTGCGGGACGGCGAGGTGGCGTCGTACATCCCGCAGCTCGCGCTGGCCGACCCGGACGACTTCGGCATCGCGCTGGTGAGCATGGGCGGCCACCGTTACGAGGCGGGCAGGTCACGTACCGAGTTCACCGTGCAGTCGGTGTCCAAGCCGTTCGTGCACGCGCTGGCCCTGTCCGAGCTGGGCCTCGACGAGATGACCCGCTGGGTGGGCAACGAGCCGAGCGGCGACGCCTTCAACGCGATCAGCCTGGAGCACGGCACCGGCCGCCCCGCCAACCCCATGATCAACGCGGGGGCCATCGCGACGACCAATCTCGTACCGGCCGCCTCGCCGGGCGAACGGTCCGCGCGCATCCTCGACGCGCTGAGCGCCTTCGCCGGGCGGCGGCTCACCGTGGACGAGGACGTCTACCGCTCGGAGGCGGCCACCGGCGACCGCAACCGGGCGCTGGCGTATCTCATGCACGCGGCCGGTTCGCTGCGCACCGATCCGGTGGAGGCGGCCGAGGTGTACTTCCGGCAGTGCTCGGTGCTGGTGAACACCGTCGATCTGGCCGTGATGGCGGGGACGCTCGCCAACGGCGGGGTCAATCCGGTGACGCGCGAGCGGGTGGTGGCCGAGCAGGTGGCCGTCGAGGTGCTGTCGGTGATGGCGACCTGCGGGATGTACGACGCGGCCGGTGACTGGCTGGTGCGAGTGGGGCTGCCCGCCAAGAGCGGGGTGTCCGGCGGGCTCGCGGCGGCCAGCCCGGCCCGGTTCGGCATCGCCTGCTACAGCCCGCCGCTGGACCGTACCGGCAGTACGATCCGCGGGGTGGTCGCGCTGCGGGAGCTGTCGCGGCGGTTCGGCATGCATCTGATGCACCACCCGGTGCCGGGCGCGGACACCGTGACGCGGGTCGGCACGGGCGGCAGCGGCGGTACGGGGACCCGGGTCTCCTCCGGGCGGGAGCGGGTGACGGCCGACCGCGACCTGCTGGACCGGGACGGCGACCGGGTGGTGCTGGTGGCCGCGCGCGGCGAGGTGGACTTCCCCGCGGCGGAGCGGCTGCTGCACGCCCTGGCGAGCGCCGTGCCGCTGGTGCCCGGCTGGGTGGTGGTCGACATGGAGCGCGTGACGCACGTCAATCCGGTGGCCGGGCTGATGCTCGGCAACGCCTTCGAGCGGATCTCGGCGGCGGGGCACCAGGTCGCCCTGGTCGGCGCGCCGGACCAGCACTGGGGCGGTGTCGCGGTACGGCACGACAGCGTGGAGGACGCGCTGGCGTGGGCGGAGGACGCACTGCTGTACGAGCTGCGGCCACTGCCCCAGTGAGATATCCATAAAGAGACAAAGGGATTTCATGTCCGGGGGGACTTCGCCGGAAGGGCCTGCCATGCACTCGCCTCTCAGCCCCGCCACCCTCGCCGACCTGCGCCGTCCGCGCCACTACCCCGCCGTCTCCGTGCTGATGCCGACGCACCGCCGGGAGCCGGACAACGCGCAGGACGCCGTACGCCTGCGCAATCTCATCGCACGGGCCAAGGACGAGGTGGAGTCCGACCCCGAGGTGTCCAGGGCCGACCGGATCGATGTGGTCGAGCAGCTGGACAAGGCGCTGTCCGAGGTGGACCTGGTGCACGCCGAGGACGGTCTGGCGATCTTCGCGGCGCCCGGTGAGCACCAGGTGTGGTCGCTGGACCGTTCGGTACCGGAGCGGGTGCTGCTCGCGCAGACCTTCCTGACCCGTAATCTCATCGCCGCGCAGGCGGCCGACCAGCCGTACTGGGTGCTGGCGGTCTCCGCCGACCACGCCACTTTGTGGGGCGGCGGCCGGGAGCGGCTGACCGAGCACACCGCGAGCGGTTTCCCGAAGACCCGGTCGCTGCCCGACACCGACATCGAGCGCGAGGAGCGCATCGGGGACCGGCCCAGCACCTTCAACGACGAGGAGACCCGCCGCTATCTGCGCGAGGTCGCCGACGCCGTCGGTACGGTGCTCACGGCCGAGCCGCGGCCCCTCTACGTCGTCGCGGAGGCCGAGGCCCTCGCCGTCCTGGACGAGGTCAGCCCCGATGCCAAGGAGGCCGTCCGGGTCCTCCAGGGCGGTCTGTCCAAGGGCCCCGCCGAAGCCGTCCGGCAGGCCGTGCTGCCCGCCGTCCGCGAGCGCGCCGACCAGGACGTCTCCGATGTCCTCGCGGAACTCGACGCCGCCCGAGGCCGCCGTACCTTCGCCGCGGGCGTGGACGAGGTCTGGCAGTGCGTCGTCGAGGGCCGCGCCGCCGTCGTCGTCATCGAGGAGGACTACCGCACCACCGTCCGCGACGACGCCGACCACCTCGTCCCCGCCACGCCCGAAACCCCGGGCGCCCGTGAGGACATCGTCGACGAGATCGCCGAACAGGCCCTCGACACCGGCGCCCGCGTGCACTTCGTACCCGACGCGATGCTCAACGGCTCCCACCACATCGCGGCCGTGCTGCGCTACTGACGGCCCACACGGCCTTTCTACGCCTCGGGCCTCGCCTCATACGCGGTCTCGTGCCCGGTCACTTGCGCGGCGCGCCTCGCCTCTCGCCCGCTCCCCCAGCTCCGGCAGCCGCCGCGCGTCGTGGTGCGGGAACCGCACGGCGGCGCCGCGCTCGCGTGCCTTGGCCTCCGCGGCGCGCAGCGCGGTGTCCGCCAGGTCGGCGTCACCGTGTGCGTGCGGCCCGCCCCAACGAGCGCCTCCGTCAGAAGTCGATTTCCACGTAGTCGATGTCGGTGAACTCGACCAGCAGCCCGTCCGCGCGGCGGCCGCTGTCCTTGAAGTAGACCTCCTGGAGACCCTCGGCGGCGATGGCCTGGAGCTGCTGTTCGGTGGCGCCGGAGGACTGGGCTTCGAAGAGCCGGGCGGCGTAGGCGGGCGGGAGGTGCTGGGTGATCCGCCGCATGCGGCCGTCGTCGGTGGAGCCGGGGGCGGCGGTGAAGCCGAAGCGGGCGCGGGTCTCGATGACGAGGCCGTCGGAGGTGGCGGCGCGGCGCTGGGCGCGCTGTTTGACACGGGGCTGCCAGTCCTGCCGGACGGCGGCGGCGAGGCGGTCGGCGAGTTCGCGCCGCGGCCGCTTGAGCGTGCCCTTCAGGTAGCGCTCGACGGTGCGCTGGGTGACGCCGAGGCGCTGGGCGACGGCGCGGGTGGAGCCCTTGGCGTATTTGACCAGGAAGCGCATCTGGGCCTGCGCGGACTTGGGGATCGGCCGGGTCTGGGTGTTGGCCGTCGCCTTGTCGAGGCTGTCGCCGATGATGCCCACGCTGTGGTCCTACTCTCCGTCGACGGCGGCGTCGGTGCCCTTGATGTGGCGGGCCGGGTTGTGGCCCTGGTCGAGGAGTTCGACCGCCCACATCAGGTCCTGGGTGCCTTCGTGCTTGACCATGCCGGGACTGACGCCGAGCCGGAATCCGCCGGGCAGCGGCTTGCCCTCCGGCGCGCGCGGCAGGAAGTCCAGCGGCGAGGGTCCGTCCGAGGCGTAGACGGCGCAGTCGGACAGCACGGCGAGGGGGTAGAGCCCGACGGCGGCGAACTTCCGCATTTTGCGGTGCATGTTGACCCGCGCGGAGGAGATCACGGCCGCGCGGATGTCGGGCCGCCAAGTGGGGCGATCCAGCGCGGACCACCGCTCCCCCGGCCGGTAGCCCGCGCCCTGCGGGCGCTCGCGGAGCTTGCCGATGCCGCCCTTGACGGTCGCCTTGACGGCGGACAGCACGGCGGCCAGGCCCGGATCGGTGTCCTTGTGGACGGCCATCGCGGCCAGGAAGTCCGCCTCGTCCATCCCCGCGGTGACGCCGAGCTGCCCCATCGTGGCGAGGTAGGCGTCCCGCAGCCGGGTGTACCAGGCGTCCAGATACGCGCCGGTCTCCGGCCGTACGTACGCCTCGACGGGCTTGACGTCGTGGCCGAGTTCGACGGCGTAGGCGACGGTCGGGGTGGCGTACCAGGCGGGTCCCTCGGGGCGGGTGCCCTGGGGGGTGAAGGGGCTCGGCAGCCGGGGGTCGAGTTCGATGCCGGAGAGGTCGACGAGCCAGCAGCCGGGCAGCGCCTTGTCGAAGCCGGGGGCGGTGCGGTGGACGGGGGCGCCGAGGCCGACGGTGAGGCGGTTCGCGGCGGCGGCGAAGGCCATGTTGACGTCGATGCCGACCGCGTACGGCCGGGCGCACTCGTCGTCACCGAGGAGCTGCGGGTCGCGGATCCAGTCGTACGCCTCCTCGTCCAGCACCTGGTCCGGTGTGCGCCGGTGGCCGCGCGGATGGAGCCGGGCCGCCACGGGGTGCTCGTCGGGGGCCTCGGGCGGCGCGGGGTCGACGGCGGCGCCGAGCGCGCCGGCCACCTGCCCCGACACCCACGCGCCGCTCGCCTCGTCCCGTACGGCCCTGGTCGGCGGGCGCAGGCTCGTCATCAGTTCGAGGCCGCAGACGGCGGTCGAGCCGCGCGGGGTGATCACGCGGGTGGCGTACGTGCCGAGGACGCGGGCCACTTCGGCGGGCGGCGCCTGGTCCACGTTCCCCCACGACCGGCTGTCCAGCGCGCCCCAGGGCAGGATCGCGAGCTGTACGCACTGGCGCTGTCCGGCCTGCGCGGGCCGGTAGACGCGTGCCCAGGGGCCGAAGCCGCGCCGGGTGAGCTGCCAGCCCGCGCGGGCGACGCGGCGTACGGCCTCGTGGTCCTCGGGCAGCCGCAGCGCGCGCCGGTCGGCCAGTTCCGCGGGGAGGCCGAAGCGGGTGGTGGCGGACTCGGTGAGGACGACCAGCGGGTCGGCGTCCTTGCCCGAGCGGTGCAGCCGGGCCGCGCCGAGGCGTGCGTCGGTGAGGGCCCACTGCACGAGCGACGGAATGTCGTCCGCCGGGCATTCCAGCACGAGGCCGCCGACGCAGTACGCGCTGCCGTCGCCGTCCACGACGGCCAGCGGTCCGTTGGCGAACCGCGGATCGGCACCGGGCTCGGGGGCACGGACGGAGGCGGGGGCCTGGGGGCGACGAGCAGAGGCGGGGCGGCGCGGCGGCGGGGCGGGCTGGCGGGCGGGGGCGGCTGCTGGTTCGGGTGCGGGGTCAACGGGGGCCGCGGAACGGGGAGTTGGCGGCGCCACCACGGCGACCGACGCGGGCACAGGTACGGGCTCCGGTACGGGCACAGGTTGCGGGGCCGGCTCAGGAGCCGTGGCGACCGGCGGCGCCGGATGCAGCGCCGCGAGACCGTCCAGCAGCCGTACGTACGCCGCCCGCTTCGGCGACCTCGGCTCGGCGCGGCCGGACTCCCACGCGGTGACCGTCTCGCGCCGCACCTTGAGCGTCTTCGCGATCTGGTCCTGGCTGATCCCGGCCGCCTCACGCAGCCGCTTGCGCTCGGCGGGTTCCGGCAGCGAGTCCTGCGCGGCCACTTGTTCGAGCAGCGCGTCGACCGAAGCGAACAGCTCGCCCTGCTCATTCGACAACCGGACCACCTCCGGCCGTCACCCTAGCCAAACACACACCCGAACACACGCCGGACACACAGTGTCCGGCGATCATGCCGACGCGGCGACCGGCTACGGCTGCCGCGTCACCCCGCTCACCGTGAGCCGTACCGGCAGCGCGCCGCTGCCGATCAGAGCGGCCAGGTCCTCCGCGCGCTGCCGGTCCAAGTCGCCGAAGATCTGCGCCGCGCCGTCGGTGATGGCCTGCTGGACGGCCGGTGCGGACAGCAGGTCGTCGTCGAGCAGGATCGCGAACTGATTGGCGGGCGGCGTCTCCTGGGCCAGCGCCGCGGTGACCGTGCCGAATGTCTTCGCGCCCCGCTCGGTGAAGTTCAGATTCACCATCCACTGGCCGGAGTTCGGCTCGTACGCGGACTTGGCGCTCTTGACGTCCTCGCCGTCGAGCGCGACCGGGCCGAGCAGGTACTTCTGGCCGGTCTTGGCGTCGCAGGCCGGGGTCGGCTCCTCGGGCCTGGACAGCGGGGGCGTGCCGGTGACCGGGCAGGTGAGGGCGTCGAAGCGCTGCCGAATCTCGGCGGACCCCTCCGCGTGATCGCCCTTGACCGCCCGGAAGGCCAGCTCGGCGGTCGCCGCCAACTGCCGCAGCCGGTCGCCGCTGTCGCCGGGCGCGTCGGCGGTGATGACGTTGCCGCGCTGTTCGATACGGGTGCCGGTCAGTCCGAAGGCGGCGGCGCGTTCCTTGAGCCGACGCACCGTCTCCTGGAGTTGGTCCGCGCTCATCGCCGAGGCGGCGGTGTACGTGGCGACGGTGCGGCCCGAGGCGGTCGACTCCGACGGCTTCACACCGCTGTCGGGGTCGACCGCGTCGGGATCGACGGCGCCGGGGCCGGACGGGCCGGAACGGGCGGCGCCGGGCGAGCCGGGGGACGGCGAGCCCGACGAGCAGGCGGCGAGAGCCGGGCCGAGCGTGATCAGGACGACGGTGAGGGCGACCGTGGACACGGTACGGTGAGGACGCATCCGCCCAGTCTGACGTGTGATCAGCCGCTACGACAGTACGGGCGCGGTCGGCGCCGGCCCCGTCGACGGCCGCCGTACCCACAGCAGGAGGACGACGGAGACGACGGCGGCGAAGGCGCACCAGGTGGAGACGAATTCGGTCCGCCACACCGCCGCGCAGACCGCGGCCCCCACCCCGGTGAGGACGCCGAGCAGCCGCAGCATCCGGTCCGCGCTGAGCAGCAGGGAGCCGACGGTGGCCACCAGATATCCGGCGATGACCAGCGGTACGGCGGGCACGTCCACCGCGTAGCCGACGGTGTGGCCGCGGATGTCGGCGACGGGCGCCCGGTCGATCAGGCAGGCGACGAGCACGACGGCGGTGGCGAGTCCGGCCAGCACCGGTACGGCCAGCCGCAGCCGCCCGCCCGGCGGCGCGGCGGTCAGCACGGCGAGCGGCACATAGGCGGCCAGCAGCGGCAGCGCGATGATCGCCCACGCGAGGGTGGCGGGCCCGGTGCCGCCGCCGCGGTGCCAGACCGCGGCCTCGATGAGCTGATGGGCGCCGAGCACCAGCGGCAGCGCCGCCAGCGGCAGGTCCCGGGCCCGGCGTACGCGCGCGACGCAGGTCACGCCCAGGGCGCAGATCACCGAGCCCGCCGCCAGATCGGCCGTGGCGCTCCAGCACATGAGGTCCCCTCGCGTCGTGCGGTCCGATGATCCGTTGTACGTCCCCGTCACGCTACGACGCCTGCCCTCTTCCGGCCGCGGGACCCCGCCGCGCGGCCGGGGGAAATCGCCTCCGGCGGGAATCGCGGGTGAGACGACGAAAAACGGCCCCACGCGCCGAAGCGCGTGGGGCCGTTGACGGTGCTCGGTGCTCGGTGCTCGGTGCTCAGTGCTCAGTGCTCGCTGCTCGGTGCTCGGTGCTCGGTGTTCAGTGCTCAGTGCTCAGTGCTCAGTGCTCAGAGCGTCGGGCGCTCAGGTACTCCTACGGGACCGCCCGCGCTCAACTCGCGAGCAGATCCCGGGTCCCGGCGGTCCAGGCGCGCGGGCCGGTGAAGCCGTGCGCGCGCCAGCGGGCGGCGCCCCGGCGGCGGGCGGCCGTCGCGTGGTCGGCGTCGGCCGCCGCGCGAACGGTGGCGGCGCGGGCGAGCAGCACGGCGGTGACCGCGGCGATCTCCTCGGGTGTCGCGGTGCCGCGCTCGACACGTACCAGCGTCGTCGGCGCCGGAGCCGCCTCGGGTGCGGCGAGCGGCACCACGGCGGGCGCGGCGTTGATCGTCTCCAGCGCGGGCGGTCCCGGCTGCGCCGGGATGGTCAGCGTGCCGACCCGCACCAGGTGCGGTGCGGCGGGGGTGGGAGCGGTGATGGCGGCGGGCATGGGCGGTGTCCCCTTCGGTCTCGGAACTGCCGGACGGAATGCACGAGTTGCGGGCGGCTGCGCTGACGCACCGTCAAGGGCTGTGCGGAGTACGGCGGGCTACTGCGGCGGGTTGCCGTGCTTGCGGCGCGGCAGGTCCGCGTCCTTCGTCCGCAGCATGGACAGCGACCGGATCAGCACCGACCGCGTGTCGCGCGGGTCGATGACGTCGTCCACCAGGCCGCGTTCGGCCGCGTAGTAGGGGTGCACGAGTTCCCTGCGGTACTCCTCGATCTTCTGGATCCGCATCGCCTCGGGGTCCTCGGCGGCGGCGATCTCGCGGCGGAAGACGACGTTGGCCGCGCCCTCCGCGCCCATGACGGCGATCTCGTTGCTGGGCCAGGCCAGCGCGATGTCGGCGCCGATCGACTGCGAGTCCATGACGATGTACGCGCCGCCGTACGCCTTGCGCAGCACCACCGAGATCCGCGGCACCGACGCGTTGCAGTAGGCGTACAGCAGTTTGGCGCCGCGCCGGATGATGCCGTCGTGTTCCTGGTCGACGCCGGGCAGGAAGCCGGGGACGTCGACCAGGGTGACGATCGGGATGTTGAAGGCGTCGCAGAACTGCACGAAGCGCGCGGCCTTCTCCGACGCCTTGATGTCCAGCACCCCGGCCATCGCCGACGGCTGGTTGGCGACGATGCCGACGGTCTGCCCGTCGAGCCGGGCCAGCGCGCAGACGATGTTGGGCGCCCAGGCGGCGTGCACCTCCATCGAGTCGCCGTCGTCGACCAGTTCCTCGATGACGTCCCTGATGTCGTAGCTGCGGTTGCCGTCGGTCGGCACGATCTCCAGCAGTGCGTCGCCCGGCCGGTCCACCGGGTCCTGTCCGGGGCTGGCCGGGGGCAGTTCGCGGTTGTTGGACGGCAGCAGCGACAGCAGGTAGCGGACCTCGGCGAGGCAGGTGTGCACGTCGTCGTAGGCGAAGTGGGCGACACCGGAGACGCTGGCGTGCACGTCGGCGCCGCCGAGCGCGTCCTGGGTCACCTCCTCGCCGGTGACGGCCTGCACGACGTCGGGCCCGGTGATGAACATCTGCGAGATGCCGCGGACGGCGAAGATGAAGTCGGTCAGGGCCGGGGAGTACGCGGCGCCCCCGGCGCAGGGGCCGAGCATCACGCTGATCTGCGGGATCACGCCCGATGCCTTGGTGTTGCGCTGGAAGATGCCGCCGTAACCGGCGAGCGCGGAGACGCCTTCCTGGATACGGGCGCCCGCGCCGTCGTTGAGCGAGACCAGCGGGGCGCCGGCCGCGATGGCCATGTCCATGATCTTGTGGATCTTCTCGGCGTGCGCCTCGCCGAGCGCGCCGCCGAACATCCGGAAGTCGTGGGCGTAGACGAAGACCGTCCGGCCCTCGACCGTGCCCCAGCCGGTGACCACGCCGTCGGTGTGCGGGCGCTTGCCCTCCAGTCCGAAGCCGCTGGCCCGGTGCCGCCGCAGCGCCTCGACCTCGGTGAAGCTGCCCTTGTCCAGGAGCAGGTCGATCCGCTCCCTCGCGGTCAGCTTGCCCTTGGCGTGCTGGCGTTCTGTCGCCGTGGGGTCGGGGCCCTGGCGGGCCAGCTCCTTGAGGTCGCTCAGTTCCTGCAACCGGTCGGGGACCTCGGCGGGAGACTCCGCGTTGGGCATGGCGCTCCACCCTCCCTTGCTCGGGTTCATGTCGATCACTCCTGTGGCCGCCGGACGGCGGCCTGCGGCACGCGGTGCACCCGCGTGCGGGAATCGGCGATCAGCTCCGTGGCGTCCTCGGCGTGGAGGCAGTCGGCGGTCAGTGTGCGGACGACGGTGCGGTAGTGGTGCGGGGTGCGGACGGCCGCCGCCGTGGCGTGGCCCGGCGGTCCCGGCACATCGGTGACGGACCATCCGGACGGGCGGTGCGGGCCGCCGCGCCGGCCCGCCGCCGTCCCGAGGTAGTCGGCGGCCAGGTCGCGGCGCAGACCGGTGCCGAGGCCCTTGAGATACGCCTCCTTGCGGGTCCACAGCCGGGCGAAGGCCGCGGGCCTCCTGCGGCCGGGCACAGCGGCCAACTCCGCCTGTTCCGCGGGGTGCAGGTCGGGCAGGCACAGCCGTACGGCGTTGGCCGGCGGCACCCGCTGCACGTCCACGCCGACGGTGGCGCCCGCGAGGGCGACGACCGCGACCTGGTGGCTGTGCGACAGCGAGAAGTGCGGCCAGTCGGGCACGGGACCGCGCGGGCGGTCGAGCAGCACCGGGCGGCCGTGCGGGCCGCCGCAGCAGGGGCAGCGGTCCCGGCCGAGCCGCAGCGCCCGAGGCGGGAGGCCGGTGTAGGCCGACAGCAGGCGGCGCAGGGCGACGTGGGCGGAGAGGTAGCGCACCCGGTCGCCCGTACGCAGCAGGCCCGCGGCGCGCTCGCGTTCGTCGTCGTCCAGTTCCCCGACCGGCAGCGGCGCCGGGTCGGTGTGCGTCCAGGGCCGGGGCAGCACCCAGATGTGCAGGTCGCCCGGCGCGACGGTCAGAGCCGGTGCGGTGGCGGCCCCCGTACGGTCCACCGCGCCGCTCACCGCGCGGTGCGCGCCGCTGCGGTGAGCCGCGGCCTCTCCGCCGGGGTGTCGAAGACGGCCGCGGCGACGGCGCCGACCGGGGCCGTCTGCGGGACGCTCTGCGGGACGGGGGTCACCAGCCCGGCCAGCAGCGCCGCCACCTCGGTGACCGAGTCGTCCCGCAGCAGGTCCGCGGCGGGGACGTCGACGCCCAGCGCCGAGACGAGCCTGCGGCGCAGCGCCAGCGCGGTGATCGAGTCGACGCCCTGACTGCGCAGCGACCGGTCGGTGCTGATCCGGTGGGCCGGGGGCACATGAAGATACGGCTCCAACTGACGGCAGATGTAGCGCTCGATGATCCTGGTCCGCACGTCGATGCCCGCGGCACGCAGGACGTGCGGGTCGGGAAGCCCCCTCAGGTGCAGGGGGACCGTCTGTTCCATCACGGCATACCGCCTTCCATCGGTAGTGCACGGACCGGCGCCGCCGTTGCGCTGTGGCGCGGCGGTTCACCGGCAGGTTCGAGAACGTGCCGCGCGGACGGCTCCGCGGGGCACGGGTCGCTCCGCGCGGTGGCGGAGCATCGGCCCGCGGCGGTCGTCCGGGACCGGGCCCGCGGCCCTCGTGGGGACGGGCGCGGTACGGACGGGGCGCGTACGGGCGGGGGTTCGGGGGCCTCGGGGCACCGTGCGCGCGCCGGCGTCACGCGCCGGTCGTCGGGACGGCCGGGGTCTCGGGCGAGCGGCTGCCGGTCTCCCGCGCGCGCCCGGCCTCCCGATCACCGTCGCCCTCGCGCTCCGCCCGGTCGCCGTCGTCCGCCCGGTCCCGGTCGTACGCCCGGTCGCCGTCGTCCCCTCGGCCCGGACGGGGCCGGTCAAGCAGCATGGCGACCGCCGCCGCGGCCAGCGAGACGATGCCACCCGCGTAGAGTCCGGATCTGGCGCCCCAGTGCTCGGTGAGCCAGCCGACCGCCAGCGCGCCCAGCGGGGTGGTCCCCTGGAGGATGAGCGCGTAGATGGCCAACACCCGCCCGCTGAACGCGGGGTCGGCGCCGAGCTGGATGCGGTGGTTGGCCGCCTGGGCGAAGTAGAGCGTGGTGAAGCCGGTGACCGCGAGCAGCAGCAGCTCGCTCAGGTAGTTCGGCGCCCAGCCCGCCGCGGTCTCGGCCGCGCCGAAGGCCAGCGCGGAGCCGGTCACCAGCCGTCCGCTCGGCCGGGTCGTACGCGAGGTGGTGACCAGCGCCGCCAGCAGTGATCCGGCCGCCAGCGCCGTGGTGAGCAGTCCGAAGGAGGCCGCGGAGGTGTGGAAGACCGTCTTGGCCACCAGCGGCAGCGTGAGCTGGAAGTTGAACCCGGCCAGGCCGATGACGGCGACCAGGGCGAGCGGCAGCAGCAGGTCGGGGCGGCTCGCGGTGTAGCGCAGGCCGTCGATGACGCGGGCGCGGGCTGCGCCCGGCGGCCCGCGGTGCAGTTCGGCGGGCCGCATCATCCGCAGCGCGACGACCGTGGCCAGATAGCTGACGGCGTTGAGCAGGACGACGGGTCCGGTGCCGAGCCAGCCGACGAGCAGGCCGCCGAACGCGGGCCCCGCCACCCGTGCGATGTTGAAGTACGCCGCGCTCAACGCCGAGGCGTTGGGCAGCAGTTCGGGGCCGACCATCTCGCGCACGAACGACATGCGGGTGGGAATCTCCACGGCGCTCGCGGTGCCGAGGCCGAGGGCGAACAGATACAGATGCCACAGCCGCAGCGTCCCGGTGAGCATCAGGGGCGCGAGCAGGGCGGCGAGCACACCGCAGACCAGGTTGGCGGCGACGAGCAGCGCGCGCTTGTCGTGGCGGTCGGCGAGCCGCCCGCCGTACAGCGCGAGGAGCAGGACCGGGGTGAACTGAAGGGCCGTCACCAGGCCGAGCGCGGTGGGTGAGTTGTCGGTGAGCGAGAGGACCGCCCAGTCCTGCGCGACCACCATCATCCAGGTTCCGGCCGCCGAGACGACCTGGCCGAGCGCGAAGAGCCGGAAGTTGCGCACGGCCAGCGACCGGAAGGGCCCGCCCGCGGACCGCCGTGCCCCGCCCTTCGGTTGGCGGAGGGCGCCGGCCCTCGAACGGTCGGCGCCCTCCGGTCGGAGGCTGGAACTCACGCGCCCGTCTCGGGCGCGCCGAACCACCGCTGGAGCGCCTCGGCCAGGCCGTCCTCACCGCCCGTCGAGACCCAGGCGACATGTCCGTCGGGCCGGAGCAGGACCGCGGTGGCCCCCGCCAACTCCCGTGCGGACAGCCCCTCGGGTTCGGCGACCGTGCCGCTGACGGTCAGGACGCGGCTCTTCCAGGGTGCGGCGACCGCGCGCACGGCCGCCGCGTCGGCGAGGTCGACGAGCACGCCCTGCGCGGTGTGCAGCAGTTCCGTGGTGTCGGTGCCGCCGCCGTCGGTGTCGACCTTCAGCGGGGTCAGCCGGCGTCCGGTCAGCGGGTGGTCGTCGTCCTTCGCGCCGAAGTCGTAGCGGATGTCGAGGCCGCTGACGGTGCCCGCGAGGTGCCGCTTGACCTCGTCGTACTCGATCAGCTCGGCGAACATCTCGCGGATCGGGTCCATTTCGGGACCGCCGACGTAGACCATGCCCTGGGTGGCGGTGTTCATCATCAGCCGCTCACCGACCCGGTGCCGCTCGGCGTGGTAGGTGTCGAGCAGACCCTCGGGCGCCCAGCCGGTGACGACCGCGGCCAGCTTCCAGCCGAGGTTGGCCGCGTCCTGCACGCCGGTGCTCAGGCCCTGGCCGCCCGCGGGCAGGTGGATGTGGGCGGCGTCGCCCGCCAACAGCACGCGCCCGCGCCGGTATTCGGTGACCAGCCGGTTGGCGTCGGTGAACGAGCCGACCCAGTCGGCGGTACCGGCGCTGATGTCCTCGCCCGTGATCCGCTGCCAGGCACCTGCCACTTCGGCGAAGGTCGGCTCCTCGGTGCGGTCCGGCGGCGGGGTGCCGTTCTCGACCACGATGACCCGGTCGACGTTCTCGCCCAGCGGCGCGGCCATGATCATGCCGCCGGGCAGCCGCTCGCCGAGGAATCGCGGGCGCAGCCCGCAGCCGACCACGTCGGCGAGGTACATGCCGCGGGTCGGGTCGGTGCCGGGGAAGTCGAAGCCGACGGCCTTGCGGACCGCGCTCTTTCCGCCGTCGCAGCCGACCAGGTACGAAGCGCGCAGGTGGCGTACGCCGTCCGCGGTTCCCGCGGTGAGGGTCACCGCCCCTTCCCCGTCGGCGACTTCGAGGAATTCCCAGCCGCGGCGGATGTCGGCGCCCAGGCCCACGGCCCACGCCTCCAGCACGGACTCGGTGAGCGACTGAGGGATGCCGCGGGCGCCGAAGTGCGCGCCCTCCAGCACCGTGTAGTCGAAGACCAGGCCGCCGAAGTGGCCGACCGGGGAGATCTCCAGGGTGCCGTCGGGGCCGCCGAAGGCGGGCAGCAGCCCGCGCTGGTCGAACACCTCCATGGCGCGGGCGGTGAAGCCCAGGCCGCGCGACTGCCCGGTGGGTTCGTCCAGGCGTTCCACGACGATCACCCGGGCGCCGCCCAGCAGCAGTTCACCGGCGAGCATCAGCCCGGTGGGCCCCGCCCCCACGATGATCACATCGGTGTCCAGGGCAGCGGCTCCGCCCGCGTCCGTGCTGTCCCTCTCGTGCACCTTCTCGTCCACCTTCTCGTCCACGTCTGACTCCTGTCTGAAAGGAAGTTGCCTCCGGCGAACGGGGCCACGGGCAGGGACGCGCCGCCGGACGGCCCGTCAGGAGGCGTCCGGCGGCGCTGTCGCGGGTGCGGTACGTCTGCGATGCGTACGGCCGGGGGGCCCTGCGTACGGCGGCGCTCGACGACCTGGGTACGGCGGGGGCTCAGCGCGCGAAGAGCTGCGCGATGTGCGCGGGCGCGTCCGTACCGGCCCATTCGACGGCGCTCTGGATCACCGCCGGGGTGGCCTCGAAGCACCTGTTGTCGGGCGAGCCCAACTCGAAGGGGGCGGGGAGGAATTCGGACGTCCGCAGCCGCTCGAAGAGCTGGGCCGCGCCGGCCTTGGCCTCCAGCGTGCCCGCCTCGACCTGCTGGCAGATGGAGCGGGTGAAGCCGAGCAGCTCCGATATGTCCTGGCCGACCGGGGCCGGGAGTCCGGGCACATCGCGCTTCTCCAGGTCGCGGAAGACCTGCTCGTCGCGCTCGGGGTCGGCCATGAAGGTGCGGTACGCCCGGTCGATGGTGACCGTCGGCAGGATGCTGGTCGACTCCCACACCCGGATGACCGCGTTCCACAGGTCGTAGTCGCGGAAGCCGACGAAGGAGCAGTAGACGAGGTCGTCGTGGATGTCGAACAGGCCCTGCTGGAGGCTGTCGACATACGCGAACCGCTCGACGGACCAGTCGCCGTCCTTGGACGCCTCGATCAGCCGCCAGGCGAGGGCGTTGACGACCTCGAGGGTGTTGGTCAGGCCGCGCGAGTACAGCGCGTCGATGAATCCGGCGGCGTGCGCGGTCAGACAGTAGCGCTCACCGACGGTCTGCGTCGCGGAGTACTGGAGCCGGCCGGTGGCCACCCACGGGCGTACGGCGGTGGCGTCGGTGAACTGCTCGGCGATCTCGGGGTACCGCTCCAGGAACTGGTCGAACTGCTCCTGCGCGGAGACGCCGGGCTCGGCGGGGAATTTGCGCTCGTCCAGTTGCAGGCCCACGCTGCACAGCGGGTTGAGGGCGCCGTCGTGGTTGTCGAACGGGATCACCCAGAGCCAGCCGCCGTCGAAGACGTGGTGCAGGGTGCCGTTGTGCCAGGGGCTGGGCTGCTTGTGCGAGCGGGCCGCCTTCGCGTCGTCGAAGGGTGTGACGCCGACCATGTGCGTGAACAGCGAGCGCGAGTGCGCCCTGGCGCGGGTCGGGGTCTCGCGCAGCCCGAACTTCTCCGCGACCGGCGACCGGAAGCCGCTGCCGTCGATGAGGTAACTGGCGTGGAATTCCTCGCCCTTGTCGGACCTGAGCAGCACCCCGTGCTCGGGGAACACCTCGATGTCGGCGATCTTCGTGGCGACCTTGGGCACCGCGCCGTACTTCACGGCGAGGTTGAACAGATAGGCGTCCACGTCCTGCCGGAACAGGTGCGTCTCGGTGCGCTGCCACTCGGGCACCACGAGCTGGTTGATCTGCTCGGGGTCCTGCGGCTGCCCTTCGACGTGGTAGACGAAGCCGAAGTTCTGCTTGCGCCCGCACGACGGGGCGATCTTCTCCTGGATGCCCTTGAAGCTGGCCAGCGGCTCGATCTCGGGCACCTGGTAGCGCTCGGCGATGATCCGGGTCATCGACGAGGTGTACGGGATGGTGGACTCCCCCACCGCGAAGCGCGGGTGCACGCCCGCGTCGATGAGCAGGACCTTCACCCCGTTGCGGGCCAGCACCGAGCCCAGCAGACCGCCGGCCATTCCCGCGCCGAGGATCGCCACATCGAACTTCTCATTGGACTGGGCCTGTTGGGCGGTTGTGTTCATGCTGCTTCGTCCCTCCCGGGTAGGAATGTGTCGGGGCACGCGAAAACGTCCCCGGCTCCCGGTGCGGGAGAGGGGACGTCACGGGGTCGGTGCGGTGCTGCTGCTCGCCGCGCTGTCGCGGGGCGGTGCGGTCAGTCCAGGGTGCGCAGCACGACGGCGGAGTTGAAGCCGCCGTGGCCGCGGGCCACCACCAGCGTGGTGCGCAGTTCCGCAGTGCGCGGCGACAGGACCAGATTGAGGTCGTAGCCGGGGGACGGCAGATCGTCCGCGGTCGGCGGGATCAGGCCCTCCTCCATGGCGAGCAGGGCTGCCGCCAGGTCCAGCGGCGCGGCCGTGCCCGGGTAGCGGCGCCCGGTCATGGTGCGGGGCGCGGTGACGGGTACGGCGTGCACGCCGAACACCGCGGTGACGGCGGCCGATTCGGCCGCGTCGAGGCCGGGGACGAACACCGCGTCCACCTCGCCGGGGACGGCTCCCGCGTCGCACAGGGCCAGTTCCACCGCGCGCCGCAGGCCCGGTTCGCGTCCGCCGCTCGGGTCGGGGTCGAAGGTCGCGCCGTATCCGGCGACCTCGCCGTAGATCTTGGCGCCGCGGGCCAGGGCCGCGTGCGCGGTCTCCAGTACCAGCAGCGCTCCGCCGCCGGGCCGGGCGGCGGGCGGCGGGGTGTGCGCGCTCCAGGTGGCGGGGCAGACCGGCGCGTCCACACCGCCGGAGACGATGAGCCGACCGCCCTGCCTGATCTGCCGCCGGGCGTGCGCCACGGCGTCCAGGCCCTTCATGCCGTCCCTGATCGAGATCTGGCCGCTGCTGACGGCGTAGAACCAGGCGAAGGAGCGGTACGCGCCGCTCTGCCGCCCGGCCTGGCCGCGCGGTCCGCCGGTGCCGGTGCCGGCCCGGAAGCGGGCGCCGAAGCCGGGCCCGCGGCCCTCGCCGTACCGCCCGCCGGGAGCCGCGGCGGCAGCAGCCGCGGCGGTGACGGCCGTCACCGCGTCGGGGCCGAAGTCGGGCAGGTCCTGCGGGCGGATGCCCGCGTCGGCCAGCGCCCAGTCCGCTGCGGCCAGCGCGAGCCGGGCCATCCGGTCGGCCTGCGGCGCGGGCCTGCCCCACAGTTGGTCGCCCGGAGCGGGGTCGAGGAGGGCGGCGGTCTGCCAGGCGGGTTCGCCCGCCGTACGGGCCTCGCCGTGCCGTCCGGCGCCGCGCCCGCTCCCGCACGCCTGCGCCCAGTAGTCGCGGGCGCCCAGTCCCGCGGGCGAGACGATGCCCAGACCTGTCACCACCACAGCGCCGGTCACGGCACCCTCCGCAGCAGCTCGGCCGCGCCGGGCACCCGCCCGGTGCGGCGGGCGGGCGGGGCCGGTCGGGCCCGCTCCACGATCGCCGTGCTGTCCATGGCCACGCCTTTCCGCAGTGCCCGAGCATGGACACCGCGCCCGAGCATGGACACCGCGCCCGGTGGCGCGGTGCCCGCCGATTCCGGCCGTTCAGGCGCCCGGTCGTCGGTGCCCGGGTCCGGTCAGACCTTGAACAGCTCCTTCTTCGCGTAACCGCGCTGCCAGATCAGCTTGTTGACGACGCGCAGCGGCGGCGGGAAGGACCCGAGGAACCGCTTCTGGTCGTCCGGCGTCGCGTCGTCGATGACCCAGGGGATGTAGACGCTGACGCCGCTGATGCCGAGGTTCTTGGCGTTGGCGAGCCCGAAGGTCCGCCATTCGGCGGGCGACAGCACGTCCTGGATCAGCGGCAGCGCGGCCTCCTCCTCGTGCGTGAAGTGGCCGTCCATCACCTGGTAAAGGTCCTCGATCAGCGCGGCCAGGTCGCCCCCGCCGCCCTTGATCGCGGTGTCCACCGCCTCGATGCGCGGGCCCAGCTCGGCGTGCTCCTCTTCCATTTCCTTCATCAGCCGCTGATCGTCGGGACGGTCGGCGATCTTGGCCTCCACCTGCGGCCACAGCGCCCGGTCCTCGACCGAGTGGTGGTTGTGGAGCTGGTGATTGAAGTTGTCCCACCCCGCGCGCACCTGCGGCGCCGTCGCCTGACCGGCGGCCACCGCGGTCGCCAGCCGGCGCAGGTCGCGTCGGAACGCCTTGTGCGTCGCATACATGACGGTGAAATCGATGTCCACGTTCGGGTCTTTCGACTCGGCCACGACGGCCCACCACTTTCTTCGTACGAATGTCGTTATCGGCCCCCCGGGGATCGGGATGACCGCTCGGAGCCTCGACGGTCCGGAGGCTCCCCTCCGGGCCCGGCGTCCGGGCCACCGCCAGACCGTGTCCGGCCCCGCGGATAAAGAGCTTCGGGCCACGGTCGATGTGACATCGTGGCACCGTGTGATCATTCCAGCACTCATGGAGATCGGTGGGTCGCGCCGGAATATCGCAGGTGAAAGAGACGCGCGTCACATTTCGCGGCGCGAGTGTCACGCTTTCGGGTCCGCGGTACCTCATAGGTGAAACGCATCACGGGAGGCTCACATCGTGTCCGACACTCCGGCTCAGCTCCCCTCGGCTGCTGGTGACCGCGCGACCGAGGTGTTCGTCGGCCATCGGGAACTCCTGTTCTCGGTGGTCTACAACCTGCTCGGCAGTGTCTCCGACACCGAGGACGTCCTCCAGGAGACCTGGCTGGCCTGGGCCCGCCGGGTCCGCCAGCCGGACGCCGAGGAGATCGACAACCCGCGCGCGTACCTGGTGCGGATCGCGGTCAACCAGGCGCTCGCCCGGCAGGCGACGATCAGCCGTCGCCGCGAGACGTACATCGGCCCCTGGCTGCCCGAGCCGCTGCTGACCCGTACGCCCGACGCCCTCGACAGCCCGCAGGGCGCGCAGGCCGTGGACGCCGCGGAGTCCGCGCTGCGCACCGAGTCGGTGTCCATGGCGCTGCTCGTGGTGCTGGAGACGCTGACGCCGCTGGAGCGGGCGGTCTTCGTCCTGCACGAGGTGTTCGGCTACGCGCACACGGAGATCGCCGAGATCCTGGGACGCAGCCCGTCCGCGATCCGGCAGCTCGCGCACCGGGCGCGCGAGCACGTCCAGGCCAGGCGGCCCCGGTACCAGGCCGATCCGCACCTCCAGCAGCAGGTCACCGAGCGGTTCGTGGCCGCCGCGCTCGGCGGCGACATCGCCGAGCTGATGAGCCTGCTCGCGCCGGACGTGACGATGTGGACCGACGGCGGCGGCAAGGTCCGCTCCGCGCTCCGGCCGGTCAACGGCCGGGACAAGGTCGCCCGCTTCCTCAACGGCTACGCCACCAGCCGGCTGCCCGAGTCGCTGGACATCCGCTACCAGCAGGTCAACGGCGACCCGTCGGCCGTCGTCTTCTCCGGCGACTCGCCGTACGCGGTCATGGTCATGGACCTCAACCCGAGCAACGACCAGATCACCGACATCTACCTGGTCACCAACCCCGACAAGCTCTCCCGGGTCCGGCTCGACGAGAGCGGTGAGCCGACGGGCGCGCCGCGGCTCGCGCCGGACGCGGTGCCCGAGCCGGAGCTGGACCCCGAGCAGGAGGACGCGCACCCCCGGGAGGCCGGACGGCGCGCGGACACCCCCTAGGCCCGGGAGCCGCCGGGTGAATCCCCCGGACCGGCCGCCCCCGTCACCCGACGGCGCGCAGGGCGCCGGTCACCCGGCGGCTCCCGACCCCCGTCGCGAGGACGGTGCGCGACGGTACGGACTACTGCGGCGCGCTGACCGGCGGGCCGCCGTGCGGTCCGCCCTGCGGCCGGGCGGCGGTGATGCCGTGGCGCTCGCCGACCGCCTTGATCGTGTCCCAGTCGGGCCGCTCGGGGCGGGTCAGCACCTCGCTCAGCTCCTCGAAGAACAGCTCGATGCCGCCGGGCGTCATCGTGCAGAGCATGAGTCCCGTGGTCTCGCCCACGTTGAAGAAGGAGTGCCACACGCCGCGCGGGCCGTGCACCATCGTCCCGGCGGGCGCCTTGTGGATCTCCTCGCCGACCTTGACCTCGAATTCACCCTCGAGGACGTAGAAGGACTCGTCGGTGTCATGGTGCACATGCCACACCGAGCCCTCCCCCGCGGGCATCCGGACCTCGTAGAACGAGGAACGGCCGCTGGTGTCCGAGCCGCGCAGCAGGAAGCGGGTCTCCTCGCCTCCGCCGTATGTGATCGGTACGACGTCCTCCAGTCGGACGACCTTGCCGGAATCCACGCCCATCACACCCTCCACCGGTCGAATTCGGGAACTCGCAGAAACGTCAGGAACACGAACAGCGCGGATCACCTCGGATCCACGCGGAAGACCGCGGGGCGTCGCGAAATACCGCCGTGCGACGCGCCGCCGTGCCAAGGAGACAGGGAACGGGCGGGGCGGTCAGCCGTCGATGATGGGGTGCACGCCGCGCAGTTCCTCCTCCAGCGCGCCGAGCCAGCCGCGGAAGAAGACCAGCGGCTCCTGGTGCTGCCGGGGCACGCCCAACTCGACCACGCGGCCGAGGAAGATCGTGTGGTCGCCGCCGTCGAACTCCTCGACCAGGTGGCAGGACAGGAACGCCAGCGCCTCGCTGAGCACCGGAACGCCCGTCACCGACGGGTGGTTGGCCACGTCGTGGATCTCCGCGGTGCCCTTGCCCGCGAAGGCGCGGGCCACGCCCTCCTGCTGCCCCTGGAGGAAGTTGACGACGAATTTCCCCGACTCCCGCACGACGGACCGCAGTCGGGACTCGTTGTGCAGGCAGAACAGCACCAGCGGCGGGTCGAGGGAGACCGAGGTGAACGAGTTCACCGTGGTGCCCTCGGCGTTGCCGTCCTCGCCGCTGGTGATCACCGTCACGCCGGTCACGAACATCCCGCACACCGTCCGCAGTGACCGGCCGTCCACCGGGTGCGCCTGGTGCAGTGACATCAGTCTGCTCAACGGGGCCGGTTCGCCCACCCGTTCCTCCGGCGGCGCCACCGTATCTCCGGCGACGGTCCCGGCCGCCACCGCGTTCGACGACATCGCACCTGCCATCGTCCACACCTCCCACACCACAGAGCCCGACAACGCGATTCAGGGGCCGCACCCGGACGTCAGGGGACGGTCGCCATGGTCGTTCGGAGAGAATCAAAGAGAATCAGGGAGAATCCGCGAGATTCGTAGAGATTCCGAGAGAAAGGACCGCTCCGGGGGCTTTCGCCGACACCGCACCGGATCCTGACTACCAGGTTCTTCGGTCCGCCGGTCCGTCACAAGATCCCCGGCTTCAGGTCTCGGTCAGGAACCACAGATGCACCGCCCGACCTTCCGGAAAGGGCCAGGCGCGTGTCAGAGGAGTGTCAGATCCGGCGGTCGGCGGGCGAGAGCCGGCCGACCGGCGGCCCGCCGACCGACGTCCGGCCGGAGGCGGTTGGCCGTCAGACCGCGCGGCCGAGCGCGGTGAGCATCTGCCGTCCGCCGGGGCCGAGCGGGAAGCAGTTGGTCCTGGCGAGCCCGGCGCGCAGCGCGAGGCTGCCGCCGAAGGACGCGAGGTCGGCGTCGGGCGCGGTCACGACCAGCGCCACGCCGAACCGGCCGCCGACGGCGACGACGCGCTCGGCGAGCCGGGTGGCCTCCAGGTCGTCGGCGAAGACGAGTCGGCAGTCCTCGACGGCGAGCACGATGCCCTGCCAGGTGTCGGTGGGGTCGGGGACCGGGCCGTGGTGGCGGGCGCGGTCGGCGATCACCGCCACCGCGTCGCGCAGCAGGTCCACGGTCTGCTCGCGGGTGGCGGCGGTACGGGCGGCGGCCTCGGCGATCGGCGCCGGGGTGTCGTGCCGGCCGCCGGGGTCGGCCAGCCACAGCGTGAACTCCTCGCGGCGCGCGGCCTCGTAGAGCACCATCAGCAGGAAGCTGCTCTTGCCGCTGCCGGGCGCGCCGCAGATCAGGCCGCTCTCCATGCCGGAGCCGGGGGTGTTGAGCTGCCAGTAGGCGGGCTCGCCGGTCGCGCCGACGCCGACGCGGTGCCGTCCGGTGGTCTCGTCGTAGGTCGGGCCGGGATAGCGCGGGCCGCGCTGCTGGGGCGCGGTGTCGCGGGCGGCCCTGTTCTCGGCCTCGCTGAGCGCGGACTCCAGGACGCGGCGGGCGCGGTCGGCGACCTCGGGGTCCACGGCTCCGGTCGCCACGGCGGTGTCGTGCTCGGCGACGGCGAGCAGGCGGCGCCTGGCCCGGTCGTCGCCCGCGGCTCCCGCGTCGACCACCAGCCGGGCGGCGCGCTCGCACAGATCGGCTGCCCTGGCATAGGCGCGGGCGTCCTCCGGCCGTTCGAGCCGCGCGTCGACCGCGGTGCGGTAGCAGGTCCTCGCGGTCGTCTGGAGGCGGCCGAGGTCGGCTCCGAGGGCGATCAGGACGAGCTGGGCGTGGACGATCTGCACGGCTTCCGCGTGCGAGAGCATCCTGGGGCCCGTCTCCGTCCCGACCGTCTCCCCCGAGCCGCCGTCGGCCTCGCGTAACAGGCAGTCGGTGCCGTGCGTCCACGCGTGGACGACGTCTTCCACGGCCTGCGACCGGTCCTCTGCGAACGACACGGCAATTCCCCTTCGCGTCACTGGTGTTGCGCCTGTGCCCTACGGTACGGGGCGGTAGCGTCACCCAACAGCGCGCCAGGGGGTCAGTAACCGGTCAATGCCGTGCCGCCGTCCACGGTGCCGATGGCGATGTGCGGCTGCGCCGCAGGCCGCAGCCACGCGAGGATCCGGCTCATCGCGTCGGCGGGTACCGAGACGCAACCGGCCGTCGCGCCGCTGCCGTTGACGTGCAGGAAGATGCCGGCGCCGCGGCCCTTGACCGGCTTGGCGTAGTTGAAGTCGATCAGGACGGCGTGCGCGTACTGCCCGGGGTAGTCGGCCAGGCGCTCGGACTCGGTGCCCCGGCAGTCCTTCGGCAGCGGGTCGACCCAGCGGTTGTAGGAGGTCGACTGGGTGTCCTCGCACCACCAGGCGGTCGGGGTGACCGCGCGGTACGGCAGGGCGGTGCCCGCGGGCGCGGCGGCGTTGCCGAAGGCGAGCGGCAGGCCGTAGAGGCCGGTGGGCGTGGTGCTGGTGTTCTGGGTGCGGGTCGCGCCGTCGGCCAGGCCGTGGGCGCCGAAGCGGGCGGGCGCGGTCCCGACGGCCTTCCAGCCGCCGCTCTGTTTCTCCCACCAGGTGAGGGTGCCGCTGGTGGAGCCGAGGGTGGGGGCGCTCGCGGTGATGAGCTGGGTGCCGCCGCCGGTGTCCTTCATGATCTGCGGGAGGTTCGCCACGGGCCGGGGCTGCGCCGTACCCGAGCCGGGAGCGGGACCGGCGCCGGTGCCGCCGACCGCGAGGGTGGTGGCGAGGGCTGCGGCGGTGACCAAGGTGGTCGGGGTCAGTGGGCGCACGGGGTCTCCTCGGTGCGGTGGTGGCGGATGAGCGCCAGCCGGGTGTGTGCGGGGTGTGGATGGGCAGCAGCTAAGCATGACCGTTGTGGTAATCGGCCGTATGGAGAGCATTGTCAGCTCCGCGACCACGGTCCTTCGCGAGGAGGGTTTCGACGCGCGTGGCGTCACCGGCGCGCGCGACGCCGTCTCCCTGATCGGCGCGGGCGGTGTGACGGCGCTGGTGATCGGCGGCGGTGTGGGCCCGCTGGCCGCGCGTCGGCTGCGGAAGGCCGCCGCCGCGCACTCGGTGACGGTGATTCGGGGCGGCCTGCGCGGCCAGGACGTGCGCGGTTACGTACGGCAGCAGATCGTGCCCCAACTGCGGGCCGCCGGTTCCTGACGGCCCGCGGCGCCCCGCGAACGCCCTGCGACCGTCAGCCGGTCGCCGTGGGAGCTCCGGCCGGGTCAGCCTCAGGGGCGTCCGGCGTCAGGTCGATCACCCAGTCGTGGCACGTGATCGGGTTGCCCTTGGGGTACTCGAAGTCGGCCTCGCCCAGCAACGTGAATCCGGCCTTGCGGCACACGGCGTTCGACGCCGGGTGGCTGACCTTGGGGAAGGCGTGCAGGTGGCGGTGGGCACCGGCGGCTCTGGCCGCCTCGGTCACCGCGCGGGCGGCGTCCGCCGCCAGGCCCCGGCCCTGGAACTCCGGGAGGATCGCCCAGCCGGTCTCGTAGACCTTCCCGCCCCGCCACGTCTGTTCCCAGAAGCCGATGGAACCGGCGACCTCGCCGTCCGGGACGAGCACCACGCGGTACATCCTGCCGCCGGTCTTCTCGATGTCCTGGTAGCGCTGGTGCCGGGAGAGCAGTTGCTCCTCGGTCTCCGGTCCGCCGAGGTACTCGGTCATCTCGGGTGTGTTCGTCCTGCGGAGCAGCCACAGGTCGTCCGCCGACCAGGGCTCGATGCGAATTCGCGGCTCATGTGCGTCGTCCATGTCCGCACCGTACGACGAGGGTCTGACAGTCGACCCCCGAGGCAGGCCGGTGCGGGCCGGACACAGGCGGGAACGAGCCCGGAGCGGGTCCGGAGCGGGTCCGGACATGGAGGAGCCCCGGCCGGGACGGGGGGACCAGGCCGGGGCAGTAAAGGGTGAAGAACGTGTGCGAACGTCTTCACATTATTAGTTTAACACTCAATGAGCGAAGTCAAAGCCACTCGGCGCGGACGTGGACCGCGCCGGGTCCTCGGGGGCCGAGGCGACCGCGGGGGCGGACACGGGAGCGTGCAGCGGGGCGGCCGGGGCGCGGGAGCCGCCGAGCAGATCGCAGAATTTCCTGGCGTCCGCGGGCAGGTCACGGCGCCAGGCCATGGCCACGACCGGGGCGAGCAGGACGAGGGCCGCGCGCAGCGAGCTGGTGACCGACAGCCGCACCAGCGTGCCGTCGGCGTGCGGGGCGAGCTCGAAGCCGTACACGGGCACCTGGGTGCCCAGCGGGCACCACATGCGCTGGCCGCGGAACACTATCCGGCGGCCCGGTTCGAAGGCGGCGCAGACCAGCCGGTGCGGTCTGCGCCGTCCGGGGTAGCGGTAGCGGTACTCCGCGTCCACGCCCGGCGGGACGGGCGCCGAGTCGACGAAGGCCACCCCCGAGCTCCACAGGGCGAGATTGCGGGCGTCGGCGAGGAAGTCGAAGACCTCCGTGGTCGGCCTCGACACGAACACGTTCGTGGACACGCTCGGCATCACAAACCTCCCCGGTAGCGGCGTGGGCGGCGAGCCGTCGCGGGTACGCCGACCGCACCCGTGGGGTGCGCGGCTCCGGCGCGGTACCGCCGCCTGTTTCACTCCTCTCGCACAGCGTGCCCCGCAAAGGTGCACATGTCGTGGCAATACGCCCATTGGAGTGAGAACGCTGCGTGCCGGGGGATGAAACCGCAGGCCGGAGGCCGATAGCCTGGCGCGCGTGGAAGAGCAGAAGCTGCCGGCGCACTTCGAGCGCGGCACGGACGGACCGAAGGTCATCCTCGCCGGACTGGACGGCTCCGACACGTCGTGGCGGGCCGCCGCGTACGCGGCGGGGCTCGCGCGGCGGCAGCACGCGCTGCTCGCCCTGGTCTACGTGCAGCCGTACATGCCGACCGGCGCCGCCCTCGGGGTCCCGGTGTCGGAGGTCGACACCGGGATCGCCGAGCAGCTCATGGCGGAGATCCGCGACTCCGTCGAGCGGTTGCAGGGGACGTTCACGGTGCGGTGGGAGTTCCACACCTTCCGCGGCGACCCCTACAACGGCCTGACCACGGCCGCGGAACAGCTCACCGCGGACGCGGTCGTGGTGGGCGCCTCGGAGCGCGCCGGGCACCGGTTCGTCGGCTCGGTCGCCGTCCGGCTCGTGAAAGCCGGACGGTGGCCGGTCACGGTCGTGCCGTAGCCGCGGTCGATACCGGCGCGGCGGGGGCGTACTTGTAGCCGACCCGGCGCACCGTCACGATGCTGGCGCGGTGCTCCGCGCCGAGCTTGCGGCGCAGCCGGGCGACGTGGACGTCGACCGTGCGGCCGTCGCCGACATGCCCGTATCCCCAGACCGTGGTCACGAGCTGGTCGCGCGAGTGCACCCGGTGCGGGTGCGCGACGAGGTGCGCGAGCAGTTCGAACTCCAGGTAGGTCAGGTCGAGTTGGCGACCGTCGACCGCGGCGGTGCGGCGCTCGTCGTCGATGCTGATCGGCACCTGGGACAGCGGGTCGGAGGTCTCCGCCCGGCCGGTGCGGAACTCGGGGGCCGGGGCGGGGACGGCGGTCGGGACCTGCTCGGCCGGGACGAGCACCAGGTAACCGACCATCGGGGCGCCGCCGGGGATGGTGGGCAGCACATGTCCCGGCGCGGGCAGCCAGGTGGCGCCGGGCGGCAGGAAGTCCGGTGCGGGCGGCACCTCGTCGGGGCGTACGGCGCGCAGTCGCTGCCGGTTGACGGCCGGAGCGCCGCCGGAGGAGGGCGCTCCGCCCGGTCGGGCGGGCAGCGTGGAAAGGGAGTGGACGTTCGGCAGGTTCGACATGATTCGGCTCTTTCGCGCGATGGGGTCGTCAGGACGCCGTATTGCGCGGGGACCGGTGGCTGCGGGCAGCGGCTCGGAGGCCGGTGCGGCGGGGTCAGCTCAGGACGCGGGTCCGCGCGGGGGTCGCGCGGCAACACCAGCGGTCGAAGTGGTGCTCCTGCCGGGACGGCCAGAAGGGTTCGAGGTCGTCGCGACCTGTCCCGGAGTCAGTAGTGCTGGCCATGTGTCCTATTGAACCAGACGACGTGCGCGTGCGGTGACCGCCCGGACACACTGGTGCCGCTTTGCCCGCATTCCGGCCACTGACCTGGGCGCGCGCTCCGGGTCGGCGCGCGGGCCGACCCGGAGCGCGGACGGCTCGGGGCGCGGGTCTACCCTGGGCAGCCGGACCATTAGGAGTACCCCCATGCATACCCACATGGATCTCGGCGCGTTCCACGACGTCACGACGTTCGCGATGTCGAATTCGCCCGGCCCCGGTCCGGTGATGCGCAGCATCATCGTCGTCTCGGTGGTCGGTGTGGTGTTCCTCGCCTGGTTCCTGCTGCGCGGTTACCGCAACGACGGGGACTAGTCACGCGGGGCCGCGCCGGGCGGCGGCGGTCATCTCGCGCGCAGGCCGTACGCGACCTCGTAGGCGTACAGCCAGGTCAGCGGCCCGACGGCGCCGTCCGCCGGGCCGAGCGCGGCGACGTAGTGCCGCTGGAGGGCCTTGACCTTGGTCAGGTCGAGCGCGGTCATGGTGCGGGACGGGCCGACCTTGTACGGCGGGCCCCAGTTGCCGCGTTGCAGCCAGGTCTGGAGCAGCAGGGTGTGGTCGCTGACCGCGCCGAGGACGAAGTACTCACGGCCGGGGAACGCGGGCGCCGGGTGCGTGGTGGCGGTCGGGCGCACTCGGTAGGAGGCGACCGCCGTGCCGCCGCGCGGGTCGGCGGGGTCCGCGGTCGGCGGGCAGATCCCGTCGGGGAAGCGCGGCGCGAAGTAGCCGGTGACGCGCTGGGCGTGACGCAGTTCACGGTGCGACCACACGCCGTTGCCCTGGCCCCGGTCGGTGGCCCCGGCCTTCACGCTGTTGCCGCCCTTGGTGTGGACGTAGCGCTCGTCGAAGCCGGTGACGATCTCGGTGTGCCCGCCGCCGTCCAGATTCACCCAGGCGCCGATGCTCGGGTACGCGGACCAGGCGCCCTTGCGTCGGGCCCATGCGCTGAACGCGGTCACGTTGTCGGTCTTCGGGACGGCCTGGGCGAGACCGACGTCGTGGTACATGTCCCAGTCGAAGATCACGCACCAGGAGACGCGGTTCTCTCCGTACTCCTTGCCGAATTCGGTGTCGTTGTCCCAACCGTCGGCGCCGCTCCAGTGCTCGTAGACGCGTTCCGGGACCGCCATGACGTGTTCGATGAGTCGTTTCCACTGCGGGTCGGCCATCGGCCCTCCCCGGGGCTTGCGCCGGAAATCGGCGCGTATCGGATGATGTACACCCTGCCCAACGAGGGGGTGGCCGCCGGGACATGCGTCAGGGGCGGACACCCCCGGCGTCCGCCCCTGAGCCCTGTGCCGTCACGCCGCCTCAGCGCAGCGGCATCCCGGACAGCGTGCGGGCGATGACCAGACGCTGGATCTCGCTGGTGCCCTCGAAGATCGTGTAGATCGCGCTGTCGCGGTGCATGCGCTCCACCGGGTACTCACGGGTGTAGCCGTTGCCGCCGAGGATCTGGATGGCCTGGGCGGTGACCTTCTTGGCGGTCTCGCTGGCGAAGAGCTTGGACATCGAGCCCTCGGCGGAGGTGAAGGGCTTGCCCGCCGTCGCCATCCAGGAGGCGCGCCAGACCAGGAGGCGGGCGGCGTCGATCTGGGTGCGCATGTCGGCGAGCTGGAAGGCGACGCCCTGGTTGTCGATGATCGGGCGGCCGAACTGCTCGCGGCCGGTGGCGTATTCGAGGGCGTATTCGTACGCGGCGCGCGCCGTGCCGACGGCCATGGCGCCGACCGCCGGGCGGGAGGCCTCGAAGGTGGCCATCGCCGCGTTCTTCACCCGCTCGCCGCCATGGGCCGACTTGGCCCGCTCGCGGGCCCGTGCCAGCCGCTCGTCGAGCTTGTCCTTGCCGCCGAGCAGGCAGTCGCCGGGAATCCGTACGTCCTCCAGGACGACCTCGGCGGTGTGCGAGGCGCGGATGCCGTGCTTCTTGAACTTCTGGCCCTGGGACAGGCCGGGAGTGCCGGGCGGCACGATGAAGGAGGCGTGGCCCTTGGTGCCCAGCTCCGGGTCGACCACGGCGACGACGACGTGGACGTTGGCTATGCCGCCGTTGGTGGCCCAGGTCTTGGTGCCGTTGAGCACCCACTCGCCGGTGGCCTCGTCGTAGACGGCGCGGGTGCGCATCGCGGAGACGTCGGAGCCCGCGTCGGGCTCGGAGGAGCAGAAGGCGGCGAGCTTGACGTCGTCGGCGTCGCCGTACATCTGCGGGACCCAGGTGCCGATCTGCTCCTCGGTGCCGTTGGCGAGGACGCCCACGGCGGCGAGTCCGGTGCCGACGATGGACAGGGCGATGCCCGCGTCACCCCAGAACAGCTCTTCCATGGTGAGCGGGATGCCCAGGCCCGTGGGGTCGAAGAACTGCTGGGCGTAGAAGTCCAGCGAGTACAGTCCGATCTTGGCGGCCTCCTGGATGATGGGCCACGGGGTCTCCTCGCGCTCGTCCCATTCGGCGGCGGCCGGGCGCATCACGTCGGCGGCGAAGCCGTGGATCCAGTCGCGCACGGACTGCTGGTCGTCATTGAGTTCGAGCGTGAAGTCGCCCATCTTCCCCTCCACGTGCCAGTTACTAGCGGTAACAGCAGTCTGTTACCGACCGGTAGGCCATGTCAACTCATTCCGCCGCGCGCGGGGGGCGGCTGGCGGGGTGTTACGTTGCGCTGACCACCAGCAATCGAACAATTGGGGAGGCGCGGGTGGACACCGGCCAGCGGCAGGACCAGCGGACGGCCACGGAGCGGCGCCGGGCGGAGCTGCTCGAAGCGGCCGACCGCGTCGTCCTGCGGGACGGGCCCGAGGCGTCCATGAACGCCATCGCCGCCGAGGCGGGCATCACCAAGCCGATCCTCTACCGGCACTTCGGCGACAAGAGCGGCCTGTACCGGGCGCTGGCCAAGCGGCACACCGACGCGTTGCTGGCCACCCTGCGGGCCGCGCTGGACTCCCCCGGCGACCGCAGGGACCGCGTCGAGGCCACCTTGCACGCGTATCTGTCCGCCATCGAGGCCCACCCGCAGGTCTACCGCTTCCTGATGCACCCGGCCGAGGCGCCTGCCGACGGCGACAAGGGACTGGACGCCGGACGGCACTCCGTACCGCTGCTGCGCCGCATGGGCGAGGACCTGGCCGAGGTGATCGCCGAACGCCTCGACCTCGGCCCCGACTCGGAGCAGCTCGCCCGCGCCTGGGGACACGGCATCGTCGGCATGATGTACGCGGCGGGCGACTGGTGGCTCGGCGAGCGGCCGTTCTCCCGCGACCAGCTGGTCAGGCACCTGGCCGACCTGCTGTGGGGCCGCCTCGCGGCGGCCGGCGACCGGGCGGGCAGCCCGGGGCTGTGACGCGGCGGGCGGATCAGGAACCGCGAGCGGGCCGCACCCGTCCCCACAGACAGCGCCGGTGGCGCGGATGCCCCCGGTGCGCGTGGAGTTCGGCGCACGGTCCGACCGGGGCGGCGCGGTGCGGTCCGGGGGCCCGGAGTCGATAGGCTGAGCCGGGACCGAACCTTGTCGGCCGCCCAAGTGGCGCTCGGAGGCGTACAACCAGCCGCCACGGGGCAGCGGGGCCGGTCGCAGTCGAGGAGGAAGAGAGACGATGGCAGGCAACTCGGAGCCGCTGTCGCCGCGGGCGAAACTGGCCGTGACGGCGGGCAAGGTGGCGGCGGGCGTGTCGCGTGCGGCAGGCCGTGGCAGCGGCTCGGTGATCGGCGGCAAGGTGGCGCTGAGATTCGACCCCGACCTGCTGGCCAGGCTCGCCCGGCACCTCGACGTGATCCTGGTGTCGGCGACCAACGGCAAGACCACCACCACCCGGCTGCTGGCCGAGGCGCTGCGCGCGGGCGGCCCCGTCGTCTCCAACGCGCTCGGCGCGAACATGCCCGCGGGGATCACCTCCGCGCTGGCGGGCGGCTCCGAGGCGCGCTTCGGCGTGATCGAGGTCGACGAGAAGTACCTGGCGGGCGTCGCCCGCGACGTCGCCCCCAAGGCCATCGCGCTGCTCAACCTCTCCCGCGACCAGCTCGACCGCGCGGCCGAGACCCGCATGCTGGCCGAGAAGTGGCGCGAGGGCCTGGCAGGCGTCGAGGCGATCATCATCGCCAACGCCGACGACCCGCTGATCACCTGGGCCGCCTCCTCCAGCCCGACCGTGGTGTGGGTCGCGGCGGGCCAGGAGTGGAAGGACGACGCCTGGTCGTGCCCGTCCTGCGGCGGCGTCCTGCAACGCCCGTCGGAGGACTGGTTCTGCGCCGAGTGCGGCTTCCGCCGCCCCACCCCGACTTGGGCGCTGTCCGGCGACCACGTGATCGACCCGCACGGCTCCGCCTGGCCGATCCACCTCCAGCTCCCGGGCCGCGCCAACAAGTCGAACGCGGCGGTCTCGGCCGCCGCCGCCGCGGCCTTCGGCATCGACCCCAAGGTCGCGCTGGAGCGGATGTACGCGGTGCAGGCGGTCGCGGGCCGGTACGACGTGGTGAGCTTCCAGCAGCGCGAACTGCGGCTGCTGCTGGCGAAGAACCCGGCCGGCTGGCTGGAGACCTTCTCGCTGATCGACGGCCCGCCCACCCCGGTGATCCTGTCGGTCAACGCGCGCGGCGCCGACGGCACCGACACCTCCTGGCTGTGGGACGTGGACTACACCCGGCTGGCCGGACACCCGATCATGGTGATCGGCGACCGCAAGCTGGACCTCGCGGTCCGCCTGGAGGTCGCCGGGCTCCAGTTCCGGGTCTGCGCCAACCTCGACGAGGCGGTGCGCTCCGCGCCGCCCGGCCGGATCGAGGCCATCGCCAACTACACCGCCTTCCAGGACCTGCGCCGCCGGGTCGGCAACTGACCGCGACCACGTCGCGTCACATCGCGTCACGTTGCTGACGACGGACAAGGAGAAGCACGCATGAGTGAGTCCAGCCTCCGCCTGGTGTGGGTCTACCCCGACCTGCTGAGCACCTACGGCGACCAGGGCAACGCGCTGGTCGTGGAGCGCCGCGCCCAGCAGCGCCGGGTGCCGGTCACCCGGGTCGACGTCCGCTCCGACCAGCCGGTGCCGACGTCCGGGGACATCTATCTGATCGGCGGCGGCGAGGACCGCCCGCAGCGGCTGGCCGCGGAGCGGCTGCGCCGCGACGGCGGGCTGAACCGCGCGGTCGCCAACGGCGCGATCGTCTTCTCGGTCTGCGCGGGCTACCAGATCCTCGGCCACGAGTTCGTCAACGACCTGGGCCGCCCCGAGCCGGGCCTCGGCCTGCTCGACGTGGTGAGCGTGCGCGGCGAGGGCGAGCGGTGCGTCGGCGACGTCCTGGCCGACATCGACCCGCACCTCAATCTGCCGCCGCTGACCGGCTTCGAGAACCACCAGGGCGTCACCCATGTCGGCCCGCAGGCCAGGCCGCTGGCCCGGCTGCGGATGGGCAAGGGCAACGGCACGGGGGACGGCACCGAGGGCGCCTTCAACGACACGGTCTTCGGCACGTACATGCACGGTCCGGTGATGGCCCGCAATCCGCAGATCGCCGACCTGCTGATCAAGCTCGCGCTGGACGTCAACGCGCTGCCGCCGGTCGACGACCAGTGGTTCGAGGCGCTGCGCGCCGAGCGGATCGCGGCGGCCGTACAGCCCGCGTGACACCGTTCCGACCCGCCTGACCCGTACCGCGCCCGTGTCCTCGCAGGAGGGCGCGGGCGTCGTGCGTCGGCGGGGGTCCGAGGTGGGTCCGTCACGCTGCGCAGGCGTTCCCCGGAGTTTGAGTAATCGTCAGGTGTCCGCAGTTCGGTCGCCGTGGAGGCGTGACAGCCGCTCTCGGTAAGCTGGCTGCGATCCATCCGGACGACGGGGTCCGGCCGTCCGGTCGAGTTGCGGGAGTAACGAGAGCAATGCGTATTGGTGTGCTGACCAGCGGCGGCGACTGCCCCGGGCTGAACGCCGTCATCCGGTCCGTGGTGCACCGCGCCGTGGTGGACCACAGTGACGAGGTCATCGGCTTCCACGACGGGTGGAAGGGCCTGCTCGAGTGCGACTACCGCAAGCTGGACCTCGATGCCGTGAGCGGCATCCTCGCGCGCGGCGGCACGATCCTCGGCTCCTCGCGGGTCCAGCCCGCCCACCTGCGCGGCGGGGTCGAACAGGCCAGGGGCCACGTGGCCGACCTGGGCCTGGACGCGATCATCCCGATCGGCGGTGAGGGCACCCTCAAGGCGGCCCGGCTGCTGTCGGACGCGGGCCTGCCCATCGTCGGTGTGCCCAAGACCATCGACAACGACATCGCGTCCACGGACGTGACCTTCGGCTTCGACACCGCCGTGATGGTGGCCACCGAGGCCCTGGACCGGCTCAAGACCACCGCCGAGTCGCACCAGCGGGTGCTGATCGTGGAGGTCATGGGGCGGCACACCGGGTGGATCGCGCTGCACTCCGGGATGGCGGCGGGCGCGCACGCGATCCTGGTGCCGGAGCGGCCGTTCGACGTGTCGGAGCTGGCACGGGTCGTCGGCCAGCGGTTCGAGGCGGGCAAGAAGTTCGCGATCGTGGTGGTCTCCGAGGGCGCCAAGCCGCGCGAGGGCACCATGGACTTCACGTCGGGCGCGACCGACATCTACGGCCACGAGCGGTTCAGCGGCGTCGCCAACCAGCTCTCGGTCGAGCTGGAGGAGCGGCTGGGCAAGGAGGCCAGGCCGGTCATCCTCGGGCACGTCCAGCGCGGCGGCACGCCCACCGCGTACGACCGCGTTCTCGCCACCCGCTTCGGCTGGCACGCCGTGGAGGCCGTCCACAAGGGCCGGTTCGGCATGATGACGGCGCTGCGCGGCACCGACATCACGCTGGTCCCGCTCGGGGAGGCCGTCGAGCACCTGAAGACGGTGCCCGCCGAGCGGTACGTCGAGGCCGAGTGCGTGCTGTGAGTGGCGTGTCCTGACGCTTCATGACGTGCTCCGACCACGTGGGTCGGCGCTCCCCGCCCCCGGCCGAATCGGCGTCCGGGGGCGGTTCTACTCTGGAGCGGGCACAAGGGTCGAATCGGAGCACGGGCCGGACCGGCAGCACGCGGCCCGGCGCGACAGGAGAGTGACGGATGGACCACGGCGGACACGGCATGCACATGGACTTGCCGCCGTTCACCCTCGGCCGGGGGCTGTCGTTCAGCGGCGGCGATCCGTTCTTCCTCATCGGCTGCCTGGTGGCGCTGGTCCTCTACGGCTGGGGTGTGCTGCGGCTGCGGCGGCGCGGCGACTCGTGGTCGCCCGGCCGTACCGTGGCGTTCGTCACAGGGGTGCTGACGGTCGCTCTGGTGATGTGCACCAAGCTCAACGACTACGGCATGGTCATGTTCAGCGTGCACATGGTGCAGCACATGGTGCTGAGCATGCTCTCGCCGATCCTGATCCTGCTGGGCGCCCCGGTGACGCTGACGCTGCGGGCGCTGCCCGCCGCCGAGCGCGGGCGCACCGGACCGCGCGAGCTGCTGGTGAGGCTGCTGCACAGCCGGTATCTGCGGATCATCACGCACCCGGCCTTCACGCTCCCGCTGTTCATCGCGAGCCTGTACGGGCTGTACTTCTCGCCGATCTTCGACACGTTGATGCACACCAAGACCGGGCACATCGCGATGATGGTGCACTTCCTGCTGGTGGGCCTGCTGTTCTTCTGGCCGATCATGGGCGTCGACCCGGGGCCGCACCGGCCCGGTTATGTGATGCGGATGCTGGAGCTGTTCGCGGGGATGCCCTTCCACGCGTTCTTCGGCATCGCGGTCATGATGGCCAGCGAGCCGATGCTGACCACCTTCGAGCACCCGCCCGCCTCGCTGGGCATCGACGCGCTCGGCGACCAGACGGCGGCGGGCGGCATCGCCTGGGCGTTCAGCGAGATCCCGTCGGTCGTCGTGCTGGTGGCGCTGCTCTTCCAGTGGTACACCTCCGAGCAGCGGCAGGCACGGCGCGGCGACCGGGCCGCGGACCGCGACGGTGACGCGGAACTCGTCGCGTACAACGCGTATTTGGCATCGTTGGAGGCGCGCGGTCGCGGCTGACGGAGGGGGGGCCCGGGATGGGCGAACAGGTACGGATCTCGGGGGCGGCGCTGGAGCTGCCCGGCGGGGTGACGGTCCGCTTCATGCGGACGCTGCGGCTGCCCGAGAAGGGCACGCACCCGCTGCCGCCCGGTCTGGGCTCCTTCCCGCTGCGCCGCGTGGGCGACTTCGCCGGGCGGACTCCGGAGCGGTGGCGCGCGCACGGCGGGGTGCTGCTGCCGGTGTATCAGCGCGAGGCGATGTGGCTCAGTTTCTCCTCGGCCGCGCCCGCCGCCCTCCAGGTCGGTGTCGGGAAGGTGTGCGCGGTGTCGGGCCGGCCGTGGAGCGACCGGCTGTCGCGCGATCCGCAGAATTACGTGGTGCTGCCCCGGCAGCCGTGGCTGGACGGCATCAACTCCGGCCCCGGCACGATCCGGCAGTTCGTGGCCGTGCCCCTGGGGCTCGGGGCGACCGTGGAGGGGCAGGTCTCCGGCGAGGAGGTCTGGGGCGGGGTGCAGCTCCAGGTGTTCGAGCTGCGCGAGGAGCCGCTGGCGCGCTGGCGCGCCGAGCAGAGCCGCAGGACGGTGACGACGAACGGGCCGTGGGGTGTGTCGGCGCAGGCGGCCGGGGGGTACGGCGGACCCGCGCTCCCGTCGATGGCCCCCGGCGCGGGTCCCGTGCCGCCGCCCGCACCGATGGCGGCCAGGTCGGCGCCCGCGATGGGGCTCGGCGCGGGCGGCCGGATGCGCCAGGAGGTGTACCGCGACGAGCGGCCCGCGCAGGACTGGCGGAAGAAGCCGTCCGGCCGGGTCTTCGTCCATCTGGCGACGGCCCCGCAGTGGCGGGAGATCACCGGCGAACCGGCGCCCGCGTCCCCGGTGGACCGGGCGGCGTACAACGCGGCGGGGCTGCCGTGGTTCGACTACTACGACGCGGACGGCGAGGATCTGGCCGCCACCGAGCCGTTGACCGGGGTTAGGCCGGTCGGTGACTGGCTGGGCGACGACGAGCAGCCGTGGGCGCCGCCGAAGCCGGAGCAGGTCGAGCACCTGGGCGACGATCCGGGCCGGGTGACCGACGGGGAGTGGTGAGCGGCCTGGCGCGCGGCGGGCCGTGAGGCGTGGTGGCGCGCGGGGTGCCCGTGGGGTCACCATGAAGGAAGGGCCGCGATACGGCTTCCGCCTCGTCGGCGGGTGCGCGCACGCGCCTGCGGAAGGGAGGCGTGCGATGCCGGGTTCCGTGAAAGCGATGGCGTTGACCACGGTGGCGTTTCTGGTCGCGGTGGTCGCCTACACCGTGGCACTGGGGTCGAACGGCTGGCTGTGGTTCGGCTGGGTGGTGCTGGGGCTGTGCACGGCGGGGGCGGCGGCGATCCGGGAGCCGCACTGAGTGTGCGGGCGCGCCGAACGAGCGGGCCGGCTGAGCGAGTCCCGGGCCGGGCGGGCGGCCGACCGGCCTGATCCGGATACGGGCGGGCTGCCGGATCTGGGCAGGCGGCCGGATACGAGCGGGCGGCCGGATCTGCGCGGGTGGCCTACTCCCCCGCCGCCGGGACCGCGTGCCGGGCGAGGCCGGAGACCAGCAGGTCGAGGCCGAATTCGAAGCGTTCGTCGCCGACGTCCCGCATCAGCTCGTCGACCATGCCGGTGATGACGGGGAACTGCCCGCTGGGCAGGCTCTTGTAGTAGTCGCGGACCTGGGCGAGGAAGTCGTCCTTGCCCGCCGTCGTGACGCCGGTGCGGAAGGCGAGGGCGGCCTCCTCGGCCGCGGCGGCGGTGACGTACAGCGCGAGCGCGTCGACCCCGTAGGCGCAGACCTGCACGGGCAGTCGCCCCGCGGCGAGGATGGCGAGCACGCCCTCGGCCGTGCGCATCGCGTTCTCACCGGTGGGGACGCCGATCTCGATCGAGAGCCGGGCCAGGTCGCCGTGCGCGGCCAGCGCCGCGCGGGCCTGCCGCATCACGTCCTTCACCTGCTCCTGCCACCGCTCGGGGTCGGGGACCGGGCAGTGGATCTCGGCCCTGACCCGGTCGAGGACCAGGGCGATCAGCTCGTCCCGCCCGGCGACGTGCGCGTAGAGGGAGGCCGCTCCCGTGCCCAGCTCCTGGGCGACCCGGCGCATGCTCATCGCGTCGATGCCCTCGGTGTCGACGATCCGCAGGGCCGCCGCGATGATCCCGTCCTGGCTGAGGACGCGGCGCGGCGCGCGCTTGCGGGTCGGTCCCCAGGGCGGGGCGGGGATCTCGGTCACGGCGGTGGAACCTCCAGGGACAGCGGCTGCGAACATCGTACTTGACGCGAACAGTGTTCGTAAGTAGAACAGTGTTCGTTCACAGCACGCCGTCCCGCCACCGCCCGGAGGAATCACCGTGACCGCATCGACCCTCACCGAGGACCCGGATCGCGCGTCGGAGCCGGACGCGGCCCCGGCCGGCGGTGCGCGGCTGCGCTGGCTCGCCCTCGCCGTGGTCCTGGCCGTGGAGGTGATGGACCTGCTGGACGCCACGATCGTCGGCGTGGCCTCGCCCTCGATCCAGGCGGACTTCGGCGGCAGCTCCACCCGTATCCAGTGGATCGCCGCCGCGTACACCCTCGCCTTCGCCGTCCTGATGATCACCGGGGCGCGGCTCGGTGACATCGTCGGCCGCCGCCGGATGTTCCTGATCGGGGTGGCGGGCTTCGCGGTCTGCTCGCTGCTGTGCGCCTGCTCGGGCTCCGCGGACATGCTGATCGGCATGCGGGCGGCGCAGGGCGCGTTCGCCGCGATGATGGTGCCGCAGGGCCTCGGCCTGATCAGGGAGGTCTTTCCGCCGGCCGAAATGGGCGCCGCCTTCGGCGTGTTCGGTCCGGTGATGGGTCTGGCGGCGGTCGCCGGTCCGGTGCTCGGCGGTTTCCTGACCGACGCCGATCTCTTCGGCACCGGCTGGCGGGCGATCTTCCTGATCAATGTGCCGATCGCGCTCGTCGCCTTCGCCGCCGCCCTGCACGTACTGCCGGAGAGCCGCGCGCCACGGCCGCCCCGGCTCGACGTGCCGGGTGTCGGCATCCTCAGCGTCGCCGTTCTGCTGCTGGTCTATCCGCTGGTGCAGGGCCGCGACCTGGGCTGGCCGCTGTGGAGTCACCTCTGCATGGCGGCGTCCGTACCGGTCCTCGTCCTCTTCGCGCGCTACCAGAAGTCGGTACGGGCCCGCGGCGGCTCGCCGCTGATCGAGCCGGGACTGTTCCGGCACCGCGGCTACACCGGCTCCCTCGCCGTCGGCCTGGTCTTCTTCGCGGCGCTGACCGGCCTGATGCTGGTGGTCACCCTCTACCTCCAGTACGGGCTCGGCTTCAGCGCCCTGCACGCGGGCGCGACGATGATCCCCTGGGCGTTCGGCTCCGCCGTCGGCGCGACGCTGTCCGGCATGTGGCTCGGCCCGCGCTACGGCCGCCGTGCCGTACAGGGCGGGCTGCTGCTCACCGCGCTGTCCGTGGGCGCGGTGGCGCTGACCGTGCGCCTGGCGGGCGACTCCGTGACGAGCTGGCAGCTCGTACCGTCCCTGCTGGTCAGCGGCGCGGGACTCGGTGTGGTGATGGCGCCGTTCTTCGACATCGCGCTGGCGGGTGTGTCCGACCAGGAGACCGGCTCCGCCTCCGGGGTGCTCAACGCGGTTCAGCAGCTCGGCGGTTCGATCGGCGTCGCCGTCCTGGGCACGGCCTTCTTCGCCCGGACCGGACACGGCATGGGCGCGGCGGCCGTGGCCACCTTGCTGATGGCGGCGGGCGGGCTCGCCGCCGCCTTCCTGGTGGCCTTCCTGATGCCGCGCGCGGCCCAACACGCCGGGCAGGGCGAGGAGTCGGGGCCGGCCGGACACTGACCGGAGAACCGTGCGTACGCCCCGGGCCGGGCAAAGGCGCGGGTCGCGGGCGTGCTCCGGGCTCGCGCGGCGGGGGCGCGGGCACTACTCTGCCGGGGCACCGAGGATCGGGGCACCGCTCTCCGGGCGCACCGGGACGGGTCAGGGGAGGCAGCCACCGTGTTCTACCGACTGCTCAAGTACGTGGTCCTCGGGCCGCTGTTGCGGCTGATGTTCCGGCCCCGGATCGAGGGGATGGAGAACATCCCCGAGAGCGGCCGGGCGATTATCGCGGGCAATCACCTGTCGTTCACCGACCATTTCGTGATGCCCGCGATCCTGCCGCGCCGCATCACCTTCCTGGCCAAGGCCGAGTACTTCACCGGTCCCGGTCTGAAGGGGCGGCTGACGGCGGCGTTCTTCCGCAGCGTCGGACAGATCCCGGTCGACCGGTCGGGCGGCAAGGCGTCGCAGGCGGCCGTCACCGCGGCGATCGAGGTCCTGGAGCGCGACGAGCTGCTGGGCATCTACCCGGAGGGCACCCGCTCGCACGACGGGCGGCTGTACCGCGGCAAGACCGGTGTCGCGCTGATGGCGCTGCGCGCCCAGGCCCCCGTGATCCCCTGCGCGGTGCTCGGCACCTTCGAACTCCAGCCGCCGGGACGGAAGTTCCCGCGGATCGGCCGGGTCACCATCCGCTTCGGCGAGCCGCTGGACTTCAGCCGCTTCTTCGGCATGGAGGAAGAGCGGTACGTGGTGCGGTCGGTGACCGACGAGATCATGTACGCGATCATGGCGATGTCCGGGCAGGAGTACGTGGACCGGTACGCGGGCGAGGTGAAGGCCGAGCAGGCGGCGCTCGCGCAGGGCGGCACCGGGGGGCGGCTGCGCCGCAAGTCGTCCTGATCCGGGGCCTGTTCCCGCCCCGCCGGGATCGCGCCGCGCCCCGCCGGGACCCCGCCACGCGCTGCCGGGGCTCCTTCTCGCGCTGCCGGGGCTCCTTCTCGCGCTGCCGGGGTTGCGCCGAGGGCGAATCCGCGCAGGGCGAACCCCTCTGTTCCGCGCGGTGCCCGCCCGCATAGCGTCCTCACCATGACGGGAACCGCGTTCGTGATCGGCGCTTCTGGACAGATCGGGCGGCAGGCCGTACGCGCCCTGGCCGCGGACGGCTGGCAGGTGACGGCCGCCTCGCGCGGCGGCGGATCGGACGAGGGGTGGCCGCCGGGCGTGCGTACGGTCCGGGTGGACCGCTCGGACAGCGCCGCGCTGGCCGCGGCGCTCGGCGACGGCTGCGACGTCCTACTGGACTGTGTGGCCTACGACGGCGCCGACGCGCGGCAGTTGCTGTCGCTGTCCGACCGGATCGGTTCCGCGGTGGTGATCTCCAGCGCGGCGGTGTACGAGGACGAGGCGGGCCGCAATTTCGACACGCAGGCCGAGCCGGACGGCTCCCCGCGCTTCCCGGTGCCGCTCCCGGAGACCTGCGCGACGGTCGCGCCGGGCCCCTCGACGTACGGCACCCGCAAGGTCGAGTTGGAGCGGACACTGCTGGAGGCGGGCGAGCGGTTGCCGTCGACGCTGCTGCGCGCCGGGGCGATCCACGGCCCGCACAGTCCGCTGCCGCGTGAGATCTACTTCGTCAAACGCGCGCTGGACGGCCGTCCGGTGCGGGTGCTGGCGTACGGGGGCAGGAGCCGGTTCCATCCGGTGCACGCGTCGAACATCGCCGAGCTGGTCCGGCTGGCGGCGGCGAAGCCGGGCTCCCGCGCGCTCAACGCGGGTGATCCGCGGGTGCCGACGGTCGCGGAGATCTCCGCAGCGGTGGACCGGGCGCTCGGTGTGACCAGCGAGACCGTGCTGGTGGACGGGCCGCCGCCGGAGCCGACCGTGGGCGACACTCCGTGGGGCATGCCGTACCCGATGGTGCTGGACATGTCGGCGGCCGAGCGCGAACTGGGCTACCGCGCGGTCACCTCGTACGAGGAGTCGCTGCCGGGGACGGTGGCCTGGCTGGCGGCGGAGCTGGACAAGGCGGACTGGCGCGAGGTGTTCCCGCTGCCCGCGCGGCTGTCGGAGCACGGCGACTGGTTCGACTACGCGGCCGAGGACCGCTGGCTGGCCGGGCGCGGGGCGTGACGCCCGGTCGGCACCGCGGCGTCAGCGGCCGTCCCGCCAGGGCCACTTGAAGCGGCGCATCACCCGGACGTGGCCGAAGACGGAGCGTCCGGTGATCCGTACGACCGGTCCGTCCACGCCGCTCTTGTCGCTGCGGCGGCCGTGCTGGGAGCGCTTGCCGAACAGCGCCGTGCCGACGTCGTAGACCTGCGCGTGGTCGGGGACGATGACCTCGACCTTGCCGAAGAAGGAGTCGGCCTGGATGACCACCTCGCGGCGGGTGAACACCGCCTGCCGCAGGTCGATCACGACGGCGCCGAAGCTGGCCCGTACGACGGTGTGCGGCGGCACCGGCCACTGGCCCGAGCGGCGGACCTTGCTGAACAGCGCCCGCACCGCCTCGTTGTCGGCGGGCGAGGCGAGCGGGGCGCCGGGCGCGGGGGCGGGCAGATCGGCGGTGAGCGGCGCCAAGTCGCCGCGGGTCCTGGCGGCGTAGGCCGCCTCCATCCGCTCGGCGTGCTCCTCGGCGGTCAGCCGGCCCGCGGCGAAGGCCTCCGCCAGCAGCGCCGCCGTACGGTCGCGCTCGTCGTCGGACGCCCGCATCCTCGGCTCGCCGGAACGCGCCTTCGGGGACAGCTCGGACACGGCACTACCTCCCAGGGAAACGGAACGCGACTCACGATATATCGCGTCTACCGCTGCCCGCAAGAAGCCGGCCGGAAGGCCGGACGAAGCCGTACGAAGTCCGGGATCAGCCCGTACGGATCGGCCCGACGGCCGCCGCGACCGCCCGAATTCACTCGCGCCGGAGCCCGTACACGCCCTACCGTCCTGGGCATGAGTGCTCGTCTGCGGAACATCGCCACGGAGAATCAGCGGATCGCGGCGGAAGGCGGGTACGACTCCCCGGCCGGACGGTACGTCCCGCTCGGCGAGGCCGTCGCGGCGGCGGCCGACGGGACCCGGATGTACGGCCCCGCGCCGGTCGCGGTCCCCGGCGAGGGAGCGTGGGGCGACGGGCCCGTGCGCTGCGAGGTGACGCCGGAGAGCAGCATGGAGGCGGCGGCCAGGCTGGTCGCGGCAGACGCCGCGGGCGGCGCGGTGGCCGTGCTCAACTTCGCCTCCGCACGCAACCCCGGCGGCGGTTACGTCAAGGGAGCGCAGGCGCAGGAGGAGGCGCTGTGCCGTTCCTCCGCGCTCTACACCTGTCTGCTGCGCGCGCCCGAGTTCTACGCCCACCACCGGGCGGACACCGATGTCTTCTACAGCGACCGCGTCATCCACTCCCCCGCCGTGCCGGTCTTCCGCGACGACAGCGGCACGCTGCTCGACGTGCCGTACACCGTCGGCTTCCTCACCTCGCCCGCGCCGAACGCCGGGGTCATCGCGCGCACGACGCCCGACCGCGTGCCCCTCGTCGGAGCGGCCCTCGACGCGCGCGCCGAGCGGGTCCTGGAGGTGGCCGCCGTACACGGCTACCGGCGGCTGGTGCTGGGCGCCTGGGGCTGCGGGGTCTTCATGAACGACCCGGCGCGGGTGGCCGCCGCCTTCGCCCGGCTGCTGACCGGCGACGGCCGCTTCGTGGGCGCCTTCGACCAGGCCGTCTTCGCGGTCCTGGACCGGCGCGCGGACTCCCCCACCCGTGCGGCCTTCGCCGCCGCCTTCAGCGACACCGCCGCGAAGCGACCGTAGCCGTACCGCGGTCGTCGTCGCCCCGTGGCGGCGCGGCCGTCACGCCGCATGCGCGGCGGGCGGCCCACCGCACCGTGAAGGTGGGTGGACCGCCCGTACGCGGTCTCGCCGTTCCTCGCGCTAAGACGCGGCGGGTACGGGTGCGGCGTGGGGTCCGCACACCACGTCGTGGGCGTCGACCGTGCCCGTCAACAGATAGCTCTCGACACGGGAGTTGATGCACGGGTTCACCAGGTTGGTGACGCCGTGCGAGCCCGCGTCCTTCTCGGTGATCAAGCGGGAGCCCGCCAGGCGGCGGTGGAGTTCGAGCGCCCCGGTGTAGGGGGTCGCCGCGTCCCTGGTGCTCTGCACGATCAGCACGGCGGGCAGCCCGTGGTGCGAGCGGACGTCCACCGGGCGCTGCTGCTTGACGCCCCAGGTGGCGCACGGCAGGTTCAGCCAGGCGTTCTCCCACGTCAGGAAGGGGTACTTGGCGTGCAGCGCGGTGTTGTCCCGGTCCCATGTGCGCCAATTCGTGGGCCACTTGGCGTCGGTGCACTCCACCGCGGTGTACACGGCGTTGCTGTTCTCGGCCGAGATGTTGCCCGCGGTGTCGGACAGGTCGGGCGCCGCCGCGTCGAGCAGCGCCTGGGTGTCACCCGCCTCGTAGCGGCTCCAGACGCCCGCGACCGTGGCCCACGTCGAGTCGTAGTAGGGCGCGTTCTGGAAGAAGCCGAGGAGTTCGTTCGGCCCGACGACGCCGCCGATCGGGTGGCTCTTGGCGCCGGCGCGCAGCGCGAGCCACTTCTGCTCGACCTTCGCGGGCGTGTCGCCGAGGTGGTAGACGGAGTCGTACGTCGCGACCCACGCCTCCCAGTCGTCCCAGCGGCCCTGGAAGGCCACGTCCTGGTCCAGGTTGTTCCGGTACCAGATCTGGCCCTGCGCCGGGTTGACGACGCTGTCCACGATCAACCGGCGCACGTGCGTCGGGAAGAGCGTCGCGTAGACCGCGCCGAGGTACGTGCCGTAGGAGACGCCCAGGTAGTTGAGCTTCTTCTCGTGCAGCGCGGCGCGGATGACGTCCAGGTCGCGGGCGGTGTTCTGCGTGGTCATCTGGGAGAGCGTCCGCGCGCCGGTGCGCTCCAGGCAGCCGTCGGCGTACTCGGCGGCGAGCTTGCGCTGCGCGAGCTTGTCGGCCTCGCTGTCCGGCACCGGGTCGGCCTTGGGGGCTTTCACGTACTCCTGCGGGTCCTCGCAGGAGATCGGGGCGGAGTGGCCGACGCCGCGCGGGTCGAAGCCCACGAAGTCGTACGCCTTCGCCGTCTTGACCCACAGCGCGGAGGAGGTGGTGACCCGGACCGGGAAGCGCAGTCCCGAACCGCCGGGACCGCCCGGGTTGTAGATCAGCGCGCCCTGCCGTTCGGCCGGGGTACCGGTGTTGCCCGCCCGGTCCACGGCCAGCTTGACGGTCGCACCGAACGGCTTGCCGTAGTCGACGGGCACGGTCACATAGCCGCAGGTGATCGGCGACGGAATGTTCCAACTCGCCGGGCAGGCAGCCCAGTCGATGCCCTTGCGGGCGGCGTTCGCGGCGGCGATCACCACGCCGACGGACTCGGGTACGGTGACGGACCGCGCCGATCTCGACGGCTGGTCGTGCGACTGTGCGGTGGCCGCCGGGGCGGCTGCGATGGCGCCCGCGATCAGGGCGCCGGTGGAGACGAGCACGATCGTGCGTCTCAAGGCGGAAACTCCCCTCCTGGTCCGTGGCTTGTGGCCACGGTGGTCACAGATGCTGCGGAGCGAATCCTTTCCCCTGTGAGTCGCCTGTGAACAGGCCAGGCGGGTGATTCTTCATCAAAGTGTGATTCTGCGGACGAGTTGGGCGTGAGGTGGCTGCCGCCGCACGGGTGACGGCCGTTTCCCCGGGCCTGCGCTGGTCGCGCTCCGGGCGCCGCGCTGGGGCCTGTCCGGCGGATCATGGGCAGTCCAGGCGGCGCCTGGTGCTCCCCCGGGCGGAAGGCGCCGGGATGCCCTCATAGCGTGGCTATGCGGGTATTCCGGCAACGCGGCGGGCGGGCGTGCCAGGCACCGAAGGGGCCGTTCGTGATCCGCCGGACAGGCCCTAGTCGGCCGGGGCGCTCGCGGCCCGGACGGCCGCCAGACCGGCGTCCAGCAGACGGCGCAAGCGCAGGCCGTCCGCGGCCACCGCGGTGATCAACGCGGCGGGGCCCGCGAGCGGGGTGACAGCCCCCCGGCCTTCGGCGGGGTCGGCGGGCAGCGTGCGGGCGACGGCCGGGAGGTCGGCGAAGCCGGGTTCGATCAGCAGGAGTTGGCCGACTGCCCGGTAGCGGCCGAGGACGGCCGGTCCGTCCCAGCCGGTGGGGGCGCCGGGGCCGAAGCGGAGTTCCTGGTCCAGGAGCGGGCGGCCGTCGAGGTGGGCGGTCAGCCGGGTGCTGAGGCGGCCGGGGGGTTCCGCGTGGCGGCCGAGGATCTGTTCGTCCCGCAGCAGGAGGCGCGCGCCGGGGGCGAGGTCCACGCGGGTGGTCATCCGCAGGTCGCTGCGGTGGGCGGCGATCACCGGCTCGGGCAGCCAGCGCAGCGCGCCACCGGCCCGTACGGTCAGCCGCACGTCGTACGTCGCCCGCCCGCCGTCCCGCCCCGGCAGGGACACCGTGGCCGCGGCGGACCCCACCGCGAGCCGCGCGCCCTGCCCCACCTCCGCCTCGATCCGCAGCCGGTCGCCGCCGAGCGGCGCGCTCATCGCGCCGACCACCATCACCCCGGCCCCTTCGCCGTCGGCGCCGCCGACGATCCGGCTGCGCCGCAGCGCCAGCGGTCCGTCACCGGCCAGCACGGGCAGCGCCGTACCGCCGTGCCCGTCGGGGGCGGCGACGATCCGCGCCGTGGCGACGACGCCGTGCGCGGTGTCGCGGACCGCCACGTCGTTCACGCCGTCGTCGCGGGGACGGCGGCCCAGGCGGCGAGGCGGTCGCCCACCCAGGCGGCGACCGGGGCGACGCCGTCGGGGGCGGCGACGGAGGTGAGGACGACGGGCAGGTCGCCGCGCTGGGCGGCGGCGTCGCGGGACATGCGGGTGAGGTCGGCGCCGACGTAGGGGGCGAGGTCGGTCTTGTTGATCACGAGGAGGTCGGCGGTGGTGACGCCGGGGCCGCCCTTGCGGGGGATGTCGTCGCCGCCCGCCACGTCGATGACGAAGATCTGCGCGTCCACCAGTCCCTTGGAGAAGGTGGCGGTCAGATTGTCGCCGCCGGACTCGACGAGGATGAGGTCGAGCGGGCCGACCGCGTCCTCCAGGTCCTCGACGGCTTCGAGATTCGCGGAGATGTCGTCCCGGATCGCGGTGTGCGGGCACGCGCCGGTCTCCACGGCGGCGATCCGTTCGGCAGGCAGCACCGCGTTGCGCAGCAGGAATTCGGCGTCCTCGCGCGTGTAGATGTCATTGGTGACCACGGCGATCGACAGGTCGTCGCGCAGTCTGCGGCACAGCGCCGCGACGGTCGCGGTCTTGCCGGACCCGACCGGGCCGCCGAGCCCGATCCGCAGCGCGCGCCGCCTTCCGTCGGCGCGGACGGCGGGCGAGGAGTGCGCGTACCGCTCGGGGAAGGTCTCGGGGTGGTCGAGATGCATGGTCAACTCCGTTGGTGCGGACGGCGTTCGGAACCGGGCGGCGGATGAGGCTGCGGATCGGGAGGCGGATCAGGCTGCGGATCGGGAGGCGGATCGGGAGGCGGGTCAGGAGGCGAAGAGGCGTACGGGCCAGGCGGCGTGGTCCTGCGCGGCAAGGTCGAGCAGCGGCGCGGACGCGGCGGGCAGCACGTCCGGGCCTTCGGCGAGGGCGCGTTCGGCGGCGAGCGCCGCCGCGGCGGCCGCCTCGTCGACGCACGGTGCCAGCCGGGCGAGTACGGCCGCGGCGTGGAAGGGGTCGAGGCTCAGCAGCCGTACGGCGGCGGTCGCGGGCCCGCTGACGGACTCGTAGGCGGCGACGTGTGCCGCGTCCTGCGGGAGCAGGCCGGCGGCGCGGGCGGTGACGCCGAGGACGACGGGCTGGTGGGCGCCGCGCGGGCGGGCGGCGGCGAGCTGGTCGAGCGCGGGTGCGGGCCAGGCGGCGCGGGCGGCGCGCAGGAGCTGGCGGCCGAGCTTGCGGGAGGTGGTGCGCAGGGCGGGCGAGGGGGTGCGGGCGTCGGCCGCCGCGTCGAGGACGAGCGGGTCGAGGCCGAAGGTCGCCGCCGCGGCCAGTGCGGCGGCGACCAGTCCAGTGGTGTGCAGACGGCCCCGGCAGAAATCCGCCAGGGTCGCCGCGTCCCGCACCCGGCCGTCCGCGACCGCGGCCTCCGCGCCGCCGGAGTGCGCGTGGCCGCCGGCCGGGAAGCGGCCGTCGGCGAGCAGCAGCAGGGCGGCGCGCGCGGCGGGTGTCGTGGTCGTAGGGGGCGGTGTCGTCGGGGTCATGGTCTCAGAAGAGGAAGTACCGCTGGGTCATGGGGAGTTCCGGCGCTGGCGCGGGCTCCACGACCTCGCCGTCGATCCGTACGGTGAACGTGTCGGGTTCGACCTCGACTCTCGGCAGCGCGTCGTTCTCCCGCATGTCGGCCTTGGTCAGGGCGCGTGTACTGCGGATCGGCACGAACTCCTTGCCGAGGCCGAGGCGTTCGGGCAGGCCGTCCTCCAGCGCCGCCTCGTTGACGAAGTTGACGGAGTTGGCGGCGGGCGCGGCGCCGACCGCGCCGAACATCGGCCGGGGAAGCACGGGTTGGGGGGTGGGGATGGACGCGTTGGCGTCGCCCATCTGGGCGTAGGCGATCTGCCCGCCCTTGATGACGAGTTGCGGCTTGACTCCGAAGAACGCCGGTTCCCACAGCACCAGGTCGGCGAGCTTCCCGGCCTCGACGGAGCCGATCTCGTGGTCGAGGCCCTGCGCGACCGCGGGGTTGATGGTGTATTTGGCGACATAGCGGCGGGCGCGGTGGTTGTCGGCCGCGCCGTCGCCGGGGAGCGCGCCGCGCCGTCGCTTCATCACGTGCGCGGTCTGCCAGGTGCGCAGGGCGACTTCGCCGATCCGGCCCATGGCCTGTGAGTCGGAGCTGATGATGCTGATCGCGCCGAGGTCGTGCAGGACGTCCTCGGCGGCGATGGTCGACGGGCGGATCCGGGACTCGGCGAAGGCGAGGTCCTCGGGGACCGACGGGTTGAGGTGGTGGCAGACCATCAGCATGTCGAGGTGCTCCTCGACGGTGTTGACGGTGTGCGGCCGGGTCGGGTTGGTCGAGGACGGCAGCACGTGCGGCTGCGAGACCACGGTGATGATGTCGGGCGCGTGCCCGCCGCCCGCGCCTTCGGTGTGGTAGGCGTGGATGCCCCGGCCCGCGATGGCGGCCAGGGTGTCCTCGACGAATCCGGCCTCGTTCAACGTGTCGGTGTGGATGGCCAGTTGGGCGCCGGTCCGCTCACAGACCGTCAGGCAGGCGTCGATGGCGGCGGGGGTGGCGCCCCAGTCCTCGTGGATCTTGAACCCGACGGCTCCGGCGCGCAGTTGGTCGTGCATGGACCGCTGGTTGACGGTGTTGCCCTTGCCGAGCAGCCCGACGTTGACCGGGTACGCCTCCAGGCCCGCGAACATCCGCGCCAGGTGCCAGCCGCCGGGCGTGACGGTGGTCGCCTTGGTGCCCTCGGCCGGTCCCGTGCCGCCGCCGATGACGGTGGTGACGCCCGCCGACAGGGCCTGCGGCAGCAGCGTCGGCGAGATGAAGTGGACGTGCGCGTCGATGGTGCCCGCGGTGAGGATTTTGCCGTTGCCCGCGATGATCTCGGTCTCGGGGCCGATGACGAGGTCGGGGTGGACGCCGTCCATCGTCTCGGGGTTGCCCGCCTTGCCCAGCGCGGTGATCCGGCCGTCGCGGATGCCGATGTCCGCCTTGACCACGCCCCAGTGGTCGAGGACGACGGCGCCGGTGATGACGGTGTCGGGCGCGCCCTCCGCGCGGCTGGTCCGCGCCTGGCCCATCGACTCGCGGATCACCTTGCCGCCGCCGAAGACGGCTTCGTCGCCCGCGAGTCCCGGCCCGCCCGCCAGGTCGCGTTCGACCTCGATCAGCAGGTCGGTGTCGGCCAGCCGGACCCGGTCCCCGGTGGTGGGGCCGTAGAGGTCGGCGTATACGGCCCGCGAGAGGTCAGCCATCGAGCGCCCCCGCGGTCTCGCCGCGCAGCCCGGCCACGACGCGCTGTCCGGCGATCGGCACGAGTTCGACCTCGGCGGGGATGCCGGGCTCGAAGCGTACGGCGGTGCCCGCGGCGATGTTCAGCCGCAGTCCGCGGGCGGCGGCGCGGTCGAACTCCAGACCGGGGTTGGCCTCGGCGAAGTGGTAGTGCGAGCCGACCTGGACGGGCCGGTCGGCCGCGTTGAGAACGGTGAGGCGGGTCACCGGACGGCCCGCGTTGAGCGGCACGGGCGCGTCCGCGCTGAGGATCTCTCCGGGGATCATGGCGCTCCTGCCCGTCAGACGATCGGCTGGTGGACGGTGACGAGCTTGGTGCCGTCGGGGAACGTGGCCTCGACCTGCACGTCGTGGATCATCTCGGGGATGCCGTCCATGACGTCGGCGCGGGTCAGCACGGTGCGCCCGGACTCCATCAGTTCCGAGACGCCGCGGCCGTCGCGGGCCCCTTCGAGCAGATGCGCGGTGATGAGCGCGACCGCCTCGGGGTGGTTGAGCCGCAGCCCGCGGGCGCGCCGCTTGGCCGCCACGTCCGCGGCGACATGGATGAGCAGGCGTTCCTGCTCGTGGGGGGTCAACTGCACAGCCACACCTCACAGTCGTCAGAACCCGCGAGATTAGTTCGACGCGGTTTCGACTGCGTTAACCCCTGTTACGGGCGGCGGTCGCTGTTACGGACGGCGGTCGCCGGTCTGGTGACCCCGGTGCTCGGCCGCGATGCCGAACCGTCGGCGTTCGCCCGTGGCGGACGTACGGGAGCCGACGGCGGAGACCGTACTGATCACCTGCTCCTCGGCCTGCTCGTCGAGATCACGCAGTCGTTGCAGGTCAGCGGCGGACACCAGGGCGACGAGGGGCTTGCCGTGGCGGGTCAGCACCACCTGTTCGCCGCCGTAGACCACGCGGTTGATCAGTTCCGCGAGCTCGGCACGCGCTTGTGTCACCGGGACGTCATGGGTCATGCTCCCCATCATAACGAGATGTACGTCCTGTACATTTTGACCAGTGGCCAGTTCCTGCGCCCAGATCCGCCCGGAGGTGCACGCCGTGTTCCGTCCCACCGCCCGCTACGTCCTGCCCGAGTTCACCGAACGCAGCAGCAACGGCGTCCGCACGATGGACCCGTACTCCAAGCTGCTCCAGGAGCGGATCATCTTCCTGGGCACCCAGGTCGACGACACCTCGGCGAACGACGTGATGGCCCAGCTCATCCACCTGGAGAACGCCGCCCCCGAGCAGGACATCAACCTCTACATCAACTCGCCCGGCGGCTCGTTCTCGGCGATGACCGCCATCTACGACACGATGCAGTTCGTCACCTGCGACGTGGCGACGGTCTGCATCGGGCAGGCCGCCTCGGCCGCGGCCGTGCTGCTGGCGGCGGGCGCGCCGGGCAAGCGCATGATCACTCCGGGCGCGCGGGTGCTGATCCACCAGCCGTCGCTCGGCGAGGTGGTCCAGGGGCCCATCTCGGACCTGGAGATCCAGGCCAATGAACTGCTGCGCACCCGCGAGCAGTTGGAGACGCTGCTGGCCCGGCACACCGGCCGGGACATCGAGCGGATCCGTACCGACATCGAGCGGGACAAGGTCCTCGACGGCGAAGAGGCCGTCGCCTACGGACTGGTGGACAAGCTGACCACCAGCCGCAAGACCAACGGCCCCGCGTACGGCCTGCGGTGACCCGCGGTGGTCCCGGAACTGCCGCCGCTTCCGGCGCTCACCCGCTCCGAGGGTGAGCTGATCGACTCCTACCTGGAGGTTGTCGATCTGCTCGGCCGGATCAATCCGTCCCGCACCGCCGACACCTACAGCGCCCTGCGGGCCGCCCAGGCGCTGGTGGGCCGGGCGACCGCGCTGCGCGACGCGCTGACCGTGATGCACATGCGGGGCGAGACCGAACTGCACCACGCCACACTGGCCCGCGCCCTGCGGGTGCTGGACGGCGAGCGGCGGTCGGGGCTGGTGGCGCTGGCGCCCGATCCGGCCGCGGGGCCGCCGCCCGCGTGAGGCTGGTGCGAACAGCGCGGCCCGTGCGGCCCGTGCGGCCCGTGCGGCCCGTTGGTGTGAGCCTCGTGCGGTCCGCCGACGGAGAGCTCGCGCGGCACGCCGACACAGACCAGGTGTGAGCGCGGTCACTCTGCGCGCTCGAAACCGTCGGCACTGCACCAAAGGGGCTCATCCCATCGGCGTATCCACCGCCGATTCATGCTCTCCGGCCGAATTGCGCGCACCGGCCAAAACCGCCCATCGTCCGTCACATATCCGCAGGTCAGATGATGCGACCGGAGGCGCGGACCGGGTGATTCGCCCCGGTGTCCACCCGAATAGGTGAGTCGTGACCTGACTCACACCGCGCGTTTCCCGCCCGGCTGTGGCCGGTTCTGTGCGTCACCATCCGTAGTGACGACAAGCCCCCGCCGCCGTGGCGGGGCGGTCCACGCGGACGCCCAGTCCCGCCGCCGCGTGGACGTCAGGTCGACATGAGTGCACCGGCGGGAGCGGAGGACCCAGGTACGACGGGTCGGTCACGGCACAGCGCCGGAGCCGTCCCTTGGGGTGAAGCCGCACCACGCGGCCGGGCATCTTCGCCAGCCCGAACCCGACAGGTCATCCTTCGGAGGCTGATGACGAAGGGTTGCGCATGTTCGCGCTCAAGTGCATCTCCGGACGGCTGTCCCGGCTCGGGACGGCCTCCGTGCTCACCGCCACAGCGGTCGCACTGCCCGCGCTGCTGCCGGGCACCGCCCAGCAGGCCGAGGCCGCGACGATGGGCGTGAAGGCCCTGAACGTGGCGGCGTCGAAGAAGGGCTCGCCCTACCAGTGGGGCGCCACCGGCCCGAACCGCTTCGACTGCTCGGGGCTGACGCTGTACTCGTTCAAGCGCGCGGGCAAGAAGCTGCCGCGTACCGCCGCCGCCCAGTACAACAGCACCCGGCACATCTCGTCGGGTGCCCGCCGCGTCGGTGACCTGGTGTTCTTCCACACCGGCCGGTCCATTTACCACGTCGGGATCTACGCCGGGAGCGGCCGGATCTGGCACGCCCCCAAGACCGGCGCCAGGGTCCGGCTGGAAAGGATCTGGACCAGCGCCGTCTGGTACGGGCGGGTGGCGTGACCCGGACGGCCGATTCCGGCCGCGACGCGTATCGCGCCCGTACGGCGTATACGGTCCGTGGAGCGGTGGGCACTCGCCGCCGCGCGGCCCGGCCGTCGTCCGGCCCGAACAGCGGCCCGGAGCCGTAGGACAGTGCGGGCCGGCGGCTCGGGTGCGACGGGGCGACCCGCCGCACCCCCTTCAGCGGCGTGGACAGCCGGTCCGGCCGGGGGTACGGCTCCCCCGGCCGGATCAGGGACGGTCAGCCCGCCGGGAGCAGCACCGGCGCGAACGGACGCGGCGCCGGAATCCCGCGCCACGGGACGTAGTACGGGTTGCGTACGCAGCCGGCCAGGTCCTCGTCCTTGGTCGCCTTGTCGACGGGACAGGCGCCGACGATGAAGCGCCGGGCGAGGCCGCCGGGGAAGGCGACCTCGTGCTGGTCGGCCCACTTGTGGGTGTCACCGATCGTGGCGTTGACGTCGATGCCGCCGGGCGCGTCCACGTAGTAGTTGAAGCCGGGCTTCCACTGCTTGTAGAGGTCGTGGTCGTAGGTGGTGCTCACGAACGGCGACGGCTGGTTCTTCAGCACGTACGCCGCGAGGTCGTACTGCCCGTCCTGCGCGGCCTTGGGCTGGAAGCCCTCCTGGAAGACCACGGCGGGGGCGCGGCCGTCCGAGCGGAACAGCTCCCCGCACGTGCGGCGGTAGGACGGCTCGGGCGTGATGCGCTCGACGTCGACGCTGCGGTCGGCGGCGGCGAACAGCGGGTCGTGGACCACCGGGCACCAGCCGTCGTCGCCCGCGGGGGCGGGACGGGGCACGAGGGACGTGGAGGGCGCGGACAGGGCGGTGGGCGCCGCGGGGGACAGGGGTCCGGAGGCGACGGCCGACGCGGTCTCCGACGTGGCCGCGGTCTGCGCGGCGAGTACGGCGGTCAGGGTCAGCGCGCCGGTCGTGAGAAGCGACCGGACTCGGTTCTTGATCATGACGCACAGACTCGCGGGACCGGCCCCGCGATCGGCCGCATGTCACCCGATCGTAGGCGCGTCCGGCCGCGTACGGGACGGCTGAGAGGATGGTCGGATGAGCTCGCCGACCACCGCGGCGCACCGCGCCGGGCCCTCTCTGCGGTCCCTGCTGGACGCCGCCGCGCGAGGCGACTTCCCGCCCGCCGACGGCACCGTCACCTTCGTCTCCCAGCCGTCGGCCCGCGACGCCGGAGTCATCGCCTTCACCGCCCACACCGTGGTCTTCGCCGACATCGCCGACGCGTCGGGGACGGCGGGCACGTCGGGGACGGCGGGCACGTCGGGGACGGCGGGGACGGCGGGTACGGCCGAATGCCCGGCGTCCGAAGGCACCGGTGCCGGTCTCCGCGCCCTGCTCCCGCCCGACGACCTGTCCGCTCCCCTCAACCCGCCTTTCCTGACCGCTCTTTGCGCCCGCACCGGCCGTGTGGTCAACAACCTCGACCTGCTGGCCCTGGCCGCCCCGCTGCCGGGCCCGCCCCCGCTCCCCCTCACCGAGACCACCGACCGCTCCCATCCGCGGATCGTGCGGGCGCTCCAGCACCGCGACGACGTGCGGGCCTGGACCGCGCCCGGCGGCACCGTCCTCATCGGCCGCGGTGTGGCGGGCCGTTGGGAGACCGCCGTCGAGGTGGACCCGGACGCCCGCGGCAAGGGGCTCGGCCGCCTTCTCGCCCTCGCGGCCCGTCATCTCGTCCCGGACGGCGCGCCGTTGTGGGCCCAGATCGCCCCGGGCAACGCGGCGAGCGTGCGGGCCTTCCTCGCCGCCGGTTTCGCACCGGTCGGAGCAGAGGCGCTGCTGGTGCCGCCGACGCGCCCGTGAACAGCGCCCGTCGCTCAGGCCACCGGGACCGCCCAGGGGATCGTGATCCAGACCGTCTTGCCGCCCTCGTCGGTCGGCGTGATCCGCAGCCTGCCGCCGGACTCCGCCGCCAGATGCCGAATGATCACCATCCCGCGCCCGTTGTCCTGCTGGACCGCCGCGGGCAGCCGCTGGGGCCAGCGCGGGTGGCTGTCGGTCACGCCGATCAGCAACTGCTCCTGCCGTTCGAGACGCACGTCCACGGTGAAGGTCGGCGACATTCCCGAGGTGTGCAGCACCGCGTTGGTGGCCAGCTCGGAGACGATCAGGCGCACGGCGTCGACCGAGGGGGCGTCCGACGGCAGCCCCCATTCGGCGAGTCGGGCGCAGACATAGCGCCGGGCCGCCGGTACCGAGGCAGGGTCGCTCGGCAGAGTGACGGAAGCTTCCTGCAGATCTGCCATGGCGACATCGTTCCTTTCCCATCCCACCGCGGACCGGGGTATCGGCGCGGGCTCTCCGGGCCACGCCCGGAAGTGGCTGGTTCGCGCCAGACTGCCACTAATCGTGCCGCCGTTTCGGACGGTCCACCGCGCAATGCATATATCTGTCGCTCAAATCGGTGAACTCTGCTACGTGGATACGCATTTGGTCGGCACACTGTCGTAATGACCGCCCGACTACCGGCATCCCTCACTTCAGGAGGTGCGAGAGGCCATGGAACGGGTCCCCGCCGTACGACGACGCAAGCTCGGCGGCGAACTGCGCCGACTCCGCGACCTGTCCGGAATGACCAGCGAGCAGGTCGCCGAGGCGGCCGGCTGGCACCAGTCGAAAGTCAGCCGTATCGAGACCGGCCGCAGCAGCGTCAGCGCCGAGGACGTCGACGTGCTGCTCGACGTCTACGAGGTGCGCGACCGCGATCTGCGCGACCTGCTGGGCACGCTGGCAGGTCAGGGCAGACAGCGCGGCTGGTGGCAGGACTTCCGCGACGTACTGCCCGTGGAGTACCGCGACTTCATCAGCCTGGAGGCGGGTGCCAGCCGGGCCCGCTCGATGGAGAACAGCGTGGTGCCCGGCCTGCTCCAGACCCCCGCCTACGCCCGGGCGCTCACCCGCGACGTCATGCCGCATCTGACCCGGAGCGAGGCCGGCGCACTGGTCGACGTGCGGATCGCCCGGCAGGCGGTGCTGCGCCAGGACGAGCCGCTGGAACTGTGGGCCGTGCTGGACGAGGCCGTGCTGCGCCGCGTGGTCGGCGGCCCCGCGGTCATGTCCGATCAGTTGCGGTCACTGGAACGCGCCGCCGCACTGCCGCAGATCCGGCTCCAGGTGCTGCCCTTCGGCGCCGGAGGCCACATAGGAGTTACGGGTTCGTTCGTTATCTTCTCATTTCCGCGCATCGCTGATCTCGACGTGGTTGTTATCGATCATTTGACGAGTAGTCTCTACGTCGATCGAAAAGAAGACATCACCGCTTACGGCGCCGCTTTCACCCGATTGAGCAACATTGCCCTTCCTCGCGACGAGTCCGTCGCGTTGATCAGTAAGATCGCCGGGGAGATGTCGCGATTCGCAGGCGCATAAAGGAGGCCACCATGGCGGCACAGTCCGGGTACGTTTCCTCGAGCGCGTCGATTTCCGGCGTGACATGGCGGAGGAGCAGTCACAGCACCGCCGCGAACAACTGCGTGGAGACCGCGAGACTGGCGTCGGGGCTGCTCGCCGTCCGCGATTCCAAGGACCAGGAGGGGCCCGCGCTGCTCTTCCCACCGGGTGCCTGGTCGCACTTCGTCGGGGCGCTGCGCCGGGACGACCTCGGCCCCGCGTAGGACCGGGTCGGTTCCTGCGGCGGACGGACGGCGGCGGGCCGCGCCCTCAACCGCGCGGCGCCGTACGGACGATGACGTCCACCGCGCCCGCGACCTGCGCGTCCGTCAGGTCGCAGCGCGCGGTCAGCCGCAGCCGGGACACCCCGTCGGGGACGGACGGCGGCCGGAAGCAGCCGACGGCCAGACCCGCGGCCCGGCACCGGGCCGCCCACTCGACGGCCGCCTCGGGCGAGGGCGCGCGCACCGACACCACACAGGCGTCGGGCGCCGTCGCGTCCAACTCCGCGGCGGTCAGCATCCGGTGGAAGGCGCGGGCCACGTGCAACGCGCGGTCGGCGCGCTCCGGCTCGCGCCGCAGCAGCCGCAGCGCGCCGAGGGCGGCGCCCGCCGCGGCCGGGGCGAGACCGGTGTCGAAGATGAAGGTGCGGGCGGCGTTGACCAGGTGCTCGATGACGGCCGCGGGGCCGAGTACCACACCGCCCTGCGCGCCGAACGCCTTCGACAGCGTCGCCGTGCCCACCACGTCGGGGGCTCCGGCGAGTCCGGCCGCCGCGAGCGCGCCGCGCCCGCCCTCGCCCAGCACGCCGAAGCCGTGCGCGTCGTCGACGAGCAGCGCGGCGCCGTACTCGCGGCAGGCCGCGGCGAGCGCGGGCAGCGGCGCCGCGTCGCCGTCCACCGAGAACACCGAGTCGCTGACGACGACGGAGGACGCTCCCCCGGACCGGGACGCGTCGGCGTCCCGCCGGGCCCGCGCGCCGAGCGCCTTGCGTACGGCCTCGGGGTCGGCGTGCGGCACCACTTCGGTGGTGGCGCGCGACAGGCGGCAGCCGTCGATCAGTGAGGCGTGGTTGGCGGCGTCGGAGACCAGCAGGGTGTCGGGGCCGGTCAGCGCGGTGACGGCGGCGAGGTTGGCGGCGTAGCCGGAGGCGAGGACCAGGGCCGCCTCGAAGCCGGTGAAGTCGGCGATCTCCGCTTCGAGTTCCGCGTGCAGCGCGGTGCTGCCGGTGACCAGCCGGGAGCCGGTGGCGCCCGCGCCCCAGCGCAGGCAGGCGTCGGCGCCCGCCTGCGTGACCTCGGGGTGCCGGGTCAGGCCGAGGTAGTCGTTGCCCGCGAGGTCGAGCAGTTCCCAGTCCGCCGGGCGGGGGCGCAACTCCCGCCGGAGCCCGGCCTCGCGCCTGATCCGGTCCTGTTCCGCGATCCAGCCGAAGGGACCTGACGGGTCGGCGGTGTCGCTCCCGGCGGAGGCGTGCGGGTCGGCGGGGTCGGTGCTCTTCACGGGTGTCCCTGGGGTCGGCGGGTCGATGGATCGGGCGGAGCGGGCGGATCGGGCGGATCGGTGCGCGAGCCGGTCGGGCGGATCGGCGGCTTTTCGGCTCAGCGGTTCTTCGGCTCAGCGGTTCTTCGGCTCAGCGTTTCAGTGGCACTTCGGTTCAGCGGCACTTCTGGTTGGGCCGCGCGCCCCCTCACACGGACGTCATCAGCAACGTACTGGCCCGCACACATGCACAGGGTGTGGTGATGCACACACCAGTAGCCACCCGAGTTGTGCGGTCCGCCATTGGCCGCGGGTGCCGTCGTGCGCGAGGATCGCCCCTATGGATCTGCTGACCACTCTCGTGGACAAGGGGCTGCGGCGCGAGCTGCCCACCAGGGACGAGGCGCTTGCCGTCCTCGCGACCTCCGACGACGAACTGCTCGACGTGGTGGCCGCCGCGGGCAAGGTGCGCCGCCAGTGGTTCGGACGCCGGGTCAAGCTGAACTACCTGGTCAACCTCAAGTCCGGGCTGTGCCCCGAGGACTGCTCGTACTGTTCGCAGCGGCTCGGCTCGAAGGCCGAGATCCTCAAGTACACCTGGCTCAAGCCCGACGAGGCCGCCGCGGCGGCGCGCGCCGGGGTGGCGGGCGGCGCCAAGCGGGTGTGCCTGGTGGCGAGCGGGCGCGGTCCCACCGACCGCGACGTGGACCGGGTCTCGGCGACCATCGCGGCCATCAAGGACCAGAACGAGGACGTCGAGGTGTGCGCCTGCCTCGGCCTGCTCTCCGGCGGCCAGGCCGAGCGGCTGCGGACGGCGGGCGCGGACGCGTACAACCACAACCTCAACACCTCCGAGAACACCTACGGCGACATCACCACGACGCACACCTACGCCGACCGCGTGGACACCGTGCGGCAGGCGCAGGCCGCCGGGCTGTCCGCGTGCTCGGGGCTGATCGCGGGCATGGGCGAGAGCGACGCGGACCTGGTGGACGTGGTGTTCTCGCTGCGCGCGCTCGACCCGGACTCGGTGCCGGTGAACTTCCTGATCCCGTTCGAGGGCACGCCGCTGGCCAAGGAGTGGAATCTCACCCCGCAGCGCTGCCTGCGCATCCTGGCGATGACGCGGTTCGTCTGCCCGGACGTCGAGGTACGGCTCGCGGGCGGCCGTGAGGTGCACCTGCGCACGATGCAGCCGCTCGCCCTGCACCTGGTCAACTCGATCTTCCTGGGCGACTATCTGACCAGCGAGGGCCAGGCGGGCCAGGCCGACCTCGACATGATCGCCGACGCGGGCTTCGAGGTGGAGGGCGCGGGGACGTCCACGCTGCCCGCGCACCGCGCCGACGTCGCGGAGGCGGCGACCGGCTGCGGTTCCCACGCTTCCGGCTCCGTGTGCGGCTCGCACGAAGGCGGCTGCGGCCCCTGCGGCCACGACGAGGACGCGGCACCCGCCGCGAGCGCGGCGCCCGTGCGGACCGAAACGGCGCGGACGGAACCGGTACGCGCCGAGGGCCCGCGCCCCGATCTGGTGGCGGTACGGCGACGCGGCGCGGGGACGGACCTGCCGCCCAATGCCTGAGCCCTGCCCCTCGCCCGACGCGCCGCTCGCCCCGGACACGCTGCTGGCGCTGGACCGGGAGCACGTCTGGCATCCGTACGGCCCGATGCCCGGCCGTCAGGAGCCGCTTGTCGTCGCGTCCGCCTCCGGCGTACGGCTGCGGCTCGCGGCGCCCGCCGAGGGCCGTACCGAACTGGTCGACGGCATGTCGTCGTGGTGGTCGGCGATCCACGGCTACCGGCACCCCGTGCTGGACGACGCGGCGCACGCCCAGCTCGACCGGATGAGTCATGTGATGTTCGGCGGGCTCACGCACGAGCCCGCCGTACGTCTCGCGGCCAAGCTGGTGGAGATCACGCCGGAGCCGCTGCGGCATGTCTTCCTCGCCGACTCGGGTTCCGTGTCGGTCGAGGTCGCGATCAAGATGTGCCTCCAGTACTGGCGTTCGCTGGGCAGGCCGGGCAAACAGCGGCTGCTGACCTGGCGCGGCGGCTACCACGGGGACACCTGGCAGCCGATGTCGGTGTGCGATCCGGACGGCGGCATGCACGAGCTGTGGTCGGGCGTGCTGCCCCGGCAGATCTTCGCCGACGCCCCGCCGCCCGGCTTCGACGCGGCGCCCGACGCCGTGTACACCGCGCATCTGCGGGAGTTGATCGGACGGCACGCCGACGAGCTGGCCGCCGTCATCGTCGAGCCGGTGGTGCAGGGCGCGGGCGGCATGTCCTTCCACTCCCCCGAGTACCTGCGGGTGCTGCGGGAGGCGTGCGACGAGCACGACGTCCTGCTGGTCTTCGACGAGATCGCCACCGGTTTCGGCCGCACCGGCACGCTCTTCGCGGCCGAGCACGCCGGGGTCTGCCCCGATGTGATGTGCGTCGGCAAGGCGTTGACCGGCGGCTATCTCACGATGGCGGCGGCGCTGTGCACCGGCGAGGTCGCCGAGGGCATCTCGCGCGGCGAGGTGCCGGTGCTGGCGCACGGCCCGACCTTCATGGGCAATCCGCTGGCCGCCGCCGTCGCCTGCGCCTCCGTCGACCTGCTGCTCGACCACGACTGGGCGTTGGAGGTCAAGCGCATCGAGTCCGGGCTGCGCGAGGGCCTGGACGGGGTCGCCGCGCTGCCCGGTGTCCGCGATGTGCGGGTGCTCGGCGCGATCGGCGTCGTCCAGCTCGACCACCCGGTCGACATGGCGGCGGCCACCGCCGCCTCGGTACGCGCCGGGGTGTGGCTGCGGCCCTTCCGCGATCTCGTCTACACGATGCCGCCCTATGTGACGGGCGACGACGACGTGGCGCGGATCTGCGCGGCGGTACGGGACGCGGCCGTCGCGGGCTGACCGGACCGCGTCCTTGGCGGCAGACGCACGGCATCCGACATACCGCGCGCCGTACGGCATACGTCGTACGAGCTGACCGCGCTCGTCACCAATTGGGCGGAATGAGCGGTCCCGGCACGGGTACGAGGCGCGCCGGGACCGTACGCTCCGGGCACACGCGCGGCGCCCGGAGCGGCACGGCGACATGACATGGCACGGCAACGAGGAACGGAGCGACACCATGGCCATCGTGGTCATCACCGGAACGGGTACCGAGGTCGGCAAGACGGTGGCCACCGCCGCCGTGGCCGCCGCGTCGCTCGCGCAGGGGCTGAGCGTGGCCGTGCTCAAGCCCGCCCAGACGGGCGTGGCGGACGGCGAGCAGGGGGACGCCGCGGAGGTGGCCAGGCTCGCGGGTCCGGTGACGGCGGCCGAACTGGCCCGCTACCCCGAGCCGTTGGCGCCCGCGACGGCGGCCCGCCGCGCCGGACTGCGGCCGGTGGGCCCCGAGGACATCGCGGAGGCGGCGGCCAAACTGTCCGCGGTGCACGACGTCGTGCTGGTCGAGGGCGCGGGCGGGCTGCTGGTCCGCTACGACGAGCAGGGCTCGACCCTCGCCGACGCGGCGGCGCTGCTGCGGGCCCGTGTGCTGCTGGTCGCCCCGGCCGGCCTCGGCACCCTCAACAGCACGGCGCTGACCGTCGAAGCGCTCAGCGCCCGCAAGGTCGACTGCATCGGTGTGATCATCGGAAGCTGGCGGGCCGAGCCGGAGCTGGCCGAGCGCTGCAACATCGCGGACCTGCCCGAGGTCGCGCAGGCGCCGCTGCTCGGCGCGCTGCCGGAAGCCGCCGGCGCCCTGTCCCCCGCCGCCTTCCGCACCGCCGCCCCCGACTGGCTGGCCCCGCAGCTCGGCGGCACCTGGGACGCGGCCGCCTTCGCGGAGGTCTTCGCCCCGGCGCCGTACAAGGCGTAGGCGCGCGGGGCATCGCCGGACAGGGCGCAGCCGTACGTACGGGCGACCGCGAGCGGGCGCAGCCGTACGTACGGGCGACCGCGAGCGCGCCGCTACCCGACCTGTCCGGCCGGGCCCAGCTCCGCCTCCGTCGTCCAGGTGCGCAGCTCGTCGGCTATCCGGTCCAGTGGCGCCGAGCCGTCCTTCACCAGCCGGGCCAGGTCACGTACCTGTTCCGGCGTCATGGAGGGCTTGAGGCGGCTGGCGACGAGGTAGGCGTAGGCCACGGCCGAGGCGAACAGCGCGTTCGTCTCCTCCAGCGCCGGGACGTGCACGAGCAACTGGAGCATGGCGGCGGCGCGGGTGTGGGTGTCGGTGTAGACGGGCGTGCCGAAGATCTCCGCGTCGTGCCTGCTGACGGCCGCGACGAGCGCGCCCCAGTCGGTCACCTGCGGGTCGCCCGGCGTGTAGTGCTCGGCGACCATCAGCAGCCATGCGAGGTCGATACGGAGGGTCAACGCGCGCCTTCACCCCGGGCGGCCGCCCGGGTGCCGAACTCCTCGGCGAAGACCTCTTCGTAACGCTTCATGAAGTCGGCGGCGGCCTCGACGAATGCCTTGCCGTTCTCGCCCTCGTCCTGCTGGACGAGTTCCTCGATATAGCGGTTCACACTGATACCGCGCTGCGACGCGCGCTGCCGGGCCGTCTCGGCCGTGGCTTCGTCCACCCGAACGTTCAACTGGGTCTTCGACATGCGTCCACGCTAGCGCCGTGGCGCTAGTAGCGGCAAGGGCGCCTTCCTCGGCAACAGCGGGAACCTCCCGCGCCCCCCGGGGACGGATCGGGGCCTTCGACCGTTGGCAGGGCATGAACGACATTCATCTCGCATGCCGGAATTCCCCACCCGGAAATCGGTGCGGTGATTGGCTGCGGTGATGAGCGATCTTCACCTTCGGACCGCCACCCCCTCCGACGCCCTGCCCGTCCTCGCCTTCTGGCGGGTCGCGGCCGAGGGCACCAGCATCAGCGACGACCGGGCGGGAGTGGAACGACTGATCGCCCGCGACCCCGGCGCTCTGCTCCTCGCCGAGCGGGACGGCGACCTCGTCGGTACGGTCATCGCCGGTTTCGACGGCTGGCGCTGCCACCTCTACCGCCTCGCCGTCCACCCGGACGCCCGGCGTCAGGGCGTAGCGACCGCGCTGCTCGACGCCGCCGAACGCCGCTTCACCGCGCTCGGCGGCAGGCGCGGCGACGCGATGGTGCTCGAACGCAACGAGCGGGCGCAGCACGCCTGGAGAGCGGCCGGGTACACCCGCGAGTCCCGCTGGCGCCGGTGGACCAAGCCGCTCACCTCATGACGGTTCACCGAGCGACGACCGGGCCGGCCCCGGACCGCCAATACCGAGCGGTCGGCCCGGTCGTGGCCGATCATGGGACCGAGGTGACCGGATGACTGAAACACTTCTGCTGTTGGTGGCCGTACTGCTCACCCTCGCCTGCGGCGTCTTCGTCGCGGCCGAATTCTCCCTGACCACGATCGAGCGCGGTGAGCTGGAGCGCGCGGCGCGGGACGGCGAGCGCGGCGCCGCGGCGGCGCTGGCGGCCGTCCGCACACTGACCGTGCAGCTCTCCGGCGCGCAGCTCGGCATCACCGTGACGGGGCTGGTCATCGGCATGCTCGCCAAGAGCTCGATCGCGGAGCTGCTGCGCGGGCCGCTGCGGGCCGCGGGGCTGCCGGACTCGGCGTCGTCCTCCGTCGCCCTGGTGCTGGGCACCGCCCTGTCCACGGTGGCGCTGATGGTGGTCGGCGAGCTGGTGCCGAAGAACTGGGCGATCTCCACTCCGCTGCCGGTCGCCAAGGCCGTGGCGGCGCCGCAGCGCGCCTTCACCGCCGCCTTCCACCCGCTGATCCACCACCTCAACAACACCGCGAACCGGGTGCTGCGCGCGATGGGCCTCGAACCCGCGGAGGAGCTGGCGTCGGCGCGCGGCCCGCAGGAGCTGGCCGCGCTGGCCCGGCACTCCGCCAAGGAGGGTGTGCTGGAGGCGGACACCGCGGAGCTGTTCGTCCGTACCCTCAACCTCGCCGAGCTCACCGCGGAGAACGTGATGACGCCGCGCGTCCAGGTCACCGCGCTCGAAGCACAGGCCACCGCCGAGGACGTGGCGAACGCGACCCGCGCGACCGGCCTGTCCCGCTTCCCCGTCTACCGCGGCAGCCTGGACTCGGTGATCGGCACCGCCCACATCAAGGACGTCCTCGCGGTCCCCGCCGACCGGCGCCCGCGCGTGCCGGTCACCGAGCTGCTGCGCGAACCGCTGCTGGTCCCGGAGACGCTGACGGTCGACCGGCTGCTCGACCGGCTGGGCGGACGGCGCTCGATGGCCGTGGTGATCGACGAGTACGGGGGCACGGCGGGCGTGGTGACCATGGAGGACATCGTGGAGGAGGTCGTCGGCGAGGTCCGCGACGAGCACGACCCGCACGAGCTTCCCGACCTGCTCTTCCTGCGGGAGGCGCCGGACGGGCGGCGGATCTACGACGCGGACGGCGCGACCCGTACCGAGGACCAGTTGGAGCGGATCGGGCTGCACGCCCCCGACGGGCCGTACGAGACGCTGGCCGGTCTCGTGGCCCAGCGCCTCGGCCGTATCCCGGCGCGCGGCGACGCCTTCGAGCTGGACGGATGGCGGATCGAGGTCACCGACGCGAGCGGGCACCGGGCGTCGCGGGCCCGGCTGATCTCCCCCGCGCGGGCGGCCCGGGCCCCCGCCGCCGCGGACAGGGCGGCGGGCGGCACGCCCGGCGCCACGGCGGGCAACCCGCCCGGCAACGCGCCCGGCGACACCGCGGGCACGGCCGAGCGGAGACGTGACCGATGACCGTCGTCCAGTTGCTCATCGGCGCGCTCACCCTCGTGGTGAACGCGTTCTTCGTCGGCGCCGAATTCGCCATGATCTCGGTACGCCGCGGCCAGGTGGAAACCCTCGCCGAGAGCGGCGACCGCCGCGCCCGCAGCGTGGTGTGGGGTCTGGAACACCTCTCGCCGCTGCTGGCCGCGGCGCAGCTCGGCATCACCGTGTGCACGCTGGTGCTCGGTATCGTCGCCGAGCCCGCCATCGCGCACCTGCTGGAGCCGGTGTTCCACGCCGTGCACGTGCCGGAGGGCGCGATCCACGTCATCGCGTTCGTGATCGCGCTGGCCGTGGCCACGTATCTGCACATGCTGTTCGGCGAGATGGTGCCGAAGAACATCGCGCTGGCCGATCCGGTGCGGTCCGCGCTGGTCCTCGGCCCGCCGCTGGTGGGGCTGACCAGGGCGCTGCGGCCGGTGATCTTCGCGATCAACGCGTTCGCCAACACGCTGCTGCGGCTGCTGCGGGTGGAGCCGCGCTCCGAGGTGGCGGCCGTCTTCTCCGACGACGAGCTGTCCCGGATGGTGGTGGACGCCGGGGCGGCGGGGCTGCTCGACGAGCGGGCCGCCGAGCGGCTGCGGGACGCCCTGGAGCTGGGCAGGCGGCCGATCGGCGAGATCGTGGTGCCGCCCGAGCGGGTGGTACGCGCGCCGCTGGGCATCACGCCCGAGGGCCTGGAAGCGCTCGCCGCCGACTCCGGTTACTCCCGATTCCCGGTCGCCGACCCCGACGGCCGGGTCCTGGGCTACCTGCACGTCAAGGACGCCCTGGACGCCGATCCGCGGGACGCGCCCTTCCGGCGCACCGCCCTGCGGCACATCACCCGCGTCGGCGCCGCCACCCCGCTGGACGACGTCCTCACCGCGATGCGGGCGGGCAGCGCCCACCTGGCGGCGGTCGTGGACGACGCGGGGCGCGGCATCGGGCTGGTGACGATGGAGGACGTGCTCAAGGAGCTGGTCGGTCCCGGACGCCCCTGAACGGCAGGGCGACCGGGTACGGGTCCCGACCTCGTTGCCGGTGCTCCTGAGCGGTCGCATAGGATCTCCGGCGCCATGCAGAATGACGCACAGACAGACACACAGGCGGGCGCGGAGGCGGGCGCGCGGTCGCCGGCCGCGTACAGCAGCTTCGTCGCGGTCGGCGACTCCTTCACCGAGGGCATGTCCGACCTGCTGCCCGACGGGTCCTACCGGGGCTGGGCGGACCTGCTCGCCGCCCGCCTCGCCGCCGCTTCCCGCACTGCGGCCGGGGACGGGGACGGGACCGTGGACGGGACCGCGACCGGGACCGGTCAGCAGCCGGTGCCGGGGGACGGTCCGGGCTTCCGGTACGCGAATCTCGCCGTGCGCGGCAAGCTGATCCGGCAGATCTCCGAGGACCAGGTCGACGTGGCCGCCGCGATGGGCGCCGACCTGATCACCCTGGTCGGCGGCCTCAACGACGTGCTGCGGCCCAAGTGCGACGTGGACGAGGTCTGCGCGGTCCTGGAGAGCTGTGTCGAACGGCTCACGCCGGCCTGCGGCCAGCTCGTCCTGATGCGCAGCCCCGCCCGGCGCGGGCCGGTCGCCGCCCGCTTCCTGCCCCGGATGGAACAGCTCTTCGCCTTCCTCGACGACCTCGCGGCCCGCCACGGCGCCCTGGTCGTCGACCTCTACGGCGCCGAGGTCCTGGGCGACCAGCGCATGTGGGCCGACGACCGGCTCCACCTCACGGCGGACGGCCACCGGCGCGTCGCCGAGGCCGTCTGGCAGACCCTCGGCCATCCCGCCGAGTCCGACTGGACGGTCGGTCTCCCCCCGGCGGTCCGCCCCGGCTGGACCGCCCGCCGCACGGCCGACCTGCGCTTCACCCGGCGGCACCTCGTCCCGTGGATCGGCCGCCGCCTCACCGGCCGCTCCTCCGGCGACGGCCGTCCCGCCAAGCGCCCCGACCTGCTGCCGTGGACGGCCGGTCCGTCGTACGACGACTGATCCGCCGTACGACGGGTCGCCCGTCAGCCCAGCGGCAGGTCCAGGTGGGACTCCTCTCCCGGCGGGGAGCTGACGGTGGTCGTGCTGCCCTCGACGTCGGCGTCGGAGTAGAGCTTGTCCTTGCTGTTGACGACCAGGGCCAGCCGGTGGCCGGCGGGCACGTCGTAGGCGGCGGCCTGGAGCTGCCAGGTGACGGTGGTGTCCTGGCCGGGCACGAGGTCGGACAGGGTGTACGGCTCGTGCGTGACGATCCGCGCCGTCCGGTCCTCGGCGATGTCGAAGAGGTACGCGACCAGGGTCGTGGACGCGGCGGAGCTGCGCACGGTCAGCCGGACCTCGGGGATGCCGCGAATCCGGCGCGCCACGTGCCGGTCCGCGCCCGCGGGGAGCGGATCGGTGGCCCACAGCGCCAGGTGCTGCCGGTCGAACTTCTCCGTCTCGTAGGTCTTCGGATTGCCGTTCCACTCGGCCTTGCCGGTCGCCACGATCCCGTCCACCGCCGTGGCCTCGGTCAGGTGCCCGGCGATGAACCCGCGCGACCAGCCGGGCGCGGGCTCCTCGGTCAGTGACCCGTCCCGGCGCCCGGCCCCGGTGTTGGCCAGATACCAGCGTTCGGTGGAGACGGTGACGTCGCCCCAGGTCTGCCGGGGTTCGCGCCGCGCCGGGGTGACGACGGTGTCGTCTCCGGTGCCGGAGCCCGGCCGGGTCTCGTAGGTGAACATGATCTGGTTGTTGACCTGGGACCAGTCGGGCACGTCGTTCGCCTCGCCCCGCAGGTGGTGGTCGAGCCAGGCGTACGCCTCGGCCATCGCGAGGTTGGGGCCGGTCGGCCCGGCCAGCGGTCCGGTCAGTCCGGGACCCTCCGGCACCGCGTGGTCACCGATCCACATGTTCAGCCGCTTGGGGACGGTGAGGCGGTTGAAGGTGGCCAGCACCTGGTTGACCGGGAACAGGCCCTCGTGCCAGGTGTTGGAGATGAAGGTCGGCACACCGCGGTCGTTGGTGGCGTCGGTGTACGCCTCCGGCGCACGCTCCGTGCCCCACGCCACGACCGCGTCCATGTTCTGATTCGCGTGGAAGTCCGCCAGGATCTGCTGGGTGCCCTCGTCGAATTTGCGCTCCACGGGTCCGCCGGTCAGGGCGAGCAGGACGGCCACGGCCTGGAGGTGCCGGGTGTCGTGGTGGTAGAGGCTGGTGGCCAGATTGCCCCAGGTGCTCAGCGCCACGACCGCGTCCACCCGGTCGTCGTTCGCCGCGACGAGCTGGCTGATCCCGGACCCGTAGGACTCGCCCAGGAATCCGATCCTGCTCGGCGCGAAGTGCTCCTGCGCGTAGTCGATCACCGAGGACCCGTCGGCCCAGTCGTTGGGTCCGCCGACATCGATGAAGCCGCCCGAGGTGAACGGGCCGTCCACGTACCCGTGGCCGGGGATGTTCACGGTCAGGCCGATCCCGCGCGGGGTGTACGCCAGCACGTGGTAGCCCTTGAGGGCCAGGGTCAGGTGCGCGTACTCGAACAGCGGCCAGCCGACCGGGGTCCAGCCCGCGGGGAGGATGACCAGCGGGCGCGGCTCCGCGGAGTTGAGCCTGATGGTGTGCGCCGCCAGCCGGGTCCCGTCCTGGGCCCGGATCCACGGGAAGCCGACGGTGGCGACCCGCAGCACGTCGTCGGTGAGCCGGCGCAGGTCGCGCGGCAGCAGGTTCTGGGTGGTGTTGCCCTGCAACGCGGCGACCAGCGCCTCGCCCAGGTTGGCCGCGTCGGGATTGACGCTCGCGCCCGTGCCCCAGATGCCGTTGTCGGCGACCTGGGTCAGTTGGGCGGTGGTGACCGCGCGGACCTCGTCCTGCGGAGGTCCGTCCCCTGATGACGTGCTCATGAGCGTGTTCCTTCCGTCTCGGTCCCGGACAGCCGGGTGACCGGGTAGCAGAACATGTGGCAGAAATCGTGCGAATCGCCACACCTCGATCGTGGGACCTCGCCGATCACCGGGGACAGGGCGCGAACCGACGCGCGGAAGCGTCCGGGCGGCCGCGTACGCCCGGCGCAGACCTACGACAGACCCGGGTCGACTCGGCAGTGGTACGGCGCCGGGGTACCTGCCGCGCGCGGCGGTCACGGCCCCGTTCCCGGACCGCTGACCAGGGCTCCGGCGCGTGTGACCGGCGGAATTTGGCCGCCCGGATACCCGGTAAACTCTCCGCACGTGACTGCTAAGCCGCGCATCCCCAATGTCCTCGCCGGCCGCTACGCCTCGGCGGAGCTGGCCACCTTGTGGTCTCCCGAGCAGAAGGTGGTGCTGGAGCGCAGGCTGTGGCTGGCCGTGCTGCGGGCGCAGAAGGACCTGGGGATCGAGGTGCCGGAGCAGGCCATCGCGGATTACGAGCGGGTGGTCGAGCAGGTCGACCTCGGCTCGATCGCGGAGCGCGAGAAGGTCACCCGGCACGATGTGAAGGCGCGCATCGAGGAGTTCAACGCGCTGGCCGGGCACGAGCAGGTCCACAAGGGCATGACGTCACGGGACCTGACGGAGAATGTGGAGCAGCTTCAGATCCGGCTGTCGCTGGAGCATGTCAGGGACCGTACGGTCGCGGTGCTCGCGCGGCTGGGGCAGCTCGCGGGTGAGTACGCGGAGCTGGTGATGGCGGGCCGCTCGCACAATGTGGCGGCGCAGGCGACGACGTTGGGCAAGCGCTTCGCGACGACCGCGGACGAACTGCTGGTGGCCTTCGAGCGGGTCGAGGACCTGATCGGCCGCTATCCGCTGCGCGGCATCAAGGGTCCGGTCGGCACCGCGCAGGACATGCTGGACCTGCTGGGCGGCGACAGCGCGAAGCTGGCGGATCTGGAGCAGCGGATCGCCGACCACCTCGGCTTCTCGCGGGCCTTCACCTCGGTCGGCCAGGTGTACCCGCGGTCGCTGGACTACGACGCGGTGACGGCGCTGGTGCAGCTCGCCGCCGGTCCCTCGTCGCTGGCCAAGACGATCCGGCTGATGGCCGGGCACGAGCTGGTCACCGAGGGCTTCAAGCCGGGCCAGGTCGGCTCGTCGGCGATGCCGCACAAGATGAACACCCGTTCCTGCGAACGCGTCAACGGCCTGATGGTGATCCTGCGCGGTTACGCGTCGATGACCGGCGAGCTGGCGGGCGACCAGTGGAACGAGGGCGATGTGTCGTGCTCGGTGGTGCGCCGGGTCGCGCTGCCCGACGCCTTCTTCGCCTTCGACGGGCTGCTGGAGACGTTCCTGACGGTGCTGGACGAATTCGGCGCCTTCCCGGCCGTCGTCGCCCGCGAACTGGACCGCTACCTGCCGTTCCTGGCCACCACGAAGGTGCTGATGGGCGCGGTGCGCGCGGGCGTCGGCCGCGAGGTCGCGCACGAGGCGATCAAGGAGAACGCGGTGGCGTCCGCGCTGGCCATGCGCGAGCAGGGCACCGAGCGCAACGAACTGCTCGACCGGCTCGCCGCCGACGCGCGGATCCCGCTGGACCGGGCGGGGCTCGACGCGCTGATGGCCGACCGGCTGTCGTTCACGGGCGCGGCGGCCGGACAGGTCGCCGAGGTCGTCCGGCGGATCGAGGACGTCACCAAGGCGCACCCGCGGGCCGCCGCGTACCGCCCCGGCGCGATCCTCTGACCACCGGGACGAGCAGGACGAGCAGGCGGCAGCCCGTATGACTCCGGAACAGCTCACGGCGGCCCGCGACCGCACCCTGGACGATGTCATCGGGGGCGGTCTGCGGGTGCTGTTCTGCGGGATCAATCCGGGGCTGATGTCCGCGCATCTCGGGCAGCACTTCGCCCGGCCGGGCAACCGCTTCTGGCCCGCGCTGCACGCCTCCGGTTTCACCCCGCGCCGGTTCGCCCCGGCCGAGCAGGAGGACATGCTCGCGCTCGGCCTCGGGATCACCAACGTGGCCGGGCGGGCGACCGCGCGGGCCGACGAGCTGACGGCGCGGGAGCTGGTCGAGGGCGGGAAGCAGCTGACCGCGAAGGTCGAGGAGTACCGGCCCGGCTGGCTCGCCGTGCTGGGCGTCACCGCCTACCGGGTGGCCTTCGCGGACAAGCACGCCCAGGTCGGCCCGCAGGAGCGGACGATCGGCGCGACCCGGATCTGGGCGCTGCCGAGCCCCAGCGGCCTCAACGCGCACTGGTCGCCGGCCGCTCTCGCGGAGGAGTTCGCCCGGCTGCGCGTCGCCGCGAGTCACGAGCCGAAGCCGTAGCCCCCCGCCCTGCCGTTCCGCCTGGGCCGGCGGGACGGCCGCGCGCGGCACCGGCACTCCACCGGTCCCGCGCACCGTCCCCGTAGGACATTTGGCGTCCCGTCAGCGCTTACGGGACGCCACGCGTCTTCGCGGGTACGGGCGACCACTCGCCGCGACGGCCCGCGCCCGGTACGATCCGCCACACACAGGTACAGGCTGGGAGGACATACGTTGGGGCGGCTCACCGGCGGGGACCCATCCCTGCTCCGGCGGATCAATTCCGCGGTCGTCCTCCATGCGCTGCGCGGGGCGCAGGCCCCGACGCTGACCGAGCTGGTGCACAGCACGGGACTGTCGCGGCCCACTGTCGAGGGCGTCATCGAGGGCCTGGCCGAGTCGGACCTGGTGGTCGAGGTGGCCCCCGAGGGCGCCGACGCGCGCAAGCAGGGCCGTCCCGCCCGCAGGTTCCGTTTCCACGCCGAGGCCGGGCATCTGCTGGGCATCGAGATCGGCGCGCACCAGGTACGGGTGGTGCTGTCGGACCTCAGCGGCCAGGTGCTGGGCTCGCACGGCCGCGAGGTCGACGAGGCCGCGTCCGCCGACGACCGGCTGGAGCGGGTCCGCGGCACGGTCGCCGAGCTGCTGCGCAAGGCCGGGGTGGCCCGCAGCACCCTGTGGGCGGTCGGCGTGGGCAGCCCCGGCATCGTGGAGGCGCACGGCGAGGTCCGGCTGAGCACGGCGCTGCCCGGCTGGACGGGGCTGCCGCTGGGCGAGCGGTTGCAGCGCTCCTTCCGCTGTCCGGTGCTGGTGGAGAACGACGCGAATGTCGCGGCGGTCGCCGAGCACTGGAAGGGTGTCGCGGTCGACACCGACGACGTGGTCTTCGTCCTGGCCGGGCTGAGCCCCGGCGCGGGTTCGCTGATCGGCGGGCGGCTGCACCGCGGCTTCGGCGGCGCGGCGGGCGAGATCGGCGCCCTGCACCTGCTGGGCCGCGAGGTCACGCCCGAGCACCTGCTGTCGACCACCGGCACCCCGCTGCACCCGCTCGACGAACCGGCGGTCGCGCGGGTCTTCGCGCTGGCGAAGAAGGGCGACGTACAGGCCAAGGACGCCGTCGAGCGCTTCCTTCGCCGCCTGGTGCACGATGTCGCCGCGCTGGTGCTGGCGATCGACCCGGAGCTGGTGGTCGTCGGCGGCTGGGCGGCGGGCCTCGACGGGGTCCTGGAGCCGCTCCGTTCCGAGCTGGCGCGCTACTGTCTGCGGCCCCCGAAGGTGACGCTGTCCGCGCTCGGGCAGGAGGCCATCGCGACCGGCGCCCTGCGGCTGGCCCTGGACCATGTCGAGGAGCAGCTCTTCGCGGTGGAGCAGACGTCACTGGCGCGGCACTGACGTATCAGTACCGCGCCATGGTGACGTCGGGTCGGCGTACGGCCGCCGGGCTCGGCGCCTCCGGTGGTCTGGACCGGCGGGCGCGCGCCGCCGGGGCAGCCGCCCGGTTCAGGAAGCCTGGCGGCTGTCGTCCTGGTGGTGGGTGACCTCAAGAGCACCCGAGTCGCCGAAGGTCAGCCGGCAGGTGTCGGCGCGGTACGTGGCCACCGACGCGGCGGCGACCCGGCCCTCGGAGAAGTAGCGGGTGGTGACGACCAGGACGGGCGCGCCGGGCAGCCGGTCGAGCTGCTTGGCGTCCTGGGCGCTGGCCGAGCCCAGCTCGACGGAGCGGTCCTCGCCCTCCAGCTCCAGTGTGTGCAGCTCGCGCAGGACGGCGGGGCCGTGGTTGGCGGGCGTGAGCATCGTCGACAGCTCGGGCACCGAGGCCGGGGGCACGTACAGCAGCTCGGTCGCGACGTGCTGGCCGCGCATCACGCGCTCGCGGCGGATGGTGTGCACCGCCTCGTCGCCGCCGGTGCCGAGGAGCGCCGCGATCGGGCCGGGCGCGGCGGCCTCGACGCAGCCCACCGTGTTCCAGGAGTCACGGCCGGAGCCGGGCCACGCCTCGGCGACCGGTCCCACGGACACGCCCATCCGCGGCGGTGCCACGGTGGTGCCGACCCCCCTGCGCCGCTGGAGGCGCCCTTCGAGTTCCAACTGTTCGAGCGCCTGCCGGAGCGTCGCGCGCGCGACGCCGAAGCGGGCGGCCAGGTCCCGCTCGTTCGGCAGGATCTCACCGACCTCGAACTCCGAGTCGAGGGCGTCGTTCAGCACGGTCTTCAGGTGCCAGTACTTCGGCTCCTGCACCGATTCGAGCTGCGTGGTCCCCACCCTGTCCTCGCAATCACCGGGTCCGCGACGGGCTCTGGCTTGTCGGCCACGCCCTCGGCTTGTTCAGCCTTGTTTCCGAACCACTATTTATTAAAGGTCCTTGCACTACTACGTCTCGAAGATAGAGCCGCCTCGTGAACTTGGTCAAGACCAATCCTCGAACGCGACGGCCTGCTATGGGGCGGGCGCGCGAGACGTTCATGAGTTGTTGACGGTGTGCTGAGACGCCGTTCGTGATGTCCGTGGGAAACGACGCGGGTGTTGACCTGGGCATGACTGAAACCCGACGGTGATACGGGGTAACGCCACGGAAACCCGCCGCGGCCGACCGGGGAGCACAATCCGTGTGCCCCGCCCTCGTTCCACCGTTTGTTGAATCCAGAGGAGCACCATGTCAGGACCCGTCGTGGACGCGGAGAAGCCGTCGTCCGGACCACCACCCGCGGCCAGTCCGCTGGACCGCTACTTCCGGATATCGGAGCGCGGATCCACGCCCGGCCGGGAGATACGCGGCGGTCTCGCCACCTTCTTCACGATGGCGTACATCCTCGTGCTCAACCCGATCATCCTGGGCAGCGCCACGGACAAGTTCGGGCACCACCTCTCGGTCGCCCAACTCACCACCGCCACCGCGCTGGTGGCGGCCGTGATGACCGCGATCATGGGCGTCGGCGGCAACCTCCCACTGGCGATCGCGGCCGGTCTCGGCCTGAACGCCGTGGTGGCCTTCCAGCTCGCGCCCAAGATGAGCTGGCCCGACGCGATGGGCCTGGTCGTCCTGGAGGGCCTGCTGATCTGCGTGCTCGTCGCGACCGGCCTGCGCGAGGCGATCATGAACGCGATCCCGCAGCCGATCAAACAGGCGATCAGCGTGGGCATCGGCCTGTTCATCGCCTTCATCGGCTTCGTGGACGCCGGATTCGCCAGCCGCATCCCCGACGCGGCGAAGACGACGGTCCCGGTGCAGCTCGGCGCGACCGGGACGCTCACCGGCTGGCCGGTGCTGGTCTTCTGCCTCGGTGTGCTGCTGACGGTCGCGCTGGTCGCGCGGCGGATCAAGGGCGCGATCCTGATCAGCATCGTGGTCATGACGATCGTGGCGATCGTCGTCAACAAGATCGCCGACCTGCCCGACTCGGCGTGGGGCCTGACCGTACCCAAGGTGCCGCACCATGTGACGTCCACGCCCGACTTCGGGCTGATCGGTCACTTCAGCCTCTTCGGCGGCTTCCGCGAGGCGGGCATCGTCACGGCCGCGCTCTTCGTCTTCACCCTCGTGCTGTCGGACTTCTTCGACGCGATGGGCACGATCGTCGGCATCTCCAACGAGGCCGGTCTGCTGGACGAGCAGGGCCGGGTGCCGAACATCGGCCGCGTGCTGTTCATCGACGGCGCCGCCGCCGTCGCGGGCGGCGCGGCCTCCGCCTCCTCCAACACCGCCTACGTGGAATCCGCCGCGGGTGTCGGCGAGGGCGCCCGTACGGGTCTGGCCAGCGTCGTCACCGGCGCGCTCTTCGTGGTGGCGCTCTTCCTGACCCCGCTCGCCGGCGTCGTCCCGTCCCAGGCTGCCGCCCCCGCCCTGGTCGCCGTCGGCTTCCTGCTCATGGCGCAGGTCCGCACCATCGACTGGACGCAGTACGACATCGGCATCCCGGCCTTCCTCACCATCGCCGTGATGCCCTTCACCTACAGCATCACCAACGGGATCGGCGCGGGCTTCCTGTCCTTCGTCGTGATCAAGATCGTGCTGGGCAAGGCGCGCGAGGTGCATCCGCTGGTGTGGGGTGTGTCGGTGTGCTTCCTGGCGTACTTCGCGATCGATCCGCTCCAGCAGGTGCTCGGCGCCAAGTAAGCACTCACGGAGGTCTGATGACGCGCCGCACGGTCCCTCGGCGCCGCCGAGGGACCGTGCGGGAGGCGCCGCGCGCGGCGGCACCGGGCGGACGACGCCCCGACCGGGACGGGGGCGCCCGGTCGGGGCTGCTGGCCGGACCGGTGTCGCGCACCGGCCCGTACTGTCACAACTCGCCCACCCCAGCGGAAGTTCCCGGCCGCGCGGAATTTTGCCATCCGGCTATGGGGCGTCCGCCGCCGCCGGAACGGTCCGCCGATCACGGTCGGATACGTGCTCGGGAGGCCGGTGCTCGGGAAGCGGCTTCGTGGGAAGCGGCTTCGCGGGAGGCCGGTTCGCGAGGGGGCGGTTCGCGGAAGGTTCCTTCGCGAGCGGCCGTCGGCGGGACCGCAGCGCTCCCGAGCCGACGGCGACACCGACCGCGACCAGGACGCTGCCCGCGAGTTGACCCGCCCCGAAGGTGCCGACCGCCACCAAGGGCGCGGTCACCGCGGCGGACACCGGGATCAGCCCGGAGAAGAGGGTGGCGCGCTCGGTGCCGATCCGCTGCACGCCCGCGTACCAGCACAGGAATCCGATCACGGTGGCCACCAGCGACTGCCAGCCGAGCGCCAGCGCCTCGGATCCGGTGGGTACGCGGACCGCCGCCCGGCCCTCGGTCACCAGCCCCAGCGTCCCCGCCTCCACGGCGGCCAGCGCGCACACGCACGCCGACAGCAGCGGCGGCCCCAGCGGCTTCACCAACGGCGCCGCGAGCAGAGCGAATCCGCACTCCCCCACCAGCGCCATCACCGACCAGAACAGCCCCACGCCGTCCGTGCCGCCCCAGCCCTGCACCACGAAGGCGCCGGACGCCACGAGCACGGCCCCCGCGGCGACCGTCCGCGTCGGCCGCCGCCCCGCCCCGAGCGGTACGAGCACCGCGACGACGACCGGGGCGCACCCGACCAGCACGCCCGGCACCGCCGGTTCCGCGGTGCGCTCGGCCGCGAGGATCGCGAGGTTGAAGCCGACCATGCCGACCGCCGCCACGCCCGCCGCCAGCGCCCACTGGCGTACGGTCAGCGCCCGCAGACTCCGCACGGCGCCTTTGCGCGCGGGCCACAGGAGCAGCAGACAGGCCGAGCCGTAACGCAGCGCCTGGCCGCCCGCGTGCGGATAGTCCACGAGCGCGCCGCCCGCGGTGAAGGACGCGCCGACCAGGACACAGGCGACAGTGGCGAAGAGGAAGCCGGCGCGTGGGGATGAGTTCATACGACGACGGTATGGAGACAAGCGGTCCGGTTTAAGGTCCATTCCCATGGGTGTTAAGAGGACCAATTCGGATGGTGCCGGGGCGGACCCGGAGGGGGCGGGCGGCGCGCCGACCGCGGCGGCCGGGCCGGACGTACTCCGGACGACGGTCCCGGCGGGCCCGCCGGCCGACGGGCCGCAAGGCGCCCAGCCCGAGGGATGGACCGCCGCGTGGGAGCTGTTGCTGCCCTCCGCGGGGGCGTCGCCGCGAGGGCGGGGGCGGGCGCTCCAGGCGGCGCTGCGGGACGCCGTGCGCTCGGGACGGCTCGCGCCCGGCACGCAACTGCCCGCCAGCCGCGAACTGGCCGCCGACCTCGGCGTGTCGAGGGGCCTGGTCACCGACGCGTACGCGCAGCTCACGGCCGAGGGGTATCTCAGCGGGCGGCAGGGCTCCGGCACGTGGGTGACGGGCGCGGGCGCCGTACCCGTACCGGCCGCGACGGCCATGCCCGCCGTGGACGACCGGGGCGGTCCCACGGACCTCAGGCCGGGTCTGCCGGACCTCTCCCTGTTCCCGAGGGCCGCGTGGTCGGCCGCCCACCGGCGGGTGATCGCCCGGCTCCCGCACCGCGCCTTCGGCTACCCGGATCCGCGCGGCCTGCCCGAACTGCGCGAGGCGCTCGCTGAGTTGCTGGCCAGGCGACGCGGGGTGGCCGCGGACCCCGACCAGGTGATGGTCTGCTCCGGCGTGGCCCAGGCGCACACCCTGCTCGGCTTCGTCCTGCGCGGGCGCGGCGAGCGCGCGACGGCCGTCGAGGACCCGGGCAGCCCCGAGCAGAGCGGACTGCTCGGCGCGACGGGGCTGACGGCGGTGCCGGTGCCCGTCGACGAGGAGGGCCTGTCGGTGACGGCGCTGGCCGCCGCCGGAGTACGGTCCGCCATCGTCACGCCCTGCCACCAGTTCCCGACCGGGGTCGCGTACTCGGCGCGGCGGCGCGCCCAACTCACCGACTGGGCCCGTACGGTCGACGGTCTCGTCATCGAGGACGACTACGACGGCGACTTCCGCTACGACCGCGCGCCGGTCGGCGCCCTCCAGGGCCTCGCCCCCGGCCATGTCGCCTACACCGGCTCGGTGAGCAAGACCCTCGCCCCTGGGCTGCGGCTCGGCTGGCTCGTCGCGCCGCCGGACATCATCGCCGACGCCGCCGCGCGCAAGCGCACGATGGACCTCGGCAACCCGGTCACCGAGCAGGCCGTCCTGGCCGAGTTCCTCACCTCCGGGCAGTACGACCGCCACCTCCGCCGCTGCCAGCGCCTCTACCGCCGCCGCCGCGACACCCTCACCACCGCGCTCGCCACGCACTTCCCCGGCGCCACGACCAGCGGCATCGCCGCCGGTCTGCACGCCATCGTCACCCTCCCACCGCGCTACGGACCCCCGTCCCGTCTGCTGGCCGCCGCGACCTCCGCCGGAATCACCCTCCGCCCCCTGTCCGACTACGAGCACGCGCCGACGCGGGTGCCCGGCGTCCGGTTGGTCATCGGGTACGCGCACCTGTCCCCGGAGTCGATCACTCGCGCGGTCGAGCTGCTGGCCAGGGCGGAGTCGGCCGCACCGCGCTGAGACGAGCGGTCCTGAGCCCGGCCTCAGCTCTCGTCGTCCGCCCGGTCGGCGCTGGTGTAGGCGAGGATCGAGGCGGCCTCGGCGCGGCGGGCGTCGGCCGTGGGGTCCTGGGCGTCGGCGTATTCGGCGGTGACGGTACGGGCGCGGGTGGCGGCGGCGGTGGGGCGGGCGAGGTCGGCTTCCAGCCAGGCGGCCATGAGGGTGGCGGCGGTGCGGTCGTCGCGGGCGGTGGCGCCCAGCGGGGTGAGGGTGGCGATGGCGAGGTCGGCCAGTGCCAGGGCCTCCTCGTGGACGGCGTCCGTGTCGCCCGGACCGTCGTCGGAGCCGTCGGTCCCGCCCGCCGCGCGTAGGACGATCTCGGCGGTCTGACGGTAGGTGTCGGCGAGGTCCACGCGCAGGTGGGCGGTGGCCGTCCCGTCGTCGGGGTCGGCGGCTTCGAGTGCCTGACGCACGGTGTCGACGGCGGCGCTCATGAGGGAGCGGGCCACGGTGATGCCGCCGCGGCCTTCACCGACTTCGATCCAGGCGCGGGCGCGCAGGGTGCGGATGAGGGCGTGCGGGTCGCCCACGGCGCGCCAGAGGTCCTCGGCGCGGGCGTAGGCGCGTACGGCCTCGTCGTGCAGACCGGCGCGGTTGAGCGCGTCGGCGGCGAGATTGGCGAGCATGGCGTGGTCGCAGGGGTCGTCCCAGCCCTCGGCGATCCGGGCGGCGCGCAGGAACTGCTCGGCGGCCTCGCGGGCCTCGCCGAGGTCGAGTTGGCACTCGGCGAGCCACCAGCGGGCCTGGACGATCTGGGCTTCGTTGCCGCCGCGTTCCAGGTCGGGAAGCACGGACTCCAGGACGCAGGCGCCCTCCTCGGCCCGGCCGAGCCGCCGCAGCGCGCCGCCGAACAGCAGCCGGGCGGTGGCGCCCATGTCGTCGCCGTGGCCGGCCTCGTCGGCCCAGGTCGCGGCCTCCAGCGCCTCGGCCGCGGCCTGTTCGTCGTCGCCGAGCGCGGCGCGCGCCTGGGCGATGAGCAGGTGCAGATGGGCGCGGTGCGGCGGTTCGAGTACGTCGGCGCCGTGGTCGAGCGCGGCGCGCGCGCAGTCGGCCGCGGTCTCGGGGTCGCCGCCGCGCAGTGTCAGGTCGGCGAGGGCCGCCTCGGGCTCGGCGGCGTACCAGGGCTGTTCCGCCGCGTGGTGCAACTCGGCTCCTCGGGTGAGGAGTCGGACGGCCCGCTCGCCGTCGCCGCGGCCCGCGGCGAGCCGTCCGAGCATGACGGTGGCGTCCGCGAGGCGTCCGGTCATCCCCGGCTCGGCCTGGTGCTCGTCGCTGAACTCGGCCACGTCGGCGGCCTGTTGGGCGGCCTCCGCGAGCGCGGCCTGCCGGGCCTCGTCGTCGCCGCCCGCCGCGGCGGCCAGCAGGACGCGGCAGCGCAGCAGCCCCGCGCCGCTGACCTGGCGGGCGGTGGCCCGCTCCTCGCCGTGCAGGTCGCGCAGCACCGCGCACTGCTCCTCGACCGCCCGCAGCGCCTCGTCCGCCTCGCCGGTGAGCGCGAGCGCGTAGGCGGCGCGGGCCCGGCTCGCCGCGGCCTCCCCCGGCTCCCGCGCGTCCTCGAACTGCCGAGCGGCGCGCAGGAACAGCTCGCGGGACCGTACGGGTTCGCCGATCGCGGCCATCGCGGCGTTGTCGGTGATCTCCGCGCGCGCCGCGGCGTCCACTTCGGCGCCGGTCCGTTCCACGGCGGCGGCCACGTCCGCCCACGCCTGGTGGGCCCGCGGGTCGCCGCCGCCGCTGAGCCGCCGCGCCTCGGCGACCATGTCCGGCAGGTCGTCGGCGCCGGGTTCTGCCGGTACGGAGTCGGCCCGCGGCGGGGGAAGGGCCGGTCCCGCCTCCGTGCCAGCCGCCTCGCCGAGCCGCGCCGCCCGAATTCCCAACGGCAGCCGCTCCAGCAGGGGTTGGCGCGCCATCCGCTCCCGTACGGCCTCGGAGACGGCCCGTGTGCCGTTGCGGGCGTCGAAGCTGTGCGCCAACTCCAGGGCGCGGGTGCGGGCATGGGTGTGCAGGTCGGCGGCGGTCCAGTCGCGTCCCGCCGGTCCCGGCACCGGTCGGCCGGCGTGGCCGAGCGCGGTGAGCCGGGCGGTGAGCAGCGCGGTGACGGCGTGGTGGTCCATGAGGCTGTCGGGGTCGCCCGCGGCGGTGAAGTGCGCGGGGTGTGCGGCCAGGATCTCCAGGCCGCGCGCCTCGTTGCCGGTGAGCGCGCAGAATTCGATGTGCTGGGCGACGGCGGACCGCATGCTCTCCATCGACCGGACCATCCGGTAGCCGCGCAGGTGGTTGGCGCGGGCCAGGTCGGCGCTGCCGGTCCTGAGCAGCGGCAGCAGCGAGGAGGCCAGCACCCCGTGCGGCTCGTGCGCACACGTCAACTCGCCCGCCAGCACCGGCTGCCAGCTCTCCAGCGCCCGCCGGTCCTCGCCGAGGCGCACCCGCCAGCCGCCCTGGGCGTGCAGTTCGCAGGCGTGGCAGTCGCTCATCACGTCGCGGTCGGCGGCCAGCCACGCGGCGAAGGCGGCCTCGGCACGCGGCAGGTCGCCGATGTGCCGGGCGATCCTGAACTGGCCCTGCCGCACGGCGCGTTCGGAGTATCCGGCGAGCCGGTAGCGGTGTTCCATCTCGGCCTGCCACTTCTCGATGGCGGCCAGCGGGATGTGCGGCTGGTCGAGCATGCCGCTGGAGACCCACTTGAAGTACCAGTGCAGGCTCTTGGCGCTGAACTCGTCGAAGTCGCCCGGCTGTTCGTCCCACATCCGCAGCGCCTTCGCAAAGGGCACGAATCTCTTGTCGGACTCGGAGCTGTAGTTGTACGCGGTGAGCAGATTGAACAGCGCCTCGATGATCAGCGGCCGGTCACCGGTGCGGTCGGCCTCCTCGGCGATGCGCTCGGCGCGGGCGTTGCGGGCCGCGCCCTCCGGCTCCGCCGCGTTCTCCTGGATGGCCCGGCGCAGATCCGCCGCGGTCGTGGGCTCGCCGGTCATCGTGGGCTCCCCGGGACGCCGCGCCGTGGCCCGGTCGGACACGTCGTCCTCATCGGCCCTCCTCCTGCCCGGCCGGGTGGTCGGTGGCCCACTGGAGCAGGTCGAGGAAGGCCCGGTTGAGCAGCGCGGTGTCGGCGGGCCGCAACGGCCGCTGCGCCATCAACAGCGCCTGCCCGTAGAGCGCTTCGACGGAGCTGGCCACCAGGTCGCGGGCGCCGAGCGCGCCGATCCTGCGCACCAGCGGGTTGAGGTGGTTCAGGACCAGCCGGGCCCTGGGCGCGGTGCCGCGCAGCGATCCGAGGATGCCCGCCCACAGGTCGTCGGCCTGTTCCTCTTCCTCCTCGCGGGCGCGCTCGTGCCGGGCCGACCGGTCGTCGAGGTGCAGCGCGGGGACGGTCAGCGGGTGGAACGTGCGCAGGACGACGTCACACCCCAGCGGGTCGAGTGCGGCGCGGGCGACGGTGAGGAAGCCCGACAGGGCCAGTTCCTCGGCCGGGTCGACCGTGTCGAGGTGGGCGGTGACGGTGTCGGCGTCCAGTTCCGCGACCGGGGTGCCCGGCCGTACCCGCGGGAGCATCCCGACCAGGTCGGCGTCGTACGTGTAACCGCCGTTGACCACGCCCATGCCCTGGGCGGCGGCGATGGCGGCGACCTGGCGGAATTCCTCGACGGTACGGGTGAAGTGCACGGTCGGGTGGCGGCGGGCGAATTCGTCGAGCGACTGCTGCCCGTCGGTGGTCTCGAACGGCAGCCAGGGCAGCATCACCCGCAGCAGGTCGGGGTCGTGCCGGGCGAGCGTCTTCACGCCGAGGTGGTGCACGGACAGGAAGTGTCCGAGGCGTTCCGGCTCGCCCGCGGCCAGCGTCGTCAGCCACTCCTTGATCCGCTCGCCCAGCGCGTCGCGGACGGCGGCGAGCGTCTCGTCGGCGTAGAGGTGTTCGCGGGACGCGGTCGGCCGCAGGCTGTCGGTGTCGATGACGCAGCGGACGAAGAAGGCCCAGTCCGGGAGGAGTTCGTCGGCGCGGTCGGTGAGCAGCATGCCCTTGAGGTGCACGCGGTGGCCCGCGCGCTGGGCCGGGCTGACGGCCGAGGGCAGGACGTACGCGATGCCGCGCACTCCGGCGACCGGCACGTCGAGGTCGATGGCGTCCAGCGGCAGGAAGCCGAACTGCTCCTGGCAGTGCCTGGCCAACTCCACCCGGCGGGCCCCGGCGCTGGCGTGGCGGCGCTCCCAGACCGGCGGCCGGTCGGTGACGGGCGTGTCGTCCACCCGGATGTCGTACGGCAGCAGCGAGCCGAAGTCGCGGGTGACGGCGGTGACCCGCTCGGGCGCGAACCAGTCGGCGGCACCGGGCCGCGCGGTGAGGTGCACAGTGGTGCCGGGTTCGGTCCTGGCGTCGTCCGGCAGCGTACGTACGGTGTACGAGCCGTCGTCGCGCGCGGACCATTCGACCGGCGGCGCGTCCGGGGTGCGGGCGGAACGGCTGACCACGCGGATGGTGTCGGCGACGACGAAGCAGGCCAGCAGGCCGATGCCGAACTGGCCGAGGAATTCGGAGCGGGCGGAGGCGATGCCGCTCTCCAGCGCGTCGCGCTTGGAGCTGCGTCCGATGGTGGCCAGCAGATTGTGAACGTCCGCCTCGGTGAGGCCGATCCCGGTGTCCTCGACGCGCAGCGCACCGGGTTCGGTGTGCAGCAGGACGCAGGCGGGCGCGTCCTGGTCCTGCGCGCGGCGGGCGGTGATCGCGTCGACGCCGTTCTGCAGAAGTTCCCGCAGGTAGACCTTCGGGCTGGAGTAGAGGTGGTGGGAGAGGAGATCCACCAGGCCACGCAGATCGACCTGGAAGGTGTGCGGTGTCTGTTCTGCAGTCATCGTCGCTGCGCCGGTGGGGGTAGCTGCTTCGGCGCGGGTAGGGCGGCTCGGGTGGTCCGCGGCGGGGTGAAGTCGGGCCATCGTAGGCGGCGCGGGGGCTCGTTGACCATGGGGCCATGGATGCCGCACTCCGGCGCGAGAGGGGCGCATTCGGCAAAAACGTTGAAAACGTAAGTTAACCGAAAAGATCCGTCCTTTACCGGCCGGTCACGGAACGTTCGTGATCACGCAACACATCTTAGGCATGGTAGACGTATGTCTCAGTCGACTCCTGCCCATCCCGGATCCCGTCAGCATCACTGGCGCCGCGAATTCGTCGAAGTGGCCGCGCTGTTCACGGCGATGGCCACCGCCGACCTGATCGCCGAGACGGTGGGGCACGGACCCGACGGCCGGGTGCTGCTGGTCATGTCGGCGGCGGCGCTGCTCGCGGTGGCGGGCTTCCACACCTGGTGGGCACGCGGGCGCGGCCACGCGCCACCGGCCGCCGCGCCGCGGCCGGGCGAGGACGGACGCGCCGACGCATCCGCCGACGAGGCAGGCGCCGAGCGCGCGGGCGGCCGTACCGACGGCGAGACGACGCTGTGGCGGCTGCGGACGACCGTGCGCGACGCCCCCGGCAGCCTGGGCGCGGTGTGCACGGCGCTCGCGGGCAGCCGCGTCGACATCGTCACCCTTCAGACGCACCCGCTGGCCGACGGCACGGTGGACGAGTTCCTGCTGCGGGCCCCTGCGGCGCTGCCCGCCACGGCGCTCGCCCGGACCGTCACCGCCGCGGGCGGCACCGACACATGGACGGAGCGGGCGGACGCCCACGACCTGGTGGACACCCCGACCCGCATGCTCACCCTGGCCACCCGTACAGCGCTCGACGCGGCGGAACTGCCGCTCGCGCTGCGGCAGTTGTTCGGCCGCTGCACCATCCGCTCGACGCCCGCGCCCGCCGACGCCCCCGCTCACGCCGAGGACGCGCTCGACGGCACCGTGATGCGGCTGCGCGACCCGTCGGGCGGCACGATCACCGTCCAGCGCGACCATCTCCCCTTCACGCCCACCGAGTTCGCCAGGGCGCGGGCCCTGCTGGAACTCGACGCGCGGCTCGGCGCGCGCCTCGGGGCCAGGACGCCCGACGCCAGGGACGTCCTGACGCTCCCCGAGGGCAACGAGATCACGATCCGCCGCGCCGGGCCCGAGGACCGCGACGCCGCCCTGGCCATGCACGAGCGCTGCTCCCCCGGCACCCTCGCCCTGCGCTACCACGGCCCCGTGGGCGACGCCGACCGCTACCTCGCCCACCTGCTCAGCCCCCGCTTCGGCCAGTCCCTCGCCGTCGAGACCGCCTCCGGCCGCCTGGTCGCCCTCGGCCATCTTCTCTGGGACGGCGACGAGAACGAGGTCGCCCTCCTCGTCGAGGACGGCTGGCAGCGGCGCGGCATCGGTGCGGCCATGCTGCGCAAGCTGGTCGCCATGGCCGCCGAGGCCGGGCGTGACAGCGTTTACGCTGTCACGCAGTCGACCAACACCGGCATGGTCGCCGCCATGCGCGAGCTTGCGCTGCCGCTCGACTACCAGGTCGAGGACGGCACCCTCGTCATCACCGCCACACTGGCGTCTGCCGACGCCCCTTCCCCCCTCCCCCGCACCACCCAGGACCGCACCTGACGCCTCGGGTCACCCCCCGAAGGGGCGCGGGAAGGGTGCACTGCCGTCGCGCAGGGCCTGCTCTTCAGGGGCGCGGGGCGGGTGCACTGCCGTTGCGCGGGGCCTGATTTCCAGGGGCGCGGGGAACTGCGCGGCCCGCCCCCACCGGCCTGTCAGCCCGAGAACGACAGCAACTGCCCCTCCGGGGCCGGTATTTCAAGGCCCGCCACCATCGTGGCTGAGCGCGCAGGTTCCCCGCGCCTAAAAACACGGCCTACCCTCCTGCGTCAGCGGAGAACGCGGTCAGACGTCGATGCGACGTACGCCGGGTGCGGCCGAGGTGGTGGAGGACGCGAGCGCGAGCGTCAGGTCGGACCAGAGGTCGTCGACGTCTTCGAGGCCGACCGAAAGGCGGAGGAGCCGTTCGCTGACGCCGGAGCGGGAGCGATCCGCCTCGGGGACGATGCGGTGGCTGATGGAGGCGGGGTGCTGGATGAGGGTGTCGACGCTGCCGAGGCTGACGGCCGGGGTGATGAGGCGGACGCCGCCGATGACGGCGTGGGGGTCGCCGAGGACTTCGAAGGCGATCATGGCGCCGCCGATCCGCGGGTAGTGGACGGCGCCCACGCGGGGATCGGCGGTGAGGCGCCGGGCCAGTTCCGCGGCGGTCGCGGAGGCCGCCCGCATGCGTACCGGAAGGGTGGAGAGCCCGCGCAGCAGGAGGTAGCCGGCAAGCGGGTGCAGGACGCCTCCGGTGGCGAACCGCACCTTGCGCAGCCGCCGCGCGAAGTCCTCGTCGCAGGCCACGGCGCCGCCGAGCACGTCGCCGTGGCCGCCCAGGTACTTGGTCGCGCTGTGCAGCACGACCCGGGCGCCGGATTCGGCGGGCCGCTGGAGTACGGGCGTGGCGAAGGTGTTGTCGACCAGCAGCGGCACGGTGCCGCAGGAGTGGGCGACGGCCCGCAGATCGACCTCCGCGAGCGTCGGGTTGGCGGGCGTCTCGACGATGACGAGACCGGTGTCGGGCCGCATCGCGTCCGCGATGCCCGCCGGGTCGGTCCAGGTCACCTCGGTGCCGAGCAGTCCGCCGGTCAGCAGGTGGTCGCTGCATCCGTACAGCGGCCGGACGGCGACGACATGGCGCAGCCCGTCGGCGGCGCGCGCCAGCAGGCAGGCGGTCAGCGCGGCCATCCCGCTGGCGAAGGCCACCGCGGCCTCGGTGCCCTCCAGCCGGGCCAGCGCGGTCTCGAAGCGGGCGGTGGTGGGATTGTCCAGCCGGGCGTAGACGGGCGGGCCTTCGAGCTGTTCACCGGTGGCGGCGAAGGCGTCGATCCGCCGGGCCTCGGCGCGGCTGTCGTACGACGGGTAGGTGGTGGACAGGTCGAGCGGCACGGCGTGCACGCCGAGGGCCGCGAGGTCTTCGCGCCCGGCGTGCACGGCCTCGGTGGCCAGGGTCAGGCGGGGCCGGGACGGTGTCGTTGCTGCTGTCGTCTCCATGTGCTCCAGGCTGAACGCTCGCCGGGCGTCGTGGGAGAGCGCCCGTGCTACGTTCGCCCGATGTCTGATTCCGTCGCGCTGGATCCGGTGGATCTGGAGATTCTCCGGCTGCTGCAGAACGATGCCCGGACCACGTACCGCGACCTCGCGGCGGCCGTCGGTGTGGCGCCGTCGACCTGCCTCGACCGGGTGGCCCGGCTGCGGCGCGGCGGCGTGATCCTCGGGCACGAGCTGCGGCTGGACCCGGCGAAGCTGGGCCGCGGTCTGGAGGCGCTTCTTCTGGTGCAGGTACGGCCGCACCGCAGGGAGTTGATCACACCGTTCGTGGACCGCGTCCGCGCGCTGCCGGAGTCCCGCGCCCTGTTCCACCTCACCGGGCCCGACGACTATCTGGTGCATGTCGCGGTGACCGGTGCCACCGATCTCCAGCGGCTGGTGATCGACGAGTTCACCTCACGGCGGGAGGTCGCGCGGGTCGAGACGCGGCTGATCTTCCAGCAGTGGGCGTGCGGCCCGCTGCTGCCGCCCACGCCGTGACCCGGACGGTCCGATCCGTACGGGCCCGGCGGGGCTGTTCCGCGGGGCGCGAGGGCCGGGGAACACGCCCCCAGCTGCGGCGTACGCGCCAGGCGTAAGGCACCACGCACACAATGGTGGTGACGCGAGGGCCGGTCTCGTACCAGGATGGCGCCATGTCCAATATCACCAGCAGCCCTCTGCCCCGCCAGGTCGCCGACACCTACGTCGACGATCTCCTCGCTCTCGACCCGGTCCTCGGCACCTACCTCGGCGCCCCCGGCAGCGCCCGCCGCCTGCCGGACTTCTCACCGGCCGGCGCCGACGCGCTGGCCGCGCTGGCCCGTGCCACGCTGGACCGGTTGACCGAGGCGGAGGCGCGGCCCGGTGGCGAGAGCGACGCCGAGCGGCGGTGCGCGCGGCTGCTGCGCGAGCGGCTGAGCGCGGAACTCGCCGTGCACGCGGCCGACGAGCACCTGCGCGCGGTGAGCAACCTCAGCTCCCCCGCGCACAGCGTCCGGGACGCGTTCACCCTCATGCCGACCGACTCCGCGGCGGACTACGCCGACCTCGCCGCCCGGCTGCGCGCCGTCCCGGCCGCGCTCGACAGTTACCGCGCCGCGCTCGCCGAAGGCCTGTCCCGCAAGCTGTACGCGGGCCCGCGCCAGGTGTCGACGGTCATCGGCCAGATCGGTGAGTGGATCGGCGACGACGGCGGGGAGAGCTGGTTCACCGCGCTCGTCGCCGAGGGGCCGCAGGAGCTGCGCGCCGAGCTGGACGCCGCCGCCGCCGAGACCACCGCCGCCTACGCGGCCCTGCGCGACTGGCTGCGCGACACGTACGCCCCCGCCGCCGAGGGCACGTCCGACACCGTGGGCCGCGAGCGCTACGCCCGCTGGTGCCGGCTGTGGAACGGTACGGACCTCGACCTGGACGAGGCGTACGCGTACGGCTGGTCCGAATACCACCGCATCCACGCCGAGATGGTCGCCGAGGCCGCGAAGATCCTGCCCGACAAGTCCCCCTGGGAGGTGCTGGCCCACCTGGACCAGCACGGCACCGCCATCGAGGGCGTGGACGAGGTACGCGACTGGCTCCAGGGCCTGATGGACGAGGCGATCCAGGCGCTGGACGGTACGCACTTCGAGCTGGCCGACCGGGTCAAGCGCGTCGAGTCCCGGATCGCGCCCCCCGGCGGCGCGGCGGCCCCGTACTACACCGGTCCTTCGGAGGACTTCAGCCGTCCCGGCCGTACGTGGCTGCCGACGATGGGCAAGACCCGTTTCCCGATCTTCGACCTGGTCTCCACCTGGTACCACGAGGGTGTGCCGGGCCATCACCTCCAGATCGCGCAGTGGGTGCACGTCGCCGAGAGCCTGTCCCGCTACCAGGCCACCGTCGGCATGGTCAGCGCCAACGCGGAGGGCTGGGCGCTGTACGCCGAGCGCCTCATGGACGAGCTGGGCTTCCTCACCGACCCCGAGCGGCGCCTGGGGTACCTGGACGCCCAGATGATGCGGGCCAACCGCGTCATCGTCGACATCGGCATGCACCTCGAACTGGACATCCCCGCCGACTCGCCCTTCCACCCGGGCGAGCGCTGGACGCCCGAGCTGGCCCGCGAGTTCTTCGGCCTCCACAGCGGCCGGCCCGCCGACTTCGTCGACAGCGAGCTCATCCGCTACCTCGGCATGCCCGGCCAGGCCATCGGCTACAAGCTCGGCGAGCGTGCCTGGCTCACCGGCCGCGAGACCGCTCGCGCGGCGCACGGCGACGCCTTCGACGCCAAGGCGTGGCACATGGCGGCCCTGTCGCTCGGGTCGCTGGGACTCGACGACCTGGTGGCGGAGATCTCGGCGCTCTGACCTCCGGTCGGGGCATTTCCCGGTGACGCGAGCCCCGCCTCGCCGCCCGGGAAGACCTGTGCCCCGAAGGCGCGCCGGGGGGAACCGCGCGCTCGGCCCCCACCGGTCCGGTGGTCGCGAAACAGCGTCTGCCCCACTGGGGCGACCCTGTGCCCGCGGCCCCGTGTGGGCCGGTCGCGCGGTTCCCCCCGCCCGCGGAAAAGCCGGGCGCGGCCCTCGGCACGGGGTCGCCGCGCGAGGCGGTTACGCTGCTGCCTTCCGGTTCGACGCCGGGACGACAGCTCGCAGAAGGCGGTACGGCTCGATGACGTTGCACGCTTCCCATGACGGTGGACGGCTGGTGCTGACGCAGGGCCGGTTGACCCTGCGTGAGCAGCTTCCGGAGGACGCGGCGCTGTTGGCGGACGGCAAGCCCGCCGGGTTGGTGTGGGTCGACGGCGTGCCGGGGGACGGCACGGTGGGCGCGGCCTCGATGACGGTGGCCGCCGCCGCGGCGGGCGTCTACCGGCCGGGCTGGGGCGTCTTCGCGATACAGCGCAGTGACGACCTGGTGGCGCTGGGCGGCGCCGGGTTCCACGGGCCGCCGGACGGCGGCGCGGTGGAGATCGGGTACGACCTGTCGGAGTCGGGGCGGGGCGCGGGCTGGGCCACGGACGCGGCGCGGGTGCTGTGCCAGTGGGCGCTCGCGCAGCCGGGTGTACTGGTGGTGCTCGCCACCACGGAACCGGCGAACCGCCCGTCGCAGGCCGTTCTGGAGCGCGTCGGCTTCGTGCGGGTCGCGGACCGCGGCGAGCTGTGGGCGTACGAGCTGACGTCGCTGCCGGACTGAACGGCCGAACAGGCGGACGTCGGGGTCAGCAGCCGCAGTCGTCGGCGCCGACCGGCGCGGTCAGGGGGTCGGCCGTGCGCCGGGCGGGGCCGTCGGCCGTCTCGTACGCGAAGCCCTCGCGGATCCAGTACTCCATGCCGCCGAGCATTTCCTTGACCCCGTAGCCGAGACCGGCCAGGGCGAGGGCGGCGCGGGTGGCGCCGTTGCAGGCGGGGCCCCAGCAGTGGACGACGACCGGGACGTCGCGGTCGAGGAATTCGGCGGCGAGTTCGGGGACGCGCGCGGTCGGCAGGTGGACGGCGCCGGGGATGTGGCCCTGGTCCCAGGACTCGGTGGAGCGGGAGTCGAGCACGACGAAGCCGGGGTCGCCGCCCGTGGCGCGGGCCGCCTCCAGTGCCGCGGCGACATCGGAGACGTCGGTGTGGAAGGCCAGGGAGGCCGCGAAGTACGCGGCGGCGTCGGCGGGGGCTGCCGGTGGCACCCGCAGGACCGGGCCGACGGCGGTGGCAGGGGTGGCGCTGAGCTGGGATGTCCGCTGTGTCATGGCTCAGAATCTACGGTCGCGCCCGGCTTGCCGGAAGTGCGCTTCCCCCGCAAATGCCTTGATCGGCCGGGCTTTCCCTTGCTATCCCTCGTGCATGACCGCTTATTCCCTCGACCCGACCGACTGGCGGCTGCTGGAGGCCCTGCAACGCGACGGCCGGGCCAGTTACGCCGAGCTGGCCCGTACCGTCTCGATGTCGCCGAGCGCCGTCACGGAGCGGGTCAGGCGCCTGGAGGAGGCCGGGGTGATCACCGGATATTCGGCGGTGATCGACCACGACCGGATCGGGCTGCCGATCCTCGCGATGGTCCGGCTGCGCTATCCGACCGGCAATTACCGGCCGTTCCACGACATGCTGGCGACCACCCCCGAGGTGCTCGAGGCGCATCACGTGACGGGGGACGACTGCTTCGTGATGAAGGTCGCGGCGCGGTCCATGCGGCATCTGGAGGAGACCACCGGGCGGATCGCCGGGCTCGGCGCGGTCACGACCAGCATCGTCTACTCCTCACCGCTGGAGCGGCGCCCCCTCACGCTCTGACCGGCCCGCTTCCGGCGGCCGGTGCCCCGGTCCGCATCCGCACGCTCGATCCGTCCCTGCCCTTGACGACCCGCAGTTGGGCCGGGATGCGGTGTCGCAGGTCGGCGACGTGGCTGACGATGCCCACCGCGCGGTCGCGTTCCCGCAGGCCGTCGAGGACGTCGAGCACTTCGTCGAGGGTCTGGTCGTCGAGGCTGCCGAAGCCCTCGTCGATGAAGAGGGTGTCGAGGCGGGCGCCGCCCGCCTCGTCGGTCACGACATCGGCGAGGCCGAGCGCGAGGGCCAGCGACGCGAAGAAGGTCTCGCCGCCGGAGAGCGTCGCGGTGTCGCGTTCGGTGCCGGTCCAGGCGTCGACCACCATCAGGCCGAGCCCCGACTTGGCCCGGCCGCCGCCGCGCGCGTCGGTGTGCACGAGGGTGTAGCGGCCCGAGGACATGCGCTGGAGGCGAACGGCCGCCGCGGCGGCGACCTGTTCCAGCCGCGCCGCCAGCACGTACGTCTCCAGCTCCATCCGGTAACGGTTCTCCGCGGTGGTGGCGGAGGCGAGGTCGGAGAGCCGGGCGATGGCGTCGAACTCCGCGCGGGCCGGGGCGAGTTCCCTGGTACGGGTGGCGGCCTGCGCGGACAGCCGGTCGAGTTCGGCGCGGCGGGTCGCGGCGGCGGACTCGGCGGCCGATGCGGCGCGCAGCCGGTCGGTCGCGGCGGCGAGTGCGGCCTGCGCGGCTGCCGGGTCCGCGGGCGGCAGTTGGGCCGCGGCGGCGGGTTCGGGCGCGGCGAGGTCCGCTTCGACGGCGGCCTCCTCCTTGGCCCACGCCTCGGCCTCGCGCTCGGCGCGCCACAGCCGTTCCGGGTCGAGCAGCGCGGCCTCGGCGTCGGCGGGCGCCGCGAAACCGGCGCGCGTCGCGGCCTCCGCGAGTGCCGTGTCGGCCTCCGCGAGCCGCTGCCGGCTGTCGCTCCGGTCGCGTACGGCGTGCGCCGCCCGGTCGAGCAGCGCGATCCGCGCCGACAGCCGGGCCCGCCGGTCCGCGACGCTCGCGTACCCGGCCCGCGCCTGGTCCAACTCGGCGCTCAACCGCCGCTGCTGCGCGTCCAGTTCCTCCCGCCGCGAGGTGCGTACGTCGGTCCTGCTCTGTGCCTCGTGCCGCTGCGCCGTGCGGCGGTCGCGCTCCTGTTCCGCGCGCTCCAGCGCCCGGCGCGCCTCGGACACGTCGGCCGCCGCGCGTGCGGTGGTGGAGTGTTCGGCCTCCAGTACGGCGCAGGCGGCGGTCAGCCGGGCCAGCGGCTCGTCCCCCGCCGTGGCGGCGGCGGCCTCCCACGCGGCCGCGATCCGGTCGGCTTCGGTACGCGCCGACTCGTGCCCGGCCGCGGCGCGTTCGTAGGCCGCGCCCGCCGCGTCCTCGTCGGCGCGGGTGACCTGCTGCGCGGCGGGCCGCGCGGGGGCGGGGTGTTCCGGCGAGCCGCACACCCGGCAGGGCTCGCCGTCCGCCAGCTGCTCGGCCAATTCGGCGGCGATGCCGTCGATCCTGGCCTCCCGCAGGTCCTGCCATGTCTCCCTGGCCCGTGCCGCCGTGTCCCGCGCGTCCCGCGCCCGGTCCTGCGCCCGCGTCAACTCCTGTGCCAGCCGGTCGCGTTGGTTGGCCGCGTCCCTGCGGCGCCGCGCGGTCTCCAGCTCAGCCGCCAGGCCCGCAGCCCTGGTCGCGGCCTCGGCCGCGCCGTCCGCCCTGGTCTGCAAGGCGGTGCGCAGCGTCGGCCACTCCTCCAGCCACCCGTCGGCCTCGCGTACGGCTCCCTCGTCCGCGCGCTCCTCCCGGTCGAGCGCCGCGCGCCGCTCGGCGATCTCCCGCACGCGCTGCTCGGCCTCTCCGGCGCGGGCGAGGCCGCCCAGCTCCTCCCGCAGCTCCCCCGCGCGTCCCGCCAGCGCCTCGGCGCGCCAAGACCCGTGCTCCGCCGGGCTGTTGGGCGACACGGAGGCGGATTCGGGTGCCACCTCGCCCCGGCCGGCCTTCCGTTGCTCGCCGAGCCTGACGTCGTGACGGTCCACGGACCTGACCTCGGTCGGCCTGACGGTCCGCTCTTCGCCGTACCCGACAGACGCCCGATCGGCGGGCCCACCGGCCGACCGCTGCTCGCCGGGCCCGCCGAGCGGCAACTGGCCACCGGGCCCGGTGTCTTGGCCGTCCGAGGACCGGCCGGGCTCGGCCGGGCCGGAAGCCGGTCGGGGGCCCGGCGCGTCGGCCGCCAGTGGACCGGCCGCCTGCCGGGCGGGCGTCTCCACCGGGGATCGGTGGTGCGGTACGGCGGGCGTCGGGGGCTGTTCGCCCGCGGTCGTCAGGTCCGTGAGGACGCGGTGTTCGAGGGCGACGGCTTCGCGGTGTTGGAGGGCGGCCTTGTCGCGCAGGGCGAGGGCGGGTTCGACGGTCGCGGCGCGGTGGGCGCGGGCCAGGCGGTCGCGGGCGGCGGCGCGGTGGGCGCGCTCACCGTCAAGGGCGGCGGCGCGGCGGCGGGCCTCGGCGTGCCGGGACTGGAGGGCGGAGAGGTCGCGGGCGGCGTCGAAGCCGGTGGCGGCGGCGCGGTGGGCGGCCTCGGCGTGCCGCAGGGCCTGCGCGGCGATCGTGGCGGCCTCGCGGGCGTCGCAGCGCAGGACCGCGGCCCACTCCAACAGCCCTTCGGGCGAGGGGCCTTCGTCCGGCGCTCCGTCAGCAACGGCCCCGGCCGCCAGGCCGCCCGCGGCCTGCCGCATCCGCTCGGCGAGGTGGACCAGCCCCTTGTCACCGGCGGCGAGCCGCCCGGCCGCGTCCTGCTTGCGGTCGCGCAGCCAGTGCTCGACGGCCTTGAAGCGGCGCGTGTCGAAGAGCCGTCCGAGCAGTGCGGTCCTTTCGGTGGCGCTCGCGCGCAGGAAGGTGGCGAATTCGCCCTGCGGCAGCAGCACGACCTGGCAGAACTGCTCGCAGCTCATGCCGACGAGCTGCTTGATCTCCTCGCCGATCTCCTGGTGCGACTTGGACAGCGCCTGCCATCCGCCGTCCTTGTGCTCGCGCAGCAGCGTGACGGCCTTGTCCATGGTGGTGCCGGTGCCGCGCTTCTTCGCCCGCGGCTGCTCGGGCCGCCGGGTGATCTCCAACCGCCGTGTCCCGACGGTCAGTTCGAGGACGACCTCGGTGGCGGTGCCCGCCGCCGCGTGGTCGCTGCGCAGCCGCGTCACCGGCCGGGCGCCGGGCACCTGGCCGTAGAGGGCGTAACAGACGCCGTCCAGGACGGAGGTCTTGCCGGAGCCGGTGGGGCCGTGCAGGAGGAAGAGCCCGGCGGCGGAGAGTTCGTCGAAGTCGACGCGCTGGGTGGCCGCGAAGGGGCCGAAGGCGGTGAGTTCGAGGCGGTGCAGTCGCATCAGGCGCGTTCCGTCCGTACGGTGTCCGCCCGTACCGCGTCGAAGGCCGCGCTCAGCGTGGCGCTCTCGTGCGCGGCGGGCGCGGAGCCGCGGACGTGGGCGACGAAGTCCTCGGCGATCTGCTGGTCGCTGCGCCCGCGCAGCCGCCTGGCGTACGAGGCGAGCGGGTCGTCGTCACCGGTCTCGGGCTCGAAGGCGAGGCTGAGGACGTGCGGGAAGCGTTTCGCGAGCGCGGCCATCGGCTCGTGCGGGCGGAAGGGGTCGGTGAGGGTGGCCTCCACCCAGGCGTCCTCGTGCCGGTCGAGCGCCGGGTCGGCGATCAGGTCGTCGAGACGTCCGCGGATCCGGGCGAGCGCGCGCGGCACGGGCGTGTCGACCCGTTCGGCGTCGATGGCGCCTTCGGGGCCGAGGCCGACCAGCCACATGCTCTTGCGGTGGTGCTCCTCGGAGAAGGAGTACGCGAGCGGCGAGCCGGAGTAGCGGATCCTCCCCTGGCCTTCGGCCAGGGGCTCGCCCGTCGCGTCGCGCTCGGTGAGGGTCTGGCAGCCGTGCAGGTGGCCGAGTGCCACGTAGTCGACGCCGTCGAAGACCTCGGCGGGTACGGCCTCGACGCCGCCCGCGGTGATGTCGCGCTCGCTGGCGCAGGGCGCGGCGCCGGTGACGAAGGCGTGCGCGAGCACGACGCTGCGCGTGCCCGCGGGGCGCTCGGCGAGGTCGGCGCGGATCCGGTCCATGGCGGCGCCGAGCACCGCCGTGTGGTCGGCCCGGTCGGCGGCGAACTCCTCGCGCGCCAGGGCCGGTTCGAGGTACGGCAGCCCGTAGACGGCGACGTCGCCGTGTTCGTCGGTGAGCACGACGGGCCGGTGGCAGCTCGCCGGGTCGGTGCGCAGGTGGATGCCGGAGCGGCCCATGACGCGGGCGCCGACGCCGAGCCGCCGGGCCGAGTCGTGGTTGCCGGAGATCATGACGGTGGGCACGTCCAGGTCGGCGAGCCGGTGCAGTACGTCGTCGAAGAGTTCGACGGCGGACAGCGGCGGGACCGCGCGGTCGTAGACGTCCCCGGCGACGAGGACGGCGTCCACGCGTTCGGCGCGGACGGTGTCCACGAGGTGGTCGAGGAAGGCGCGCTGGGCGTCGAGCAGGCTGACGCGGTGGAAGGAGCGTCCCAGGTGCCAGTCCGAGGTGTGCAGAAATCTCACGCGACCGCTCCGACCCGCACGCTCACCCTCGCCGTTCCTCGACTCCCGCGGGCGTCAGACGACTTCGACTGGCTTCCGCGGGCACCTGTGCCGCGCCGCTTCCGGCGCCCGATCCGTACCGCTGCGATCTTCTCATCCGGGCTCGCGGCCCGTGCGCCGTGGCTCACCGGCGGTGGTCATGGAGTGTAGAAGGTCGCCGCCCGGCAGGCGGTGGAGATCGCTGATCAGGTCACCGGAAAGCCAGGAAACTGGCGTAAGACCCTGTAATTCGCCAGCAACTCCCCTAAAAGGGCACACCGCTTGACCCTGACGCGCGGGTCAGGGATTAACGTCACCGCGCCCCGGCCGACGGCACCGCACCACACCGCCGCCCCGAATCCGCGCGTCCTCAGGAGACCCGTCCATGTCCGCAACGCCACCGGTAGCCCCTCAGGCAAGCCCCTCTGTCCTGCCCCGCACCAGCCGCGAAGTGCGGATCGTCGCCGTCCCCCGAGGACTGCCCTCGCCCGGGGACTTCGCCGTCGTTCAGACGCCGCTCCCGGAGCCGGGCCCCGGCCAAGTCCTCGTCCGCAACCGGCACTTCCTCGTCTTCCCCGGCCTGCGCACCCTGCTCGGCGGTGAGAGCGACGGCGTCCCGCTGCCGCCGCTGCGCCACGGCGACACGCTCTTCGGGCCCGCCGTCGGCGAGGTGGTCGCCGCGCCCGACGGCGACGGGCCGCGTCCCGGTGACACGGTGCTGCACCTGCTCGGCTGGCGCGAGTACGCGCTGGTGCCCGCCGCCCAGTGCGCCGTGCTGGACGACACGCTGCCCGACCCGGTGGCGTATCTCGCCCAGGGTTCCTCCGCGTACGGCGCGCTCACCCGGCTGGCCCAGGTGCGGGCGGGCGACACCGTCTTCGTCACGGGCGCGGCGGGGGCGGTCGGCACACTGGCCGGGCAGGTCGCCAGGCTGCTGGGCGCGGCCCGGGTGATCGGCAGTACGGGCTCGCCGTGGAAGGCCGACCGGCTGCGCTCCGAACTCGGCTACGACGCGGTCGTGTTGCGCGGCTCCGGGCCGTTCGCGCGTCAGCTCGCCGAGGCGGCGCCCGGCGGTGTGGACGTCGTGCTGGACACCGTCGGCGGCGAGCAGTTGGCCGCGGCTCTCGGCGCGGCCAACCAGGGCGCGCGCTTCGCGCTGATCGGCGCGCTGTCCGGGCAGCTCTCCGCGGACCGGGCGGGCGGCAGCGCTCCCGTCGAGATCGACTCGTACCGGCTCGTCGTCAAGGGCCTGTCCCTGCGCGGCTACAGCGGTACCGACCACCCGGAGGTCGAGGCGGAGTGGACCTCGCGCTTCGGCGGCTGGCTGCGCTCGGGCGAGATCCGCTTCCCGTACACGACGGTCACCGGCATCGAGCGCGCGCCCGAGGCGCTGCCGGATCTGATCGGCGGGCGGCACTTCGGGGCTGCGATAGTGGAGCTGGAGTAGGGATGGGCTAGCGGCACGCGGACCGTCAGGGGGACGGATGCGGATCGGCGAAGCGGCGGCAGCCGCCGGAACCACCCCGCGCGCACTGCGCTTCTACGAGCAGCGCGGCCTGCTGCCGCCACCGGCCCGCACCGGCTCCGGCCAGCGCGACTACGGTCCCGCCGAGGTCGCCCGGCTGCGCGTGATCCGTGAGCTGCTCGCCCTCGGCCTGACCGTCGAGGATCTGCGCAGCCGCGCCCACCGCCTCCACCTCCTGGCGGCCGACCCGCCCGCCCCCTGCGACGGTTCCGCCGACCGGCCCGGCTCCTTCGCCGACGTCGTCGACCGCCGGCTCGCCCTCCTGGACGCCGAGATCGACCGCCTCACCCGCCTGCGCACCGACCTCGCGGAGCGCGCCCGAGGACGCTAGGGCGTGTCCGTAAAGTCGGACATGCCCTAGGGCGTCACGGTCACATACGCGCTTCCGCCCACCGTCACCTCGGCGGCGCCCGATGTGGCGTCCGCCAGCCAGGAACGGAAGCCGGGGAGATCCGCCTGCGGTACGCCCAGGTCGATGGTCACGGCGGCGGCGTACGCGACACCGCGGATGGCGTGTCCGGCGGCGCGCAGCTCGTTCTCCAGCCGCCCGGCCCGCTGGTGGTCCACGGTGACCGTGACCAGGACGAGCCGCCGCCGCTCGACCGTGCCGATCTCGTCCAGCGCGGCGGTGACGGCGCCCCCGTACGCGCGGGCCAGTCCGCCCGCCCCGAGCTGGACACCGCCGTAGTACCGCGTCACGACGGCCGCCGTGTCCCGGACCTCGCGGCCCAGCAGCGCCTGGAGCATCGGTGTGCCCGCCGTCCCGCCCGGCTCCCCGTCGTCACTGGCCCGGTGCAGCCGCCCCTCGGGGCCGATGACGTACGCGAAGCAGTTGTGGCTGGCCCCGGCGTGCTCCTTGCGGACGCGGGCGATGAAGTCCTGCGCCGCCTCCTCGCTCGCCACGGGCGCGAGCGCGCACAGGAACCGCGAGCGCTTGATCTCGCTCTCGCAGACCCCCGCCCGCGCCACCGTCAGATACCGGTCCACCATCCGGTCAGCCTACGGGCCGCGACCGGGAATGGCGGGCGCGGGAGGCGTGTTTGACCAGGCACGACGGCAGTACGTGGACGATGTGACGGCGAGCGGCTGGAGGACGGCGTGTACGGCGACGCGGAGACGGTGCGGAAGATCCTGACCGGTACCGGGGACACATGGGCGGTGGTGGGGCTGTCGAACAACACCTCACGGGCCGCCTACGGAGTCGCGGGCGTGCTCCAGCGGTTCGGCAAGCGGGTCGTGCCGGTGCACCCGAAGGCCGAGACCGTGCACGGCGAGCAGGGGTACGCCTCGCTGGCCGACATCCCGTTCCCGGTCGACGTGGTCGACGTGTTCGTGAACTCCTCGCTCGCGGGTGGGGTCGCGGACGACGCGGTGGCCGTGGGCGCGAAGGCGGTGTGGTTCCAGCTCGACGTGATCGACGAGGCGGCGTACGAGCGCACCCGGGCGGCCGGCCTGGAGATGGTGATGGACCGCTGCCCGGCGATCGAGATCCCGCGCCTGCCCTGACCTGTGGGTTTACGGTGGGGGTATGGGACGCAAATCTCCGCCGCCGCCGTTCGGACTCGACGAGCGGACGTATGCGCAGCTCTGGTACTACGCGCTGCCGGTGCTGGCTTTCGTCCTCGGTCTGGTCGTGCTCGTGGCGCTGATGGGTGTGCTGTCCGGGGCGTGGAAGATCTTCGCCGTGCTGGCCGGTGTGGCGGTCGGTACAGCCGTGGTGGCGGGCGGCAGGGCCCTGCACCGCAGGCTGGAGGACCGCTCGTGACCTGCGGCTCCGCGGCCCGGTGGCCCCGCGTCGTCAGATGCCGAGTCCTTCGAGGACGACCGCTCCGGGCAGCGCGGCCAGCGCCTTGCCCGACACGATGAGCTTGCCGCGGCGCGCGCCGCTGCCGATGACCAGGTGCGGCGCCTCCACGACGGCCGCGTCGACGAGCAGCGGCCAGTCGGCGGGCAGACCGACGGGGGTGATGCCGCCGTACTCCATGCCCGTCTCGCCCACGGCGGTGTCCATCGGCGCGAACGACGCCTTGCGCGAGCCCAGGTGGCGGCGGACCGCGCCGTTGACGTCGACACGCGTGGTGGAGAGCACCAGGCACGCGGCGAGCGTGACGTCCTGGCCGCGCTTGCCCGCGACGACCACGCAGTTCGCCGAGGCGGTCAGCAGGTCGTCGCCGTAGGTCTCGACGAAGACGGCGGTGTCGGCCTTCTCCGGGTCCGTGTCGACGTAGAGCATGTCGGGTGTCACGGCGGCGGCGACCGGCGGCGGGAGCAGGTCGCGGCGCTCGGTGGCGGGGTGGGCTTCGTCGAAGTTGCCGATCGGTGCGCGCATACGGGCAACGTAACAAATGCCCGCACGGCGGCGGAGATTCAGGGCGAGCGCCGGGGCCGGGCGCTCAGGGCCGGTCCTCCAGATCGGCCAGCGCCAGCAATTGCTCGGGGGTGACGCCCTCGGGGACCGGCAGCGGCGGCGGGGTGCGCAGGGGCGGCTGCCAGCCGGTGTCCGGGTCCCAGCGCCGTACGATCCGGGCCGGCGCTCCGGCGACCACCGCGAAGTCGGGCACCTCGCCGCGGACCACGGCGCCCGCCGCCACGACCACATTGCGGCCGAGCCGCGCACCGGGCAGGATCACGCACCCCGAGCCGAGCCAGCTCCCGCTGCCGATCTCGACCGGCGCGGTGCGCGGCCACTGCTTGCCGACGGGCTGGGTCGTGTCGTCGTACGAGTGGTTGTCGCTGGTGACGTAGACGTACGGGCCGCAGTAGACGTCGTTGCCGAAAACCACCGGTACGGACGCGACGACGTGGCTGCCGCGGCCGAGGACGACGCCGTTGCCGAGGCGCAGGACGGGGTCGGGCCCGAGGTCGAGGCCCGGCATCATCCCGGCGGTGAGGGTGACCTGCTCGCCGATGACGCAGTGGTCGCCGAGGTGGATCCACGGCTCGCCGAAGACGGTGCCCTGCGGGAAGGCGAGCCGGGTGCCCTCGCCGATCCGGCCGAAGCGCAGCGGTCCCGGGCGCGCGGCGGTGACCGCGCCCGCGTTCTGCACCCAGCGCCAGCCGCGGTGCACCATCCGCGATCCGACGCGGCGACGCCAGGCCGTGGCGGCGGCGGTCGCGGAGGAGAACACGTTCTCGTTCTTCGGCACGGGCCCACCGTATACGGTGCCGGGTGGAGACCACAGGACCGACGACGAGGGCGGTGGGCATGACGGACCCGGCGGTTACGCGGAGCGCGGGCGCGGCAGGCGCGGAGGGCGGGAGCACGACGGGCGGCGGCGTCCCCGTACCGCTGATCGCGGACATTCTGGGCCGCGCACCGGAGATCGACCCGACCGCGTTCACCGCTCCCGGCTCGGTGGTGCTCGGGGATGTCACGCTGGGCGCGGGCGCGAGCGTCTGGTACCACGCGGTGCTGCGCGGCGACTGCGAGTCGATCACGGTCGGCGCGGGCTCCAACATCCAGGACAACTGCACGGTGCACGCCGACCCCGGCTTCCCCGCCGTCGTCGGCGAGGGCGTCACGGTCGGGCACAACGCCGTCCTGCACGGCTGTGTGATCGAGGACGACGTCCTGGTCGGGATGGGCGCCACGGTGCTCAACGGCGCGCATATCGGCACCGGTTCGCTGATCGCGGCGGCGGCGCTGGTCCCGCAGGGGATGCGGGTGCCGCCGGGATCGCTGGTTGCGGGCGTGCCCGCGAAGGTGCGCAGGGAGCTGACCGAGGAGGAGAAGGCGACGGTACGGCTGAACGCCGAGCATTACGTGGCGCTGGCCGACGCGCACCGGGAGTCGCTGGGCTGACGGCGGACGCGCACCGCGAGTCCCTGACGCGACGGCCGACACACGGACGGCGAGTCCCTGACCGACGGCCGACACACGGACGGCGGGCCCGGAGGTCCGGGACCCGCCGTCCGCGCAGTGTCGTACGGCCTACTCGCCCTGCGCCACCGCGACACCGGGTGCCGCCGGTGCCTCCTGCTGCTCGAACTCCGCCTGCGCCTTGGCGGCGCGCCGCCTCACGAAGAGGAACGAGGCGATGCCGAAGAGCACGGCCGCGGCGAGTCCGAAGTAGCCGAACCTCTTCAGCCAGGGTTCGGCGACCACGCCCACGTAATAGATGACCGCGGTGGTGCCGCCCGCCCAGACGATGCCGCCGAGCAGATTCGCGATCAGGAACTTCCAGTACGGCATCTTGAGCACACCGGCCAGCGGCCCGGCGAAGATCCGCAGCAGGGCCACGAAGCGGCCGAAGAAGACCGCCCACATGCCCCAGCGCTGGAACGAGCGTTCCGCGGTGGCCACATGGCCGGGCGAGAAGTGTTTGGGGAATCTGCGGCCGAGCCGGTCGAGCAGCGGTTGGCCGCCGCGGTGCCCGATCGAGTAGCCGATGGAGTCGCCGCCGACCGCGCCGATGATGGCGGCGGTGCCGACCAGCCAGGGGTTGACGTGCCCTTGCGAGGACAGCAGCGCGGCGCTCATCAGGACGATCTCGCCGGGCAGCGGGATGCCCAGGCTCTCGACGCCGACGACCAGACCGACCATCAGATAGACGAGGATCGGCGGGATGCCGTCGAGCCACTCCTGGACGTGCACAGCGCGGTTCCTCCCCTGGACAACGGTGGGTTGCGCGCACGCGGCGCACACCGCCGAAGCCTAACGGACCGATCGCCGCGAAAGTCCGGTCAAGAGCGAGTCAAACACGCCGATCGGCGGGCCGTCCGGGGCGGCGCTCCGCGACCGGCGTGAAGTGCCCGGTTCAGCGGTTCGGCCGGAGCGTCCACACCACCGTCATGTGCGCGGTCTCGGCGCCGTCCTCCCTGCTGATGGAGATCTCGACGGGGAACTCGGGTCGCTCCCCCGCGTCCAGCTCGGCGACCACGTCGGCGGCGGGCCGCCCCAGTTCGGCGGTGGCCGTCACCGGGCCCATCGCCAGCTTGCTGTAGGCGATCTCGGCGCGGACGGCGAGCGGCACGGCCCGGCCGAGCTGGTCGCCGAAGGCGGCGAGCACGATCGCGCCGCTCGCGGACTCGGCGAGGGTGAACATCGCGCCCGCGTGCGGACCGCCGACGTGGTTGTGGAAGTCGGGCTGGTCGGGCAGCAGCACGACGGCGCGTTCCGCCGTGGTCTCGATGTACTCGAGGTTGAGGGTGCGGGCCATCGGCACGGTGGCCGCCATCATGTCGCCAATGGAAGGCAAGGTCTCGGACATGGCGCGATGTTACCAGCCAGTAGCGGTATCCGGCGTGGAACCGTCGGGCCCACTCCCCTAGTGTTTCCAGCCATGTGGCCAGGAGAACAGCACAACGGGGGAGAGCAGAACCCGCAGGGCGCCCCCCCGCCGAATCCGCCGGGGCCGTACGGCCGGCCGACGCCTTACGACACGCCCTCGCCGTACGCTCAGCCGGGCTACCAGCAGCAACCGAACCAGCCCGCCCAGTCCGGTCCGCCGAACTTCCAGAAGCCGCCGGAGCATCCGCCGGCCCCGCCCTACGGCCAGCCGCCCTCGGGACCTGGCCAGGCCGCGCCGCCGAACCAGTCGGCGGCGCCCACCCAGCCGTACGGGCAGCCCGGTTACGGCACCCCGTCCCCGTACAGCCAGCCCGGCTACGGGCAGCAGCCGCCCGGCGGCTACCCGACTCCGCAGAACTGGGGGCCGCCCGTGCCCGGCGGTCCCGGCGGTCCCGGCGGCCCTGGCGGCCAGCCGCCGCAGCGCGACCGCAAGGGGCTGACGGTCGGCATCGCGATCACCGCCGCTGTCGCGGTGATCGCCGCGGTCGTCGTCGGCGCGGTCTACCTCACCGGTGACGACAAGAAGAAGACGGACGCGAAGGACGGGAGTCCGACCGCGTCGGCGCCGCAGTCGCCCACGGGCACGCCGTCCACCACCGCGCCCACCTCCACCGCCACGGGCGGCAACGCCGACACGGGCGACTCGCCGCGCGGCGATCCGGCGGCGCTCGACGTCAAGCCGGTCATTCCGGGCTGGAAGGTCGTCATCCGCAGCGAGCGCAATGTCGCCTTCGACGTACCGCCGGACTGGTCGGTCGACAGCGAGGGCATGACGATCGGCTTCGAGGACAAGAACGGCGACCCGGCCGTCGCGATGAGCGCGCCCGCGTACTACAAGAAGGACTGGTGCAAGAACGGCAACAGCAGCGCCGACCGCGCCGCCGTGGGCACCAAGGGCGCCAACGGGGCGAAGAGCGTGCGCAACGCCGCCGAGGTGCAGGCCGTGTCGTGGGCGTACTGGGCCTATCAGGACAACGGCAAGGGCACCTTCTCCAAGGTGCAGAACAGCAAGGCGTTCCACAACGCGCACGGCATCTCGGGCTGGCAGGCGTCGGCCACCGCCGCCAACATCCCGAAGAGCAGCAAGTGCTCGGCGGACGGGGCCGCGTACACCGTCGCCTGGAGCGACCCGACGCAGACGGACGCCGCCAAGAAGCTCGTGGTGTGGGTGCTCTACGCCGACCGCGGGGTGCCCGACCAGCTCTCGGATTCGGTGATCGACAAGATCAAGAGCACGATCCGGCCGCTGAAGAAGTAGCAAGGAGCGGCGGGGAGCGAGCGAGCGGGGAGCGGCGAGGAGCGAGCGGGGAGCGGCGGGCGGCGGGTGCCCGCCGCTCCCGGACCGGCCGGAATCCGTTTGCGAGAGGAAACGGACTGCGGGCATAGTCCCCCGGGTGACCTCGAACGACACGGCCCGCAGCGGCGGCCCCTCCGACGCCCGCCCGCCCGGCCCGCGTTCTCGGGATCCCAGGAGCCGCCTCCCGTCCTGGGCCGGGCGGAATTTCCAACTGCTGGTCACCGCCTCGTTCATCACCAACCTCGGCAACTCCGGCGCGCTCATCGCCGCCGCCTACGCCGTCATCGAGTCCGGCGGCAGCGCCACCGGCGTCGGTCTGGTGGCCGCCGCCAGGACCCTGGCCATGGTGGTCTTCCTGCTGATCGGCGGCGCGGTCGCGGACCGTATCCCGCGTCAGCGGGTGATGGTGACGGCCAACCTCGTCAACGCGCTCTCGCAGGCCGCCTTCGCGGTGCTCGTCCTGGCCGGGCACGCCGCGCTGTGGCAGATGGCGCTGCTGACCGCGGTCGGCGGCGGCGCGCACGCCTTCTTCTCCCCCGCCTCCGAGGGCATGGTGCTCTCCACGGTCGAGTCCGCGCACGCGGGCAAGGCCTTCGCCGTCTTCCGGATGTCGATGAACGGCGCGACCATCGGCGGCGCGGCCGTCGGCGGCGCGCTCGTCGCCGCGTTCGGGCCCGGCTGGGTGCTGGCGATCGACGCGCTGGGCTTCGCCGCCGCTGCCGCCATGCGCTCCCGGCTGCACGTCGCCGCGGGCGACCGCCCGGCGCGGGCGTCCGGCATCGTCAGCGATCTGCGCGAGGGCTGGCGGGAGTTCGTCTCCCGCTCCTGGCTGTGGGGCATCGTCGTGCAGTTCGCCGTGGTCAACGCGGTGGTCGGCGCGGCCGAAGCGGTGTACGGGCCGCTGGTCGCCCGCGACCATCTCGGCGGCGCGGGACCCTGGGGCCTGGCCATGGCCGCCTTCGGTGTCGGCACGGTCGGCGGCGGCCTGCTGATGATGCGCTGGAAACCGCGCCGCATGCTGCTCGCGGGCACCCTCGGCGTCTTCCCCCTGGCCCTGCCGAGCGCCACGCTCGCCCTCGCCTCTCCCCTGTGGATCCTGGCGCTCGCCATGTTCATCACGGGCGTGGCCATCGAGGTCTTCGCGGTCGGCTGGATGCTCGCGCTGCACCAGGAGATCGCCGAGGACAAGATGTCACGCGTGTCGGCGTACGACTGGTTCGGCTCGGTGGCCGTGACACCGATCGCCCTGGCCCTCGCCGGTCCCGCCGCCAGCCTCTTCGGCCGTACGCAGGCGCTGTGGGGCTGCTCCGCGGTGGTCGTGCTGCTGACGGGCGCCGTGCTGACGCTGCCGGACGTACGACGGCTGGAACGGCGTACGGGCGGCGGGCACGGGGTGGTGGCGGGCAGCAGCGTGGCGCACGCGGACGCCGTTCCCGCTCAGCCGACGGTGAAGGCGCCGTCCGGCGGGGTCGGCGAGGGCGCGGCCGACGTGTCGTAGACCGGGCGGGCGCGGCCGGTGAAACGGTCGAGCGCGGCGCCGTGCACCACGCGGGCGGGGAAGGCGTCGGCGGCGCACAGCCGGGCGAGCGCGTCCACCGGGAGCGGCGCGGCGCTGGCCACGAGCACCGCGTTGCCGAAGCGACGGCCGCGCAGCACGCCCGGCTCGGCGAGCAGGCAGATCTCGGCGGGGGCGGGGAACACGGCGCGGACCGTGGCCAGTTGGGACCGCAGGAAGGCGAAGGGGGCCGCGTCGGCGACGTTCGCGACGTAGACGCCGCCGGGGCGCAGGACGCGGTGCGCGGCGCGGACGAACTCCACCGACGTCAGGTGCGCGGGTACGCGCGCGCCGCCGAAGACGTCCGCCACGACCGCGTCCGCGCTCGCCTCGATCGCCGTGGCCAGCCACGCGCGCGCGTCCGCCGTGTGCACCGTCACCGACGCGGGGTCGGCCAGCGGCAGATGCTCGGCGACCAGCGCGGCCAGCCGCCGGTCGGCCTCGACGACGTCCTGCCGCGACCCCGGCCGCGCCCACGTCAGCCACCGCGGCACCGTCATCCCGCCGCCCCCGAGATGCACGGCCGCCACCGGCTCCCCCGGCGCGCTCCCGGCCTCCAGCGCGTACGCGATCCGCCGCACGTACTCGAACTCCAGGCATTCCGGATCGTCCAGGTCCACATACGACTGCGGTGCCCCGTCCACCGTCAACAGCCAGCCCCGTGGCCGGTCCACGTCCGGCATCAGCCGGGCTTCCCCGAAGTCCACGGGGCGGATCACGGGGACCGCTTCGGGGGCGGGGGCCTCGTCCGGGGCGGGGGCCTCTTCTGGGGCGGGGGCCTCGTCGGGGGCGGGGGCCTCGCCGGGGGCGGGGGCCTCTTCTGGGGCGGTTGGCGGGTCCTCCGGGGTGTGGCTCACGGGGTCATTGTCCCAGGCGGGCGGTTTCCGTACGGGGGTGCGGGTGTCCGTGCGGGCCGATGGCCGCCGTCGTGGGATCGGGGCTGCCGAGCGGGCGGGGGTCGGGCGCGATCCGTACCGGCGCGTGCGCGGGGCCCCGCGCACGGCCCGGCCCCGCCGTCCCCCGGTTGTTCGGGGGTCGACGGGGCCGGGTTCTGTCGCGGCCGGGCCGCGATGGGCCGAGCCCTCTTGTGGCCGGGCCCTGTTGGGCGGGGTCGCCGGGTGGGCGGCTCAGCCCACGGCGGTGACCGTGCCCGCGCCGACCGTGCGCCCGCCCTCGCGGATCGCGAAGCCGAGACCCGGCTCCAGCGGGAGCGGGCGGCCCAGCTCGACGCTGATGTCGGCGGTGTCGCCGGGCAGCGCCATGCCGCCCGGCCCGCCGAAGTCGACGTCGCCGACCACGTCCGCGGTGCGGATGTAGAACTGCGGCCGGTAGCCGGTGGAGACCGGCGTGTGCCGGCCGCCCTCGGCCGCGGGCACCATGAAGACCGTCGCCGTGAACCGCGTGTGGGTGGCCACGCTGTCCGGCGCCGCGACGATGTCGCCGCGCCGCACCTGGGCGCGCTGCACACCGCGCAGCAGCAGCGCCACGTTGTCACCCGCCTGCGCGGACTCCATCGGCTTGCCGAAGGTCTCCAGACCGGTCACCACACTCACCAGCGGCCCGTCGCCGTGCCCCTCGCCGTACACCTCGACGCGGTCGCCCGGCCGTACGGTCCCTCGCTCGACCGCGCCCGTCACGACGGTGCCGCGCCCGGTGATGGTGAGCACGTTCTCCACCGACAGCAGGAACGGCGCCTCGGTGTAGCGCACCGGGACCGGCACGTGCGTGTCGACCGCGTCGAGCAGCGCCTCGATCGCGGCGGTCCACCGCGGGTCGCCGTCGAGCGCGCGCAGCCCGGAGACGCGCACGACGGGCAGCGTGTCGCCCGGGTACCCGTGGGCGGTGAGCAGTTCGCGCACCTCCAGTTCGACCAGGTCGGCCAGCTCCGGGTCCCCCGCGTCCGCCTTGTTCAGCGCGACGACGATGTGCCGGACACCGACCTGCTTGGCGAGCAGGACGTGCTCCGCGGTCTGCGGCATCACGCCGTCGAGCGCGGAGACGACCAGGATCGCGCCGTCGAGCTGCGCGGCGCCGGTGATCATGTTCTTCACGTAGTCGGCGTGCCCCGGCATGTCCACGTGCGCGTAGTGCCGGGTGTCGGTCTCGTACTCGACGTGCGCGATGGTGATGGTGATCCCGCGGGCCGCCTCCTCCGGGGCCCGGTCGATCCGGTCGAACGGCACGAAGGTGCCGGTCCCGCGGTCGGCCAGGACCTTGGTGATGGCGGCGGTGAGGGTGGTCTTGCCGTGGTCGACGTGACCCATGGTGCCGATGTTGAGGTGTGGCTTGGTGCGCACGTAGTTCTGCTTGGACATGACGGACGTCGTCTCTTCTCTTCCTCTGACGGAGTTGTCTGACGCGGCCGGACCCCATGAGCCGGACCGACCCTCCCCCTGCGGGGTCCGCCGGATGACTGTCCGGGGAGGGTCAGCGTCGTGCGCCGTCGAAGAAGGTGTCCCGTGCGCTCCGGGCAGCCTTCGTCGGCGCGACCGCTGCTGCGGTGGCGTCTGCGAGGAAGGTGAGCCGGAGCATGCGGTGATCATCCCTGCCGGGTCGGTGGTACGTCCAAAGGTTTTCCGTCGCCTTCCGGGGAGGCGTGGCGTGATGGTCGACACGACTTCACCCGGTGGTGACGTATGCGAAGCAACCGCGTGTGAGAATTTGTTCCGCGAAGGAACTTAGAAGGTGCCGGGCACCGCCGCGAGCCCGAGCGCGGCACTCACGATGTCCGCCCGCACGAACCCGGCTTGCATGAACCCGGCGTGCACGAACCCTCCCCGTACGAACCCGGCGCCTTCGGGCCCCGAACACCGACCACTTCAGAAGGATGCTGCTCCATGCCCCTGGCCATACTCGCTCTGGCGGTGAGCGCCTTCGGCATCGGCACGACCGAATTCGTGATGATGGGCCTGCTGCCCAACGTCGCTGACGACCTGGGCACATCGGTGCCCACCGCGGGCTATCTCGTCTCCGCCTACGCCCTCGGCGTCGTGCTCGGCGCGCCCCTGCTCACCGCGCTCGGCTCCCGCGTCCCGCGCAAGCGGATGCTCCTGCTGCTGATGGCGCTCTTCACGCTCGGCAACGCGGCCTCCGCCGTGGCCCCCGGCTACAGCACCCTGCTCGTGGGCCGCTTCCTGGCGGGCCTGCCGCACGGTGCCTTCTTCGGTGTCGGCGCCGTCGTCGCGGCCCGGATGGTGAGCGAGGACCGCAGGGCGCGGGCGGTGGCCGCGATGTTCCTCGGCCTGACGATCGCCAACATCGTCGGCGTGCCGGCCGCGACCGCGCTCGGCCAGAGTCTCGGCTGGCGCGCGACCTTCCTCGTGGTGTCCGTGATCGGCCTGATCGCGCTGGGCTCGCTCGCGCTGCTGATCCCGCGTCTGCCCACCGACGAACACGTGGGAGTGGCCCAGGAGTTCCGCGCCCTGCGCGAGCCGCAGGTGCTGCTCGGCCTGCTCACCGCCGTGTTCGGCTTCGCCGGGATCTTCGCCGTCTACAGCTATCTCGCGTCGATGATGACCGAGGTCACCGGCTACGCCGACTCCTCCGTCACGTGGCTGCTCGCCCTCTTCGGCGTCGGCATGACGCTGGGCACGCTCGCCGCGGGCCCCCTCACCGACCGGGCCCTGCGGCCGACGCTGTACTTCTCGCTCGGCGCCCTGGCCGTCGTCCTCTTCGGCTTCCACTACGCGGCCGAGTCCAAGGTCGCCGCCCCGATCGGGGTGGTCGTGCTCGGCGCCGTCGGCTTCCTCACCACCACGCCGATCCAGATGCTGGTCATGAACAAGGCCCGCCAGGCCCCGACCCTGGCCTCCGCCTCCAACCACTCCGCGTTCAACCTCGCCAACGCCGGCGGCGCCTGGCTCGGCGGCGTCGCCATCTCGGTCGGCTGGGGCTGGACCTCCCCCGCCCTGGTCGGCGCGGTCCTCGCCGCCGCCGGACTCGGCATCGCCGTGACCGCCGGCGTCCTCGACCGCCGCACGCCCCACGCCGCCTCCCCTGTCGTCACCGGCCGCGGCCCGCAGCTCCAGAAGGCGGAGGGAGACGGGGAGTTGACGGTGGCAGACACGGTGTGACGCGGGGGCCGCGCGGAGTTCGACGGTCTTCCGCCGGACTCCGCCCTCGGCCCGTACGGCGTGCGCCACGCACCCGTCCCCGGCCCGTACGGCGTGCGCCGCGCACCCGTCCCCGGCCGTAGACGTGTCGCGGCGCCCCGCCCCCGCCGTGGGGCACCCCGGCAGGCGCCATCTGCCGCCCGTCTCGATTACGCTGCCTGAATGCTCGACCGCTTCCCGCGAGTCCCGGTCTCCGCTCCGTACGGGGCGGCCGTCCGTCTTTCGCGCGTGCTGCTCTCCCCGTGGGCGCGGTTCGCGCTGCTGATCCTGCTGTTGGCGGGCGCGGGGGCCGCCGTACTGGCATGGCAGCCGCAGCATCTGCTGACGCACGGCCTGCCGCGTACATCGGGCACGATGGCGGTCGTCCTCTTCGCGCTCGCGTACGGCGTGTGCACCGTCGCGTTCGTCCCGCGACCGCTGCTCAACGCCGCCGCCGGGGCGCTCTACGGCATCCACGCCGGGCTGCCCGCCGCCATAGCAGGGACCGTGCTGGGCGCGGGTCTCGCGTTTCTGCTCGGGCGGCTGCTCGGCCGTGACGCCGTACGGCCCTTCCTGCGCGGGCGGATCGCGCTATCGCTCGACCGGCAGCTCAGCAAGCACGGCTTCCGCAGCACACTCGCGCTGCGGCTCTTCCCCGGTGTGCCCTTCGCCGCCGCCAACTACGCGGCGGCCGTCTCCCGTATCCGGCTGCTGCCCTTCCTCACCGCCACGGCGGCGGGCAGCGCGGCGAACACCGCCGCCTACGTGGTCGCGGGCAGCCGCGCCGCCTCACCGACCTCGCCGGTCTTCCTGCTGGCCCTCGGTTTCCTGGGCGTCACGGGTGTGGCGGCGGCCATGGTGGCCCGCCGCACCCGCTCGGCGCGTGCGGCCGACCCGGATTCCACCGAGCCCTCGGACTCCTCCGAGACGGTCGCCGGAGCGGTCACATCCCCGGACCGGACCAGTCCGCCAGCGGAATCCGCTTGATCTCCAGGATCTCGCCGAGCGTCCCCCACTCGTCCTTGCCCAGCCGTGACAGCGGGCGCAGTTTCCGTACGTCCGGGTGCCCGTCGTCCATCACTGCCTCCGAGACGGCCGCGTGCACAACCCGCCCGAACACCACCGTCGAGTCCCCCAGCCGGACCGTGCTGTGCAGCTCGCACTCCAGCGCCACCGGCGAGGCCGCCACCCGCGGCGGCTTCACCCTCAGGCTCGGTTCCCGCGCGATCCCCACCGCGTCGAACTCACTCGTCCCGCGCGGGAAGTCCGTCGCCGTCGCGTTGATCTGCTCGAACAGATGCTCCGGCGCCAGGCTCACCACGAACTGCCCGGTCTCCTCGATGTTCCGCACCGAGTCCTTCCGCCCCACCGACGTGAACTGCACCACCGGCGGACTCACACACGCCACCGTGAAGAAGCTGTGCGGGGCCAGATTGTCCGTGCCCGCCGCCGACGTCGTCGACACCCAGGCGATCGGCCGGGGTACAACGACCGAGGTCAGAAGCTTGTAGAAGACGTTCCGTTCAACCTGGCCGGGATCAATGTCGATGCGCATGGTCCTCAGTATCCATGCACCCCCCACCGATCCCCACGCCGGATCGCGGCTTCTTCTCAGATGGGAGGCCGATGACATCATCCACGTAGTTCTGAGCGTCACTGCAACCCGACAGCTTCTTCCTGGCCGAGCTCGATACCGGTGACGCCCCGTTCCTCGGATGCTGTTCCTGGTGATGCAAGCCAACATTCCAGCAGCCCGGCCCTGAGCGTCAAGGCCCGGCCTGATGGTGCCCTCTACCGAACAGATCACCGACCCCGATCACCCGAATCTGCGACCGGTCTCCGACCGCAACGGTTTTCACGCCGTTCCGCGCGACCTCGGCCAGGGGCTCACCATCGCGACCTGTCCACGACGAAGAGGGCCAACACCGGCCAGAATTGCGCCGGGTGCCTGCAACGCCTTGAGGCGGATTTACCTTTACTGGTTACTTTCGCCGCCGCCTAAGCGGCTTTCAACACGCGACCAACTTTCAACAGGCGGGTCACAAAAAAAGCTGGTCGATTTCCTCGATCCAGTGCCACCATCATCGTGTAAGGATTCTCGATGGACCGGCCGCCACTACTGAGAACAGAGAAGGCCGCAGGCTGGTGGCCGTGGGGTACCGGACGATTGCGAAAGGTCGTCTGTCGGCGTTCTCGGTTGCGCTGATCCGGGATTACCTCGCTGCCCGACAGCACGTCCGGTACTGCCACCCCGAGGGAGACACAACATGTCCCGCTCTGCCGTGACTTCTCAATGTTTTCGTATCGAGCCTGCCGTCCTGTTCCGCTACCGTCAGGTCTGCGTCGCGCACCTGCAAACGTGGCGGCTCTACACCATCTGGTATCCCGGACTGGTCGGGCTGTCCGGAGCCTGCTTAACCGGAGATGCCGCTCCTGCCCGCCTGGTGTGTGCCTGGCTGGGACCGACCGCCGCCTGGATCGCCGCTCATTACCTAGGCGATTTCCTCGACCGGGAACTGGACGCCCACGCCAAGCCAGGCCGCCCCATCCCATCCGGGCGCATCGCTGAGCAGGCCGCGCTCGCCAGCGCAGGACTGGGGCTACTGGCCTTCAGCGGCAGCGCCGTGGTGCTGGGTGCGCGCGAACTCCTGCCCGCTGGTGCGATCGGTGCGGGGATTTTTCTGTACAGCGGCGCGTTGAAAGCGCGAGGGCTGGCCGGAAACCTGGTCCGCGGCTGCCTGACTGCGGCGGCATTCGTCTTTGGAGCGCTCGCCCCGCCAGGCCACCCGGACTGGCGGCTCGTCATCCCACTCGCTCTCGCGTTCCTGTCTCATGACACCGCCTCGAACCTGGTTGGCACTCTGCGCGACATTGACGGCGATCGGTCCGGCGGCTATCGCACCTTTCCCGTGCGCTATGGCGCTGGGCCCGCTCTCACTGTGGCCGCAGCCAGCTACTCGGTGGCGCTCTCCATCGGGTGGGCAGTGGAACTTCTTGCCAGGCCCAGGCACCACCTGCTGTTCGGCAGTCTCGTAGCTGCCGCGACCGTCATGGGCGCGCTCGGATTTTGGCGCTTGCACCGCCGCCGCGGAGCTCTGGACCAGGCGACTGCTCTGCGTGGCCATGAGGTGCTGGTACTGGAACGCCTGGTGCTCACTAGCGCCGTACTCGCCATCGGCATCGGCTGGTGGTGCCTGCCAGCGCTCGCGCTGCTGCTCACTCTGAGCGGGCTCACCCAGCAACGCATGCGCGCGGCCTACGAACAAACCCGGTCGGCTCGTCCGACGCAGGGACAGCACGCCAGCCCGTAGGAGTGAACCGTGTTCGCAATCCTGGTCGTCGCCGCCGGAATCGGCTGGACCGCGACCTACGTCCAGATCATCCAGCACGGCGTCCGCGACCGCGTCTACGGCATGCCACTGGCAGCGCTGTGCGCGAACATCTCCTGGGAGTTCATCTTCGCGTTCGTCCACCCCTACCCGCACCTACTGCGCCCCGTCACCGTCGTCTGGTTCTGCGTCGACCTGATTCTGGTGTACCAGGCCCTCAAGTTCGGGCCTGCGCAGTTCCCCTCCCTGAAACGCGGAATCTTCTACGCGATGTTCGCCCTGACCATGGCGTCCACCTATCTGAGTGTTCTGCTGCTGAGCAGCGAACTCGGCGACCGTTGGGGGGCCTACGCCGCCTTCGGTCAGAACCTGGCCATGTCCGTACTGTTCCTGACCATGCTCCACCACCGCGGCACCCTGGCCGGCCAGTCCCTGGGAATCGCGGTCACCAAACTGCTCGGTACGGTCCCCGCCTCGCTGGCGTTCTCCCTCTACCGGCGCCCCTACAGCGACTCCTCGCTGATCCACTTCCTGTGTGCCGCGATCTTCGTGTTCGACCTGCTCTACGTTCTCGCCGTGCGCGATGCCGTCCGCTCCCGCAGGACAGCGGGCGCCGGCGTACCAACGGCCCGTGCCGGTGCCGAGGCGCTGCCCAGTCAGGAGGCCACCAAGTGGCTGTGATCCGCGACATCGTCCACCACATGCTCAGGCAATGGGGGATGACGACCATCTTCGGCAACCCCGGCTCCACCGAACTCGGATTCCTGCAGGACTTCCCCAGCGACCTCAACTACGTCCTGACCCTGCACGAAGCCGTCGCCGTCCATGCCGCCCACGGCCATGCCCTGGCCACAGGTCGGCCGGCACTGGTGAACCTCCACAGCGGCCCTGGCCTCGGCAACGCGATGGGTGCCATCCTCGCAGCCAAGGCTGGCCGAGCGCCCCTGGTCATCACCGCCGGCCAGCAGACCCGACGCCTCGTCACCATGGAAGCGCTGCTCACCAACGCCGATGCCACCACGCTGCCCCGGCCGGCCGTCAAGTGGGCCTTCGAACCGCCCCGCCCGCAGGACGTCCCGGCCGCCCTGGCCCGCGCCCGGCACCTGGCGATGCAACCTCCCCAAGGGCCGGTGTTCTTGTCCCTGCCCGCGGACGACTGGGACGTCGAGGGCGAAGACCCGGCCCCGCTCACCGGCCGCCGTATCAGTGCCCGGTCCGTTCCCGCCCCGGGCACCCTCGCCGCCCTGACCGACCGCCTCGACCGGGCCAGACGACCCGTGCTCGTTCTGGGCTCCGGCCTGGACTCCGAGGCGGGGCGCGCCAGCGCCGTCCATCTTGCCGAACGCACCCGAACACCGGTGTGGACTGCGCCTTCCCAAGGGCGCAGTCCGTTCCCCGAAGACCACCCCCACTATCAGGGCGTCCTCCGCCCCGCCGCGCCGCTCCTGTGCCAGGCACTCGCCGAACACGACCTGATCCTGGTCGTCGGAGCCCCGGTTTTCCGCCATTACTTGGACCTGCCCGGCCCCCTCATCCCCCCGGGCAGTGAACTGGTCCTGCTCACCGACGATCCGGACGAGGCCGCCCGCGCCCCGGTAGGTGACGCCGTACTGGCCGATCCGGCCCTCGCCCTCGCCGCCCTGGCCGATCTGGCCGCCCCGGGCGGCCACCGGCCCCTGGTCCCGAGACGCCCCGCCGCAGCTCCAGCCACCGACCGGGCCGACCAGATCCTTGACTGCCTGGCCCACCTGTCCCCCGACACCGTCATCGTCAACGAGTCCCCCTCCACCCTCGACACCTTCTGGAACCGTGTCACCATCCGCCGCGCTGGCGGCTACTACACCAGCCCCGACGGCGGCCTCGGCTTCGGCCTCGCCGCAGCTGTCGGCATCCAACTCGCCGACCCCACCCGCCCGGTGGTGGCCGTGATCGGCGACGGATCGGCCCAGTACTCCATCACCGCCCTATGGACCGCCGCCGCTCTTCGGCTCCCGCTGACCGTCCTTGTCCTGCGCAACGATCGCTACGCCGTCCTGGACTGGTACGCCCAGCTCACCGGCCGAAAAATGGTCCCTGGGCTGACCATTCCGGGCCTGGACCACCCGTCCTTGGCCCGTGGCTACGGAGCCACCGCGCATCAGGTCGTCGACCTCGCGGCCCTGCCCGCCCTACTGCACCATCCAGTGTCCGAAAAGCGTCCGAAGGTTCTCGTCGCCGACCTGTGACGACCCGGTCCTCCTCCAGCCGAGCGACCCCACCCCGCGAACGACGGTGGGGAGGAGAGCCGTGGACGTTCAACGCCGCGGAACATTCAACGCCTCCGGTTCGGGCGACGCATGGCGCTCCCGTCCGAGGCTGTGCATTGATGGTCTCCTGAATCCTGGCTCCGAAGACCGCCGCGGCAGAAATAGGGCGCCGGGAGGGAGCTTCACACGATACGACCGGCATCCCGAACTCCTTGGAGAGAGGATGGTTGAGCTGTGTTGTCGGACTCACCAGGGACAACGTCAGCAGAAGGCAGCACGACCGACAGCCCGGACGGACGTACCGACACGGAGGCCGGGCCTCTCGAACGCACCTCCTGGGATTCTCGGCTGACCTGCAATGTCGTCGATCCCTCCGTGCCGCTGCGGATGCACGGCTACGGCGTCTTCGGCGACCTCGCGCGGAACTATCGCTTCTCCGAACTGGCATTCCTCGCCTGGCGCGGAGAACTGCCTGCCGAGTCGGAGGCCGTCGCGATGGAGACCGCGTGGACGTTGCTGATGCCCGTCCCGCTGACCGACGCGGGCGCGCATGCGGCACTGCTGGCCCGCATTACGGCGTGCCCACCGGCTCAGGTGCTGTCGGTCGCGGCGATCACGCTAGCCGAATCGGCTCAAGGGGTGCTCGACGAGCACACGGCGTGGCTGGAGTGGCTGAGGGGTCCCGAGGACACGCCGCCCGCGGCCTACGCCGCCAGCACACCGGACGACCAAGCCGCTTGGCAGGCCGTGCCCGCCGACGCGAAGACCCTCCTTCCCGGCCCGAGATCCTTCGTTCCGACCGTCACGGCGGGCGCGCTGGCCCTGCTGTTCTGCTGCGGACTGCGGGATCCGCAGGAACTGATCACCTCGATCGTCATGGCTCAACTGCCCGCAGTCACCGCTGAGGTACTACGCCACTCGGCGACCGAAATGCTGCGCTACCCCATCAACCTGCCACCCGTCCGCTATGTCCCGGAGTCCGAAGGCAATGGCTGAGACCCCTGATGAAGCCAGGAACGTTGATGAGATCAGAACAGCGATCGGCAGGTTCGGCTGGGGTGACAACCACTTGGCCGGTTACGCGGTCGCCGGTGACCTCGCCGGTTCCACGTCCGTCTGGAGTCTGATGTCGCTGGTGTTCGGGCACCGCAAGCTGACGGACGCGGAGAGCTCGATGCTCGACGACCTCGCCGCGTCGTCCGCTCTCGCGGATCCGCGGATCTGGCCGCTCAAGGCGGGCCGCATCGCGGCGTCCTGGGGCAATCCGACGGCAGGGTTCGCCGCGTCCGTCCTTGCCGCCACAGGTGTGGCCGGCCCGGGCACCTCCCGGCTCTGCGCACAGATGCTGCTCGATCTGCGCAGCCGGCTGAGTGGCGCGGAGGGAGTGAGCCTGCCCACCGCAGTGGGTGAACTGCTGGAGCGCAACCCCCGGCTGCCGGGTTTCGGAGTGCCGCTGCGACCCGCGGACGAACGTGTGCTGGCATTCCAGCAGTGCGTCCGAGTCCACCAATGGCCGGTCGGCACCTACCAGTTGCTGGTCTACGACGTCGAGGCCGAGCTGTCCCGGAGCAGGAAGACGGCAGTGAACATCGGCGGCCTCGGCATCGCCGTCCTGCTCGACCTCGGCTTCGCGGCCGACACCGCTGCCGTGATGATGATGCTGATCATTCAGCCGTCCTTCATCGGCAACGCCGTCGAGGGCGCCGCACAGCAGGCCCCTGTCCTGCGTTCTCTGCCGCACTCCGCCCTGCGCTACCGGGGAGTCGCCCCCCGGACGAGTCCACGCCACCGCGACGCCGAACGCGACGATAGGACCTTCCGTGGCTGACGTGTCCGACCAGGCAGAAGCCTCCGCCCCCGCACGGCCGGCCGACCTTCGCCCAGCCTCCCCGGACGGCGCCGCCTCCACACTCGCGCAGGGCGTGGTGATGATGCTCCGGGCACTGGGTGTCAAAGAGACGTTCGGTGTCTCCGGAGGAGGCATCGTCTACATGTGGGATGCCCTCTCCGCCTCCGGCGTCCCCACCTATCACTGCCGACACGAGACAGGCGCCCTCTTCGCGGCGTGTGAGGCGAGCATCGCCGCCGACCGTCCGGTCGCTGTGTTCGTCACCACGGGACCAGGTCTGACCAACAGTCTCACCGGCTTGATGGCGGCGCGTTACGAGGGCGCGAAGGTGCTGCTGATCAGCGGCTACACCGATCCTGCCTATGTCGGCCGATTTCCCATCCAGGAAACGAGCCCTCTGTCCCTGCCACCGCAGACGCTGCACACGCCCAACCAGACGGTCCAGGGAGTCACCATCCTCGACAGCCCGCAATCTCTGGCCGGCGTATGGGAGGCGTGCGCGGCAGGCTTCGCCCGGTCCACCGGCTATGTGCACCATCTCGCCCTGACCGTTCCAGCCCAGCGCGGTCACCTTCCCGTGCCGCTGTCCGCTCCTCCGCGTGCCACCGCTGCGGACACACCGGCTCTTGACCAGGCGCTCCTCTCCCGACTGGCCGCCGGTCGGTGCGCGCTGTGGATCGGCTGGGGCGCGCGCCGGGCAGCAGCGGCCGTCGCCGAACTCTCCGAGCGTCTCGACGCGCCGGTGATGTCCACTCCCCGCGGCAAGGGCATCTTCCCCGAGGCAGGTCCCCGATACCTGGGCGTGACCGGACTGGGGGGCGATCCCGAGGTCGCCGACGCACTGCGGCGCCACGACCCTGATTTCGTGATCGCGCTGGGCAGCAGGCTTGGTGACGGGGCCTCCTGCTACGACGAGGCGTATCTCGCCCGAGCCCAGCTCATCCAGGTCGACCTCGCTCCCGACGACCTGCCTCACGTCTACCCGGCCGACCGGCTCATCCGTGTAGAGGCTGACGTCGCCGCCTTCGCGTACGCGCTCGTGGAAGCGGCGCCCGCCATGTGCGCGCCGCCCACCAATATGCATCACACCGGCGGCCCCGCACCGGGGCACACTCCCTCAGCCCCACCGCCGCGAACAGAGCGCCTCGTGCACCCACGCCAACTCCTGCACGAGATCCAGAGCCGGTTCGTCGACCGGGGCGACCTCGTGATGGGGGACAACGGCAACGCGTTCGCCTGGGGGAACCGCTATCTGCGCTTCTCCCGCCCGGGGCAGTGGCGTGTGAGCAACCTCTACCTGGGCTCCATGGGGCACTTCGCCTGCGGAGCGGTCGGCGCGGCCCTTGCCACCGGCAGGCGCGCCGTCGCCCTGGTGGGAGACGGGGCCATGCTGATGCAGAACGAGGTCAGCACCGCGGTCCAGTACAACGCGTCCGTCGTGTGGATCGTCCTCAACGACGCGAGTTACGGTATGTGCAGACAGGGAACGAAAGCTCTCGGCCTGCCTTACGCCGACTCCTCGCTCCCCATGACCGACTTCGCCCAGTACGCCGAAGCCCTCGGCGCCCGCGGCCTCCGCGTCACCGCCCCGGAGGCTCTGCACGACGCCCTGCGGGAAGCCGCAACCGTCCAGGGCCCATGTATTGTCGACGTACTGATCGACCCCGAAGCACTCGCTCCCACTCAGCGACGCTTCGCCGGGCTCAAACACGTCCCCTCCGCCGGCCTTCGTCACTGACTTCAGCAGCGCGCCCTTCGGGGCCCCTGGATCCGTTCGCCCGCCCCTTCCCGCCCTGCCGGCGTTCTCGGCCGGCGGGTCGGCGAGAACGGCCCGCCCGTATCGGCCGCACTGCCGGTGTGCGGATCCGACCCGCGTTTCCGGGAACCGGGCAGTGGCCGCAGGGCCGTTCCGGCGAGCCGCCGACCGCGAAGTAGACCTGGGAGCGCCAGCTCCACATCGGACCCGTCCTCGCCGGATCCGACGACGATCTCCTCGCCGCCCTCAGCGCTTTCGCGCTCCCGCTGGACGTGGCCTTCCCGTTCCGGACGACCTGCTCGGCATTACGGTGAACCGGCCGGCGGGGCGCCGCTGGCGAACGCCGATGAGTGGCTCCGGTTGAGGACTTCTCGCGCTACTGGCTGCTGCCTGAAGGGCCGCAGTCGTGACCGCATCTCAGCCAGCGCGGAGGCGATCCGACCTGACCGCAAGTGGGCCTGGTCATCAAGGAAGAGGTGCCAGGCCGCGCATGCCTGTTCGAGGTGCCCTTGGTCGAGTTGCAGCCCGCCGAGCCGCGCATTGATCAGGGCACGTGCTCGGCGTTCGTCCGCGGGCCGTTGCCTCAGCGAGGAGGTAAGTTCCCGGATGGCCCGGGCGGGCTCGCCCGCGTAGGCGAATGTCTCCGCGCTCTGGTGTGCGAAGGCGGCGGCGTGGAAGTCATCGATCGTTCCCGTGCTCAATGGGCCTCGGGCAAAGGTCTGTTCAGCCCGGCGCAGTTCGGCGAAGGCCTTGCGGCGCTGGCCGTTCGCCGCCAGGGTGAGTGCCCACTGGGAGGTAAGCAGTACGGCTTGCCCGGGCGGGAGGTCTGTGTTGTGCCGAGCTGCGGCCTCAGCGATGTCCAGGGCCAGAGACCGATGGCCCAAATGCAGAGCCTGGATGCTCATCGCCCGCAGGACGGTCGTATAAGTGCGCAGGTCCGCTGACGCGGCCGCCATGCGGAGGGCAGTCTGGTAATACGACTGCCCTATTCCGTTCATGTTGTCGTCGAAGTGCATGTACCCGGCGAGATAGGTGAGTCGGGAGGCGGTGCGCAGAAAACGGTCGCGGCGTCCCGGAGGCATCCTCAGGACTAACCGCGGCGTGATGTCGACGGCCAAGTAGGAGGATAGGGCTTGGCGGGCCGCTCCCCCGCCGAAAGCCGTGTCGATCCGGGCGAAGACGGGAAGCATCAACTCCGTGGCTGGCACCGAGGTGGGCTCGGCCTCCCGGGCGTGCGGTACTGATGGCGCCAGTGGTATGGCGAAGTTTCCCTCGGCCGCGTCCAGTTCAAGGAGGGTCGTGTAGACGCTGGAATCCGCGAGTTCTTTCGTGGGCGGGCGAGCCAGCCGCACCAAGGACAGGCCGAGGTCGTCCGACTGGCGGGTGGCGACCGGAGCGTTGCCGTTCAGAAGGCCGGTGTCCGCAGCAGTGACCTGCCGTCCCAGTGCGCGAGAGAGGACCTCGGCCACCAGGGAAGGCACCGGTTCCGGAGGACGAGTTCCGGAAAGCCAGTGCGAGACGGACGTACGGTCGTAATGCAGGGCCAAGCCGACTTCACCGCCTGCCTGGTTGACGGCCCTGGACAAGTGTCCGGCTGTCATGTTCGCCTCGCGTAAGAGAGCTCGCAGCCGCACGTTGGGCAATCGACCCATTGAGATGCATCCCCTCTCTTTTCTGCCTTTAGGGGGAACAGAACACATACCCGTCAGATGTCCCGGTCTGCTCCGGCTACACCACGTGATGAACACATTGCGCGGGCAGCCGCACGCCCCACCCATGCGGTACACACCGGCACGCCGGGGCCCAGAGGGCCAGCTGACGGTCAGCCGCTCTCCGTGTCGCCCCGGTCCACGAGGGTGGTCGTAACCTGCCGGGTCACGGCCGACGGCCCCAGACCCGTCAATGCCCGCAAGGTGTCGGCCATGAGAGCGGGGCTGGCTCCAGGGGCCGCGACGATGCCGACCGCGGCGGCTCCCGCCAGCCACGCGGGCCTCACCTCTGCAATGCGAGCTGCCCCGTACGCCCGCACACCGGAATTCCTCAGGCTGGCCAGAGTGGGGGAGTTTTGGCGTCCCAGGACCAGGACGGCATCGCTGGATGCGGCCAGTCTGAGCAGGGCGTGCTCCCGATCGCTGGCGGCGTGGCAGTACGTGGTCGGGTCCTGGGGCAGCACATGACCCAGTGCGCCCCGCACCGCCTCGGCGACCATCCGGTTCCGCTCGCCCGGGGTCCCCGGTGCGGTCACCACCGCCACACGGCCGGGGGCCTCCACCCGGATGTCTCCTGCTTCGGCGACATCGTGCACCGTCCGGACCGCGTCGGGAGCCTGCCCGACCATGCCGGGCAGCACGGCACTGTCCCGAGGTCCGATGAGAAGGACGCTTTCGCCGTGCGCGGCGAATCTGCGGATCTCGGCCTGGGCGGCCGTCACCAGCGGACAGGTCGCATCGATAACGCGCAGCCCCTGGCGGACCAGGGAGGTTCGCACAGTTGGGGCCACGCCAGCCGGCCCGATCACTACACGGGTGCCCGCCGCCACTCGGTCGAGTTCGTCCGTCGACAACGCGGAGTGTCCTTCATCACCGGCACCGGCTGAATAGTGCGGCATCGTGCCGGCCAGAATTCGCACCCGGCCGCCACCGGCCGCCAAGGCCCCCTCCAGCAGAGCCTGGGCGCGCACGGCACCCCAGCACAAAGGATCACCTTCCGCGGCCACGAACTGGCGAGTCCGCATCACAGCCCGCCAGGAAGCCAGCGCCCTCTGCAACGCGATCGAGGCCCCACCAGAAGGAGCCGCCCCTGCCAACCCTGCCGCCTGCCGGTCACGTTGCAAGTAGGACAGCACCTGGACTCCTGCCGCAGCATGACCGGCCCCGTCCGGGAAGCTCGACAGAAGCGGAGGAGATTCGTCCTCATAACGCACAGACCAGCCTTCCCGCTGGAGAGCCCCTCCCAGGAGCTCCGCCGCCCGGCAATGGACGAGCCCCCGGACGGGGTGACGGACCGTCGCGAAGACGGTGATCTCCTCCCGGCTTTCCAGGCCAGCCGCTACCTGCCAGTGCTCCGTCCTGCACGACCTCTGCATGTCTCGGCAGCCCTTTCCATCGGCACACTCCCGTCGCACCGGACCACGCCTCCGCCGAACCACACAACGGCGACAAACATAACGAACGGCGCGTTTCCTACTGCGTACTCGTGCCCTGCCCGAGGCACAAATATTGCCCGCCTCCGCATATGCCAATTGGATTCACCCATTCGTGTCACGCCCGACCCGCCGCCTCCTCAGCTGCGATCTCTGAGCCCGCCCCGGACAGCAGCGATGCCCAGCCAGGGAACGGCTCCAGCGGCTCCGACGCTGCGAAGAAGGTCACCGCCGAAAGCGGCACATCATGGTGGACACGCTCGGGCTGCTGCTGAACGTGGTCCCGGCGGGCTCGGTCACGACCGCGAGGCCGGGCGCGCAGGCTGCTGGAGCGGACGTTCGCGGGCCTGATGCGCTCGCGCCGCCTGGCCCGAGACTACGAACGGCGCACCGACAGCGCCCAGGCGATGACCACGGTCATGCCGCCGCCTCGGGCTGGCAGGGACGCTGAACGTCTCCGGCCTGTCCTCGGCCAGCCAACCACATGCGGCCAGACGCACGGCGTTCGAACGCAAGCCCTCGACCTTCACCGGAACCGGTTCAAGCCTGCGGCGGGCCTGCGCCCCAACCTACGACCACGACATCTACAGCGACCAGGTCAGCGCACGTGGCATCGTGCCCGCGATCGCCCGCCACGGCACCCTGCACGGCACCGGACTGGGCACCTATCGCAAGGCCGCGTTTTACAAGTCGGTGGCCTGTCTGGTTGGCCGTCCGGGGAAGTCGCGGGCGGCCATCCAGATGGTGAGGTCGCGGGCGATGTCGTTGATGCTGTTCGCCGTGGTGACGTCGTGCTCGTTGCGGGTGGTGTCGCGGCGGACGATCTCGTAGCCGCCTTCGTCCAGGACGGCCACGGAGGCGAACCAGACGGGGTCGTCCTCGTCGGGCTGGACGACCAGGAAGGTGTTGTCGGAGTCGTTGAGGTCGCTGAGCATCATGTACAGCGCGTCCTCGGAGGGGTCGTCGATGCGGTCGCCGTTCTCGCTGTCGGCGCCGTAGTACTGAGCCCCCATCGTTGTCTCTCCCTCGCCCGGTTCACCTTGGCCGTGGTCAGCATGGCACGTGGAACCGACAGTTCAGGGGTCACAGCCATTCGCTGATCGCGGCGATCAGGACGGTGGCTTCGAAGCGGACGGCGAGGTTGCCGAACCGGGTGGCGACCGCCCGGTTGCGCTTGAGCCGGTTGATCCCGCACTCGACCGCGTGCCGGGCCTTGTAGCCCTCGCGGCCGAAGACCGGAGGCCGCCCGCCGGCCCTCCCGCGCCGTTTGCGGTTGGCGACCTGGTCGGCCGGCTCCGGGATGGTGCAGCGGATCCCACGCTTTCGCAGGTAGGCCCGATTGGCGCGGGAGGAGTACGCCTTGTCACCCCGCACCCGCAGAGGTGGGACACGGGGACGGCCCGGCCCGGTGCGGGGTACTCGGATTCCGTCCAGGACGGCGGCGAACTGAGGACTGTCACCATGCTGTCCGGCGGTGACCAGCAAAGACAGCGGCCGTTGGCCTTGCTCGCACGCCAGATGATTCTAGGTGGTGAAGCCGCCCTGGAACCGGCCCAGACCGTGGTCGTCGGGCTCCGTGCGGGTTCCGCCGGGCGGTTTCTTCTGAGCATGTCCGTCCCGGCGGGCGCCTGCGGCGTGGTGATGGGCCCGGCAGATCGTGGAGTCGACGTTGACCTCCCACGTGATCAGACCTGCCGCATCCGCCCGAGCCTGCAGTACAACGGCTTCAGCACCGCCCACTGATCGTCAGAAAGATCCCCTCGCCCCACACCGTGATCATCACGGCATGGGACGACGAACAGAGCCGACTTTCAAAACACGCCCCAGGTGGTCGAGCGGAGTTTTGCGTGGCTGCACGGCGTCCGACGTCTGCGCATCCGATGGGAACGGCGAGCCGACATCCGCGAAGCGTTCCTCAAACTCGCCTGCTGCCTCATCACCCACCGCCAACTCGGCTCGTTGCGTTAGCCGTTGTTAGCCGATGTAAGTGACGCCCCATACAGGACGTCGCCCGTCTCGCCGATAGATGTGCGCCATACTCGACCTGCAGAGCCGCGAAGAGGTTATCACGCAAGTGAATTCCGGATACATCTTGATCCATTGGTGCAGCCAGCCCGACAACCGATGATCATTTCCGGAGGTGTATCCACCGCCGCGCAAGCGGCGCCGGTCCAGCCAGCAGTGCTCAGCCCGACCGCGTGCAACGGCCAGACAGCGGGGCACATCGTTAAGTGGTACGCGCCTCACGTGCCGTACGCACTTGTACCGCTTCGGTGTGGAAGCAGCACCTGGGGTTTCAACCACATTCATTCCAAGCACTGGTCCGCCCACGTCGACGAAGATCTTGCCAACACGTTGGCATACTTCACCTCTACTGTCCCGCAAGGGGGAAATTCCATAGCGTTCATCCTCCGTGACCTGGCCCCCTGCGAAGGTCAGTTCCGGGTTGTGGTCCAGTTCAACAGCTACGGGTCCACCGGCATCAAGGGGATCATCACCGCCTACCACGAGAACTCGATAACGCTCCATCGCGGTGAAGTCCAGCCGGCGTGCTGACAGCTCGGCATCTGCGGAAAACTGCCGGACCGCAGTTCGAAGAAGGTACAGTGGCGGCATGGTAGGCGAAGAATTCCCACCCGCCGAGACAACGCGGCTCGTCGCGGAGAAGATGAAAGGTCAAACCGGCCATTCCCCACAGGCAGGCGCCCTCCGCATCGTTGACGCGCAGGGCACGGGGACGAGGTGGCCGATCCGCGTCCGGGGGACGGTGGAATCAGATCAATGGCAGTCAGCCCGGACCTGGGAGACGGAGTTCGTCCCGGAGGACACGCTCGCCGGGGAGTCTGCGGAGGGGAACGCCTCCGCCCTCGCGGACTGTTTCCTCATCCTCGTCATCGAAGACCTGGCAGTGGGACCTGTTCCCGGCATCCAGGAGATCCTTCAGCCCTGATCCGCAACCCTCCCCCACAGGCGCGTGGAGGGGACGGCCCACGCGCCAAGTCCGCGGCTGCGAGTTCCTGCTCCCCCGATTCGTTCGGTGTGGACGACCTGGGTGACCGCCTGCACCGTGCATGGCCCGATTTCAGGCAGTGATGTTGCGGTCGGAGACGATGCCTGCGATGGCTCGGTAGGTGTCGGGGAGGCGGTCACGGCGATGGGTCCAGCGCTGGAGCTGCTTCCAGCGTTTGTGGTCGGCGAGGGCGCGTCCGACGGTGATTCGGTCGGACGAGTGGCCGTGGCGGTCTCGTTCCCACTGTTCCACTCTGCCGGGTAGTGCCCACGGGCAGGGTTTTCTCGGAGGGGTGATCGCTTGCCCACGGTGGTCGCGGCTCAGGCCCAGGCAAACTGCTTCTTCTTGCCCGAGACGAACGCGCGCCGTCCGCCGCGGCCGGCCGGTGGCCGGCGGACCTGAACCTCGGTGGCGTCCAAACGCAGCTCGACGCCCTCGGCCCGGGCGTAGGCAAACACATCCGTCAGCGTCCGAAGCCGCAGGCCGGGGCCGTCGGGAACTGCGCACCCCCGCTCCGCCAGGAGCGTGCGCATCTCTCCGATCGCCCGGGTAACGGTGGACCGATCGACGCCGAACAGCAGCCCCAGCGCCGAGTGCGGCAGGTCGTGCCGCGGATGGATCAGCGTCGCCACCAGCCGATCGTGTTCATGCCCGAGGAATCCCCGTACGAGTGATCACGTTCTGAGCGTCGTCCGGCGTCGGTAAGAGGAGTGACCACCCGGCCGGTCAGGAGAAGGAAGACCAACGGATGTCAGGCGGCTCCGTTCCAAAGCCTGCCGCTCAGCCGAGCTGGTAGTCGAACCAGATACGGTGCGTGCCGTCAGCCTCCACAGCCATCCCGCCAGCGCCAACGATCCCCGCCAACTCGCCGGTGCCGCTTGAGGGCACGATGGTGAAGAACTCCGCAGTGCGGTCGTTGCCAGACGTTGTCGCCGAGTGCGCGAAGTTGAAGGAACCCTGCCGACCGTGCAGCGATCCGTCGAACGACTCCATGGCAATGTATGTGCCCACGCCGGTCGTCTGGTCGAACGCGGAAGTGAACAAGGTCGCCGAGCGGCCGGTTGCCTCCCCCTCGTAATGCTTCTCCATGGTCGCGACACCGACCGGCAGCGCCGTGGATACGGCTGGCCCGGGCTTCAGCTCGGTAGGGACGAACGCTTTGACGGTGAAGGTTGCCGTAGCTCTCATGCGTCGACCGTACCGAGGGGGTCTGACAATCAAGCAGCACCTGAGGCAACCCCAGCCCCCAAGGAGACTTTAAAAAAACAAGCTAAATGCCTGTTTCGGAACCTCAATCATCAAGGGGAGGCCATGGCAGTTCATCGGCTACCGATACTCGAAGGTGGCTTGACCCTGTCGGTTACTGGCCCGGGTGGCTGTCGCATGCCTGCCTGTCCCTTTACTGTGTCCGTGCCGTAAGTCCCCGAGACAAGGAGACAACCCCATGGTCGCGTCAGCGTTACGTCAGCAGTTCGAACCGACCCTGCGCACGGACCGTCGTCCCCGGCGGTTGGCGCGGCGTGCCATCCTCGGAAGCTCTCTCACCGCCGTATTCACGGCGGTAATGCTCACCGTCACCCAGTCCGCCGCCTATGCCGGCGGCCCCTACCTCTGGGCGAACGACGGCAACATAGGTCAGCGCATGACCGTGTGCGCTCAGACCCTCGATGTCCGTAGCTCCTACGGTGGCACGCCGTTCAACCATCTCACTTACGGACAAACGTTCACCGTGCACCAGAACTATGCGGAGTTCGGCAGCGAGTACGTGCGCGGCTTCGCCTGGGGCAACGTTAACGCGGAGGGTTTCGTGCAGAACGGCTGGTTCTGCTTTTAGACGTGAGCCCTCGGTTCCTCCGAATCAGGCAAGACCCTGGGCCAAGGTGCCCCTGGAGAACATGAGAACGATCAAGGTTCCGAGCGTTTTCGGTGGGTCCGAGGTGGAGACGCTGATCAGCGTCGCGGCTCCGCTCCCTCCCATCACACCAGCCTCAGAGGTTCCGTTCGGGGAACGGCCGCCGTGACCGTTCCCCGCGGGGGCCCGCACCCAGGTGGCATGTCGACCAACCTGTGGGTGCGGGCTCGTGCCAGTTCAAGACGTTGGCGGCCATCGGGCGTGTCCGTCAGTGCCAGGCCGAGCATTTCTGACCGGATGCGGGACCATTCTCCGTGCATGCCCTGATCCACACGGGATGGCTGTAGTGGAATTCGCCGGTGACGAAGTGCACCGATGTCCCCGCACCCTTGCGAGCACAGTAGTTGTAGGCCGAGTTGGAGGCCTTGATGATCTCTCCGCAGCCGCTGTGCCTGTCGGCCTTGGTGTCGTAGACCTGGCCAGCCACCTTGGCCGTACTCCCGCTCCAGCAGATGGATGCAGCGATCTTCGCCCCGGTGGTCGAGGCGGTGGCGTCACGACACTTCCAGGACTGCGGGGCCGACTGTGCCGGCGCCGCCAGACCTAAGCCGACCAACCCCGCAAGGGCGGCGGTGGCCGTGATCGTGGTGATGTGCCTGCGTACCTTCACGTAACCCGTTCCTCTCAAAACGTGGGGCTCAACGTCCGCCCGTAGCCCCTTCAAACACCGTTGCCCAACCCGAAGAGAAGGAGCGAGAAGAATCCCGGCCAACCTGGGTGCAATGGGATGTGGGACGTTCACGGCGCGAGGGAGGGGCGGTCATGCAGTAACGCAGTTGGCCTGAGACATAGCACCGTCAAGATCACATCGGCGGTGTGGCTGGCCCACGCCTGCCATGCCCATGGGCTCGATGTCTGCCTCGCCGACGTCCGCCCGGGCGGCGCGGTTCCCCGCTCTGGCTTGGTCATCATGAAAGGGATGAGACCACAGCCCCCATGTGGTCATGTGCGTTGTCGAGACGCTGTTGATCATGCAAGGCCGCGGGGGGTGAGTCTGCTGAACGGTGCTGTCCGCGTCGAGTCCCTGACCGTGTTGTCGCGGTTCCGGGCCGACTTCTACGATCGCCTGACCGCCCGTGCGGACGCGCTGTTCGAGCTGGCCGACGCCGTGCTCTGCACGGAAGGACCGGTGTGGTCGCTGGTCGACCTGGCGCTGGCGCCCGAGCATCGCCGTGGGCACGGTTCCCTGTACGCCGGCCTGAACCGCGGCGGGTTGAACAAGCCGGTCTGGCTGTGGTGGTCACGCACCGGCGCCACCGACGCCGACGTCGCACGCCCGCCCGGGTCCCGCGCGGGTTCCGGCACCTCCGCACGACGACTGGTCCTCCAGCCGGTGTACCGAAACCCACCACACCCGGCCCCGGCCGCCCACCCGGCTCAAAGAACCGCCTCGCCATTCTCGTCCGGGCCACCGCTGCCGCCCGCGCATGGTCGGTCTGTTGTTGACAGCGCCGACTTTTTAACAGTCCCGATCTGCCAGACCCCGTATTCGGCAAGGTCGCCGCACCAAGCTGGGAGGAGTCCGCAGCACGTACCGGCCGGGACGCGCCGGTACGGTCCGAGCCGGCATCGTCACTTTCCTTGACGGGCCCGCGGAGCTGCCGAGCCTGCGGATTCCGTCCCTGGCACCTGTCATCGGATCAGCACGGATCCCAGCCAGGAGACCGCAGCCATCTGTCAGGACACAACGCCAAGGACGTGAGTGTGACGAGTGCGCAGATACCGGCCGATGCCACCATGGCAGCTGAACCGGCCCTCACCGTACCGACGGCTTTCGAGCGGCAGGCGCGGTTGGCTCCGGACGCTGTCGCGGTGGCCGGGGACGACGGCGAGCTAACCTACGCACAACTGGACGCGCGCGCCGACCGCCTCGCCGCGCTACTTGCCGCGCACGGCGTCCGGGCCGGCGACATCGTCGCCTTCGCCCTCCCACGCTCGGCCGACTACGCCGTCACAGTGCTGGCGATCCTCAAGGCCGGAGCGGCGTACCTCCCGCTCGACGCAGCCTATCCGGAGGACCGGATCGCCCTGATGCTCAACGACGCGAAACCCGCCGCGCTGGTCGCCCGACGGGGGATCGCCGCTCGCCTCGGTACCGACACGACGGCCGGCCGGGCCGCATGGATCGTCCTGGACGACCCGGCGTTCCTGCGCTCCCTCACCGGGACGCGCCGGGGCCGTACGGACGATGGGCGCGGGCCTATGAGCGGCAGCGGTGACGACTCGGCATATGTGATGTACACCTCCGGTTCCACCGGGCGCCCCAAGGGGGTGATCACCACACACGCCAACATCCTCGCGCTCGCATCCGACCGCCTTTTCAGCACTCCCGCGCACCGCGCGGTGCTCGTGCACTCCCCGCAAACCTTCGACGCCGCGACTTACGAACTGTGGGTGCCGCTGCTGAACGGCGGCCGGGCCATAATGATGGCGGACACCCTCGACTCCGACCGGCTGGGCGCCGTCGTCACCGCGAGCGGCGCTTCGGCCGTCTTCCTCACCACGGCGCTGTTCAACGTCATCACCGGCTTCGCCCCGGCGGCCCTCGCAGGTCTGGACGAGGTACTGACGGGCGGCGAGACGTGTTCACCGCAGGCCATGCGGGCTTTCCTTCGCGGCGCTCCGCGCACCGTGCTGCGTCATGTGTAGGGCCCGACCGAGACCACTACCTTCGCCACCCAGCAGCGAGTTACCACAGCGGACGCGGCCGGTCCGTCCATCCCGATCGGCGGCCCGCTCGACACGGAGCGGCTCTTCGTGCTTGACACCCGGTTACGGCCGGTGGCAGCCGGAGAGGTCGGCGAGCTCTTCATCGCCGGGGCGGGAGTCGCCCGCGGGTACCTGCGCCGACCGGAGACCACGGCCGAGCGCTTCGTGGCCTGTCCCTTCGGCGCGCCGGGCGAGCGGATGTACCGCACCGGCGACCTCGTACGCTCGCTGCCGGAGAGCGTCGTGGACTTCATAGGCCGCGCCGACGCCCAAGTCAAAGTGCGCGGGCACCGCATCGAGCCCGGCGAGGTCGAGGCCGCCCTGCTGGGCAGGCCGGAGGTGGCGCAGGCGGCCGTGGTCGTCCATCAGACAGGCCCCGACGACAAACGGCTGGTGGCGTACGTACGTCCGCGCGGCGCCCTGGAGAGCGCCGGGATCCGGGCCTCCCTGCGCCGTACACTGCCGCCCCACCTGGTGCCGGACGCCGTCATCCCGTTGGACGCGCTGCCCCTCAACGCCCACGGCAAGGTGGACCGCGCCCTCCTCGCGGACCGCCCGCTGCCGGACGGGCCGACGAACGCCGCAGCCGGGGACGACGAGCCACGGAACCGGGTCGCCGCGTTGTGGAGCGCGCTGGGGCTGCCCCCGGTGGAGCAGGGCGCCGCCTTCCTCGACGCGGGCGCCAACTCTCTCCAGATCACCCGGTTCACCTACTTGCTGCGCCGCGAGTTCGGCGTCGGCCTCCCGATCCGCACCGTCTTTGACGCCGGCTCGCTCGGCGCGGTCGCCGACCTGGTCAGCGCGGCCCGCCGCGGGGATCCCGGAAGCGGACCGAGGCCGCCGGAAGCGGGCCCGCGCCGCATGGAGCGGCGCCCTGACCCGCTTCCGCTGTCCCCCGGCCAGGCCCGGCTCTGGCACCTCAACCAGCTCGACCCCGGCCCCGCCTACCACGTGCCGCTGCTCATTCCGGTGGACGGCCCGGTGGACCCGGACGGCCTGCGGGCGGCGCTGAGCGCCTTGGTCGAGCGACATGAGAGCCTGCGCACTATCTTCCCGGTGCTGGACGGGGAGCCCGTCCAGCACGTCCTGGCGCCCGGCGACTGCCCGTTGGCGCTACGGACGCAGCGCGTCGAGCCGGACGGGATCGATGTCGCGGTGCGGGAGGCAGTGGCCGAGCCGTTCGACCTCACCCGTCAAGCGCCTCTTCGGGCATGGCTGTTGCGCGGCCGGTCCGACCTCGCCTGGTCGGTCCTGGTGCTGGTCGTGCATCACATCGCGTGCGACGGTTGGTCCGTGGGGCCGCTGGCCAGGGATCTGGCGGCCGCCTACCGGGCCGTTCTTGCCGGCGGGCCGAGGCACCGCGCGAAGCACCCGCGCAGTACGCCGACTTCACCGTCTGGCAGGATCGGGCCTTCGGGGCCGGCGCCGACCCCGCCGGGCCCGCCGCCGACCAGCTCGCCTTCTGGGAGAAGACGCTGGCGGATCTGCCCGCCGAACTCCCGGGGCTGTACGACCGCCCCAGGACGCCGGGCGCGCGAATGGGCGGCGGCAGCGGCTCGGTAGGCGCCTTCTGGCCCGCCGCCCTGCACCGAGAGCTGGTCGCGCTGGCACGCGGCAACGGGGCGACGCTGTTCATGGTGCTCCAGGCCGGGGTGGCCGCAGTGCTGGCCGAGTCGGCCGCAGCCACAGACCTCCCGCTGGGCACGGTGACGGCCGGCCGGAGCGACCCGCGGTGGGAGGAGGCGATCGGCTTCTTCGTCAACTCCCTCACATTACGCACCGACACATCCGGCGACCCCTCCTTCGCCGGACTCCTGGACCGCGTCCGGAGCACGGTGCTGGCTGCGTTCGAGCACCAGGACGTCCCCTTTGAACGGGTCGTGGAACGGCTCAACCCGCCGCGGAGTCTCGGCCGCAACCCGTTGTTCCAGACAGTCGTCGTGCTCCAGAACATCCCCTGGCCGACCGTCGATCTGGGCGTCCGTCCGGCCCACGTCATTGTGCCCCACAACGGCGCCGTGAAGTTCGACCTGCTGCTGGAGTTCTGGGAGCGGCGCGACCCCGCCGGCGAACTGTTCGGCCTCACCTGCGACGCCGAGTACGACCCGAGGCTGTACGACAGGGGCACGGTCGTCGGGGTCCTCGGCCGGCTCAGGCGCTTCCTCACCGCCGCCGTGAGTGACCCGGGACTATCGCTCAGCCGGCTCCTGGCCGCATCCTTCGCGACGCCCACCGCCCACCCGGCCCGAACGGAAAGGAACCCCGCTCCATGACCACCACCCCGCCGTTGTCACACCTCTTCGAACGCCAGGCCGCCGCGCACAGCAATGAGGCCGCGATCGGCGGCGCCCACGGCGCGCTGACGTACGGGCAGTTGAACGCCCGCGCAAACCGACTGGCCCGCCTTCTGGTGGACCGGCACGTCGGCCCCGGTACGACCGCCGCCCTGCTGCTGCCGCGCTCGACGGACCAGATCGTCGCCGTCCTGGCAGTGGTGAAGGCCGGCGGGGCCTATCTGCCGCTCGATCCGGGCCATCCGCCAGCGCGACTGGCGCAGATGGCGGCGGACACGGCCCCCGGCGCTCACCCTCACCGAGAGTCGCCTGCTCGACCGGCTGCCTGACGGCCTCGCCGCAAACGTGCTGCTCTTGGACGCCCCGCAGACGGCGAGGGAACTGGCCGCGGCCGCCCCCGACGACCTGGGCGACGCCGAGCGCACCCGCCCGCCGGCCGCGAGTGACCTGGCATATGTGATGTTCACGTCCGGTTCCAGCGGCGCCCCCAAGGGCGTGATGGTCACCCAGGCCAACGTCGCTGCGCTGGTCCTGGACCCCCGCTTGCGCAGTGCCGCGCACAGCCGGGTGCTGGTCCACTCATCGTACGGGTTCGACGCCTCGACGTACGAGCTGTGGGCGCCGCTGCTCAGCGGCCACCAGGCGGTGCTGGCACCGGACGGACCACTCGACATCGCCGGGCTGGCCCACTGCATCGCGAAGTACCGCATCACCTCGCTGCTGCTCACCGCAAGCCTGCTGCAACTGGTTGCCCAAGAGGATCCGGGCTGCCTGGCAGGCGTCCGGGAGCTGTGGACCGGCGGGGAGGCGGTACCGGCCGCCGCGGTGCGCGAGGTGCTGGCGCACTGCCCCGATCTCACCGTCGTGGTCGCCTATGGCCCAACCGAGACCACCGTAGCGGCCACCAGCCACCGGCTCCGGCTCCAGGGCGATGTGCGGGACCCGGTGCCGATCGGCCGCCCGCTCGGAGGCAGCCGGGTGTCCGTGCTCGACGCGCGTCTGCGCGAAGTGCCGGACGAAACCGTCGGCGAGCTGTACATCTCAGGGGAGGGCGTCGGGGACGGATACGTCGCCAGGCCGGTGCTGACGGCCGCCCGCTTCGTCGCCTGCCCGTTCGGGCTCCCCGGCGAGCGGATGTACCGCACCGGCGACCTCGGCTTCCGGTCGGCGGACGGCAACCTGGTCTTCGCCGGGCGCAACGACGATCAGGTGAAAGTTCGCGGACGCCGCGTCGAACCGGGCGAGGTGGAGGCCGCGCTGACCCGCCATCCCCAGGTGGGCCGGACCGCCGTCGTCGTCCACGGGGACTCACCCGCCGACAAGCGCCTCGTCGGCTACTTCACCGTCGACGGCACTGGCCCCTCCGCCGAGTCTGTCCGCGGATACCTGGCCGCCGAGCTGCCCCCGCACCTCGTGCCAGACGTACTGGTCCGGCTGGACCGGCTCCCGCTCACCACCAGCGGGAAGACCGACCGGGCCGCTCTCGCCGCCAGGCCCCTCACTCCTGCCGCGGCCTCGCCCGCTGCGGCGCCGCAGGACGACACCGGCGAACAGGTGCTCGCTCTGTGGGCGCACTCCTTGGGCGGCCGCCGAGCCGGACCGCGTGACGACTTCTTCGCGCACGGCGGCACTTCGCTCCAGGCCACCCGGCTGGTCGCCCGCACGGTCAAGGCCTTCGGACTGCGCCCCGAGGACAGCCGCGCCGTACTCCAGGCGCTGCTGGCCAACCCGACCCCTGACGCACTGACCGCGGCCGTGCGCACCGCCCGCGCCGCGCCCTCCGTACCGGCCCGGCGGCGCATCCTCCCCGACTTCGCCGCCGAGTCGGACCCGGGCACCGCTCTCGACTTCGCCGCGACGCTGGCGTCCCGCGCGAGCGGCCCCCGCCAGGCACTGCTGACCGGGGCGACCGGCTTCCTCGGCGCCCACCTGATCGCCGCCCTCCTGGCGGACACGGATCTGACGGTGCACTGCCTGGTGCGGGCCGCGGACGACGCACAGGCACTGCTGCGCGTCAGGTCGGCCCTGCGGGGCAACGGCCTGGAAGTCGCGGACCGGGACGCCTCGCGGATCGTCGCCGTCGCCGGGGATCTGGCCGCCGACCGCCTGGGTCTCACCCCCGGAGCGCTACCGGTGGCTCGCCGAGGAGACGGACCTCGTCTACCACAACGGCGCACAAGTGAACTTCCTCTACCCTTACTCCGCCCTCTCCCCGGTGAACGTCGGCGGCACGAGGGAGGTCGTCCGGTTCGCCGCCGTCGGCCGGACGAAGTCCGTCCACTACGTCTCCACCCAGGCGGTCTTCTCGGCCGCCGACCTGTCCGGTGTCCGGGGCGTCCACGAGGGCAGCATCCCTGTCCACCCCGAGCACCTCTTCATGGGGTACCCCGAGACCAAGTGGGTGGCCGAGGAGCTGATCCGAAAGGCCGGAGCCCTCGGGTTGCCCTTCGCCATCTACCGGCCGCACGACGTCACCGGCCACTCCCGAACGGGGGCGTGGAAGACCGACGGCTTCCTGTGCAGCCTCATTAAGTCTTTCACCGATGTCGGAGCCGCCCCCGACATCCGGCTGCCGATGGACTTCACCCCGGTGGACACTGTTGCCCGCGCCATCGTCCGGCTCTCGCTGGACCGTCCGGCCAACGGCTCTGCTTACCACCTCAACAGCCCGCGCTACGCCCTGCTGGACGACCTCGTCGAGCACCTCAACCAAGCCGGCCACAGCGTCGACACCGTCCCGTGGAAGATATGGGTGGACCGTCTGGCCGCGCACGCCGCGCGGGACGCCGAGTCCCAGATAGCGCCGTTCCTGCCGCTGTTCACCGAACGCCTGGAGCAGTCCGGCACCAGCGTCCTCGAACTCTACCTTGAGGACCGGATGCCAGCGCTGTCCTGCACGCGGACCTGGGACACCGTCAGGGCGCTGACCGGCCAGGCGTGCCCCACCACCGACGAACTGCTCCCGAAATACGTCCGGGAGCTCACCCGCAGCGGATTCCTCGCCCCCGTCGCACCTAAGGACGACTGATCAGGAGACAGCGATGACCGACAGCCCCTTCGACGACCAGGACGGCACGTTCCACGTGCTGCTCAACGAACAGGGCCGGTACTCCCTGTGGCCGGCCTTCGCCGAGATCCCGGACGGCTGGTCCGCGGTGGTCCGCTCCGCGCGCCGCCAGGAGTGCACGGCCTACATTGCCGCGCACTGGACCGACATGGGCCACCTCCCGGCCGGCTGACCCCGGCGCACAGGGCCGGGTCAGCCGCGGGCCGCCCTCCCCGGGGGCTCCGCGCTGCGGCACGGAACCCCGGCCACCTCCTCCGTCCTCCAGCAAGGAAAAGACGTGACGACATGATGTCAAGTCAGTTCGATGCCCTGGCCCAGCTCTACGAGGACTTCTCGGCCCTACCCTTCCGCCAGCACCTGGAGTTCCCCACAGTCCTGGGGGCAGTCGGCACGGTGAACGCCGAGCGGAAGGTCCTGGACCTCGGCTGCGGCAGCGGGGTGTACAGCCGCATGCTGGCCGGACGCGGCGCGTTCGCGGTGACCGGGCTGGACGAGTCGGCAGGGATGATCGGCTACGCCCGGCGCCGCGAGGAGGCCGAGCGGCTCGGTATCCGCTACGTCGCCGGTCCGCTGCCCGCCGAACTGCACGGCACGTTCGACCTGGTGCTGGCCGTCTACGTGCTGCCGTACGCGAGCAGTTATCCGGAACTGGTGGACCTGTTCCGGACCGCGGCCGGAGCGCTGCGCACGGGAGGGGAGTTAGTGACGCTCCCGATCCATCCAGACCTTCCCGCCGACCCCGACTACTACTCCCGCTACGGCTTCCGGCTGAACCCCCTCCACGGGCGCGAGGACGGCGGCGAGGTCGACCTGCACATCCTCTTCGGCTCCTACGACACCCATGTCACCGCGCACTACGGGAGCGCACCAACCCTGGAAAAGGCTCTCGCCGAGACCGGATTCGGTCCCTCCCAGTGGCACAGGCACCGGCTGTCGGACGCGGCCGCGGCTGGCCCCGACACGTTCTGGCGCCCCTATCTGGACGCCCCGCACGCGGGGCTGCTCACCGCCAAGCAGCTCACGGGGAGGAGCTGACGACCGGCGAGGCCAGCCGGGAACGCTGCTGATCTCCTCGGCCGACAACGACGCCAGGAGTTTGACAGCCTGCTTCGGGCGAGAGCACGCTCCCAGAGCGAGCGCCATAGCGACGGGTTCCCTCCACCCGCGGTCGCAGGGCGTTCCCGCCGTTCGCCGAGGAGCCGTCATGGCAAAACTGAACGTGCCGAATTCGCAGTTACGGGCGCTGCTGGCCGAGGCCGGGTGGACGGGTGAGCAACTCGCCCAAGCCGTCAACCGGGCCGGCCGATCATCCGGGCTGGCGCTGTCTTACCAGCGGGCGTCGGTATCCCAGTGGTTGGCGGGCACCACGCCCCGTCCGCCCGTCTCCGACCTGGTCGCGGAGGTTCTGACGCTCCGCCTGGGCCGCAGGGTTACGCCGCTCGACGCAGGATTTGCAAAGAAACAGGCCCCGGCGTCGACCGCTGAGCAGGAGAACAGCGTCCACTGGAGGAGTGTCCTGCTGACGAGTCTCGACAAGCCGTCCACCGCGGCCGGGGCCACGCGCATTTATCGGGCAGCGAGCCTGCCCGGCACCGAGGAGATCCCGATGGCCTGGCCGGACGGTGCGGCTGTTGAGGGTTTGGCCCCGTCCGCCGCCGAACTGCGCTGGGCCGGCTCGATGGTCACTTTGTTCTCCGTTGCGGACCGCACCTTCGGGGGCGGACACGCCAGGCCCGCGCTCCAGGGGTTCCTGGCCCACACCGTCGCGCCCTGGCTGTCGGCCCCGGCCTCGCCCGGTGTCCGCCGTGAACTGCTCACGACCGCTGCCCGGTTGACCTACCTGTGCGGTTTCATGAACTTCGACGACGAGCGCCAGGGCACCGCTCAGTCCCTCTACCGGCTGAGCCTCAGCCTGTGCGAGGGCGCCGACGACCAAACAGGCGCAGCGCTGGCCCTGCGTGCGCTGAGCGTCCAGTCCCGCGCCCTCGGATACTTCGCCAACGCTCGCGTCCTGGCCGAGGCCGCAGTAGCGCGAGGCGCCCGGCAGGCCCCGCGCCACGTCCGGGCCAGCCTCATCGGACAGTTGGGCGTGGCCGAGGCGGCGTCCGGCAACAAGAAGGAGGCATTGCGCCTGCTGGGCCGGGCCGAAAGCAACCTCGGCCGGACATCGAACGCGCCCCACGACGTCGGAGCGTTCGACACCGCCGCCTTCGCCCATCAGGAAGCTGTGGTGATGCATTACCTGGGGCAGAAGAAGGACACGCTCCTCGCGCTGGAACGGTCCGTACGCCTACGCCGACCTGGCGAGGCCCGGTCGCAGGCCATCCTGCTCGCGCGCCTGGCCGAGCGCCAACTCGCCCAGGGCCACGTGGAAGCGGCATGCCAGACCTGGCACGGCTTCCTGGATCTCATCCCCGGCCTCACCTCCCGGCGCATAGACCGGGCCCGCAACGAGTTGGCCGCCCGCTTGCGCCCCTACCGTACGCTTCCGGCAGTCGCGGCCTTACTGCGCCGGAACAGCGCGCTGATCCCGGACCGGGACGGCGGGACGTCCGGCATGCGCTGAGGAAGGCACCGGTCGAGAACGGCTCGACAAGGGTCGGGTCGGTGAACTATCAGTGCGGCACTGGGCTGCGCCGGCTCTCAAGCCGCGCATGCCGGGGCCGCCGCCCGGCCAGCCCTCTGCCGACCCGGCCGCAGGACAGCGCCGGAGGCAGAAATCGGTCGAATTGCCCGCGTCAGCGCCTGCGCCGCCGGGCTACGCGGGCGCCCGGCGTCCACCACGGCCGTTCTGACCGCCGCCCGCGCAAGCCGGGGCAAACGTCCCCCTCCGAACTAGCCCAGGTCACGGCGGAGTACGGCCCCGTGCGCTGCTGACCGGAGCCCGTCAAAGGTGGCTGGGAATCTCCGGAAATATATTCGAAAGCGGGCCTTTTCCTTTATGCGCAGACCTGTCTGTGCTCTGCTGATTTGAGCCAGTCCTATGACTCGGACATAGGACAGATCGTGTAAGGCAGGGCTGGGCATGAACAGGACACGTAAGACCGAGCGCTTCAATGTCACAGCAGACCGCTCCACTGCGGACTTCCGTATCGCCACGACTTTCCTCCATCCCACCAGGGGCGAGGTGCGGTGTCCGGCGTCCGGCGTGGTGACGGAGTGGCTTGGACGCGCGGGAGCCGAGGTGCGGGAAGAGCCGTTCGGAGCCCTCGACGCTCACGGTCCGAGGCGGCGGGGCACGGAAGCCGTCTTCGGGACTACGTACCTCGAACCCGACGGTACGGCAGTGGGCATCGCCGTCGCGTCTGCCGGGCACTGGCAGGAGGCCGAGGACGCGGTGCACCGGTGGACGCAGGCGATGAGGACCCGGCGCGTGCTTCTGGTTTCCGCCGACGAGCGGTGCGCCGGGCTGTTCCGCGGGCCGGCCGCTTCTGCTGGATCCGCTCAGGACGCCCGCCCGCTCCGCAGCCTGCCGAGCGGGCGGGCGTCCCGGCAATGCCCGCACCGCCTCGCAAGCCAGATGCTGACGGCCGACTTCCTCGCCCGGGGCGAGACGGTGGTGGTGCTCGGGCGGCCCGGAGTGCCCCAGGTGCCCGGTGCCGCAGGGGAACGTGGGACCGCCGTCACCGTCATCGCCACCGTGGAGCACGCCCGTCACTTCCGGCCGGCGGACCCCGACCGGCTGTCGTTCGTCCTCTCTCCGTGCACCCCGGTCGAGCCGGCCGCAGAGATCCTCGGCGTCTTGCGGACCCGCTTCCCCAGGCTGCGCGGGCAGCATCCCGACCAGTGGTGCTACGCGGAATCGGACTTCCGTGCCGCGTCCGCCTCGGTCACGGACGCGAGCGACCTGCTCATCACCGTCGGGCACGGCCCCTTCCCGGCTGCCGGGGCCATCGTGCCTCCCAAGCGGTACCGGCACATCGACGGTCTCGGCGACCTGCATCCCGACGATCTGGCGCGGGCACCGACCGTGGGGCTCGTCGAACGTGGCCCCGACTCCGCCCACCTCACCCGGCAGATCCTCACCGCCCTTTCCGGGCTGGGTCCGCTCAGCGTCGTCCAACGGCAGTACCGGACACGGAAGTACGACATCCAGCACGTCCTCCGGTCGGCCAGGACCTCCCCGACTGAAACTACCGGCCTCCGGTCGGCAGACGGACGCATGGACGAGATCGGAGCGCACCTGTAGTACCGCGCCCGTATGCGGAGACTGAGCCCCTGGACGGGAGGGGCCTTGCGGAGGTTGACATATAGGCAAATCGCCCGTGACTGGCCACGGCATATGTTGGAGGCACAGAAGGCGGAGCCCCTCCATCCAGACCTCCCCCGGCCTTCGCAGTGGGCGCGCCGGCCCAGGCCCGGCGTCGTTCCGCGGAGGGCTTGGACAGGCCGCCCCTCCCGACGGGGGCGCTACCGGCAGATACCGACGCCCGATGCCAGGGCGGCGCGGTGGTACCGAGCCGAGAGACGGGGCGACCGAACGGATACCGCCTCGCGGAGTGCCCCCCTGGGGGTACAGGTGGGCATCGTCCCTACCCGCCGGGTTCAGGCGCGGATTTCGTAGACGGCACTGCGCGGTGTTTCGGCGGCACGGCGCCAGTGGGCGAAGCCGGCTTCTCGGGCCAGCGAACGCAGCGCGTGTTCGCCCGCGTGGTTGCCCAGGGCCTGGGGGCCGTGCTGGGCGACCGCTGCGGGCAAGCACAACCCTACGGACAGTGCCATGAAGAGTTTGCTGACGGGGTGCGTGTTCATCGTCGGATCCGCCTCTCCGTTGGGTTCGACGAGCATGACCGTGCCTGCCGGCTTGAGGATGCGGCGTGCACCTTTCAGGGCCGCGAGAGGGTCACCCATATCGTGGAGGCAGTTGAAGAAGGTCACCAGGTCGTAAGCCGGGCGGTCGGCGTCAAGGTCGGCGGCGGCGACGGTGTGGAAGTGAACGCGGTCGTCGAGGTCGCGCTCTTCGGCGATGATCGCAGCCCGGTCGATGGACTCGGCGTGGTAGTCGTATCCGTCGAACGCAGATCGGGGGAAGGCCGCTGCCATCAGCATGGTGGAGTAGCCGACCCCGCAGCCGATGTCGGCGACCTGGGCGCCGCTGTCGAGGCGCTCGCGCACTCCCTGGAGGGCGGGCAGCCACCGAGTGACGATGTTCGCGTTGTAGGCCGGCCGGAAGAACCGCGCCACGGCTCGGAACATCTGTGGCGGGTACTCACTCCAGTCCACGCCCTCGCCGGTGCGGAAGCACTGGGCGAGCCGGTCTTCGACCCGGTAGAGGGTTTGCAGTGCGGTGAAGATGCCGACGCCCGCTGTTGGGGCGTCGGGGTGGGCGAGGACCTGGGCATGGGCGTCGGGGAGCTCGTAGGTGCGCTGACCGTCCGCTTCGGTGCCGGGTGATACCACGTATCCGGCGCCGTACTGGGTGTGCAGCCACTCGCGTACGTAGATCTCCTGAGTACCGGTCCGTTCGGCCAGTTGGGCCGGTGTCAGCGGTCCCGCGCCGGCCATCGCCCGGTACAGACCCAGGCGGTCGCCGAGTGAGACAGCCAGTCCTCCCACCGCGGTCGCCGCGTCGGTGAACACCCGGTCGGAAAAGGCCGTCACCAGCTCAGACGGGGCCGAATCCGCCGTGGGCTCGGGAGAGGCGACCGCACGCGCCTCCGCCTTCTCCCGCGTGGGTGGACCGCCCGCCTGATGCCCGGTGTGTTCGGCGAGTTCAGCGACCGCCTCGAGGAACACGTCGATCTCGTCCTCGGTGTTGTAGGCGTAGAAGGAAGCGCGAGTGGTGGCGGGCAGTCCGAAGCGCACACACGCCGGACGGGCACACAGGTGACCGACGCGAATGCCGATCCCGCGCTCGTCCAGGTGTTCTCCGATCTCGTCGGGAAAGCGTCCCTTGAGCGCAAAAGAGATCGCTGGCCCGCGATCACGGCTGTCAGCGGGGCCGACGATCCGGGCACCCGGGATGTTCGCCAGCCCTTCGAGCGCGCGGGCGGTCAGTCGGGCGCAGTGCTCGGCGATCCGGTCGCGGCCCAGCGTGTCGAGGTAGGCGCAGGCGGCGGCGAGTCCTATGGCTTGGGCGATCATGGGAGTGCCGGCCTCGAATCGCTGCGGCGGGTCGGCGTAGGTGGAGTGCCCCATGGCGACGGTGTCATTCATCTCCCCGCCCGTCAGGAACGGTGGAAGCGCCCGCAGGAGTTCCCCCCTCCCCCACAACACCCCGATCCCGGTGGGGCCGCACATCTTGTGCCCGGAGAACGCCAGGAAGTCCACCCCGAGTTCGGTGACGTCGACGGGGAAATGCGGCACCGACTGACACGCGTCCAGGACCGTCAGCGCCCCCACCTCCTTGGCGCGTTTCACCAGCACCGACAAGGGGTTCACCGTGCCGTACACGTTCGACTGGTGAGTGAAGGCCACAACCTTGGTGCGCTCGTTGACCACCTCGTCGAGGTTGTCCAGATCCAGTCGCCCTTCTTGAGTGATCGTCAGCCACGCCAGCTCCGCACCGGTCTGGCGGCACAACTGCTGCCAGGGCATCAGGTTCGAGTGGTGTTCCATCTCGGTGATGACCACGCGGTCCCCCGGCCCCAGCGCCAGGGACCGCAACTCACGCTCCGCACGGGAGGCGTTCGCCAACGCGTATGCGACGAGATTGAGCCCCTCGGAGGCATTCTTCACCAAGACCATGTCCTGCGGCCGGGCACCGATGAAGCCGGCGATCCTGGCCCGCCCCCGCTCCAGCAGATCCGTCGCCTCACGCGCCACCTGGTGGGAACTTCGGTGCACATTGGCGTTGTGAAGACGGTAGAAGTCGGCCTCGGCCGCCAGGACCATCTCCGGCTTCTGTGCGGTGGCCGCGCTGTCCAGATACACCAGCGGAACACCGCCTCCGACCCGGCGCGAAAGGATGGGAAAGTCCGCCCGGATCTCGTCAAGGTCAAACACCCGCTGGCCCGCGCCCGGCACAGAGTCCCGCAGTGCCGAGTGCGCACCGCACGGACAGTCAGAATCAGCATTCATATGCACCCTCCAGTTCATTCGATGAGTTCGAGGACGGCCGCAACACGCCCATTAACCAACTCTCCGCAGGGGACGTGTAGAGAAGCCGGTGACGGAGGTGTTAAATGCGCCGGGACGTTTACAATTGCTGACGCCACGCGGGACGCGCCTGGTGCGGCGGCGGAGAACTTCAGTTGACGCGACGTGCTGCTACGGCATCGCGGTGATCACCATCAACCCGCAGCGGGCCGAGGGCAATCTCGTCGAACTCGCCGACATCGGCTCCGCCTGGACGACCTGGTGCGATGGCACCCGCTGGTCACCATGCACATACGCGCCCTGACCGAGACGCTCGCCCGCCACCACCCCCATCACCCCGGACCAGGCGGCCACGCTACGCCCGCTCGACGCCCGCTCCACCCCGCTCGTCCTCCCCCTCCCCGGCGCCCTCGACCAACTGCGCCCGCTGGGACGCCGCCGCGTCGAAGTCGCCCTTCGCGCGCTAGTCACCGGACAGACCCTCCGCCTCGATAACGGCATTCCTGCGGCTCCGCCAGCAGCACCTCCGTCACCGCCGGGGCTCACGGCCGACGCGCTTCCCGCGAACCCCGGGAATCGCCCCCCTGTGCTACCTGGCCGAACACCCGGGCGGCGGCTATCACGTCTACGCGCAGATCCACTTCCACGCCGAGGACGCCTGCGTCGCCCCCACCGACGAGCCCGGTTGGTGCAGGCTCATTCCCCGAGACGCTGTGCTGGCTCGGACCGGCGTGAGCAGCGCACGCAGCGGCAGCACTGGCCGAGGTCTTCGGGCCCGAAGCCGAGCGCGGCTATGCCTCCTTTGTCCCGACAGCTGACGGCGGGCACGTGCTCAAACGCAAGTGGTTCGCCCAGGACGCGCTTGCGCGGCGCGAGCAACTCCACCCGGGTATAACCGTTCGACCCGACGGCTTGGCGGAGTATCTGCGCTCCCGTGGGGGACCCAGGTCAGGGCGACGCCTCCCTTCCGCAGGGTCCGCCACGACGTCCACTGCGCGAATCCACGTCCACTGGCCGCATCTACAGCCCCCGTTCCGGCGGTGGCCGGGGCTCAGGAGGCGGGTCGCAGAGCCGATCGCGTGATCGTTTTCCGGCTGCGGCACGGATGGGTTTGAGATTGTACTGATTTTCATATTTTCATGACGACATGCACCGTATATGAACATGTGTTTGGAAAGGTCGTGCCCAGAACATGACGCGTATCCCTGTCTCCCGCGGCATCGCCGCTCTCGCGGTGGCCATCACCGCTGCCGCCCTCCCCGCCTCCCGGGCAGTTCTGCATGACGCTCCCACCGTCGCTGTCGTCCGCGCGGCCGACGATCCGACGCCTTCCCCGACCGACTCGACCTGCCCGGACGGCGCGGAGAAGCCCTGCCCCGCGTCCACGAAGGACCGTGAGGAAGTGGACGGGCAGCGCGACAAGGTGGAGAAGGACGAGGCGCAGGCCAAGGAGGACATCGGCGCCGCCAAGGGCGAGGCCACCAAGTGCCCGCCCACCTCGAAGGACTGCATGACCAACCTCGCCGGGGACGGCCACGAGCAGAAGGAGGGCATGGCCAAGACCCAGCAGGAACTGGAAGGCGTCCACCCCGCTCCTTCAAACAACGCACAGAGCGCGGTCAGCGGCGAGTGCTCCGCGTTCGGAGCCGATCTGCCCCCCGCGCTGTCGTCCTCCGGTGACCCCGCCGACCTCACCCGCGTCTGCGAGTTGATGAACCCATGACCGCCGCGACGAACCGTCGAGTCCTTGCCGCCGCCGCAGCCCTGGCGATCGCGCTGTCCGCCCCGGCCGCCGCAGCGGCCGACGGCCCCGACCCCGCCGTCCCCGTCGCGCAGGCCTTCGACGGCGACAAGCCGCTGGACTCCCCGCAGAAGATCAGCGACTACTGTGCCGGACACGCCGGTGCCTGCCGCTTCGAGATCAACCGCGACGCCTCCAGGGAGTACGTCACCGCTGTCAGATCGCTGGGCAATGCGGTCCTCAACTGCACCAAGGAGCCGATCAAGGTCAGCCGTCAGGTCTCCCTCCAGGTCTCCAGCTCCGACAACCTCGGCGGCGAGATCACCGGGCAGATCACCATCGAGGGAAGCCTGAACGCCTCCGGCTCGGTGACCGCCGGCGTCGGCGGCGAGGCCGGCGGGACCTTCAAAACCCCGGACCAGTCCAAGGGGCCCAGCGCCGAGGCCACCGCGAAGGGAACCGCCAACGGCAGCGGCACCCTGACCGGCACGGCGGGCCTGCGGGCCGCCTTCGAGGGCGCCTTCAAGCTGTCGTACTCCAAGAACTGGAGCACCCAGCAGACGGAGTCCACCACATACGAGGTCACCGTCGCCCCGGGCGACGCGCTCATGTTCGGCGCGAGCGCTGCGATGCAGCGCGTGGCCGGCAGCATCCTCACTGGAAGCGGCCTCGGGGCGCACAACGTCTTCGTGGACGGTCCTTCCACCGTCAACCGCAGCACCTTCGTCGCGGACACCTACACCGTGCCCGGCAACACCTGCCAGCGGCTGCGGCCCGGCGGCAGGGACGCCATCGACGAGACCACCACGCCCCCGCCCACCCGCAGCGTTCCGGCCCGCCGTGCCGGTGCGCGCGCCGGGTCCGACGCCGGCCTGACCGTCGAAAGGCTGCCCGCGGGCGCCTGGCTCAAGCACCGCGTTCACCTCGCGGGCGTCGCCTCGTGAGCGCCCGCACGAAGCCGCCGCACGGTCCGGCCCCGGAGAGGACCCTCGTGACCACAGCCCGCCCCGTGCTTCGCCGTGCCGCTGTCGGGGCCATGTGTCTCGGCCTGGTGGCCGTCGCCTTTCCGGAGGCGTCCTCGGCGGACACGCCCGAGCCGGTCGCTGTGATCAACGGCGACCTGGCGCTTCCGGCGATCACCGGAAACGGCAACACCCTCACGCCCACGGGATGGTCGGTGGGTTCGACGTCCGCGAACAACGGTGCCGGAACCGCCAGCGGAGTGTTTCGCTACGCGGGCACCGTCACGGGCCACCCCGGGGGGAAGGCCGCGGCGATGCTGCCCCAGAACGGCTCGTCCTACGAGTTCAAGCAGCGTCTGCGCGGTGTGCGGCCGGGCGCACGGGTCACGGTCACCTTCGACGACAGCCCCGGCATCGCGATGCAGTGTGCCCCCCGCACGGTGGAACAGGGGCAGACCTACACCGTCCAAGGTGAGGGCGGCGCCGTTCAGAAAGAGCTGACCGAGCCCGACCCGGACAAGGAATGGAATGTCTTCGGCGCAGGTGTCTGGCGCACCGGGCGCACTTACACCTTCACCGCCAACGCCTACGAGCCGCTGCTCACCTTCGCCTCCACGGTCCCGGTCAAACCCAACGGCGGCGCGGCCGGCACCGGCACCAACGGCGGACAGTGCGGACCGATGATCACCAACATCACGGCGGTCCAGGTTCCGCCCCCACTGGACAAGACCATCCGCAACAACGAACTGCCGCCGTCGCTGGCGTTCAGGGGCAACGACAAGCGGAACGTCACCGAGGCCGTCACCGAGTGCAACACCGCCGCCAGCCGCTGCACGTTCACGGCCGAGTCCGACTACTCATTCGCGTACTACGAGCCCGCCAGGCAGGCCGAGGAGGGATACATCAACTGCACCCGCGCGACCATCACCCGAGAACGGCCGCTGCGGATCTCCTCACGCACCATCAGCGACCTGCCCGCCGCCGCCGGACTGCCCCCGGCCCCCGGGTCGGCTGCACGCTCGAACATGAACGGCCAGTTCACCACCGGCACCGGCACTACCCCCGCATGGGCCCCGGCGGCCGACCGGACGGTCCGTGAGGTCATCAGCCCCGGCGAGGTCTCCTGGATCGAAACCCAGAGCGGACGCCAGCGCACCGAAGGCTGGTACACCTCCAATCCCACACCCGCCGACCCGAACCTCGACTGGCGCCTCTACACGGTCGTCGACCACCCCTCCACCCAGCTCGCCGACCGCGTCTACCAGCGCACCGGTCCCCTCACCTCCGGTGAGCAGGCACGCTGCCGCTCCAACCGTCCCTCTGCCGAAACCCCCGTCGACGCGGGCGCGCCGGCAGCCGGAGCCGACCGTGGCTGACGTGACCACCACCTCCCCGAGTTCTCAGGGAAAGGGAAACCGCCCCATGCCGACCCGCCGTGAAGCAGGCCGACGCCACTGGAGACCCGCGGCCGTACTGATCACCCTGGCCGCCGTCAGCCCCCTGCCGGCGCTCACCCAGCCGGCCTCCGCCACCCCGGGGACCGCCCCCGCCGTCGTGACGCCGGCTCCCGCCCAGCGCGCCGCAACCGACTGGGCGACACTCGCCTGGGGCGACAACACCTACGGCCAGACCGCCATCCCCGGCGCCGCGCTGCGGGGGGCGAGCGCCATCGCCGCCGGTGCCTTCCACTCGCTGGCCGTCAAGGACGGCGCCGTCACCGCCTGGGGCAGCAACCTCTACCACCAGACAGACGTCCCGGCCGCGCTCCACTCCGACGTCACCGCCGTCTCCGGCGGCTACCTCCATTCCCTCGCCGTCAAAAACGGCCAGGTCATCGCCTGGGGCAGCGACCGCTACGACTCCACAGCCGTCCCCGCCGCCGCGCAGACCGGCGTCGACGCCGTCGCGGCAGGCCAGTTCTTCTCGCTCGCCCTGAAGCACGGCCAAGTCCTGGCCTGGGGCGACAACCGCTACGGCCAGACCCAGACCCCCGAAGGAACCCACACCGGCATCACCGCGATCGCCGCCGGCGCCTACCACGCCCTCGCCCTCACCGACGACGGCAAAGTCATCGCGTGGGGCGACAACCGCAAGAAGCAGACGGACGTCGTCACCCCGGTCAAGAACGGCACGGCCACGGCCATCGCCGCCGGCAAGGACTTCTCCGTCGCAGTCGTAGGCGGTCGCGTCTACGCCTGGGGCACCGCGATGACCAACCAGTGGGTGCCGACTACCGCCCAGACCCGGGTCGTCGCGGTGGCAGCCGGATACGACCGCATCGTCGCCCTGCGCGACAACGGCCAGGCCATTGAATGGAAAGCCAACACCACGGCCCTCACCGCACTCCCCACCGACGCCGCCACCAAAGTCCAGGCCATCGCAGCGGGCGGCTACCACTCCCTCGTCCTGCGCGGCGACCCGCCCGCCCAGCCATGACCACCTGAAACGCCGATCGCGCAACAGGCTCCCGACGTAGACCGGCTGCCGCTCGCCAAAGGCCACGCGGCAGCCGGTTCACATGCCTCACTCCGCCACGCAACCCCGCTCAGGATCTCCCCAACTACCGCTACCGGGCTGGGCAGAACACCGCGCGGCTCGAATCATCAAGTACGCCGCGTCCACCGGCCAGTACCCGGTCGCGGTTCTGTCCGGCTGCGTCGTCTACGCCGCCGACGGCCCCTCACCGCTGGACGTCCTGGCCTGCAAGGACGGCAAGCCGTTGCCCGGCGGCTTCTAGCTCGGCGTCCACCCCGGCTTGGTCAAGCAAGAAGGCACCCAGCCCACCTGCGTGGTGGCGTTGGCGTAGATGTATTCCAGTACGCGGCAGCCCTTGGTCGCGGACGTGGTGGAGCAGGTGGCCTGCGTGACGGCGGACGTGGGTGCGATGGCGTACTTGGGGCGGGCCAGGAACGTATTGCCGACCGGGATCTTCTCCGAGACGACCTGGGTGGTGGAGTTGGTGGTCGGCAGGAACATCGAGGTGACCCGCCACGTCGTAGCCGAGGGGTCGACCTTCGCGAACGTGCTGGCCTTCGCCGCCTTCAAGGTGAAGGTGCCGGTGAGCGGGGAGCCGGTCAGCGTCAGGTCCTCCGCGCCCCGTTCGGGCTTCCACCCGCCGCCGGAGGCCGCGGTGAACCCGGTCGGATCACCGTCCGCATCCGGACGTGGCCTGGCCCATAAGGCGTACTCCTCCCGCGCGATCCGCGAGCACCTGCGCGAGCGTGGCATGCGGGCGGTTATCCCCCGTTCCGGCCGATCAACGAGACCACCACCTGCGACGCGGAAGGCCACCAACCCTTGACCGCGAGGCATACAAACAGCGCCACACCGTTGAAGGCTGCATCAACCGCTTGAAGCAGTGACGAGGCATGGCCGCCCGTGACGACAGGACAGGGACCATCTACCTGGCTGGACTGCACATCGCGAGGATCTTCCTCCGGCCCGCCAGCTGATCCAAACGAAACGGCCCAGCGGTAAAGCTAGCCGGGCTGCCGAAGAGAACCCGGTTCTACAGCCTGAAGCACTTCTCCACCACATGGCTCCTTGATTCTGGCCTGAACCCCAAGGCCGTGCAGGCGCTCTTCCGGCACAGGGAGTTCAACGAGACGATGCATACCTACGCGCACCCGCCGGTTGCGGAGCCGGGCCTCACTGTGCGGACGTGCGGTCACCTGGTCGCTGCGGTCGGCAGGACGAAGACCGAGCCACCGGCTGAAGCAGATTTCGGGTCCTCAGTATCCATGCGCCCCCACCGATCCCCACGCCGGATCGCGACACCACCCGGCCCCAGCTCCTCCGCCGACCGCCTCGGCGACGTCGGGATCGCGTTGGCGGGCGGGGACGCTGCCGCACGGTCAGGCGAGGGTGATCCGGATGCCGACGGTGCCGTCCAGGCCGCGGCGCAGGCGGCTGCCCAGGAGGGTGAGTCTTCCGGTCAACCCGTACTTGCGGGCCAGGAGACGGCGGTAGTGCTGGGTCTGCTCGCCGGTGAGGATCTCCGCCCGTCCTGGGACGGGCTCGCCCGAGGGGTTGCCGCGAATGTCGCAGGCGGACACCAGGACGTCGGCGCGGTTGCGGATCCTCTTGACCTTCCCGGAGTCGGCGACCGTCCAGATACCGAGGGCGTCACCGTCCCGGATCACCCACACCGGGGTCGGAACCTCTATGCCGTCCCGACGGAAGGTAGTGACCCGGACGTACTTGCCCGATGCCAGCCGCTCAAAGTCCGTTTGACCATCTGTCATGGCGGAAGGGTACGTCACGGCTTGATGGAACCTCCCCCTGCGTGCCCGGCATGCGCTTGAGCAGAAGGCCAGGTCGTGGGTGCGAGAACGGAGTGGGGTGATCGTCGGCCGTGCGGTGGTGACGTGCTGCCTCCGTCCAACGCCGGACGGATCTGTCGGTGTCTTCGTAGCGAATCCGAGCTGCGGTGATGCCCTAAAAACCGGAGCACCCGGAGCCGGTGGCGATCTACCGGCCTGGTTCGCGGCCCGGAAGGGCGGTTGCCGGCCGGATCACTCCGTTACGGGCAGGCACTCGGTGAGCAGGTCGATGACGTCGCGCCAGGCGCGTTGTGCGTGCAGTGGGTGGTGGCCGACGCCGGGAACCATGGGGTGGTCGACCGGCGGGTGGTGGAAGGCGTGGAGGGCGCCGCCGTAGACCACGAGGCGCCAGTCGACGCCCGCGGCCTGCATCTCGGCGGTGAACGCGTTGCGTTGCGCGGGAGGCATGATGGGGTCTTCCGACCCGACGCCCGCCCACACCGGGCAGCGGATGCGCGCTGCCTCGCCCGGCCGGCCGGTGGTCGTCGCGTTGACGGTGCCGATCGCGCGCAGGTGGGCGCCGTCGCGCCCGAGTTCCAGCCCGATGGCGCCGCCGGTGCCGTAGCCGATGGCGGCGATCCGGTCGGGGTCGGTGCGCGGTTCGGCGCGCAGCACGTCCAGCGCCGCGTGGCCGATCCCCCGCATCCGGTCCGGGTCGGCGAGCAGCGGCAGGCAACGGGCCAGCATCTCCTCGGGGTCCCCCAGATAGCGCCCACCGTGCAGGTCGAAGGCCAGCGCTACGTATCCCAGCTCGGCGAGAGCATCCGCCCGGCGGCGCTCGACGTCACTGAGCCCCATGCCCTCAGGCCCGAGCAGCACCGCGGGCCGGCGGTCGGTACCGGCCGGAAGCGCGAGGTGCCCGACCATCGTCAAACCGTCAGCCGGGTACTCGACCGTACGCGTGGTAACCGTCGTCATACGACTGGACCGTAATGGCCGTCGAGCCCGGTCGGGCCGCTGTTCTCCGCCGGCGGAACAGAAAAATCCGCGCACACCTCGCGCCCGCCCGGCCCGAGTTCCCAAGTCATCGGCAGACCTGGCAGGTCCTGGTAGATGACGGACAAGCCGAGCGGGTCGTTTGGCGTCGCCCGGTGTCGGTGCGTCGAGCCGGACGGTGGCGGGGCTGCCGCAGCCGTGGGGGGGCGCCGGGCGCCGGTGGCGGATGCCGCCAGTCCACCGGCCGTCGTATCCCGGTCGGCCACCACATGGGCGGGGGCACGGTTGACGGCCGGGTGGCGCGATCCGCCTGTCACGATGCCGACGGCTGGTCCGGGCTAGAGTCCGTCGGTGAACAGAAGTGCGTTGGGGGACGTCGGGTTGAGCTTGGTCAGGACGTTCCGGGTGGCCGTGGTCTCCAGGAATTCGGCGGTCTCGGCGGGGTTGGCCGCGGGGTGTTCCTGCTTGTAGAGGACGGCGACTCCGGTGGCGTGCGGTGCGGCCATCGAGGTGCCGTTCCGGGAGGCGGAGCCGCCGCCGAGTTTGGCTGAGAGGATGCCTTCTCCGGGGGCGTAGAGATTGACGCATGGGCCCCAGTTGGAGAACGTGCTCTGTTCGTCGGACCTGTTGCTCGCCGCGACCGTGACCACCCGCTGCGCGGAGGCCGGGGATTGCTCGCAGGCGTCCTTCGCGTCGTTGCCCGCCGCGAGGACCGGCAGGACGCCCGCGTCGGAGAGGGCGGTTGTGGCGGTGTTGAGCGCCGGGGACTTCTCGCCGCCGATGGAGGCGTTGAGGACGGCGGGCTGCACGGCGTGCTTGGCGACCCAGTCCAGGCCCGCGATCACCGCGGAGTCGTCGCCGTTGCCCCGGCAGTCCAGGACTCGGACACTGACCAGGCTCGCCTTGGTGGCGACGCCGTAGGTGTTGCCACCGACCGTTCCTGCGACGTGCGTGCCGTGGCCGTTGCAGTCGGCTCCGTCCCTGCCGTCCGCGACCGCGTCGAAGCCGAACGTGGCGCGCCCGCCGAACTCGGAGTGGCCGTAGTCGATGCCGGTGTCGAGGATGTAGGCGGTCACTCCGGCGCCGTTGCCGGTGGTGATGAACTTCCCGTCGAGCGGCAGATCGCGCTGGTCGATCCGGTCCAGGCCCCAGGACGAGGCCGCCGGGCCCAGGCGTACCGCCGGGGTGGACGCGGTCGCCGGGTCGGGAACAGCGACCTTCCCGTCCTCCTCCACCGCCTCCACCCCGAGGCTGCCGCGGACGAGCGTCAACTGCTGGGGAGTGAGGCGGACAGCGAAGCCGTTGAGGACCGTGTTGTAGAAGAAGGCCGGCTTGAGACCCAGCTTCGCCGCCGTTCCGGCGGGGTCGATTCTCTTGTCGAGGGTGACGATGTACTCGCCCGGCACCCGGTCCGCCGCGCGTACCAGCGGTGCGGGCCCCGCGGCCGAAGCGGAGGCGGAAGCGAAAGCAGAGGGCGTACCGGCGACGAGAGGCCCACTGAGGGCGAGCACGACGGCACCGGCGAGAGCGATCTTGCTACGAGTGTTCACTCGGCTCAGGTGATCACGCGGAAACGATCCCTCCCAAGGACACCTCCCGGCGATTCGCGCGACTTGCTCCTGCGACTTCTGACCCGATACCTCGGGGTCAGCGCGCAGACGCTCGCTCCGCAGCCGGACCGCCCGGCGGGCTACCTTCGATTGCCGGAACAGCTCCGAGCGGACGTCTTGGCGAGGTTCAAACCCTCGGCCGGGTCCGTCGGCGAGGTTCACGCCGCCGTCGGGTCCGTGAGCACCGCCTGGTCATCGACGGTTCCGGCGTGTGCCTCGGCTTGATAGGCAAGTGGGGGGTTGCCTATCATGGGGGCGTGGCCGATGACCTGTTCAAAGCCTTGGCCGACCCCACCCGCCGGACGATCCTCGACGAGCTCGCGGAGAAGTCAGGACAGACACTGTTCGAGATCTGCTCGCGGCTGGCGATGAAGCATCGGCTCGGGCTCTCGCGTCAGGGGGTCTCGCAGCACCTCGCCGTGCTGGAGGCGGCCGGGCTCGTCGAGACCCGGCGGGAGGGGCGCTACAAGTTCCACGACCTGAACACCGACCCGCTGCGGCAGATCACCGAGCGCTGGCCTGTCCGCGGCACGCCCGGACCAAGGGAGAGCACCTCATGAGGATCCATCTGACCAGTGTGTTCGTCGACGACCAGGCCAAGGCCCTGGCCTTCTACACGGACGTCCTCGGCTTCGTGAAGAAGTACGACGTGCCGGTGGGCGAGAAGGACCGGTGGCTGACCGTCGTCTCACCCGACGAGCCCGGCGGGACCGAGCTCCTCCTGGAGCCCGCCGGCCACCCGGCCGTCACGCCCTACCGCGACGCGCTCTTCGAGGACGGCATCCCCCTCGCCCAGTTCGCCGTCAGCGACGTGAAGGCGGAGTACGAGCGCCTGTCCGGGCTCGGCGTCCGTTTCACTCAGGAGCCCCTGGAAATGGGCCCCGTGACCACCGCCGTCTTCGACGACACCTGCGGCAACCTCATCCAGATCGCGACCCAGCCCCAGTAGCCGTCCGCCCCGCGCACCCGCCTGCGTCGCGTATCCGGCGTCGTCGGGGTAGTTCATGGACAGGCAGAGCAGTACGTCGAGTCCTGAGTCGCCCGCGACGCCGAAGCGTTTCCATTCATTGTAGTGCGGCCAGGAGTCGCACTTCGCGTCGTCGGTGGTGCCTCGGTAGGTGGCCAGGATTTTGAAGTTGCCGGTCCGGCCGGTCTGGGTGCTCCAGGAGCCGCCGGAGTTGGCGCCGTAGACGCAGTCGCCCTGCCGCGCGTGGAAGGCGGTGCCGCCGGGGCTCTGATAACTCAGGCACAGCACACGGTTGTTGACCGCTGAGGACACGCTTTCGTCGTTGTCGGTGACGTCGTCGCAGCGGGACAGATCGGTGGTGCCGTCGTAGACGCTCACGACCTTGAACGTCCCGGTGGCCACCTGGCCTGCTACTCATCCGATCAGCCGAAGGTGCATCCGGCGGACCGTCTTGACGTATCCACGCTGGGCGACGCCTACTCGGGGCTTCCGCCCATGGCCAGAGTGCGCTTGATACCACGCCGCACGAAGGCGCGGGCCCGCATCGCTCGGCGGATTCGCCGCAAAGGGCTGATCGGCTTGGGATCTGCGTACCGGCGCTCATGGATGTCTCGAACCACATCTGCCGGCGCACCCAGTTCCAGCAGTTCCGCGAGGGCCTCACCCTTTGTGATCAGCCGTCCGTCGCGTAGCGTGACGGTGGCTCGGGCCAGGACCAGCAGGCCCAGATCCACCCAGATGTCCCGGAGCCAAAGTAGGGGCTTGCCTGTGGCCGGAAGCCAGAACTGTCCCAGGTCGCGCCGGATGAAGTCCTCCAACTGCCCGCACGTGAGCGGCGGGAGCAGTTCCGTCGGTGACGGACCATGGAGGGTGAGCCCGCCGTCGAGCAGTTCTCGGCGGGTGACCGGTGTTACTGGGCGTCCCAGGATCATGCTGTGTGCCCAGGTGACATGGTGCGTCTCGACCTCGGAGAGCGATGTTGTGACCATGTACGAGCAGTGCAACTTGGCCGCGGCTGGATCTTCGTCCAGCAGGCGCTGGTGAATGCTCGCCAGCCGGTCCCTGTGCTCGCCGTCCAGAGGGCGTTCGACGATCGCGATGAGATCAAGATCGCTGCGTCCCGGCTGGAAGTCGCCAAGCGCGAGGGAACCGTGTGCCCAGACGGCCACCATCGGCACCGCCAGCTGTATCTCGGAGACGAACCGGTTGAGAACGAGATCCGTTTCGGTCGCCGCCATAGCCGAGATCCTCGCACACGGGCACGCACTGCGCCGCAGGTTCCGCATGCTCACGAGCTACGGGGCCGGAGTACTAATGGTCAGACGGGATCGGTGAACGAGATCGGTTTGCCGGTGGCTTGGGCGTAGGCGATCTCCCGGGTCGTGGACTCGCCGACGTAGCCGCCGGGGTTGACGATCAGAACGCGGTCGGCCAGGTCGATCTTGCGCAGGTGGAGGGCGTCCAGTGCGGTCTTCTGCTCGGTGGTGATCGGTGCGTCCGCTTCGCCCGGCGCGACGACGATGGCACCGGCGAAGGTCAGGTCACGGTTCGCCGCGCGCATCTCGGCCACGAACCGGGTGGAGCCGCAGATGCAGACAATCTCGGGCCGGTCGGCCACGGCTGAGTCCTTCGGGTCGAACGGGAAACCGTCGGAGCCGACAGTTTACGCGGCGAGATGGACACCACGCGGTCGGCGGGAGGCGGCGTGCTCGACGTCGAGAGGTCAGGGGGCGCCCGGCTCACCGGCTTCCGCTGGCGACACAGCCTAGAGCGCGGGTTGGGCGGGGATGGGGGGCGCGTCGGTGGGGTCCGGTGACGCGGGGGTGGGGCGGCGGAATCGGCGGAGCTGGGTGGAGAGGGAGAGGTAGAGGCGGTCGGGGAGGAAGGCGGTGTCGGCGATGATCATCGCCGCGGAGAAGAGCGGCAGACCCAGGAAGAGGGCGATGCCGGTGTGCATGCCGATCAGGACGACGAGGACGGGGTACTTGAGGCGGCCGAACAGGACGAAGGGGAAGGCGACTTGGACGAGGACGGTCACGTAACCGGCGATGACGAGCACCGTCGGAAAGCTGTCGGCGAGATGGGACAGCGCGGGCCAGGGCTGGAAGAGGGGGAGATTGAGTACGTCGTGCAGGGCGGTGCCGTTGCCCCAGGAGGCGCCCTGGACCTTGTAGAGGCCGGCGGATCCGTAGAGGAAGCAGACCTGGGCCGCGATGACGAACATGCCGCAGTTGTGCAGCACCGTGGTCAACGTGCGCCGGACGTAACGGAGTTGCACGAAAGCGTGCGCGTCCGGGCGGGCGGGGCGAAGCCGAGTGCGGCGTGCGTCCAGGGACCAGCGTCGTCCGCAGGCGGTGAACATCAGGTAGACGGACATCAGCAGGGTGAGGTTGTCGCCGCCGTCCGTCATGAAGAGCGCCCTGGCGTGGAATGAGGCGACGACGACGGCGAAGAGCACGGAGACCGCCCGCGTCCGCCAACCCAGCGCGAAGAGCGCGCAGATGATCACGGCGAAGGCGTAACAGACCTCGAAGTAGACCTTGTTGTCGGACAGCGTGAGGACGCTGGCCCAGCCGCTCTGGGCGAAGAGCTGCCGGGCGAGGTCGGGAGTCCACGGCGAGCCGGGTCCCCAGATCTCGTCGCGTTGCGAGAACTCCCGCAGCAGGAAGACGAGGTAGAGCAGTCCGTATCCGATCCGCAGCACGGCCGCCGCGTACAGGGACACCGGTCGCTCCATGAGCAGCGCGTACGCCCGGCCGGTCCCGTTCGGGGTGGGCCGCGGCACGTCGGGCGCCGGCCGCACCGCGTCGTCAGTGGACGTCACCTGGTCAGTGGTCATTCGAGGGCACCTTCCACCAGGGCAGCAAACGGGTGTCGGCGGCCGTGGCCGCGGTGGCGACCGGACGCGCGTGCTCGACGGCGACGGGCACGGTGACCACTCGGAGTTGGACGGACTGGACGGGACCGTCGCCGACGGGTCGGCGGGCCCCCACGCGCTGCACCGCGATGTTGCGCAGGTACCGCTGGGTCATGACCGCGCGGTCCGAGTGGGGCTCGTCGTCGCTCCCGTGCGTGTCGACGTAGGAGGACCAGGCCCGGCGCAGCATGTTCTGGTGGGTGTGGCTGGGGAACGGGTCGTGCTCGACCGCCGCCGTGTCGGCTGCGGTCAGGTCGACCCACGCGGTGACGTGCATGGTCCCGTCGGGGCCGGTGCTCGCGACACGGGCGTAGACCGTCCGGTCCACCGACTCGGGATCCGGCGCGAACAACTGCCAATTCTGCTCGAAGACCGGGTAGATCCAGGCGTTGATCTGGCGGCCGAACCGCTGCGAGATCGGATTGGCCGGTGCCACGTGCAGGAACACCATGGCCACATGGGTCAACGCCGTGGCCACGATCAGCGCGATTGCGATCCCCATGCCCGCTCTCAGCGGGACGGGCAGTCGGTGTTGTCCGGAGAACTCCGGTGATTCGTCCGGAAATTCCCGTACGTGCGTGTCGGAATCGACCCGCACCGCTGTCCCTGCTGCCCGCATCTGCGCCTGCCCTCTACTTTCCGCTGCTGCCTTTTGTGCGGCCCGGTGCCGCGGCGCGCGGCGGATTCGGTGTCAATTCCGCCGCGCACCGCTTGGTCGCTCACCGAGCGGGGTCGTGCTCCGGGCGCGTCAGCGCTGGTGACCCGCCTGGGAAGCGGGTTGTGCGCCGTAGCCCTGGTTGTCGGACCAACCGCCGGGCTTGCCCGGCTTCTTCTTCGGCGGGCAGTGCTTCACGGGCTTCTTGGGCGGGCAGTGCTTCACCGGCTTCTTCGGCTTGCAGTGCTTGCCCGGGTAGTGACCCGTGCCGCCGGTCGAACCGCCGGTGGTGGCCCCGCCGGTCGTCGTACCACCCGTCGTGGTGCCGCCGGTCGTGGTGCCGCCCGTGGTCCCGCCAGTGGTCGTGCCACCGGTCGTCGTACCACCCGTGGTCGTCCCACCGGTCGTGGTGCCACCGGTCGTCGTCCCACCCGTGGTCGTCCCGGCCGTCGTCCCACCCGTGGTCGTCCCGCCCGTGGTGGTTCCCGCCGTCGTACCGCCCGTGGTCGTGCCGCCGGTGGTCGTGCCACCGGTCGTCGTACCGCCCGTGGTGGTGCCACCGGTCGTCGTGCCCGTGCCGCACGCCGGCCGCGTGATGCGGTTGGTGTCCAGCGTCACCGAGCCGTTACGGGCCAGGGCGCGGCCGTCGATGCTCGCGCCCGTGGTCACGTTGATCGAGGTCAGGGCGAGGATGTTGCCCACGAAGGTGGAGTTGGTGCCGATCGTGGCCGAACTGCCGATCTCCCAGAAGACGTTGCACGGCGAGGCGCCGTTGACCAGGAGAACGCGGCTCGCGGACGCGGTGGTCAGGCCGGAGCCCACCTGGAACACCCACACGGCGTTGGGATCGCCCTGCGCGTCGAGGGTCAGCGTCCCGGTGAGACCGAGCGTGGACGAGGAGGTGTAGACGCCGGGGACCAGGGACAAACCCCCGGCGTCCGGGGGCAACGCCGAGTCCGTGGCCTGTCCTGCGGCGTCGTTGAACGCTGTGACCAGGTCGGACTTCGCCTGGAGGGCGACCGCGTCCGCCGAGTGCTGGGCCCCGTTGACCAGGCCGGGCGGGAAACCGGTGATGGCGGTGCCGGGGCTCACCCCGAGGTCTCCGGTGATCACCGAAGGACCCGTGTTGGTGACCGTCTGACCGGCCAGTACGGCGAAACTGTCCGCCGTTCCCAGCGGGACGGCCGTGGCGGTGGCATCCGCCTGGGTCGACACCGCGGCGACGAGAGACGCGGCGATCAGCGGCGCGACCACCGCCGCGACCCACGTGGGAATGGTGCGACCTTTCGGCGCGGGCAGGATCTGTGACGTCATAGAGGCGTGACTCCTGACAGGAACGGCAGCGAAGCCCGAAAGGCGGGTTCTGAGGACGGCCGACTCCGTGCCAGGCACACTAAAGAAAGAGATGCGGAAGCGATGCACGCATACGAGTGAAGGATTGATTTATCAACCGGCATGGTCGAATATCGCAGAATCGCGGGGCCGGAAAAACGTTCCCGCTATTGCACGTCACGCCGGAATGCGCCGCGAGGAAATCATCGCCATGAGCGGCCGATGATGAGCGCGGGTGCCCGCCGCTCGCGCTCAGGCGGACCGATCCGGCCCATCCGCGGTCGCCCGAAACGGAGTTCGGCCCCGCGCGGACGCGCTCCGGGGTTCAGTCCTGGAGCGCGGACGGCAGGGACGCCGCCAACTCGTCCAGCCTCCGCGCGGAGCGCGCCAGGATCGCGTACCGCCAACTCACGCCGTCCGCAGGGGCGTCGGCGTAGAGGACGACCCCGTCGCCGCGCTCGGGGTCGTAGTCCAGCGCGCGGTCACGGAGGCGGTCGAGTGCGGCGGAGAAGGAGTACGGAACGGACGCGCGGACCGTGCCCGTCGTCCAGGTGACGGGGGTGCCGCGGGCGAGGCGGACGACCAGGTCGTACGGGGTGGTCGTCGCGGTGCGGCGGACGTTGGACTCGGTGGCGTACAGGGTGCCGTCGGTGGCCACGAGGGCGTCGATGTCGTAGGGACCGCGGTAGCCGTGCGCGATCAGGTGGCGGCCGAGGGCCATGCCCCAGTCGCGCAGTTCGTCGCACACCGTCGGGTGCACGATGCCGCGCAGCGGAGCCCGGTAGCCGGTGAAGGAGCCGTCCTCGGTGCGCATGGCACCGTCGAAGAGCGGTCGCGGTCCACCCGCCGCGGCCACGAACTGGGCGCTGATCGAGACGGTGTGGGGGACGTACTCCTCCACAGTCCAGCGGCTGTCCGACCCGAATCCTTCTGACGCGAAAGCGTCCGGCCCGAAACCGTCCGGCCCGAAACCGTCGACACCACGTCCGTCCACGCCCAAGCCGTCCGAGCCCAGACCGTCCGGCCCGGCGACACCACGTCCGTCCACACCCGAGCCGTCCGCCGCGACCAGCGGATCCTCGGCGCCGACGAACCGCAGCCCGTGCCCGCCCGCCGACCGGTCGGGTTTCACGACACCGCGCCCAGAAACGGCCGCGCGGAGCACCGCGCGTACGGTCTCGCGCAGGTCGGGGCCCGAGCAGGTGCGTCCGTACGGCACGCGCATCCCGGTCCGCTCGGCCACGGCGCGGAAACCGGCCTTGGTGTTGCACAGCTCCGTGACCGCCAGCGCTTCGGCGCCGACCGCCGGCCCGCCGCGACCGCAGGGGGACACCGGGACTCCCAGCGCGGCGGCGAGCGCGAACGTCGAGGCGTCCAGGGCGATGGGCAGCAGCCGGGTGCCGGGGCGGGCCGCCGCGAGCGCGCGCAGCTCGTCGGTCAGGCCGGGCGTGTCGGCCACGGATTCGGCCATCGCGACACCGGGTCGGTCACGGACGGTGACGATCCGTACGGAGTCCCTCGGGACGCCGGTCAGGGCGCACGCGTACCGCGCGAACGGCTCGGACAGCGGGACCGGGGTCAGCAGTACGTCACCGGGCCGGGTCAGCCAGATCTTCCGCGGGGCCTGCTCGGCCCACCGGGCGACCACGGCGTGTTCCCGCAGGTCGACAGCGAGTGCGGAGGCGAAGTTGGCAAGAACGATCAATGATGGAGTGCCACTGTCCTTCGGCGCCATAGAGGGTGTGTGCCCGCGATCGCGGCGGGAAACCCGGTTCCGGAATTTCCGGAACCGTCCGAATCCCTATCGGGTCGCCGTCCGTCGATTGGTACCCCGCATCCGGGGCAGTCGGCCCTGGACCACACAAATAGGTGACTCAAAGTCATCGCATCATGCGTCGGAGGTGGACCGTGCTGTGTATGCCAGGTGTCTATCAACCCCAGCAGGACACCCACCTCCTGATGCGGGCCATGTGCCGCGAGGCCGTGGCGCCCGGGATGCACGTACTGGATCTGTGCACCGGCAGCGGCGCGCTGGCCATCTGCGCCGCGCGGCTGGGCGCCCGGGTGACCGCCGTGGACATCGCGTGGCAGGCCGTGCTCTCGGCCCGCGCGAACGCCCTGAGGGCCGGGCGACGGGTACGGGTGCTGCACGGCGACCTCGCGGGGCAGCGGGGACGGCACGACCGCCCGTACGACCTGGTGGTCAGCAATCCGCCCTACGTCCCCTCCCCCGCGGCCGAGCCGCCGGTACGGGGCGCGGCCCGCTCCTGGGACGCGGGGCACGACGGGCGGGCGGTCGTGGACCGGATCTGCGCGACCGCGCCGCGCGTCCTGGCGCCGCACGGCGTCCTGCTGATGGTGCACTCGGCGCTGTGCGGGGTCGAGGCGACGCTGGCCTCCCTGGCGGAGGCCGGGCTGCGCGCGGCGGTGACCGACCGGGAGCTGATCCCCTTCGGGCCCGTACTGCGCGGACGAACGGCGTGGCTGCGGCAGGCGGGACTGATCGACGGGGAGCAGGACAAGGAGGAGCTGGTGGTGATCCGTGCCGAACACGCCTGAGCGCCCGCGCCGCGTCCTGGTCGAACGGGACGGGCCCGTCCTGGTCGAGGGGCCGGTGACCGTCGTCGGCGACGACGGTGTCGCCGTGACCTCGCACCGCTTCATGGTCGCGGTGTGCACCTGCCGCCGCAGCCGGACGCACCCGTGGTGCGACACCAGCCACCGCCGCCGGTCCAAGGGCGGCGGGGACGGAGAGCCGCCGGCGTGCGGCGCGCAGCGGACGGCTCCGGCCGGGCCGGAGGGAGAGTCCTGATGACGACCGCGTACCCGACCGCGAACCCGCCGACCGCGAACCCGACCTCCTACCGTGAGTCGCGTGCCACCACTCCCCCGCTTCCGACGCCCCGCGGGCCGCTGTCGGCCGCCGTGGTGGCGTCGCTGCGCGACGGCGCGGGAGAGCTGCCCGGCGCCGGTGCCGTGGCCGCCGCCGATCCGTACGGCGACGACCTGCAACTCGCCCTGTATTCGCTGTACGAATTGCACTACCAGGGCTTCGCGGGTGTGGCCGACGACCGTGAGTGGGACGTGGAGCTGCTGCGGACGCGCGGCTTCCTGGAGGACCGTTTCCTGCGCCAGGTGCGCGCGGACGCGCCGGCCCGACCGCACGCGGCGGACTCCGTCGCCGCCCTGCTGGTCGAACCGGTGGGAGACGACGGCACCGGTGTCAGTCATTACCTCCAGCCCGAGGGCCATCTCGAGCACTTGCGGGAGTACGCGGCCCTGCGGTCCCTGTACCACCTCAAGGAGGCCGATCCCCACGCCTGGGTGATCCCGCGCCTCCACGGCCGGGCGAAGGCGGCGATGGTCGCCGTCGAATTCGACGAGTTCGGCGGCGGGCACGCGGAGGACATCCACGCGCGGCTCTTCGCCGACCTGATGACGGACCTCGGCCTGGACACCGCGTACGGCCGCTATCTGGACGCGGCGCCCGCCGAGGCGCTGGCGGTGGTCAACCTGATGTCGCTCTTCGGCCTGCACCGCGCGCTCCGCGGCGCGCTCGTCGGGCACTTCGCCGCCGTCGAGATCACCTCGTCGCCGGGTTCCCGGCGGCTGGCGCGGGCGATGCGCGCCAACCGCGCGGGCCCAGCCGCGGAGCGCTTCTACGACGAGCACGTCGAAGCGGACGCCGTCCACGAACAGGTCGTACGCCACGAGGTGATCGCTCCTCTGCTGGCCGCGGAGCCGCAGTTGGACGCCGACGTGGTCCTCGGCATCGAGGCGACCGGGCTGCTGGAGGACCGTCTCGGCGCGGCGCTGCTCGACGCCTGGCGGAACGGACGCAGCGCGCTGCGCACGCCGTTGGAGCCGCTACGGGACCGGCCGTCGCCGCGCACCGGAGGCTGACGGTTCCCCTGCCCGACGCGGGTCCGAGGAATTGACCCACCGGCCCGGTCCGGTGGCGGCGCCATGGGCTTGGGGGCGCGCCGCCGGGCCGGTGGCCTCTTCCGGGCGGGCGGGATACGGGTCAGGACGGACGCGGGGGGCGGGCCGTGTGGTCGGGGTGGCCGTGCGTGCGGCGCGCCTCCTTCATCTCGGCCTCGTGGATGTGGCGCGCGCCGCCCGCCAGGTCGGTGCGGATCTGCTCCTCCATGCGCCGGAAGGGTTCGACGTACGTGTCGTCGTACGCCTCGACCATCTGGAAGGTCCAGTAGCCCGGCAGGACGTTGCGGCCGACGATCTCGCGTTCGAGCCGCTCCGCGTGTTCCGCGTGGCCCGCGGCCCTGAGGTGCTCGACCGCCTCGCCGAGTCGCAGGTCGGCTCCCCCGGTGAGCTGGTGGAAGTCGTACAGCCGCCCGCGCGCCCGCTCCACCGTCTCGAGGGCTTCGGAGAGGATGCCGAGCGCCTCCACCGAGGCGTCGCTCAGCCCGGCGGGACGTCGGGCCGGTGCCGCGGGGCCGCGCTCTTGTTCATGGTTGGTCATGTGCAAGACCTTCCCCGGCCGGCCGTGTCCATCACGGCGATCGGAACGCCCGGCGCGACCGGCCCGCGGCGGGAGGCCGGGGCGCACCGGGGGCGGCCGGCGGCCACGGCGTCGCGGAGAAAACCGGTTGGCGAAGCGTGCCCGGCCCTTGCTAGCCTCCGGGAGGCCGTGCGAGAGAACGAGGAGGTGGTACCCGTGAACGCAGTATCGACATGGGTGCTCCCCTCTGGGGCCACGGTCGGGCGATAGGTCGTCCGGGAGCGCCGTCAACGAGCACTCCCGAAAGGCACGACCATGCGATTCACTTCTGAGCAGCGCCTCGACGAAGGCGCCCTCGAACGCGAATTCACCCTCGGCGAGATCCCCGGCATTTTGTGGACGCCCGATACGGCGTCCGCGGTGGCACCGGCGCCGCTGATCCTGCTCGGCCACCCTCCCCTCGGGCTGCGCAAGATGTACCCCCGGCTGCTGGGCCGGGCCCTGGGCTGCGCGGCGGAGGGTTTCGCCACGGCCACCATCGAGCTCCCCGGAAGCGGCGACCGGCCTCGCCTGCCTGCCCTCGACGAGGCCCGCGCCGACCTGCGCCGGGCGATGGAGACCTGCGAGCCGGTCGGCGACGAGATCGTCCACGCCCTGGTCCTCCCCCTGGTGGAGGCGGCTGTCCCGGAATGGCGGACCGCCCTGGACGCCCTTCTCGCACTGCCCGAGGTCGACGGCCCGGTCGGGTACTCGGGAGGGGTGATCTCCGTCGGCGTCCGGCTGGCGGTGGTCGAGCCGCGCGTCTCGGCCGCCGTTCTGTTCGCCGGGAGCCTCGTGCCCCGCGCCATCTTCGAGGAGGCCAAGCAGGTCACCATTCCCCTGCACGTCCTCCTTCAGTGGGACGACGAAGGCAACGACCGGCAGGCGTCCCTGGATCTCTTCGACACCTTCGGCTCCAAGGAGAAGTCCCTCCACGCCCACCTCGGCGGACACGCCGGAGTCCCGGAGTCCGCGGGTGCCGCCGCGGCCCAGTTCTTCACCCGCCACCTGAAGTAGCGGCGCGCCGTCAGACCGGTCCCGGACGGTAGCCCGCTCCGACCGGGACGGCCCCGGAGGAGCGCCGCCGCCGGCTCGGCGGCGCTCCTCCACACACGGCCCTACGACCGGAGGCACCGGGGAGCGACGTGGATCGGTCGCCTCTGGTCCGACGGGACTTCTCTGACTAGAGTCAGAGAATGGACGCACGAGAGATCGCCCAGGTGCGGCGGTTCAACCGCACTGTCACCGAGCGCGTGGGCGTGCTCCACGACCGTTATCTGGGCCGGGACCGGCCGATCGGTGAGGCACGGCTCCTGTGGGAGATCGACGAACGGGGCCAGGACGTACGCCGGTTGCGCGAACGGCTCGGCCTCGACTCGGGATACGTCAGCCGTCTGCTGCGCTCCCTGGAGACGGACGGGCTGGTGACGGTGGAGCCGCTGCCCCGCGACAGACGGGTGCGCACCGTCCGGCTCACCGAGGCCGGTCGCGCCGAGCGCGCGGTGCTCGACGGTCGCAGTGACGAACTGGCGGGTTCCCTGCTGGAGCCGCTCAACGCCGTCCAGCGCTCCCGGCTGGTCGCCGCCATGGCCGAGGTCGACCGGCTGCTGACCGCCGCGACGGTCACCCTGGACGTCGTCGACCCGGACCACCCCGACGCCGAGCACTGCATGCGGTCCTACTTCGCCGAGTTGCGCGAACGCTTCGACGCCGGTTTCGATCCCGCGCGCAGTCTCCTGCCCGACGCCGGTGAACTCCGGTCGCCGCACGGCCTCTTCCTGGTCGCCCGGCTGCACGGTGAGCCGGTCGGCTGCGCCGGTCTGAAGCTGCCGCCGGGGGCCCCGGCCGAGATCAAGCGCATGTGGGTCGCGCCCCGGGCCCGCAGACTCGGCCTCGGCCGCCGCTTCCTGGCCGAACTGGAACTGCGGGCCGCCCGCGACGGCCGCGACCTGCTGCGCCTTGACACCAACAAGGCGCTGAACGCCGCGATCAGCCTGTACCACTCCTGCGGTTTCGAGGAGGTCGCGGCCTTCAACGACGAGCCGTACGCCCACCACTGGTTCGAGAAGCGGATCACCACACCGCCGTCGGGATGAGTCCCCACCGCCACGATGGCCGCGGCCACTGCGGCCTCAGCCGGTGAAGGGGTGGGGGCCGAGGCGGCCCCAGGTGATGAACAGGGCCAGGCAGAGATAGAAGAGGTTGAGGAGGACGAAGGGGGCTTCGGCCGGGCGACGGGCGTGGGTGGTCATCGCGCCGACCATCAGGAGGCACCAGCAGATCGCGGTGACGGGGACGAAGAAGGGGGCCACGTCGAGAGCGGCGGGAAGGATGAGGCCGAAAGCGGCGAGGAGTTCGAGGACGCCGAGGGATTTGACGAAGGTGACACTGGCGTCGCCGGTCCAGCCGCCGCCGTGAGTGGCGGTCAGTTTGTCCTTGGGAATGAAGGCTTTGGAAACACCGCCGGTCAGTGCCACCGCGGCCAGCAGCCCGGTGACGATCCACAGCGCGAGGTTCATCGTCCGCTCCTTGATCGGGAATTGCCTGTGTCCCGTAGGACGAGACAGCCGCCGCGCCCTGTGACACGCCAGCGGAAACGGCGCGGGACGAAGGCAGGAACGGGCACGGGACGAAGGCAGGAACAGGCGTGGGGCGAGGGCAGGACCGGGGGCGGCACGACGGCAGGACTGGCACGGGACCGGGCGCGGCCAAATACGCCGAATTTGCGCATGCTTGAACCTTGTGCGGGCCGCTTTCACCCCTTTTACCCTCCCCACAGAACCCGTGGGACCGAGAAGTCAACTCCCGCCACTGGCGTCCCCACACGTAACAAAGCGACCAATTGAACCCATGTGATGCAGGTCGGTCCAACCTGCTTACGGGGTGGGGCGACGTACCGCTATTCTCAGCCCCCGAGTGTTCGTAGAACGACGTCAGCAGGGAGACAAGTCACCATGTCGCACGATGTACCGCCGCCGGGCCCACCGACTCAGCCGCCGAGCGCGAGCGGCCCGTCCGGGGGTTCTTTCGACCCGGCTTCGGTCAACCGACTCGACTGGGCAATTCTCGGTATCGGGTTCATTGTGTTGATCTTCTCGTTCTTCGACTACTACTCCTGGGATTTCGGGAGCGGTTACGGCATCAACCTCGGCAGCGTGAGTTGGAGTGCGTGGCACTTCAGCCACGGGCTGTTCATAGCCTGGTTCGCGATGGTCATCACGGTGCTCAGCGCCGCGGTGCTCGCGGTCAGCCTCTTCGTGCCCACCGTCACGCTGCCCGCGCCCGACCGCATGCTGACCTTCGTCGGCTTCGCGGTGGGCTTCGTCCTGTACCTGATCGCGATCTTCGCGCACTCCGACTTCGGCCCGGCCGGTGGCCACGGCTTCAGCTTCTGGGTGAGCCTGATCCTCGCCGGTGTCGGCGCGGTCCTCGCTCTCATGCGGGCCCAGCAGACGAACACCGCACTGCCCGGCAAGCTCAACAGCCTCCCGCGCGTCGGCCGGTAGTCAGGCAGTCCGCAGCACCACACGCGGCACCGGCCGGACCGCCGCCCCACCCTCAGTACGGTGGAGGCGGCGGTCGGGCTCGCGGCTCTCGCGCACCGACGCGTGCGCGCCGCGCATCACACGCGCTACGCCTACGCCCTGCCCGCCGCTGCCACCGCCGCCCGTACGAACGAGGCGACAAGCGCCCGGTCGTCGCTCCGCGACCACGCCACGACCAGCCGGCTCGTGGGCGCGTCGGTCACCGGCACGCACACCAGACCCGGATGCGCCGACTCGGCGAGCGACCGCGGCAGCACCGCGATCATCCGCCCCAGCACGATCATCTGGACCATCTGCGGCACGTCCGCGACCTCCGGCCCGCTCCCGTCGTCGGGCACACCCGCCCAGCCCACGCCCTGCCAGCGCGGCAGCGTCTCGCCGTCCAGATCCGCGAGCCGCAGCTGCGTACGCCCGGCCAGCCGGTGGTCACGCGGCAGGATCGCCACCCGCCCCTCCACGAACAGCGTCTGGGACGCGAGCCCGGTCAGGTCGTCGAACGGCGCGTACAGCAGCGCCACATCGGCCCTGCCGTCCCGCAGGTGGTCGGCCCGGTCGGTGGCGCCGCCGAACAGCACGTCCACCCGGCGCGCGTCCGGCCGTTCCGCGTACGCGGCGAGGATTCCGGACAGTAGATTGGCGTCGCCGCCCGGCTTGATCACCAGCCGCAGCTGGGCCCGCGCGTCACCGGCCCGGCGCGCGCTCTCGGCCGCCGCGCCGACCGCGTTGAGCGCGTGGCGGCCGTGGTGCAGCAGCGCCTCCCCCGCCGGGGTGAGCGCCACATGGCGGCTCGTACGGGTCAGGAGCAGGACACCGAGGCGCGACTCGACCCGCCGGATCGCCTTCGACAGCGCGGGCTGCGCGATGGACAGGCGCTCGGCGGCGCGGCCGAAGTGCAGTTCCTCGGCGACCGCGACGAAGTACTCCAGCTCGCGCGTCTCCAGGTCACTCATGCCCTCAGGTTATCGCCGATGATCCAGAAGGTCTTGGACGTGGCGGCCGGGCGGCGGTTCCATGGACCCATGATCAGCCACACGATGATTGTCTCGTTCGAACCGTCGATCCCGGACGCGGACCTGGATCAATACCTCAAGGACATCGAAAGCCTGATGGTGGGCTCCGGGCACGTGCGTACCTTCTCCGCCCGGCGCCACATCCGTGTTCCCGCGGACGACCACAGCCCGGTGTTCACCGCCACCGCGATCGTCCACATCGGCGTCGCCGACCTCGACGCGCTCAACGCGGCCTTCGCCATTCCCGGCACCGAGGAACTCATCAGCCGCTGGCAGGCCCGCTACCCGTACCAGGTCGTCTGGGCCAACCACGAGCCGCTGGCCTGACCGACCCACCGGGCGGGCGCGTGCTCAGTGCGCGCGCTTCCGCCGCACCCACGCCACGACGAAGCCGACGGCGGGCAGGGGCAGGGCCAGGACCGCGAAGAGCGCGGCCAGCACGAGGACGATCGCCGCCTTGCCCGCCGGGCCCTCGTCACTGGCGCCGACGATCCGGACCGCGCAGGAAGCCGCCGCCCCGGCCACCGCGAGCGCGGCCACGGCGACGGCCTCCCGCCGGACACCCAGGCGTCCGAGCAGGACGCCCAGCGGGATGCCCAGGACGCCGACGGCGGCGAAGGCGGCCAGCAGGGTGACCACCGTGGGGTCGACGGGCGAGGCCGCCCTCGACGCCCACGGAGTCGCCACCGCGGCGGCGATCCATGGGGCCGAGGACAGCCAGGCCCTACGCGTCGTGCGTGTCATCCGTTATTTGTTCTCCATGGCGTTCCGCAGATTGCGGGCCTGCTGCTGCCACTGCTGCTTGGCGGCGCCCATCTTGACCCCGGCCCACGCGAACAAGTTCGACCCCGTCGTGTATGCCTTCTGCGTCAGGTACACGCCGTCCTTCCGGGACGAGATCGAGAACTTGATCTGCGAACCGGCGTCGTCGAAGTATCCCTTGTTGGTCACCGTGAAGGTGAAGGAGGTCTTGTCCTTGAAGGACACCTTCACCTTGCCGGGTCCGCCCGCGATCCGGCCGAGGCCGTGCGCGATCGAGTCACCCGGGTGCAGCGTGCACATCGCGCCCTGGGTGAAGGCGTCGCAGCCGGTCACCTTGAACGGGAACATCTCCTTCGGGTGCGCCTTGAAGTAGGCCATGATCTCCTCGGGTGTGCCGAGGCTGTTGGGCCCGATCAGCTCCGACATCGTGTATTTGTAGCTCGGGTGCGGCGAGAAGGCGACGGACTTCTCCTGGGCGTGCGCGGCCGCGTACGTGTCCCGCTCGGGCTCCGGCGCGTTGCCGCCGTACAGGTCCTTGATCAGGTCCTGCCACCGGTGTTCCCTCGGCGAGGAGATGCCGAGGGTGCCGCACAGGTCGTCGCAGTGGCGTCGCGCGTAGGAGACCTTGCGCTGCGTCTTGAGGCTGACGTACGGGTTCTGGTTGACCTTGCTGCTGCTGCACTCGGTGTGCACGCAGTCACCGGTCTGGGTCGCCCACGCGCTGCAGTCCTTGCCGCAGGCGTTGCCGTGCTCGTCACAGCCCTCGTGACCGTTGCGGCAGGTGTACAGGCCCGTCGGGTCGCTCTGGGAGACGGGGTCGTTGCCCGCGTACGCGTAGCCGTTGAGCGACTGCGGGTCGCTGGTGTCGAGGTCGGCGTCGACCGAGGTGAAGCGGCCGGTCGACGGGTCGTAGTCGCGGGCGCCGAGGTGGGTCAGGCCGGTGCCCGGGTCGTTGACGCCGCCGACGAAGCCCTTGTCCCCCGACCAGGCGGTCGGCGCCGTGCCGCGCGGTTCCCCGAAGGGGGTGGTACGGCGCTGCTGCATGGTCAGGTCGGCGCCGTTGATCTGGAGTTGGCTGGTGCCCTGGCTGTCGGCGATCAGGAACGACACCTTGTTGTCGTCGGTGCGCATCGCCTGGTTGCCGTCGCCGAGGTCGTAGTAGCGGGTGGCGCGCGGTGTGGTCGACCCCTTGGCGAGGGCGACCTCGGTGCCGCCGAGGTAGAGCGTGCTGCCGCTGTCGGTACGGACCACCAGCCGGTTGCCGTCGGCGTCGTAGACGTACGAGGTGGTCTTCGTACCGCCGTTGCCGTCGACCGCGGTCACCTGGGTCAGGTGGCCCTCGGTGTCCCACACCTGGGTCTGCTTGGCGGCGCCGACCGTGCTGGTCTGGGTGCCGCCGATCGCGTCGTACGTGTAGGACTTCAGCGTGCTGCCGCCGGGGCCCGTGGTCCGCATCTGGCTGAGCGTGTGCGGCTGGGGGCTGGTCGGGGCTGGGTAGGAGTAGTCGCGGACGGTGTCCTGTGCGGTGGCGCCGGTGGCGGAGTGGTCCGTCTCCTTGGTGCGGTCGCCCGCCTTGTCGTAGCCGAAGGACTGCCAGTACGCGGCCGGGCCGCCGAGTGCCGCGGCGCTCGGGGTGGCCGCGCAGCCCGCCGAGCCCTGCGCCCACGCCTCGGTCAGCCGGCCCAGGTAGTCGTACTGGAAGCACTGGGCGTCGGTGCCGTCGCGGGAGACGTCGGTGAGCGAGGTGATGTCACCGGCCGGGTCGTAGCCGTACGTGGCGGACTTGTCGGTGCCCGGCGCGTCCTGCCGGTCGACGCGGGAGTTGGACAGCCGCTGGGTGCCCCACTGGTAGGTGTTGGTGACCTGGGTCATCTTCTGCCCGGCCGCCTGGAAGGTGTACTGGAGCGCCTGGCCGGTGTAGCTGTACGTGGTGTTGGTCGTGTACGTGGCGCCGCCGGAGCCGGACACCGTGCTGGGCCGCAGCACCTCGTCGTAGGTCGGGGTGACCGCTTCCGCGGGCAGGCTGCCCGCCGCGGGGTAGCCGACGGACTGCGTGGTGCCGTCCGCGTTGTACTGCACGTTGCCCTGGTAGGAACCGGCGAGCGCGCCTTCGGCCGCCGGGATCGTGGTCGTCGTGCGGTGGGCGCGGTACAGGTTGTCGTACAGCGAGTAGGCCACGGTGTACGCGGAGCCCGTGGCGCCGCCGACGTAGCGGGCGGCCGAGGCGATCTGGCCCTTGAAACCGGCCGGGTCCCACACGTGCTTGGTCAGCAGCGGGCCGGTCGCGTCGCCGTCGTGGGTCTCGGTCTCCCGGCCGAGCCCGTCGTAGAGGTGGGTGACGCTCTTGCCGCGCTGGTCGGTGCTGGAGACCAGTTGGCCGCGGTCGTCGTAGCCGGAGTCGGTCGTGCCCTTGTCGGGGTCGATCGCCTTGGTCTGGTTGCCGCGCTGGTCGTAGCGGTACTCCCAGACGGTGCCCGACGCGTCGGTGACCTTGGAGAGCTTGCCCGCCGGGGTGTAGTCGTAGAGCGTCTTGTCGTACGGGCCCGTGGGTGTCGCGGCCTGGTACTGGTCCAGCTCACGGACGTTGCCGCCCGCGTCCACGACCGTGGTGGTCGGTGTGCCGCCCTTCGGCGGGGTGACCGTGGTGCGGTCGCCGCCGTAGGCCGTGGTGGTGGTCGCGAGGACCTGGCCGCCGTCGCCGTTGCCCGCGACCTGCTGGCTGCGGACGACCCGGCCGAGACCGTCGTAGGTGTTCCACGTCTGCGTCTCGACCGACAGCGCGTCGTCCACCTTGTACAGCACGGTGGAGGGCGCCTTCGCCGCGTAGTACGAGGCGAAGGTCTTCGCGGGCAGGCCGCGTTCGTCGTAGAAGGTGTCGGAGACCAGCATGCCGCCCTTGGGCCCTGGCGTCTGGGCCTGACGGACCCTCAGGAAGCCGTCGTACAGCGCGTACGCGGTCTGCGTGCCGGTGCCCGCGAGGCTCGTGGTGGCCACCACCGGGGGCTTGCCGTCGGCCAGTGTGTACGTGAAGGCGGAGTTGGGCGTCTGGTTGTTGGCCTTGGAGCGGTCGGGCAGCCAGATCCTCAGCTTGTGGCCCAGCGCGTCGTATGTGGTGTCGGTGCGCTTGCCGTTGGTGTCGACGACCGTGACGGGCAGCCCGCGTACGGGGTCCAGGGTCGTGGTGGTGGTCTGCGCGGTGCTCGCGTCTCCCGCGGTGGCCGGCGGTGTGGTGACCGTCGTCGTGGTCGGGAAGCCGGTCGCCGGGGCGTAGACCGTGGTAGTGACGCGGCCGTCGGTGCGGTCGGTGCGCTGGGGCGCGCCGGTCACGGTCGCGGTGACGTTGCCGCTCAGATCGGTGGCCGAGACGGCGCGGCCGTAGGAGTCGTAGGCCGCGGCGGACTCCAGGTAGGTGGCGGTGGTGCCGTTGTGGGACTTCAGGCTCGCCACGTGCGTGGCGTCACCCGCGGTCGGCGCGGCTCCGTAGGCGTGGCCGTCGTAGGCGGTGCGGATGTCGGACAGGACGTCCTTGGTGTAGTCGGGGGTCGCCGAGCAGGGCACCGCGACCGTGAGAATCCGCGAGGGGTTGTCCAGGATCCAGTCGGTGGCGTTGTCGACGTAGGTGGTGGTGGCGCACCGGTCGTCGGCGGCGGTGGAGATGTCACCGTGGTCGTCGGTGGTCAGGACGCGGCCCGCGGTGTTGTCGAAGGTGCGGGTGACGTCGGTGATCCGCCACGACGAACCGGCGCCGTTGTCCAGGGAGGTCCAGGCGCGGGTCTCCGCGGTGCCGGTCAGATTCGCGGCGATGGTGCCCCAACTGCGGGTGACCGAGGCCGTTTCGTGGTGCCAGGGGGTGCTGACGGTCTTGTCCAGCACCTTGCCGTCGGGCCCGGAGTAGTGCTCGGTCTTGTACTCGACGCCCGCCAGCGAGTCGTGGTCGGTGATGGCGCCGCCGTTGTCGTCGGAGACGGTCACGGTGCGCTTGCCGCCGGTCGTCTTGTCGGCGTCCATGCCGCGCAGGTAGTAGTGGTCGGTCCGCGAGCTCATGCCGACCGGGTCCTGGCCGCCGGTCTCCACCTGGACGTGGGCGTAACCGCGCCAGGTGGACCAGGACTTGTACTTCTCCTTGGTGATGCCGTCGTCGGAGTCGTAGTGCCAGGCGGCCCCGCCGAGGTAGTCGTACCTGGTGACCTCGTCGGGCGAGGAGGCGGTGCGGTCGGACTGGATGACCTGCTTCACCACGTACTTGTTGAACCACTGGCGCGACGGGTCCTCGTCGCCCTCCTTGGTGAAGGACTGCGGGAAGCAGAGCGTGGTGTTGGTGTCGGGGGTGGGCAGGTGCGCGGCGTCGCAGGCCGCGGTGGAGTAGGTGATGTCGGTCTGTCCGCCGGTCTCGTCGTCGATGGTCGAGACGCGTTCCTTGATGAACGGCGAGGTGTTGTCACCGGGGATGTCCAGCCGGTTGGTGCGCTGGTCGTACCCGAAGGTGATCTTCGGCATGGTCAGGTCGGGCGCGCCCTCGGGGGTGTCGGCGTTGCCCGTGTGCTCGATCGACGCCAGCTCCAACTGGTAGTCGATGTCGGCCATGCCCCACTGGTGGCCCAGCTTCCACGTGTCGACCGGGGTGTACTTCCCGGCCGAGGTGAGCACCTGCGAGGTGACCGCGGTCAGGCGCTCGCGGGTCCAGAAGGACGGGCCGAAGGAGTGGCAGTCGCCGGTCGACTTGCAGTTGAGGTCCCACGGCGTGTCGTACCAGGGGGAGGCGGCGTTGTCGATCTTCGAGGCGTCGCAGGCGCCCGCCGTGGCGGACAGGCACCTCTCCCCGCTGGTGAAGGCGACCTGCGCGAGGGCCTTGGCCGAGTACATCGCGGTGGACTTCAGGCCGTAGTCGATGTGGTCCAGGTAGCCGCCGCGGACGTAGGTCGTGGGGCTGGCGGCGGTCCTGGCGCGGCCGTAGTAGTTGGTCTCCTTGGTGTAGTAGTACGCGATGGCGTTGCCGTGCGGGTCGACGGAGTAGTCGAGATTCCACCGCCAGCCCTGCTGGCACCAGGAGTTGGCGAAGGTGGAGGCGTGGCACGGCTCGTCCGCGTTGTTGCCGAAGACCGGCACGGTCCACGTGGAGTCGGTGGTCGCCTTGCCGCTCGCCCAGCCGGGCAGCCGGTTGTAGCCGAAGTAGTACTGGCTGCCGTCGGTGAGCGTCAGCCGCCAGTACTCGTCGTTGCGGGCGCCGTTGGAGCGCACGTCGGTGGAGGTGCCGTAGACCCGGTCGACCTTCGTGCCGTCGTCGCCCTTGATCCGGAAGGAGTTGGTGCCGGTGGCAACCAACTGGCCGGAGTGGCCGTCGAAGGAGATCGACGCGTTGTCGTACGCCCAGCACAGGTCCTCGTACTTCTTGCCCGAGGAGTCCTTGGCGCCTTCGTCGCCGCAGGACTTGTAGCTGCGCTCGATGTAGCCGGGCGACAGGTCGAAGCCGTCACCGGCCCAGGACGCCTGGTTGTTGGTGCTGCTGGTGCGGCCGTCGACGCTGCCGGAGTCGTAGGACAGGCCGACCTTCGGGGTGAAGCTGCCCGGCACGTCGGGGGCGGGCATGTCGTAGGACCAGGTGAAGGAGCCGGTGTTGGGCCCGACGTTCCAGTTCGAGGACGGGGACAGCGAGGTGGCGGTGTAGTCGCCGTGGTCGCTCGACGTGCCCGCGGTGGCCGCGAGGACCGTCGCGGTGCCGGGCGCGCCCGAGGACGCCAGGGTCAGCGCGTCGGCGGTCAGCGTGTGCGCTGCCGCGTCGTTCGTGGCGCGGACCGGGGTCCGCGTGGTGCAGGCGGGCTTGTCGGGGGTGGTCAGCGCGCACGCGGGCAGTGTGACCAGGCGCAGCCGGGCCGCGTAGGCACCGCCGTACGCCTGGGCGTACGCGCTGTCGTCCACGCGGACGCCGACCGTTCCGCCCTCGGCGTCCGCCCGCGGTGCGACGGTGAACAGGAGGCCGTCCACGCCCGCGGCCCGCGTGGTCTTCCGGTCCAGGACGCGTACGGTCGCGGCGCCGGTCAACGGCGCGGCCGTCGCCTTGGCCGCGCCGCGGGCCGTGGCGGATGTCGCCGCCGCCGGCACGGTGAGGGTCACCGGGAGCTTTCCGGCGCGCACCGCCGTGGGCTCGGCGTGCGCGGCGGGCAGCGTCACCGTGGCGGTTCCGGGCGCGGCCCAGGACTTCTCCGCGGCCCGGTCGTCGGCCCGGTGCGGCAGGCCGTCCTCGGCGCGGGGCGCCGTCGTGGTGCTGGAGTGTCCGGCCACGGGCGCGCCCGGGGACGGTGTTCTCGGCATGTCGTCGGCCTGGGCCGCCGGTAGCGCGGCCACTTGCAGCAGGCCCGCCACCAATGCTCCGCAGGCGAGCAGCGCGGCCTTGCCGCGCGCGCCGCCCGTTGATGTCCGTCTGTCGCTCACGCTTGTCCCGTCCCCATCCCTCACCGTGTGCGCCCCCGTCTTCCGACGTCGGCAGCACGAACCGCCGCCGGGCTCCGCCCGTGCGCACGTGTCTGATCTGTCACTTCGTCGAATGCCACGCGTCCGGGGCGGCGCGCGATGACCCGCGCGCCGCCCCGGTGGTGCTACCGGGTCAGGGCCCGGCGGTGGTGTCGAGATCCACTCCGCTGGCGAGCGCCGCGATCTGGGTGTCGGTCGCGACTCCGCCGAAGACCCACACGTCGTCGATCACACCGGGCCAGTACTCGCCCCAGGTGGACGTGCCGGTCTTGAGGCGGCCCAGTTGCAGGCCCTTGGTCGCGTCGAACGGCAGCACCGAGGAGTTCCACGACACCGACTCCTTGCACGCCGGGTCGTCGGGGTTGCCGTCGTCGTCACCGTCGGAGCAGAGCGACTGCTGCATCTGGCCGTTGATGTACAACCGCATCTGACCGGCCATCAGGTCGTAGACCACGGCGATGTGATCCCACGCGCCGTTGTCCTGGAAGCTGGTGTCGGAGGCGGTCGAGACGACGGCGCCGGTGCCGTCCGCGTTGGACGTCTGCAACTGCCAGGCGCCCGCGTGGGCCGGGTCGGCGGAGTCGGGTACGTAACGCACCGCGAAACCGCTGGTGTTCGTACCGGCCATGCTCAGCACCGTCACCGGTTTCGTCGGCCGCGCGGCGGTGGAGACCCACGCGCCCACCGTGAAGCTGCTGTTGGTGTGGATCGGTGACGTGGTGGTCGACGCGTAGCCGGTGGACGTGCCGTTGAGCACCAACGACCCGGTGCCGACCATGCTGTTGGCGCCTGTGGCGTCGATCTGCGCGCCGCCGCCGAGGGTCAGCGGGTGCTGGTCGGCCGCGGTGGTCAGCGAGTCGGGCGAGACCTGGGGAGTGCCGGACGCGCTGTCCAGCTTCCAACGCCCCTCGACCACGAGCTGGTTGTGGTACATCGACTCGGCTTCCGGCGCCGACAGGGCCCGGTCGTAGAACCGCACGTCGTCGATCTGACCGGGGAAGAAGCTGCTCGGCGCGCCGTCGTACGCCCCGGCGCCGATCTGGACGGGTCCCTTGCCGTAGAAGGGCGCGGCGAATTTCGTCGTGGCCACCCAGAGGCCGTTGACGTACAGCCGCATGTCGTCGGTGTTCGCGTCGTACGAGCCGAGGAGATGGGTCCAGACACCGGCCGGTGAATGGGTGGTGTCACCCTGGGAGGCCCGCACGATCGTGGCGCTGTCGGAGTCGGCGGTGTAGGCGTCGAAGGACCACCCGTAGGTCGCGGAGTAGTACAGCTCGAAGCCCGGCCGGTAGGTGCTGGTCTGGGTGGCGATGATCGCCGCGTGGTCGGGTTTGGCGGACAGTTTCGCCCAGCCGACCACGGAGAAGCTGCGCTGGTTGTTGACCTGCGGGGAGCGGGTGGACGCGTAGCCGCTGGTGCCGTTGAGGGTCAGCGACTTGTCCTGCGCGCCCGCGCTTCCCGCGGTGACCCCGCCGTGCAGGATCGCGGGGTCCACGTCGGCCTGGCCGTGCACCACCGTGGTGGGGTTGCCGTCGTCCTGCGCGGCCGGTTCGTCCAGCGGGAAGACCGCGCTGGCCGGGCGGCCGGCCCCGAGCTGCTCCCCCTTGTACAGGTGCGCCACGTCGGCGGCCACCAGGGGCTTGTCGTAGATCCGGACGTCGTCGACCGTGCCGGGGAAGAAGCTCCCCGGGGAGCCGGAGTAGCTCCCCGCGCCGATCTGGAGACCGCGCCGCGCGTCCCACGCGGTGGTGTAGCTCGTGGTCCCCATCAGGGCCCCGTTGACGTACAGCGACAGGGTGTGGGCCGTCCCGTCGTACGTGCCGAGCAGGTGGTACCACTGTCCGGCCGTGACGCCGCCCGCCGTGGCGGACATCGCGCGGACCGGGGTGGCGGTGGCCGAGTCGGAGCTGTACTGGTTGAACACCCACCGGTCGTAGCCCTGTGAGTAGTACAGCTCGAAGCCCGGCGCGTTGTTGCCCGGCTGCGCGGCGACGACCGCCGCGGCGGTCGGCATCCGGTCGAGCTTCACCCAGGCGGCGACCGTCATGCCCTGGTCGGTGTGGACGGCCGGGATGTCGGACTGGAGGTAGGAGTCGGTGCCGTTGAAGTCGACGGCGGTGCCGGACTTGCCGGGCGCGCCGAGGGTCGGCGAGCCGACCACGTTCAGGGTGCGGTCACCGGCGGAACCGGCCGCCTGAGTGGCGCCCGCGTCGTCGTCGAGTTGCCACTGGGCGCGGGCGGGCTGGCCCTCCTTGACCCGGAACTCGTACACCTCCGGCTCACTGCCGTTGCCCGCGCTGTCGAATGCCTGCACGTTCAGGAAGTTGGTGCCCGCGCGGGTCGGCCGGAAGGTCACCGACTTCGCCGCGCCGCCCGAGGTGGCCACGGTGTGGGCCGTGTCGCACACCGCGTCGGCGTTGACGCCGTAGCAGTACTTCACGACGTCGGTGGAGGCCGAGCGGAAGGTGAAGTCGCCGTCCCGGCCGACGCCGTCGTACGTCGGGTCGTTCGGGTTGTTGTCGTCGACGGCCGGGTAGTCGCCCGAGGTGATCACGGGGCCCGCCGGCACGGTGGTGTCGTACACCCAGTAGCAGTTGGTCGCGGAACCCGCGGACGACCACGGGGAGTAGCTGTAGTACTTGCCCTGGTCGTAGTCGACCGCGCGGGCCTGCCAGGCGATCGTCTTGTTCTTCGGGACCGTCTTGCCGCCCAGCGTCGCGGTGAGCTTCGTGGAGAAGGTCGAGCCGGACTTCTTCGGGCCGATCTTCGCCGAAGTCCACTGCGTGACCAGCCCCTTGCCGTCACCGGCGTCCCACGCGACGGAGAACTGCACGCTCACCTGGTCGCCGTCGGGGTCGGTGACATCGCTCGCGCTGATCGTCGGCAGGGTGCGGATCCGCACCGACGTGGACGGGCTGTGGCAGGAGGCGCCGGGGCTCATCGACAGGTGGGACATGGGGATCTGCTTGGGCGGCTGGTTGTAGTGGACCCGCAGATACGCCTTGTTGGTGAAGCGCTTCCAGCCGTACGGGTCGGACTCGTTGGCCTTCAGACCGAAGGTGGTGGTCCCGGAGTTGTGGGCCGCCGCGTACTTCACGCCGGTGGTGGCGTTGAACTCGACGTCGGAGGCCGCGCAGCCGGAGCTGCCGTGCGCCTCGGTCTGGGTGTCGATGTGGTCGAGCCAGTGGTCGGCGGAGGAGTTCCAGGTCGTGCCCTTGGTGAAGCCGCTGGTGCGCCACAGCTCGATCGGCTTGGCGGTGCACGACGCCGACCACGTCTCGTGCGCGATGAAGGTGGCGTCCAGGATCGTCTTGCCCGCGAACTTCGACGTCGGGAAGGAGTAGAAGAGCCGCTTGACGTCCCTGGGCGCGCAGTAGGTCCAGTCGCAGTCGCCCACACCCGCGTCGTCGTCGCCGTTGAAGCGGTACTGCGGGCTGGAGGCCCAGTAGCGCGAGACCATCGTCCAGTCCCCCGCCCTGGGGGTGTACGTCTGCGGGTCGATGTACAGCGGGAACGAGGTGTCCGCGCCGGTCAGCAGCGCGTGGTCGGGCGTCAGCGTCAGCGAGCCGGACGCGTCGGAGGTGTCGACGGCGACGGCGATCGGCGCCATCTGGGAGGTACCGGTCGGGCCCTGCGCCGGGTCCTCCGGGCTGCCGTCCTCGGCGGTCGCGGCCTTCGCGCCCTTGGCGGCCCTGGTGGTCCTGGCGCTCGTGGTTCCGGCCGCCGGGGTGTTCGTCCCCTGCGTGCCGGAGTCCCACATGATCGGCTGCGGCGCCGCGAAGACCTCGCCGCCGGTCGTGGTGTCGGTGGCGGTCAGACCGCCGTCGGCGGTGCGCGCCACGTCGAGGCCGTCGGTCACCACCCCGAAGGTGAGCTGCGTGAGCGCCGGATTCCGCGCCGCCGCGGCGGTGTTGACCACCAGCAGCTCGTGGAAACCGTCGGTGTCCGCGCGCACCCGGAGGTCGACGTCAGGCAGGACGTTCTTGTACGTGGCGGTGTCGCCGTCGAGCGTCGGCGCGGGCAGCGCCGACGGCCAGGTGTACGACAGTTTCCGCCCGGCCCTGTCCAGGGTCACCAGCGGTGCGGAGCCGCCGCCCGACAGCTCCATGCCGACCGACGCGACCGCGGGTGCGACGCCGCCGTCGGGCCGCCGCACCAGAGTGTTGTCGATCGTCTTCCACTCGCCGCCGACGCGGGCCCGGACCGGACGCAGGTGCTGGTCCGTCTCCAGGCTGCCGTCTGGCAGCGCGTACGTCTCGTTGGACTCCGTCCGCAGCGACGTGATCTCCACGCTCTGCCCGGCCTCGGCCGCCTCGGCGACCGCCGCGTCCCGCGTGAGCGCCGTGCGGTGCGAGGCACCGGTATCGGCCTTCACCGGCTTCGAGGACTGTGTCGCCTTCGAGGACTGTGTCGCCTTCGACATCGATGTCGACGTCGGCTCCGCGCCCGGAGTCGGTGCCGCGGCGACCGCGATCGCCGCCGCGGGACCCACCGCGACGACCAGAGCGGACGCGAGCGTCACTATCAGCCCACGAGACGCACGCACACGTCTGACCCCACCCAAATCCATAATCCCCCCATGAGACGCGCCGCCTTGTAGGCGTCTGTTAACAGTGCGCGAACAATCGAGAACCGTAGATCAACGCCTTCACGACAGCAACACACTTCTCTCGAATATTCGCCCGCCCCCAGCGTTTCGTGACGTTCCGTCAATGTCCGTCGAATATTTCGCGTAGGCGCAGGTAGCGGACGGATGCCCGCGTCTGTGTGAATTCCGCTTAGCCGCTGGTGAGAGCCGCTGCCCGGCTTTGTCCGGCCCTGCTCGCACAACGGCCCTATGCGCCGTCTCGGCGTTATCGGCACCGTCGGTGAGCGCCGCGACGCGGCCCGGACAGACGGCGGGCGGCGGACGTGCGGGCGGTCGGACGGTCCGACAGGCGGGTGTTCGGACGGGCGGTCGGTGACGGTCAGTGACGGGGAGGAGCGAGGGTGGTGCCGGCGGCGATCGAGCAGGGGACGAGGAGGCTGTCGGCGCGGCGGCCGGGGTCGTCGAGCATCGCGATGAGCTGGTCCACGGCGGTCCGGCCGATCTCGACGCGCGGGATCTCCAGCGACACCCACCGGCCTTCCGGCTGCTCGGGCGCGCCTTCGAGCACGGCGACGGACAGGTCGTCCGGCACCCGCAGGCCGCGTTCGGCCAGCTTCGTCCGCAGCGTCTCGGCGAGCCGTACGCTCTCGGCGACGACGGCCGTCTCGGGTCCCGTGACCAGGTGGTCGAGCCACGCGTCGGACAGACCGGTCTCGCCGCGGAAGCCGGGTGACTCATCGGTGAGGCCGAGTTCGCGGACGGCCCGCGCGTAGCCCTCCCGGCGGTCGGTGTACGGCTCCATCTCCAGGGGCTCGCGCAGATAGCCGATGCTGCGGTGCCCGAGCGCGGCGAGCTTCTGCACGATGCCCGCCGCCGCGGTCTCATAGTCGGGGATGACGCACGGGATCTCGGCACCGGGCACCTCGCGGCGGCCGATGTGGATGAACGGGTAGCCCTCGTACCAGAGCCTGGCCAGTTCGCCGCGGTCGGTGGACACGCCGAGGAGCACGCTGCCGTCGGCCAGGCCCAGCCGGTTGGTGCCGTCCCGGTAGATGTTGCGGCGGCCCCCGTCGCCGCTGCCGGTGGAGGTGAACAGCACCAGGTCGTAGCCGGTCTCCTCCGCCCGCTCCTCGATGCCCTGGAGGAATTCGAAGTAGAAGTCCTCGCGGGCGTGCGGGAAGACGGCCTCGAAAGTGTGCACCCCGAGGAGGTTGGTGCGCTTGTTGCGCATCGCGCGGGCGGCCGGGTTGGCGACGTACCCGAGTTCCCTGACCGCGTCGAAGACCCGCTTGCGGGTCTCCTCGGGGATCCGGGCGCGGACGGCGTCGCCGCTGATCACTCGGGAGACCGCCGACTGGGAGACCCCGGCGAGACGGGCCACGTCGGCCTGGTTGGGGGCGCGGTCGCGGCGGCGGGCGGTCACGGTGTGCTCTCCTGTCGCAGGGGGCTGTCCTTGTGCGTCACCGGCTCGCGCCGGGCCGGGCCGGTCTCCTGGCGGCGGTGCTCGGTTGCCGCGTGCGCTGTCCCGGCGGGTCCGCCCGCCCGGCCCGGTCCGGAGCCGGTTCGCGCGGGCGCGGCGTGGCGTTCCAGGGGGCGACGGGGGCGGAAGGCGCGGCTGGCACGGCGGGCGCGGCGGGCGCGGCACAGCGGCTTCAGCGAGCCGAGCGGGTCCGGGAAGATGAGCTGCACGTCAGCATGGTAGGCGCGGGCCGCCCGTCCGGTGCCGCGCATCGGCGGGATCCCGCCGCGGGCGGTCCGCCGGAAGCAGGCTCGACACGTCGGCCTCGCTGCTCGGCTGTCCGTCGAGCGTCACGGCCCGGCGGCCTTCCGGTGTCCCGGCCGGTCTTGGTACGGAGAGCGCGTCAGCACCGCGTGCGGGACGTTTCCGCGAGCACATGGTCCGTGGCCGTCCCGGCGACCGCCGGCCGTTATCGCGGGTCGGCCTCTGCCAAGAACTCCCGCTGTGCCGCCCGCAGTCGGGCGTCCTCCTCGGCGGCGGCCGGGTACTCGACATGGCCCGCCGTCAGGACGAACAGCTCCTTCGGGCCGCCCAGGGCGTTGTGCACGGCGAATTGTCCGGGCGGCGGCACCGCGGGGTCGAACAGGGCCGCGCCGACGTGGACGGGGACGCGGACGCGGGTGGCGGCGACGGCCGCGTCGAAGTAGCCGAGCACTTCGGTGACTTCGGGGTGCCGGGCGTAGTGGGCGCGGACCGCCTCGCCGCTGCCCGTGCAGGGCAGGGTCAGCCGCAGCGGATGGTTGCCGAAGCTGGGCACGGTCAGCAGCCCGTGGTGGAAACGGTCGTCCCAGGGCAGCGCCAGGGCGCCGATCCCACCGCCGAAACTGCCTCCCACCAGGGCGAGTTGGCGCGCCGCTCCCGGTACCAGGGCGAGCAGCGCGGAGGCCGCGCACCAGGTGTCGGCGACGCATCCGCCGTGCACGTAGGTCTCGCGCGAGGCGATGCCGTGCACGACGTGTTCGGCCGCGGTCGCCGGAATCTCCGGGTCGAGGCTGCGCGTGGCCATTCCGCGGGCGCACGGCCAGATCGCGGCGGTGCCGGGCGGGGGCAGCGTCACATCGACGGCGTCCCTGCCGCCGTAGCCGTGCAGGACGACCATGCCGTGCGTGACGTGTCCGTCGGCGGGCAGCGTCAGCCAGCCGCCCACGCGGAAACCCCCGACCGAGGTGTACGACACCGCGTGGACGCGTACGCCGTCCCGCTCCTCCTCCAGCGCTCCCACCCGCGGCGCGGTGTCGACCGCCAGCGCCTTGGCGTACGCGCCCTGCCAGAAGTCGCCGAAGTCGGCGGGCGCCTCCGGGGTGCCGACCTGGAGCAGCCGGTCCAGGTCGTATCCGTACGTCGGGTCGAACGGGAAGTCGTGGGTCTCGATGGCCTCGGCCGTCACGGGTGCGGATTCCTCTCGTCGGTCGTTCCGCCCGGCGCCGGAAGGCCCGGCGGGGGCGGCGAATGCGCTGTCGGCGGCTGGACGAGCCGTGGCCGCTTCTCGATCCTCTCGATCGCGCCGCGTCCGGGTCGAATCCGGCGGCGGCCGCCGTTCCCCGTCCCGGCCCGCCGGTGAGGCCCGGTACGGTTGCCGACGGCCATGCTAGCGAGTGGCGTTCTCGCAGGTCACGGCCGGGGCCTGCGTTCCGGTGCGCGCGTGCCGCGCCCACTGCGCCGCCGGTCCCGGCAGGCTGGCTCGCCACGCCCGCGGCATCACGTGATCCGGATCCGGCCACTCCCGAAACCTACCCTCGGAGGCATGCTGACTGTCGAACTCGCCTTCACCGCCACCTCCGAACGCCTCGCGGCCCGCCCCGCGCACCGCGCGATCCTCCAGCGCCTCCATGACGAGGGCCGCCTCGTCGCCGCGGGTCCCTGGGTGGACGACACGGGCGCGCTTCTCGTCTTCTCCGCCGACCGCGACGAACTGGACCGGATCATGGCCGCGGACGCGTACTACCGGACGCCCGGAGTCACCGTGACCGCCGTCCACGAGTGGGCTCCGGTGGTCGGGCGGGACCGTCTGACCGACGGCTGATCCGGTGCCTCAGAGGTGGAGCATGACCGTCTTGGTCTCGGTGCAGGCGTCGAGAACACTCCCCCATGGAGAACGAGTCGGCCCACGGCCGGTTCGTCGGCCGTGGGCCTCGATCACCTCGGCGACCTGAAGCAGGATCGCGCCGCGTGGCCACCGCGAGGACTGACGATCAGTCAACTCACCGGTGCGGTAAGCGACTTACGCCGAGCGGCGGCGGCCTGCGGCTGGGTGTCGGTCAGGAGCGGGCGAGGAGTTCGAGGGTGTCGATGACGCGGTTGGAGAAGCCCCATTCGTTGTCGTACCAGGCGACGACCTTGACGTGCTTGCCGTCGACGCGGGTGAGGGCGGAGTCGAAGATCGACGAGGCGGGGCGGCCGGTGATGTCGCTGGAGACCAGGGGCTTGTCGGTGTATTCGAGGACGCCCTTGAGGGGGCCGTCGGCGGCGGCGCGGTAGGCGGCGAGCACTTCGTCGCGGGTGACCTCGCGCGCGACGGTGGTGTTCAGCTCCACGATCGAGCCGACCGGGACCGGGACACGGATGGAGTCGCCGGACAGCTTCCCGTCGAGGTTGGGCAGTACGCGGCCGATGGCCTTGGCGGCGCCGGTCGTGGTGGGGACGATGTTGACCCCGGCGGCGCGGGCGCGGCGCAGGTCGCGGTGCGGGCCGTCCTGGAGGTTCTGCTCCTGGGTGTAGGCGTGCACGGTGGTCATGAAGCCGTGCTCAATACCGGCCAGGTCGTCCAGGACGGCGGCGAGCGGGGCCAGCGCGTTGGTGGTGCACGAGGCGTTCGAGACGATCACGTGCGAGGCGGGGTCGTAGTCCTCGGTGTTGACGCCGTACGCGAGCGTCACGTCGGCGCCGTCCGAGGGGGCGCTGACCAGGACGCGCTTGGCACCGGCGCGGATGTGGGCGCGGGCGGCGTCCGCCGAGGTGAACCGGCCGGTGGACTCCAGCACGATCTCGACGCCCAGCTCGGCCCACGGCAGCTTCTCGGGCTCGCGCTCGGCGAGCACCTTGATGCGGCGGCCGTCGACCACCAGGTCGGTCCCGTCGACCTCGACGGAGGCGTCGAGGCGGCCGAGCGTGCTGTCGAACTCGAGCAGGTGGGCCAGCGCCTCGGGCGCGGTCAGGTCGTTGACGGCGACCACTTCGAGGTCGGTGTCGCGGGCGAGCAGGGCGCGGAGGGTGTTGCGGCCGATACGGCCGAATCCGTTGACGGCGATGCGGGTCATGAGAAGGGCTCCTTTCGTTACGTCTTCCATGGTCGGCAACCGCGCGCCGAGCCGACAGTGGCCCGAATGACAGCGCCCGCAAGGATCTCGCCAGCCCGGTCGTGACACCGCGAGCGGTCCGCCATCGACCCGCCGTCGACTCGCCTCAGGTCCAGCGGCTCCGTACCGCTTCAGCCCTCACGGCTCCGGCCAGGAAAGACTCAGGCCGGGAAGCACCAGCCCGGAAAGCTCCGATCCGGAAAGGCTCGGACCGAGACCCCTCAGGCCGAGAACGTGTGCCGGTACTCCGTCGGCGACGTGCCGAGAATCCGCTGGAAGTGCAGGCGCAGATTGGCGCCCGTGCCGAGCCCGACCCGGTCGGCGATCTGCTCCACGCCCAGGTCGGTGCGTTCCAGCAGTTCACGGGCCAGGTCCACGCGCGCCCGCAGCACCCACTGCATCGGCGTGTACCCGGTGTCCTGCACGAACCGCCGCGAGAAGGTCCGCGCCGAGACCCGCGCGTGGCGGGCCAGCTCCTCCAGCGTCAGCGGCTCCGCGAGGTGCGCCAGCACCCACTCCCGCGTGCTCGCGAAGACGTCGCCGAGCGGTTCCGGCACGCTCCGGGGCACGTACTGCGCCTGTCCCCCGCTGCGGTACGGCGCCGCGACCAGCCGTCTCGCCACGTGGTTGGAGAGTCCCACTCCGTGGTCACGCCGCACCAAGTGCAGGCACATGTCGATACCGGAGGCCGCGCCCGCCGAGGTGAGCACGTCGCCCTCGTCCACGAACAGCACGTTCTCGTCCACCCGCACCAGCGGATGCCGGGTGGCCAGTGCCTTCGTGTAGTGCCAGTGCGTCGTCGCCCGCTTCCCGTCGAGCAGGCCGGTCGCCGCCAGCGCGAAGGCCCCCGTCGAGATCGCGGCGAGGCGCGTACCCCGCTTGTGGGCCGCCGTGAGCGCGCTGACGACCGCCGCCGGAGGCTCCGTGGTCGCGGGCTCGCGGTAGCCGGGGATGAAGATGGTGTCGGCGTGCTCGACCGCGTCGAGCCCCTCGGCCACGTGGTACGAGAGGCCGTCACCGCCGGTCACGAGTCCTGGCGCGGCCCCGCACACCCGCACCTCGTACGGCATGCTCGGCCGGTTCGAGAACACCTGCGCGGGGATGCCGACATCGAGCGGCTTCGCACCCTCCAGTACGAGCACGGCGACGCGGTGCCGCTTCCGGCTCATCAGCTCTCCTCCGGTCGCTTCGGTGACTGCGGTGACTGCGTGACTGCTGCGGTGACTCCGCGCGCCTCGCGGCCGGACACGGGTACCCGCCGGGGCGCCGGTGGCCGCGATGGCACCTACCGCAAGCATCCTGCCACCCGGCGGCGTGCGCCTGTCGCCGCCCGCTCCCGTACGGGCGGCGTACACCTGTCCTCGCCCGCTCCCGCACGGGCGGACGTCGGCCCGCGTGACGGCGAGGTCAGCGCCGTACGGCCCGCGCCAGCGCCTCCTCCGCCTGAACGGCCAGTACGGCGACCAGGTCGGCGGCCTGCGGGACGTTGTGGACGAGGTCGACGGCCTCCCCCGCCCACACCGGGAGCGAGGGCACCGCGCCGCGCGCCACATCGGCCTGGTACTCCTGCCGCGCCTGCGTGTCGGCGGCCAGCTCCGCCTCCCGGCCGCGCCAGCGGTCCAGGTAGGGGTGGCCGAGCGTGCGAGCGGTGTACGCCGTCGGCCACCGGGAGCCGCGGGCGATGTCCAGGACGCTGTTGCGCTCGGTGTCCTCCCCGCTCCCGCCGACGATCGCCTCGACGGCCGAGGGCTCGGCCCCGGCCTCGGCCGTCGCCTGGAAGCGGGTTCCGATGAGCGCACCGGCCGCGCCCAGCGCCAGCGCGGCGGCCACGCCGCGGCCGTCGCCGATCCCACCGGCCGCGAGCACCGGCACCGGAGCCGCGAGGTCGACCACGACCGGCACGAAGGGCAGCGTGGACCTGCCGTGGCGCGCGCCGTGTCCGCCGCTCTCGGTGCCCTGGGCCACGATGACGTCGGCCCCGACGTCCAGCGCCCGCCGGGCCTCCTCCAGGTCGGTGACCTGCACGATCAGCGGCACGCCCGCCGCACGGACGCGTGCCGCCAAGGGCGCCGGGTCCCCGAAGGACAGCATCACCGCGGCGGGACCGTACTCCAGTGCCTGCTCGACGGCGCCGGCCTCGGCCGCCCAGCTCAGGAACCCGACTCCCCACGGCCTGCCGCACTCGGCCGCCACCGGCAGCTCGCGGGCCAGCCACTCCCGGTCGCCGCTGCCGCCGCCGAGCAGTCCGAGGCCGCCGCCGCGCGACACGGCCGCCGCCAGCGCGCCACCGGCGGAACCGCCCATCGGTGCCAGCGCGATCGGGTGCCGCACACCGAACATCTCCGTGAACGCCGTCGCCAAAGTCATGCGCTCCATCATGGCCCCGGACGGGTCCGCGACGCGTGATCCCCGTCAGCGCGGCGGGAGTTGATCGTAGGTCCTGAACGTGTAGTACGCGCTCAGCCGCATCGCGTTGCCGGTGGCGGCGGGAAGTCCGAGGCGGTTGTCGACGAGGCGGCCGAGGGGGCCGCAGCCGGTGGCGCCGGGGACCGTGAAGGCGGTGTCATAGGCGTCGAACGCGATGACCGGCGGGTCCTGCGAGACGACGTGGGAGCCGCCAGAGCGCACCAGCCGCAGCTCGACCGGGGTGTCGCCGCCGCCGATGACGCAGCCGTGCGGCAGCAGGGGGCTGAGGGCGCGGAAGCGCAGGGTGAACAGGCCCAGACGGTCGCCGACGGAGAAGAAGTCGGACCGGCCGCCATACTCCGGTCGCAGGGACAGCCGGAGCAGCGGGTCGCGGTCGGCGCCGGGGATGCCGGTGAGGCCGCCGGGGACGCGGTCGGGGGCGCTGCGCAGGGCGCCCCAGACCTGGCCGTCGGCGCCGTCGGGCAGCGGGCCCTCGGCGTGGGTGAGGGTCATCGGCGCCAGCTCGGGGATCGTCCGGCTGCCGAGCGTCAACGACCCGGTGGCGGTGAGGACTTCACACTTCCAGAGCGTGGCGTCGACACCGGCGGGGAGGGCCGGGCAGTCGCTGAAGTCGGACGAGTACGGGGGCGGGGCGGGCGCGTCGGTGGCCGCGGACGAGGCTGCGGACAGGGTTGCGGGGTCGGCTGCGGGGTCGGCGCTCGCGGTGCCCGTGACCGTGGCGGCCAGGGCGGCGGCGAGGGCCAGGCCCGCGGCTCCGCGGCGGACGGTCGAGCGGCGCGTGTCGGTGGTGGATCGCATGGCTGTCAGCCTGCCGTCGCGCACGGCGGTGCGGCCTTGGGGATGCCCCTTGCCGTACCCCGAAGGGCCCCTGACGTGGTGTCAGGGACGTGACCCTCAGGTGCGCCCCCCGAGAGCGGGAGGCGCCGACGCGAGCCGCCCCCGGAACCGTCGCCGACCGCCTTCCAATAAACTTGCCGCTCCGGCAATCTTGCCATCACGGCAATATTTATCTACCGTCGTAGCCATGACACAGGACGAAGACGCCGCCCGCCTCGGCCTGCGGGAGCGCAAGAAGCGGGAGACGCGTGTCGCGCTGAGCCAGGCCACGATCCGGCTGTGCGTCCAGCGCGGCTGGGACGACGTCACCGTGGAGGACATCGCCGCCGCGGCGAACGTGTCCGTGCGCACCTTCCGCAACTACTTCTCCGGCAAGGCCGAGGCCATCGCCGCCAGCCACCTGGAGCGGATGCGACGCGTCGCCGACGAACTGCGCGCGCGACCGGCCGACGAGCCGCTGTGGGAGTCGGTGGCACATGCCGTGGAGGGCCAGTTCGCGCCGAAGGGCGGTCCTGAGCAGGGCTCGTCCGAGGACCGGCGGCGCTGGACGGACGGCGTGCGGCTGATGCTCGCGGAACCGGCCCTGCATGGCGAGATCGTCAAGGCGAACGCCGCCGCGCAGGAGGAGCTGGCCAGGGCCGTCGCCGAGCGCACCGGCACGGACGTCGCCCGCGATGTGTATCCCAAGCTGGTCGCCGCGGTGGTCGGCGCGGGCAGCGCCGTGGCCGTCGAGCACTCCCTGACCGCGGATCCGCCCGTGTCGCTCGCCGCGGTCCTGCGCGAGACGTTCGACGGGATCGTCGCGGGCCTGCCCGCTCCCTGATCCGCCCGCGCCGTACGTGAGTTGACCCGGTCGGCCGCCGGGTCGCTCCGGCCTGCCCTCGTACGGCGCTCCCCCTTTCCCTTCTTCCGTTCACGCAACGAGTCACTGAGGAGGACCAGTTGGTCACCACGGATGTCGTCATCGTCGGAGGCGGTCCGAACGGGCTGATGCTGGCATGCGAGTTGGCCCTGGCCGGGGTACGGCCGACCGTGCTGGAGAGCCTGTCGGCGCCGAGCGAGGAGCCCAAGGCGAACGGACTGGTCGGCCAGGTCGTACGGCTGGTCGACCGGCGGGGGCTGTACGAGGACCTGAGCGGGACGCCGGGGCCGCCGCGCCCGAACTCCGCCTCCTTCATGTTCGCCGCCCTGCCGCTGGACCTGAGCCTGCTCCCGGACAGCCCGGTGTACGGCATCGCGGTGCCGCAGCGGCACATCGTCGAGGTCCTGGAGAAGCGGGCCGGTGAACTCGGCGTGGAGATCCGGCGCGGCCACCGGGTGACCGCCCTGGCGCAGGAATCACAGGACCCGCACGACCGGCACGACCCGCACGAGGCGTCGGACCCTGACGCGGGCGCAGCGGGCGACGCCGTCACCGTGGACGTCACGGGACCGGACGGCGCGTACCGGCTGCGCGCCCGTTACGTCGTCGGCGCGGACGGCGCGCACAGCGTCACCCGCAAGCTGTCGGGCATCGGCTTCCCCGGCGTGAGTGACGACCGCAGGACCAACCGGTCGGCGCACGCGACCGTCCCCGCGCATTGGGTCGACCCCGCGACCGGCGCTCTGAATGTGCCCGGTTACGGCACCGTCCGGCCGTTCCTGCCGCTCCGTACCGAGCACGGCGGATTCTCGTACGCGCCCTTCCCCGGCCGCCCGGCGCTGATCAGCACCACGGAGTGGGACCAGCCGGAGACCGGGACGCCGATGAGCCTCGAAGAACTGGGCGCGAGCGTCCGGCGCGTGCTGGGCGCCGATCTGCCGCTGAGCCCGCCGACCGGCGAAGGGCCGTACGTCCTGCGGCGGTTGACCGGCGGCAACACGCGGGTGGCCGAGCGCTTCCGGGACCGGCGGGTGTTCCTCGTCGGCGACGCCGCCCACATCTACACGGCGGGCGGCGGCCCCGGCCTGAACCTCGGCCTCCAGGACGCGGTCAACCTCGGCTGGAAACTGGCCGCCGCGATCCACGGCACCGCACCGGCCCACCTCCTCGACAGTTACGACGCCGAGCGGCGCGGGGCCGCCGACCGTATGGTCGTCTACGCCCAGGCCCAGGCCGCGTTGACCGCTCCCGGCGACGACGTCACGGCGCTGCGTCAGCTCTTCACCGAACTGCTCGCGCAGCCCGCGACCGTCCAGCACCTCGCCGACCTCACGGCGGGCACCGATGTCCGCTACGACATGGGCGGTCCCGAACCGCACGCGCTGGTGGGGCGGTTCGCACCCGATCTGGACCTCGCCGCCCCGGGCGGTACGGTCTCGGTGGCCGAACTGGCCAGATCGGCGCGGCCGTTGCTGCTCGACCTGACCGACGACGCGTCGGCCGCGGCGGCGCTCGGCCCGTGGAGCGACCGCGTCAGCGTCGTCACGGCGCACGCGCCGTCCCGGTCACAGCAGCCGCCGTCGCGGCCGGACGACGCTGCCGCCCCGACCGCCCTGCTGATCCGTCCCGACTCCTACGTGGCCTGGGCGTCGTCCGACCCGCGTCCCGGCGCGGCGGCCCTGGACGCGCTCCGGTCGGCCGCGCGGCACTGGTTCGGCGCCGGGGAAGCGGGCGGGGAGCAGGCCCGGGGCCGGGCCGGGCGTCCGGCCTGGGATCAGGCCGGGAATCGGACCGGGGGCGCCGTCTAGCAGGCCAGCATCTTCTGGATGGCCTGGCGGCTCACGCCCAGCTCGCGGGCGATGTCGGACTGCGAAACGCCCTGTCCGATGAGCTCCTGCATCAGGTCGCGCCGCTCGACGGCGAACTGTCGGGCCAGGCGGGTGTGGTGGATGGCCTGGGCGCGCACTTCCTTGATGCGGGCGAAGGTCGGCTCGTGCATCGAGAGATCTTTCCTGTCTGCCATGCCCTCCACGGTGACAACGACGGGTTGTCATGTCAACCCCTCGTTGTCAAAGGTGGCTCTCACTCGTTCGGGGGACGCTCGGCGTAGCCTGAAGTGGTGCCATGCCGAGCCGAGCCGAGAAGGAGCCGCGATGTTCAACTTCATGGATGAGCTCTTCGCGCCCGGCCGCAAGCACACCGAGGACGAGCGCAACCGCCTGGAGCTGTCCCGCGACGACGAGGGCAGCAGCGACCCGGCGCGCGGGGCGATAGACCTCGACTCCGGCTCGGTGGTCATCCGTCCGGCCCACGCCGATGCCCACGTCACTGAGGCGACCCCGTCGGAGTCCGCCCCCGCCGGGGAACCGGCCGTGGACGCGGACGAGGAGTGAGGCGCGGGCACGCCTCATCCGCAGTTCCCCAGCGATCCGCGCGCCACGGCGGGTCTACGGGTGGTCGGCGCAGCAGGGAGTCGGGGTCGGCACCTCGAAGGGGGCCAGCGTGCCACCGGGCGCGGGGGTCAGGTCCAGCACGAGCCGTCCGTCGCGCCACCGCGGGCGTACGTGGTCGCGGGTCCGCACGGGGATGTGCGGATCGGGCCCGTCGCCGTCCGTCGCGGGCGGCGCGCCGACCAGGACGACCTGGTCGATCGCGGTACGTGCGAGCAGGTCCGCGAGCGTGACGGTGCCGGTCAGGACGTCGGCGCCCGGATAGAGCACCGCCCGGCCGCCGCTCCCGCGGGCGTGTTCCGCCGCCGCCGCGGTCGCGGAGCGCGCCTCCTCGGCCGGGCCGTGCGTAGCAGGGCCGAGCGCGGCGCCCGCACCGTCGAGCCCAGCGCTGGCGAGTCCCGCACCGTCGAGCCCCGCCCCGCCCGGCCCCGCCGTGTCCTCGGGCGAGAGCCGGGCCAGCAGCCGGTCCCATGCCGCCGTCGCGGCCTCGGCGTCGGGCAGCGCGAAGGAGACGGCCGTACGCGGGCGGGCGGTGGCGCGTACGAGGTGGGTGCAGGCGACGGTGGCGGCCGGGAGGTCGAGCACGTCGGCGAGGTGCCGGATGAGGTGGTCGGCCTCGCGCAGATTCACCGACCCGGCGGCCACACCGATGACGGTGTGGCCGCCGGGTCCTTCGTGCGGGGTCGTCATGCGGGCAGGACCCACATCGGGTTGGAGTAGAACCACAGGTCCTTCCAGGGGTCGGCGTCGCCGATCACGTCCATGGCGGGGCCGACCGGGTCGACGGAGGCGCCGTTGACGCCGACGGCGGTGCGGTTGCCGTCGGTGCCGCGCAGGCGGACGTACACCGGCTTGTCGACCCGGCCCAGGGAGTAGGTCAGCCGGACCGTGCCGGTCGACTTGTCGACCTCGAAGGACTTCACGACCTTGGTGTTCGGCGCGGCGAGGGTGTCCTTGTCCCGCGCGGTGCCGGTCACCTGGCCCTGGATGACGTCGACGCGGGCGAGCTTGGGGACGAACTGGGACCAGTTCGGGCCGCCCGCCAGGGCGACGGTGACGACCAGGTCGACCTTGCTGCCGCGGCGCACGTGCAGGACGCCGCCGAGGGTGACCGACCGGCTGCCGTCGCCGAGCCGCGCGTCGAGGCCGCTGATCAGGCCGCCGTGGTCGACCCAGACGCGTCCGGCGCGGATGCCGTCCATGACGGCCGCGTAGGAGAAGCCGGCGGAGCCGACGTGGGTGCGGCTGTACTGGCCGGGCCAGAAGTCGGTGTCGGTGAGGTTGAGCGCGCCGCCGTAGACCGGGTCGGCGTACTTGCCGTTGGCGTTGAAGTCGCCGTTCGGGCCGCGCACCGAATTGTCGGCGTAGACGTTGTGCGAGTCGGAGTTGGCGGTGATCCACCAGGGCTTGCCCTCGGCGAGGAGGCTGTCCCACAGGCCGCCGACGGTGGAGGTCATCCAGTCGAAGCCGCCCCAGGTGCGGTAGCTCTCCAGCGGGTAGCCCGGGAAGGAGTCGGCGCTGGGGCTGTTGTCGTAGATGCCGCGCCCGGACCCGGCGCCCTGCGGGGCGGGCAGGCCGCCCGCCTGGTGGCCGGGGGCGCCCTCCATGCCGACGGCGATCCCCGGCTGGGCGTCGCGCCAGGCGCGGATCTCGTGCGGGGAGTCGATGCCCTTGCGCGCCGGGTGGTTGGCCAGGAACAGCACGTCCTGGACCTTGCGCCGCCTGATCTGGTCGGCGAGGAAGTTCAGGCCGGAGATGGCCAGCGCCTCGTTGGCGGGCGTGCTGGCGCTCGCGCCCTTCACCGAACCGTCGAAGGAGTTCTCGAACTCCTTGAGGACCGCGACCTCGTTGCGGCCGGGGTGGACGAAGACGGTGCCGTGCTCGGCGGCCGGGATGTTCCACTCAAGACCCTGGAAGACCAGGGTGTCGGAGACCTTCGCGCGGGCCGCGACGATGTCCGGATTGACCTTCTCCACACCGATCTTGGCGTGCTGCTCACTGCCGTGGTCGGTGATGACCATCCAGTCGAGGCCGTGCGCGTTGGCCTGCCGTACGTGGTCGATCACGCGGTACTTGGCGTCGCTGCTGTACTGGGTGTGGATGTGGTGGTCACCCGCCAGCCACAGCAGGCCGCCGGGGTGCGAACCGCCGTGGCCCGCATGTCCGCCGGAGGAGTGCGCCGCCGCCTGGCCCGCTCCGGCCAGGACGCTCCCGGCCGCGAGTCCCGCGCCCAGCAGGCCCGTTCGGCGCAGCATGGAGCGCCGTGAGAGCTGACTGGGCGTCAACTCCTCGTCCGGTACCGAGGTGTCGAGGGCGGGAGGCAGCGAACCGCCGTCGGTGTGACCGCCGTGCGCGTGATCGTGGGGCCCGTGCTGGTGACCGTGGCTGTGGCCGTGGCTCATATTCAGCTCCCGCTGACGACAGGATGTACGCGTAGGACGCGGCGAGTCTGGGCAGCGCGGGTGAACGGCGGGAGGCACCGCGGGGTGGCAAAGGCGAAGTAAAGCGTAAGCAAAGGCCCACGGCGTGCGCGTCGCGTGGAACTGGCGGCGGCCCGCCGGGACATGACCGAATTCACCCTCGCGCTGGACGACAGCCGCACCTACCTCTCCCCCAAGCGCGCCACCGTCGTCCGCCACCAGGGCAAGGCGCTCGCCCGCAGCCTCCGCCGGATCAGCGCCCGCCTCCGCCGGGGCGGCTGCGCGCGCCTGCGGGCGCACCCCCGGCTGGGGCGGTACGTCAGCGTCCACGAACGCGACGTGCTCGACGACGGCGGCGTCCTCGCCGTCCGCAGGGGCGTCCTCGAACTGACCCGCGCCCTGGCGACGTTGCGCAGCCGCGAGCCGTTCTACGTCCGGCTCCGGGACCGCGAGATGTCGAGCACCAGGTCCCGGATGAGCGCGTACGGCGCTTCGCTCGGCACCCTGCTCGACACGGTGGTCCTCGACCTCACCGCCGCGGACCTGTCCGGCCTGAACGCGCACGCCGTCTCCGGGCTGCGCGCCCTCTGGTCCCCGAGTACGGTCTGGTCCCCGGCCGCCGCCAGGAAGGCGCGCGCGGCCTCCCGCGAGATCGGCCCCGGCGTCTTCCTGCTCTGACACGGGCCCGTCGCCGCTCCGGAGCGGTGGGCGCGGCGCCTTCCGGGCGCGGTGTTCACCAGCCCGTCGCGGCGACCACCTCGCGGGCGATGTCCACGACGCTCCTGCCGTCCGTGGCGATCCGTACCGTGTCCGGAGACGCGTGTTCCGCCAGGTGCCGCGCCATGACGTCGCTCCGGCTGATGTGCGGGGCGAGTTGGGAGCCGGTCTCGCGCCGGGCGAGCCGGGTGCGGGCCGTCGCGTCGTCGGCGGTGAGCAGCACCCGGACGACGCGCGGCGGCCCGCCGCCCAGGGCCCGGACGAACATGTCGTGCTCCAGCACGCTCACCGTGTTGGTGTAGATCAGCCTGCGGTGCCCCAGCGCCGCGAAATTCGCCCACACCGCGGCCAGATTCCGCTCGGTGATCGCGGAGCGGCGCGGGTCGTCCGGCGGCGCCGGGTGCACCTGTCCCATGAGGTCGCCCTCGATCACGCAGTGCGCGACCTCCGCCTCCCGCAGCAGCTCCGAAACCTCCCAGGCCACCGTGGACTTGCCCACGCCCGAACGCCCCCCGATGAGCAGCACCTCATACGTCGTCACGCCGGGAGCCTCCCAGAGGCCGACCCCGTCGGGCCACGCGTTTTCCCCGGCCAGGGGGCGTACGGGCTTACGCGCGAGCCGACCGGCCGCGCTCTGACCGGCGCGGCACCGGGAGCCGCCGGGCCCCGGAAGGGCGACGTCCGCGCCGCGCGCCGCCCTGTCCTACGTCAGGAGCGCGGCGCCGCGCCGCGCTTCCAGCGGTGCCCCGTGGAGGCGGTCTGCGTCTATCCGGGGAGCGGCTAACCGCCCCTGACGGGGCATCACCCGCACCGCCCTGAGGATGCCCGGCGGTCGGGAACGGCGCGCGCCACCGCCGGTCTCGACGCCGCGCGGGCGACCCCCCTTTTTCCAACGTTGACCGCCGCCCGTATGGACACCCGCCAGGCACTGTGCTGTCATGCCACCGACATCGTTTGCAACGATGGAAGAAGTGCGGGGAGGTGCCCGTGGGACGCGGGTGCCGCCTTTGTCCAGCATTCCGCCAGGTCGGACCTCAGGAGCCCACGCGGTACGGGGAGGCGGGCTCCGACAACGCTGTCAGCGGCCGACGGAGCCTCACGACGGGTCGACAACGGGCCCGCTTCAGGACGGAGTTGTGCGTGAGAAGAAGACGAGCGTGGCGCACGATGCGGTACATGCGGCGGCGGGCAGCGGTGGTCGCCGTGACCGCCTGCGTGGCGGGGATGACGGTGGCCGGGGCGGGCCAGGCGTCCGCGGGACCGGGACACGGGGCGGGCCACCACGCCGTCCCCTCGGTGACCTCGGGCGGCGCCCGCTTCCAGGTGCTGTCGCCGACGTTGATCCGTACCGAGTACGCGCAGGACGGGAAGTTCACCAACGCCGCGACGTACAACGCGATCGGCCGCGGCGACTTCGCGCCGGCCGCGTACACGACGAGCACGTCCAACGGCTGGCTGACGGTCGCGACGAGTGCGATGACGCTGCGGTACCAGGTGGGCTCCGGGCCCTTCAGCGCGCGGAATCTGTCGGTGAGACTGACAGCCGGATCCTCGGCGGTCACCGCGGCGCCGTGGCAGCAGATGACGTGCGCGGTCGGCGCGCTGTGCGAGGCGGAGAGCCTGCCGTACAGCGGGGTCGGCGTCGCCACGGACCACACCGGGTACACCGGCTCCGGCTTCCTGGCCGGCTTCCAGGGGGCGGGCAGTTCGCTGTCGGCCGACGTCGAGGTCACGACGGCGGGCACGTACCAATTCGACGCGCGGTACGCCAACTCCGCGGCGGGCGACGGCCAGAACACCACACGCACGCTCACCTTGACGGTCGACGGCGGCGCGGCGCGGACCCTGAGCCTTCCGGTGACCGGCAGTTGGGACACCTGGAGTCTGGCGACCGCCGCGGTGCAGCTCGGCGCGGGCCGTCACACCGTCACGCTGTCCAGGGCCGCCGGGAACTCCGGCAATGTGAACATCGACAGCGTCGCGCTGGTGAACTCGGGGAGCGCGTTCCCCCCGGCCTCGGCGACGGCGATCGCGGACTGTGCCTTCGGCGCGAGTTGCGAGGCCGAGGCGGACCGGATCGCGGGTTCCGCGAAGGTGGCCACCGACCACGGCGGCTACTCGGGCGGCGGCTTCCTCGGGGAGCTGAACCAGGGGGCCAGCGTGACGACCCGTGTCGTCGGGGTCCCGTCGGACGGGACGTACGCGGTCCAGGTGCGCTACGCCAACTCCACGGGCGGCGACGGCCTGAACCAGACCCGTACGGCCACGGTGTCGTCCGGCGGTACGAGTCAGACGCTCTCGCTGCCGGTGACCGGCAACTGGGACACCTGGCAGACCGCCTCGGTGCCCGTGGCGCTCAAGGCGGGCGCCGACGACATCACCGTCGGCTGCCCGAACGCGGCGAGTTGCCACATCAACCTCGACACGCTGTCGGTGACCGCGTCCGGCGCGGCGGCCCCGCAGCCGCACCTCGCGCTCGGCGGATACCGGCGCAGCCTGGACGGGCTCAACGGCGACAACGGCAATCCGACGACCACGCCCGGCCTGATGTACAAGGACGGCTGGTATCTGCTGGACGACACGACGTCCGCGCTGTACGACACCGCCGCCAAGAAGGTCACGCAGCGCCCCTCGCACAACGGGACGCCGTACCAGGACGGTTATCTCTTCGGGTACGGCCACGCCTACAAGCAGGCACTGTCGGATCTGGCGACGCTGACCGGCCCGGCGCAACTGCTGCCGCAGTGGGCGTACGGCGTCTGGTACTCGGAGTACATCGACAGGACCGCCGCCGACTACGAGAACACGATCCTGCCCGCCTTCCGGTCCGAAGGCGTCCCGCTGGACGTCCTGGTGACCGACACGGACTTCAAGTCGCCCAACCCGTGGAGCGGTTGGGAGATGAACACCGCCAAATTCCCCGACCCGAAGGGCTTCTTCGACTGGTCGGCGGCGCAGGGGCTGCACAACACGCTCAACACCCACCCGAGCATCCTGGCCTCGGACCCGCAGTTCGCACAGGCCCAGGCGACCGCCAAGGGCAAGCTGGTCAAGGGCGGTTGCGCGGCGGGGGCGAGCGCGGGAGGCGACTGCTACGTCTTCGACTTCGGCGACCCCGACCAGCTCAAGGCGTACATGGACCTGCACAAGACGATGGACCAGCAGGGCAACGACTTCTGGTGGTTCGACTGGTGCTGCGACAACTCCCAGTCCTCGCTCGCCGGAGTGACGCCCGACGCGTGGATCAACCAGGCGTACGCGGCGGAATCCGCTCCGGCGATCGGCCGCGGCTTCGTCATCTCCCGTGCCTACGGCTCGCTCCAGGCCGGCGGGTACAGCGGCCAGCAGGGGCTGCCCACCGGACCGTGGGCCGACAAGCGCACCACCGTGCACTTCACCGGTGACACGTCCTCGACCTGGGGCACGCTGCGGTCCGAAGTCGGTTACACACCGGGCGAGTCGGTCGCGACCGGCATGTCCGCGGTCAGCCACGACATCGGCGGTCACAACGACACGACGGGACTGACCGGCTCGGAGACGTACACCGACGGCGGCGGCACCCACACCACGCACAAGCTGCCGGACGACCTGTACGCCCGGTGGGTGCAGCTCGGCACCTTCCAGCCCGTCGACCGGCTGCACAGCAACCACAGCGACCGGCTGCCGTGGCAGTACGGCACCGCGGCCCGGCAGTCGGCGGACACATTCCTCAACCTCCGCGAGAACCTGGTGCCCTACACGTACAGCCTCGCGCAGCAGGCGGCCACCACGGGCGTCCCCGTGGTCCGCGCCACGTACCTCGAATACCCGGACGAGCCGCTGGCGTACGCCACCGCGGGCAGTGAGTACTTCTACGGCTCCGACATGCTGGTCGCTCCCGTCACCACCCCGGGGACGACGGCCACGACGTCGGTGTGGTTCCCGCCCGGCCAGTGGACGGACTACTTCACCGGGCAGACCTACACCGGCGGCACCACGCGGAACATCACCACGGGGCTCGACCGGATGCCGGTGTTCGTGAAGGCGGGCGGCGTCATCCCGACCCGTACGGACGATATCACCGCCAACGACAAGGCGCCGCTGACCAAGGTCACGCTGACCGTGGCCGCGGGCGCCTCCGGCTCGACCTCGCTCTACGAGGACAACGGCACCACCGGGGGTCCCGGTCGCAGCGCCACCACGACGGTCCGGTACCGCGAGAGCGGCGGTCGGCACACCGTCACCGTCAGCCCGGCCGCCGGGTCCTTCCCCGGCCAGGTCAGGACCCGGCAGTGGACGGTGACGCTGCTCGGCGTCGCCGCGCCGAGCCACGTCACGGCGGCCGGCAAGGGATTGTCGCCGGACGCGTACCACTACGACAGCGCGACCCGCTCCCTCACCGTCACGCTGCCCGCGCGCAGCGTGCACGCACCGGTCACCCTCGGCTACCGCTGACCGACCGGCCCCGTACGGGCCCGCGCGTACCCCCGCGCGGGCCCGTACCCATGACGCCGCTAGCCCGCGCCACCGCACAGCTCCGCGAAGCGCGCGGTGTCGATGTTGCCGCCGGACAGGATCAGGCCGACGCGGGGCGGAAGGGGGGTGACGCGGGCGGAGAGCAGGGCGGCCAGGGGCGTGGCGCCACTGGGTTCGAGGACGATCTTCAGGCGTTCGAAAGCGAAGCGCATCGCCTCGCGGATGGCGTCCTCGGTGACCAGGACGATGTCGTCCACCAGCCGCCGGTTGATGGAGAAGGTCAACTCGCCGGGGACGGAGGCCGCTTGCCCGTCGGCGATCGTGCGCGGGACGGGAATGGCGACACGCTCGCCCGCCTCCAGCGAGCGCTTGGTGTCGTCGCCCGCCGCCGGTTCGACGCCGATCGTCCGGATGGCGCTGTCCAGCCCCTTGACGGCGGTCGCGCTTCCCGCGAGGAGTCCCCCGCCGCCGACCGGCACCACGAGGGCGTCCAACGGCCCTGCCTCGTCGAGGAGTTCCAGGGCGGCGGTGCCCTGTCCCGCGATGACGTGCGGGTGGTCGTACGGCGGGATCAGGGTGAGGCCGCGGTCGGCGGCCAGCGCCTCGCCGATGGCGACCCGGTCGCCCGTATAGCGGTCGTAGGTGACGACCTCCGCGCCGTAACCCTCGGTGGCCTCCCGCTTGGAGCGCGGGGTGTCCTCCGGCATCACGATCACCGCGGTGCTGCCCAGCTCCCGCGCGGAGAGCGCGACGGCCTGCGCATGGTTACCGGAGGAGTACGCGGCGATGCCCTTGGCCAACTGCTCGGGCGTGAGCCGGGACGCGGCGTTGTACGCGCCGCGGAATTTGAACGCGCCGACGCGCTGGAAGTTCTCGCACTTGAGATGGACCTCGGCGCCGACGAGGTCGCCCAGGGTGCGCGAGCGCAGGACGGGCGTACGGTGCGCGACGCCGTCGATGCGGGCGGCGGCGTCGCGGACGTCGGCCAGCGTGACCGGCGCGGCGGCGGTCGGGGGGCGGTGGGTTGAGGTCACCACCGCACCCTACGCCGTGCTCCTCGGGCGCCTCGCGGGTGGCCGGACCTCGGACGTTGCGGTCTCGCGGCCTGCGCGGCGGCGGTGCATGGGCCGGGGGCGCGCCCGGAGTGGGTGATTCCGGCAAGGCGTTCATGTGCGCTTCGTCGCGCGTTGGCTGGGGCTGTCATCTCGGTCCGTAGCGTCGGCTTCTGCCGGCCGGACCTGCCCCGTCGACCTCTCGGGGACCCCTCACAGGTTCCGTGCTGCCCCACGGCGACGACCGATGAACCGAACAACAGCGCAGACGAATGAGAGACGCCCATGTGCAGTCCGCAGCACCAGCCCGAGGGACCCCTGCCCGGCGCGAGCCGCCGATCGTTGCTCATCGGAGCCGGACTCGCCGGAGCCGCGGTGGCCGGTCTGTCGGCCGCGGGACCCGCGTCGGCCAGTACGCCGGGGACGGCCGGAACCGCCGGGCTTCCGGGGTTCGGCGGGCCGTGGCGGCCCGACACCGACGACCAGCGCTTCACCGTCGTGGTGATGCCGGACACGCAGTACATGTTCGACGGTGACGCCCTGTACCCGGCGCCGGTCGAGGCGGCCTTCCGCTATCTGCTGGCGAACGGCAAGGACGAGAACATCGTCTTCATGGCCCACCTGGGCGACCTCACCCAGAACGGCAAGGCGGGCGAATTCGCCTCCATCAGCAAGGCGTTCAAGATCCTGGACGACCACCAGGTGCCGTACAGCGTCCTGGCGGGCAACCACGACATCCCCGGCAAGGACGACCAGCGGGGGAACACGCCGTACCTCGACCACTTCGGGCCGCGGCGGTTCCGCAAGGCGCGCTCCTTCGGCGGCGCGAGCCCCGACGGCTACAACACCTTCCACACCTTCCGGGCCGCGGGCCGGGAGTGGCTGGTGCTGGCCCTCGACTGGCGGCCGTCGGCCGCGGGCGTCGCGTGGGCGAAGAAGGTCATCGCCGCGCACCCGAAGTCCCCGGTCATCCTCACCACGCACGAGATCGTCGGCGCCGACACGTACGGCGACGAGGCCGAACTGTCCGACTTCGGGCAGCAGTTGTGGGCCGACCTGATCGACGGCAACGACCAGATCTTCCTCACGCTCAACGGCCACTTCTGGCCGCCCGCCCGCACGGTGAAGAAGAACGCCGCCGGACACGACACGCACCTGCACATCACCAACTACCAGGACCGGTACTACGGCGGCGCCGCGATGATCCGGCTCTACCGCTTCGACCTGGCGCGCGACACCATCGACGTCGAGACGATCTCCCCGTGGATCCTCGGCAAGGCCGCCGACAGCCTCAACGAACTGGAGCGGCAGGAGATCGAACTGACGGGACCGCAGGACCGGTTCTCGCTCGACATCGACTTCGAGCAGCGCTTCTCGGGCTTCGCCCCGGCCACCCCGCGGCCCGCACGGCCCGTCAACCGGATGCTCGTCCCCGGCACCCTGGCGTACTGGCGGTTCGACGGCTCGCACGGCACCGACCGGATCGTCGACCTGTCGGGGCGCGGCAACGACCTCACCAAGGTCACGCTGCCCGGCGCCACGGACGCGGCGCTGACCTGGTCGGCCGACCACCACCCGGACCAGCCCGGCCACGCCAGCCTCTACTTCGGCGGCGACAGGGACAGCGGCGGCCCGCACGGCGCCTACCTCCAGACCGTGGACAGGGCGCCGCTGAACGCGGCCACCTTCCGCTCGGCGTACACCTTCGAGGCGTTCTTCAAGCTGCCCGCCGACTGGGACGGCAACCGCAACGGCTGGTCGGCGCTGCTGAGTCGCTGGGGCACCAGCGGCCAGGCGGGCAAGACGGGTTACTCCGAGACCGAGCCGATCGTCACCCTCAGCCTGTCCGGCGGCGCCGAACTCCAGTGGAACGTCTACCCGTTGAACCTCACGACGTCGACCACCAACTGGGGCCACTACCTGCCGATCAACGTCTGGTGGCACGTCGCCGTCGTCAACAACGGGCGGCAGACCACGATGTACGTCGACGGCTGTCCGGTCGTCCGCAATCCGTCCACCCGCAACAACGGCCTGACCTCGCTCAATCTGCCGTGGATGATCGGCGGTCACGCGGACGGCGGCAAGCCGGACCAGGTCATGCGCGGCTGGATCGGTGACGTCCGGATCGCCGAACGGGCGCTGGCCCCGCGCGAGTTCATGAACGCCTGACGGACACAGCCGCCGGGGGGCGGGTCCCGACCCGACCGCACCCGTCCCCCGGCCCCGTCCCGCGGCCCCGGACCTCACTCTCGATCGGACCCGGACCCGGACCCGGACCCCACCGCCCGCGCAGCGGTTAGCCTCGGGCGGTGAAACGCATCCTCGTCGCAGGCATCACCGGAGCGGGCAAGACCACCATGGCGCGGGCCCTCGCCGAGCGGCTCCGCCTGCCCTTCCACGAGATGGACGCCCTGCGGTTCTCGGGCCCCGGCTGGGCCACCGACCCGGAGTTCGAGCGGAAGGTCGCCGACCTCGCGGCCGGCCCCGAGTGGATCGTCGACTCCTTCGGCTACCCGGAGGTACGGGACCTGCTGTGGACACGCGCGGACACGGTGGTCTGGCTCGACTACCCGCGAGCGGTGATCATGCCGCGCGTCCTGCGCCGGTCGCTGAGCAGGACGCTGCGCCGGGAGCGGGTCTTCGGCGGCAATGTGGAGACCGTGTCGGGCTGGTTCAGCGGCGAACACCCGGCATGGTGGGCCTGGTCCCAGCACGCCGCCCGGCGCGCGGACATCGGCGGGCGCGGCCAGGACCCCCGCTTCGCGCACCTCCAGGTGTTCCGTTTCCCCTCGCCGCGTCGGGCCGAGGCGTGGCTGCGCACCGTGCGCCCGTGACGCGGTGACCTGGCGGGCTCGTCGGCCCGATGGCCGCGTGCCGAACCCGGTACCCCCGCGACCGACGGCTGGGCCGGGTTCCGGATCGTGCCCCGCGCCTCCCCCGGCCGCCCGTCCCTCGCATCCCGCAGCCCGCGCGCACCGTGCCTCCCACCGGCCACAGTCCGCCCGGTCGCCGGCCGCGGTCCGTCCGCTTTGCCGTCTTCCCAGACCTTGACGGCCGCGTCCACGACCGCAAAGAATGGCCCGGCAGCCAATGACAACGTTGTCTAATTGCAAGAGGAGATCTGCCGTGACCCACGACCCCGCCGGACTGGGCAGACGGCGCTTCGCCCAGCTCGCCGCGCTCACCTCCCTGGCCGTCGCCACGCCGCTGTCGATCGGCGCCGCCTCCGCGGACGCCGCGCCCGCGGGCCGGCCCGGCGGCGCAGGGCACGGTCCTGGCCACGCTCCCGACGACGATGTCGCCGCCGCCTACTACCAGGCGCTGCTGACCCACACCCGCTGGGCCGAGACCCAGTGGGACGCTTCGAAGGGCTACTACACGGGGACCGACTACAACTTCGTGGTCGTCCTCGGCAACGCGGTGCTGCTGACCCGCGGTACGTACGACGCCACGAGCGCGGGCATCGACAAGGAGACGCTGCGGGCGCACACGCTGGCCACCGTCAAGCACTTCGCCGCGTCCAACCGCCTGACGGGCGGCACCGAGTGGGGCCGCACCCTCTTCTTCGACACGACCTTCCAGCTCTACTTCGTGCTCGCGGCGCACCTGCTCTGGGACCAGTTGGACGCGGTGACGCGAGGTCACGTCGACACGATCGTGCGCGAACAGGCCGCGTACACCACGGCGTTGGGCACCGCCAACGACCCGGCGTCCGGCAGTTGGACGCCGAACGGGCTCAAGGGCGGCTTCGTCGGGGACACCAAGCTGGAGGAGATGGGCGTCTACGCCCAGTCCCTGGCGCCGGGTCTGGCCTGGGCCAGCGACGATCCGAGGTATGCCGACTGGAGCGCCGCGTACGGCCGTTGGAGCCGGAACGAGACGGGGCTCCCGGCCGCCGACCTGGCCAACCCGACCGTGGTGGACGGCGTCGCGGTCAGCGCGAACACCGCGACGAATCTGTACGACTCCTTCATCGTGGAGAACCACGGCTCCTTCGGACCGCACTACCAGCAGGAGTTGTGGCGCACCTCGGGCCGTAACGCCGTGCACTTCATCACCGCGGGCCGTCCGCTGCCGCAGGTGCTCACCGAGCAGCCGAACGCCAAGCAGTTGTGGCGCACGCTGCTGATGGTGATGAGCGACGCGGGCGAGCCGCTGATGCCGATGGTCGCCGACCGCGAGCACCTCTACGGCCGTGACGTGATCCCGCTGGCGTTCCTCGCGCAGGTCGCCGGGGACCGTACGGCGGCGTGGGGCGAGGCCGCGATGGCGGCGCGGCTGGCGCCGTACCAGGCGTACGCGCCGCTGTACCGGCTGGCGAAGTTCTCCGGTGAGCCGAAGTACGAGCCCGAGGCGCGCGCCGAGGTGGCGATCAGCTATCTGCTGCACGAGTGGCGGGCGGCGCACGGCGGGATCGTCAAGCCGCTGTCGGACGCGGAGATGTTCGCGCGGGCCTCCGGCGTCAAGGACTTCGGCACCGGCCCCGGCCTGGTCGCGCAGCAGACCCCGGCGGCCTGGGCGGCGGCGGTCAGCAAGCCGGGCTTTGTGAAGTTCGGCTGGCAACCCGCCCACGACGACTGGCTGTTCGCGCTCAGCGGCACGACACCGATGTTCCTGCCCGCGACGGCGGCGAAGGTGCTCAAGCGGTCGGTGACGACGTACCGGGAGGTGCGCGACGGCTTCGACGCGACCGCGACCGTGCTGACGCTGGACTCGGGCACCGCGGGCTTCACCACTCTGCCGTCCGGCGCGGTGGTCTACGCGACCAGCGGTACGGCGTCGGGCGAGGGCTCGCTGCGGGTGCAGAATCTGACGATGCCCGGTGTCGCGGGGCTCGTCGGCAGCCGTACGTACACCGCGGCCGAGGGCAGCGCGAAGGTCGGCTCGCAGGACAGCGGCAACGCCGGTGTCGGTCCCGGGCCGCGGGTGGACGAGCTGACCGTGCCCAGCGGTTCGTGGCGGTACGTGCGCATGCAGGGCGTCGCGGGCCACACCACGTACGGCTACTCGCTGTACGCCTTCGAGGTCCGTGACGGCGCGAGCGGTCCGGATCTGGCCCAGGGCAGGACGGCCACCGCGTCGTCCGCGGACTCCGGCAAGGGTGCGGCGCTGGCCGTGGACGGCAATGCGACGACCCGGTGGGCGGTCGCGGTCTCGGACCGCGGGCGCGCGGACAGTTGGCTGACCGTGGACCTCGGCGCCGCCAGCGCCTTCGACCGTGTGACGCTGCGCTGGGAGACGGCGGCGGCGCGCGCGTACCGCGTGCAGGGCTCGGCGGACGGGAAGACCTGGACCGATCTGATCCGCTTCCCGAGCGCGGACCTGTCCAGCCGCGGCGGCTGGCTGTCGGTGGACGGCCGGGCGGGGCTGGTGGTGCGCGGCGCCGCCAACCCGCTGTCGGTGTACGGCGATCTGGTGGTGCTCTCCGACGGTCCCGCCGAGCCGTTGCTGGTGGAGGGGCTGCCGTCGGGCGACCCGCGCGCGGTGAAGGCCGCCGCCGCGCGGCCCGCGCCCCGGGCGCGCGACGCGGCGGTCAAGGCCAGTACGGCGGGCGGGCACTTGAGCCTGTTCAACCTCTCCGCCGGCTCCGTCGCCACCACGGTGTCGGTGCCGCAGAGCCGGTCCCGTCTCACGCTCTACGCGGGAACGCAGCACGTCACCGCGGACGGCACCGACGTCGCCGCCGAGTTGACGGCCGCGAGCGCGGCGGTCGTCCCGGCCCGCTTCACCCTGACGTCGCGTGCGGGCGGTTCGGTCCCCACCGGTCTGCGGGTGGAGGTCGTGGACGCCGCGACCGTACGGGTGAGCGGTCCGCGCGCCCGTCTGCTGGTCACGGCGCCGTCGGGCGCCCGCGCCCAGGTCGATGTCCAGCCGGGCAGGACCGCGCAGGTCACCATGCGCGGCGCGAAGCCGTACCCGCTGGAGGACGTGGCGGTCGGCTGCGACACCTTCCCGACCGGTCCGCTGCCCGCGGGCATGTCGGATCCGGCCGCGGCCGTGGACGGCGACCCGGCGACGTCCTGGCGGCCCGGCTCCGCGCGCGGCCGCATGGTGGTCGATCTCGGCGCGGCGGTCGATGTGCGGGAGATCCGTACCGCCTGGACCGGCGGCCATGTGCCGTCCGCCGCCATCGAGTTCAGCGCGGACGGGCTGACGTACACCTCGGCGGGCGAGCTGCGGCGGCGCGGCCGTGCGGCGACGCTCGCGGCGCGTACGACGGCACGCTATGTGGCGCTCGCCGTGTCCGGCGGTCGCGACACGGACGCGCGGCTGGTGAGCCTGGAGGTCGTCCCGGCCTGACCACGGCCGGACAAGAGCCCCGGTTCGGGGCGGCAGACCGGGTCAGGCCGGTCTGCCGCCCCGAACCGGCAGTGCCGCGGCGGGCACTGACGTCGCATCAGGTCAGGCTCAGCGCACGACGACGCGCAGCAGGCGGAAGCCGTGGTCGTCGGCGCCCTCACCCCGGGCACGTCGTGCACCGTGAGCGTCGCGGCCGTCACCGGGACCGGTGTCGGCCCCGCGGCGGCGGCCACCGGCAGGACGCCGTCGGCGTAGGGCCGATGAGGAGGCCCGCTCCCGCCGAGGGTGGGGGCGGGCCTTCAGGCCACGTCGGCCGCGAGGCGGCTGAGCAGGAAACCGGCCATGCCGCGGACGCCGAACCCCAGCGCCCGCTCGTCGGCCGCGAAGTCCGGTGCGTGCGGGGCGCCGTTCATCCCGGCCTCCGGATTGGCGACGCCGAGGTAGAACATCGCGCCCGGCACACCGTTCAGGAAGAGCGCGAAGTCCTCGCCGTTGAAGGGGAAGGAGGCGTGCAGCACCTCCACCGCGTCCGGACCGAGCGCGCCGCGCAAATACCGCGCCGCGGCCTCGCTCAGTTCCGGCGAGCAGACCATCGCGGGGAACGGCTCGTCCGCGAAGACGGCCGTGGCGCCCGGCAGCGGTTCCACCGCGGCGCGTACGGTGTCGCGGATCTCGGCGTAGCGGCTGTCGGGCCAGGCGCGCAGCGAGACGCGGACGAGCGGGCTGCCGTCGTCGAGCGCGGTCAACTCGGGCCAGGTGACGACGAATCGCGCCAGCGGCCCGTCGGGGTCGCGGAGGTCGGCCAGCAGGCGGTCGTACTCCTCGGGGTTGCGCGGGAGGCGGACGGTGGACAGGCCGTCCACCAGGTCGAGAATCCGGCGCGCGTCGGACGCGGCGTCCGGGCCGGTCAACTCGACCTGGAAATGGTCCTGTCCCGGCAGTCCGTGACCGGGCATGACCGCGAAGGTGCCGACCGGGAACGGCCCGCAGTGCAGCGCGTAGACCTCGCGCGGGGGTGTGTGTTCCAGGGCGCCGTCCTCGATCATGGCCCGCGCTCCGGCCAGCGTCTCCTCGGCAGGCTGGAAGAGGAAGACGATCCGGCCGTGCCAGCGCTCGCGCAGCCGGGCGAGTACCTGGGCGACGCCGACCCCGACGGCCGTGTGCAGGTCGTGGCCGCACAGGTGCGCGGTGCCGGGGACGAGGGAGGCGAAGTCGCTCTCGAACAGCTCGTCCAGCTCGTCGTCGTCCACCGCGTCCATGTCGGCGCGGTAGGCGAGGGTGGGTCCCGGTCCCGCGCCGTCGAGCACCGCGACCACGCCGTGGCCGCCGACGCCGGTGGTCACCGTGAGGCCCGCGGCCCGCAGCCGTTCGGCGACCAGCGCCGCCGTACGTTCCTCGGCGCCCGCGGGCTCGGGGTGGCGGTGGATGTCGCGGCGCAGCAGCACCAGGTCGTTGTCGAACTCTTGCGCGATATTGCCGATCTCCTGGCTGTCCAGTGCTGATGGCATGCGTGGGAGGGTACCGGACGGCGGCGCGGGGTTCGTCGCGCCCGACAGCCTTGACCGGTCGAATGGTTGACCCGCGCGTGCGGCGTGAGTAACTTACCGACGCCAGCTGCCATGCGGTAGGAATCCTTCCACTCCCCCGGCGTCCCTTCCCTGCCGCTCCCGACCACTGCTCCCGATCCAGCCGGCCTCTACAGACGAGGTTTCCATGCGGACCCCTGCACTGACGGCAGCCGCGGCGCTGCTCGCCTCCCTCTCCCTCGTACTCGCCGGGAGCGCCGACGCGACCCCGGCCCCGCAGCACGGCGGGAGCGGCCAATTCGACCGGCCGTACTCCGGATTCGCCCCGGCGGACACCGTCCTGCACCGGGGCACCCCCCGGTCGGCCGGGCTGGACGCGGCGCCGATCGACGCCTTCGAGCGGCAGATGGCGGGCTGGGAGGACCCCGCCTCGGGTGCGAATCGCCTCTTCCCCGGCGCGACCACGCTGATGGCCCACGACGGCGTGGTGGTGGAGCGCGACGCGGGCGGTTACGCGGTCGAATACGCCGACGCCACCCACGAGTTGCCGGCCGACCAGCGGGTCCCGGCGCGTACCGACACCATCTACGACCTGGCCTCGCTGTCGAAGCTGTTCACCTCGATCGTGGCCATGCAGCAGCTCGAAGCGGGCCGGATCGACCTCGACACACCGGTGGCGCACTACCTGCCGGAGTTCGCCACCAACGGCAAGGGCGCCGTCACCGTCGAGCAACTGCTCACCCACACCTCGGGGTTCGACGCCGATCCGGTCCCCTCCCTGTGGCAGGGCTACCCGGATCTGCCGTCCCGCGAGAAGGCGATTCTCGACGCGAAGCCGATCAACGCGCCGGGGACGACGTATCTGTACTCGGATCTGAACATGCTGAGCCTGCAACTGGTGTTGCAGAAGGTGACGGGCAAGCCGCTCGACACGCTGGTGCGCGACGGCATCACAGGACCGCTGCGGCTGACCGACACCGGCTACAACCCGTCGGCCGCGAAGCTGCCGAGGATCGCGGCGACCGAGTACGAGACCAGCCCGGCGCGCGGCATGGTGCGCGGCCAGGTGCACGACGAGAACGCGTGGGCCATGGGCGGCGTCGCGGGCCACGCGGGCGTCTTCTCCACCGTGGACGATCTGGCCGTCCTGGCGCAGACGATCCTCAACGGCGGTACGTACAAGGGCCGTCGGATCCTCAGCCGGAACAGCGTCACGCTGATGGAGCAGAACTTCAACCAGGCGTTCCCCGGTGACTCGCACGGCCTGGGCTTCGAGCTGGACCAGATCTGGTACATGGGCGGCCTATCCGGTCCGCGCACCCTCGGGCACACCGGTTTCACCGGCACCTCGCTGGTGATCGACCCGCAGTCGCGTTCGTTCGCCGTCCTGCTCAGCAACCGGGTGCACCCGACGCGGAACACGCCCTCGACCAATCCGCCGCGCCGGGCCATCGCCACCGCGCTCGCGCAGGCGATCGCGGTCCGGGCCCCCGGCGGCGGCCCGCTGTGGTACTCGGGGCAGGGCGGCGGCACCACCAGCACCCTCACCACGGGACCGATCACCGCGAAGACACGGGTCGACATCGACTTCTCGGCGTTCGTCAACACCGAGTCCACCGACCTGCTCACCGTCGAGTCCTCCACGGACGGCGGCACGACCTGGCAGCCGCTGCCGCTGCGGGTGACCGGCAAGGGCGCGCCGTCCGGCGCCCCGACCTCGCTGTCGGGGCAGGACGTCCGCGCCTGGTGGCGGGTGCGCGCCGAGCTTCCGCGGGACGCGGCCGGTGCGCTGATCCGCTGGACGTACGCCACCGACCCGGTCTACGAGGGCCGCGGCGTCGACCTCGCGGGGCTGTCGGTCACCTCGGGCCACCACGACCTGCTGCGGGCCGCGGGACTCACCCCGGCCGGCGCCTGGCGGACCGTGCACTGATCCGTCCGCCGGCCGCGGAGCGCTCACCCGCGCCGGGGCTCGCCCGAGGCCACGTTGACCCCGACGATCACGGTGGATACGTTTCCCCCGTGTCAGCCGGTTCCGACAACGAATCCCCCGAGGCGAGTCCCTTGGCGCGCGTCCGGTCGCTGCTGCCGGACCTCGCTCCGGCCGAGCGGCGCGTGGCGGCGGCCGTGCTGGCCAATCCGGCGCTCGCCGCGCGCAGCAGCATCACCGAACTGGCCGAGGCGGCGACGACGAGCGAGACCACGGTCATCCGCTTCTGCCGTTCCGTGGGCCTGCGCGGCTACCCGGAGTTGCGGATCGCGCTGGCCGCGGACGCCGCGCGCGCCGAGACCCGCGACGACCGGCACCTCGGCAGCGACATCACGCCGACCGACGACCTGTCGGAAGTCGTCGGCAAGGTCGCCTTCGCCGACGCGCGCGCCGTCGAGGAGACCGCGCGGCAGCTCGACGTCGACACGCTGCGCCGCGTCGTGGCGGCGGTCGCGGCGGCGGGCCGCGTCGACATCTACGGCGTCGGCGCCAACGCCCTGGTCGCCGCCGACCTCCAGCAGAAGCTGCACCGGATCGGGCGGGTGAGCTTCGCGTGGAGCGACACCCACATCATGCTCACCTCGGCGGCGGTGCTCAGCCCCGGTGACGTGGCCATCGGCCTCTCCCACACCGGGGCGACCGCCGACACCGTCGAGGCGCTGCGGGTGGCGCGCGAGCACGGCGCGACGACCGTCGCCCTGACCAGCTTCCCGCGCTCGCCGATCCACGCGGTCAGTGATCACCTCCTGACGACCGTGGCCCCCGAGACCACCTTCCGCTCGGGCGCGACCGCCAGCCGTATCGCCCAGCTCACCGTGATCGACTGCCTGTTCATCGGCGTCGCCCAGCACCATCTGGACAGCGCCCGCAAGGCGCTCAAGGAGACGTACGACGCGGTCGGCGACCACCGGCTGCCGGAGCCGTGACCGGGCGGGTGAGGCCGCCTGCTACGCCGACGGCCGGGGCGTGTGGATGATGCCGTTGAGCAGCACGTCGAATCCCCAGGTCAGACGGCCGGTGCCGGTGCCGCTCAGCAGGTCCATGCCGAGGGCGGCGATATGGGGGTAGGTGTCGGGCGTGGCGGAGAGGATCGCGTTCGCGAGGTCGCTCTCCTCCTGCTCCGCGCCGTCGGCCACGCTGCGGGTGCCCTGTTCGGTGGCGGTGGAGGTCGCGAAGTGCAGCAGCAGGTCCACCGCCCACGCGGTCCGCTCCGCGGGGACGCCTTCGGCCAGCAGCGCGAGCAGGCCGTCGACCAGCCGTAGGTAACCGGGGCCCGCGGGCCTGGTCACCAGCGCGGACTGGGCGAGCCCCGGGTACTCCATCAGGGCTCTGCCGTACGACCACAGGAGTGTGAACAGCCGCTCGCGCCAGTCCCCTGGCGCGGTCACCGGGCCGAGGTCGAGTCCGGCGAGCAGGTCGTCGAGCATGTACGCGCGCAGCTCGGCGGTGTTGCTCACGTAGACGTAGAGCGAGGCCGGGCCGGTGTCCAGCTCCTGGGCGAGGCGGCGCATCGTGACGCGGTCGAGCCCTTCGGCGCGCATGATCTCCAGCGCCGTGCCGACGATCCCCTCACGGGAGAGCGCGGGTTTGGCGGGCCGGTCGCGGCGGCTGATGGGGGCGGCTTTCCCAGGCGTCATCGCCTCAGCATAACGAACACGTTCGCCCGGCCATGGCGTGATCACGCCTCCTGGAACGAACATGTTCGTCCTGAACGCGTTCGCAACGAACATGTTCGTGTATGGTGGTGGGTGTGGCCGGACAGACCGGTTCGATCACGCAATGTCACAGCGGACGTCACCCGACGTCACCCCGGAAGGAGGTCCCGCCATGACCACCGCGACCACGACTTCGACCGCGCCCCGTCCCGCGGGCACCAGCACATCGGCCCGGCTGATGTGGGCGATCCTGGGGCTGGTGCTGCTCGCCGACGCCCTGGACATGATCGACTCGACCGTCACCAACATCGCCGCGCCCACCATCAGCGCCGAGCTGCACGGCGGCCAGGGCCTGATCAAGTGGCTGGGCTCCTCCTACATGCTGGCCATGGGCGTCCTGCTCGTCATCGGCGGGCGGCTCGGCGACAAATTCGGCCAGCGCCGGATGTTCCTGATCGGCATGGGCGGCTTCACCGTCGCCTCCGCCGTGGCCGGGCTCTCCCCCGATCCCGGACTGCTGATCGCCGCCCGTGTGGTGCAGGGGGCCTTCGGCGCCCTGATGATCCCGCAGGGCATGGCGATCATGACCAAGACCTTCTCGCGCGACATGCTCGGCAAGGCGTTCGCGTTCTTCGGGCCGCTGCTCGGCCTGGCCTCGGTCGGCGGTCCGATCCTGGCCGGATTCATCATCGACGCCGACCTCTTCGGCCTGTCCTGGCGGCCGATCTTCCTGATCAACCTCGTCCTCGGCGCGGTCGGCCTGGTCCTGGCGGTCCGGCTGCTCCCGCACGACGACGGAGACCATGCGGTCGTCGTGGACGGGATCGGCTCGGGTCTGCTCGCCGTCACCATGTTCGGCCTGCTCTTCGGCCTGGTCGAGGGCTCGACCAACGGCTGGACGGCCACTCCCGTCCTCTCCCTCGTCGTGGGTGTGGCGGCCTTCGCGGCATTCGCCCGCCGCCAGAGCACGGCGGCCGACCCGCTGCTGAAGGCGTCGTTGCTGCGCAACCGCGGCTTCAGCTCGGGACTGGTCGTCGGGCTCGTGGTCTTCGCGACCACCAGCGGGCTGATCTACGTACTGTCCCTGTTCATCCAGGAGGGCCTGCACGCCTCGCCGCGCACCGCTTCACTCGCCCTGCTGCCGATGACGCTCGGCATCATCGTGGCCGCGGGCGCGTGCATGGCGCTGATCAAGAAGCTCGGCCGCACGCTGATCTTCGTCGGCATCGCGATCCTGCTGGCGGGCGGCGGCTGGCTGCTCGCGCTGGTCGCCCACTCGGGCACCGGCGTGGGCCTGTGGACGCTGGCCGCGCCGATCTTCGTCACCGGGCTCGGCATGGGCGCCTGCTACGGCACGATCTTCGACATCGCGCTCGGCGACATCAGCCCCGACGAGGCGGGCAGCGCCAGCGGCTCGCTCTCGGCGATCCAGCAGCTCGCCGCCGGTATCGGTTCGGCCGCGGTGACCTCGGTCTTCTTCCAGACCGCGGGCGGCGGCCTCGGCCACGCCATGAAGATCAGCCTCGCCGTCGTCCTGGGGCTCAGCCTGCTGTGCCTGCCCGCGGTCGCGCTGATGCCCAAGCGCGCCCCCGAGGAGACCGGCCACTAGCGGGTCAGGCCGCCGCGAGGACCCCGCTCCCTTGGGGGGCGGGGTCCCGCCGTGCGTGCCGCGTACCGAGTCGCGCCGGGCGAATCCCGTACGACGAGGTGAACCGCTACCAGGTGAACGCGGTGGACTGGGCGCTGGTGGCGATGCAGTAGACGGTGGTCACCGAGGGCGACGTGGTGACGATCTTGACCGACCAGTTGGTGGCGCTCGGCGTGCCGGACAGCACCCAGGAGTCGGTCTTGTCACCGGCGGCGAGCGTGCCGGTGGACTGCGGGAGCGGGCCGAGGGTGACGGCGCCGGTCATCGCGGGGTTCACGGTGCCGGAGAAGTCGACCTCGGTCGAGCCGTTCTTCTTGACCTTGATGGTCGTGGTGATGCTGTTCGGCGGCACCGTGGTGCCGGCCGGGACCGTGATCGTGGAGGAGCTCAGTTTCAGTTTCTTGACGCCGCCGGAGTCGGTGGCGGTCAGCGTGGCCGTCCCGCTGCCCCAGGTGCCGCAGTTGTAGCTGGCGGTGGCGGTGGCCGGGGTGACGGCGACCGCGTGCGGGGCGAGGGTCAGACCGGCGAACAGTGCGCCGCCGCTGAGGACGGCGATCGTCCCCATGCGCTTGGATCTGGACATGGCAAAGCACTCCAATCAAGCAGGGTGAGGGTGCGCCGGGGGACGACCTCGCACAGGCACCCTTGACATCCCGTTGTCGAGTGACTACCCGCTGTCCGGCCCGGCGCGCTGGTCGGGAGTGAAGCCCCATGACCTTGAAGAGTCAAGCGCCACGGGACGACGTGACCCGCGGCTTGACCCGCGGCCGGCGTCGCCCGGTGCGAACGGCGGCCCCACACCGCGAGGTTACCGGCGGGTTCGCATTGACTTCTGCGTCCCGCACTGTCGCAATGCCCTGGAACCAGCACCTGACGCACCGTCATATACACGTATGCGTCCCGGAGTCAGGAGGCACGCGTTGCATCATGCAGGGCAGTTCTCTCTACGGCGCCTCGCGCGGGCGGCGGTGCCGGCTCTGGCCCTGGCCGCGGCCTGCACGCTGGCCGCCCCCGCGGCGCACGCGGACACGGTCACCCCGACCGTGCACTGCGTGCTGCCCGCCGGACAGGGTGAGAACACCGGGCCGCAGTCCGTCTCGGTGACCCTCACCCCGGCCACGGTCGCGCCGGGCGGCAAGGTGCACGCCGAGGTCACCCTCGGACCCTCGCCCGCGACCAGCCCGCTCGCACTGTCCGCCGTACCGACCACGCCGAGCATCTACTTCACCATGTCGGGCGGGGCGACCGGGACGGTCTCGGTGACCGGCCCGACCGTTCCCGTGGACATCCCGGCGGCGCCCGCGCCGATCGTCATCCCGCCCTACGGAGGGGACTTCTTCGTCCCCTCGGACGCGTCGGGACCGGTGACGTTCACGCCGTTGAAGATGAACACGCAGACGGTGGTGCTCGGCAGCACCTTCCAGACGCCCTGTGACATCGTCTCGGGCAGCGGCGGCATCGGCACGGTCACCGTGCAGGGCGGCGGCGGTGGGGCCACCACGCTCACCGCGCCGGCCTCGGCCGTACGTCCCAGCACCTCGGTCGCGCTGAGCGGCAGCGGATTCACCGCGGGGGGCACCCCCGTGGTCTCGCTGTGCGACGCGCAGGGACTGGGCTGCGACCCGTCCCGCTTCACCTCCGATACCCTCGCGATCGACTCGTCCGGCGCCCTCTCGGGGAGCGCGACGCTGGCCGCGTCGTCCGTGATCGCCGACGGCACCTACCAGGTCCAGGTCAGCGACGGCGCCAAGCACGCCACCGCCGACCTCACCGTCAAGGCGTTCGTGCCCACGGGCGCCCGCAGCGTCACGCTCTCGCCCGACCACGGCCCGCTCGGCACCGTGGTGACCGTCAGCGGCCGCAACTTCCACCAGGACCAGTACATCAACGTCTGGGGGGTGGACGCCGACGCCAACCAGACCGCCGACGACGCCGTGTACCCGGTCAGCACACCCGACGGCACCTTCAGCGCCGAGTTCACCGTCAACGACCCCGCCACCACCGCGATCCACACCGACGAGAGCGGTGCGGACGGCTCCGACGTGAACGCGAAGTTCACCGTGGGCGACAGCGGCGGCGCGACGGCCACCCAGAAGATCAGCGCCACCGTCACCGCGGGCAATCTCCAGATGACCCAGTCCGGGGACACCGTCGACTTCGGCACCATCCCCCTGACCGGACGGTCCCAGACCGCCACCAGCGCGCTCAACACCGTCACCGTCGTGGACTCCCGCGGCGTCGACCTCGGCTGGTCCCTGACCGGCACGCTCACCGACCTGACCTCGGGTCAGAACACCATCCCCGCCTCGGCCGTCCGTTGGACACCCGACTGCGTCCGAAGCTCGCAGAGCGTCGGCACGCCCGCACCGGGCACGCCGGGCCCGCTGGGCAGCACCGCGGCGACGCTGTGCCAACTCACCGCGGCCGGCGGCGAGAAGGTCGTCGGCGGAACCGTGAAGGTCAACGCCGACATGGACCTGCGGCTCCCCGCGGTGACGGCGCCCGACGACTACAGCGCGATCCTCACACTCACCCTCACCTGAGCGCCACGTCCCCGTTCCGCACCAACCGACTCCGACGTCCCTCCTCCTGATCCGTTCCTCCCCCGGGCCCATTTCCCGGGCCCATCTCCCGGGGGAGGAACGGCCCGGACCCGACCCCCGCTCCTTCTCCCCCGGGGCCCACCCCCCGCGGACTCATTCCCCGGGACCCCACCCCGCGGACCTTCTCCCTCTTCCCGGACCCCTCCCGTGCCCAGGCTCAGGGAGGGGTCCGCCATGCCCGAAAGGCGGCGCAGCAGATGTTCCCACCCTTCCACCGCAGGCCCGGACGGGGCTGGCGGGCAAGAATCGCCACGGGCGCCGTCGCGGTGCTCGCCCTCGTCGGCGCGGGTCTGACCTCCGCGACGACGGCCCGGGCCGCGACCATCAACCCGACCGTGCACTGCACGCTCCCGGCGGGTCAGGGCGACGCCACCGGGCCGCAGTCGATGACGGTGACCCTCACCCCGGCCGTCGTCACCCCCGGCGGCAAGGTGCACGTCTCCGTCACCCTCGGCGCCAGCCCGGCCATCCCCGGCACCTCGCTGACCAATGTGCCCACCACGCCCTCCATGGACCTGGCGATGTCCGGCGGCGCCACCGGCACCGTGACGGTCACCGGCCCCACGGTGAACATGAACTACCCCTCGGGGCAGCCCGTCGTCGTTCCCCCGTACGAGGGTGACATCTATCTGCCCGCCAACGCCTCGGGGGCCATCACCTTCACGCCGACCCGTACCCTCACCAGCACCGTGGTCCTCGGGGGTACTTACCAGACGCCCTGCGTGATCACCGCGGGCGGCGGACCGGTCGGCACGGTCACCGCGCAGGGAGCGGGCAGCGGCGCCTCGCTGTCCGGGCCCACCGGAGCGGTCCGGCCGCACACCGCGATCGACCTCGCGGGCGGCGGCTGGACGGCCGGCGGCACTCCGACGGTGTCGCTGTGCGACGCCAACGGCGCGGGCTGCAACCCGGCCGACTTCACGTCCAACACCCTCGCCATCGACAGTTCGGGCATCCTCACCGGCACCGCGACGCTCGCCGACGCCAACACCGTGGCCGACGGCTCGTATCAGATCCAGGTCGACGACGGCACGACCCACGCGAACGCGCCACTGACGGTCAAGGCGTTCGCGCCCACCGGTCCGAGAACGATGACGCTGTCCCAGAACAACGGCGTGGTCGGCACGGTGATCACCGTCGTGGGTCACAACTTCCGCCAGGACCAGTGGATCAACATTTGGGGACTCGACGCCGCCGGGAACGCCCTCGACGACGCGGTCTACGTACAGAGCCTGCCCGACGGCACGTTCAGCACCGACTTCACCATCGACAGCGCCGACCTGGTGGCCGTCTACGCCGACGAGAGCGGCACGGCCGGGACCAGCGTCACCGTACCGTTCACCGTCACCACCACCGCCGTGACGCTCAGCGCCACCACCCCGACCGTCCTTCCCGGCCACGCGGCGACGCTCACCGGATCGGGCTGGCCCGCGGGCACCACCCCGACCGCCGCGCTCTGCGCCGCGGACGGCACCGCGTGCTCGACCGCGTCCGTCTCGTCGAGCAGCCTGAGCATCGCCTCCGACGGAAAGCTCTCCGGCTCGGTCACCGTGGCGAAATCCGTCGCCAAGGGCTCCTACCAGGTGCAGGTCACCGCGGGCTCGATCCACGTCCTCGCGCCGCTGTCCGTCGCCACGACGTTCATCACGCTCAGCCCCGCCTCCGGTCCCGCGCACACCAAGGTCACGGTCGTCGGCCAGGGCTGGGCGCCGGTCGCCACGGTGGAGATCGACGGGCTGAAGGCGGACGGTTCCCGTACCTCCGACAGCTACGCCACCAAGATCATCGGCCTGGACGGCACCTGGTCGCAGACCTTCACGGTCAACGACCCGGCCACGGTGGCGCTCTACGCGCACGAGTGGCTGATCAACGGGCACACCGCGACCGCCGCCTTCGCCGTCAACGGCAGCACGGCCCCGCCCGCTCCCGCCTACTCGCTCAGTCCGGCCGCGGGACCGGTCGGCACCTCCGTACTTGTCAGCGGGCGGAACTTCGCCCCCGTCGCCACGGTCGTCGTGTCCGGGCGCCGCGCCAACGGCGCCCAGAGCTCCGACTCCTCGGTGCTGCGCGTCATCGGTCTCGACGGTACCTTCGCGCTCGACTTCACCGTGCGCGACCCGAAGACCGTCGGCATCATGGCCGCCGAAGTGCTGGTGAACGGCAAGACCGTCCAGCTCCCCTTCACGGTCCGCTGAGTTGTCACCCACGGCCTGCCCGGACCGCCCGCGCGGCGGCTCCGGGCAGGCCCCGTGCCGTTCCGGGCCGCCAGTCGGGGCGGCTACTCGACGGTCATGGCGGGCTGCACCCCGGCGATGCAGCAGGCCGCGAAGTACAGCAGGATCGGGTGCGTGTACGGCACGGCCTGGTCCGGCGGGTGGATGACGTCGTGGCCGCCGGACACGTCGGGCAGCGTCTCGTACGCGGGCACCAGCACGGCCGCGTCGACCAGGTAGCGGGTGGAGGACGGCCACTCCACGTCGATGTCGGAGCCGGTCGGCACGATCCACGACCACTGCCGTCCGTTGGTGAGGACGCAGCCGGAGCTGGGCAGACAGCCGAGGATCCGCATGCCGTGCTCCGCGGACGTCTCGACCACGTCGCAGGCCAGTCCCGGCGGGAAGTCTGCGGTGGTCGGGACATGGATCCGTTCCCTGGCGGCCGAAGGCCCGTCCACGCGGGGGGCGAGCCAGTCGAGGCGGGTGCCCCGGGGCGGCAGGGCGGAGCGACGGCCGGCCGGGGGGACACGCTTCATCGGGGGTCCTCCGAGTACATGGCCGACGCGTCGTCGGCCGGGGCGGCGGGCACGGTGAAGGTGGCCCAGGCCGTCCAACCGGCTCCGGGCGAGGGGACGTTGATCCCCCAGGTCGTACTCAGGGCCTCCACGACGACCAGCCCGCGGCCCCCCTCGTCCGGCGGCCGGGCGTCGTGCCGCGACGCGCTGCGCCCCTCGGAGCCGACCTCGACGTAGACCTCGGGACCGCCGCCGCGCAGATGGCAGGTCACGCTGTCGCTGAGGCTGTGCACGATCGCGTTGGTGACCAGCTCGGAGACGACCAGCACGATGTCGTCGCGGACGCCCTCGGGCAGGCCCCAGCGGTCGAGTTCCGCGCGGGCCTCGTGGCGGGCGACGCTCACGGAGGTCCGGCGGGCGGCGAGACGGAAGACGGCGTACACATCGCCGCTCGGGCGCGATGACGTGATCGGTGGGGTTCGGAGACCCGTTAATGCTGCCATGGCCGTCACCTCTCGTGGGGGCCGCGTATGTGGGGTCGCGGTTGCGCGCTCGGCGGCATCACTGCCGGGCTCGACCATCGGCGTCACTGCCTGTGTCGGTGCTTCCGCGATGACGACGGCTGAGGACGACCGGGCGCGTGGCGGTTCCTGACAACGTAGTCATCATGGTGATCGGCTACGCCGTCGACTCCAACTATGGTGCTGCTACCCTCAACTCGCAAGCCACAAAGTGCAATTCGCAGAATGAGCCAGGGCGGCGGGAGACTGCGGGGCAACATGGCACACTGCGGCGAGCACTGAACATTCGCACGGGGAGGTAGCAATGGCGGCCACCGACAATGGGTGGGGCGGCGGCCCTCCTACGGTGCTGCGGATGATACTGGGACGCCAGTTGGAGGAGCTCAGATCCCGCGCCGGCGTCTCATTCGAGCAGGCCGGCGAGGTCATCGGGGTGAGCCATTCGACGATCCGCCGGATGGAACAGGCTAAGGTGGCACGGCTGCGGCTGTCCGACGTCGAGAAGCTGCTGCGCACCTACGGCATCACGGAAACGGCCGAAATCGAGACCTTCCTCGAACTCGCCCGCGAGGCCAACAAGCACGGCTGGTGGCACACCTACCGCGACGTGATGCCCGACTGGTTCGGCGCCTATCTCAGCCTGGAGCAGGCGGCGGTCCACATCCGCGCGTACGAGGCGCAGTTCATCCCCGGCCTGCTCCAGACCGAGGAGTACGCGCACGCGCTGCTCACCGCGGGCGACCCGCAGGCGTCGGCCGAGGACATCGACCGCAGGGTCGCTCTGCGGCTGACCCGGCAGCAGATCCTGACCCGTGCTCAACCCCCGCTGCTATGGGCGGTGATGGACGAGACGGTGCTGCACTGGCCGGTCGGCGGACCGAAGGTGATGCGCGCTCAGATCGACCATCTGCTGGAGATCGGCGAACTGCCGAACGTACGCCTTCAGATGATGCCCTTCACCAACGGGCCGCACCCGGCGACCCGCGCGGGGGCCTTCCAGCTCTTCCGGTTCGAGGCCGCGGAACTGCCCGATGTCGTCTATCTCGGCGGCCTGATCGGGTCGACCTACCTCGACAAGCAGGACGAGGTCGCCGCGTACCGCGAGGCCATGGACCGGCTCGCCGCCCAGGCGCCGCAGGAGAAGAAGACCAAGGCACTGCTGGGTGCCCTACGCAAGGAGCTCTGACGTGGATCACATTCGCAACGGCATGAGTGCCGCCGACCTCGGGCCCCACGGCTGGCACAAGCCGTGGAGCGACGATGCCGGCGGAGCGTGCGTCGAGGCGATGAAGCTGCCCGACGGCCGGGTGGCGCTGCGCCAGTCCACCGATCCGGGCGGCCCCGCGCTGATCTACAACCGCCGGGAGATCGAGAGTTTCATCCGGGGCACCAAGGCGGGCGACGCCGACTTCCTGCTCCAGCAGTGACGCCAGGCCGCGCGAGCGGCACCACCGCACATCGACAAGGAAATCCGGAGGACCGCGTGCCCGAGAACGGCTGGCCGGCCGACCGTATCGACACCAAGAACCCGCACCCGGCACGGGTGTACGACTACATCCTCGGCGGCAAGGACTACTACCCTCCCGACCGCGAGGCGGGCGACGCCATGGTGGAGGTGTGGCCGTCGATCGTGCCGCACATGCTGGAGAACCGGAAGTTCATGCACCGCGCCACGCGCTACCTGGCGCAGGGGGCGGGCATCCGGCAGTTCGTCGACATCGGCACCGGCATACCGACCCGGCCGAACGTGCACGAGGTCGCGCAGTCCATCGCCCCCGAGTCGCGGGTGGTGTACGTGGACAACGACCCGATCGTGCTCACGCTCTCGGCGGGCCTGTCCTCCAGCACCCCCGAGGGGCGGACCGAGTACATCGAGGCGGACATGCGGGACCCCGCCGCGATCCTCGGCTCGCCGCAGTTCCGCGAGACCATCGACCTCGGCAAGCCGGTGGGCCTGACGTTCATCGCGATCGTCCACCTGATCATGGACGAGGACGACCCGCTCGGCATCGTCCACCGCCTGCTGGACCCGCTGCCGTCGGGCAGCTACCTCGCGATGTCGATCGGCACGGACGACTTCGCGCCGGAGGAGGTCGGGCGCGTGAACGCCGAGTACACCGCGCGCGGCATGCCGATGCGGCTGCGGAATCTCAGCGAGGCGCAGGCGTACTTCGAGGGCCTGGAGCTGGTGGAGCCGGGCATCACGCAGGTGCACCGCTGGCGGCCGGACGACTCCGTCGACCCCGCGGTGCGGGACGAGCAGATCGCGATGTACGGAGCGGTCGCCCGTAAGCCCTGATCGCCTCCCGTTCCCCTGTGGCCTGGTCTCCGGTGACGCCGGAGGCCGGGCCGCGACGCGTTTCAGGGGGGCACTGCCGTGTCCCGGACAGGGGTAGTGCGGCAGTGCGGCAGTCCGGGAGGGCGGCAGTCCGGTAGCCGGTAGCCGGTAGCCGGGCGTAATGACATTCGTTTCCATTAAGGTACGGTGGGGCCGGTCGCCGGGGCATCGGCGGCGGTCGTCCGGGCCGTCGCGGGCCCTCGCGAGTCCGCAACCGCCCTGGAGGCACCGTGTCCGCCCACTGCCAGCTCACCGGGCGCAAGCCCGGTTTCGGCAACGCCATCTCCCACTCCCATCGGCGCACACCGCGCCGCTTCGACCCCAATATCCAGCGCAAGCGCTACTGGCTGGCCTCCGAGGGCCGCTTCGTCCGGCTGACGCTCAGCGCGAAGGGCATCAAGACCGTCGACCGGATCGGCGTCGAGGCGGCCGTCGCCCGGCTGCGCGCCCGCGGGGAGAAGGTCTGATGGCCAAGAAGAGCAAGATCGCGAAGAACGAGCAGCGTCAGGCGGTGGTCGCCCGATACGCGGCACGCCGGGCCGAGTTGAAGCGGATCATCGCCTCCCCCGCCACCACGCCCGGCGAACGGGCCTCCGCGCAGGGAGAGTTGGGCCGACAGCCGCGCGACGCGAGCGCCACCCGGGTTCGCAACCGGGACGCGGTGGACGGCCGCCCGCGCGGCTACTTCCGCACCTTCGGCATCTCACGGGTCCGGCTGCGCGAGCAGGCGCACGCGGGGTTCCTGCCGGGCGTGCGCAAATCGAGCTGGTAGCTGTCCCTCCCCCGCGCCTCAGCTCAACTTCGGTGTGTCCAGGCGTAGATGGCGCGCTTGTAGGAGCTGGGCATGTTCAGCTCGGGGATGCTGTCGAGCGGGAAGAGCGCGGATTCCTTGTGCTCCTCGGCCGTCGGCGGCGGCTGGTCGGGCGGCAGCAGCGAACAGCCGTACGTGACGACCAGGACGCGACGGCCGGGCGCGGTCTCGTGGATCCACACCCCGTCGTCGATGAGGCCGTCGGCCTCGACCAGCCAGCCGGTCCTCTCCAGCACCTGGCGTTCGACGGCGGATTCGGGGCTGTCGTCGGCCCGTCGTCCGGTCTGCTCGGCGCCCGACTCCAGGTGCCCGCCGGGGAGTTCCCACTCCTCGCGGTCGTTCCTCGACAGCAGGACACGGCCACGCGCGTCGAGCACCACGGCCTTGACGGACACCGGCCACACAGGCGGCTGATACGGCATGGAAATCCTCATGGGGCGAAGGGACTTCGCGGGACCGTAGCACGCGGAGGTCGGCCGGTGTGATCGTCGTGCGGGGCCGCGCGGCCCGGACCCCGTGCCGCTCGGGCACGGGGTCCGGGCGCCGCCGGAGGCGGGCGCGGTCGGAGGGCGGCGGGGCTCAGAAAGTGGCCGCCGGGTTGACCTCGGACTTGGTGATGCCCGTGCCGGGCACGTCCCACTTCGCGAAGATCTTCGCGTAGGTGCCGTCGGCGATCAGCTTGTTCACGGCGTCGCTGAGCGCCTTGCCGATCGGTGAGCCCTTCGCCGTCACGAATCCGACCGGCGTGGTGCTGATCTGGCCGAGGTACTTCGTGTGGGGCACATGCGTGGCGTCGTACTTCAGGGCCAGCGTCGGGCCGAAGTAGATGTCCACCTTGCCGTTCGCCAGCCCCAGGAAGATGGGGGCGGAGTCGGTGAAGTACTGCACCTTGTACGGCTTCTTCCCGGCGCCCGAGCACTTCGAGGCGCCGTCGGTGAGGATCTGCTGGAAGGTGGAGCCTGGGCTGGTCGCCACGGTCAGCCCGCAGAGGTCGGTGAGCTGGGTGACCGAGTCGACGGGCACGTCCTCGGCGCCGAGGAAGGACTGGCCGTCGTTGAGGTAGGTCGCGAAGTCCACGACCTCCACGCGGGCCTTGGTGACACCGAAGTTGTCCTGGCCGACGTCGTACCGGCCGTTCTGCACACCGGGGATGACGGTCGGGAAGGTGCCGTACTGCACCTTCCACGTGATGCCGAGGACCTTGCCGACGGCGTTGCGCAGGTCGACGTCGAGGCCGATGGGCGTGCCGTCCTCGCTCTCGCCGCCGTGCGGGAGGCCGGTGACGCCCGGCGCGCGGGTGGTGCCCAGGGTGAGCGTGCCGCTGCTCTTCGCCGCGGCGGGCAGCTCCGCCGTCAGCGCGGGGTCGGCCGCGATGCCCGAGACGACGTCCTCGGTCGGGATGGCGGTCGATCCGGCCGGCGCGGACGACGACGAGGTGGCGCCGGCTGCCCGGGACTTCGGCGTGCCCGAGTCGTCGGACGAGTCACCGCAGGCGGTCAGCAGGGCGAGGCCGATGACGGCGGTGAGCGTGGCGGCGGCCGGCCGCGGGAGACGGCGGGCGGGGCGTCTTTCGGTGGTCACGGGGGGTGCCTTTCGCAGCGGGGTCGAGACGAGTGCGGGCAGGTGTGTGCGCGGCCTGGCGTGAACCGCGCGACGGCGAGCGTCAATTGGAGGAGTGCGGGGGCGATGCGGGACCGGCGCTACAGGACGGCCGCGAGGAAGGACCGCGCCCGGGGGTGGCGGGGGTCGGCGAGGACGTCGGCGGGCGGCCCCGACTCGATGATCCGGCCGCCGTCGAGGAAGGCGACGGTGTCGGCGACCTCGCGGGCGAAGCCGATCTCGTGGGTGACGACGATCATCGTCATCCCGCTGACCGCGAGGTCCTTCATCACGGCGAGGACGTCACCGACGAGTTCGGGGTCGAGGGCGCTGGTGGGCTCGTCGAAGAGCAGCAGTCTCGGCTCCATCGCGAGCGCGCGGGCGATGGCGACGCGTTGCTGCTGACCGCCGGACATCTGCCGGGGGTAGGAGTCCTCGCGTCCGCCGAGCCCCACCTGTTCCAGCAGGGCGCGCGCCCGGACCGCCGCCTGTTTGCGCGGCACGCCGCGCACCGCGACCGGCGCCTCGGTGATGTTCTCCAGCACCGTCATGTGCGGAAAGAGGTTGAACTGCTGGAAGACCATGCCGACATGGGCGCGCTGCCGGGTGATCGAGCGGGCGCGCAGTTCGTGCAGTCGGCCGCGGCCCGGCCGGTAGCCGACGATGTCGCCGCCGACCTCGACGAAGCCCGCGTCGGGCCGCTCCAGGTGGTTGACGCAGCGCAGCAGCGTGGATTTCCCGGAGCCGGAGGGGCCGAGCAGGACGGTCACCTCGCCCTCGTGGACATCCATGTCGACGCTGTCGAGGACGAGTTGCGTGCCGAAGCTCTTGCGCAGGCCGCGGATCCTGACCAGCGGGCGTCCGTCGTCGGTCATGACAGACCCGCCAGGTCGGTCCTGGTCCGGCCGAACACCGGGATGTTGGCGCGGGTGACCTCCCAGAAGCCGCGCTTGGGACCACCGCCGCCGCCGCGACCGCTGCCGCGCGCGTAGTACCGCTCGACGTAGAACTGGCCGATCGACAGCAGCGTGGTGAGGATGACGTACCAGACGGTGGCCACCAGCAGCAGCGGCATGATGAGGAAGTTCTGGTTGTAGATCAACTGGGCCGAATACAGCAGGTCCTGGACGGCGATGACGCTCACGATGGAGGTCGCCTTCAGCATGCCGATCAGCAGGTTGCCGGAGGCGGGGATGATCGCGGGCATGGCCTGCGGGAGCACGATCTTGCGGAAGATCCGGCCGTTGCCGAGGCCGAGCGCCTGCGCGGCCTCGCTCTGTCCCGGGTCGACGGACAGGATGCCGCCCCTGACGATCTCGGAGGAGAAGGCGGCCACGTCGAGGGTGAGGCCGACGTAGGCGGCGAGGATGCCGCTGAACAGGTGGGCGGTCTTGACGGTGACGAATTCGTGGCCGAAGGGGATGCCGAGCGATATCCGCGGGTACAGCGAGGCGAGTTCGTACCAGAAGAAGAGTTGCACCAGCGGCGGCACGGAGCGCAGCAGCCAGACGTAGCCGAAGCTCAGGGCGCGCAGGACGGGGTTGCGGGACAGGCGCATCGCGGCGATGCCGATGCCGAGGAGGTAGCCGCTGGCCATGACGGCGCCCGTGAGCCACAGCGTGAGTTCCAGGCCGTGCAGGATCGATCCGCGCAGGAAGTAGTCGCCGACGGTGCCCCATTGGAACCGCTTGTTGGTCAGCAGGGTGTGCACCAGCATGGCGAACAGCACCAACAGGACCAGCGCGGAGACCCATTGGCCCGGCCTGCGCAGTGGTACGAGCCTGGCGGCGAGCAGTTCGTCGTCCGTGGGGCGGCGGTCGAGGGCGCGCGGCGCGCGGGTCTTCCCCGGTTCGGCCGGTGGTGGAGGATCTTCGGGCACAGCGCGTAGGCGCTGGAAGGTGTCCTGGTGCTCCATGGTCGGTGCTTCCCGTCTGGATGTGCGGTCGCGGCAGCGCGCGTACGGCGTCAACGGCCCCGTGCGGCAGGCGGGTTGACGTCGGGAAACGGCGGCGGGGGGGGGCGAGCGCGCGGGGGTGTGCGGGCGCGCGTCGGCGAACGGCTACGCGCCGCCGTGCGGGAAGCGGGGTCGACGTCCCGACGGGACGTGCGGACCTGCGGGCTCCTGGACGGTCAGCGGGCCGGGAGGGTTTCCGGACACAGGGCGCTGCTCACGCGCAGCAGGTCGACGTGGCGCCTGGCCACGTGGAGCTGGAAGGACCCGCCGGGGCGGGGTGTGCCGCCGCTGTCGTGTGCGCCGCGCATGCCCGTCCCCTCACTCGCGTCGGTCCTGCCGGAAAACAGCAATCACGGTAACCGGCCCGTGCCGTGGGGACAATGCCCGCGCGAGTGACGGAGATCGCACGCGGGACACGCATGAAGCGCCGTCCCGTACGGCCGACCCGGCGTTATCCGGCGTCCGGCGCCCCGAACGTCCGCAGTCCGGCGTCGATGAGGTTCGCGGCACGGTGCACGTCGACGGTGACCGCGTCCCGCACCTGGCCGGGCGTGCGGGTCCCGTCGAGGTGGCGGCCGAGGCTGCGGAACTGCACGGGCCACAGCCCGAGCAGTGCGGTGGCCGTGATCTGCGGCTCCGGCTCGCCGGGCTCCGCGCCGGTCCTGCGGGCGAGCAGTCCTGCGGTGACGGCGACGAGTTCGTCGCGGATCTCCCGTTGCTGGGCGCGCAGCGAGGGGGTCGAGTGGATGAGCGCGCCGAATCGACGGAAGTCCGCGGCGGCGCCGGCCCGGTCGTCCTGGGCGGCGAGCCAGGAGGTGACGCTCGCCAACTCGTCGGCCAGGACCCGCAGCGCCGCCGCGACCGGTGAGAAGTCGGGCGCGGGGTCGGAGAGCGCCACTTCCAGGGAGGCCGCGGTCGCCTGCGGCAGGTCCAGGATCAGCGATTCCTTGGTCGGGAAGTAGTTGAAGACCGTCTTCTCCGACACCCCGCACGCCTCGGCGATCTCGGCGACCCGTACGGCGTCGAAGCCGCGCTCCACGAACATCCGCGTCGCCGCGTCGGAGAGCTGCTGCCGCATCAGGCGCTTCTTGCGCTCGCGCAGCCCCTCACCCTCGGGCTCCCCCGCGGCGGGCGCGCGCAGCACCGTCCAGTTCACCGTGCCCCTGCTCATGCGCACAGCATAGTGCGGGAGCATAATTTATTCTGCTACTGTAAATTTACAGTGACAGTAACCACGGGGAGGCGCATCACCATGAAGACCTGGCAGCTGGTCAACATCCTTCTGTCGGCCGCGGTCTCGGGGATGTTCTGGGGTCCCTGGCTCGCCCTCACCCGGTCCATGCCGCGCTTCGAGCCGGACTTCATGCTGCCGCTCGTGCGGAGGCTGAGCCGGAACATGGCCCAGGTGATGACCGTGCTCATGCCCGCGGCGCTGCTGTCCGCGGTTCCCGTCCTGGTGCTGTCCTACGACGGGCACCGCCGTACGTTCTTCCTCACATTGGCGGCACTCGCGCTGTTCGTCGTCGCCCTGGTGGTGACGGCAGCCGTCGAGGTCCCGATCGTCACGCGCATCGGGAGCTGGACGGTCGACACCCTTCCCGACGACTGGCAGGAGCTCCGGGACCGCTGGGGCCGCTTCCACCTCGTACGCATAGGCGCGTCGGTGACCGGGGTCGCTCTCGTACTGGTCGCCGCGGTCTACTGAGCGCTCGTTCTCGGTACGGCACGCCGGTTCTGGCCGAGCGCCGCCGGTCGAGTGTCGAGGTCTTCGCCCGACTCATCGACCGGCTGCCCCCGACGAGGCGGCGGCGCTGGCCGCCGCCGTCCCCGCGCTCGAACACCTCCGCGCCCTGGACGACGCGCAGCGCGAGCCCGGCCCCCCCCTGACCGGCGTCAGCGGCGTCAGCGGCGTCAGCGGCGGTGGAGCGTCTGCACCGCCTCGATCAGCACCTTCGGGTCGTGGCCGCCCTTGTGGACCGGCGGGGGGCTCGAGGCCGAGCAGTCCCGCCACGGCGGTCCACGCGGTGCGCACCGAGTACTCCACGGTGAAGACGACGTCGTCGGGCACTTCCGCGTACTGCCCGATGAAGGCCAGGTTGGTGGAGCCCTCGGGGACGACCTGGGGGCGGTCGCCCGCGGAGCGGACCAGGAACTGGCTGGTGATGTACGGCATCATCGCCGGGATCACGATCGAGTCGTCCAGGATGCGCGGGCGCTCGGCGAACCGCAGGTGCTGAAGGACCTCGTCCAGGATCTCGCGGCCGGTGCACCGCGCCATCGGCTTGCCGACGAAGTCGCCCTCCCGGTCGGGGAAGAGCGCGTAACCCCACCAGACGTACGTGTCCTCGGGCTGCTCACGGAAGTGCGGCTGGTGGTTGAGGACGATGGTCAGCAGCCACGAGGAGTCCTTGAACGTGATCAGGCCGCCCTTGCCCGCCTCGCTGCCGCTGAACTCCTCCATCAGCTTGAAGAAGAGCGGGTCCTTGGTCGTGACCGTGAACGACTCCCAGGTGGAGTCCTTGACGGAGGAGTCGAACACCTTCGGGTCGCCGAGCCCGCGGCGCTTGGCGGCCAGCGTCTCCCACAGCGCCCAGGACCCGGCGGTCCTCGTGGTGTCCAGGACGGGCACGGTGTCGGTGCCGCCGAGGGTGGAGTTCGCGGTCATCGAACCGTTGGTGACCATCACCAGGTCGTCGGGGCCGACCGCCGTCTCCTCGGTCGCGCCGCCGCGCACCCAGGTGATGGCCTCCACGGTGAGCTCGTCGCCCGGCGCGAGCCGCAGATCGGTGACGCGGGTGCCCAACTGCACGACGACGCCCTGGTCGGCGAGCCACTTCATCAGCGGGCGCACGATCGAGTCGAACTGGTTGAACCGCGTGCGGTAGATCCCCGACATGCTGTCGAAGGTCTTGAACAGGTGCACGAAGCGGTTCAGATAGCGGCGGAACTCGATCGCGCTGTGCCAGGGCTCGAAGGCGAAGGTGGTGCACCACATCGCCCAGAAGTTGGTGTGGAAGAACTCCTCGTGGAAGCAGTCCGCGATGCGCTTGCCGTCCAGCAGCTTCTCCGGGGTCGCCACGCACGCCACCAACTCCAGCCGGTCGCGCTCGGAGAAGGTCATCGAGTGCGCGTCGATCACCTTCCCTTCCGCGTCCACCAGCCGGGCGTGGTCGTTCCAGGCGAAGTCCTCGTGGAAGGCGAAGGTGTCCTCGGTGACGGACTTGGTGGGGTCGTCGAGGGAGGGGACGGAGGACAGCAGGTCGTAGGTGCAGTCGAAGTGCACCTCGAACATCCGGCCGCCGCGCATGGTGTAGCCGCTCTCGGGCGTGCCCGCCGCGTCCAGGCTGCCGCCCTCGCGGTCCTGCTCCTCCAGGATCACGATGTCGGAGCCCGTGAATCCGCCCTCGCGGATCAGGAACGCCGCCGCCGAGAGCGACGCGATTCCGCTTCCCACCAGATATGCCTTGGCCACAGCCACTCCTCGATCGGTGTCGTTCGGTACGTCGGAACGTTCGGTACGTCGGAACGTTCGGTGCGTCGGTGTCGGTCAGTGCGTCGCGCAGGTACGTCGGTGTCGGCCGGTACGTCGGAGCAGGTACGCCGGGCACGTCACGGCCTCAGAGACGGGCCCCGGTCAGGTGGGCGTAGACGACGACATTGCCCAGGTACTGCTGCCGCTTCTTGTCGAATCCGCCGCCGCACGTGATCAGGCGCAGCTCCGGCCGGGAGGCGGGGCCGTAGACCTTGTTGTTCGGGAAGTCCTTGGCCGCGTACACCTCGATGGCGTCGATCGTGAACAGGGCGGTACGGCCGTCCTGGCGGTCCACCTCGACGGCGGCGCCCTTCTTGAGGGCGCCGAGGTTGTAGAAGACGGCGGAGCCCTGCCGGGTGTCGACGTGACCGGCGAGGATCGCGGTGCCGACGGCTCCGGGCGCCGTACCGCCCCGGTACCAGCCCGCCAGATTCCGGTCGTCGTCCGGCGGCGCGTCGAGGTGGCCGTCCTGTCGCAGGTCGAGGCCGGTCACCGGGGCGTCGAGGCGGATGGAGGGAATCCGGACCTCGGTCGGCGCCGAGGGCGGCAGCACCGTGATCGCCGGGACGCCGGGCCGCGTCGGCGTGGGGCTCGGCGTGTCGTCCTGCGCCGCGAACGCCTGGGCGGCGCCCGGCTGCGGCGGGGGCGTCTGCGACTGGGCGCCGTTGCTGATCAGGGTGATCCCGACGGACACCGCGACCGTCGTCAGCACGGTCAGCGCGATACGGCGGAGCAGGCCGCTGCCTGCGGGGGCGTTGTGGTCCACGGGGTCTGCCTGTCTGATGTCACGTAGGGGGGAGGCGGCTCGGGCTGCCGAAAGACGCGGCCTGCCGGGGGACGCGGCCAATCGGATGACGCGGCGAGAAGGCGCCGGGGCGCGGCCCCGCACCGCGCGGTAGGACCACGGGGTACGGGGCACGGGTGCGACCGCGGCGGGGCGGTGAGGCCGTGACGGCCGGTGACCAGGACCGCGTTAGGGCTGCGTCAGGGCTGCGCGCCCCGCGTCGGCGACCTCGCGTCGGACCTTCGTCAGACCTGGCCACCGGCGCGGCGGCGGCGCAGTACGAGGGTGCCCGCGCCGACGACACCGAGCAGACCGGCGCCGAGCGCGATCTCGGTGGTGTTGCCGCCCTCGCTCGTGCTGCCAATGCCGGTGTGCACGGTGCCGGACGGGACCTTGGCGTCCGGGCAGACGCGCGAGGCGTCGGAGGCCGTGACGTTGACCTGGTTCTCCAGCGCGGAGAGGTTGTCCTGCTCGGCGGTGCCGGGGTGGCCGCCCGCCGCGACCTGCTTCTTGTAGTCCGCCAGCGCGGCGTCGTAGTCGGCCTGCGCCTTGTCGGCGGCGGCCACCGCCTTGGTGCACTCGGCCGTGGTCTGCGGCAGCGCGGCGGCGGCGTGAGCGGCCGGAGCGGCCAGCGCGATGCTCGCACCGAGAACGGCGGTGCCCAGAAGCGTGTTGATCGAACGCATGAGTGATCCTCCAGCGAGTCCGGACGCGGATGCCGGTGCACCGCAACGGGGGAAATCCGTGCTCGCGCTTCCGAGGCAACCCGGCGGCCGGGCACCGCGCCTGCTGACAACCCGTCACTTCTGGCGGCATCCGGCAGCGTGTCGCGCTCGGCATGCGGCAATTCCACAGGTCAGCGTGGTATGGCGGCTCCGCCCGACGCTCCGTCACTCGGATCGCCGAATGGGTGAGTCCGCGCGGGCACGCGTCCGGCCTCGTATCCAGGCGGCATCCGACCCCGTACCCGACCCCGCACCCGGCCGTGAGCCCGGCCTCCGCTCCCGGCGCATGCGACCGCCGGTCAGATCCAGCCGCGCCGGGTCGCGACCACCCCGGCCTGGAAGCGGTTGGTGACCCCGAGACGTCCGTCCAGGCCGCTCATCCGGCGGCGCATCGTATGGATGGACCAGCCGAGCTGACGGGCGATGGCCTCGACCTTCAGGCCGCCGACCAGCAGCGACAGCATCAGCCGGTCCTCCCCGGCCGGCGGGTCCTCGGCCGGGGCGTTCAGCGGGGCGGCCCGCTGCCAGCACAGCTGCCAGTAGTCGGCTACCAGCGGCTGGACTCCGTCGGCGGCTGGACCACCACCGACGGCGGCGGGCACTGGAAAGGGGTGCGCAAGGACGACGTCTACCGCGCCGTCGTGGCCGATCCGAACCGGCGCGGCCGGATCCGGCGCGGCGACTACGGCGGCGTCTTCTCCTCCGACGACCTCGGCGTCACGCTCACCAAGGCGGCGGGCAGCGAGGCGCGGAAGGCGTCGCGCAGGGCCGCGAGGCGGTCCCACGGCAGCCCGGCGCAGGCGAAGAAGGCGTGGCCAAGGTCCATCACGTCGCTCAGCGCGTGCAGGGCGTCCAGCCGCGGGCCGGGGAGCGGGGTTCAACATCTCGGCGATGTCGCGGTACCTGGAGGCGCGGGCGCTACGGGAGGGACCCGCCGCTCCCCCGTCGGCGCCGGTTCCATAACGCCGACAGCCGCGCCTCCGCCCGGGGCGGGGCACGGCTGTCGGTCCGTCAGGTCACCGCTACAGAAGTGGCGTTCAGGACACGGAGTCCCGCTCGCGATCCGTCCTGAAGTCGGCGTGCAGCCTGCGAGTGTGGTCCACCGTGCGGGCCGGGCCGGTCAGGGCGCAGACGACGGTGAGCCGCAGATCGGTGGAGGAGGCGCCGAGCCGCAGCTCCAACTCCCCCGGTTCCACGACGCGTCGGCCGTCGCGGCCGGTGAACGCGGCCAGGTCGGCGGGCACGGTGACCTCGACGCGGGCGGACTCGCCGGGCGCGAGGGCGACCCGGTGGTAGCCGACCAGCCGCTGCACGGGCTGCACGACCGAGGCGACCGGGTCGTGGAGGTAGAGCTGGACGACCTCGGTGCCGTCCCGACGACCGGTGTTGCGCACGGTGAAGGCGAGCGCGATCTCCCCGTCCGTCCCGGTGTGCAGGCGCGGCACGTCCAGGTCCGTCCACTGGAATCGGGTGTACGTCAGCCCGTGACCGAAGGCGAAGGCCGCCGTAGGGTCGATGCTGGAGACCTCGCTGGCCTTGCCGAGGCGCGCCGCCAGATACGTGGACGGCTGAACGCCGGGGCGGCGCGGGACGCTGACGGGCAGTCGGCCGGAGGGCTCGACCCGGCCGCTGAGGATTCCGGCGACGGCGGCGGTGCCCTCCTCGCCGGGGAAGAAGGACTGCACGACGGCGGCGGCCTCGGTGGCGGCGCGGCCGAGCGCGTAGGGCCGCCCGGCCAGCAGGGTGACGATCAGCGGGGTGCCGGTGCCCGCGAGCGTGTCCAGCAGCGTGTCGAGGAGCTGCTGCTGCACGCCGGGCAGCGTCAGCGACTCCGCGTCGCAGCCCTCTCCGCTGGTGCCGCGTCCGAACAGGCCCGCCCGGTCGCCGAGGGCGAGGACGACGGCGTCCGCGCCGCGTGCCACCCGTACCGCCTCGGCGAAGCCGTCGGTGTCGGCGCCGTCGATGCTTGCGCCGAGCGCCGAGACGATCCGCGCGCCGGGGAATTCGGCGACCAACGCCTCGCGCAGGGTGGGCAGTTCGATGCCGAGCGGGGTGTCGGGGTGCTGTCCGCCGACGTGTACGGGGAAGGCGTAGCAGCCCAGCACGGCGGTGGGGGTGTGGGCGTTGGGGCCGATGACGGCGATGGTCGCGGGGCGGTCCAGCGGCAGGGTGTCGCCGTCGTTGCGCAGCAGGACGACGCTCTGCTCGGCGACCTGCCGGGCGATGGCGCGGTTGGCGGGCGGGTCGAGGTCGACCCGGCCGCGCAGCGCCTCGGTGTCGATCCCGGCGTCGGTGAGGTCGGCCGTGCCGTCTGCGGGGGCCGTACCGTCGGCGGAGGCCGTGCCAAGGCCCTTGAGGGCGGCGGGAGTCGGGTCCCAGTCGGCGTCGAGGAGTCCGAGCTGTGCCTTCTGGATCAGCACCCGGCGTACCGCGCGGTCGACGAGGGCTTCGGGCACCTTCCCGTCGGCGACGGCCTTGAGCAGGGGTTCGCCGTACGCCTTCACGGTGGGCAGTTCGACGTCCACGCCGGCCGCGAGGGCGGCGCCCGCCGCTTCGCCGAGGGTGCCCGCCACGCCGTGCAGGGTCTGGAGGAAGGCGATGCCGAAGTAGTCGGCGACGACGGTGCCGGTGAACCCCCAGGTGTCCCGCAGGAGTCCGGTCAGCAGGTGTTCGTCGGCGGCGGAGGGGACGCCGTCGGTGTCGGTGTAGGCGTGCATGACCGAGCGCACCCCGCTCTCCCGGATCGCCATCTCGAACGGCGGCAGGATCACGTCGGCGCGCTCCCGTACGCCCATACCGACCGGGGCGAGATTGCGGCCCGCGGTGGAGGCGGAGTAGCCCGCGAAGTGCTTGAGGGTGGCGACGACTCCGGCGGACTCCAGGCCCTGGACGTAGGCGGTGCCGAGGGTCCCGACGAGGTACGGGTCCTCTCCGATCGTCTCCTCGACGCGGCCCCAGCGGGCGTCGCGCACCACGTCGAGGACCGGGGCCAGGCCCTGGTGCACGCCGACCGAGCGCATGTCGTCGCCGATGGCGCGGGCCATGCGGCGGATCAGCGCGCGGTCGAAGGTGGCGCCCCAGGCCAGCGGTACGGGGTAGGCGGTGGCGCCCCAGGCGGCGAAACCGGCCAGGCACTCCTCGTGGGCGAGCGCGGGGATGCCGAAGCGGTTGGCCCCGGCGATGGCGCGCTGGGTGCGCAGCAGCGACAGCGCGCCGAGCGCGGGGTCGACCGGCGCGGTCCCGAACGACCGGGTGAGCTGCCCGAGTCCTTGCGGCAACAGCGCCTCCAGGTCGACCGGCGCTTCCATCTCGTGCTGGAACGGGGCGACTTCGCCGCCGTCGTCGGACGCTCCGACCCAGACGCCGACGAGTTGCGCGGCCTTCTCCCGCAAGGTCATCGCGGAGATCAGCGCGTCGGCCCGCAGTTCGGGGGCCAGGTCGGGGTCGCGCCAGGGTTCGGTGACGGGTTCTGTCTCTTCGACCACGGTGTCGGTCACTTTCCTCCGACGCCCATGAGGCCCTGGACCAGGGCGCGCCGGGCGAACAGGTAGACGATGAAGATGGGCAGCATCGACAGCACCACCGCGGCCAGCAGGCCGGGGACGTCGATGCCGTGCTCTGTCTGGAAGTTGTAGAGGCCGAGGGTGATGACCTTGGACGAGTCGGACTGCGTCAGGACCAGCGGGAACAGGAAGCCGTTCCAGGACTGGAGCGCGGAGAAGACCACGATGGTGGACAGGCCGCCCTTGGACAGCGGCAGCACGAGCTGGAAGAAGACCCGCCAGGGCGCGGCGCCGTCCATCGCCATGGCCTCGTAGAGGTCGGGGGTAATGTCGCGCATGACGCCGGACAGGATCAGCGCGCACACCGGCATGGAGAACGCGGCGGTCGGCAGGATGACGCCGATGAGGTTGTCGTAGAGACCGGCCTTGGTGATGACGTAGAACATCGGCACGATCACGGCCTGCGCGGGGATGGCCAGGCCCAGCAGGAAGACCCGGAAGACGCCGGTGGTGAGGCGCCCTCGGCCGCGGACGATCGCGTACGCCAGCGGCGGCACGAGCAGCAGCACGATGGCGACGACGGCGAGGGTGACCAGCACCGTGTTGAGGAAGTACTGGCCGAAGCCGTTGTGGAAGTCCTGCGTGTAGTTCTTCAGCGTGAAGTGCCGGGGGAAGCCCAGCGGGCCGCTCTTGAAGTAGTCGCTGCGGCTCTGGAGGGTCGCGGCGAGCATCACGTACAGCGGCAGGCCCACAAGGAAGAGCCAGACCAGGGAGCCGAGCCCGGCCAGGTAGTTGGGGCGGTGGCGGTTGGTTCGGCGTGTCATCACAGGCCCTCCGCCGAGCTGCGCATCTTGTCGTATCCGGAGACCTTGACGACGATCAGCGAGACGATCGTGGCGATCACGACGAGGACCAGGGCGATGGCGGAACCGCCGCCGAAGTCGAAGCTCTTGAACGCCTTTTGGTACATGTAGTAGGCGCTGATGGTGGTGTCGGTGCCGGGGCCGCCCTGGGTGAGGATCAGCACGGTGTCGAAGGTGGTGAGGCCGCCGACGACCATCAGGATCATCGAGGTGATCATGGTGTTGCGCAGTTGCGGCAGGGTGATGTGCCAGAACTGCCGGATGGTTCCCGCGCCGTCGATGGCCGCCGCCTGGTAGAGCACGGGCGGGACGGCGCGCGCGGCGCCCTGGTAGATCAGGGTGTGGAACGGGGTGTACTGCCACGCGCCGACGAAGACGAGCACGCCGATGGCGCCGGACCGCATGCCGAGCAGATTTCCGTCCCCGAAGAGCCATCTGGCCTGTGCGGGCACACCGAAGTTGGGGTCGAGCATCGCCCGCCACAGGACCGAGATCGCGGTGGCCGACAGCAGCAGCGGGATGAAGTAGACCGCCGAGAGGATCGCGCGGTTGCGCTGGTGGCCCGCGGCCCAGACGCCGAGCAGCAGGCTCAGCGGTGTCTGGATCACGACGCCGAGCACCGTGATCAGCGCGCTGAGCCACAGGCTCTGGATCATGGTGTGGTCGTGGATCAGCGCCTTCCAGTTGGCCACGCCCGCCCACTGGGGTGAGCCGAGGCCGTCCCAGCTCGTGAAGGACAGCACGGCGACCAGCAGCAGCGGAACGACGGCGAAGCAGACGAAGAACAAGGTGGCGGGAACCGCCCAGGCCAGACCTGGGCGGGTCACCGCGGAGCCGGAGCGGCGGCTCATCCCGGCCCGGTGGGCCGTGCCGCTCCGTGCCGCAGGGGGCGATGTGGTGATCATGTGGAGGGTTCCCTGGTCAGGACGACGGCAGGGCCTGCATGGCCTTGATGAACCCGTCGGCGTCGAGCTTGCCGTCGAAGAACTGCTGGACCGCCGTGTGCATCGCGGTGCTCGCCGACTGCGGGTACGCCTGGTCCCAGGAGAGCTGGAAGGACTTCGCGTCCTTGACCAGGTTGTACTGGTACTTGGAGTAGGCGGGATCGGCCGAGGTGTCGAGGAACTTCTCGGTGTTCCTCGTCGTCGGCAGATTGCCGATGCCGAGCTGTGCCTGCACGAATTCGTCGCTGTACTGGAGCTTGAGGAATTCGGCTATCGCGTCCGGGTACTTGGTCTTCTTCAGCACCGAGTAGAAGTTGTTGGTGTTGCCCACCACGTCGGTCGGGTCGCCGACGCCGCCGGTCACGGTCGGGAAGGTGCTGAAGCCGAGGTCGTTCTTGGCGAAGTCGGCGTTGGCGTCCTGCTGGGTGGAGTAGTACCAGGAGCCCATCAGCTCGAACCCGGCCTTGCCGGTGGCGACCAGGGCCGCGGAGCCGTTGTCGGTGAACTTCACCGAGTCGTAGTTGGTGCCGAAGGCACCGGCGTCGACCAGCTCCTTGAGCATCGACAGCGCCTTCTTGCTGTCGGCGCTGGCCCAGGCGCTCTTGTCGCCCGCGAGCGCCTTCTCGAACAGGCCGGGGCCCGCGACGCGGTCGTAGACGTACTCGTACCACATCAGGGTCGGCCACTGGTCGCCGCCGCCGAGCGCGATCGGGGTGATGTGCTTGGACTTCAGGACCTTGACCGCGTTGAGCAGGTCGTCCCACGTCTTGGGCTCGGTCAGGCCCGCGTCGGCCAGCACCTTCTTGTTGTTGAAGAGCAGGACGGGCTGGGTGCCGCGCATCGGGATGCCGTAGGGCTTGCCGTCCACCTTGGCGCTGTCGAACACCGACGTCAGGAAGTTGTTCTTGAGCCCCGGGTCCTTGGCGATCATCTCGTCCAGCGGCAGCAGAAGCCCCTTCTTGACGAAGGGGGCGATGCTGCCGCCACCCCAGTTGAAGAAGACGTCGGGCGCCTGCTTGGTGCTGATGAGCGTCTGCAGCTTCTGCTGGTAGTCCGCGCCGGGGATCGTGTCGAGGACCGCCTTGACCTTGGACGTCTTGTTGAACGTCGCGACGATCTGCTTCTCGACCTTGTTGGTCGCGTCCCCGTAGACCAGCACGTGGAACGAGCCGGCGCCGCCCGAGTCGCCGCCGCTGCTGCCGCCACAGGCGGCCAGGGACATTCCGAGCACGAGCGCCACGCCGCCGGCCAGGGCTCTGGCGGTCGCGGCGCGGGAGAGCAATGCGCGCTTCTTCATCGGTCCAGCCTTTCGAAAGATTCGGCATCATCGCCGAAATTTGCTGCGCGCTGTGACGGTAAAGTGCACCCGGAGAGGGGGTCAAGGCTCGCGTCACGGGTTACCAAAGCGTGACCCAACACCCGATCGGGCCACCGAACTGACGCGGTGTCGGCTTCGACAGTTTCGAGAAAGATGTCGGAACACGGGACGAGACCGGCGAGCGGGGCCGACGGCGGGCCGGACGCGGGGGCGGCCCTGCCTTACCGTTTCAATGACGTTTCAATTCCGCGCCGCGACAATGCGAAGCCTTGGCCGAAGGATGTATTGACCCCCAGCTCAATCGCGCCATAGGTTCAGCGGCGCCGAATTGAATCGTTCTTAGTGGTGCGGGCTGCGGGACGCGGCTCGTGGAACACCTGGAGCCCTCTTGTCCTCTGCGCATCCCCTCCGTGGCACGCTCTCCCGACGGTCGGTCCGCATCGCGCAGGCCGTCGCCGTCGTCGGCGCGCTCACCGCGACCATGGCCCTGTCGGGGCCGGCCTCCGCCAACTCCCCCCACTCCGCCTCCTGGCGGAAGTACGTACGGGCACCGTCGAGCCGCGAGGTGCGGCCGGTCGCCGTGACGGCCACCACCGGCGACGTCGCCCACCCTCAGGGCGTCCTCGGCAAGGGCACCGCCACCCTCAACAGGCCCGCCCCCAAGCCCAAGCCGACGTGGCCGGCCGACACCACGGCCACCGCCTCCTCGTACCACGACGGCAACAACGGCAACGACGGCAAGCCCCGTACCTACGTGCCGGGCAACGCGGTCGACGGCGACACCGACACGTTCTGGAACGACGCGAACGCGGCCACGTATCCCGCCTGGCTGGAGATCACCAGCCCGACCCCGGTCACGCTCCCCGGCATCACGGTGCTGTCCAACAGCGACGGCGTCCCGCAGGACTTCACCGTCGAGACCTGGGACGGCTCTGCCTGGACCACCCGCGCCACCGTCACCGGCAACTCCGACGTGCGGCGCGCGGTCGCCTTCTCCTCGTCCGTGACCACCGCGCGGGTGCGGATCACCGTGACCAAGGACCAGTCCTCGGGCAAGGGCGAGTACACCAGGATCAACGAGGTGTGGCCGGGGCTGGTCGCCGCCGAGCCGGTGCCCAGCGTCACGCTCGACTTCGGCAAGGTCGTCTCCGGCTACCCCCGGATCAGCTTCGCGGGCGCCTCGGACAACAGCCCCGGCGTGCGGGTGGCCTTCTCCGAGACGCTCGACTATCTCACCGACCGCTCCGACTACACGCGCTCCGACGTCTCCGGCGGCCCCGGCACCGATCAGTACGCGGTCCCCCGGCAGGGCGGCATCTGGACCGACCACAAGAGCTGCCTGAGCGGTACGAAGGTGTGCGCCGACGGCCTGCACGGCTTCCGCTACATGAGGATCAGCCTGGACGCGCTCCCCTCCGACGCGCCGCTCGCGCAGCCGTCGGGCACCGTGCGGATCGACGGTGTTTCGCTCGACTTCACCCCGTTCCTCGGCACCCCGGACTCCTACACCGGCTGGTTCGAGTCCTCGGACGCCGAGCTGAACCAGTACTGGTACGACGCCTCGTACACCAACGAACTGGTCACCGACACCTTCCGGTCGGACGATGTCGACCCGCGCAACGCCGACAGCCCGACGCTGGACGGCAAGCTCGTGCTGCACGACGGCGCCAAGCGCGACCGCGACCCGTACGTGGGCGATGTCGCGGTCTCCGGCCGCACCACGTATCTGACCCATGACGCGGCGGTCGCCGCCAAGAACGTGCTGGCCGACCTCGCCGACCACCAGCGCGGCGACGGCTGGATACCGCCCGCCTCGATCAACACCTACACGCTCCCGCTGTTCGACTACCCGCTGTGGTGGGTGACCAGTAGCTGGGACTACGTGCTGTACACCGGCGACACGGCCTACGCCCGCGACTACTACGCCAACCTCGTCAAGACGCTGGACAGTTGGTACCCGAGCGTCACCGACGCCAACGGCCTGCTGTCCAAGGGCCTGAACGGCACCGGCGGTTACGGCGACTACGCCTTCCTGCCCCGCAGCGGCGAGGTCACCTACTACAACACCCTCTACGTCCAGGCGCTCAAGGACGCGGCGGCGCTGGCGACGTCACTGGGCCACGGCGCGGACGCCGACCGCTGGCAGAAGCGCGCCGCCACCGTGAGCACGGCGATCAACACCCGTCTGTGGGACAGCGCGGCGGGCGCCTATCTCGACTCGGCGACCGGCGCGGTACGGCACGGGCAGGACGGCAACGGCCTGGCCGTGGTCGCCGGGGTCGCCGACCCGACGCGCGCCGCCTCGGCGCTCGACCACCTGTCCCGGACCACCGCCCAGCCGTACGGCAACGCCTTCATGGACAACAACACCCTGGTCCCGGACGGCTCCCAGCGGGTCTACGCCTTCACCTCGTACCCCGAGATCCAGGCCCGTTTCCTGGCGGGCAAGGCCGACTCCGCCATCGACGAGATCAAGCGGCTGTACGGCTGGATGGCTGGTCACGGGCCCGGCATCACCGACTGGGAGGGCATCGGCCCGGGCGGTTCGATGTACGAGGGCGGCTTCACCTCGGCGGCGCACGGCTGGTCGACCGGGGTGGTCCCGGCACTGACCAACGACCTGCTCGGCGCGACGCCCGTCACTCCCGGCTTCGCCACTTGGAGCGTCGCACCGCACCCGGGCTCCGTCACCTGGGCGCGCGGTCAACTTCCCACGCTGCACGGTCCGTTGACCGTCGGCTGGAAGCGCGGCGGCGATGACCGGCAGTTCACGCTCGACCTGACGGCGCCCAAGGGGACGTCCGGTGTCGTCGACCTGCCCGCGGCGGGCACGCGCGTCACCGTCAAGGTCGACGGCCGGGTCGCCTGGGACGGCGCGGGGGCGCACGCCTTCCAGGCCACGCTCAAGGACGGCCGGGTGACGCTGCGCGGCATCCCGGCGGGCAGCCACACGATCACGGTGACCGGCAAGGCGTCCTGAACCGTCCGCCGCACACGCCCTCTCCCGGACCGGCGCCTCGGCCGGTCCGGGAGCGGCCGGTCCGGGAGAGGCCGGTCTCAGGAACGGGCCGTGGATTCCGGGAGAGCCGTGGGTTCCGGGAGAGCCGTGGAATCCGGGACATCCGTGGAATCGACGTAGTGGACGGTCGGCCGGGGGTGCATCAGGAAGTCGTGGTGCGAGATGTTCCAGGCGTACGCCCCGGCGAGCGCGAACAGCACCCGGTCGCCCGCGCGGAGTCCCGCCGCCGGGACCCGCCGGGCGAGCACGTCCTTGGGTGTGCACAACTGGCCCGCCAGCGTGACCAGTTCGCCGTCGGCCGCCGAGCGCGGCCACGGGTGCGGCCAGTCGTCGACCGGCAGCAGCGCGCAGGGCTGGTCGTGGCCCTTGGCCGCCGGGGTCCGCAGATGGTGGGTGCCGCCGCGCAGCACCGCGAACTCCTCGCCGTGGCTGGGCTTCACGTCCAGCACGTCGGTGGCGTACCAGCCGCAGTACGCGGTCAGGGCGCGGCCCGGTTCGATGCGCAGCAGCGGTCCGGGGTGGGCGTCGAGCAGCCGGGCGAGCCCCTCGCCGTACGCGGTCCAGTCGAAGCGCTCCGCCGGGCGGGTGTAGTCGACGGCCATGCCGCCGCCGACGTTGACCTCCCGGAGCGGGACGCCGTGCCGCGCCGTGAGGTCACTCGCCCAGGTGACCACGGCCTCGGCGACGGCGAGCAATCGCGGCGCCGGGAGGCCGCTGGCCAAATGGGCGTGCACACCCCGCAGTTCGAGGTGCGGATGGCTGCCGTCGGTGAGCGCGCGGACGGCCGCGTCGGCCTGCGCCGGATCGAGGCCGAAGGGCGAGGGTCCGCCGCCCATGGCCAGCACTCCCGTCGCCAACTCCCCCGGTGCGACAGCGAGGTTGAAGCGCAGCAGCACGCCGACGCGGGTCCCGCGCGCGGCCACGAGATGCGCGAGCACGCGCAGTTCGTACGCGCTCTCCACGTGGAAGCGGTCCACGCCGAGGTCGAGCGCGGCCGTGATCTCGGCGGGGGTCTTCCCCGGTCCGCCGAAGGCCAGCGGGCGGCCCGGCACCGCCGCCGCCACATGGGCGGCCTCGCCGCCGGACGAGACCTCGTAGCCGGTCACGTACGGGCCGAGCGCCGCCAGGATCTCCGGCTCCGGGTTGGCCTTCGCCGCGTAGTACAGCTCCGCCCGCTCGGGCAGCGCCGCCCGCACGGCCGCCGCGTGCGCGCGCAGCGCCGCCAGGTCGTAGAGGTAGGCGGGCAGTTGGGCGGTCGGAAGGGCGAGAGCCGTGGTCCGTACGGACTCGGGAACGGCGACAGGTGCGGGGGCGGGTGCGGGTGCAGGTGCGGGTGCGGTCATGACTGCGTCCTCGCGTCGTCGGGATCGCGGTCGGCGCCGCGCACGGGGTGTCCGGGGCCGCCGTCCGGTACCGGCAGGACATGCTCGGCGAGCGGTGCCGGCAGGACGTCCTCGGCGAGCGGCGACGGCAGGCGTACGTATCCCGCGAACCGGTCGGCCGCGCGTTCCCAGCGGGTGAGGAGATTGGCCTTGGCGGGCAGCGGCGCTCCGGCGAGCAGGGCGTCGAGCCGGGGGTGATGGCCGTGCTCGTCCGCGTGGTCGCGGATGGTGCGGCGGACCTCGGCCCACAGGGCGGGTTCGGTGTCCGGGTGGAGGTCGGCGAGGGCGGCCAGCATCTCGGCGACGTGGTTGACCAGCAGGCAGTAGACCACCCGGTCCCAGCCCCGGTCGGCGTCGTAGCGCAGGGGCTCCGCGACCTCGGGCGGCAGCGCGGCGAGGGCGTCGGCGCAGGGGCCCGAGAGCAGTTCGGGGACCAGTTTGGTGCCCTCCAGGTCGCGGAAGAGCACCTGGACGGGGTCGCCGTCGGTGTCGACGCAGACCAGCACGTTCTGAAGGTGGGGTTCGAGCACGACGCCGTGGTCGAAGTAGGCGGCAAGCACCGGGGGTACGAGCAGCCGCAGGTAGGCGCGCCACCAGCGCAGGGCCGCCGCCGGGCCGCCGTCCGCGACCAGCCGGGAGATGTGCCCCGGACCTGTCGGGTACTCGTCGGCGACGGCGGCGGCCAGCAGCGCGGTGCCGCCGGGCCCGAGCCGCCGGTCGAGCCCTTCCCTGACGATCACGCCGAAGCCTTCGAGCAGCGACTGGTCGGGGCGGCCGTCGCGGCCGGGCAGGGCCAGGCTGCGGTAGGCGGGCTCGCGCAGTACGTCGGCGCCGGGGAAGCGGGCGGCGAGGTCGGCGAAGGCGGGCCGCAGCATCCGGGTCAGGGCGACGGCCCCGGCCAGTTCGTAACTGGCGTTCTTGCGCAGGCAGTTGGTGATCCGCACATTGAGGCTGAATTTGAGGAAGGTGTCGCCGTCGTAGAGGGTGCGGACGGAGGCGGTGGCGGCGAAACGGGTCCTGCCGGGGCCCAGGTCCAGCACGTCGCGGCGGTCCAGGGCGGCGCGCAGCGCGGGGTGGCGGCGCAGCAGGTCGTACTGCCAGGGGTGGGCGGGCAGCAGCCGGTAACCCGTGGGCACGGCCGCGAGCCGGTCCAGCGGGTCGGCGGCACCGGGCTCGGCGCACTCCTGGACGGTCAGATCCTCGCGCACGGCGAGCAGCCGCAGCGGGAAGGACGCCGAGGTCTCCGGTGCGTAGGCGGCCCATGAACCGGGGTCGCCGCCACGGGACTTGGGGGCCGGGTGGAAGCGGTGGCCGTAGACGAGCGACTGTTCGGAGGCGAGGTATCCGGCGAGCGGGAGACCGGCCGCGACGGGGCGCGGGGCGCGCAGCGCGGTGGCGACTCCGTGGTGGCTGGACTCCACCTGGTCGAGGAATTCGTCGTTGGGCACGCCGGTGAGCGAGGTCAGCTCGGCGTGGGTGTGTTCGGCCAGCCGTCGCCAGTCGATCTCGGTCCAGTCGTCGTGGCCGGTCTGTTCCGTGACCGGTCCCGCGAAGCGGTGCGCGCCGAGCAGTGAGGTGCGGCGCAGCGCGACCCGCAGCCGTACTCCGGTGCGGGGCAGCCGTACCAGCAGGCGGCCGTCGATGACGGCGGTCTGGTGCTCGGGCCCCGACACCTCGCGGAGCAGGCAGTTCAGCAGGGTGTGGGCCACGGCCCGGTCCGCGTCGGGCAGTCCCGCGTGCCGGGCGCGGTCGGCGGGTCCGGTGATGGTGGGCAGCGTCATCAACGGCTCCGCAGAAGGTAGTTGGGTCCGGTGGTGTAGTGCTTGTTGATGTCGGTGGCTCCTGAGCGGTCCTTGGTGAGCAGCGTGCCCGCGCTCACCATCGCTTTGACGGGCAGGCGCGGTGCGTCGAGCACACGTGCGCGCAGGGTCTCGCCCGCTTCGCCCGGCCCGGTGCCGAGCCGCCGCGCGGCCCGGTCGAGCAGGTCGCGTACGCGGTCGAGCAGGTCTTCCAGCGGGGCGCGGCCGAGCCGCGCGAGGGCGAACGCGTAGGCGCCCGCGCACAGATGGACGGTGATCGTGGTGAACAGGTCGGCCACCGGGCCGTCGTCGTCCACCAGGATGCGAGGGTCGTCGAAGGCGGCGCGCTCCGGCGCGTCGGGGCCGAGGGCCGCGCGCAGCCGCACGCGGTTGACGCGCAGGCCGTCGTCGTCCTTGAGGAGCAGGCGCAGCCGAGTGCGGCCTTCGGGGTCGTCCAGCAGCAGCGAGATGTTCTGCTGGTGGGACTCCAGGGCGATGCCGTATCCGAAGAGCGTGGTCTGCCAGTCGAGGAGCAGGGTGAGGACCGCGTCGAGCAGGGCGAGCGGGTCACCGCCGTAGTAGCGGTCGGCGAGGTGGTCGACGACCGGCCGGCCGTCGGGGGCCTCGGCGAGCAGCGCGGCCATGGGCAGGACGGCGCAGCCGTCGAGGCCGGGCGGGTGGCGGCGGACGAGCACGGCGAGGAGTTCGTGGCCCGCGTGCGCGAACCGGGTCTCGTCGGCGTGCAGCACGCTGTCGCGGAAGCGCGGTTCGCGCGCGGTCACCGCCTCCAGCAGCCGCTGCCCGGCCGCGCCGTCGATCAGGCTGCCCGGTTTGATCGTGCGCCGGTTGAGCAGCCCCAACGTCGAGGTGGCCAGGGGCAGTTTGAGGTGGGTGCCGGGGTCGGCGAGGACCGCGACGGTGCGGGTCGACAGTGTGGGCGCCACGTCCAGGTACGTACGGTCGGCCAGTACGGACCTGCCGTCGAGGCCGGTGGCGCGCAGCGCGTCCCGCAGCGGGCCGTCCGCCGTGAGGGGGTGGACGGGGAAAGCGACATGGGTGCCGTCCAGCTCCTGCGGCAGGCCGAGGGTGAGGGCGGACGGCCGCAGATCGCCGAGGCCCATGCCGTCGGGTGCCCGATCGCCGTCCGCGCCCTGCACGGTGACGGCCTCCCTGGGCAGGGCGAGCCAGCGCAGGGCGAAGCGTGGCGCGAATTCGGGCGCGTGGGCGAGGAGTTGACGTTCCGTCAGTCCGCTGCGGGCGGCGGAGGTCGGGTGCACCGGGTGGCCGTACCGGGCGGCCAGGGTGTCGTACGCGAGGGCGCCGGTGAGTCCGGTCCACCCGGCGGGGTCGCCGCCGTGGCGTGCGGTGAGCCGGGCCACGGTGTCGGCGCGGGTCGCGGTCCGCAGCCGCAGGGCGGTCAGCGCGTCCCGGTACTCGTCCGCGAAGGCGGTGAAGCCCGCGCGGTCCTCGGGCGCCGCGAGAGTGCGCAGCGCCGCCAGGACGTCCTCGCCGGTCGTCAACTCCCGCCCGCCGGGCTCCTGGAGCAGCAGCGGGAGCCGGGCGGCGTACTCGCTCTGGAAGCCGTCCGCCGTGACCGGCAGCAGGAGCGCCGACTCCTCCCCTGTCGGGTCGGTCACGGGCGGCGGCAGCGGCAGCACGTCCGCATCGGCCTCGGGGACCGGCAGTCGCAGCCAGTCGCCGTCGGGGCGGCGTACGAGGGCGCTGCCGGTGCACAGGCGCACGACGTCCTCGCGCAGCAGCGTGCTCAACACGTCGATCAGCAGGGCGCGTTCTTCGTCTCCGGCGGCCCGGCCGGTCACCGTCACGGCGTGATCTCCCAGCGGTGCTCGGCGAGGAAGCCGGTGACGGCCTGCTCCACGGCGTCCTCGTCGGGTCCGATGGCCCGGACGACGCCCAGCAGGTCGCGGTTGGTGCGGTGCAGCGGATGCCGTTCGCCGACCGTCCGCAACGGCCGGTAGGTCAGGCGCACGCCGTCGGCCGTCAGGTCGGCCGGGCCGGGGGCGGCGGTGAGGGTGCCCGCCTGCCGCGCGTAGGGGTAGTCGAGCCGGGCGGCGCGGCCGGTCGCGGTACGCAGGTCGGCCGGGAGGGGTTCGCCCAGATGGGTGCGGAGGATGTGTTCGAAGAGCGGCAGGTCGAGCAGTTCGGCCAGCAGCAGGTCGCACTGGTCGCCGATGGCGCGGTAGTTGACCTCGATCAGGCGCGCGCGCCCTTCGTGCAGCACGAATTCGGTGTGGCAGGCGCCGAATCCGACGCCGAGGGCGTCGAGTTGGGCGAGGACCTGGTCGACGACGGGCGCGGGGTGCGCGGGGACGAAGGTCAGCCGCTCCTCGATGAAGTACGGCGGCGGGGACAGCGTGGTGCGGAAGCCGCCCAGCACATGGCGGGTCGTACCGTCGCCGAGGGTTTCCAGGGTGAGCAGTTCGCCGGGCAGGAACTCCTCCACGACCAGTGCGGCGCCCGGCCGGTCGGCCTGGATCCGCCGGACACGGCGCTCCAGGTCCGCCGGGTCCTCGGCGCGTACGACGTCCTCGCTCGCCACGCCCTCGCGCGGTTTGACGACGCAGGGGTACGGCACGTCGAGTCCGGCGAGGCAGGCCGCCGGGTCCTGGCCCGCGGGCACCTGCGCCGACCACACCGTGTCGACGCCCGAGGCGGCCAGGACCCGGCGCGTCTCGGCCTTGTCCTTGGTGCGCAGCGCGGCCTGCCAGCTCTTGGCGGGCAGGCCGAAGTAGTCGGCGGCCAGGGCGGCTTGGACCTGGAGGTGGTCGCTGTTGGTGAAGACGGCGTCCGGCGGCCGATAGGCGGAGACGCGGGTGATGACGGCGCGGAAGTCGCGTACGTCGCACTCCAGGACGCCGACCGCCGGATCGTCTCCGTACGCGGCCCGGTGCGCGGCGGGCTGGTCGGTGAGGACCGTGACGTCCAGGCCGAGGCGGCGGGCGGCCGGGAGGAATCCCTCGGTGACCGAGTCGGTCGGGTTCAGAGCCAACACATAGAGCCGCATGGGGGTCCACTTCCGGGCGCGCAGTCGTTCGGGCCGACGGTCGTGGGACGACCGGTGACCAGGGGCGCGACGAGCCTAGGTTAGGCATGCCTAACTCTGTCAATTCGCCCCGGCGCGGCGCCGGTTGACGGCCGTGGGCACCGGCGCGTCGGTGCGATTCTCATGCTGTCCGCTGATCCGATCATGTCCATCGACCGGCGCGCGCGACACCGATTTCCGCCGTGCCCGGAGGTCCGCCGCCGCCCCGGCTCGCACGCCGTCCGTCCACCGTCCGACCCGAGCGCGGACGGGCGGTGGACGGACCTTGGACAGCAGGTGAAGCGGGCCGAACCGCCCTACGCCATACGGGGGTTCGGGTGGCGCCGGGCCGCGGCGGCGTCGTTAGCATGTCCGGAGATCCGCGATCTCCCCTGGCTCTCCGTGCGATCGGGGCCAGGGCGGAGGGCGGCCGATGACGTCGGATGGAGGTCCGGGTGGACGGTTTCGCCGAGGCGATGCTGGAGCGGGTGCGCGTGGCTCGGGAGGCGGTGGCCGCCGCGGGGCGGGCGGGGGACGCGTACGCGTTGGCCGTGGCCTGCGACGAGTTGGACGACGCGCTCCGGATCGCCCGCGCGAACGGGGTCGAGGCGGACCTCCCGGAGGACGGGGACAACGGCGGCGCGGAGACCGGCGGCTGACCGCGGCCCGACGCCCGGCCCGCACTCCCCCGGCACCGCACCCGTCCGGCCCCGATCCCCCCTGGCGCGAACCCGCCTGTTACCCGCCGCCGCCCACGGGCAGCCTGGGAGCAGGGGTCCCGATGCGGCGTCCGCCCCGCCGTACAGTGTCCGGCACACCGCGACGAGGGGATTCGGCATGATCACCGAGCCGGAGATGGTCGAGGAGCCGGAGCCCGACCGCCCCGCCCCCGACATCCTGAGCGGCGCGGGCCACGCGCCGCCGTCGCTGCGCTCCGCGCTCTCCCGGCTGCGCACCCGCCTCCCGCCGCCGCGCTCCCCCGCGGACCCGTACCGCGTCCGCGACACGGGCGGCGGTCACGGCGGCGAGGACAGAGGACCGACCCTCAAACCCTGGCGGCCACGGCCCGAGGGACGCCGGGGCCGCGTGCTGTGGGCGCTCGGCGGCGTCGTCACGGCGTCGGCGGTCTGGCTCGCGGTCCTCCAGTTCACCGGGTACGGCGGCCCGCGGCCGGACCTGCACGGCTATCACCTCGCGGACAACCCGTGCACCAGCGACAATCTCCAGCCGCTGTCCGACGCCTTCGGCACCGAATTCCTCCAGGGCATCCCCGTGATCACCAAGGGTCCCGCCCTCGACCACGCCGCCTGCACCCTGACCACGTCGGTGACCGGGAGCGGCGACTGGGAGACGACGTACACGGTCACCGTCACCGTCGACCTGCACAAGAAGTCCGACGTGCACGCCGAATTCGCGGACCTCTCGCATGTGATCGTCCCCGACCCCACGACCGCGGGTTCCGGCGACTTCCTGTTCATGACCGACTCGCCCGAGGTCACCAAGGCGCTGCGCGGCCTCGGCGACCAGGCGTTCACGATCTACGGCACCGCGCGGCAGGCCGTCACCGTCCGGCACGGCGGCGCCGTCTTCTCGCTCAGCGTGGACGGCATCAAGCAGTGGAACGGCGTGGCCGCCCGCCCGCTGAACGCCGACGGCTCCCCCATCGAGGCGACCCCCGCCGACACCATCGCGCTGCGCCCGGCGCTCATCCGGGCCATGCGCCACCTGATGAGCGCCCTCGCGCACTGAGCCGAGCCCTGTCGAACCGAACCGAGTGCCGAGCCGGGCCGAGCTGAGCCGAGTGGAGCCGGGCCGAGTGGAGCCGGGCCGAGCCGGGCCGACTCAGCCCACCGGCCCGGCGCGCGGCCCGCCGCCTCACGTGCCCAGGACGGCCCGCAACTCCGGCTGGAGCGCGTCACCGTGGGCGCGCACCATGTCGTCGCACAGCTCCCAGATCCGTTCGACGGGGAGCGAGGCGGCCGTCGCCGGGTCGGTCATGGCGGCGTGCCGGATATGGCGGGGGTCGCCCTCGATCGCGGCGCGGACGACGAGGTCGGTGGTGCTGAGGTAGGTGCGGTTCAGCGCGGCGCACTGCGGCGGCAGCGCGCCGATCCGGGTGGGTTGGACGCCCAACGCGTCGACCAGGCACGGCACTTCGACCGTACCGGCGGCCGGGAGGTCGTCGATGAGGCCGTGGTTGGGCACATTGCCGTAGATGGTGCGCGGGGTGCCGGTGGTGATGCTGTGGATCACCTGCGGCGCGTACTCCATCGTGCCCTCGACCGGCAGCGGGAGTCCGGCGGCGAGTGCGGCGCGGGTCTTCTCGTACGCGGCGACGTTCTCGTCCACGATGCCGAGGTACGCGCCGACGGGCAGCCGCAGCCGCTCGATCTCGCTGTCGTGGTGCAGGTACCAGGGCACGTACTCGGAGGAGTGCTCGCTGGTCTCGGTCGGGTAGTAGCCGAGCCGCCGGTACATGTCGACGCGGACCCTGCGGCGCAGTTGCGGGTCCTGCGCGATGAGCGCGTCGAGCCGCGGGTAGACGTCCTCGCCCTGGTACTCGAAGCGCAGCACCCACGCCTGGTGGTTGACGCCCGCCGCGTGGTAGGTGACCTCTTCCAGCGGGATGCGCAGCAGTTCCGCGAGGTCGTGCATCGTCCAGTACACCGAGTGGCACAGGCCGACGACCCGGGTCAGTCCGGTGGCCTCGGCGAGGTACTGCACGTTCATCGCCATCGGGTTGGTGTAGTTGAGCAGCCAGGCGTCGGGGCAGACCTCCGCGATGTCCCGGCCGAGTTCCCGCAGGACGGGGAAGGTGCGCAGCGCGCGGAAGATGCCGCCGACGCCGAGGGTGTCGCCGATGGTCTGGCGCAGGCCGTGGCGGGCGGGGACGTCGAAGTCGGTACGGGTCGCCTCGCCCATGCCGACCTGGATGATGTTGATGACGAAGTCGGCGCCTTCCAGGGCCGCGCGGCGCTCGGCGTGCGCGGTGATCAGCGGCGCCGCGCCGCGCTCGGCCGCGATGTGCCGTGCGGCCCCGTCGGCGGTGGCCAGCCGCTCGGCGTCGATGTCGTGCAGCGCGATGTGCACGTCCTTGAGCTCGGGGAAGGCGAAGAGGTCGGCGAGCAGGCCCTGGGTGAAGACGACGCTTCCGGCACCGATGAAGGCGATCTTGGTCGTACGGGTGGCGCCGCTGGTCGTCGTACGGGGTGTGGTGCTGGCTGTGCTCATGACGGGTTCTTTCCGTTGCGGGTGGTGGCGGCGCGGGAGGCGCCGAGCGCCTCGTCCCAGGTGGGTTGGGCGGTGGTGCCGCCGTGCGCTCGGGTGGACAGGGCGCCGCAGGCGGCGGCCAGGGCGAGGGCGGCTGCCAGGGGCAGGCCCGCCAGGGTGGCGGCGACGAAGCCGGCGTCGAAGCTGTCGCCCGCGCCGACGGTGTCGAGCGGCCGTACGGGGACGGCGGGGGCGCGCAGCGGGCCGCGGCCGTCGTGGGCCAGGGCGCCGTCCGCGCCGTTCTTCACCACCACCAGCGGACCGCGCGCGGCGAGCAGGGCCGCGGCCCGCTCGACGTCGGCGGGCTCGGGGTCCCCCGACGGGATCTTCCCGTGCGCCTCGGGGTCACCGGACGCGGTCTCCCCGCCGGCCGCCAGGGCGCACGCCTCCCTGGCGTTCGGCAGCAGGATGTCGGTGACGGGGAGCAGCGCGGCGATTCCGGCCGGGTCCCAGTCGCCCGCCGGGTCGTCGTTGGTGTCGAGCGAGGTGGTGGCGCCGTGCGCGCGGGCGGTGCGGAAGAGGTCGGGCAGCGCGGTCGCGAGTCCCGGCAGCAGGAAGTACGAGGCGGCGTGCACATGGCGGCTGTGCGCGAGCAGCGCCTGGGGCACGTCGGCGCCGACGGTGGCCGTGAGGGTGCCGGTCGCGGTGAGGATGGCGCGGTCGTCGCCGCGGGTGAGCACGGTGGTCAGCGGCGTCGGCAGGTCCGGGTCCACCCGCAGCGCCGCGGTGTCGACGCCGCGCTCGGCCAGGGCGGTACGGACGTACCGGCCGGTGTCGTCGTCGCCGATCCGGCCGGCGATGGCGACCTTCAGGCCGAGCCGGGCGGCGCCGCACGCCATGATCGCGGCGGAGCCGCCGAGGGTCAGCAGGCCGGTGGGGACGAGCTGTTCGCGCTGGCCGAAGGCGAGCGGGGCGTCCAGCGGCCCCAGGACGATGTCGGGATTGGCGTCCCCGATGACGAGCAGGTCGAACGTGTCCGGCATGAGCTGGCTTTCTGTGGTGGTGGGGCGGAAGTCCGGCGGCGGGAGTCCGGGCGGTGTCCCGTCGTCCCTTCGGGCGACGGAGCGGGTCCGTCCGTCCTGGGGCGACGGGGCGGTGTCCCGTCAGCCTTTCAGGCCGCTGGAGGTGATCGACTGGATGAACTGCTTCTGCGCCGCGAGGAAGGCGAGCAGCACCGGCAGGACGGTCAGGACGTTGCCCGCCATCACCGCGGACCAGCGAGTGTGGTGCAGGCCCTGGAAGGTGGTCAGGCCGAGTTGCAGCGTGTACTGCGTGTCGTGGTTGATGGCGATCAGCGGCCAGGTCAGGTCGTTCCAGGTGCTGAGGAAGGTCAGCACCGCGACCGTGCTCAGCGCGGGCCGCGACAGCGGCAGCACGATGAGCAGCAGCACGCGCAGCCGTGAGCAGCCGTCGATCCACGCGGCCTCCTCCAGCTCCCTGGGCAGCGAGAGGAAGAACTGCCGCAGCAGGAAGACCGCGAAGGGCGTGACCAGCGACGGCACGATGAGCGCGCCGAGGGTGTCGATCAGGCCGAGCCGCTTCATCACCAGGAAGGTCGGGATCATGGTGAGCTGGAACGGGATCGCCATGGTGGCCAGCATCAGCACCAGCAGGGTGCGCGAGCCGGCGAACCGCATCCGGGCGAAGGCGTATCCGCCGAGCGCGCCGAAGACGAGGTTGGAGACGACCGCGACGACGGAGACGATCAGCGAGTTGGCGAACCAGCGCGGGAACAGCGCGTTGCCGAGCACGTAGCGGTAGCCGCCGAGGTCGATGTGGGAGGGCCACAGCGCGGGCGGGAAGCGGTTGATCTCGGCGTTGCTCATCACCGAGCTGACCAGCAGCCAGATCAGCGGGACCGCGAAGAGCAGGGCGAGCGGGGCGAGCAGCAGGTGCCAGCCGCTGAAGGGCAGCCGCGAGCGCCGGGGGCGGGGCGCGCTCGGCCGCGGGGCGTCGGCGTTCCCGGCGCCGGGCGGCGCCGCGTCGGGCAGGGCTGAGGTGACGGTCATCGCGGGGCTCCTTCGAGGCGTACGGGCTCGCGGCGGCGCAGGGCCCGCGTGCCGACCGCGATCACCAACAGGGCGAGCGCGAGCACGTAGGCGGCGGCTGCCCCGTAACCGGCGGTGAAGTTCTTGAACGCCTGCTCCCAGATGAAGTAGACGATCACGGTGGTGGAGCCGAGCGGTCCGCCCTTGGTGGTGACGTAGACGAGGTCGAAGACCTGGAGGGAGTTGATGGTCTGCCACAGCAGCAGGAAGACGTTGACCGGGGTGAGCGTCGGCAGCACGACGTGGCGCAGCAGTTGGCGGCGTCCCGCCCCGTCGAGTCTGGCGGCCTCGATGAGGGACTGCGGCACGTCCTGGAGCGCGGCGAGGTAGACCACGACGCAGAAGCCGGTGCCGCTCCACAGGGAGATCGCGACGAGGACGAGGAGGGCCTGCGACGGATCGGTGAGGAACCCCTGCGGGGAGACGCCGATGGAGTGCAGTACGGAGTTGGCGGCGCCGAACTGCGGGTCGAGGATGAAGGAGAACAGCACGCCCTGCGCGGTGGCCGAGATGACGAACGGTACGAAGATCAGGGTGCGGTAGACGCCGACGAGCCGGATGCGCCGGTTGAGCGCGAGGGCGAGCGCCAGGCCCAGCAGCATGCTCAGCGGGACGTACAGCGCGGTGTACTCCAGGGTGTTGCGCACCGCCTGGCTGAAGTGCGGGTCCTTGGACAGGGCCCGGTAGTTGGCCAGGCCCACCCAGCGGCTGGGGGTGACCAGGTCGTCCGCGCGGAAGGACAGCAGCAGCGACCAGACCACGGGGACGACGCTGAGGCCGAGGATGACCACGATCGAGGGCGCGATGAAGGTCCACGCGGTCGCGGACTCGCCGCGCAGCCTGCGGCGCCGGGCGCGCAGTTGCTGTGCGTGCTCGCGGTCGCGGTCCTGGTCGGACAGGGTGAGCGGGGCGGGGCGGCGCTGCGCGGGGCCCGGCCTGTGCCGGGGCAGCAGCCGCGGCGTGGTTCTCGACATGGGTCTCCTCAACGCGGGATGAGCAGTGCGGCGTTGGCTTCGTGCGCACAGTCGCGCAGTGCCTTGGCGGGGGTGCTGCGGCCGAGCAGCACCGCGGTGATCGCCTGGCCGAGCGCCTCGGAGATCTGCGGGTAGGCGGGGTGGGCGGGGCGTACCCGCGCGGTCTCCAGGGCCTTGGTGAAGACCGACAGACCCTCCGTGCGGGAGCTGCGGTCCTGCCACGCGGGCAGCGCCTGGGTGCTGCGGCTGAGCGGGAGGCTGCCGGCCCGGATGTCCCACCGCACGTCCTGCGGTGGCTGGATCAGCCACTCGACGAAGGTGCGGGCGGCGGCGACGCGCGCCGAGCCGTTGTCGAAGACCGTCCAGGTGTCGGGCCCGGAGATGGTGACCTCTTTCCCGCTGTAGCTGGGCAGCGGGACGACGTGGTAGTCGATCTTGGCCTGGATGACGTCGGGCAGTTGCCAGGGGCCGGTGGGGACCATGCCCATCCGGCCGGAGAGGAAGACCTGGTACATCTGCTCGCTGCCGGGCTTGGGGTCGATGTAGACGCTCTTGTCGGAGGCGAGGGTGGCGATGGTCTCCAGGGCGCGGACGCCGGTGTCCTCGAAGCCGATGCCGTGGCCGTCGGCGGAGATGACCTCGCCGCCGAGGTCCCAGATCATCGGCCAGATCCGCCAGACGGTGTCCTCGTCGCCGACGCCCGGCCAGCCGGTGCCGAAGGTGCCGTCGGCGTGGCTGGTGAGCTTCTTCGCGGTGGCCGTGAACTCGTCCCAGGTCCAGCCGGGCTCGGGCAGCGGCACTCCGGCGCGGGCGAAGAGCTTCTTGTTGCAGACGACGGCGAGCGAGTCGATGAGCGCGGGCGCGGCGCGTACCCGCTTGTTGACGGTGACGGCCTCGCGGGCCGGGGTCCAGAAGTCGTTCCAGGGGGTGGGGCCGTGGGCCATCGTCGCCGTGAGGTCCACGACCTTGGGGCTGCGGGCGATGCTGGCCAGGTCCGAGCCGAAGATGTAGGCGATGTCGGGGTACGAGCCGGAGGCGAGCGCGGCGGTGACCTTCTGGAGCATGGCGTCGGACAGGACGCCGCCGCCGGGGTCGACCCTGATCTTCGGGTGGGTGCGGTTGAACTCGGCCACCAGTTGCTGGATCGCGGCGCGGCCGGTGTCGGTCTGGCCGTGCCACAGCTCGACGGTGACCCGACCGTCCGCGCCCACGCCGTCGCTCTCGCCGGTGCCGCAGCCCGCGAGCAGCGCGCCCGCGGCGGCGCCGGAGAGCAGTCCTGTGCCGCGGCGCAGGACGTCACGGCGGGAGAGTCCGGTGTCCCGGCGCGGGTGCCCGGCGGGCGGCGGGTCGCCGGGGAGCGGGCTGCGGGGCAGGACGGGGCCTGCGGTCATCGGTGCCTCCAGAAGGCGGAAGTGCGAGTGCGGGTGCCGGGCGGCGGCTGGGGGGCGGGGCCGTTGCCCGTGCCGGGCGGCGGGGGCCCGGTGCGCCGACGGGGGCGGCGCACCGGGCCGGCCGCGGCCGGCCGGCGGTACCGACGGCCGGCGTGGTCGGCCGGGCGGGCGGAACAGCCGGTCGGCGGGTTCAGCGGGTCAGCAGGTCTGGCGGACGTATCCGCTGGTGCCCAGCGGTACGACGTCCACGTCGCGGCGGACGACGCTGAGCTTCGTGCCGTAACCCGAGCACGCCTTCTGGAGGCCCTTGGCGGTGTACTCGATGACGATCACGTTGTTGCCGAAGCCGGAGGTGTAGTCGCCGCACTCGTTGTACGTGGCGCATTCCTCGGCGACGGCGAAGTCCAGGCCGTTGGCGACCCGGTCGCCGGACAGTTGCGGGGTGTTCTTCTGCGCGATCGCCATGTTCTTGGAGTGCGCGTGGGCGGAGAGGAGCTTGATGTACGACTCGGCCTCGGCCTTGGTCAGGTAGCCGGAGAAGCGGTCGTAGGTGTCGAAGTTGTCGGGTTCGACGCCCTGGAAGCCCTTGGCCGCGCACTGGTCGACCCAGCCGTTGACCTTGGCGGCGATCCGCTGCCGCTTGTCGGCGGTGCGGATGTCGAGGATCGCCTCGTTCCAGTCCTTGTCCTTGACGACGGCGCCCTTGGAGTCCCGCAGCAGCAGGTCGGCGTCCCACTGGCCCTCGGCGCCCTCCTGGGCCTGGAAGGCGTTGACGTAACAGATGTTGTAGACCCCGGCGGCGGCCGGAGCGGTGTAGTCGCGGCTGACCACGGAGACACCGGCGGGCGGGGTGTAGGGGCCCCCGATCTGGTAGTCGAATCCGGCGTGCGCCGGAGGCGGGGAGACGGACTGGGGCGCGGCCCCTGCGGAATCGGGAGCGAGTGAGGGGACAGCCACGACTGCGGCGACGGCCGCGAGGGCGGCCAGACTCCGACGGGACCGGACACGATTCATGCGCATCATCGAGCTCCTGATGATGGGGGGTACGTCCCCGCCTCGGACGCTGACAGCGATCCTGGCGACTTTGTCCGGGCTTGCGGCGCACGGCCGCCCACCGGCTAGGCGTACCTCTGACGTCGGTGCTCAACTCCGACGTTCGCCAGGAGTTAACCGCGCAGAATTCGTCATGTCAACCGCCCTCTTCTGCGCAAATCATGCTCACTTACGCATCGGAGTGCGCATTATGCTGCACGCATGCTGAGAACTGAGCGTCATGCGCGCATACTTGAGCATGTCTCCGCCAGGGGCGGCATCGACGTCCACGAGCTGTCCCGGCTGCTCGGCGTCTCCACGGCCACCGTCCGCCGCGACCTCCAGCACCTGAGCGAACTCCACCTGCTGCGCCGCACCCACGGCGGGGCGGCGGTCGGCCCGGTCGACCTGGAGGTCCCGCTCCAGCACCGCGCGGGCCGCAGCCGACCGGAGAAGCAGGCCATCGCGAGGGCGGCGGCGGCCCTGGTGCCGGACGGCGCGGTGGTCGGCATGAACGGCGGCAGTACGGTGACGGAGGTGGCCCGGCTGCTGGCCGCCCGAGGACCGCTCACCGTCGTCACCAACGCCGTGAACATCGCGGCCGAGTTGGTTTTGCACAAGCACGTGACGCTCGTCGTGATCGGCGGCAACGCCAGGAACGCCAGTTATGAGCTGGTGGGCCCGATCGCCGAGAAGACCCTGGCCAGCTACCACACCGACATCGCCTTCCTCGGCGTCGACGGCATCAGCGCGGCCCACGGCTGCACCACGCACGACCAGTTGGAGGGCGGCACCGACCGCGCCTTCGCCGACAACAGCGACCGTACGGTCGTGGTCGCCGACCACACGAAGATCGGCCGGGCCACGCTCGCCAAGATCTGCCCGCTCGCCGAGATCCACGACCTGGTGACCGACGGCGCGGCGCCGGACGCCGAGCTGGCCCGTATCGCGGGCGCGGGCGTACGGGTGACGGTCGGCTGAGCGCTTCTCCCGCCACGGTCGGCCGCGTGCTGCGCGGGGGCGCGCCGACCGCTGTTCAGCGGTACCGGGAAGCGGCGACCGTCGTTCACGGCGCCGGGAAGCGGCGACCGTCGTTCACGGCGCCGGGGCGCGCCTGACGCGCAGGGTCAGCACCTCCGACTCCTCACGCCAGTAGGCGATGTTGTGCCGGGTGATGACCGTGTCGCCGTGCTCGGGACCGAGCACCCGCTCCATGTCGACCAGCAGCTCCTCGAAGGCGCGCGCCGCGCCTGCCGCGTCCCCCGCCCGCCCCCGCAGCCGCGCGACATTGTGCCGGGTGGTGAGCGTGTGCGGATGGTCCGGGCCGAGCACGCGGAGCCGGTCCGCCAGCAGCTCCTCGAAGGCGCGCGCCGCGCCGCTGACGTCCCCGGCCCGGCCGCGCAGCCGCGCGATGTTGTGCCGGGTGGTGAGCGTGTCCGGATGGTCCGGGCCCAGCACCCGCGCCGCGTCGGCCAGCAGCTCCTCGAAGGCGCGCGCCGCGCCCTCGGCGTCCCCCGCGCGCCCCTGCCAGTAGGCCAGGTCGTGCCGGGTGGTCAGGGTGTCGGGGTGGTCCTGGCCCAGCACCCGCACCATGTCGACCAGCAACTCCCGTAGCCCCTCGGCCGCTTCGGCCGTCTCCCCCGCGCGACCGCGCAGCCGGGCCATGTTGTGCCGCGTGCTGAGTGTGTCCGGATGGTCGGGGCCCAGCACCCGCAGCCGGTCCGCCAGCAGCTCCTCCAGCGCGGTGGCGGCGTCCTCCGCGTCCTGCGCGTACTCCGCCTCGCCGCTCCAGTAGGCGATGTTTCCGCGGGTGGTGAGCGTGTGCGGGTGGTCGGGGCCGAGCACCCGCAGCCGGTCCGCGAACAGTTCGCGGAAGGCACTGATCGCGCCCTGCGCGTCGCCCGCCGCGCCCCGCCAGTACGCCAGGTCGTGCCGGGCGGCGAGGGTGTCGGGGTGGTCGGGGCCCAGGTGCTGGTGGGTGGTCCTGGCCAGCAGCCTGAAGTGCCCGGCCGCGGCGGCCACCTGGCCCGCGACGCCCAGGCTCTCGCCGACCCGGTAGAGCAGCGCGTGCGCGTGCGGGCGGTGCAGGGCGCTCTCCGCCTTGCCGGTCAGCGCCGTGGTGTTGGCGCGCAGCGCCTGCGCGAGGTCGGTGTCGCGCTCGACCTCCGGCCAGACCGCGGTCAGTGCGTCGGCCGCGGTACGGGCCAGCGCGTCGTGGTCCGCCTCGCCGAGCGTGTCCCGGACGGCCCGCTGGATGAGCTGGTGGACACGGACCGCCCGGTGCCCGGTCTTCGGAGTGTGGTCGATCAGATTGAGCCCGTGCAGATCGCGCAGGGCCCGTACGGTCTGCTGCTCGGTGATCCCGCGCGCCGGGCACTGCTCGGGGGCGGCCCGGCGCACGACGCGGGTGAGGTGGTCGCGGACCGGCCCGCTGGTGAGCACCGGCTGCGGGATGCCGTTCGGGTCGAGCAGCGCGGCCAGCTCCAGCAGGGACCTGGCCAGACCCCGGGGACCGCGGGCGTCGGCGCGGTCCACCGACAGCGACCAGACGGCGGCCACGCCCGCGGTCTGGTCGTCGGGCAGGGTCGGCGGCCTGAGGTCGGCCAGCCGGGCCCGGTTCGCCAGCAGCGCGCGGTAGTCGTGGCAGCCGATGTCGGCGTCGATGAGATACGCGGCGGCCTGGGACAGGGCCAGCGGCAGTCTGCCCAGGTCCTCGGCGAGCAGCGCGACCTCCTCGGGCGCCTCCACCCGGCCGCGCGCGGCGAGCGCCTCCGTCAGATAGCCGGTCGCCTCCCGCGGGGTGAACAGGCCGACGGTCACCATGCGGCGGCCCGCGCCGGTCAGGGCGGCGTCCCGGCTGCGGGTGGTGACGACCGTACGGCCGAGGGGGTGGTCCGGCGGCCACAGGCCGGTGAGGTCGGCGGGGTCCGTCACATTGTCGAGGACCAGCAGCCAGCGGCAGTGTCCGGCCGCCGCGCCGGGGCCGGGCTCCAGCCAGGCCAGGAACTCCTGCGCGGCGCGCGCCGGTTCGTCCCGCTCGATGTGCAGCACCCGCGCGGCGGCGTCGGCGTACGCGTCGATGACGGCCTGCCGCGTCGAGGCCGTGACCCACATCAGCAGGTCGACCTCGCCCGCCCGCCAGGCGTGGTGGGCGCGCCGGGCGGCGAGCTGCGTCTTGCCGACGCCGCCCATGCCGGTGAGCACCTGGCAGACCACGGCGGTGCCGGGGCCGGTCAGCGCGGTGTCCAGGGCGTGGATCACGTCCCGGTGCTGGAACCAGTCGGCCGACCGGGGCACCACGCCGACCCTGACCGGCCAGTTGACCGGCGAGCGCGGCACGACATGCCAGTGGTGGTGCTGGTGGATGTCGCCCGCGACGCCCGCCGCGACACCGCCGCCGGCCGCGGTGACAGCGGAAGGGGCCGGGGCAGGGACCGGGGCAGGGACCGGGGCCGCCTGGGACCGGGCCTCGGCGTCGGTACGGGGCCGGGCCTCGGCCTCCGTGCGGCTCCGGCCCTCGGCGCGGACCCGCGACGGGGTGGCCGCGGGCAGCATCGGCAGCGTCGGGACGGTGTCCGAAGGCTCCGGCACGCGCGGCGGCGCCACCGGCGCGGGTGCGTACGGCGGCGCGGGCGGTGCGTACGGCGGTGCGGGCAAAGGGGCGGGGACGGCTCCGGGTGCGCTCAGCCCTGGGGCGGACCCGGCAGAGGAGGGTTTTCCATCCGTACGTCCCCCATCCGTAACGACGCCGCGGACCCGTCCCGGGCTCGTACGTCGACGTCGCCGCCGACCGCGATCCCGTCACCGGTGGCCGCCGTCGTCCCGGCGGGCGGGCCGCCCGGCGGTCCGCCGCCGTAGGGACGGTCCCGCAGCCGGTCCACCGCCTGCCGCAGCGCCGTGGCCAGCGCCGCGTCCCGCTCGACGGCCTCGTCCAGCGCGTCGGTCAGGCGGCGCCTGGTCCGCTCGGTGACCGCGCCGTCAGGGGCGGCGCACTCCTCGGTGGCCAGCCGCAGCGCGGGGTCCTCGCCGAGCAGCACACGGACCAGCGAGTACAGCCGGTCGAGTTCGCCGACCTGGACCTCGTCCAGGTCGTGCCGCCGCTGCTCGGCACCGCTCGCTCGCCACGTGAGCCACACGCAGACATGGCCGACCGCGGCCTCGACACCCGTCACCCCGTACCCCCATGCGCTCACTCGTCTCCACCGACGGTAGCCAGCCGCGCGCGGCCCGGCATCCGATCTCGGCAAGCCGTCGCGAATTGGCACCGCGGGCACACGATTCCACAGACGACCCACGGTGCACACGCGTCAACTCCGGCCCCGGCCGGGGTACCTCGGCTCCTCAGGCGCCCCCGTGGTGCAGCGCGTCCAGGGCGGCCAGTTCGTCGGCGGTGAACCGCAGCGCGCCAGCGGCCACGTTCTCCACCAGGTGGTCGGGGTTGCCGGTGCCGGGGATGGCCAGGACGTGCGCGCCGCGCTGGAGGGTCCAGGCCGTCCTGATCTGGGCGGCGGTCACACCGTGGGCGCGGGCCGCGGCCAGCACCTGCTCGCTCTCCGCTGCGCCCGCCCCCGACTCGCGGCCCGCGCCCGCGATGGCGAAGAACGGCACGAAGGCGACGCCCTGTTCACCGCACAGGTCCAGGAAGTCGTCGTCCTCGCCGGGCAGTCCGAGCGCGTACTTGTTCTGTACGCACACCACCGGCGCGATGGCGCGGGCCTCGGCGAGGTGGCGCGGCCCGACGTTGGAGATCCCGAGGTGGCGGATCAGCCCGCGCTCGCGCAGTTCGGCGAGCGCGCCGAAGTGCTCGGCGATGGAGTCCGCGCCCTGATTGCGGTAGTTGACCACGTCGAGGTGGTCCCGGCCGAGCTGCCGCAGATTCTCCTCGACCTGTCCGCGCAACTGCGCGGGCGTCGCGGCGGGCAGCCAGGCGCCCGAAGGGTCGCGCCCCGGGCCGACCTTGGTGGTGATGACGAGGTCGTCGGGGTACGGCGCCAGCGCCCGGTTGATCAGCTCGTTGGCCGAGCGCAGGGCGGAGAAGTAGAAGGCGGCGGTGTCGATGTGGTTCACACCGAGTTCGACCGCGCGCCGCAGCACGCCGATCGCGCGCTCGCGGTCGCTGGAGCCGCTGTCGGGCGCGAACGCCCTGCCGTCCTGCGGCAGCCGCATCGCCCCGAAGCCCATCCGGTTGACGGTCAGATCGCCGAGCGTCCACGTGCCCGCGGCGTCCGCGGTGATCGTCGTCCCAGAAGTCATCGGAGGATTCTCCCACGGCGGCCCACAGTCGCCCCCGAGGGACGTCGAGGTGACATTCAGGCCACATCCGGAGTCCAGCGGGAGTGTCGCGCATCACCGTCGCGACCGGGACCGCGCGGGCCGCTCGGCCTTGTGCCCGCAGGTCATGGCGGGTCATAGTCGTTCTTGGCACCGCACCGAAACATTTCGGGACCGCCCGGTGGGGACCGGATCCGGCCGAAGCGGAATCGGCGCGGCGCCGCTGCGTGCCCGCCGTGTCCCCCTCCCCGGCCGCTGGGCTACAGGAGTGCAACAGTCGTTACGGGGAGGCTGACCCCAAAGCGGACCAAACGTTAACCTTGTCGCATCTTGCGGCCGTTTGGGACCGCTGGGGGAACAGCACAGAGCTCAGGGGGGCTCATGCGAAGAGCTGGGGCAATAACCGCTGCCTTCTCACTGGCGGCGGCTTCGATGATCGGATTCACCGCCGCGCAGTCCGCGTCCGCGCTCACCGCGCCGGTCGCGATGACCGCGGACGACCTGCCGACCTGGCAGACCAACGGCGTCGTGTGGGCGCTGGCCCAGGCGCACGGTGTGGTCTTCGCGGGCGGCACCTTCTCCACCGTCCGGCCGCCGGGCGCCGCCGCGGGCACCGGCGAGCAGCAGGCGCTCAACTTCCAGGCGTTCGACGCCGCCACGGGCGCGCCGACGTCCTGCAAGCTGTCCTTCACGGTCGGCTCGGGCACGGCGACGATTCGGGCGCTGGCCGTCTCACCGGACGAGTCGACGCTGTACGCGGGGGGCACCTTCGGTTCGGTGAACGGCGTTCCGTCGAGCAGCCTGGCGGCGATCGACATCGCCACCTGCACCGTGAGGACCACGTTCAAGGTGTCGGTCTCGGCGCAGGTCCGCAGCATCGTGGCGACGAACGACACGGTGTACATCGGCGGTAATTTCCTCACCGTCGCCGGGCAGCCCCGGCAGCGCTTCGCCGCGCTGACGACCACGGGCGCGCTCAAGCCGTTCACGGCCAACGCCGACAAGGCGGGCAAGGCCATGGTGCTCAGCCCGGACGGCACCAGGCTCGTCATCGGCGGCGACTTCAACACCGTCAACGGGGTCAATTCGCACGCGCTGGCCGTGGTCAACGCCACGACCGGCGCCAATGTGAAGACCTATCCGGGCTTCATCTCGGCGACCTCCACCGTGCAGGACCTCACGAGGGACGCCACCGGCTTCTTCACCGCCAACGAGGGCACGGGCGGCGGTGTCTTCGACGGCCGCATCGCGCTCAACTTCAGCGACCTCAACCAGCGCTGGCGCGACACCTGCCTGGGCGCGACCCAGGCCGTCACCGTCTACAAGGGCGTGCTGTACAGCGGCTCGCACGCGCACGACTGCTCCAGCATGCAGCAGTTCCCGCAGCTCAACAACGACCGGCAGCACCTGCTCGCGGAGTCCGTCGACAACCCGAGGCCGCTGCTGGGCTGGTTCCCCGACACCGACGACGGCCCGGCAGGCACCGAGAAGATCGGCCCGCGCGCCCTCACCACCGCCTCCAGCGGCGGCACGGACTACCTGTGGGTGGGCGGCGAGTTCACCCGGATCGCCAGCAACGGCAACCGGCTCCAGCAGGGCCTGGTCCGCTTCCCGAGCGGCCCCGACACGCGCGCGCCGTCCGTACCGCTCCAGGTGACCGCGGCGAACGTGTCCGGCGGGGTACGGGTGAGCTGGCAGGCCAGCCTCGACCTCGACGACTCGACGCTGACGTACAGGATCTACCGCGACGGCACGCAGGTCGGCACGGTCACCGGTGACTCCAAGTTCTGGATCCGCCCGACGCTGACCTTCACCGACACCGCCGCCTCACCCGGCACCACGTACGCGTACCAGGTCACGGCGGGTGACGCGCCCGGCAACACCAGTGCCAAGTCGGCCGCGGCGGCCGTCACGACGCCGGGCGCGCCGACGTCCTCGACGGTGACGCTCAACGCGACGGCGGACAGTTACGTCAACGCGGGCGCGCCCTCGGCGAATTACGGCCCGGACCAGCAGCTCGCGGTGCGCGGCACGTCCGCATACCACACGTACCTGCGGTTCGACCTGCCCGCCGCGCCCGGCGGCATGGTGCTCACGAGCGCGCGACTGACCCTGCGCACCAGCTCCGACGCCATCGCGAACTCGGTCGACACGCTCAATGTGCAGCGTGTGACGGGGAGCTGGACGGAGACCGGGGTGACCTGGAACACCCGTCCCACGCTCGACCCGACGGTGCTCGGCACGGTGCCCGCGCCGACCGCGCTCCAGACCGACTACACCGCGACGCTCACCGCGGCGGCGCTGACGCCGGGGCTCGGCGGTCCGTACGACCTCGCGGTGACGTCCACCGGCACGGACTCGGCCTGGTTCTGGTCGAAGGACGCGCCCGGCACGTCGGGACATCCGCAGCTCGTCCTGACCTTCGCGAAGCCGTGACCGCGACCAGAGGCCGGTTCGCCACGGCCGTCGTCATCGTGACGACGGCCGCGGCCGTCCTGGCCGGATGCGGCGGCGGACACGCGGACGCGGCGCGGGACCGCGCCGCCCCCACCAGCGAGCGCCCGGCCTCCTCCGCGCCCGCCATCGGCCCCGACGGCACCGCGGAGCCGTCCGCCTCGGCCTCGACCGGTCCGGGCGGCGACGGCGGTGCGAACGGCGCCGACGCCAAGGAGTCGACCCTGCCCGAATCCCAGCTCACCCCGGCCACCGGCACGTTCACCGACCAGCAGAAGAGCTATCTGGTCGGAAAGGTGCCCAAGGGCATGGACCCGGCCGCCGTTCTCCAGACCGGCCAGGAGTCCTGCGACCGGATCGCCAACACCGCGGACGCGAGTCCGAAGCTGGCGAAGGAGGCCATCGCGGACGGCGAGATCGCGGACGCGAAGGACGCGATCACGTATCTCTGCCCGAAGTACAAGAGCCTGCTCCGGTAGCGGATCGACCGGCCCGCCCGCGCGGCGGGCCGGTCGGCGCCGGGGACGGTCCGGGTATCGGAATTGGCGCGCGCTCCTTCGGGGCCGCGGATTACGATGCCCGAGCCGTCCCCTTCGCCGTTGTCACCTGCCACGGCGCGCGGGCCCGGTGGTCAAGCAAACGCCGAGCCTGGGAAAGCGCGGGACGTGATGGTTCGTCGAGCACACCGCCGACGGCACGCCGTATCCGTCCGGAGGTGTCGGCGCTGCGCCGGGTGACCGCGTCCGAGGCGGCCCTGGCCGCGCACCGGCAGATCAACGCCACGGCGGTCGGCTATCCGCGCGACAGTGGTGTGCCCGCCCTGTTCGAGGAGCGCGCGCGGCTGCGGCCCGAAGCGCCCGCGGTCGAACAGGGCGCGCGCACGGTCGGCTACGGGCAGCTCGACCGCCTCGCCAACGGCCTCGCCCGTGACCTGCTGGCGCGCGGACTCCCGCCGGGCGCGACCGTCGGCGTGTGCCTCGACCGCTCTCCCGAACTGGTCGTCGCACTGCTCGCCGTCCTCAAATGCGGCGGCTGCTACCTGCCGTTCGACGCGTCCTGGCCGGACGAGCGGCTGCGCGCGCTGCTGTCGGACGCCGACTGCCGGTGGGTGCTCACCGACCGGCCGGCGGAGCTGGCCGACCGGCTCGACGGCTGCCGGACCGTCCCGGTGACGCGGGGCGGTGTCGCGGAGAGCGAGCGCGGCCCGGAGGTCGAGGTCGCGGGCGACGCCGTCGCGTACGTCAACTTCACCTCGGGTTCTACCGGCCGCCCCAAGGGGGTGCCGGTCCGGCACCGCGGTGTGGTCCGGCTGGTGTCCGGCGCCCGCTACGCCCGGCTCGGCGAGGGCGGCAGGCTGCTGCAACTGGCGCCGGTGACCTTCGACGCGGCGACCTTCGAGATCTGGGGCGCGCTGCTGACCGGCGGCACCTGCGTGCTCTACCCCGACGCGCGGCTGAGCCTGTCGAAGCTGGGGCGGGTGCTGCGCGAGAGCCGGGTCAATGTGCTGTTCCTGACCACGGCGCTGTTCAACTCCGTGCTGGACGAGGCGCCCGAAGCCCTCGACACGGTGGCCACCGTGCTGACCGGCGGCGAGCGCGCCTCGGTGCCGCGGCTGGCGCAGGCCGTACGCCGCTACGGCCCCGGCCGCCTGGTGCACGTCTACGGACCGACCGAGTCGACCACCTTCGCCACGTACCACCGGGTCGACGCGCTCCCCGCCGACGCGGCGGAACTGCCCATCGGCCGGCCGATCCAGAACACCCGGCTGTACGTGATCGACACGGACGGCGACGACGGCGGTGAGCTGTGCGAGCCGGGGCGCGCGGGCGAGATCTGGCTGGCGGGGGACGGTCTGTCGCCCGGATATCTGGGGATGCCGGAGCTGACCGCCCGGCTGTTCGTGGAGCGCGAGGTCGACGGCGTACGCGAACGGCTGTACCGGACGGGCGACTACGGGCATCTGCGGGCGGACGGAGCGGCGGTGTTCCACGGCCGCAGGGACGACCAGGTGAAGGTGAACGGCTACCGCATCGAACTGGGCGAGATCGCCCACCATCTGGACCGGCACCCGGCCGTCCGGCGCAGCTTCGTCACCGCGAGCGCCCGCGGCGAGAAGCCGGTGTGGGCGTTCGTCGTCACCGACGACCCGGCCTGCACCCCGCAGGCGCTCCGCGCCCATCTGCGCGCGCTGCTGCCCGGCTTCATGGTCCCGGCCCGCATCCAGCTCTGTGACACCCTGCCGTTGACCGCCAGCGGCAAGATCGACCGCACGGCCCTGCTCGCCGCCCACGCGCGCCGGCCGGCCCCGGAGGAGACCTGATGCCCGTCCGCACCACCGCCCCGGAGCCCGTCCGGGACGAGCCCGGCGGTGACTCCGCGCGCTCCGGCCTCTTCCGGGCCTCGACGGCGGGCCTGATCGCCGCCTTCGTCGGCTTCTCCAGCTCCTTCGCGGTGGTGCTCGAAGGGCTCAGCAAGGTCGGCGCGTCGCACGCCGAGGCCGCGTCGGGACTGATGGCGCTGTGCGTGGCGATGGGCCTGTGCGCGATCTACCTGAGCCTGCGCTCCCGGCTGCCGATCAGCATCGCCTGGTCGACGCCGGGCGCGGCGCTGCTGGCGGGCTCCGCGGGTACGCACGGCGGATTCGCGGCGGCCGTGGGCGCGTTCCTGCTCACGGGGGTGCTCGTCGTGATCTCCGGGCTGTGGAAGCCCCTGGGCCGGTGGGTCTCGGCGATCCCGAAGCCGCTGGCGAACGCGATGCTCGCGGGCATCCTGCTGCCGCTGTGCCTGGCTCCGGCGCACGCGGTCAAGTCCGACCCGGCGGTGGGCCTCGGTGTGATCCTCGCCTGGGCGGTCGTCGGCAGTGTCCGGAAGCTGTACGCGGTGCCCGCCGCGGTGGTCGTGGCCGTCGTCCTGATCGCCGCCACCACGCACATCGACACGGCCGCGCTCGGCCCGCTGTGGCCGCACCCGGTGCTGGTCACCCCGCACTTCACCGCCTCCGCGGTGATCGGCATCGCGCTGCCGCTGTACGTGGTGACGATGGCGTCGCAGAACATCCCCGGCATCGCGGTGCTCAATGTCAACGGCTACCACCCGGAGCCGGGGCCGCTGTTCGGCTGGACCGGCGTCTTCAGCCTGCTGTCGGCGCCCTTCGGCGGGCACGCGGTCAACCTGGCGGCGATCACCGCCGCGCTGTGCGCGGGCGAGGAGGCGGGGCCCGACCCGCGCAAGCGGTACCGGGCCGCGGTCGTCGCCGGCGGCGCGTACATCCTGCTGGGCCTGGGCGCGGCGGCGGCGGTCGCCTTCGTCAACGCCTCACCGCCCAATGTCATCGAGGCCGTCGCGGGACTCGCGCTGCTCGGCGCCCTCGGCAATTCCCTGACCGGCGCGATGGCCGACGCCGACAACCGCGAGTCGGCGGTCGTCACGCTCGTCGTCACCGTCTCGGGCGTGACCTTCTTCGGCGTCAGTGGCGCCTTCTGGGGCCTGGGCGCGGGCGGCGCGCTGTACGCGACGCGGCAGTGGCGGGCGCGCCGGACGGAGCGGGCGGCAGCGGCGGACGCCGGGCCGGAAGCGGCGGCGCGTCCCGTACCGGAGGCGGACGCGTGACACGCGGCGGCAGCCGCGACCTCCTGGAGGTCGCGGCTGCCCCGGGGTGACGCGTCGGGTCGGAACGCCTCGGCTCAGCGGTAGAGCCGCAGATCGGCCAGGCTCCACCAGTTGGCCGCCGTGCCCGTCGATGTGACGCGCACATAGCGTGCCGTGGTCGTACGGGGCAGGTCGGCGACGGTGAGCTGCCCGGTTCCCGTACCGGCGGCGGCCGTCCGCCAGGTGACGCCGTCGTCGCTGGTCGAGATCTGCCAGCCGCGGGCGTAGTCGCCGAGGTTGTCGCCGCTGTCGACGGCGACGCGGGAGAACGCGGTGCGCTTCTTGAGGTCGATCTGCACGTACTGACCGGGGGTCTGGGCCGCGCCGCTGGACCAGCGGGTCGAGCCGTCGGCGTCGATCGCGAGGTCGGGGGCGCCCTGCCCGGCGGGCTGGGAGGTGGCGCTCGCGCCGTTCAGCGGCACCGCGTGCGACCGGCTGGTCAGATCAGCCGATCTGGGCCATGTGAAGGTCGCCAGCGCACCGCCGGGCAGGGAGTATGCGAAGGTCCGGTCGCCGACGGCGACGGCGAAGGAGCGCGGGTCGTCGTTCTCGTTGTGCACGACGAGCGCGGTGGAGCCGTCGGGGTTGCGGAAGGCGACATCGGTGAGCTGGCCGTTCCAGCCGGTCGTGCCGTAGTTGGTGCTGCCGATCCGTACCGCGCCCGGCCGGACGAACTTCGACAGGTGGCCGATGGTGAAGAACTCGGCGCTGGGGGTGACCGTGCCGTCCGGCTGGACGGTCAGCAGGGCGGTGCAGGTGTCGCAGCCGCCGTTGTGCGGGCCGCCGTCGGCGTCCAGCGCGAGGTTCCAGTCGGCGACGGACTTCGCCCAGTTGCGCGTGGTGCCGACGGTGATCGTGCGCGCGTGCCAGGTCAGCGTGCCGCGGAAGATCTGCGCGGGCGTGTCGGTCGCGCCGTGCGAGCCGGAGCACTCCGTGAACCAGATGCCCTTGTCGGGGTGCGCGTCGTGCAGCGCGCTCTGCGCGCTGGGGTCGCCCGAGTAGCAGTGGTAGGCGGTGCCCGCGATCCACCGGGCGGCCGGGCTGTCCAGCACCTCGTACGGGTAGTCGGTCTGCGGGTCCTCGCCCATCTGCTCGGCGGTCTTGATGTCGTCGGGGTGCGTGGTCCAGTTGTGGTCGTACGCGAGGATCTTGGTGCGCGGGCTGGCCCGGTGCAGCAGCGGTCCCAGCGCCTCGATCACCTTGACCTGCGCCTGCACGGGCAGGTCGGTGCCGGGGTACGCGGAGGGCTTACGGTTCTGCGGCTCGTTCTGCACCGTCAGGTAGTCGACGGGCACGCCCGCCGCCGCGTACGCCTGGACGAATTTCACCAGGTAGCGGGCGTAGGCGTCGTAGACCTTCGGGTCGTCCTTGAGGTGGCCGCCGACCAGCGAGTCGCCGTCCTTCATCCACGCGGGGGGGCTCCAGGGCGTGGCCATGACGGTGAGCCGGGGGTTGAGCCGCTTCGCCTGGCGCAGCAGCGGCAGGATCTGCCGCTGGTCGTGCGCGATGCTGAAGTGGCGCAGCGCGAAGTCGGTCTGCCCCGCGGGCATGTCGTCGTAGGTGTAGTGGGCGGCGGCGGCCGTGAAGTCGGAGGAGCCGATGGGCTGGCGCAGGAAGCTGACGCCGATGCCCCGGGCGGGGTCGAAGAGCTGCCGCAACGCGGAGTCCCGCGTCGTGCGCGGCAGTCGGCTCAGGACGGCGGCCGAGGAGTCGGTGAGCGCGCCGCCGAAGCCGTCCACGCTCTGGTAGCTCTGGTTCGGGTCGACGGTGATGGTGGTGAGGTCGGACGGTCCCCGGCCGAAGTCGACCGGCGCCTGCTGCCGTAGTTCCTGGGCGCCGTCGGCCGTGGTCAGCCACACCTGGGCGCGGGGTGGCGGCGCCGGGCGGGAGGGGGAGGCCGCGGTGGCTGCCGTCGGGGTGACGGCGGCCGTCTGGGCGGCCGGTACGCAGGCCAGGCAGAGTGCGGCGGCTGTGGCAGCGGCGGCACCTACGGCGCGTCTCCTCATCGTTCTCCTCGGGCAGCACTCACTCTGAAACGGAATGAAACGTTTTCTGGAACCGTGGCGAAAATCAGGTAAGCGGTCGGCGGCGTGTGCTGTCAATGCCTTGTACCGATCCTGCCGTGACCCTGATGGGTCGGGGCGCTAAGCTGCACATATGAAACGAACGGGTGTAACAGTTGGCTAGGTCACCGGGCACCCGCGTGACGGTCCGCGCCATCGCGGCGGAGGCGGGCGTCTCGATCGCCACCGTGTCGCGGGTCATGACAGGACAGGCCAACGTGGCCCCCGACACCCAGGCGCTGGTCCGCCGGGCGGTCGAACGGCTGGGGGCCCCGGCCCCCGTCCGGCGCGGCGCGGCGGACGGCGCGATCTACGTGCGCTGCCCGTATGTCCTCACCGACTACTTCGGTGTGATCGTCTCGTCGATCGCCGAGACGCTGGACCTGCACGGCAGGCGCGTGGTGCTCAGCGCGGGCGACGCGGCGCGCGAGGTCCAGGTGCTGCCGGGGCTGCCGGGCGACCCGGGCATCGCTGGCGCGATCCTCATCGTCCCGCCCGAGCCGGAAAGGGAGTTGGAGGTCCTGCGGGCCCAGGACTTCCCCTTCGTGGTCGTCGACCCGCGCACCCCGCTCCCCCGCGACATCGCCTCGGTCTCGGCCGCCAACCTCGCCGCGGCCCGCAGCGTCACCGCGCACCTGGTGGAGTTCGGCCACCGCCGGATCGGCGTCATCGGCGGACCGGGCGACTGGCTCGCCAGCAAGTCCCGTCTCGCGGGCCACACTTCGGCCCTCGCCGACGCCGGGGTGCTGCCCTCCCCCGAACTCCTGCGCAGCATCGAGCCGACCGCCGACTGGGGCTACGGGGCCGCCTGCGAACTCCTCGACCTCCCCCAACCCCCCACCGCGCTCGTCGCGTTCAACGACAAGGCCGCCGTCGGCGCGCTGCGCGCCGCCTACGAACGCGGCCTGCGCGTCCCCGAGGACCTCTCCATCACCGGCTTCGACGACATCGACCTCAGCCGCAGCACCGTGCCCCGCCTCACCACCGTCCGCCAGCCGCTCGAAGAGATGGGCCGGATGGCGGTCTCCCTGCTGATGCGGCTCCTGGACCGCCACACGGTCGACACCCTCCACGTCGAACTGGCCACCCACCTGGTGGTCCGCGGCTCGACGGGCCCGGCCCCGGCGCCTCCCCGCTGACGCGGGGGGGGCGGGCGTCCGGGGCCGGTGGGCCGCTCGGAGTCGGCGACAGGTGCGTCAGCGCTTGGGGCCGGTCGCGAAGACGCCCTCGGGGAAGGCGCCCGCGGCCAGCGCGCGCATGGTGAGGCCCTGGGCGATCTCGGTCAGACGGGCGGTGCCGGCCTCGCCGAGGTGCTCGTAGGGGGCGCGGCCGAGACGGTCGGTCTCGGACTCGATGTGGCGGCGCAGTTCGACACCCTGGTCGGTGAGCGAGCCGTCGGCGTCGAGAAGGCCGCGGTCGCGCAGCCGGGCGACGGCCGCGTCCCACTCCTGCTCGCTCCAGCCGCGGTGGGTCCTGGCGAAGCCCGGCAGGAAGCCCTTGCCGGTCGCGGTGTGGGTGACGAGGGCTTCCAGGCCGTCGAGTTCGGCGCAGAGCAGGACGGCGAGGTGTCCGTCGCCGCGGTACTCGCGCAGCAGCGTGGTGGCGTGCCAGAAGGCCAGGTGCGGCTCCTTCGGCGACGGCAGGGCCGCGTGGGCGGCGTAGAGGATACGGTCGCCGCCGGTGCACGCCTCGGCGGCCCGCTGGGCGAGTTCGGCGGCCTCGGCCATCTCCGGGGAGTCGACGGCGTCGCCGAGCAGACGGCGCTGTACGGCGTCGACCGCGCGCAGCCGCGCCGCGGTGATGTCCTCGGGGGCGGCCAGGGTCCAGGCGAGCGGGATGTGCCGGGCCACCAGGGACGGGCTGAAGTTGTAGAAGGTGCTCGTCACGACGGCGGGGCCGACCGGGCCGAGGGCGGCGGCGCGGCCCGCGAAGTAGCACATGCGGTTGTTCTCCAGCCCGGCCGCGACCAGCGCCGCCTGCGTCTCGGGCGCGAAGTACACCATCGAGTGCAGCGGTTCGAGCACCCGGAAACATTTCCTACCGGCCAGTAGCGTCATATCCGCCACTTTACTGAGATCGCCGCGCACGTCCACCCCCGGCGCACCACCTGCCGGCGCGCGGCCCCGGCGGCTCCCCGGCCCGGCGCGCGCGTCGTCCCCGCCCGTGGTCCGTCCCCGTCCGTCCGCTTTGGCACGGTCCCGCACCGGCCACCGACCGGCCGACTTCAGGTTTTGACACTACCTTCACTACGATCCGGCGATGATCATAAGAAGGTTACTGACGGCCGGAGTTGGCTGCGGCCTGCTGGTCGTCCTGGCTTGCGGTCTGCTGCCCGCGAGCGCGGTCGCCGACGAACCCACGACACCGGCGACGCCGACGGCGCAAGCCGCCCCGAAGGTGGAACTGCTGCTCGATGTCAGCGGCTCCATGCGGGCGAAGGACATCGACGGGCAGTCGCGGATGGCCGCCGCGAAGCAGGCGTTCGACGACGTGCTGGACTCGGTGCCGGAGAACGTGGAGCTGGGCATCAGGACGCTCGGCGCCGACTATCCGGGCAACGACCGCAAGACCGGGTGCAAGGACACCCGGCAGCTCTACCCGGTCGGCCCGCTGAACCGCACCGAGGCCAAGGCCGCGGTGGCGACGCTGGCGCCCACCGGCTGGACGCCGATCGGCCCCGCGCTGCTCAAGGCGGCCGACGATCTCCAGGGCGGCGACGGCACCCGCCGCCTGGTGCTGATCACCGACGGCGAGGACACCTGCGCGCCGCTCAACCCGTGCGACGTCGCGCGGGACATCGCCGCCAAGGGCATCCATCTGGTCATCGACACGCTGGGCCTGATCCCGGACTCCTCGACCCGTAACCAGTTGACATGCATCGCGGAGGCGACCGGCGGCACGTACACCGCCGTCCAGCACCGGCAGCAGCTCACCACCAAGGTGAAGCAGTTGGTGGGCCGCAGCACCGACGCCGTGGTGGCCCCGGTGGCCGCCCGGGGCGCCGCGCGGTGCGCGGACGCGCCGCAGCTCAAGGCGGGGATCTACACCGACCGCGAGCTGTTCTCGGAGAACCGCTGGTACCGGGTGGACGTGCCGGCGGGACAGGAGCTGCGCGCCTCGGTGAGCGTCTCCGCCGACCGCGCGGTGAACGCGAACTACGGCGTCCTGCTGCGTGGCGTGACCACGCACGGCCGGGAGATCGTCAGGGACGACGAGGGCGGCACCGGCCGTACCGACGTCGTGTCCGCCGGTATCCGCTACCCCAAGCCGCACGCGGACTCCGACACCCCGCCGGAGACGGTCTGCCTCCAGGTCGGCAACTCCTTCTCGGCCGCGCCGTCGGTCAAGACCACCCCCGGTCTGCCGGTGGAGCTCTCCATCGACCTGGTGGACTCCCCCGACCAGCCCTCCGACGTGGCCTTCTTCGGCCTCGGGCGCGGCTGGTGGCTGCTGGGCACGCTGGCCGCGGCCGGCGCGGTCCTCGGCCTGCTGTCGGGCTGGGTGTCCCGCTGGCGTCTGAACACGGGGAGGACCGTCTGATGCGTACGTCACCACGTAAGGCCGTACGGCTGCTGACGGTCACCGCGGCGGGGCTGCTGGCCGCCGCGGCGCTGGCCCTGAGCGCGGGCGGCGCGGTCGCCGACGACCCGTCGGCCGACGCGAGCGCGAGCACGGGTACGGCCGCTCCCGGCGACGGCGACACCGCGCCGACGGAGGCGGGGACGAGTTTCCGTACCGCCGCCGTCGTCCGGCAGGGGCAGGAGGCGACCGCGGACGCGTCGGCGGGCGACTATCTGTACTGGACGTTCCCCGCCGACAGCGGGCAGAACGTGACGGTGAAGGCCACCGTCACCTTCCCCGAGACCGCGGCCCGGCACGGCGCGTCCACCTGGCAGCTCGATGTGTACGACGGGCTGCGGCGCCGCCAGCCGTGCAGATACGGCGCGCAGAGCAGGTCCGTGGCGGCCGACGCGGGCTCGGTCGAGCTGGTCTGCCACCTGCGGGCGATCCGCTCGTGGGCCGACACCTGGTCCAACGATCCGCTGCGCGGCGGCTACTTCCTGCGGCTGACCGTGCTCGACCTGCCCGCGGCCGACCTCGGCCAGCCGGTCAAGGCAGCCGTGAAGGCCACGTCGGAGGGCACGGCGGGGCAGCAGGCGGTCGACGGCTCGGTGACGCCCGTGGTGTCGGCGTACGCGCCGCATGTGGCGCCGGGCGACGGCTGGGCGGGCACCTGGTGGTCGCCGCGCTGGCTGTGGACCGGCGGCGGCGGTCTGCTGGCCGCTCTGGCCGGTCTGGGCGCGCACCGACTCGCCCGGGGTCCGATCCGGTCTGGGCGGGACCCGCGCACCCCTGAGCGGCCCCGCGAGCCCGTGGGATACCGGGACTGAGGCAGCGGCACGCGAGGAGGGCCCGTCCGACCGGACGGGCCCTCCTTTCTCGCGTGCGACGGCTGCCACGCGGCCACTGCCACGCGAGCGCTACCGCGCGGCGACCTCGACGTGCTGCGGGTAGAAGGCGACGTGTCCGGCGATCGTGCCGACCGCGTCGTACGGCTTCTCGTACGTCCACACCGCGTCGGTGATCTCGCCGTCCGCGGTCACGAGGGAGTAGTAGGAGGCGTCGCCCTTGTAGGGGCAGTACGTCTGGGACTCGGTCGGGCGCAGGGCGTCGGCCTCGACGTCGGCGAGCGGGATGTACTGCACCGGCGGGTAGTCGGCCTCGCGCAGGGTCAGGGCGTGGGTGGTGTCGGCGATGACCTTGCCCGCGGCCCTGACCACGATGCGCTCCGGGTTCGGCTCGACCGTGATGGGGTGGTCGGGACCGGGTGTCTTGACCGTGCGTGCCATGGGGGGCTCCATGAGTAGAACCTGGATGGACCCGAGGTGACCTGGGGGGATCTGCCGCGGTCCGCCTGTCCTGGGCGATACCCACCGAGGGTAGACAGACAGGTCTATACGGGTCAAGGATGGCTGGCGGGTAGTCGCAGATGCGTCGTCCGACGGGACAATCGGACCGCCGACTGGCGCATACTGGTGACAATGACAAAGCCTGATGCAGCGAAGCGCTTTTTGCCCACCAGTCCCTTCAAAGCCCCGGTGGCGCCGCCACCGAAGGAGTTCGCCGTGGGCAATCGGGTCACCCACGATGTGTACGGCCTCGGCCGGGTCACCGGAGTCGAGGAAGGCGTCGCGGTGATCGTCGACTTCGGCTCGCTCCAGAAGCGCATCATGAGCCCGTACACCAAGCTCACCAACCTCTGAGGTTCCAACGGCGTGGGGACCCCGAAGGTTCCTAACGGCGTGGGACCTTGCGGGCCGCCCGCAGCCACTCCTTGTTCATCGCGGTGATCGAGGTCAGCGGGATGCCCTTGGGGCAGGCGGTGGCGCACTCCCCCGTGAGCGTGCAGCCGCCGAATCCCTCCTCGTCCATCCGCGCGACCATGTCGAGGACACGGGTCTCGCGCTCCGGCGCGCCCTGCGGCAGCACGTTGAGGTGGTTGACCTTCGCGGAGGTGAAGAGCATCGCGGAGCCGTTGGGGCAGGCGGCGACGCAGGCGCCGCAGCCGATGCACTCGGCGTGTTCGAACGCGGAGTCGGCGGCGGCCTTGGGTACGGGCGTGGCGTGTGCTTCGGGCGCCGCGCCGGTGGGCACGCTGACGTAGCCGCCGGACTGGATGATCCGGTCGAACGACGAGCGGTCCACGACCAGGTCGCGGACGACGGGGAAGGCGGCGGCCCGCCACGGCTCGACGTCGATGGTGTCGCCGTCCCGGAAGGACCGCATGTGGAGCTGGCAGCTCGTGGTGCGCTCCGGGCCGTGCGCGTCGCCGTTGATCACCAGGCTGCACGCGCCGCAGATGCCCTCACGGCAGTCGTGGTCGAAGGCGACCGGGTCCTCGCCCTCGACGGTGAGCCGTTCGTTGAGCGTGTCGAGCATTTCCAGGAACGACATGTCGGGTGAGACGTCGTCGACCTGGTAGGTGGCCATGGCGCCGGGCGCTTCGGTGTTCTTCTGGCGCCAGACGCGCAGGGTGAGCTTCATGCGTAGCTCCGCTGGGTGGGGTGGACGTAGTCGAAGACGAGGTCTTCCTTGTGCAGGACGGGCGCGCCGCCGGTCCGGGTGAACTCCCACGCGGCGGCGTAGGAGAACTCCTCGTCCCGGCGGGCGGCCTCGCCGTCCGGGGTCTGGGACTCCTCGCGGAAGTGGCCGCCGCAGGACTCGGCGCGGTGCAGCGCGTCGAGGCACATCAGCTCGGCCAGCTCCAGGTAGTCCACGACGCGGTTGGCGCGCTCCAGCGACTGGTTGAACTCCGCGCCGCTGCCCGGCACCTTGATCCGGCGCCAGAATTCGTCCCGGATCTGCGGAATCCGGTCCAGCGCCTTGCGCAGCCCCTCCTCCGTCCTGGCCATCCCGCAGAACTCCCACATCAGCTCGCCGATCTCGCGGTGGAAGGAGTCGGCGGTGCGGTCGCCGTCGACGGCGAGGAGCAGATTGAGCCGGTCCTCGGTCTCCGCGAGGACTTCCTGGACGACGGGGTGTTCGGCGCCGATCTCCTCGCGCCCCGGGTGGCGGGCCAGGTAGTCGTTGATGGTGGCCGGCAGCACGAAGTAGCCGTCGGCCAGGCCCTGCATCAGCGCGGAGGCGCCGAGCCGGTTGGCGCCGTGGTCGGAGAAGTTGGCCTCGCCGATCGCGAAGAGGCCGGGCACGGTGGTCTGGAGGTCGTAGTCCACCCACAGGCCGCCCATCGTGTAGTGCACGGCCGGGTAGATCCGCATCGGGACCTCGTACGGGTCCTCGGCGGTGATCCGCGCGTACATCTCGAAGAGGTTGCCGTACTTCTCCTCGACCGCCCTGCGGCCCATCCGCGCGATGGCGTCGGCGAAGTCCAGGTAGACGCCCTGGCCGCCGGGGCCGACGCCGCGGCCCTCGTCGCAGACGTTCTTCGCGGCGCGGGAGGCGATGTCGCGCGGTACGAGGTTGCCGAAGGAGGGGTAGATCCGCTCCAGGTAGTAGTCGCGCTCGTCCTCGGGGATCTCGCCGGGCGGGCGGGTGTCGCCCTTGGTGCGCGGCACCCAGATCCGGCCGTCGTTGCGCAGCGACTCGCTCATCAGCGTGAGCTTGGACTGGTGGTCGCCGGTGCGCGGGATGCAGGTGGGGTGGATCTGGGTGAAGCAGGGGTTGGCGAAGTACGCGCCGCGCCGGTGCGCCCGCCAGACGGCGGTCGCGTTGGAGTTCATGGCGTTGGTCGACAGGTAGAAGACGTTGCCGTAGCCGCCGGAGGCCAGCACCACGGCGTCCGCGAAGTGGCTGCGGATCTCGCCGGTGATCAGGTCGCGGGCGACGATGCCGCGGGCCCTGCCGTCGATGACGATCAGGTCGAGCATTTCGGTCCGCGGGTGCATCTCGACATTGCCCGCGGCGATCTGCCGGGAGAGCGCCTGGTAGGCGCCGAGCAGCAGTTGCTGGCCGGTCTGGCCGCGGGCGTAGAAGGTGCGGGAGACCTGGACGCCGCCGAAGGAGCGGGTGTCGAGCAGGCCGCCGTACTCACGGGCGAAGGGCACGCCCTGCGCGACGCACTGGTCGATGATCTCCACCGAGATCTGGGCAAGGCGGCGGACGTTGGACTCGCGGGCCCTGAAGTCGCCGCCCTTGACGGTGTCGTAGAAGAGCCGGTGGACGGAGTCGCCGTCGTTGCGGTAGTTCTTCGCGGCGTTGATGCCGCCCTGCGCGGCGATCGAGTGGGCGCGGCGCGGGGAGTCCTGGTAGCAGAACTGCACGACGTGGTAGCCCTGTTCGGCGAGCGTGGCGCCCGCGGAGCCGCCCGCGAGCCCGGTGCCGACGACGATCACGGTGTGCTTGCGGCGGTTGGCGGGGTTGACCAGCTTCGCGGTGAAGCGGCGGGTGTCCCAGCGGTCCTCGATCGGGCCTTCGGGTGCCTTGGTGTCGGCGAGGGGCTCGCCGGTCGCGTACCGCGCGTAGTCGGACGGCGCGGAGCCGGACGGCGCGGGCGCGGCGTCGGTCGCGGCAGTCGTCGCGGAAAGCTCGGGGCTGTCGGGGGTCTCGGAGGTCTCGGGCATGTCAGTCAGCTCACGATTCCGGTCATGACGCCGACGGGTACGGCGATGAAGCCGGCCGTCAGCACCAGTGCGAGTGCGTTCGCGGTGGCCTTGAGCACCCGGTCACGGGTGGCACTGCCCGCGCCGAGGGTCTGGGCCGCGCTCCAGAAGCCGTGCCTGATGTGCAGGCCGAGGGCGAGCATCGCCACGATGTAGACGACGTTGTTCCACCAGTCGTGGAAGGCGGCCACGACGTTCTGGTACGGGTGGCCGGGCACGAAGCCGCGCTGCACGGTGCCGGTGGTCAGGTCGAGGATGTGCCAGACGATGAACAGCAGCAGGATCACGCCGCCCCAGCGCATGGTGCGGGTGGCGTAGCTGGCGCGCGGTCGCGGATGGGCGTAGGCGACCGGCCGGGCGCGCCGGTCGAGGCGGCTGAGCTGGTACGCGCACACGCCGTGCAGCACGACGGCGGCGACCAGCACGACGCGGATGATCCACAGCGCCCACTCGTAGTGCAGGAACGGCTCTCCGATGGTGCGCAGCCAGTGCGCGTACTCGTTGAAGCTGCCGGACCCGAAGAAGATCTTGAGGTTGCCGAACATGTGGACGACCAGGTACAGCAGCATGATCAGGCCGCTCACCGCCATGATCGTCTTCTTGCCGACGGTCGAGCCCCAGACCGTGCGCGCCATCGACGGACGTCGGTCCGTCCGCGTTGCCAGTGCCATGTCCACAGACGTTACGGTCACCGGAGTCGAGTGGTCCAAGACATGATCCGGCTCGTGTCCATAGCCTGGGCCTATCGCCGGGTTATCGTGGGACCCATGCAGTTCCAGCAGCTCGCGTACTTCGTGGCCGTCGCCGACGCCCGGCACTTCACCCGCGCCGCCGAGCGGGTGCATGTCTCTCAGCCGTCGCTGTCGCAGCAGATCCGCGCGCTGGAGACGGAGCTGGGCGCGCCCCTGTTCAGCCGGGCGCGCGGCAACATCGCGCTCACCGACGCCGGGGAGGCGCTGCTGCCGCTGGCCCGGCGGATCCTCGCCGACGCCGAAACCGCCCGCCACGAGGTGCTGGAGCTGGCTCAGCTGCGGCGCGGCCGGGTCCGGCTCGGCGCCACCCCGAGCCTGTGCACCGGCCTGCTCCCCGACGTGCTGCGCGTCTTCCACGACCGGCACCCCGGGGTGCGGCTGCTGATCGAGGAGAGCGGGTCGCACGATCTCGTACGGGAGCTGGCGCGCGGCGGCCTCGACCTGGCGCTGGTGGTGCTGCCGCTGCCGAACCCGTCGCCCGCCCTGACCACCGTCGAGCTCTTCCAGGAGGATCTGGTCGTCATCTCCTCCGCCGCGGCCGAGCCGCCGCGCTCACCGGTCAGGATCGCCGACCTCGAAGGCCGCCCGATGGTGATGTTCCGGCACGGCTACGACCTGCGCGACCTGACCCTCGCCGCCTGCCGCTCCGCGGGCTTCGAGCCCTACCTCACCGTCGAGGGCGGCGAGATGGACGCCGTGCTCGGCTTCGTGCGGGCCGGGCTCGGTCTGGGCGTCGTCCCCAGCATGGTCGCCGCCCGCGCGGGTCACGACCTGCGGGTCACACCGCTGGCCCGGCCGGGGCTGCGCCGCACCATCGCCCTGGCCCACCGCAGTGACGTGGCTCCGCCACGGGCCGCCCGGGTCCTCCAGGAAGTCCTTCTGACCGCGGCCCACCGGGAGACCTGAAGCCGCGCGGGAGACCTCAGTCCAGCGGGACGGCCGCCAGGGTCAGCGGGCCGCCCGCGCTGCCGGTGTTGAGGGTGCCCGCGGGCTCCAGCATGCCCGCGGGCTCCAGCAGGAGGATGGCGGTCTCCTCGTCGGCGCGGGGGCAGTGCTCGACGCCCTCGGGGACGACGTACAGCTCACCGGGGCCGAGGACGACGTCGCCGTCGCGGAGCTGGATGGTGAGACGGCCGCCGACGACCAGGAACAGCTCGTCGGTGTCCTCGGGGACGGCTGTCGGAACCGCTGCCCGGGTCCGCTGCCCAGGTCGCCGTCAGTGCGTCCTGATCGCCGGGTCGCTCACGCCGGGGCGGCCCGTCTCGACGTGTCCCGCGAAGCGCCGCAGGAACGCGGCGTCGTGGTCGGCGACCACCGTGAGGTCGTACCAGCGCTTGCCCGCGCGGACGTCGACCGAGTGCGTCTCCCGGCGCCCGGCGCGGACCACGTACGTGTGGTGGCGGCCGTCGTAGGAGTTGGTGACCGTGAGCCGGACGTCGCGGCGGCCGGAGTTGCTCATGGTCAGCTCCACCCTTTCGCTCGCGGCGTCGTGACGGGCCGTCACCTCCGCGCCGGATGTGGCGACCGCGCCGCGGAAGGCGCGCAGGAAGCCGTTGGGGCCGTGCACGGTGAGGTCGTAGCCGCCGCCGGTCGCGGCCGTCTCCCAGGCGCCGGAGAGCTTCTTGCCCGCCTCGGTGGTGTACGTCCACGGGCCGTCGGCGCGGTCCGCGGCGGTGACGTGGAAGCAGACGCCCGCGGCGACACCGCCGCCGAAGGTGAGGGTGACCAGGCCGGTGGACGGCGTGACGGCCGCGTCGACCAGCGGCGCGTACGGCAGCGGGCGGGTCGGCCGGGCGCCGCGCTCCTGCGTGGGCACGGCCTGGCGGGCGGGCGGCACCGGGACGTAGCTGTCGTGCCGGTCGCCGTCCGGCGGCCGGTAGCCGTCGGTGCCGGGCAGGTGCGGGGGCCGGTCCCGCGTGAGCTTGAAGTCGAAGGCGGAGGTCAGATCGCCGCAGACGGTACGCCGCCAGGGCGAGATGTTGGGCTCGTGCACGCCGAAGCGGCGCTCCATGAAGCGGATGATCGAGGTGTGGTCGAAGACCTCGGAGCAGACGTAGCCGCCGGTGCTCCAGGGCGAGACCACCAGCATCGGGACGCGCTGGCCGAGCCCGTACGCGCCGGCCGCGTAGGTGCCGTTGCCCGGGAAGATCTCACCCCGCGTGCTGACGGTGGAGGCGCCGCCGTCCGCGGTGAGCGGGGCGAAGGGCGGGACGACGTGGTCGAAGTACCCGTCGTTCTCGTCGTAGGTGATGAACAGCGCGGTCCTGCTCCACACCTCGGGGTTGGAGGTGAGCGCGTCCAGGACCTGCGAGATGTACCAGGCGCCGTAGTTCGCGGGCCAGTTGGGGTGCTCCGAGAACGCCTCGGGCGCGGCGATCCAGGAGATCTGCGGCAGCCTGCCCGCCGTGACGTCGGCCTTGAGCACGTCGAAGAAGCCGTCGCCCGCCTTGGCGTCGGTTCCGGTGCGGGCCTTCTCGTAGAGCGCGTCGCCGGGCTTGGCGTTGCGGTAATTGTCGAAGTAGAGCAGGGAGTTGTCTCCGTAGTTGCCGCGGTAGGCGTCCGGGATCCAGCCCCAGGAGTGGTCACCGTCCAGGCCGTCGCCGATGTCCTGGTAGACCTTCCAGGAGATCTTCGCCTTCTCCAGCCGCTCCGGGTAGGTCGTCCAGTCGTACCCGGCCTCGGAGTTGTCGAGCACGGGGCCGTTGCCCCTGCCGTCGTTGCCCGTGTATCCCGACCACATGTAGTAGCGGTTGGGGTCGGTGCCGCCGGTGAACGAGCAGTGGTACGCGTCGCAGACGGTGAAGGCGTCGGCGAGCGCGTAGTGGAACGGGATGTCGCCGCGCGTCAGGTGCGCCATCGTGCCGGTGCCCTTGGCGGGGATCCACTGGTCGTACTTGCCGTCGTTGACAGCCGCGTGGCTGCCGATCCACTCGTGGTTGAGGCCCTCGATGAACTGGAGGCCGAGGTCGTCCACGTCCGGGTGGAAGGGCAGCACCTCCTTGTCGCCGTCCGGCTGGTGGAACACCGACTTGCCGTTGGGCAGGGACACCGGGCGCGGGTCGCCGAAGCCGCGGACCCCCTTCATCGCGCCGAAGTAGTGGTCGAAGGACCGGTTCTCCTGCATCAGGACGACGATGTGGTCGATGTCCTTGAGGGTGCCGGTCCTGCGGCTGGCCGGGATCGCGGCGGCGCGGGCGATGCTGCTGGACAGGGCGGTGAAGCCCGCGGTGGCACCGGCTATCTGGAGGAACCGCCGCCGGTTGAGTTCAGACATGGATCCGAGGACCTCTTCGCGGTAGGGGGATGCGCGCAGTGCAGGGTCCTCCCACAGCAGCGACCACAGGCGACCTGCCGGTGTCCGGCGCGTGACAGCGGGCGGTACGCGTCACGAACAGGCCCGGCGCACACGGCCGTTCGCCCGACGGGGGGCGGGTTCTCGCCGCGCCCGGCGGGTCACAGGATTCCGCCGCGTGTGCGACAGGCGGCGTTCAACTGGCCGTCGCCGACGGGCGGGAGCCTTCGGAGGTTCGTGTCGCGAGACCCCGCACCGCACCAAGGAGCAACGATGGTCGCACAGATGGAGACACCGGGTCCGTCAGGAGACCGCCTCAGCCGCCGTACGGCCGTCGGCCTGCTCGGCACCGCGGGTGTCGGCGCGGTCGCGGCGCCGCTGCTGACCGCGGGCCCCGCGTCCGCCGCCGCGCCGTCCCCGTCCGGCACACCCGCGAGCGCCGCCCCCGCCTTCCACCCCACGCCCGACGCGAGCGGCGCGTCCCCGGTGCAGGGGCTGCACCTCACCTTCGGCAAGGACCCCGGCAGCCAGATGGTGGTGTCCTGGCTGACCGACGGCCCGGTCAAGCGCCCGCGGGTGCGGTACGGCACGATCGGCCACGGTCTGGGATCGGTCGCCTCGGCGCGGACCCGCTCCTACAGCGACGGCAAGTCCGGCCGGGTCGTGTACGTGCACCACGCCGCGATCGACCGGCTCTCGCCCGGCACCGAGTACCTGTACCTGGTGTCGCACGACGGCGCCGCGCCGGACAGCGGCACCTTCAGGACCGCGCCGCGCGGCCGTCAGCCGCTGACCTTCACCAGCTTCGGCGACCAGTCGGCGCCGCAAGTCACCTGGACCAGCACCGGCGCGGTGGGCCTCGACGCCAACTCCACGCCCGCCACCAAGGACATCGTCACCGGCATCGAGCAGGTCGCGCCGCTGTTCCACCTGCTCAACGGCGACCTGTGCTACGCGAATCTGGACGTCGACCGGGTCCGCACCTGGAACAACTTCTTCACCAACAACAGCCGTTCGGCGCGCTTCCGGCCGTGGATGCCCGCCGCGGGCAACCACGAGATCGAGTCCGCGAACGGCCCGCTCGGCCTCGGCGCGTACCAGACGTACTTCCAGCTCCCGTCGACCGAGAGCGACCGCGAACTGGCCAACCTCTGGTACGCGTTCACCGCCGGTTCGGTGCGGGTGATCGTGCTCCAGAACGACGACAACTGCCTCCAGGACGGCGGCGACGTCTACATCAACGGCTACTCCGGCGGCCGTCAACTCGCCTTCCTGGAGAAGGAGTTGCGGACGGCGCGGGCCGACCGCGACATCGACTGGGTGGTCGTCGCCATGCACCAGGTGATGGTCAGCTCGACGGACGCCAACGGCGCCGACCTGGGCCTGCGCGAGAAGTACGGGCCGCTGTTCGACCGCTACGGCGTCGACCTGGTGGTCTGCGGCCACGAGCACAACTACGAGCGGTCGCTGGCCGTCCGCGGTGTGGTCGGCGGCAGCGAGACGCTGACGCCGAACCCGGTGTCGCACGCCACCGACGACATCGACACCGGTCTCGGCACCGTGCACATGGTGCTCGGCGGCGGCGGGGTCTCGGGCACGACCAACCAGTCGTTCTTCAAGGACGGCACCGGCAAGGTCATCACCGCGGTCTCCTCGACGCCCGGCTCCAACGGCAAGCGGACGGCCACGTACGTGCGGGAGCAGGCGGTCTGGGCGGGCGTGCGCGATGTCGACCACCCCTACGGTTTCGCGGCGTTCACCGTCGATCCGGGCCGTCACGCGGGCGACACCACGCGGATGCACGTCACGTACTACAACGTGAACAAGCCGAACGGCGAACTGTCGGTCTTCGAGACGTTCACGCTGCACCGCAAGCGGTCGGACGGCGGCCGGCACTGAGGTCGCGCGCTGTTCCCGGGCGGCCGGGCGCGTGCCCGGCCGCCCCGACGATCACTGTTGACCAATAGCAGTCCACTGCATACCTTTGCGGGCACGAGAGAAGGGACGGTGCCCGCAGGTGCCCATCGAAACCGGCTTGGAGACCTCGGCGGTACGCGTAGCGCACCTCGGTTACGGACTCGGCGGCGCACCCGCGGTCGTGGCGGTCCTGCCCGACGGAAGGGCCCCGCGGCGCGTGCAGTTGCTCGGCGCCGACGGCGGCTCGCTGCACGAGCTGGAACCCGGCCCGCTGGAGTCCGTGCCCGGCTGGCACGGCGGTCCCTTCGCCAAGGTGCCGCTGCCCACCGGCCTCGCGCCCGGCCGGTACGCGGTCCGCCTGGTCGACGGCCGCGGCCGTACCTGTGTCTCGGACGACTTCGAGGTGGCCGCCGACCGGCTCCAGCGGCAGACGATGTCCGACGTGCTGGCGTACTTCAAGGCGATGCGCTCCAGCGGCGAGATCGACCGCAAGGACCGGCGCGCCGCCCTGTGGGGCGACGACAGCGGCCGGGAGGTCGACGCGCGCGGCGGCTGGCTCGACGCGAGCGGCGACACCAGCAAATTCCTCAGCCACCTCACGTACACCCGCACCATGAGTCCGCAGCAGATCCCGCTGTGCGCGTGGGCCATGATGGCCGCGCGGGACGCGGTCGCCGAGCGACACCCGCTGCTGGTCCGCTCGTTGAGCGCGCGGCTGCGCGACGAGGCGCTGTGGGGCGCCGACTTCCTGGTCCGCTTCCGCTCCCCCGAGGGCTACTTCTACACCGGAATCTTCGACGCGCTCACCAAGCGGCTCGAAGAACGCGTCGTGACGGCGCCGCTCCCGGAGTGCGTGCGCACCGACCGCTACCAGGCCGCGTACCGGCACGGCGGCGGCCTGGCCATCGCGGCTCTCGCCCGCGCCTCGGCCCTGGACGACCACGGCGACTTCACCGGACCCGAGTACCTGGCGGCGGCCGTCGAGGGCTTCACGCACCTCGAGGCGCACAACACCGAATACGTCGTCGGCGGGGCCGAGACGGTCCTCGACGACTACACGGCGCTGCTGGCCGCCTGCGAGCTGGTCGCGGCGGGCGGCGGTACGGTCCCGGCCGCGGCGCGGGACGCGGCCCGGCTGCGCGTACGGTCCCTGCTGGCGCGGTACGTACGGCCCGCGCACGGCCCCGGCTGGTTCGGAGCGGACGCCGAGGGGCGGCCGTTCTTCCACGCCGCCGAGGCCGGGCTGCCCGCGCTCGCCCTCGCCCGCTTCGCCGCCGTGCTGCCGGACGCGCCCGAGGCCGGGGCCGCGAGCGCGCTCGCCCTGGAGGCCGTGCTCGACACCGTGGCCAGGACCCGTTCGGTGCCGAATCCCTTCGGCTATCCCCGGCAGCGCGTGCAGCCCGCGGGGGGCACACCGCGCGACGCCTTCTTCTTCCCGCACGACAACGAGACCGGCTACTGGTGGCAGGGCGAGAACGCCACCATCGCCTCACTGGCCGCCGCCGCGAACACCTGCGCCGACCTGCCCGGCACGGCGGAGGCCGACCGCGACCTGCTGCTCGGCTTCGCCGACGACCAGCTCGCCTGGATCACCGGCCGCAACCCCTTCGACGTCTCGATGCTGCACGGCCGCGGCCGTCACAATGTCGACTACGAGTCGGACTTCCCCAACATTCCCGGCGGCATCGTCAACGGCATCACCTCCGGCTGGACCGACGAGGACGACATCGCCTTCCTTCCCGCCGACGCCCCCGAGGCCGAGGTCTGGCGCTGGGCCGAGCAGTGGATCCCGCACACCGGCTGGTTCCTGCTGGCGGTGGCGTCGGCCCGCTGAGGAAACGGCCGGGGCGGCGGTGTCCGGACCGGCGCGGCGGCCTCGCGGGAAGCCTCGCGGAACCCCGCGTCAGACCGCCGACGCTCCCGGCCGCTCGGGCGGCGCGTCCGGGAGCGTCACCGTGAAAGAGGTGTCGCCCGGCTCGCTGGTGAGGGTGACCGTGCCGCCGTGGGCCGCGGCGACCGCCGTGACGATGGCCAGGCCCAGACCGGCGCCGTGGCCGGCGGCGGGGTCGGCGCGCCGGTCGTCGGCGCGGTGGTGGTCGGCGCGGTGGTGGTCGGCGCGGTGGTGGTCGGCGCGGGCGAAGCGTTCGAAGACGGTGCGCTGGATGGCGGGCGGGACACCGCCGCCGTTGTCCGCGACGGTGAGGACGGTCGCGGCGCCGTCGTGGCGCAGCCGTACGGTGACGCGGGTCCCCTCGCGGGTGTGCACACGGGCGTTGGTCAGCAGATTCCCGGTGATCTGCTGGAGCCGGGCGGCGTCGCCGGTGACGGTGACCGGTTCGGCGGGCAGGTCCAGCAGCCAGCGGTGGCCGGGGCCCGCGGCCCTGGCGTCGTCGGCCGCGTCGAGGACGAGGCGCGTCAGGTCGACCGGCTCACGGGCCAGCGGGCGGCCCGCGTCGAGCCGGGCGAGCAGCAGCAGGTCGTCGACCATGCCGCCCATCCGCGCGGACTCCGCCGCGATCCGGTCCAGTGCCCGCGTCACACCGGGCGGCACCGGGCCGGGGTGCCGCTGCGCCAGCTCCGCGTGGCCGCGGATCGCGGCGACCGGGGTGCGCAGTTCGTGGCTGGCGTCGGCGGCGAAGCGCCGCAGCCGTTCCTCGCTGGCGTGCCGGGTGGTCAGCGCGCCCTCGACATGTCCGAGCATGCGGTTGAAGGCCGCGCCGACCTGCCCGACCTCGGTCCCGGGGTCGGTGTCGGGCACCCGGTCGGGCAGCGCCACCTCTCCGCTGTCCAGCGGCAGCGCGGTCACCGAGGCGGCGGTCGCGGCCACCCGGCGCAGCGGTCGCAGCGACCAGCGCACCCAGAAGGCGCCCGCGGCCCCCGCCACGACCAGCGCGCCGCCGAAGACGGCCGCCTCCACCGCGATCAGCCGCGTCTCGGCGTCCTCGATGCCCTGCCGGGGCAGCCCGGTGATCAGGACGTCCCCGTCGTCGCCCGCCACCGCTTTGACCTGGTAGTCGCCGAGCGAGGACAGATCGACCCGGTGGCAGTGGCCGTCGACGGGGACCGCCGCGAGCGCGGTCCGGTCGTCGGGGGTCAGCCGTACCGTGGTGTCCGTGCCCGCGCGGACCACGGCGGCGGCCGTGACCCGGCCTTGGAGCAGCCGCGCCCCGAAAGTGCCGCGCGCCTGGCGGCGGGTGTCCACATGGACGTTGTCCGCGTCCGGCTCCCCCGCGCCGTGCGCGTGTTCCAGGCTGGCGGGGAACGCGCCCCCGGCCTCCGAGAGCTGCTGGTCGAGCCGTTCGCCGAGGAAGGACCGCAGTGCGACGACCGCCGCGATGCCCACGGCGGCGCAGCTCAGCGCGAGCAGCACCACGAGGCCGCAGGTGAGCCGGGCGCGCAGCGTGCGCGGTACGAGGACCCGCGACGCGAGAGCGAGCGGCGTGGAGCGACGGCCGGTGCGCGGCGACGGCCGCCTCACCACGGCGGCGCCTTCAGCAGGTAGCCCGCGCCGCGCACCGTGTGGATCATCGGCTCGCGCCCGCTGTCGATCTTGCGGCGCAGGTAGCTGATGTACAGCTCGACCACATGCGCCTGGCCGCCGAAGTCGTACGACCACACGCGGTCGAGGATCTGCGCCTTGCTCAGCACCCGGCGCGGATTGCGCATCAGGTACCGCAGCAGCTCGAACTCGGTCGGGGACAGCTCGACGACCGCCCCGCCGCGCGTCACCTCCCGCGCGTCCTCGTCCATGACGAGATCGCCGACGGTGAGGACGGCCGCGTCGCCGCGCGCCCTGGTCATGCCCGCCCGGCGCAGCAGTCCGCGCAGCCTGGCCAGCAGTTCCTCCAGGCTGAACGGCTTGGTGACGTAGTCGTCGCCGCCCGCCGTGATGCCCGCGATGCGGTCCTCGACGGAGTCGCGCGCGGTGAGGAACAGCACGCACACCTCGGGCTGGCTCGCGCGGAGTTGGCGCAGTACGGACAGGCCGTCGCCGTCGGGAAGCATCACGTCGAGCACGACCGCGTCGGGACGGAAGGCCCGCGCCTCGGCGACCGCGGAGGCGACGTCACCGGCGGTGCGCACCTGCCAGCCCTCGTAGGCGAGGACACCGGACAGCACTTCGGCGAGGTCGGGTTCGTCGTCCACGACGAGGACCCGGACCGGGGAGCCGTCCGGGTGGGCGAGGGGGTGCGGTGCCGCGCTGTCTGTGATGTCCATGGTCCTTCCAGCATCGCCCGGCGGGCGGTCGCGCGGCGAGGGCGGGCGCCTCTGCGTTCCCTGTGAGTCCTGTGGGTCGTGGGGGTCGTATGAGTCCTGTCGCCGATCGGTGAGCGAGCCGCCCGCCCGGCGCCGTCACCACGGGTCCCGCGGGCCGCCGTGAGCCTCTGGATCACCTGTGAGTCCGCGGCCGGGGCGCCGATTCAGAGCTGGCTCAGAGGTTCCGCCCGCACAGTGGCAAGCGTACGACCAGGAAGGGAACCACCGTGAGCGGCACAACATGAGCGGCACCCACAGCCCCCGCACCACCGCGCGGCACGCGGTGACGTATCCCGGCAGGCGGTCACCGGCCGTCGTGGTGCTGGCCCTGGGCTGGGCAGGCGCGGCGGCGGTGATCGCGCTGTGGTGGCAGGACACGTCGTCGGTCGTCGGCCCCGCGGGCTGGCTGATCGGCGCGGGCCGGATCGCCGGGCTGCTGACCGGTTACTGCTGCGCGCTGCTGGTCGGCCTGATGGCCCGGATTCCCGCACTTGAGCAGGGGGTGGGCAGCGACCGGGTGGCGCGCTGGCACGCGATGGCCGGGCGCTACACCGTCTGCCTGCTGATCGCGCACATCACGCTGATCCTGTGGGGTTACGCGGCGCAGGCGCACGCCTCGGTGCTCGGCGAGACATGGACGGTGGTGTTCACCTATCCGGACATGCTCAAGGGCACGATCGGCGGTCTGCTCCTGCTGGTCGTCGGCGCGGTGTCGGTACGCGCGGTACGCCGCAAGGTCCGCTACGAGACCTGGTACTACCTGCACCTGCTGACGTATCTGGCGATCTTCCTGGCCTTCTGGCACCAGCTCGCGCTCGGCGCGGACTTCGCGGGCGGCACGGTCGCGCGCGGGCTCTGGTACGCGCTGTACCTCGGTGTCGCGGCGGCGGCGCTCTGGTACCGGGTGCTGGTGCCGCAGCGGCTGAATCTGCGGCACCGGCTGCGGGTGGCGTCGGTGGTACGGGAGGCGCCGGGGGTGGTGTCGGTGCTCATACGCGGCCGGCGGCTGCCCGAACTGGCGGCGCGGCCGGGGCAGTTCCTGCGCTGGCGGTTCCTGACGCCCGGCCTGTGGTGGACGGCCAGCCCGTACTCGCTGTCCGCCGCGCCGCGTCCCGACCTGCTGCGGATCACCGTGAAGGCGGTGGGCGAGCACAGTACGGCGCTGGCCGGGCTGCGGCCCGGCACCCGCATCTGGGCCGAGGGACCGTACGGCGCGCTGACCGCGGAGCGCAGGACCCGGCAGAAGGTGCTGCTGCTCGCGGGCGGGGTCGGGGTGACCCCGCTGCGGGCGCTGTTCGAGTCGCTGCCCGCGGGGCCCGGCGACCTGACGCTGGTCTACCGGGCGCGCACCGAGGCCGATCTGGCGCTGCGCGGCGAACTGGAGCGGATCGCCGCCGTGCGCGGCGCCCGTCTGCACTTCGCGGTCAACGCGCCCGACGGCCGGCGGCCCGTCCTCAGCGCGGACACCCTGCGCGCCACGCTGCCGGACATCGCGCGGCACGACGTGTTCCTGTGCGGGCCGCCCGGAATGGCGCGGGCGTCGTACGAGGCGCTGCGCGCGGCGGGTGTCCCGGCCCGCCACATCCATCACGAGTCCTTCGAACTGTGAGCCGTGCCGTGAACCATGCCGTGAACCATGCCGCGAGCCGTGCCGTGAGCCAGATGGTGAACCGAGGTGAGAGCCGTCCATGAGCGCCTTTCCCGCCCGCCCTTTGCGGCGCGTCCTGTTGAGCACCCTGGCCACCGTCGCCGGTGTGGTGCTGCTGCTGACCCTCAAGCCGCACACGACGGCGAGCGCGGGTGACGTGGCCGCGGGCTCCGCGGCCCCCGCACCGGCGCCGTCCGCGACGTCGGGGACGTCCGGCTCCTCCAACGGCCCGTCCAACGGCCCGTCCAACGGTTCCTCCAATGGCTCGTCCAACGGCTCGTCCAACGGCTCGTCCTCGAAGGGGACTTCGGGCACCAGGACGGTCGACGGCGACACCGCGCAGACCCGCTACGGTCCCGTCCAGCTCCGGCTCACCCTCACCGGCGGCAGGATCACCGCGGTGAAGGCCGTCCAGTTGCCGAACGACAACCCCAGGGACGGTGAGATCTCCGGCTTCGCGATCCCGCAGCTCACCCAGGAGACGCTGGCCGCGCAGAGCGCGAAGGTCGACACCGTGTCCGGGGCGACGTACACCAGCGAGGGGTATGTGCGGTCGCTCCAGAGCGCGTTGGACAAGGCGGGGGTCTGACCGTGTCCGACACGCGGGCCCGGCCGCGCCGGGTGGAACACACGATGGGCACGGTCTTCTCCTTCGACGTGCGGGGCGGCGGCGACCGCGTGGCGGCGGCGCTGCACGCGGCGGCGGCCTGGCTGCACCATGTCGACGAGGTCTTCTCCACCTACCGCCCCGACAGCCAGATCAGCCGGCTCGCCGCCGGCACGCTCACACTGTCGGCCTGCTCCCCCGACGTGCGGGAGGTACTGGCGCTGTGCGAGACGGCCGGACGGCTCAGTCACGGCTGGTTCAGTACCGGGTACGCGGGCGGCTTCGACCCGACCGGGCTGGTGAAGGGGTGGGCGGTGGAGCGGGCCGTCGCCATGCTGGCCTCCGCGGGCGCCGACGCGGTGTGCCTCAACGGCGGGGGCGACGTACAGGTGTACGGCGGCCCCTGGCGGATCGGTGTCGCCGACCCGCTGCGGCCGGGCGCGCTGGTCCGCGTGGTGCACACCGACGGCGAACTGGCCGTCGCCACCTCGGGTCCCGCCGAGCGCGGCTGCCACATCCTGGACCCCTTCACCCATCAGCCGCCCGCCCCCGCGCTCGCCTCCCTCACCGTGGTCTGCCGCGGCCTGACCGACGCGGACGCCCGCGCCACCGCCGGCTACGCGATGGGTCCCGCCCGCGCCCGCCGCTGGCTCGAATCCCTCCCCGACACCGAGGGCTTCGCGGTCGCGGCGGACGGCGCCACATGGCAGACCGCCGGTTACAGCGTGACCACCGCCGCCCACACACCCTGAACCCCCGCTGTGTGGGCCGCGCCCATGCCCGGCAGCCGGATCGGCCCCTATCCTGCTCGGGCCGTACGGGACGGCGCGAGCGGATCGCGGGAGCGCGCATGCGGATATTCGAGGATGTCGGCGTCGAGGTGCCGGGCGGACGGCTGGCGGTACGGCGCTGGCCGGGCCCGGCGGGCGGCCCTGTGGTGCTGGCGCTGCACGGGATCGCCAGCAACGGCCTGGCCTGGGCGCAGGTCGCCGAAGCGCTCGACGGGGTCGAGATCCTGGCGCCCGACCTGCGCGGGCGCGGGCTCAGCCGGGAGGTGGCGGGCGCCTGTTCGATGGCCCGGCACGCCGACGACATGCTCGCCGTGCTCGACCGCTTCGGCGTCGAACGGGCGGTCCTGGCCGGGCACTCCATGGGCGGCTACGCGGCGTGCGTCGCCGCGCGCCGCGATCCGGGGCGCTATTGCGAACTCGTGCTGGTCGACGGCGGCTTGGGCTTCCCCGTACCCGCGGGCGTGGACATCGACGCGGTGCTGCACGCCGTGGTCGGACCCGCGATGCGCAAGCTGGAGATAGAGTTCGCCGACCGGGCCGCTTACCACGCCTTCTGGGCGGAGCACCCGGCGTTCAGCACGCTCGGTGGGCCGCTGCTCGCCGCGTATCTCGACCGCGATCTCACCGGCGAGGCACCGCACTTGAGGTCGGCCTGCCGGGCGGACGCGATCCGCGAGGACGCGGCGGACGAGTTGCGCAACCCGGACGTCTTCGCCGCGATCCACGAAATCACCGTCCCCACCCGGCTGTTGTGGGCCGAGCGGGGGCTGTCGGACGAGCCGACCGGGCTGTACACGCCCGAGGTGATCGCGGCGAGCGGCCTGGTGGCGGAGGGGATCGCCCTGCACTTCGTCCCGGGCGTCAACCACTACTCGGTGCTGCTCGGCGAGCCCGGCGCCCGCCTGGTGGCCGGGCACCTGACGGACGCGGTACGGCGCACGGCGGCAGCGGCCCGGAGCTGATCCTCCGGGCCGCGGCCCGTACGGCGCAGGGCGGTCAGTCAGCCCCGCGCCACCGCGTCCGGCACCAGCAGGTCCGCCCCGGTCGCCGCCCGTACCTCCTCCACGCCGACGCCGGGGGCCAGTTCGGCCAGCCGCAGTCCCTCGGGGGTGACGTCGAGGACCGCGAGGTCGGTGATCACGCGGTGCACGACGCGGCGGCCGGTGGCGGGCAGGGTAAGTTCCCCGACGATCTTCGGGGAGCCGTCCTTGGCGGTGTGTTCCATGACCACCACGATCCGGCGGGCGCCGTGCACGAGGTCCATGGCCCCGCCCATGCCCTTGACCATCTTGCCGGGAATCATCCAGTTCGCCAGGTCGCCGCGGGCGGAGACCTGCATGGCGCCGAGCACCGACACGTCGATCCGGCCGGAGCGCACCATGCCGAAGGAGGCGGCGGAGTCGAAGTACGCGGCGCCGGGTGCCACGGTGACCGTCTCCTTGCCCGCGTTGATCAGGTCGGGGTGCTCGTCGCCGTCGTACGGGTAGGGGCCGACGCCCAGGACGCCGTTCTCCGAGTGCAGCACCACCTGGGTCCCGGCGGGCAGGTGGCCGGGGACGAGCGTGGGCAGGCCGATGCCGAGGTTCACGTACTGGCCGTCACGCAGTTCGCGGGCGGCGCGGGCGGCGAGTCGGTCGCGGTCGAGTGGCACGGTCAGTTCTCCCGGTCGGAGGTGGCGTGGGCGGTACGGACGGTGCGTCGCTCGACGCGTTTGTCGGTCGGATCGGCGGCCACGACGCGGTCGACGTACACACCGGGCAGATGGACGGCGTCCGGCGGCAACTCGCCCGGTTCCACGATGCGTTCGGCCTCCACCAGGGTGATCCGGCCGGCCATCGCGCACAGCGGGTTGAAGTTGCGGGCGGCGGCGTGGAAGGCGCAGTTGCCGTGCCGGTCGGCGACGGCCGCCCGGACCAGCGCGAAGTCGGCGGTGATGGCCTCCTCCAGCAGATGGCGTACGCCGCCGAAGTCCCGTACCTCCTTGGGCGGCGAGGCGACCGCGACCGTGCCGTCCGCCGCGTACCGCCAGGGCAGGCCGCCCTCCTCGACCTGGGTGCCGGCGCCCGCCGGGGTGTAGAAGGCCGGGATGCCGCAGCCGCCCGCGCGCAGCCGTTCCGCGAGGGTGCCCTGCGGGGTGAGTTCCACCTCCAGCTCGCCCGTCAGATAGCGCCGGGCGAACTCCTTGTTCTCGCCGACGTACGAGGAGGTCGCCCGCGAGATCCGGCCGAGTCCGAGCAGCAGGCCGAGCCCCCAGTCGTCCACTCCGCAGTTGTTGGAGACGACCCGCAGATCCGTCGGGCCCGCCGCGGCGAGCGCCGCGATCAGCGCCGACGGGATGCCGCACAGGCCGAATCCGCCGACGGCGAGTGTCGCGCCGTCCGGGATGTCCGCCACCGCGCGGGCGGCCGAGGCCACCACCTTGTCCATGCGTCCGCCTTCCCCGCAGGGGTCATCGAGGGTGTGTCGAGCGTGAGTTGAGGGTGCGCCGGGCCGCCGTGCCGGGCGTGGCCCGGCCCCTGGCGCCCGCCCTGTCACCTTTGCGACGGCGCCGCGGCGCCGCCATGGTCCCTGTCGACATGGCTCGCGGGGAAGGAGCGTGTGCCGCCCACATGTCCGGTTCGGCGGGGCGCTTCTACGGTTTGCGCAACAATCCACCTCCCCGGGAGCCGGTCGCCATGCGTCGCAGCACATCGAGCACCAACAGATCGAGCCGAGCGAGCCGTTCGAGCGAGCCGGCCGCGTCCCGTCGGCCGCGCCCGACGAACGGGCCGGGCGCCTTCCGTACGCGGACTGTACCGGCGCTGGCCGTGCTGACCGCGGGTGTGCTGCTCGCCGGATGCAGCGCCGCGGGGACGGCGGGCAGCGCCAAGTCCTCCGACGGCACGAGCGACTCGGCGGTCAAGGTGGGCCTGGTCTACTCGCGCAGCGGGCCGCTGGCCGCCTACGGCAAGCAGTATCTGGACGGCTTCAACGCCGGTCTGGCGTACGCCACTCACGGCAAGGGCACGGCGGGCGGCCACCGGATCGAGGTGGTCGAGCAGGACGACGCGGGCGACCCCGCGAAGGCCGTCGCCGCGGCCAAGACCCTGATCGGCAAGGGCACGCACATCATCGCGGGCACCACCGACTCGGGCGTGGCGCTCCAACTGGCCCCGCTGGCCGCCCAGAACAAGGTGCTGTACATCGCGGGACCCGCCGCCACCGACGCGTTGACCGGCGTGAACGCGTACACCTTCCGCTCCGGCAGGCAGTCGTACCAGGACATCCTCACCGCCGGGTCGCTGCTGGGCGACTCCAAGGGCAAGAGGGTCACCGTGCTGACCCAGAACTCCGCCTTCGGGCAGGCGAATGTCACGGCCGTGAAGGAGGTGCTGGGCGGGCAGGGCGCGACCGTGGACTCGGTGCTGGCGCCGCCGAGCGCGGGCGATCTGACGCCGTTCGCGCAGCAGGTCAAGTCGAAGAAGCCGGATCTGGTCTTCGTCGCCTGGGCCGGGGCCAGCGCGCCCGCGCTGTGGACGGCGCTCGACCAGCAGGGCGTGGTGACCTCGACCAAGGTCGTGACGGGCCTGGCGGGCACCGCCTCGTACCCGCTGTTCGGCGCGGCCGGGTCCAAGATCTCCTTCCTCGCGCACTACTTCCCCGGCGCCGCGCACAACGCGGTGGAGACGGCGATGCTCGACGGCGTCACCAAGGCGGGCGGCACGCCCGACCTGTTCAGCCCGGACGGCTTCACCGCCGCGCAGATGATCGTGCACGCGGTGGAGGCGGGCGGCGCGGACAGCCCGACCGCGATGGCGAAGGCGCTGGAGGGCTGGTCGTTCGAGGGCCCCAAGGGCGACGAGCAGATCAGGGCGGTGGACCACGCGCTGCTCCAGCCGATGTTCACGGCGAAGCTGAACGGCACGGGCGCCGCCGCGAAGCCGGAGCTGATCAGCAGGCTGCCCAAGGACGCGGTGAACCCGCCCTCGAAGCAGATGGCGGGCTGACCGGTGACGAGCACGGCCCCGGTACTCCGGCTGCGTGACGTGGGCTGGTCGGTCGGCGGCGCGACCATCGTGGACGAGGTGTCCTTCGAGGTGCGCGAGGGCGAGTTCCTGGCCTTCATCGGTCCCAACGGCGCGGGAAAGACGTCCCTGTTCAACCTGATCAGCGGTCTCGTACCGGCCAGTCGGGGGTCCATCGGGCTCGACGGCGCGGACATCACCGCCGAGAGCGTCCCGGCCAGGGCGCGGCGCGGGCTGGGGCGGACGTTCCAGACGTCCAGTCTGTGGCCCGGCATGACGGTCGCCGACCATGTGCGGCTGGCCGCCCAGGCGGCGGGCGGCGGCTCGTACCGGATCTGGCGGCGCGCCGCGGGATACGCGCGGCAGGTCGGGCAGGTGCTGGAGCGCACGGGGCTCGGGCACCGCGCCGAGGCGCTGTCGAGCGCGCTGTCGCACGGCGAGAAACGGAAGCTGGAGCTGGCGGTGCTGCTGGTCGGCGAGCCGCGCGTGATGCTGCTCGACGAGCCGATGGCCGGGGTCAGCGCCGAGGAGGTGCCGGCCCTGACCGCGCTGATCCGCTCGCTGCACCGCGACGAGGGCCGCACGGTCCTGATGGTCGAGCACCACATGGACGTGCTGCTCGGCCTGGCCGACCGGCTCGCGGTGATGCACCACGGCACCCTGCTCGCGCTCGACACCCCGCAGGCCGTCACGGCCGACGCCACCGTGCAGCGGGCCTATCTCGGGGAGGCGCTGTGACCGTCGAACCCCTGTTGGCCGTACGGGACTTGAAGGTCGTCATCGGCGGCCGTCACATCCTGCACGGCGTGGACCTCGACGTCGCCGCGAGCGGGGTGACCGCGCTGCTCGGCCGCAACGGCGCGGGCAAGACCACGACGGTGCGCGGCGTGCTGGGCCTGATGCCGCGCACCGGCAGCGTGCGCTTCGCCGGTCAGGAGACGGTACGGCTCGCCACGCACGCCCTGGTGCGGCGCGGGATCGGCTACGCGCCGGAGGACCGCGGGGTCTTCGCGGCACTGACCGTCGCGGAGAATCTGCGGCTGGCCGAGCGGCGCGGCGCGGGCGAGCCCGCCTACGCGCTAGTGCACGAACTGTTCCCCGAGCTGCGGCAGCGGGCGGCGCAGCGCGCGGGAACGCTGTCCGGCGGGCAGCAGCAGATGGTCGCGATCGGCCGCACCCTGCTCAACGGCAACCGGCTGATCATCGCCGACGAGCCCACCAAGGGCCTGGCGCCGAAGGTCGTCACCGAGGTGGCGCGGGTGCTGGAGCGGGCCGCGCAGGCGGTGCCGGTGCTGCTGGTCGAGCAGAATCTGGCGATGGTACGGCGGCTCGCCGAGCACTGCGTGGTGCTGGCGGACGGCAGGACCGCGCACCGCGGCCCCGCCGCCGACCTGCTCGCCGATCCCGAGGCGACCCGCAGGCTGCTGGGCGTCGGACGCAAGGGCGCGGACGCGCACGTGAGAGAGGCAGAGGCCGTGTCACCCGATCCCGCCAGGGAATCCGCCACCGACGCCGCCGGGACGCACGTCCAGGCCGCGGCCGGGTCGTACCCACCGCCGTCCGCGGCACGGGAGGCGGGCGCCTGATGTCGACCGTCGTGCTGCTCACGGCCACCGGTCTCGGCCTCGGCGCCCTGTACTTCCTGGTGGCCTCCGGCCTCTCCCTGATCTTCGGCCTGATGGACGTGCTGAACTTCGCGCACGGCGCGCTGCTGTCCATCGGCGCGTACGGCACCTGGTGGGCCGCCTCCGGGCATCTGCCGGGCGCGGGCTCCGGCGGATTCGGCTTCGTCCTCGCCGTCGCCTTCGGCACCGCTGTGGGCACCGTCGCCGCGATGGTGCTCGAACTCGCCCTGATCCGCCCGTTGTACGAACGGCCGCGCGAGCAGGTCCTCGCCACCGTCGGGGTGGGGCTCGCGGTGCCCGCGCTGCTGTCGGCGATCTGGGGCGCCGACGCGCGCACCTTCCCCGGACCCGCGGCCCTGTCCGGCACCTTCGGACTGTTCGGCGCGCGCGTCCCCGTCAACCGGCTGGTGCTGATCGGCGCCGCGGTGCTCGTCCTGCTGGCGCTGCGGCTGTTCCTCGGCCGCACCCGGCACGGCCTCGTCGTCAGGGCCGGGGTCGAGGACCGGGCGATGGTCACCGCGCTCGGCATCGACGTCCGGCGCGCCTTCACCCTGGTCTTCGCGATCGGCGGGGCCGCGGCGGCGCTCGGCGGCGCGCTGGGCGGGCTGTACTACGGCTCGGTCGACCCGGGCCAGGGCACCTCGCTGCTGATCTTCGCCTTCGTCGTGGTCGTCATGGGCGGCATGGGGTCGGTGTCGGGCGCCGCGCTCGCGGCCGTCGGCGTGGGCCTCGTCCAGCAGTTCGCCAACTACTACACCGCGTCGGGGCTCGGCGATCTCGCGGTCGTCGTCCTGCTCGCGGCGCTGCTGCTGCTCCGGCCGCACGGCGCCACCGGGAGGCTCGCATGACCACCGCAACCCCGACCCGCGAGGGGCCGCGCGTCCAGGCGGCGCCCGCGCCGGCCGGACAACTGCGCCGGGTCACCCGCTGGTGGCCCGCCGCCGCCCTGGCCGCGCTGCTCGCGGCCCCGTACAGCTCGCTGCCGCTGCCGGGCCTGCTCGACGGGCCGATCGGCAGCGCGGGCAGCCTTCAACTCCTCGCGCTGTGCCTGGTGTTCGGCGCGCTCGCGACCGGATACGACCTGCTGCTCGGCCGTACGGGCCTGCTCTCGTTCGGCCACGCGCTGTACTTCGCCGCGGGCTCGTACGCCACCGACGTCATCATGATCGAGGCCGGGCTGCCGTTCGCCGCCGCCGCCGTGCTGGGGCTGCTCTTCGGGATCGCGCTGGCCGCGCTGCTGGGCTCGGTGTCGCTGCGGGTGAGCGGGATCGCCTTCTCGATGGTCACACTCGCCTTCGCGCAGGCCGGTTCGATCCTGGTGGAGCGCGACCCGGGCGGGGTGACCGGCGGCGAGGAGGGCCGGGCGGTGCCCGCGGACAGGCTGCCCGCGTCACTCGTCGGCATCGAGCACACCGTCAATCTCTACTGGATCGCGCTCGCCTACCTCGTGGTGACCGTCGCCGTCGTGCACTGGGCGGTCCGCTCCCCCACCGGGCGGGTCTGGGAGGGCATCAAGGAGAACGAGCGCCGGGTGGAGGTGCTGGGCCTGCGGCCGTACGGTTTCAAGCTGACGGCCTTCGTGCTGGCGGGCGCGCTGGCCGCGGTCGGCGGCATCGTCCATCTGCTGCTGACCGGCGGCGCCACCCCGCAGACCACCACCTCCGACTTCACCTTGTCGCTGCTGGTGATGGTCGTCCTCGGCGGCTCCGGCTCGCGCTGGGGCCCGCTGATCGGCGGGGTCCTCTACACCTGGGCCGACCACCGGCTCGGCGACCTCGCGGGCTCCGGCTCGGTCGCCGGTCTGCCCTCGGTCCTGCGGGTCCCGCTCTCCCAGCCCCTGTTCCTGCTCGGCACGTTGTTCGTCGTGGTCGTCTACGTGCTGCCCGGCGGCGTGGCCCGCCTGCCGCAACGGCTGCGCGCGGCGGCGCGGAAGAGGAGCTGACCGGGAGGCGGTCGCGGCCGGGAGGCGGTCCCGGCCGGGCGCCGCCCCTAGCCGCGAGGTGTGGACAACAGGTGCAGACGGAGGGCGAGTTGGAGCTCCAGCGCCCGGTCGGGGGCGTTCCAGTCGGGGCCGAGGAGGGCCTGGACGCGGTCGAGGCGCTGGACGACGGTGTTGACGTGCAGGTGGAGTTCGTCCTTGGTACGGGTGAGGGTGCCGCCGCAGGCGAAGTAGGCGCCGAGGGTACGGACCAGTTCCGTGCCGCGTCGCGCGTCGTAGTCGAGGAGCGGTCCGAGCGTCGCGGTGACGTAGGAGTCGACGTCCCGTTCGTTGCCCAACAGCACGCCGAGGAAGCCGAGTTCGTCGGCGCTCGCGCCGTCGCCGACGCGGCCGAGCGACTGGAGGGCGCGCAGGCAGCGCAGCGCCTCGGCGTGGGCGTCGGCCAGGGCCCGCGGTCCCGCGGCCGGTCCGCCCGCGGCGACCGTGACGGGCGCGCCCACCAGGTGGCCGAGCTGGGCGACGGCGGCCCTGGCGGCCTCGCCGGGCGGTGCGCCGTCGTACGGGAGGAGCAGGACGACGGTGCCGGACTGCTCGGCGCTGATGCCGTCGCCGCCGAAGAGGTACTGGACGGCGGCGCCCGGCAGTTTGTCGTGGCAGGCGGTGACGGTCTCGGCGACGAGCAGCAGGCACGGCCGGTCGAGGTCGACACCGAGCCTGTGGCCGCGCACGACGAGACCGGCCGGGTCGCGCCCCGCCGCGGTCAGCAGGTCGGTGATCAGCTCGCCGCGCACCCGGTTCTCGGTCTCCGCGACGGAGCGGCTGAGCAGCAGCAGGAGCGCGGTGACGACCCCGGCGCGCTCGAACAGCCGCCGGTCGGAGTCGTCGAGCCGTTCGCGCCCGTACAGCACGAGGCTGCCGAGGAGTTCCTGTCCCGCGAGCACGGCGCAGGTCCAGCGGCCGTCGCGGAACACCGCGCGGGCCGCGGCGTGCGAGTCGGCGGCGTGCCTGACCAGGGCCGCCGGCTGCGGGGGCAGACCGTCGAAGTCGCCGCCGCCGCGCCCGACGGCGGCCAGTTGTCGGCCCTCCGGGTCGTGGATGGTGAGGGCGCCGTCCAGCAGTCCCGCGACGGCGGCGGCCACTTCCGACAGGTCGCCGCCGCGCAGCACCAGGTCGGTGAGCCGGTCGTGCGCCTCCTCGGCGCGCTGCATCGCGGCGGCGTGCTCGCGGATCACGGCGCCCGCCTCGGCGAGGTCGGTGATGGCCTTGGCGGTGTCGATGGCGATGGCGGCGTGCGCGGCCAGCGAGCACAGCAGCGCGACCTCGTCGGGCGAGAAGGGGCGGGGGGTACGGTCGGCGGCGAAGAGCACCCCGATCACGTCGCTGCCGACGGCGCCGCCCGCGTGACCGCCCGCGCCGCGCGATCCGAGCAGCAGCGGCACCCCCAGGATGCCGACCAGGCCCTCGTCCAGCACACCCTCGTCGATGGAGCCGGTGTGCCGGAAGCGCTCGTCGGTGCGGTAGTCGGGGGTCGCGTACGGGCGGGCGGTGAGCGCGACCAGACCGCCGAGACCGTCGCCGTACGACAGCCGGAGGTTCTGGAAGAGCGGTGAGACCGAGCCGTCGGTGACCCGCATGTACGTGTCGCCCGCCTCCTCGTCACGCAGCGTCAGATACGCGGTGTCCGTGCCGAGCAGCATCCTGGCCCTGCGCACGATGGACTGGAGGACGGCGTCGAGGTCGCGGAGCGCGGCCAGGTCGCTCGCGGTGTCGAAGAGCGCGGCGAGTTCGGTCTCGCGGCGGCGGTGCTGCCGCAGCACCCGGCGGACCCGCAGCGCGATCCCGGTGGCCTGTTCCAGCTCCGACAGGTCGGACGCGCCCGCCCCGTTGATCCTCGCCTGCGCGGCGACCGCCCCGAAGTCCTCCGCGGGCGCGTCGGCCGCGACCATTTCGAGCAGCCGACGCATATGCCGGGCGATGGGCGCAGGCTCGGCCGCGGGCCCGAGGGCGGGTGCCGGTGCCGGTGCCGGTGCCGCTACGGACTCGGGCGCCGGTACGGCTGCGGGATCTGCGGATTCTGCGGACATCAGGGGTCACCGTGCCGGAGGGACGAAGAACGGTCCGTGCGGCGCGGCGGTCGGGACCGTCGCGCCGCACGGCTGGTGCGACGGACGCGCGGTGGGGCTCGCCGCCCCGCCGGGACGGGACGACGGCCGCCGCAGACGCCGACCCTATCGACCGGCCGCCGTAAAAGGCGAGGTCAGTGGCCGGATCAGTAGCCGGATCGACGGCCGGATCAGTGGGCCGCCCGGTGTCCGGCTCGTGGTCGGCTCGCGGTCGGCCCGGTGCGCGCGGGTCAGTGGGCGGTCCACCCGCCGTCCAGCGGCAGCGAGGCACCGGTGATGTAGCCGGTGTGCGGGGAGCAGAACCACAGGGCCGCCGCCGCGACCTCCACCGGCTCGATCAGCCGCTTGATCGCGGTGCGCTCCAGCATCACCCGGGTCACCACCTCCGCCTCGGGGATGCCGTGCGCGACGGCCTGGGTGGCGATCTGGTCCTCGACGAGCGGGGTGCGGACATAGCCGGGGTTGATGCAGTTGCTGGTCACGCCGTGCGGCGCGGCTTCGAGCGCGACGGTCTTGCTGAGCCCTTCGAGCGCGTGCTTGGCGACGACGTACGCGGACTTGTACGGGCTGGCGCGCAGGCCGTGCACCGACGAGATGTTGACCACCCGGCCCCAGCCGCCCGCGTACATGTGCGGCAGGGTGCGGCGCAGGATCCGGAACGGCGCCTCGACCATCACCCGCTGGATCAACGCGAAGCGCTCCGGGGGGAATTCGTGGACGGGCGCGATGTGCTGAAGGCCCGCGTTGTTGACGACGATGTCGGCGTCGTCGGGCAGCGCGTCCACGGCGGCGGGGTCGGCGAGGTCGGTGACGCAGCAGGTGCCGCCGATCTCCGCCGCCACTTCCTTGGCCGCGTCCGCCGCGATGTCCACCACGTAGACGGCGGCGCCCGCCTCGGCGAGGGCCACCGCGCAGGCCCGTCCGATACCGCTGGCGGCTCCGGTGACCAGGGCGGTCCGCCCGGCCAGGAACCGCGCGCCGGGCGGGTCGTCGGGGGTGACTGCGGCGGGCGGCGCAGCGGGCGGCCCCTCGGCGCCGGGGCTCTGAGTGCTCTCCATGGCCGCCACGCTAGAAACGATGCGGGGGCCCGCACACGTGGCCGGTGACCATACTTCCCCGTCCCGAGGTGGCGTCCGCAGCCATGTCGCGCGGGCCCTCCAGGGCCCATGCCGGTACGGCCGCGCGGCGCGGGCGGCGGCCGGCCGGCCGCGCCGCCGGGCGCACCGCGGCGCGGCGGACGCAATGGCGGCGGCCCCCACTTCCGCCGCGCAGGGGTGGCGGTCCTTCACGTGTCTGGGGCCGCCGCGGCGGTTCTACCGTCCAGCCGACACGTGGTCCCCGTCACATCAGGAACGCCCCCTACCGCTGTCGTCCGACGTGACGGTGTCCGCCGACCGTGAGCCGCCCCCCGTCCCGAGGAGTCCGCATGCCCCCCAACCCGCCGCCCGGCAGCGCCCGTTCGCCCCTCCCCCGTACCGCCCGCGCCGCGACCACCGCGCTCCTCGGTGTCCTCGCCCTGCTCACCGCCTGCCTCGGCGCGGTCGTCACCGCAGGTCCGGCCGCCGCGGCCGGTCTCACCCAGGTCTCGTCCTTCGGCTCCAACCCCGGCAATCTGGCGATGTACGAGTACGCACCCGCCGGTCTGCCCGCGAACGCGCCCGTCGTGGTCGCGCTGCACGGCTGCGGGCAGAGCGCGAGCGACTACTTCGCCAACTCCGGCTGGCAGAAGTACGCCGACCTGTGGGGCTTCGCGCTCGTGCTGCCGCAGACCAGCTCGGCCAACAACTCGCTGTCCTGCTTCAGTTGGTTCGACCCCGCGAAGGACACCCGCGGCAAGGGCGAGGCGGCGTCCGTCGTGTCGATGGTCGGCCACGCCGTCACGCAGTACGGCTCGGACAGCCGTCGCGTGTACGTCACCGGCCTGTCGGCGGGCGGCGGCATGACCGCCGACCTGCTGGCGGACTACCCGGACGTCTTCGCGGGCGGCTCGGTGGACTCGGGGCTGCCCGCGCAGTGCGCCACCAGTCAGACGGCGGCCTCCGGTTGCCAGTACGGCAGCCTCAATCTCACCCCGGCGCAGTGGGGCGACAAGGTCCGCGCCTCCTACCCCGGTTACACCGGGCCATGGCCGCGGGTGGCGATCTGGCAGGGCGCCTCCGACTACACGGTCTACCCGGTCAACGCCACCGAGCTGCGCGACCAGTGGACCAATGTGTGGGGCATCGGCCAGACCCCGTCGAGCACCCAGAGCCTGCCCGGCAACACCACGCTGACCACGTACAACGACGCTTCCGGCAAGCCCGCCGTGCAGATGTACTCGATCGCCGGCATGGGACACGGCCTGGCCGTCGACCCCGGCTCGGGCACCGAGCAGTGCGGCGCGACCGGCGCGTACTACCTCGACACGATCTGCTCCAGCTACTACACCGCCCGTTTCTGGGGCCTGGACTCCGGTTCCGGCGGCGGCACGGGCGCGCTGCCCGCGCCCACCGGGCTGAAGGTCACCGGCACCACCGACACGACGGCGAGCCTGAGTTGGGCGGCGGTGACCGGGGCCGCCTCGTACACCGTCTACCGCGCCGGGACCAAGGTCGGCACCAGCACCTCGGCCGCGTACACCGACAGCGGTCTGACGGCGGGGACTTCGTACGCCTACACCGTCGCCGCGGTCGACTCTGCCGGGACGGTCGGCGCCGCGTCCGGCGCGGTCACGGCGACCACCACCGGGTCGGGCGGCGGCGGTTCCGGGCAGTGCTTCACCGCCACCAACTACGCCCAGGTGGCGGCGGGCCGCGCGCATCAGAGCGGCGGATACGCGTACGCCAACGGCTCCAACCAGAACATGGGGCTGTGGAATGTCTTCGTCACGCACACCTTGAAGGAGACCGCGGCCGGTTACTACGTGATCGCCGACAGCGGCTGCTCGGCCTGACCCCGGCCGCGCCCCGGCCCGCGGCACCGACCGGGTACGGACCCCGTACCGGTCAGGTGCTGCGGGCCAGCACCAGCCGACAGCGCGGGCTGCCGTCCGGGCGGCGGCCGAACTCCTCAAGTGCCGTGTGGGTCACGGTGAATCCGGCCCCCGCGAGGTCGTCGAGCACCCCGCCCAGCGGGAACGTCCGGTAGTACATGACGAATTGCGGGCGCCAGACCAGATTGCGCACCCGCATCCCGGCGTCGAAGCCCCACAGCGCCCAGTACAGGGCCGAGTCGACGGGCGGCGGCGCGGTGACCGGGAAGGCGAAGAGCCCGCCGGGGCGCAGCGCGCGGCGCACCTCGGCGAACAGCCGGGGGCGTTCGGCGGGCAGGAAGTGCCCGAAGGCGCCGAAGCTGACGGCGAGGTCGAACTCCGCGTCGAAGGGCAGCGCGCGGACGTCGGCGCGTACCCACTCGGGCTCCGGTCCTTCGGCGGTGTCCCGGCCGGTGTACGCGGCGCGCGCGGCGGCCAGCATCCCCGCGCTGAAGTCCACGCCGGTGACGCGTTTCCCGCACAGCGACCGCAGCGTCCCGACGCCCGCGCCCGTACCGCAGCAGACGTCGAGTCCCGCGTCGAAGGGCCCGAGGGGCGCGAGAGCGCCCGCCACCGCGTCGAGGAAGACATCGGGCGTGCGGAACGGTGTGTGGTCGAACTTCGGCGCGAGCAGGTCGTAGCCGCGGTCGACGGAGGAGAGCGCCTGCACCGCCAACTCGCGGAGGCTCGGCCCCTGATCGGAGAACATCCGGCCACCTTAGGCCGTGCGAAGCCGTGCGACGCCGTGTCGCGGCGAACGCCCGGCCCGCCGCCCGGGTTGATCGGGGAGGCGGCGGCAGGCCGGCGCGGACGGGCCCTCGGGGCGGCGTTCCCGCCGTTTATTCCCGGCGGGGGCGAAGTGAGGTGTGCATTACACCTCACCTCCACGAAACGGAAGCGACATTCCTGATGCGATATTCTGCTGGCTTAACGGAATGTTCGTTCCGGTTCAAGCTTGAGGAGTTCCATGGCGTCCGAGACCCGGCGACCGCACCACCAGGTCACGTTCGCGGTCCTGGCGGCGGGTGTCGCCGCCTACGCGCTGTTGCAGTCCCTGGTCACCCCCGTCCTGCCGACGATCCAGGAGAGCCTGCACACCAACCAGAACACCGTCACCTGGGTGCTGACCGCCTACCTTCTGTCGGCGTCGATATTCACCCCGATCATGGGCCGCGTCGGCGACATGATCGGCAAGGAACGCGTCTTCGTGGCGACGATGTCCGCCCTCGCGGTCGGCTCGCTGCTGGCCGCGCTCGCGTCCAACGTGCAGGTGATGATCATCGCCCGCGTGATCCAGGGCATCGGCGGCGGTGTGCTGCCGCTGGCCTTCGGCATCATCCGCGACGAGTTCCCGCGCGAGAAGCTGAACGGCGCGGTCGGCGCCATCGCCTCGCTGATCGCGGTCGGCTCCGGCCTCGGCATCGTCCTCGCGGGACCCATCGTCAGCGTGCTGGACTACCACTGGCTGTTCTGGCTGCCGATGATCATGACGATCCTCGCGGCCGTGGCCGCGCACTTCTTCGTCCCCGAGTCCCCGATCCGCACACCGGGACGCATCAGTTGGCTGCCCGCCGTGCTGCTCTCCGGCTGGCTGGTCGCCCTGCTGGTCGCGCTGAGCCAGGCGTCGGTGTGGGGCTGGGCCTCCGGCAAGGTGATCGGCCTGCTGATCGCCGCCGTCGTCCTGGCCGTCGCCTGGGTGCAGGTCGAACTGCGCTCCGCCGTACCGCTGATCGACATGAAGATGATGCGGCTGCCCGCGGTGTGGACCAACAACCTGGTCGCGCTGCTCTTCGGTGTCGGTATGTACGCGACCTTCGCCTTCCTCACCGAATTCGTGCAGACCCCGAAGTCCACCGGCTACGGCTTCGGATCGAGCATCACCGAGTCCGGCCTGATCCTGCTGCCGATGTCGGTGACCATGTTCGCCGTCGGCCTGGGCGCGAGCCGTCTCGCCCAGCGGATCGGCGGCAAGATCGTCGTCCTGCTCGGCTCGCTGATCGGCACCGTCTCGCTGGCGATGATCGCCTTCGCGCACGGCGCGACCTGGGAGCTGTACATCGCCACCGGCGTGATGGGCGTCGGTTTCGGCCTGGCCTTCTCGGCCATGTCGAGCCTGATCGTCGCCGCGGTGCCGCCGGAGCAGACCGGCGTGGCCAGCGGCATGAACGCCAACATCCGCACCATCGGCGGCTCGATCGGCGCGGCGTTGATGGCCAGCATCGTCACCTCGAACCCGGCCGCCGACGGCCTGCCGCGCGAGTCGGGGTACACCAACGGCTTCGCGATGCTCGGTGTCGCGCTGCTGATCGCGGCCTTCGCCGCGATGCTGATCCCGGTCACCCGGCAGCAGACCAGGCTGGTGGATTTCGCGGACGAGCCCGCGCATCCGGAGTTGGCGGTGGTACCCGGCGGTACGGTCGTGGGTGACAAGCCGGAGTGAGCTCCGGCGTACGAACGGCCGCACCCACCGGGAGTGACGGATGACAGCGCGCGACACACAGGACCGGCCGATGCGGCGCGATGCCGTACGCAACCAGCAGTTGGTCATCGAGGCCGCGCGTGAGGTCGTCTCCGAATTCGGCACGGAGGCGAGCGTGGAGCTGATCGCCTCGCGCGCGGGGGTGGGCGTCGGCACGGTCTACCGGCGCTTCCCCAATAAGGAGGCGCTGGTCGAGGAGATCGTCGGGCAGATGCTCAGCGAGCTGGTCGCCGAGGCGCGCCGTGCGCTCGCGCTCGGCGACGGCACCGGGCTCGAGGTCTATCTGCGGGCCATGGGCCAGTCGCTGAGCACCCACCGGGGCTACGCGGTCAAGGCGGTCGGCCACTCCAAGGCGGCCTGCGTCGAGCAGTTGCGCGACCTGATCACCGAACTCCTGTCCCAGGCGCAGGAGTTCGGGCGGATCGGTCCCGACATCGTGCTCGGCGACATCATGGCGATCTCGTGGGCGCTGCGCGGCATCGTGGAGACCGCGGGCCCGGTCGCGCCGGAGGCGTGGCAGCGGCATCTGGACATCCACCTCGCGGGGCTGCGCGCCCACGGCACGCCCGCGATCCACGCCCCGGCCACGCGCGAGCAATTGACGCTCATCAGCAGTGGTGCGGGGCGCGCGAGCTGCGCGCGGGACGCGTAAGCGCCCCTGGCGCGGCCCTCACCTGATGGCGCCGCTCCCCCTCACGCGTCGGCCGACGCGAGGGGGTGGCGGCGCGCGTCGTCAGCGGCGGGTGCCGCACCCCGGGCAGAAGGCGGCGCCCTCGGGGATCGGGGCGCTGCACGAGGCGCAGTTGTCGGGCTGCGCGAGCCGGTGGCCGCAGCCGGAGCAGAAGGCGGCGCCCCGCGTCTCCGTGCCGCACTGCGGGCAGACGAGCTGGCGCGCGGCGGTCACGTCGAACGCCTGGCCGCTCTGCTGGCCCACGGTGTAGGCGCGCTCGGAGACCATGTCGTTGAGGCCGCGCTGCTGGGCGGCGAGGGCCTCGGCGGCGGTGTCCGGGGCGCAGGTCAGGCAGATGCCCTGAGCGGCGTTCCAGCAGCGGTTGCAGACGTAGTCGGTGCAGCGCGGGCAGCGGTTGAAGTGGCCCTCGGCGTTGGTGATCGCCCGCTGGAAGGACTTGTCGCGCGCGCTGCCGAAGCCCGCGCCCGCCAGGCCGTCGGCGGCGCTGGACATGCCGTAGCCGCCACGGCCGAGCACGCCGTAGGCCGCGCTGACGCCCTTGCCGAGCCAGCCCGCGACCCGCCCGCTGGTGTACGGCTCGAAGGCCGAGCGCCAGGTGTCCTGGCAGCGCCGGCACGAGAACTCGAACTGGAAGCCCGCTCCCGTGCCGTGCTCCTGGCACAGATCCCGGTAGTTGTTGCTGAAGTAGATCTCGGAACTCATTCCCACGCCTCCACCGCGCGCGCACCTCCGGTCGGGCCCCCTGACCCGCCGGTACCCCCACCAGCACGGACGCCCCGCACCCCACGCCGGTTTCCGAACGCGCCGTCCGGTTCTCACCGGGCCTGTTCGGCGCGCCCTGTACTGCCGCCCGATCCCGGGCAAGGGATACTGTCGCACACCCTGTTCGGTGCACGACACGCTCAACCGGCTCATGCCCGATACAGGGGAGTTGGGGCGGATCCCGGCATTCCGCCCCGGTCGCGGGGGTCAGCCCTGACGGGCCTTGAAGCGGGGGTCCTTGCGGTTGATCACATAGACCTTGCCGCGCCGGCGGACGATCTGGGCGCCCGGACGGCTCTTGAGCGAGCGCAGCGAATTACGGACCTTCATGGGACACCTTCCTGCTCGTACAGTCTCGTACTGTTCGTTGTGTGCATGGCAACGGTGATGCGGCCGGGTTCATTCCGTTCCGCGGACAGGCGGTGCGGACCGCCGTGAGGGGACCGAGATGAGCGACGAACAGCACGGCGGCGGAAGCGGCGACGCGGGCGGTAAGGACGCGGACGCGCCGGACTTCTCCAGCCCCGGTTTCTCCAGTCCGGACTTCTCCAGTCCCGACTTCACGGGCCCCGACGCGCCCGAGATCCACGACTACACCCCGCCCGACTACGTCGTCCCGCCCTTCGAGGGCCCCGACTACGAGGCCGACTCCGCCGACGACCTCGTCCCCCAGGAGGTCGGCATCTCCCCTCACGGCTTCTCCAGCCCCGACTTCTCCAGCCCCGGCTCCATGGCCGAGGACACCCCCGACACCCCACCGACCCCCGACGAGGACCGCACCCGCTGAGGCGCGCGTCCGTCCTTGATCGGCGAGCGGTACCGGCCGGGGCGGCGCACTCTGGGACAAGGGGACAGCCACCCGCGAGGTGAGTCCCATGGCCCGTGTACGACTCCTGCCCGCCACGCTGCTGGTCGCCGTCACGGCGGCCACAGCCGCGGCCTGCGGCAGCACGGACGGCAACTCGTCGGCGGGCGTCACCGTCGCTCCGAGCGCGCCCGGAGCGACGGTGACGACCACCGTGACGACGCCGAATCCGCCGCCTGCGACACCCACGCCCACCCCGACCGCTCCGACGACGACCACGACAGCGACGGCCACCGCCACCGCCACCGCCACCGCCACGGACCCGACGACGGTCGTCAGCGACTACTTCGCCGCGATCAACGCCCGCGACTTCGGCCGGGCGTGGGCTCTCGGCGGCAAGAACGTCAGCTCCTCCTACTCGGCCTTCGTCAACGGCTTCTCGTCCACCTCAGAAGACGTCGTGACCGTCCTCGCCAGCACCCCCACCACTGTCACCGTCCGCTTGGACGCCACCCAGACCGACGGCACCGTCAAGTCCTTCGAGGGCACGTACTCCGTCGACGGCGGGCGGATCACCGGGGCCAGTGTCCACGCGGTGCCGGGCTCGGGAGCAGAGACGACCGGTGCGCCCGCGACCACGTACAAGGACTGCACGGACGCGCACGACCACGGCGCGAGCGACATTCCGAGCGGCGATCCGCGCTATCGGCCGAAGCTCGACCGCGATCACGACGGCCTGGCCTGCGAGCCGTCCGAGGGCGCCGCTCCCTGACCTCGCCAGGCCGCCGGGCGCGCTTTCCCGCACGGCTCGTCACGCAACCCCCACCGGCAGCGGGAGAGCGCTCTCTGTCAGTCTTGACACGGGGTCTGCGGGGGACGATCGTCGCTTGCGCAGTCCGCTGTCGGCGCCCCCACGCGTCGTGCGGGCTGTGCGTTCCGTCGCTCTCCCACGCGCTGTCGAGCCGCACACAGGAGTCCCCCCATGCGTCGAACACGTCCTTGGATACGAACGGCGCTGCCCATAGCGGCAGCGCTCTTACTTGTGACCGGAGCAAGCGCTGTCTCCGCGAGCCGAAGTCCCGCGCAGGCCGCGACGCAGCCGTGGATGAACACGGCGCAGACGCCCGCGCAGCGGGCCGACGAGCTGCTGGCGGCGATGACGCAGGCGGAGAAGCTGACGATGCTGCACGGCGGGGCGTCGTGCGGGTACGTCGGGTGCGTGGACGGGAACACGCGCCTGGGCATTCCGCCGCTGCACCTTCAGGACGGCCCGGTCGGTGCGGGTGACGGCTTCAACGACGTGACGCAGATGGCCGCCCCGGTCGCGGGCGCGGCGAGCTGGGACCCCGCGCTGATGCAGAACTACGGCAAGGTGCTGGGCTCGGAGCAGTGGGGCAAGGGCACCAATGTGGTGCTGGCGCCGACGATCAACATCGTGCGCGACCCGCGCTGGGGCCGCGCCTTCGAGTCGATGGGCGAAGACCCGTATCTGGCGGGCCAGTTGGGTGCCGCCGACATCCAGGGCATCCAGAGCCAGGGCCCGATGGCCCAGGTCAAGCACTATGTGGTCTACAACCAGGAGACCAACCGCAACAACGCCTCGGACAACGCGATCGTCTCCGACCGCGCCATCCGCGAGATCTACACCCCGGCGTTCGAGACGTCGGTCAAGCAGGGCCAGGCCGACTCGGTGATGTGCTCCTACTCGGCGATCAACGGCCCCTTCGCCTGCGAGAACGGCCCGTTGCAGAACGGCCTGCTCAAGGGCGACCTCGGCTTCACCGGCTTCATCACCTCCGACTGGGGCGGCACCCACTCCACGGTCGCCTCGGCCAACAACGGCCTGGACATGGAGATGCCGGGCAAGGACTACTACGGCACCGCGCTGACCAACGCGGTGAACAACGGCCAGGTCTCGCAGGCCACGATCGACGACCATGTGCGCCGCATCCTGCTGTCGATGTTCCGCCAGGGCCTGTTCGACAACCCCAACAACGGCTCCACGAACGCGGTCGTGACCTCCCCCGCGCACGCGGCGATCTCGCAGCAGGTCGCCGAGGAGGGCAGCGTCCTGCTGAAGAACGGCTCCTCGGTGCTGCCGGTCGCCTCGTCGGTCAAGTCCATGGCCGTGATCGGTGACGACGCGGGCACCGGCGCGATGACGCAGGGCGGCGGCAGCGCGGGCGTGAACGCGCCGCATGTGATCACGCCGTACCAGGGCCTCAAGTCCCGTGCGGGCAGCGGCACCACGGTGACGTACGCGCAGGGCGTCGCGTCGGCGAACGGTTCGCTGTCGCCGGTCGGCAGTACGTATCTCAAGCCGTCGCAGGGCACCGGCAGCGGCCTGTACGGCGAGTACCACAACAGCAAGGACCTGTCGGGCGCGGTGGTGGCGAGCCGGGTGGACTCGACCGTCGACAACGTGTGGGGCGGCCAGTCCCCGGCCCCCGGGGTCAACACCACCAACTGGTCGGCGAAGTGGACCGGCACGCTGACCCCGCCGACCACCGGCACGTACACCTTCTCGCTCAACAGCGACGACGGCAGCAGGCTGTTCGTCAACGGCCAGCAGATCATCAACAACTGGTTCGACCAGGGTCCGACCACCCGGACGGGCACGATCAGTCTGACGGCCAATCAGCCGGTGAGCATCGAGGTGGACTACTACCAGGCGGGCGGCGGCAGCAACGCCACGCTCGGCTGGCAGATTCCGGGCCTGTCGCTGCACGACCAGGCGGTCGCGACGGCGCGCTCCTCGGACCTCGCGGTGGTCTTCGTGAGCAACTTCGAGTCCGAGGGCGGCGACCTGTCGTCCATCGACCTGTCCTCCGCGCAGAATCAGCTCGTCACCGATGTGGCGGCGGCCAACCCCAACACGGTCGTGGTCGTCAACAGCGGTTCGGCGGTGACGATGCCGTGGGCCAACGCGGTGCGGGGCATCGTCGAGAACTGGTATCCGGGCCAGGAGGACGGCACGGCCATCGCCCGGCTGCTGTACGGCGACACGAATTTCTCCGGCAAGCTGCCGGTGACCTTCCCCGCCTCGATCGCCGACGTCCCGGCGCACACCACCGCGCAGTGGCCCGGCCAGAACAACACGGTGCAGTACAGCGAGGGCGTGAACGTCGGCTACCGCTGGTACGACTCGCAGAACAAGACGCCCGCGTACCCGTTCGGCTTCGGCCTGTCGTACACGACCTTCGGCTACTCGGGTCTGACGGTCGGCGCTCCTGACGCGAACGGCAACGTCGCGGTCGGCTTCGACGTCACCAACACCGGTACGCGAGCGGGCGCCGAGGTCGCCCAGGTCTACGTCGGACAGCCCGCCACGACGGGTGAACCGCCCAAGAGTCTGCGGGGCTTCCAGCGGGTCAGCCTCAACCCCGGCCAGAGCCAGCACGTCTCGGTCACCCTGGACGCGCGCAGCTTCCAGTACTGGACGAACGCCTGGACCAACGCGGCCGGCACCAACGCCGTCTACGTCGGTTCGTCGTCCCGCGACATCCGCCTCACCGGCCAGACCACCATCCCCGCGGGCAACGGCGGCGGCGGTCACTCCCTGCTGTCGCGTACGGGGTGGACAGCGTCCGCCTCGGCGACCGGCGGCGGTGACGTGGCCGCGCGGATGCTGGACGGGGACTCGTCGACGCGCTGGAGCACCGGCACGCCGATGGCCAACGGCCAGACGGTGACCGTCGACATGGGCGCGTCGCACACCGTCGACCAGATCACGATGGACTCGGCGGGCAGCGCGAGCGACTATGCCCGCGGCTATCAGGTCGCGCTGTCGGCCAACGGCACCACCTGGAGCGCCCCGGTGGCCACCGGCACGGGTTCCGCCGCGCTGGTCACGGCGTCGTTCCCCGCGCAGGCCGCCCGCTACATCCGGGTGACGCAGACCGGCAGCGCCACGTCCTGGTGGTCGATCGCGGAGTTCAACGCGTACGGGTAGCCGACGCGTACGAGTGACTCGCCGGTGGGCATCCGGCGGTGACCGGCCGGGGCGTGCGCACACACGCCCCGGCCGGTCCGCGTCAGCCCGCCGCCCGCGCGCCGTCGGCGTCCTTGAGCGCGACCGCCGCCGTCCGCACCACGGCGTCGGCGACGGCGGCCAGCGCCGGGGAGTCGAGCTTCCACTGCTGCCAGTAGAGGGGGACGTCGACGGGCCGTTCGAAGGCGAGGTCGACCAGCGTCCCGTCCCTGCGGTGCCCCACGGCCTGCACCTCGGGGATCATGCCCCAGCCGAGCCCCGCCGCGACGGCCGTCACGAAGGAGTCGGAGGAGGGGACGTAGTGCCGGGCGCGCCGGGTGACCTGGGTGTTCGCGGCGCGGCCCGCGACCGGGGTGTTCGCGGCGCGGCGCGGCGCGAGGGCGCGCAGGAAGCGGTCCTGGAGGTCGTCCTTGCGGTCGAAGTCCACCAGCGGCGCGTCCGGCAGCGCCTCCCGCAGCGGCGCCCCCGACAGCCACCGCGTGTGGAAGGCGGGCGCGGCCATGGCGCGGTACCGCATGCGGCCGAGCGCGCGGACCGTACAGCCCTGCACGGGCTCCGGCGAAGAGGTGACCGCCGCCATCACCAGCCCCTGCCGCAGCCACCCGGCGGTGTGGTCCTGGTCGTCGCAGCGCAGGTCGAAGCAGACCGGCAGCCCCGCCGGGACCTCGGCGAGGGCGGGCAGGAACCAGGTGGCGAGCGAGTCGGCGTTGACCGCGATCGGCAGCGCCGTCGTGCCGGCGGTCTCGTCGGACAGCCCCAGTTCGGCGCTGGCGTCCCGCTCCAGCCGGGTCAGCTGGCGTGCGAATCGGACGACGATCTCGCCGGACTCGGTCAGCCGTACCGGCTTGGTGCGCAGCAGCAGGACGCGTCCGGTGCGCTGTTCCAGCGCCTTGACGCGCTGGCTGACCGCGGACGGCGTGACGTGCAGGGTCTGCGCCGCGGCCTCGAAGGTGCCCTCGTCGACGGCGGCGAGCAGCGTGCGGACCTGGTCCAGCGGGAGATCCATCATCACGATCCCTTATGCTACCTAAGAATCATTAGCTGGATTGATGACAGGGGCTCTCCTAGCCTCGTCACCATGCACGCAGCCCTTCTCGCGGCTCTGGCGGGTCTCGGTACCGGCCTGTCGCTCATCGTCGCCATCGGCGCCCAGAACGCCTTCGTCCTCCGGCAGGGCATCCGCCGGGAGCACGTCGCCGCGGTCGTCGCGATCTGCGCGCTGTCGGACGCGGCACTGATCACCCTCGGCGTGAGCGGGATCGGCGCCCTGGTGCACGCCTGGCCCTCGGCCGTCACGGTCGCGGCCTGGGTCGGCGGCGCCTTCCTGGTCGGCTACGGCGTGCTCGCCGCCCGGCGCGCGCTGCGCCCGGAACACCTCGACCCGGCGGGCGCGAGCGGCGGCACCCTGCGCGCGGCCGTCCTCACCTGCCTCGCCATGACCTGGCTCAATCCGCATGTGTACCTGGACACCGTGCTCCTGCTGGGGTCGGTGGCCAACGGGTACGGCGGTGGCCGCTGGCCGTTCGCCGTCGGCGCCGCGTCCGGCAGCGTCCTGTGGTTCGGCGCGCTCGGCTTCGGCGCCCGGCTGCTGCGGCGGCCGTTCTCCCGGCCCGGCTCCTGGCGGGTCCTCGACGGGGTCATCGCCGTCACGATGGTGACGCTGGGCGTGGTGATGGTGGTGCGGCTCTGAGGAACCGCCGGTGACCGCGGCCGATGCCCCGGCCCGTCCTCAGCCCCACATCCCCTCCCACACCCGCCCCTGCGCGGTCGGCCGGAAGCCGATCACGGCCGCGTCGTCGCGCCGCGAGTCGGCGGCGGCCAGCAGCCTGGCGCAGAGCGCGGCCAGCGGCACCCCGTCGGACTGCGCCTCCTCCGCGTGCGCGGCCAGATGCGCCATGCCCTCGGTGAGGTCGGTGCCCGGCACCTCGATCAGCCCGTCGGTGTAGAGCAACAGCGTGTCGCCCAGGCGCAGTTCGTGGTGCCAGGTGGCGCGCGGCAGCGCCGGGTCGACGCACAGCGGCAGGTCGGGCCCTTCGCCCTGGAGGAAGCGCGGCGCCCCTGAGACCGGGAGCAGCAGCGGCGGCGGGTGGCCCGCGTTGGACCAGGCCGCGTGCCAGCCGCCGCCCGGCCCCGGCGTGAGCTGTGCGTGGACGGCGGTGACCAGCGGCGCGATGCCCAGGCCGTCGGCGACGCGGTCGAGCCGGGCGAGGCTGTCGGCGGGCGTGCCGGGGTGGACCTGGTCGTAGGCGATGACGCGGAGCATGCTGCGCAGCTGGCTCATCGACGTGGCCGCCTCCAGGTCGTGGCCCGCGATGTCGCCGATGGTGAGGGCGACGGAGCCGTCGGGGAGCAGCAGCGCGTCGTACCAGTCGCCGCCGATCTCGGCGGTCTTGCTGGCGGGCTGGTAGTGCGCGGCCAGTTCGGCGCCCGGCACGCGCGGGGTGGGGGTGAGCAGGGCCCGCTGGAGGGTGAGGGCGGTGTGCCGGGTGCGCTGGAGCTCCAGCGCCTGCCGCAGCGGGTCGCGCACCTCGTGCAGGATCTCGCCGAGCAGCGCGAGGTCGGCGGGGCCCGGCGGCGGGCTGTCGGCGCAGGCCGCCGCGACGGCGAAGGCGACCACGGCCGCGTCGATGACGATCGGCACGATGGTGAGGCTGGTGGCCCTGACCTTGCGCAGCCAGGCGGTGGACGCGTCAGGGACGATGCCGGGCGGCGGTTCGCCGCTGGGGAAGGTCACCAGCCGGGGCCTGCGGCTCTCGATCACCTGCTGGACGACCGGGCCGACCTGGTACGGCTGGTCGTTCAGCGGCGGCAGGTCGGGCAGTCCCGCCCTGGCCGTCTCGGCGATCCGGGTGGCGGTGGCCGCCCCGCCGGGACCGGGAGGCAGCCCCACGGCGGGCAGCAGGAACACCACGCAGGCGTCGGTCAGCTCCGGTACGACCGCCGAGGCCGTCGCGGCGAACGCCTGGGCCACGTCCTGCGCGGCGGTGACGGTGGCGACCCGGGCCAGCAGCCGCTCGCGCAGCCGGTTGCGCCACTGGTCCTCGACGTCGGAGGTGGTGCCGATCCACTCGACGGTCTCGCCGTCGCGCACGACCGGCACCGCCCGCGACTGCACGCGCCGGTACGCGCCGGTCGCCGTACGCATCCGGAAGGTGCACACGAACATCGTGGCCGGCCCGGTCGCCGCCTCCTGGAAGGTCTGGAGGAGCCCGGCGCGGTCGTGCGGGTGCACCGACTCCAGCCACACCTCGTCGATCCTGGACCGCCACGGCAGCCCCGTGAACTCCTCGAAGCCGCCGACCAGCTCGGTGATCGCGCCGTCGGGCCGCATCAGCCAGACGATCTGCGAGACGGCCGACATCAGCGCCTCGTAGCGCTGCAACGCCTGGTGGCGCTCCTCCGACAGCTCCTCGGCCCGCTCGGCGGCCTCGATGTGCGCGGTGGTGTCGATCGCGACGGTCAGCACGCCGGGGCCGTGCCGGGACACCACGGGCGAGAGGCTGTAGACGAAATGCCGCCGCCCGGGCGCGCCGGGCGTGCTGCCCCGCGTGGTGCGCGGGGTGGTCACCTGGCGCGGCGCCTTGTCGGTGTAGACGACGTCGAGCAGGTCGAGGTACGGCGACTCGTGCGGCTCGTCGAACACCTCGCCCGCCGGGACGCCGAGCGGGCGCGGTCCGAACAGGTCGTGGAAGGCGTCGTTGTAGTACACCAGCCGGTGCTCGGGCCCCGACGTCAGGGCCACGGACACGATGGCACGGTCGAACACCTCGGGCTCCAGCTCGGGGACGCCCATCTCGCGACCGGTACGCCTCATCCCTCGATCATCGCTCGACTGGCGCCGACGGGCGCGTCGGGAGCGCCGGGAGCGCCGGGAGCGCCGGGAGCGCCGGGAGCGCCGGGAGCGCCGGGACGAGTACGTACCGGCGGGTACGGGACGCACACCGCGGGTACGGGGCGCACGCGCGGACACCTACCGGCGGATACGCGGCAGCCGGTGCGTACGCGCCCGCGGCCCGTACTCGCGCTCAGCGCAGCAGCGGGAGCCTGCCGACCAGCCGGTCCACCGCGTTGCGCGGGCCCACCAGGCTGATCGCGCTGTACGCCACGTCCTCGCCCTTGGTGCCCGCGAGCTGGTCCAGATACTGGTCGTAGACCCGTGAGGTCTGGGCCGCCTCGGGCATGTCGACCACCAGGACACCGTCCTTGGCCGCCGCCTTGCCGCGCAGCTCACGCAGCGTGCCGGCGTCCGCGGCGAGGACGGAGCAGCCCGCCCAGGGCAGGCCGGGGTGCCCGGCGCCCGAGGCGTCCTCGCCGCCGCGCCCCACCAGGTCGGGCAGTTCCTTGCCGACCGAGGCGGCCATGCAGGCGGCGGCGTTCACCAGCCGCCCGGCGGGCAGCTCCTCGTCCACGACGATGACCCATTTGAGTTTCGCCTGCCGGGTCGACAGGTCCGTGCGCACGTCCATGCGGCGCCCTCCATTCGATCGGGAATCCGCCGCCTAGACTAGGCACACATGCCGTCTTCTCTTAGAGCCACCGAACTTCATCAGGCAGATAGGGACTCTCGTGGAATTTGATGCGCTGGACCAGGCTCTGCTGGGGGAATTGCAGCACGACGCACGGCAGACCAACCGCGATCTCGCCGCAAAGACCGGCGTCTCCCCCTCCACCTCGCTCGAACGCGTCAAGCAGCTGCGCGACCGCGGGGTGATCACCGGCTACCACGCGACCCTGGACCTCGAAGCGATCGGCCGCCCGGTGCAGGCGCTGATCGCGGTACGGGTCAGGCCGCCCGCCCGGCCGGTCATCGAGGGCTTCCGCGAGTGGGCCGCCACGCTGCCCGAGGTGATCGGCCTGTTCGTCACCTCGGGCCCGCACGACTTCCTGATCCACATCGCGGTCCCCGACGTGAACGGCGTCTACGCCTTCGTCATCGACCGGCTCACCGAGCGCCGCGAGATCGCCGATGTGCAGACGACGATGGCGTACGAGCACGTACAGCGGCACCGCGTCGACCCGGCCGGGCCAGCCGCGCGCTGACCGGGCCCGGCGCGCACGGCCGGACCGCGACACGCCCCGCCCGCCTCACACCGCGCGGACTCCGGCACGGCGGCGGTGCGGGTGGCGCGGTCCCGGCGCGCCGGGCGCGGCGCGGTTGGCCGCGATCAGGTCGGCGTACCACCGGGCGCTGTCCTTGAGGGTGCGGCGCTGGCTGGCGAAGTCGACGTGCACGATGCCGAAGCGCTTGCTGTAGCCGTAGGACCACTCGAAGTTGTCGAGCAGCGACCAGAGGAAGTAGCCGCGGACGTCCACGCCCGATCGCACCGCCTCCAGCACGGCGGCCAGATGGCCGGCCAGGTAGGCGATCCGCTCGGGGTCGTGGACGGCGCCCGACGGGTCGGCGTAGTCGTGGTACGCGGCGCCGTTCTCGGTGATCATCAGCGGCACGCGGGGCAGTTCCCTGCCCAGGCGGCGCAGCAGTCCGGTCAGGCCCTCGGCGTCGACCGGCCAGCCCATCGCGGTGCGCGGGCCCTCCGCGGGCAGGAAGCGGACGACGCCGTCGGTGCCCGGCCACGGCGAGGGCTCCGCCGGGGAGGGGCGGCCGGGCACGGCGGAGGGCGAGGCCGCCGCGGCGGCGACCACGGTGGGGCTGTAGTAATTGAGGCCGAGAACGTCGATCGGCCGGGAGATCTCGGCGAGGTCGCCGTCCCGTACGAACGACCAGTCGGTGAGCGCCGCCGTGTCCTCCATCAGGTCGCGCGGGTAGCGCGCGTGGAAGACCGGGTCGAGGAAGATCCGGTTGGCCAGCGCCTCGATCCTGCGCACCGCGTCCCGGTCGGCCGCGGAGTCGGAACGGCCGCGCACCGCCGCCAGGTTGAGCACCAGCGAGACCGCGGCCGTGTCGGGGAGCAGTGCGCGCAGGGCGCCGACGGCCATGCCGTGCCCGAGGTTGAGGTGGTGCGCCGCGCGCAGCGCGGCGGCCGGGTCGGTCCTGCCGGGCGCGTGCGCGCCGGAGCCGTAGCCCAGAAAGGCGCTGCACCAGGGCTCGTTGAGGGTCGTCCACAGCGGGATGCGGTCCCCCAGCGCCTCGCCGACGAGCTCCGCGTAGTCCGCGAACCGCGCCGCCGTGTCGCGCTCGGGCCAGCCGCCCGCGTCCTCCAGCTCCTGCGGCAGATCCCAGTGGTAGAGCGTGACCACCGGCCGGATTCCCGCCTCCAGCAGCCGGTCGGTGAGCTGCCGGTAGAAGTCCAGGCCGCGCTGCACCGCGGGGCCCCGGCCGGTCGGCTGGACGCGGGGCCAGGACACCGAGAACCGGTAGTCCGTGACGCCGAGTTCGCGCATCAGCTCGACGTCCTCGGGCATCCGGTGCCGGTGGTCGGCGGCGATGTCGCCGGTGTCCCCGTTGCGCACCCGCCCCGGCGTGCTGCTGAAGGTGTCCCAGATCGACGGTGTCCGCCCGTCCTCCGTCGCGCCTCCTTCGATCTGATACGCGGCCGTGGCCGTCCCCCACCGGAATCCGGCCGGGAACCGCAGCTCCTCGGCAGTGGCGTGGTCGTCGACAGCGGTCATCTGGAAGCGCTCCCATAGCGGGTGGGTCGCGGATACGCGACGGTCGGGCGGAACGGGCGGGTTCGGTGCGCCGAGAGTCGGGGGGCCGCTCCGTCTGAGAGCGCTCTCAGGCCACCAGAAGGAGCGTGCCCGCTCCGGCGACCCCTCGTCAAGAGCCGTCGCACGACGAATACGGGAGGAGTGCCGCAATTCGGCCCGCGCGGTGGAGTGGTGACGGTCCGTCGGATCCGGCCCCGGCCGAGCGGGACCAGTCCGTCCGACGCGTCTGATCCGGCCGATCCGGTCCGTCGGGTCCGGCCCGGCCGTGCGGGCCCGACTGGTCCGGCCCGTCTGATCCGGTCCGGCCGATCCGGTCCGGCCGATCCGGTCCGGCCGGTCCGGCGGCCTCAGGCGGAGGCGCGGACGACCAGCCGGGTCGGGGTGACGATGGACGACAGCGCCGGAACGGCCTCGGCGGCCAGCGCGGGCTCCAGGGTGCGCAGGAGGAGGCGGGCCATGAGGCGGCCCATTTCCTCGATGTCCTGGCGGACGGTGGTCAGGGGCGGGTCGGTCCATTCGGCGACGGAGACCATGTCGTCGAAGCCGACGACGGCGATGTCGTCGGGGACGCGGTGTCCTGAGGTGCGCAGGACGCGCAGGGCGCCGGAGGCCATGACGTCGGAGGCGGCGAAGACGGCGTCCAGGTCGGGGCAGCGCTGGAGGAGTTCGGCCATGGCGCGGGCGCCGCCTTCCGGGGTGAAGTCGCCCTCGGCGATCATCCGCGGATCGGTCTCCGGCAGCACGTCACGGAACCCGTCCAGCCGGTCCACCGACGCCAGTTGGTCGAGCGGTCCCGCGATGTGGGCGATCCGGCGGCGGCCGATGCCCAGCAGGTGACGTACCGCGTCCCGCGCGCCGCCCCGGTTGTCGCAGTCCACGTACAGGGCGCGGCGGCCGGACTCCTGATCGGACCAGGTGGGACGGCCGCCGATGACGATCGGCACGTCTCCCCTACTGGAGAGCACGGGCAGCGAGTCGTCGGTGTGCAGCGAGAAGATCAGCGCGCCGTCCACGTGACCGCCCGCCAGATAGCGGCCCACCCGCTCGTAATCCGCGGCCCCTTCGGTCAGCAGCAGCACCAACTGATTGTCCCGCGCGGTGAGTTCCTTGCTGATACCGCGCACCTGCTGCGCGAAGAACGGGTCGGTGAAGAACCGCGTCTCCGGCTCGGCCACCACCACCGCGATGGCGTCATTGCGCCGCGTCACCAACGTACGCGCCGCTTGATTCGGCACATACCCCAGCTCGTCCACGGCCTTGCGCACCCGCTCCACCAGCGGTCCCCGTACTCCCGCTCCCCCGTTGACCACCCGTGAGGCGGTGGCACGCGACACCCCGGCCCGCGCGGCGACGGCCTCCAGCGTAGGACGCGGCGCGAAGCTCGGGTCGGACAAGGGACGTCTCCTTCACGCGGGGCGGCGTGGCACGGAACAGGCACAGCGTAACGGGTTACACCCCTCCCGAGAGAGCGCTCTCCGAAGCGAATTCGGCACGCTCCCGGATTCGGGGTGTTTGGCGGTGCGGGACCCGGGCACCCGAACCTTTGAGGCACCCCCCCGCCTCACAAGCCGATACGGCCGGCGGCATCCCCCCCGTCGTCCGGTCGTATCGGCTGGGCGCCCCTCATGACCCGCTCAGGGTCCGCGCGCCGGGGTCTGCCGTCGGCAGGCCGGATACGTCGGCAGAAGTTACGGTGGGTGAAGGCCGCCCTGTCACTCCGGGCTCGTCGCCGCAGGTCAGGCGGCTCCACCGGGAATCATCCGCCGAGACACGCAAGGAAGTCGCGCACATGTCTGCTGTGCCCGCTCTCACGCTCAACAACGGCGTCGCCATCCCCCAGCTCGGCTTCGGGACGTTCCAGATCCCGCCGAAGGACACCCGGGAGGCGGTCACCACCGCCCTGGAGATCGGCTACCGCCACATCGACACCGCCGAGATGTACGGCAACGAGAAGGAAGTCGGCCAGGCCGTCGGCGCATCGGGCCTGCCGCGCGAGGAGGTCTTCGTCACCAGCAAGCTCGACAACTCCTACCACGCGTACGGCGACGCCCTCACGGCCTTCGCGCGCTCGCTCGACGACCTGGACACGCCGTATCTGGACCTCTTCCTGATCCACTGGCCGAGGCCCGCGGTGGGCGACTTCACCGAGACCTGGCGGGCGCTGGAGGAGATCTACGCCTCGGGCCGCGCCAAGGCCATCGGGGTGTCCAACTTCCAGCCGCCGCACATCAGCCGCCTGCTCCAGAAGTGCACGGTCGTCCCCGCGGTCAACCAGATCGAGGTGCACCCGTACCTGGTGCAGGACGACGTACGGGCCTTCAACGCCGAGCACGAGATCGCGACCGAGGCGTGGTCCCCGATCGCCAAGGGAAACGTGCTCACGGACCCGGTGCTGGTGGCCGCCGCGGAACGACTGGGCCGCACACCCGCCCAGGTCACGCTCCGCTGGCACATCCAGCGCGGCGACATCGTCTTCCCGAAGTCGGTCACCCGCGCCCGCGTCGAGGAGAACTTCCGGCTCTTCGACTTCGAACTGCCCGAGGCCGACATGGCCGCCATCACCGCACTCGACCGCGGTGAGCGCACGGGCCCCGACCCGGACACCTTCAACTGAGCCCGAGCCTGAGCCCGGACCTGGACCGGGACCTAGACCTAGACCTGGACCCGAGTCGTCCGACGCCCGGTGGGCGTCAGCGGACGGGCGTCAGCGGCCGAGCGCCTTGGACAGCTCCGCCTTCGTCATCGACGAGCGGCCCTTGATGTTCCGCTGCCTGGCCTCGTTGTAGAGCTGTTCCTTCGTCGGGCCCTGCGCGCCGGAGTGCGAGCGCAGGCCGCCGCGGCGGCCCGACGACATGTCGTGGGTGGAACTGCGGCTCGCGGTGCGCGCCTCGCCGGAGCGGGCGCGCTCCTTGTTGACGGTGCGCGCCGCGATCTCCTTCGCCCGCTTCTCGGACCCGCCGCGGTCCTCGACGCTCTCCTTGATGTGCTCGTACTGGCGCTCGCGCTTGGCACTCGATCCCCTGGGCATGGCTCGCACCTCTCGGTCGTCGTCATCGCTGCGGCGGCGCCCGCGGGTCACGCGCGGCGCCCCTGTTCCCGCGCCTGCCCGGCACGTGCGGGCCTACACGGAAGCCCCCCTTCGCGCTCCATGGTCACCGCCCGCGGGAGCGCCCGCACGGCGGTGCGGCCCGTCCGGGCGTCACCCGGCCGCCCTGCTGGACATGCGAGGGGTGCTCCGTACTGCGAGGTTCGTCCACGAGGGCGTCTTCGTGGACGCCCCGGGACGGAGCGCCGGGCATGACGCAACCGATGTGGGCGAGGCCCGAGGGGGCCGAGCCGGTGGAGTGGCTGCCGGAACTGGACATGCCGGACCCGGGCCGCCAGCGGCGGCTGACGGTGCTGCTGCGCTGGCTGCTGCTGATCCCGCAGTTCATCGTGGTGTTCGTGCTCGGCGTCGGCGCGTTCTTCACCGTCATCGTCGGCTGGTTCGCCGCGCTGTTCACCGGGCACCTGCCCGAGGGCGTGGCCCGCTACCTCGGCGCGTTCCTGGCGTACGAGACGCGTGTGCACGCCAGTGCGATGCTGCTGGTCGACCGGTATCCGCCGTTCGCGCTGCGGCCCGCCGAGCACTATCCGGTGCGGATCGAGCTGCGGCCGGGGCCGCTGAACCGGCTCGCGGTGTTCTTCCGCATCATCTTGATGATCCCGGCCGGCATCGTGCAGGGCCTGGTGACCTCCGGCTGGTACGCGCTCGCCTTCATCATCTGGCTGATCACGCTGGTGCTCGGCCGCATGCCCCGGCCGCTGTTCGAGGCGAGCGCCGCGACGCTGCGCTACAGCATGCGGTTCAGCGCCTACGTGCTCCTGCTGACCTCCGCCTACCCCAAGCGGCTCTTCGGCGACGGCGACGCGCCTGGGGCCGTACCGGGCGCGGTGCGGCCGGGCATGCCGGGCGCCGTGCCGGGCGACACCTACGGGGCGGTGCCCGGAGCCGTTCCCGGCGCCCTCGCCTCCGCCACCCGGCCGCTGCTGATGAGCACCGCGGCGAAGGTCCTCGTCGGGGTCTTCCTGGCGGTCGGTCTCGCGGGCCACATCGTCGGCGACACCGTGACCGACTGGAACGGGAACAACGACGACAACGCCGCGGCAGCACCCGCCGCCGCGGCCGTCGTCGTCACCCCACCGGGCCGCTGACGCGGCTCAGTCGAACGGGTCGAGCGTGATCGACGCCTCCTGCGGGTCGCCGTCGTGGACCAGCGACTCGTGGTTGCCGACGTCGTCGAAGGCGAAGGCGTACGCGCTCCCGTCGGCCATCTGCTCGTGGATCTCGCGGGCGTACTGGTTGGTGTCCGCGTCCTGGTAGAAGCCGGACGCGTCCGCATCGGGCTGCTCGGAATTGGTCAGCAGCGTCGTGCGGTTGTAACCGGCGCACAGCGTACGGGAGATGGGGCCGCGCACCTGGTCGTTCGGCGCGTCCAACAGCTTGTAGCAGCCGAAGACGCTGTCGGAGTCCGGCTTCTGGAAGCTGGTGACGACCGCGCCCGAGGAGTCGGTGAAGTTCATGACGTCACCGGAGACCCGGCCGAAGTACTTGGTGTCCGGCTGGTCGCCGAAGGGCGTGACCGTCAGGGTCGAGGAACTGTACTTGTCCCAGACCCGGTTGATGTAGTCGTCCATCACCGAGGCGGGCAGCGCGCCGGACTCGATGCCGTGGCCGGGCGCGAGCGCGCGCAGGACGCTGCCGTCGGGCGCGGTCTCGACCAGGCCCGCCCAGCCGCCGGGCCGCGCCTTGAGGCCGTCGAAGAACCCGTTGTAGCCGCCGGGCTTGAGGTGTCCCGTGGTCTTCGTCGTCCCGTCCGCGGTCTTCACGCCGACCGCGTAGGGGGCGGAGAACATGTCGACCTGCGTGCTGTTGATCCACAGGCCCGAGTCGTTGAGCGTGTACTCGGTCCAGTTGAACAGGATGTCGTGGTTCGGGTCGTCCGGATTCTGCACGGCGGGCTGGACGAGGCCGCCGGTGGTCAGCTTGAAGACCAGCTTCTGGCCGTAGGAGAAGTACACCCGTCCGGAGAACTTGGGGAGCTTCAGGGTGAGCGACTGGCCGTCGGCGGGGCCCGCGATGGACGCGTCGGGCGCCTCGGTGGGGGGATTGCCGCCGGCCGGCCACGCGTGGAAGGCGCCGTCCGCGTCGGCCCAGCCCTGTTCTCCGGTGGCGAGGTTGGTACCGATGTCGTAGACGTAGACCTGGTCGCCGCGGCCGGAGTTGTTGGTGAAGGTGAGCGGAATGGTGTCCGGCACCGAGGCCGAGGCGGTCGACGCGAGCCCCGCGGCGGTCAGTCCGCCGCCGATCAGCGTGGCCGCGGCCAGCGGTACGAACAGTTTCCGTTTGGTGATGTACACGCTCTGTACTCCTCATCAGTTGGGGCACCGCGGAGGACAGACGTCGCCGGACATCGCGGAATCCGTTCCTCCGCAGCGGTTCTGAGAGCGCTCTCACCCTGATGGGGAATGGTGTGCATGTCAATGACGCGACAGTGGACTTCCGCTGCTGACGGTAATCACCGCTGATCCGGGGCGGGTTGGGGAGGCCGGAGGCCGCGGAATTCGCCGGAGCCGCGGATCACGAGACGGGTCAGCAGCACCACGGAGCGGGGTGCGGAGCGGTCGCCGCCGATCCGGGCGAAGAGCAGATTGGCCGCCGTGCCGCCGATGGCCACCGGGTCCTGGCTGACCACGGTCAGCGGCGGGCTGAGCCGTTCGGCGAGCGGCAGGTCGTCGAAGCCGACGATGGCCACCGGGGCCGGGTGGTCGAGGCCGTCGAGCACGCCCATGGTGATCAGGTCGTTGCTGGCGAACAGCGCGGTCGGCGGGTCCGGCAGGGCGCGCAGCCCGGCGAGCGCGCCGCGCGCCTCGCGGTGGGAGCGCAGTTCGTGCCGGACGAGGTCGGGGTCCTCCGGTATGCCGTGCGCGGCCAGCGCGTCGAGGTAGCCGAGGTGGCGCTCCCGCTGGGTCCAGATGCCGTAGCGGTCGCCCAGGTAGGCGATACGGGTGTGGCCGTGGCCGAGCAGGTGGCTGACCGCGCGTTCGGCGCCCGCGCGGTTGTCGACGGTGACGGTGTCCACGGCGAGGCCCTTGGCGGGCCGGTCCACGCAGACCACCTGGGTGCCGCCCTCCATGGGCTGCTTGAGGAAACCGTGGCCGCCGCTGGTCGGCACGATGATCAGGCCGTCCACCTGACGGGCGGTGAAGGCGGCGATGACCTCGCGTTCACGCCGCGGTTCGTCGTTGGTACTGCCGACGAGCACGACGTAGCCGCGGCGGTGCGCCTCGTCCTCGACCGAGCGGGCCATCAGCGCGTAGAAGGGGTTGGCGAGGTCGTCGACGACGAGCGCGATGGTGGAGGTGCCGAGGTTCTTCTGGCGCAGATTGCGCGCGTTGTCGTTGCGCTGGTAACCGAGCTTCCTGACCGCCCGCTCGACCCTGGCGGCGGTGTCCGGCGAGACGCCCGGCTCGCCCGAGACGACGCGGGAGACCGTCATGGGGCTCACCCCCGCGGTCCGGGCCACGTCCTTCATCGTCGGGCGCTTCACGGGCCTCCTCCTCGGCGTGCTTCGGGCCGACCGCCGTACGGGCTTGTGCCGATGATGTCAGGCCACGACGCGGACAACCATCGTCCGTGGTGGAGTGCTTGGTAACGTTCACAAAATGTCAGGCCCTCGCGCGTTCGACCCGACGCATCGTCACGCCGCTTTCGCGTGGACCTCGTCGGCGGCTCCGCACAGGCCTCGTACGGCCGGAAACACCCGATGTCCCGGCCTGGTCCGCACCCTTGACATTCAGTCAGGTACACCTCAACAATTCGGTTCTGCTTGGTAACGTTCACATGCACTTCGCGCAGCCCCCCGTGCCCCGAGGCGGCCCGCAAGGACGACGGCGCGCCGCCTCCGCGAGAAGGTGGTCTCCTCCGTGCCCCCCACTCCGTTCCGCATCAGAACCGTCGGCGCCGCGAGCGCCCTGTTACTGGCCGCCTTCGGCGTCGGCGGCCTGGCCGCGGCTCCCGCGCACGCCGCGACGCTGCCGCTGACGCAGTACGCCGACCCGTTCGTCGGCACCGACGACAGCTCGGCCCCCAACCCCGTGCCGGGCGGCGCGGGCGGCAGTACGTATCCGGGCGCGGTGGTGCCCTTCGGCGGTGTGCAGTTCAGCCCCGACACCCCGACGGCCTCGCCCTCCGGCTACCGCTACTCCGACACCTCGATCGAGGACTTCAGCCTCACGCACTTCGACGGCGCGGGCTGCCCGAACAACGAGGACCTGCCGCTGATGCCGGTCACTGGCGCGGTCAGCACCTCACCGGGCACCAACTGGGCGAGTTACGCGTCCGGTTACACCAAGGCGAACGAGTCGGCCGCTCCCGGCTACTACAAGAACCGGCTGGACAAGTACGCGACCAATGTCGAGCTGACGGCCACCACCCGTACCGGCATGGGGAAGCTGACCTACCCCTCGTCCACGGCTTCCCGGCTGCTGATCAACACCAGTCGCAGCGCGACGGGAAACCGCAGCGGCACGGTGAACGTCAACGGTTCCGAAGTGACCGGCAGCGTCACCGCGGGCGGCTTCTGCGGCTCCACGAAGACCTTCCAGATCTACTTCGACATCCGCTTCGACCGCGCCCCGACCGGGCACGGCACCTGGTCGGGCGGCACGGTCACCGACGGCTCGTCCAGCGCGAGCGGCACCAACACCGGCGCGTACGTCACCTTCGACACGACCGGCAACGCGGCCGTGCAGTTCAAGGTCGGGCTGAGCTACGTGAGCGTGGCGAACGCGCAGGCCAACGTGGTGGCGGAGAACAACGGCTGGGACTTCGGCGCGGTGCGCACGGCCGCCGACACCTCGTGGAACCAGATCCTCAACCGGGCGCAGGTCACCGGCGGCGCGACCGCCGACCTGAAGAAGTTCTACACCTCGCTCTACCACGTCTTCCAGAGCCCCAACGTCTCCAGTGACGTCAACGGCGACTACCGGGGCTTCGACGGCGCGGTGCACAATTCGACCCGGCCGGTCTACCAGAACTACTCGGGCTGGGACATCTACCGGTCCTGGGCGGCGCTGGTCGCGCTGATCGCGCCGACCGAGGCGAGCGACATCGCCAAGTCGATGGTCCTGGACGGGCAGCAGGGCGGTCTGCTGCCGAAGTGGTCGCAGCAGACCAACGAGGACTTCGTGATGACGGGCGATCCGGGTCCGATCATCGTGAGCAGTCTCTACGCCTTCGGGGCCAGGGACTTCGACACCGCGAGCGCGCTGTCGCTGATGGAGAAGGCGTCCAACGGCGGCACGATGCAGGGCTCGCCGATCCGCGGCAATCAGGGCACGTACACCAACCTGCACTATCTGCCCGGCGCGCCCTCGGACTCCCTCGAGTACTCCGCGTCGGACTTCGCGGTCGCGCAGTTCGCCAAGGCGCTGGGGAACACGTCCAGTTACTCCACGCACATGACGCGCGCGCAGTGGTGGCGCAACACGTACAGCACCGAGTCCGGCTACACGCAGCCGCGCAACTCCGACGGGAGCTGGGCGTGGCCGCTGAATCCGGCCAGCCAGAACAACTTCACCGAGGGCAACGCGTCGCAGTACACCTGGATGGTGCCGTACGACTTCTCCGACCTGATCAACGACATGGGCGGCCGGCAGACCGCGGTGCAGCGCCTCGACCACCACTTCACGCAGGTCAACGCGGGCCAGAGCCTGCCGTACTACTACATCGGCAACGAGCCGGAGCACGGTGTGCCGTGGGCGTACAACTACGCGCGGGACCCCGCGGGCGCCTCGGACGCGGTACGCAAGGTGATGACCGAGTCGTACACCACCGGTCCCGGTGGCCTGCCGGGCAACGACGACCTGGGCGCGACCTCGGCCTGGTACGTGTGGGCCGCGCTCGGGGTGTACCCGGCGACGCCCGGCGCGGACACGCTGGCGATCCACGGCCCGCAGTTCCCGTCCGTGCTGCTCCAGCGGCCCGGCGGCAACATCACCATCAACTCCTCGGGCAGCGGCGGCTATGTGCAGGGCGTCAGCGTCAACGGGACGGCCACCAGCCACAATTACCTGCGCTACCCGGACGTGGCGGGCGGCGGGACGCTGAACTTCACCATGGGCGGTACGCCGAGCGCGAGTTGGGGAACGGGCGCGGGCGACGTCCCGCCGTCCTTCACCGACGGAGCGACCCCGGTACCGGCCGCGCCCGAACTGGGCACGGACCTGGCCAAGGGCAAGCCGGTGACGGCCTCGGCGCCGTGCGCGACCGCGGAATCCGGCGACAAGGCCGTGGACGGCACGCTGAAGGACAACAGCAAGTGGTGCTCCACGGTGGCCAATCCGTCCCTCCAGGTGGACCTCGGCTCGGTGCAGACCGTGTCGTCGTTCGTGCTCAAGCACGCCGGGCTCGGCGGGGAGAACACCGGCTGGAACACGGCCGCGTTCACCATCCAGACCAGTACCGACGGCGCCAACTGGACCACCGCGGCCACCGTCACGGGCTCGCGCTCCAGCCGTACCTACCACCCGGTCTCGGCGCGCCAGGCCCGCTATGTGAAGGTCGCCATCTCCTCGCCGGTCAACGACGCGGCCGGCTCGACCGTGGCCGCCAGGCTCTACGAACTGGAGGTGTACGGCGGCGGCCAGGCCGATCTCGCGCTCGGCCGCACCGCGACCGGCTCCGACGCGTGCGGCACCACCGAGACGCCCGACAAGGCGGTCAACGGCAGTTACACCGGCGGCAACAGCGACAAGTGGTGCTCGAAGGTGTCGGGCACCAAGACCCTCCAGGTCGACCTCGGCGCCTCGCACGCCCTGTCCTCGCTGACCGTCCGGCACGCCGGGGCGGGCGGTGAGGACCCGAGCTGGAACACCAAGGACTTCGACCTCGCCGTCTCCGCCGACGGCAGCACCTGGACCACCGTCGCCCAGGTCCGCGGCAACACCGCTGACTCCACGACCAACGCGGTGAGCGCCACGGCCCGTTATGTACGGCTCAGCGTGATCACGCCGACCCAGAACACCGATCCGGCGGCGCGGATCTACGAGTTGGAGGTGTACGGCAGCTAGGCGGCGCTCCCCCGGCCGCACGGGAACGGCGGCCACCCCTCGGTGCGAGGGGTGGCCGCCGTTCCGCGGACGGGCGGTGCGTGTCAGAGCACCAACTGGGCCTTGCCCAGCGCGATCACCCCCGCCGCGGAGACCGTGTACAGCTCGCGGTCGCGGTCCGGGTTGACGCCGATGGTGGCGCCCGGCGGCACGTCGACGTTCTTGTCGAGCACCGCGCCCCTGACGATGGCGCCGCGCCCGACCCGTACGTTGTCGTGCAGTACCGAGCCCTGGACGACGGCGCCGGTGTCCACGACCACGCCGGGCGACAGCACCGAGCGGGTGACCTGCCCGCGGATCTCACAGCCGGGGCTCACCACCGACTCGCCCACGATGCCGCCCGCGGCGATCTTGGCGGGCGGGAGCTGCCCGGAGTGGGTGTAGATGGGCCAGCGCCGGTTGTGCAGGCTGAAGGCGGGCTGGTCGGAGATCAGGTCCATGTGCGCGTCGTAGTACGCGTCCAGCGTGCCGACATCGCGCCAGTAGCCGTGGTCGCGGGCGGTCTCGCCCGGCACGTGGTTGTTGTCGAAGTCGTAGACCTGGGCGACGCCCTGGTCGGTGAGCCGGGGCAGGATGCTGCCGCCCATGTCGTGGACGGACTGCGGGTCCTCCGCGTCCTCGTGCAGGGCGTCGATCAGGGTCTTCGTACTGAACAGGTAGTTGCCCATCGAGGCGAAGACATGCTGGGGGTCGCCGGGCAGCCCCGGCGGGTCGAGGGGTTTCTCCAGGAAGCGTTCCACTTGTATGCCGTCGGCGGCGGGCGAGATCACGCCGAAGCCCGCCGCGTCGGCTCTGGGCACCTTGATTCCCGCGACAGTGACGCCCGCGCCGTGCTCGATGTGCTGCGCCAGCATCTGCCGGGGGTCCATCCGGTACACATGGTCGGCGCCGAACACCGCGATGTAGTCCGGCTGTTCGTCGTGCACGAGATTGAGGGACTGAAGGATCGCGTCCGCGCTGCCGAGGTACCAGCGCGGGCCGAGCCGCTGCTGTGCCGGTACCGGCGTCACGTAGTTGCCCAGCAGGCTGGACATCCGCCAGGTGGTGGTCACATGGCGGTCGAGCGAGTGGGACTTGTACTGCGTCAGCACGCAGATCCGCAGGATGTCCGCGTTCACCAGGTTCGACAGGACGAAATCGACCAGGCGGTACGTGCCGCCGAAGGTCACCGCTGGTTTGGCCCGGTCGGCGGTCAGCGGCATCAGCCGCTTTCCCGCGCCACCGGCCAGCACTATGCCCAGTACCGAAGGTCCTCCACGCATCGAGACCCCCCCTTGTCGTCTCTGCCGCTCATATCTGCTCCTCGTGCCGTTCTCGTGCCTGATCCCGGTCCCGTGTTCCGGCGTTCACCGGCTCACTCCGCCTACCGGCCCTGCGCCAGCACCGACGCGTACAGCTCCGCCGTACGCCGTGCCACGGTGTCCCAGCCGAATTCGCGTACCGCGCGGTCCCGGCCCGCCGCCCCCATCCGCTCCGCCTCGGCGCGGTCGCCGATCACCCGGTTGAGCGCCCGCGCGAGTCCCGCCTCGAACGCGGCGGGGTCCTCCTCGCGGTAGGGCACGAGCAGCCCGGTGACGCCGTCCTCGACGACCTCGGGGATGCCGCCGACCGCGGAGGCGACCACGGGTGTGCCGCAGCCCATCGCCTCCAGATTCACGATGCCCAGCGGCTCGTACACCGAAGGACACGCGAACACCGCCGCGTGGGTGAGGAGTTGGACCACGGCGGGGCGTGGCAGCATCGCCGGGATCCAGTGCACGCCATCGCGTACCGCGTTCAGCTCGTCGAAGAGCGCGCGGAATTCGCGGTCGAGCGCGGGGGTGTCCGGCGCTCCCGCGCACAGCACGAGCTGCGCGGACGGGTCGAGTTCGCGGGCGGCCCGCAGAAGATGGGGCACGCCCTTCTGCCGGGTGATCCGGCCGACGAAGAGCACGTAGGGGCGCTGCGGATCGATGCCGATCCGGCTGAGCACGTCGGTGCGCGGGTCGGGCCGGTAGGTGGCCGTGTCGATCCCGTTGCGGATGACGTGCACCCGGTCGGGGTCGAGCGCCGGATAGCAGCCCAGGATGTCGCCGCGCATGCCGTCGGAGACCGCGACCACCGCGTCGGCCGACTCCATCGCCGTGCGCTCGGCCCAGCTCGACAGGGCGTAGCCGCCGCCGAGCTGCTCCGCCTTCCAGGGCCGCAGCGGCTCCAGCGAGTGGGCGGTGAGCACGTGCGGTATGCCGTAGAGCAGCTTGCTCAGATGGCCCGCGAGGTTGGCGTACCAGGTGTGCGAGTGGACGAGGTCGCGGCCCTGAAGACCGGCGGCCATGGCCAGGTCGACGGAGAAGGTGCGCAGCGCGTCGTTGGCGCCGTCGAGCGTGGACGGGGCGTGGTGCCGGGTCACCCCGGTGTCGGGGCTGTCCGCCCCGTCGCCCCAGCAGTGCACGGCGACATCCACCAATGAGCGCAGTTCACGGGCCAGGAACTCCACGTGGACCCCGGCTCCGCCGTATACATCCGGCGGATATTCCCGGGTCAACAGACCCACCTTCACCGAGACCTCCTGCCGTCGACAACCGTGTGCCCCTGTTGCCTTCCCCGGTTGGACGCGGCCTACCGCGCGGGAGCCTGACGTAATTCCGCCGCCCGCGCGGTCCGACGGCAGGTCGCACCCGCCGCGCGCGGTCCTAGCGGCGGCTGAGCGCGATCACCGGGATGACCCGGCTGGTCTTCTTCTGGTAGTCGGCGAAGCCGGGGAAGCGGGACGCCTGCTCGGCGTACTTCTCGTCGCGCTCGGCGCCCTTGAGCTCCTCGGCGTGCACGGGGATGGTCTCGTCGCCGATCTCGATGTCGATGTCGGGGTGCGCGAGGAGGTTGAGGTACCAGGCGGGGTGGGTGTCGGCGCCGCCCTTCGAGGCGAACACCAGATAGCGGTCCCCGTCGGCCATGTACATCAGCGGGTTGACGCGCTCGATGCCGGTACGGGCGCCGCGGGTGTGCAGCAGCACCATCGGCGCGCCCTCGAAGGGGCCGCCGACCTTCCCGTGGTTGGCCCGGAACTCGGCCGTGATCCGGGCATTGAAGTCGTCGCCGTCGCTCATTCACCGCTCCTGACAGATGTGGTCAATACGGGTCCCACCGGTCACCTTAGCCAAGCGGCCGGCCCGTTCTCCGTATCCGCGAACGCGAGCCCCTGGCCCGGCATTCCCCCGAACGGGCGTGCGTCGCGCGGGCCTCGGACGGCGGTGCGGCCGTTCTGCGGGAAATCGTCCGGATCGCACTGGACCACGCGTCACACCGGTCACCCGCACCGCGTACGACGCAGGGGCACGCGCAGGCGGGCGTGCGCGGAACAGGTGCATCGTTTTCCCGCCAGATCCGGCGGGCCGCCCGGCCGACGTGCGCCGGGGCCGGCCGGGCCGCCCGCGTGCCGGGGGCGCAAGCACACGGCCCACCGGGCGATGGCCAATACAGCGGATCTGCCCAGGTGACGCGGAAAGTGGAATGACGCTTTACGGACGGCTGTCCGGAGCCGGACAGGGCACACGGAGGAGAGACCGCGCGTGATGACCAACAGCCGCTCCGCCGCACCCGTTCCGCTGCGCAGCGGGGCACGGTTGGCGCTGGCACTGGCGAGGGAAGAGATGATGCAGGACTACCACCGGTGGGAGACCGATCCGGCGACCGTCGTCGGATTCGGGGCCCGCTGGCCGGTGTCCTGGGAAGTCTTCCAGGCTCGTTTCCACAGTGGCCATACCTCCACCCACTACCAACTCTTCGAAGTGATCACCACGGACAGTGGCATTCCGGTCGGGACCACCGCGCTGAGCGTCGACCAGTCGGCCAACAGCGCCGAGTACACCCTTGTCATCGCCCCGGAGCACCGCGGCCTGGGCTACGCCGCCGAGGCCACCGCACTCACCCTCGACTGGGCTTTCACCATCGCGTCGCTGAGCGCGGTGTGGCTGGAGGTACTCGCTCCGCACACCGCCGCGGTGCACGCCTACCTCAAGGCCGGTTTCCGTGACGCCGGGCGGCTGCGCAGCGCCGCGCTGTGGCAGGGCAGGCGCGTCGACAAACTCCTGCTGGACTGCGTCCCCGGCGACCTGCCGGGGACCGAGCCGGACGAGAGGAGGTGATCCACGATGTCATGCTCCGACGTGAACTGCCGTAAAGGCGGGTGCACCACCGACCCCGACCGCACCGGGCGCGAAGGCGGTCAGAAGCGCGGGTGAGCGGCCATCGGCCGGGCGCCGCGGTGCGTGACGTACCGCGGCGCCACCGTATATACGGAAGTCTCCGTGCGTTCCCGGAGACGTCCCCACCGATGCCACCGGAGATGTCCCCGCCGTTGTCCCCGGAGATGTCCCCGCCGCGCTATCCGGCGGCCAGGGTCGCCACGGACACCTCCCACAGCCGCCGCGCCGCCTCCGGGTCGAGGGCATAGGCCGCGACGCCGTCGGGGGCGCCGGGCCGGTTCTCCGCCGCCTCGTCGCAGTCCTCGAAGTACCGGCCGCCGACGCCGTCGAGCAGCGGAGAGGCCGCGACCAGCACCGAGGTCGCCGCGCCCTGCTCCGGGGTCTTCCACCGGGGGAGGTCGGGGCCGCGCTCGGCGCGCAGCCGGTTCAGCTCCTCGTCGGACACGTAGCGCTGGAGCTTGGTCCTGATCCCGCCCGGCATCAGCGCGTTGACGGTGATGCCGTCGCTCGCCCAGCGCTTGGTGGCCTCGACGGCGAACAGCACGTTGGCGGTCTTGGACTGGCCGTACGCGGACCAGGGCTCATACGGCCGCTCGCGGAAGTGGATGTCGTCGAAGACGACGGGCGAGCGCAGATGGGCGCTGGAGCTGACCGCGACCACGCGGGCGCCGCCCGCCGCGGCGAGCGCCGGGCGCAGGCCGGTCGCCAGGGCGAAGTGGCCCAGGTGGTTGGTGGCGAACTGCATCTCCCAGCCCTGCGGGGTGCGCATCTCGGGCGAGGCCATGATTCCGGCGTTGTTGACCAGCATGTGCAGCGGCCCCTGCCAGTCCGCGACGAAGGCGGCGACGGACGCCTGGTCGGCCAGGTCGAGCGGAGCGACCCGCACCTGCTCGTTCCCCGTGGTCCTCGTGATGTCCTCGGCGGTCCGCCGGCCTGCCTCCGCGTCCCGTACGGCCAGCGTCACCTCGGCCCCGGCGGCGGCCAGGGCGCGGGCGGTCTCGACACCGATGCCGGACGCGCCACCGGTCACGACGGCGCGGCGGCCGGTCAGATCGATGCCCGCCAGCACGTCGGCGGCGGTGGACTCGCTGGTGAAGGGGGTGGTGATGAGGGGGTTTGACGTCATGATCCGTGCGTCTCCTCGGTAGCGCGGAGGGCATGGCACTGCCGGTACGATAAAAACCGGAGGAACCTCCGCTCAGATCCACCGCAAGCGGAGGAACCTCCGCTTGCAAATTCGTCGGGCCGCCGTGCCCCGACGATCCGCGTCCCACCGAGGAGAGACACCGTGCCGGGCACCTCACCCCGCCCCCTGCGCGCCGACGCGCAGCGCAATCGCGACCGGCTGCTGGCCGCCGCCGTGCGCGCGTTCGCCCACGACGGGCCCGAGGTGACGCTCGAGGCCATCGCCAAGGACGCGGGGGTCGGCATCGGCACGCTCTACCGGAACTTCCCGACCCGCGAGGCGCTGGTCGAGGCCGCGTACCGCAACGAGCTGACCCGGCTGTGCGACGCCGCGCCCCGGCTGCTCACCGCCGCTCCCCCCGACGTGGCGGCGCGCGCCTGGATGGACCACTTCATCGACTACATGACGACCAAGCGCGGCATGGCCGACGCGCTGCGCGCCGTGATCGCGTCCGGCGGCGACCCCTTCGCGCACAGCCGTGAGGCGCTGCTCGGCGCGGTCGGCACCCTGCTGCGGGCGGGCGCGGAGGCCGGGACGCTGCGGGCGGACGCCGACCCCGAAGACGTGCTCGTCGGGCTCGGCGGGGTGGCGCTGTCGGCGGCCGGTCCGGAGCGCAGGGCGCAGGCGGGACGCCTGCTGGACCTGCTCATGGACGGATTGCGCTACCGTGCGGGGCAGTAGTCGCGGCGCGCAGCCGGAGACGGGACGCGCGACGGGACCCGGCAGAACACGGACGAGGACGCGAAACAGGCCGCCGCTCGGACCCGTTCGGGGCCCGGAAAAATTGCTCGAAAAAAAGTTGGCATAGGACGTTCGACAGCGGGCAAGCGGCTTGTGGACAGTCTTACCGAGGCGAGGCGATGACGTGACCACACAGGTTCAGCAGTCGGACAGCGCGTACGAAACGGCGACGCTTGAGGCATCACCGCGATCCGAGGGCGGCTTGATTGGTGAACTTCCGCGGATCGACGACGCCACGGCGGTGGCCCCCAAGGACGCGCGGGCGCTGTCGAAGCTCTTCTTCGACCGGCTCCAGGCCGTCGAGGAGGGCACCCGTGAATACCAGTACGCCCGCAACACGCTGATCGAGATGAACCTCTCGTTGGTGCACTTCGCCGCCGGGCGCTACCGCAACCGGCCGGCCACCGACATGGAGGAGATCGTCCAGGTCGGCACGATCGGCCTGATCAAGGCCATCGACCGGTTCGACCTGTCGCGGGAGAACGAGTTCACCACCTTCGCCATCCCGTACATCGTCGGCGAGATGAAGCGGTTCTTCCGCGACACCTCCTGGGCCGTGCACGTGCCGCGCCGCCTCCAGGAGCTGCGCGTCGAGCTGAGCAAGGCCAAGGAAGCGCTCGCGCTGGTGCTGGACCGCGACCCGACGGTGGCCGAGCTGGCCGCGCACCTCGACCTGACCGAGGAAGAGGTCATCGAGGGCCTGGTCGCCGCCAACGGCTACACCGCGGGCTCGCTGGACACGCCGTACAACGACGGTGAGAGCGGCGGTGACGGCGAGGGCCGCACGCTGGCCGACACCTTCGGCGAGTGCGACTACGCGATGGACCTCATCGAGAACTTCCAGAGCCTGGCCCCGCTGATCGCCAAGCTCCCCGAGCGCGACCGGCAGATCCTCCAGATGCGCTTCGGCGAGGAGATGACGCAGGCGCAGATCGGCGAGGAGCTGGGCTACTCGCAGATGCACGTGTCGCGGCTGCTGAGCCGCACCATCGCCGGCCTGCGCGCGGGCCTGATGACGCAGAAGTAGGCAGCCGGAAGCAGGCAGCGAGCACGACGAACGGCTGAGGGGCCTCCCGGACCGGGAGGCCCCTCAGCCGTTCACGCCTGCCCGTACCGCTCCCCCGTCGATTGCGCGACACGTGAAGTGTGTGACGGACAGTGAACGGGGAATGCGAGGGGTAGTTGACGATTGCGGGATGAGGGATCCGGATGACGGATGACGAAGGGGTGCGGTCCATGACCATTGCCAGTGACAGCCAGTCCGTGTCGGACGAACTGCGCGACCGGGCGGGCGCGTTCGTGAACAGCCATGTCGACATGTGGGTGACGGTGGAGGACGACGGGGTGCTGATCCTCGCCGGTGGCGACGCCGCGGAGCTCTTCCAGGCCGCCACGGACTGGCTGCGCGAGGGGCCCGCCTATACGGTCGCCTCGGTCGGCTGGGCGCGCCAGGAGACGGAGCCCGCTTACGCGTTGCGACTGGTCCTTCGGCAGCCGGTGGGCGGCGGGGCCGTGTGACCGTACCCGTCCGCGGCCCCGTGGCCGGAAGGCCGGGGGTCGCGGACGGGCCCGTGTGCGTGGCGGAGGCGGTCGGGACTACGAGACGTCCGCGCGGTCGACGGCGATGTTGTTCCCGGTGCTGTGCGCGTTGCGCGCGCCGGTGTTGGTGATGGTCAGGGTGTGGCTGCCGGACGGGAGCGCGGGGCTGGTCCACACGGTGCCCGAGGCGTTGCGGGCGGCCGCGTAGTTGTCGACGGTGACGGGTGAACCGCCGTCGACCGAGAGCGACATGATGCCCTGGTCGGTGTCGCGGACGGCATGCAGGGCGACGGTGCTCCCGTGGAAGTGGAAGGTCGCCGAGGCGCCCGCGGTGAACGTCCAGTTGGCGGTCTGCTGGTACATGTCGGTGATGCCGTTGGCGACGCCCCAGTTGGCGCCGTACTGGAAGTAGTTGGCGTCACCGGAGTTGGTGGCGGTGCCGTCCACGACGGTCGTCACCGGGTCGACGGGTCCGGTGGAGCCGTTGCCCGCGGTCAGGGTGACCGTGTAGGCGTCGGTGCCGCTGGTGAGGGTGACGGGGACGCGCAGGGTGTTGCCGTCGGGGGTGAGGTCGGAGTCCAGGACGGTGGCGGGCGCGCCGAGCGGGGACTGGTCGGGGATGCGCTGGATCTTTGCGTGCACCTTGCCGTTGCCGCCGCGCAGCCAGGAGGCGGCGGACAGATTCTGGAAGGTGACCGTGGTGGTGCCGCCCTGGCCCGAGTTGTTGCCGATCAGCGCGAGGACCTGGTGGGCGGTGGTGTCCGCGCCCGCGGCGACGGCGATACCGCCGCTGCCCGTGGTGCCCAGCAGGTGGCCGCCGATCCGCGCGTATGCCTGGTAGACCCACCACTGGCCGGTCGGCTGGCCGCCGACGAGCAGGGAGTCGAGCGTCCCGGCCCCGCAGCAGTCGGTCCAGATCGCGTGCGCGGCGGACGCGACGCCCGAGGCGGAGAGCCGGTCGAGGAACCAGGCGGTGTAGGCGGCGTTCTGCTGCTGCGAGAACAGGTACTCGTTGATGGTCAGCGGGAGCGGGGCGATGCCGTGCGCGGACAGCAGGGCGCGGGCGTCGGCGGCGTCGGCCGCGGGGTCGTTGCCGAAGTGCCAGTTGACGACGGTCGGCAGGGTGTTGTCGGCCTTGGTACGGCCGAGGAAGTCGTCGAGCCAGCCGTGGTTGTAGCCGCTGTAGGAGGGGCCGACGATCTGCGCGGAGGGCACCAGGCGGCGGATCTCGCGCACCGCCGTGTCCCACATCTGGTAGTACTGCGCGCTGTTGACACCGCGCTGCCAGAAGCCGGTGCCGTCCGGCTCGTTCCAGATGTCGTAGCTGACGGGCACCCCGGACGCCTGGACGTCGGCGACGAGCCGGTCGATGAAGGCCGCCCAGTTGGAGCAGTCGCCGTTGTCGCAGGGGTAGACGGTGTTCGACGGCTGGGTGGTGTCGGCGCCCCAGACGTCGGAGACCAGCAGGTGGTAGGTGGCGCGGTAGGGCGCGGCGGTGACGCGGCGGGCCTGGGACAGCGCGGAGTCGACGCGTATCCGGTAGCCGGAGCCCGCGGTGTAGCCGTCGCCCAGCCAGCCGCCGCCCGCGATCCGGGCGCCGCCGCCGCGGAAGAGGGTGGGCTTGAGGGGTTGGAGCAGGCTGTCGGCGGGCCCCGAGCCGTCCTGGCTGAGGCCGTAGAGGAAGCCGGAGCCGGCCTGGTTGGGCACCGCGCCCTGGTTGCCGAGGTCGACGGAGACGGTGGTGTCGGCCGCGGCGGCCGGGGACGGGCCGAGGGTGGCGCAGGCCAGGACGGCGGCGGCCAGCGCCGCCGCCGCCAGTGCGGTGGCGCGCCACCGGGGTCGTGCCGTGGACGGGTTCATCTGTCCTCCTTGACAGGTGGGGTGGGGGGTACGTCAGCAGGTGGGCCGAGCGGGTCGGCGCGGTCGCGCACGAACAGCGGTACGGCGTCGAGCGGGGCGGGGACGGTGACCCACCGGCCGCCCGCGTACCGCGTCGGTGTCGGCGTTGTGGGGTGGTCCGGGGCCCCGGCGCCCTCGAGGTGCGTCCAGTCGGCGCCCGCGGGGAGGTAGACGCGGCGCTCACGGGCGCCGGGGCGTGTGACCGGGGCCACCAACAGGTCGTGTCCGCACAGGAATTGGTCGTCCACCGACCAGGCGGTGGCGTCGTCGGGGAATTCGAGCAGCAGCGGGCGGAGCAGCGGCAGCCCGTCCTCGCGCCCCGCGTCCAACTGGGCGTGCAGGTAGGGGCGCAGCCGCTCGCGCAGGGCCAGCGCGCCGGTCATCGCGCGCTCGGCGACCGCGCCGTAGGACCAGATCTCGTTGGGCCCGCCGCCGGTGCCGATCGGGCCGTGGAAGACGCGCGGCTCGCGGTGACCGTGCAGCCGCAGCAGCGGGCAGAACACGGCGAATTGGAACCAGCGGACCATCAGCTCGCGGTAGTCCTCGTCGTCCGGGTCGCCGCCGTGGAAGCCGCCGATGTCGGTGGTCCACCACGGGATGCCGCTCATGGCGACGTTGAGCCCGGCCCTGATGGAGTCGGCGAGCGCGTCGAAGGTCGCGGGGATGTCGCCGGACCAGAGCGCGACGCCGTACCGCTGCGAGCCCGCCCACGCGGATCTGACCAGCGACAGGATCTCCGTCTCGCCCTGCTCGGCGAGGTGTTCGTACACACCGCGGGCGTGTTCGCGCGGGTAGAGGTTGGCGACCTCGCTGCCGGGGCCCGCCGCGTAGCTGAGATTGTGCGGGTGTCCGGGGCGCATCTCCGGTTCGCAGGCGTCCAGCCAGAAGGCGCGGACGCCGAGCTTGTAGTAGTGCTCCTGGAGCCGGTCCCACAGGGCGGCGCGGGCGGCGGGGTCGGTGGCGTCGTAGAAGGCGACGCCGATGCCCTCGGCCGCGTCCTCGGTGTCCGGCCAGTCGCCGTGCGAGGTCACGCCGTTGTACGTGGCGACGAGCTGGCCCGCGTCCCGCAGCGCCGCGTAGCCGGTGGACAGCGGGCTGACCGACGGCCAGACGGAGACGGCCAATTCGACGCCGAGCGCGCGCAGTTCCTCGACCATGGCGCGCGGGTCCGGCCAGTCGCGGCGGTCGAAGTCCCAGTCGCCGAGATTGCGCCAGTGCAGGTAGTCGACGACGATCACCGACAGGGGCAGGCCGCGGCGGGCGTATTCGCGGGCGACGGCGAGGAGTTCGTCCTGGTCGCGGTAGCGGAGCTTGCTCTGCCACAGTCCGGAGGCCCAGCGCGGGAAGGCGGGGGCGTGTCCGGTGGCGGCGGCGTAGTGGCCGAGGACGTCGGCGGGGGTGCGGCCCGCGGTGAGCCAGTAGTCGAGCTGCTGGGCGCGGTCGGCGACCCAGCGGGTGCCGTTGGCGGCGAATTCCACCCGGCCGACCGCCGGGCTGTTCCACAGGAAGCCGTAGCCTCGGCTGGACACGGCGAAGGGGACGGTCACCTCGCCGTTGCGCTGCTGGAGTTCGAGGACCGTGCCCTTCTGGTCGAAGCGGCCGTGGCCGTGCTGGCCGAGGCCGTGGATCCGTTCGTCGTCGTACGCGGCGAAGCGCTGCTCGATCCGGTACTTGCCGCCGCCCGCCGACTCGAAGTGCCGTGCTCCCGGCCACCAGAAGTGCGGCGGCTCCTCGCGCAGCAACTCCGCGCCGGTGTCGGCGCGTACGGCCGTGAGCAGTCCGTCGGAGGCGGCGACGGTGATCCGCAGCAGGCCGTTGGTCAAGGTGGCGTGCGTGTCGTGGACGTCGATCTCGCACGCGGAGGGTGCGGGCGCGGTCTCCAGCGCGCCGGGCAGGCCGTCGGTGACGCGGTGGACACCGGCCCGCACGCGGACGCTGTCGGGTCCCCACGGCTGGATCTCCAGCACGTGGTGGCCGTGACGCCACCGCAGGCGGTTCGGGGAGCGGGTGAACGCGGACGGCAAGGTCTCTCCTCGGTGGTCGGGGTCGCGGCCGGCCGGGGTCGCGGCCGGTCGTGGTCGCGGGGCCGGGCGGGGCAGGGCTGTTGGGGGTCAGTCCTTGACGGCGCCGCTGGTCACGCCCGCCGCCACGTAGCGCTGGGCGATGACGAGCAGCACCGCGGCCGGGAGCGAGGCGATGATCCCGGTGGCCATCACGCTGTTCCAGTCGCTGAGATGGGCGCCGATGAAGCGGTAGATGCCGACGGTGACGGGCGCCCGGTCGTCCTGGGTGGTGAGGGTGACGGCGAACAGGAAGTCGGCCCACGCGAAGAGGAAGGAGAACAGGCTCGCGGTGACCACGGCGTTCCTGCTGACCGGCAGGATCACCGACAGCAGGGTGCGCAGCCGTGACGCGCCGTCGAGTTCCGCCGCCTCGCTCAGTTCCGCGGGCACACCGCGCATGGCGGTGCTCAGGATGAGTGCCGCGAAGGGCACGCACAGCGTGGAGTCGGCCAGGATCAGCGCCAGCGGCGAATTCAGCAACTGGAGCTTGTTGGCCATCGTGTAGAGCGAGTTGGCCATCACCACGCCGGGGATCATCTGCGCCACCAGGAAGGCGAAGGTGAGCATCCGGCCGCCGGGCGCCCGCAGTTGGGCCATACCGTACGCGGCGGGCACCGCGATCAGCAGCACCACCAGGACGGTCCCGGCCGACACCCCGAGGCTGACCAGGAGGTGGCCGCCCTGGCTGGACAGCGCCCTGCGGTAGCCCTGGAGCGTGCCGTGCAGCGGGAACCAGGTCGGGGAGCTCTTCACCAGATCGGTCGAGGGCAGCAGCGACGCGTTGAGCATCCAGTACAGCGGGAAGAGCATCACCGCGAGGATCAGCAGCGCGATCACGGTGTTCAGCGGGCGGGTGAACCGGCGCGCGCCGGTGGCGGGGGCGCTCACCGTCCCGCCTGCCGCTGCTCACGGGTGCTGCGCAGATAGACCGCGGCGAAGACCACCGCGACCACGATGAGCAGGTTGCCCACCGCCGCGCCGCGCCCGAACAGCAGTTGCTGGAAGGAGAGGTTGTACGCGTAGGTGGTCAGCGTCTGCGAGGACCCGGCGGGGCCGCCCTGGGTGAGGATCATGATCACGTCGAAGACCTTGATGGTGTAGATCAGTCCCAGCGTCAGCACCACGGCGGTAACCGGCCGCAGCAGCGGGAGCGTGATGTGCCGGAAGCGGCGCCAGGCGTTCGCGCCGTCCAGCGACGCGGCCTCGTACAGCTCCCCCGGAATGCTCTGGAGTCCGCCGTAGAGGATCACCATGTTGAAGGGGATGCCGACCCAGATGTTGACCAGCGTCACGGCGATCAGCGAGTCGTGGGTGCTGGCGAGCCACGGGATCGGATGGCCCGTCAGACCCAGGCTCAGCAGCGCGTGGTTGAGCACGCCCGAGTCGGTGTCGAGGATCCAGCGCCAGGCGGTGCCCGAGACCACCAGCGGGAGCAGCCAGGGGATCAGCAGCAGTGAGCGCAGCGGGCCGCCCAGCGGGAAGGACCGGTTGAAGAAGACCGCGAGGGCCAGGCCGATGGCGAACTGGAAGGCCAGCGAACCGGCCGTGAACAGCACGGTGTTGACGACGGTGCGGGAGAAGTGGCTGTCGTGGAGGACGGCCGTGTAGTTGTCCCAGCCGACGTACGGCGCGACGCCGGTGTAGAAGGAGGAGACGGTGTAGTTCTGGAAGCCCATCCGGACGTTGCCGGCCAGCGGGTACAGATAGAAGCCGAGGACGTAGAGCCAGGCGGGGGCGATGAAGGCGAAGGCCGCCCAGCGGCCGGTGCGGCGCCGGGGGCGGCGGCCGTGGCCGTCCTGCCGGGCGGCGACGGGCTTCGCCCGTGCCACCGGGGCGCTGCGGACAGTGGTGGACATCGGTCGGCCCCGCCTAGTTCCGCGCGGAGCGCTGCGCCTGGGCGAGCGCGGACTGCGGGCTGGTGCCGCCCGCGAGCGCGGCCTGGATCGCGTCGGCGAGCGCCTGGCTGACCTTGGGGTAGTCGGTGCCCAGTTCGGTGGTCCTGGCCCGCGCGGTGCCGACCTCCGCCACGAAGGCCGCCAACTGCGGCTGACTGGTCGCCAGTTGCGCGGCGGCCTGCTGGTTGCTGGGGATGTAGCCCGCGTCCTTGGACCACTTCAGGCTCTCCTCCTGACCGAGCAGGCACTTCACCACGGAGACGGCCTTGGCCTCGCGCGCCGCGTTGCTGTGCCCGACCGTCCAGACCTCGCCGCCCAGCGGCACGACCGGCTTCGCGGAGGGATCGGGCACCGGTATGGGCACCACGCCGAAGTGCAGGTCCTTGGCCGCGTTGAGCGTGGGGAGCTGCCAGGGGCCGTTCACCATCATCGCCGCGTTCCCGGCGAGGAACTGGTCGTTGACGTCCGCCTGTGTCCAGGTGACCACCGATTTGGAGGCCGAGCCCGTACCGACCAGGTCCTTCCACAGCGTGAGCGCCTTGACGGCCTGCGGCGAGTCCAGCGCCTTAAGGCTGGCGCCCGCGGTCCAGAAGAAGGGCTCGAACTGGAAGCTGCCCTCCTCGGTGCCGACCGCGCTGAACGCGACGCCGTAGCGGGAGCCCTTGGTCAACTTCTTCGCCGCGGCGGTCAGTTCGTCCCAGGTCTTCGGCGGCGTGAGCCCCGCCTGGGTGAACAGGTCCTTGTTGTAGTAGAGCGCCAGGCCGTTGACGCCCGGCGCGATCCCGTACGTCTGGCCGTCGTACTGCCCCGCGGCGACGATCGACGGGTACAGGCCCTCGGTGGTCAGTCCGGCCTTCGACAGCGACACCAGGCCCCCGGTGGCGGCCAGTTGCTGGAGGTCGGGGTTGTCGATCAGCGCCAGGTCGGGGAGGGTGCGGGCCGATGCCTGCTGGAGCAGTTTCGGCATGAACTGGGCGCGCGGCACCTGCTGGTGCTTGATGTGCACGCCGGACTTGGCGGCGCACTCGTCGAGTATCCGCGGCAGTTGGGTGTTCTGCGGTGCCGCGTCGTAGTAGTCGATCTCCGTCAGCGTGTCGGAGCCGGAGCCCGAACTGCCGGAGCCGGTGCCGCAGGCGGCCAGCGCGAGCACCCCGGCGGCGGCCAGCGCCGCCAGCGTGCCGGGTCGGGCGGCGGTGCGGGAGAGGCGGGGGAAGGGGAGGGAGCGGCTCATCGACGTGCCTTTCGAATTGATTCGACAGTGGCGCCGCGGGCACGGGACCGCCCACCGGTCCGCGCCGTGCGTGAGGGAGTGTGGGCAAGGAAACGCAGAGGGTGGTGCGGTGTGACACCGGGTCGGTGCGGTGACACCGGGTCAGAGCGGTGACGCCCGGTCAGAGCGGAGGCGGTAAGCGCCGGTGGACGCGCCTCAGCGGGCTGGACCCGTACTGCCGCGCACCTTCAGCGTCGGGGCGAGCAGCGTGCTCGCGGGCAGCTCCTCGCCCTTGATCCGCCGGGCCAGGCTGCGTACGGCCGCCCTGGCCAGTTCCTCGGCGGGCAGCGACACCGAGGTCAGCGGCGGGGTGCACCGCTCGGCCTCGTCGTCGGGACAGATCGCGATGACGGAGATGTCGCGCGGGACCGCGCACCCCATACCGGCGAGCCGGTCCATCACCAGCGGCAGCACGCGCTCGTTGTAGACGATCAGCGCGGTCAGTTCGGGCTCGCGGGTCAGCAGGTCGTCCAGCGCGCGGACCACCCCGCCGGGAGCGGGCTCGCACGCGGCCCAGACCGCGGTCCTGCCCCCGCTCTCCAGCGCGGCCAGCACCGACTCGCGGGCGTGCACCGCGTAGGCCACGTCACGGCCGAACGCCTCGGGCGCCTGCCCGAGGTAGCCGACCCGGGTGTGGCCCGACTCGTGCAGATGCTCCGCGCAGGCCCGCGCGGCCAGCGCGAAGTCGAAGTCGACGCGCGGCAGTCCGTGCGGGTCGTCCGGTGTGCCGACCAGCACCGCGGGGCACTTCAGCTCGGTGAGCAGCGGGATCCTGGGGTCCTGCCGCTGCACCTCCATCAGCATCACGCCGTCGACGAGCGCGCTGGCGACCGCGTCCCTGATGGCCGCCTCACCGTCGTCGTCGGTCAGCATCAGCACCTTGAGCCCGCTGTCCTGGGCCGCGGTGAGGGCGGCCCAGACGTACGGCATCTGCACCTGGTTGTGCGGGCCGTAGACCATCGGCAGGGCCATCGCGATCACACCGGTGCGGCGGGTGCGGATGGACCGCGCCCCGGCGTGCGGCCTGAACCCCAGCGTCTCGATGCTCAGTTCGACGCGCCTGATGGTCTCGGGCGAGATGGTCCGGTTGCCGCTCAGGACGTACGACACCGTGCTGCGCGAAACGCCCGCGTGCCGCGCCACATCCGCGATCGTCACCGTCATGACCGACTCCGAGTCCCTCGACTGTCGAACTGATTCGATTCGTTCGATTGGCGGTGAACGTAGCACCGGCTCCGGGCCCCGGACAAGACAGTGGACGCGACCGGAATCCGGCCGCGTCCACTCGATTCGCCCCGCGGGGCCCGCCGCTAGGCGGAGGCGGACGCCGGTTCGGCGGACGACAGCGGGGTGGCGATGTCCTCGAGCGAGCGGCCCTCGGCCTTGACCGCGAGCACCGCCGCGACCAGGCCCGCCGCGCACATCAGGGACGCGCCGATCACGAAGGCCAGCACGGTGTCGTCCACGACACCGGACTTGGTGAGGTCGGCGAAGACCAGCGGACCGCTGATGCCGCCGGCGGCCGTACCGATCGCGTAGAAGAAGGCGATGGCCATCGCGCGGGTCTCCATCGGGAAGATCTCCGAGACGGTCAGATACGCGCTGCTGGCACCGGCGGAGGCGAAGAACAGCACGACGCACCAGCACGCCGTCATCGTCGTGGCGTCCAGCGAGCCCCGGTGGAAGAGCCACGCCGTGCCGAACAGCAGGATGCCGGAGATCAGATACGTCGAGGAGATCATGATCCGGCGGCCGACGGTGTCGAAGAGCTTGCCGAGCAGCAGCGGGCCGAGGAAGTTGCCCGCCGCGATGACCGCGAAGTAGTAGCCGGTCTTGCCGGTCGAGACGCCGAAGAAGGTGGTGAGGATGGAGCCGAACCCGAAGGTGATGGCGTTGTAGAGGAACGCCTGGCCGATGAAGAGCGACAGGCCGAGCACCGCGCGCTTGGGGTACTTGTGGAAGACGGTCTTGGCGATCAGCCCGAACCCGATGCTCTTGCGCTGGTGGATGGTGATCGAGTTCTTGGCGCGCGGCAGCCGCTCGCCCTTCTCCTCCTCGATCTCCCGCTCGACCGTGCCGACCAGTTGGTCCGCCTCGTCGCCGTAACCGTGGATGAACTGCCAGCGCGGGCTCTCCGGCACGTGCCGCCGTACCACCAGGATCACCAGACCGAGGACGACGCCGAGGGCGAAGGTGAGCCGCCAGCCGACGTCCTTGGGGAAGATGTCGGTGTTCAGCGCGACGATTGACAGCAGCGAGCCGCCGATGGCGCCGAGCCAGTAACTGCCGTTGATGATCAGGTCGACCCGGCCGCGGAATCGGGACGGGATCAGTTCGTCGATGGCCGAGTTGATCGCCGCGTACTCGCCGCCGATGCCGAAGCCGGTCAGGAAGCGGAAGGTGAAGAACCACCAGGGCTGGAAGGACAGCGCGGTCATCGCGGTCGCGGTGAGGTAGACCGCGAGGGTGACCATGAAGAGCTTCTTGCGGCCGAAGCGGTCGGTCAGCCAGCCGAAGAACAGCGCGCCCGCGCAGGAGCCCGCCACGTAGAGCGCGGCGGCGATGCCCGTGATCTGGGCGGATGTGATCGACAGCCCGCTGCCCTGTTCGGAGATCCGCCCGGCGATGTTGCCGACGGTGGTCACCTCGAGGCCGTCGAGGATCCACACGGTGCCCAGGCCGATCACGATCATCCAGTGCCAGCGCGACCACGGCAGCCGGTCGAGGCGTGCGGGGACGTCGGTGGTGATCGTGCCGCCGGACGCGGCTTCCGGCGCTGACGCCATGGGTCCCTCCTTCATGAGCCGTACCGACGGCTCGACGTGAGCCGGTCCGACAGCCCGGTCCGAGCCGGGCCGACGGCCCGACCCTTGCGCGGCTGCCCCCTTGACGTGCCGTCATGCCGCGCCGCTGCTCGCGCGCTCCAGGATCGCCACGTCGCGGGCCAGTCTCACACCGGCGCGGGCCCGTACGGCGCCGACAGCCCGCGCGTCCCCCGTATGCCACGCGCGGCACGGCTGACGTGCCCGTTCGGGCGCGGGAGCGGGCGCCGGCACGGCTGTGGGCGGTCCGCTTGTCGGTATGGGCGCGGACCGATCTTCAGACCGGCGCAGGCCGACTTTCGGACCGGCGCGGCATGGCATTCGTACGGGCGACGGCCCGCTTACGGCGGAAGGTCCCGCGCGGCGGGGGGTCTGACGGGCTGCGGGGCGGGACCATGGGTCGCCCAGGGAACGCATGATCGGAGGACGGCCGCCGTGAACTCCACGCTCCGCGAGGCCCGCGACACGCTCGTACCCGACTTCGGCGGGCGGCACGGGCCGCTGCCGCCGCTACTGCTCGGGCTCACCGTCGTGACCGGGCTGGTCGACGCCTTCAGCTATCTGGCGCTGGGCCGGGTCTTCGTCGCGAACATGACGGGCAACGTCGTCTTCATGGCCTTCTCGCTCGCCGGTTCCAGCGGCTTCTCGCTGACCGCCTCCGTCCTGTCGCTGCTCTCCTTCGCCGTGGGCGCGCTGGCCGCGGGGCGGCTGGCCAACCGTGTCGTGCGGCACCGGGCGCGGCTGCTGCTCGCGGTGACGGCCGGGCAGGCGCTGCTCGTCCTGGTCTGTTACGTGGTCGGCGAACTGGTCGACCTGCCGGCCGCCGGGTGGAGCCGCTGGTGCCTGGTCGTGCTGCTGGGCTTCGCGATGGGCGGGCAGAACGCGGTGGTACGGCGGCTGGCCGTGCCCGACCTGACGACCACGGTGCTGACCCTGACCATCACCGGCGTGGCCTCGGACAGCCGCCTGGCGGGCGGCGAGACGAGCAAGGCGGGGCGCAGGCTGCTCTCGGCGGCGGCGATGTTCCTCGGGGCCCTGGCCGGTGCCGCGCTGATCGGGCACGGGCACCGGGCGCTGCCGCTGCTCATCGCCGGTGCGGCGCTGGTCGCGGTGGCGGTGGCGCTGTTCCCGCACCGGCGCTCGGCGCTCGGCTGGACGGCGGCGGCGTGACGCGGACGCGGCTCGTGCCGAAGTTCTTTCCGCCCGGTGTAGTTTCCGGCGGTTCCCGATCGTCGTAGGGGTGGACGCACGGGAGGAAGAGGCCCGTGGCCGCCGGAGGCATCGCGACCTCCGGAGTGACCGGAGAAGGAGAAGGACCATGAAGTATCTGCTGCTCATCTGCGACGACGGATCGCTGGCCGACGCGCCCGAGGAGGAGTTGGACGCGATGCCGTGGGTCGCCGAGACGACCCGCAACGGCACCCGGCTGCTGGGCAGCCGCATCCGTCCGGCGCAGGACGCGACCACCGTACGGTTCAAGGACGGCGCGCCGCTGATCACGGACGGGCCCTTCGCCGAGACGAAGGAGCAGATCTGCGGCTTCGACATCATCGACTGCGCCGATCTGGACGAGGCGATCGCGATCGCCGCGAAGCATCCGGTGGCGCGGTACGGGATGGTCGAGGTGCGGCCGTTCTGGACGGAGTGACGCGAGCCGCGGGCTGACGAGGTGGCGGGGCGGAGTGAGGCGATGACGGGTCGGGACGCGGAGTCCTGGGCGGTGACCGGGGCGCACGGGGACTCCGGGCGCGGACAGGCGCGTCCCCCGTCGGGGCCGCGCCGCCCCGACCCCGTCAAGGACGCCGTCGCCGCGGCCTGGTCAGAGGAGTGGGGCCGGGTCGTGGCCGCGGTGATCGGCATGACCGGCGACTGGGACCTCGCGGAGGAGTGCGCGCAGGACGCCTTCGCGCGGGCGCTGGAGCGCTGGCCGGTCGACGGCGTGCCGCGCAGGCCCGGTGCCTGGCTGACCACCGCCGCCCGCAACCGCGCCCTGGACCGGCTGCGCAGGGCGGCGAACGAGAAACGCAAGCTGCGGGAGGCGGCCGTGCTGACCCCGGTGGACGACGCCCTCCCGCCGCCCGGGAACGACGACGATCCCGTACCGGACGACCGGCTGCGGCTGATCTTCACCTGCTGCCACCCCGCGCTGCCGCTGCCGTCCCGCGTCGCGCTGACCCTGCGCACCCTGACCGGGCTGAGCACGGCGGAGATCGCGCGGGCCTTCCTGGTGCCCGAGGGCACGATGGGACAGCGGCTCACCCGCGCCAAGAGCAAGATCCAGCACGCGGGCATCCCCTTCCGGGTGCCGCCGCGCGACCTGCTCCCGGAGCGGACCTCCGCCGTACTCGCCGTGCTGTACCTGCTGTTCAACGCCGGTTACGCGCCCGGCGCCGACACGGCGGACAGCGCCGACCAGCGGCGCGTCACGGCCGAGGCGATCCGGCTGGCCCGGCTGCTGGCCGCGCTGCTGCCGTACGAACCGGAGGCGCGCGGCCTGCTCGCGCTGATGCTGCTGCACGACGCGCGCGCCGCCGCCCGTACCGACGCGGCCGGTGACCTGGTGCCGCTCGACGAGCAGGACCGTACGGCCTGGGACCGGGACGAGATCGCCGAGGGGCTCGCCGTCGTGGAGGACGCCCTGCTCGCCCGCCGCCCGGGGCCGTACCAGGTCCAGGCCGCCATCGCCGCCTGTCACGCGAGCGCCGCCGAGGCCGCCGCCACCGACTGGCCGCAGATCGCGCTCCTCTACGGCGAACTGGCGCGCATGACGCCGGGCCCCGTGGTCGAGCTCAACCGCGCGGTCGCCGTCGCCATGGCCCGCGGGCCCGCCGCGGGCCTCGCCCTGGTCGACGCCCTCACCGCGAGCGGCCGACTCGACGGCTACCACCTGCTCCCCGCCACCCGCGCCGACCTGCTGCGCCGTCTCGGCCGCTCCGACGCCGCCGCCGACGCCTACCGCGAGGCCATCGCCCTCTCCCCCACCCCGCCGGAACGCCGTTTCCTCCTCCGCCGCCTGGCCGAGGTCGAATCCGGCACCGGAACGTCCGGCTCGACGCCTCCCACCGCCCCGGACCCGGCCGACGGCTGACGGCCGCTCCGACGCATTCCTCTTGTAAGGGCCTTGCCGGGGCGTGTCACACCCATCGCGGGGGTTTCTCCAGGTCACATGAGACAACTGGTGCCTCAGGGGGAAGGGGATGAGTGCATACGTTCCGTTTCCGTGTGATCGAAAAGGTGTGAGGTCTTCCCGTGCGTCTGCCGACTGCTCCTGGTGCCGCCAGCCGAACGTCCCGCTCGCGACGGCGTGGGGTGGGGCTCGCGGTGGGGCTGATGGTCACTGTCGCGGCCTGTTCCAACGGGGGCGGGAGCGGTGACACGTCGGCCACGTCCGTGGCGCCCGGTACGACGTCGGCGTCGCCCAGCGCGGCGCCGACGACCACGGCCATGTCGGCCCGCCCGTCGGCGTCACCGTCGCCCAGCACGACGCGCGCCACTCCCGTACCGCCGCCCGCGGCGAGCACGACCAAGGCGCAGGCGAGCTGCGTGGACCGGACGGCGGGCGCGATGTCGACCGCCCAGCGCGTCGGGCAGCTCTTCATGTCGGCCGTGACGTCCACCGGGATGACCGGCTCCGAGGCGTCGGCGATCACGCAGGGCAAGGTGGGCGCGGTCATTCTGATGGGCCACACCTCGGCGGGCACGCAGGCGGTCAAGGGGGTCACCGACCGGGTGCGGACGCTCGCCACCTCCGTCAAGGGCTCGAATCTGCGGCTGCTGGTCTCCACCGACCAGGAGGGCGGCGAGGTCCAGGTGCTCAACGGCCCCGGCTTCTCCAGCATGCCGAACGCGGTCACGCAGGGTCAGTGGTCCGCGTCGCGGCTCCGGCAGGAGGCGGCGACGTGGGCGGGCCAGCTCAAGGCGGCCGGGGTGAACATGAACCTGGCCCCGGTCGCGGACACGGTCCCGGCGGATCTGGTGGGCGTCAACGCGCCGATCGGCGAGCTGCACCGGGAGTACGGAAACGATCCCGCGACCGTCGCCACGCACAGCGACGCGTTTCTGCTCGGCATGCGGCAGTCCGGGGTCGTTCCCACGGCCAAGCACTTTCCCGGCCTCGGCCGGGTCCGGGGCAACACCGACCTGACGGCGGGCGTCACGGACACGGTGACCACCCGTAACGACTCCTACCTCCAGCCGTTCCGCAGCGCCATCCAGGCGGGCACGCCGTTCATCATGGTCTCGTCGGCGACCTATACGAAGATCGACCCCAAGAACCAGGCGGTCTTCTCGCGCATCGTCCTGCACGACCTGCTGCGCACCCAGCTCGGCTTCAAGGGCGCGGTCATCTCCGACGACATCGGCGCGGCCGTCGCCGTCAGCGACCGTACCCCCGCGCAGCGCGCGCTGGACTTCTTCGCCGCGGGCGGCAACATGCTGCTGACGGTCCGGCCGAGCGACATCGCCCCGATGACCGCAGCCGTCATCGACCGGCTCCCGAAGGACGCGACGCTGCGCGCCGCGGTCGACGACAGCCTGCACCGCATCCTGACCGCCAAGGTCAACGCGGGCCTGCTGAGCTGCTGAGGCGCTACGCGTGACGGTGCCGCTAAAGCGCTACGGTGCTCCGGGCGCGAACCGGCACTTCACCGGCCGGGACCCGGCCGAAAACCCCGGTAAGGGTGCCCTTATGTGACCCAAGGGTGAACTGCCGGGGAATTGTGGATTCCTGACCTTGGCGCAGGTGGGTGCGCGGTCGTGAGGTGCTTAGCATGAACGGCGCCCCGTTCCACTGCACCGACATCTGGAGGTCCGGTGTGTCCGCCGAACCAGACGGCATAGCTCCGCCGCCACCGAACCGACTCCGCCGCGTGCCGATGTGGCAGGTGGCCGCGGCCGGGCTCGCCGTCGCGGGAGCGGTCACCGCGGCGGTGCTCACCGTCGGCGGCGGTGGCGGTCACACCGACAAGCACGCCGCTCCCGCCACCGCGTCGGACGGTCTGCGGCACACGGCGGTGGACGCGTCCACGGGCGGCTGCGGCCGGGGCTGGATCACGCCGAAGCCGGGCACGCAGGTCTTCGACCTGCGCAACACCGGTGCGAGCGCCACCGAGGTCTATCTGACCGACCCGCGCAGCGGGAAGGTCTACGGCGAGGTGGAGGGCCTGGCGCCGGGCATCACCCGGCCGATGGCGGTGGACCTGGGGAGCGGCTCGTACGCGTTCAAGTGCCTCCAGGAGGACACCGACGCGGTCACCGGGCCGACCGTCGTCGTACCGGGCAAGGCTCCCCGGGGTCCGGCCGCGGTGCCGGTCACCCAGCACGATCTGATCCCGCCGACGCTGGCGTACCAGCGGTGGGTCGGCGCCCGGATCGACGACCTCGCCCGCGGCGTCGGCGCCCTCAGGTCGGACATCGACGGCGGCGATCTGACCGCGGCCCGCCGCGACTGGCTGAGCGCACACCTGGTCTACGAGCGGATGGGCGCCGCGTACGGCACCTTCGGCGACGCGGACGGCGCGATCAACGGCACGGCCTCGCTCACGCCTGGCTCGGTCGCCTCCGCGGACTTCACCGGCTTCCACCGGATCGAGTACGGGCTGTGGCACGGCGCCTCCGCCGACTCGCTGCGCGGCCCGGCCGCCGCGCTGGTCAAGGACGTGGCGACGCTGCGCGACGGCTGGTCGCAGGAGCGGATGGACCCGGCCGACCTGGGACTGCGCGCGCACGAGATCGTGGAGAACGCCGAGCAGTTCGAGCTGACCGGCCGTACGGACTACGGCAGCGGTACGAATCTGGCCACGGCCCGCGCGAATCTCGACGGCACGAAGGAACTGCTCGGCCGGCTGCACGCCCTGCTCGCCCCGCGCGACCCGCGGACCGCCGAGCTCGACGCGTCGCTCAAGCGCGCGGAGCGCGACCTGGACGCCGCGCACCACGGTGGGACGTGGACGCCGCTCGACAAGCTGACACACGATCAGCGCCAGCGGATCAACGCCGACTTCGGCGATCTGCTCGAACAACTCGCCCCGGTGGCGACGATCTTCGATGTACGGAGGACGGCATGACGGACACGCACGGGCCCGTGGCGGGCGCGGGCGACCTGCGGCGGCGCGGCTTCCTGCGCGGCGCGGCGCTCGGTGTGGGCGCCGTCGGCGCGGTGGCCGGTGGCGCCGCCGCGCTGACGGGCGCGACCGCTTCCGCCGCCGGCCCGGCCCCGGCCCCGGCGGCACGCGCGAACGCCGACTTCCACGGCCCGCACCAGGCGGGCGTCACGCGGCCGGTGCAGCAGTCCTCGCTCTTCCTGTCCTTCGACGTCACCGCCGCCGACCGGCGTGAACTGACCGAGCTGCTGCACACCGTCACCGACCGCGCGAGGTTCCTGACCGGCGGCGGCACACCCGCGGCGCTCGGCATCACGGACTCGCCGTCGGACAGCGGCACGCTGGGCCCGAGGGTGCCGGGCGACGGTCTGACCGCCACCGTCGGGGTGGGCGCGTCGCTCTTCGACGAGCGGTTCGGGCTCAAGGACCGCAAGCCGCTGCGGCTGAGCACGATGCCCGCGTTCGAGGACGACGACCTCCAACCCGGCTGGTGCCACGGGGACCTGAGCCTCCAGCTCTCCGCGCCGCACCCGGACACGGCGCTGCACGCGCTGCGCGACATCGCCCGGCACACCCGCGGCGCGATGCAGGTGCGCTGGCGGCTGGACGGTTTCACCAGCCCGCCGCGGCCCAGCGGCACACCGCGCAACCACATGGGTTTCAAGGACGGCACCTCCAATCCGGACATCAGCGATCCGGCCACCGCGAACGAGCTGCTCTGGGTGCGGGGCGCCGGGGGCGAGCCCGCCTGGACGACCGGAGGCACGTACCAGGTGGTGCGGACGATCCGGATGCTGGTGGAGTTCTGGGACCGGGTCTCGATCACCGAACAGGAGCGGATGTTCGGCCGCAGCCGGGACACCGGCGCGCCGCTTGACGGGACCAGGGAATTCGACACACCGCGATTCGCGCAGGATCCGACCGGCGATGTGATCCCGTTGGACAGCCATATCCGGGTCGCCAATCCGCGCACCGCGCGCACCGACAACTCCCTTATTCTGCGCCGTGGTTACAACTACGACCGGGGTATGGACAGCAATGGCAACCTCGACATGGGGCTGATCTTCGTCTGTTATCAGCAGGACATCGAGCGGCAGTTCGCGGCGGTGCAAAAGCGCCTCGCGGGTGAGCCGCTGGTGGACTACATCACCCCGTTCGGCGGCGGCTATTTCTTTGTCCTGCCGGGGGTGCGCGACCGGTCCGACTGGCTCGGCAGCGGGCTGCTCGCCTGAAACCGCAGCTCAGAGTGTAAAAGCGGGGTCAAGGCTTCCTAAGATTTTACTGACCCGCTGTTCACCCGGCCTCCACCGCTGTGCCTTTGTCATGTCGCGGACCGCCATGACGATCGCGTTCGACACCGTGCACGAATGACAGCGGCACGCGCGACGCGGCACTTAGCGGAGGCTGAGAAAGTATGAGCACCACAAGCGGTTCTGGCAGGAGCAGAGGGGCGGGCCCGCGCGTACGGGCCGCCCGGTGGGGGGCGTTCGCCGGAGCTGCGGCGCTCGTGCTGATGGGCGGGACGGCGGCGCCGGCCCTGGCTGACTCCCCGTCGCACAACGGCGGTGGCGGCACCGAGACGCCGATCAAGCACCTGGTGGTGATCTTCCAGGAGAACGTCTCCTTCGACCACTACTTCGGCAGCTACCCTGCCGCGGCGAACACCGACGGCACGAAGTTCACGGCGGCCGGGAACACGCCGAAGAACATCGACACCCTCGCGCACGCCGGTCTGCTCAAGACCAACCCGAACCAGTACGCGCCCAAGCGGCTCTCCCCCGACCAGGCCGTGACCTGCGACCAGAACCACAACTACGGGCCCGAGCAGTACGCGGCCAACGGCGGCAAGGCCGACGCATACGTCCAGAACACCGAGACCAGCAAGTGTTCTGGCGGCCTGTTCGGCGAGCCCGGTCTGGTGATGGACTACTACGACGGCAACACCGTCACGGGCCTGTGGAACTACGCGCAGCACTACTCGCTGGGCGACAACTCGTACAGCTCCACGTACGGTCCGTCCACGCCGGGCGCGCTCAATCTGATCTCCGGTCAGACGCACGGTGTCATCTCGGTCGACCCGGCCTCGGGCACCGAGCACCCGAAGCAGACGGCGAAGCCGGACGCGTACACGGTGGTCTCCCCCGACGCCAAGGGCGTCGGCACGGTCATCAACGACCCCGACCCGGCGTTCGACGACTGCTCGGACAACAGCCACACCGGCACCAACGCGCTGGCGGTCATGCGCGGCAAGAACGTCGGCGACCTGCTGAACTCCAAGAAGGTCACCTGGGGCTGGTTCCAGGGCGGCTTCCGTCCCTCCACCGCGTGGGACGGCAAGAGCGGCGACTACGCGAGCTGCGCCAACTCCACGCACGCCAACATCGCCGGCGCGTCCTCGGTCGACTACAGCCCGCACCACTCGCCGTTCCAGTACTACGCGTCGACGTCGAACCCGCACCACCTCGCGCCGAAGAACACCGCCGAGATCGGGCACAACGGCCAGGCGAACCACAACTACGACCTGACCGACTTCGACTCCGCGCTCAAGGCGGGCAGCCTGCCCGCCGTCAGCTTCCTCAAGGCCGCCGAGTACCAGGACGGCCACGCCGCCTACTCCGACCCGACCGACGAGCAGAACTTCCTCGTCAAGGAGATCAACGCGGTCCAGGCGTCGTCCTCCTGGAAGGACACCGCGGTCGTCGTCGCGTACGACGACTCCGACGGCTGGTACGACCACGCGTACGCCAAGCCGCAGAACGGCTCGAAGGACAGCACGGTCGGCTCCAACGGCAAGGCCGTCGACAGCCCGGCGTGCCAGGCGGGTCCCGCGTCGGCCGGTGGCTACGCGGACCGCTGCGGCCCCGGCACCCGGCAGCCGCTGCTGGTCATCTCCCCGTACAGCAAGGTGAATTCGGTCGACCACACCCGCACCGAGCAGGCGTCGATCACCAGGTTCATCGAGGACAACTGGAAGACCGGCCGGGTCGGTGACGCGTCCTTCGACAGCCGCGCCAACTCGCTGACCGGCGCGTTCGACTTCAAGCACCCGAACAACAAGCAGGTGCTGCTGAACGCCGACGGCTCCGTGAAGTCGGTCAAGGACATCGACACCCACGGCGGGGGCGGCCACGGCACCTCCGGCGGCTCTTCCTCGGGCGGCGCGAACTCGGGCGGCGCGAACTCCGGCGGCGCGAACTCCGGTGGCTCCAACGGCGGTTCGCACTCGGGCGGCTCGTCCGGCGGTCACAACGACGCCTCCACGCAGACCCTCGCGGAGACCGGCGGCACCTCCCCGGTCCTGCCGCTGGGCATCACCGCGGGCGTACTGCTCGTCGGCGGCGGGGCGCTCTACTACGCCCGCCGCGGCCGTCGCCGGTCGACCACCGCGGTCTGATCCGACGCTCTGCCCCAGGGCCGTTCCCGGTGCGCCTCGCGCGCGCCGGGAACGGCCCTTTTCGCCATCCGCCGCACATACCACCGCAGTCCACTGCGGCTTCATGCTCTGAAGGTATACGGAAGCGTTTCCGGGTCGGACCGGGGTGCGGGCGAGGTGCGACGGCGCGTCAAGCGGCCTGCCGCGCGGAGACGTCCTGACATACCCGCTGGTCACCGCAGTGCGTTCAACTTGTGTCATCAGCTACGACGGCTTTGCCCGGATTTCTGGAGCTTCCCCATTCGGGAGGACGCACTCTGTGCACAACTCTTGACATGGATGAAACACAGGGAGAACCATCGCGGTGTGCACCCGGGAGAGCGCTCTCACCTCAACAGGTGGGCGCCCGCCCGGACTTCACCGTTTCAGCAGCATCCTGTCGTCCGGCCACCGCAGTTCGGCCGGACGATCACCGACCCCTGCCCCCCCACGTGTGGAACCAGGAGAGTTGCTCATGCTCGCTCCCCCCTCCGGCTCGACGGCGCTGAGACCATCAGCACCGGCGAATCGGCGTAACACCGCCGCGGCGATCATCACGGCCCTGATCGCCTCGTTGCTCCTCTTCGTACCCTCGCACTCCGCCCGCGCGGCGGACACACTGCTCTCCCAGGGCAAGACCGCGACGGCGTCGTCGACCGAGAACGCGGGCACGCCCGCCTCGGCCGCGGTCGACGGCAACACCGGCACCCGCTGGTCCAGCGCCGCCTCCGACCCGCAGTGGCTCCAGGTCGACCTCGGCGCCACGGCGACCATCAGCTCCGTCACCCTCAACTGGGAGGCGGCGTACGCCAAGGCGTTCAAGATCCAGACCTCGGCCGACGGCACGAACTGGACCGACGCCTACTCCACCACCACCGCGACCGGTGGTGTCCAGACAGTCGCCGTAAACGCTTCCGGGCGTTATGTCCGTATGTACGGTACGGCGCGCGCGACCGGTTACGGTTACTCGCTCTGGGAGTTCCAGGTCTACGGCAGCACGGGCGGCGGGGGCAACCCGCCGGCCACCGGGACACTGCTCTCGCAGGGCAAGACCGCCACCGCGTCCTCGACCGAGAACGCGGGCACGCCCGCCTCGGCCGCGGTCGACGGCAACACCGGCACCCGCTGGTCCAGCGCGGCCAGCGACCCGCAGTGGCTCCAGGTCGACCTGGGCGCGTCCGCGACCATCAGCTCGGTCGCGCTCAACTGGGAGGCGGCGTACGCCAAGTCCTTCAAGATCCAGACCTCGGCCGACGGCACGAACTGGACCGACATCTACTCCACCACCACCGGCACGGGCGGCAACCAGACGCTCACCGTGACCGGCACCGGGCGCTACGTCCGGGTGTACGGCACGGTCCGCGCCACCGGATACGGCTACTCCCTGTGGGAGTTCCAGGTGTTCGGCACCGCGGGCAGCGGCGGTGGCGGCACCGGCCCGATCCAGGGCGGCGGCGACCTCGGCCCCAACGTCAAGGTCTTCGACCCGTCCACGCCCAACCTCCAGGGCCAGCTCGACCAGATCTTCGCCCAGCAGGAGTCCAACCAGTTCGGTGACGCCCGCTACCAGGTCTTCTTCAAGCCGGGTACGTACAACGGCATCAACGACCAGGTCGGCTTCTACACCTCGGTCTCCGGCCTGGGCAAGAACCCGGACGACGTCCAGATCAACGGTGACATCACCGTCGACGCGGGCTGGTTCAACGGCAACGCGACCCAGAACTTCTGGCGCTCGGTGGAGAACCTGGCCATCAAGCCGGTCAGCGGCGACGACCGCTGGGCCGTCGCGCAGGCCGCGCCGTTCCGCCGGATCCACGTCCAGGGCGGTCTGAACCTGGCCCCGGCCGGTTACGGCTGGGCGAGTGGCGGCTACATCGCCGACAGCAAGATCGACGGCACCGTGGGCCCGTACTCGCAGCAGCAGTGGTACACCCGCGACAGCTCCATCGGCGGCTGGACCAACGGCGTGTGGAACATGGTGTTCTCGGGTGTGAAGGGCGCTCCGGCGCAGGGCTTCCCGAACCCGGTCTACACGACGCTGGCCACGACGCCGGAGTCGCGTGAGAAGCCGTACATGTACCTGGACGGCAACAACTACTCGGTGTTCGTGCCGAGCCTGCGGCAGAACGCGAGCGGCACCTCCTGGCCCAACACGCCGGGTACGTCGATCCCGCTGACGCAGTTCTACGTGGCGCACCCCGGCGACTCCGCGGCGACCATCAACGCGGCGCTCGCACAGGGGCTGAACCTGCTGCTCACTCCGGGCATCTACCACGTGGACCAGCCGATCAACGTCACGCGCGCCAACACCGTCGTCCTCGGCCTCGGCTACGCCACGGTCGTCCCGGACAACGGCGTGGACGCGGTGAAGGTCGCCGACGTGGACGGCGTCCGGCTGGCGAGCTTCCTGATCGACGCCGGTGCGGGCAACTCGCCGCAGCTCCTCCAGGTCGGCGCGCCCGGTTCGTCCGCGAACCACTCGGCCAACCCGACCACGGTCCAGGACGTGTTCGCCCGGGTCGGCGGCGCGCGCGCCGCTCAGGCCCAGACCGCGTTCGAGATCAACAGCAATGACGTCATCATCGACCACACCTGGATCTGGCGTGCCGACCACGGCAGCGCGCCGACCGGCTGGAACGTCAACCCGGCCGACATCGGTCTGAAGGTCAACGGCAACAACGTGCTGGCGACCGGCCTGTTCGTGGAGCACTTCAAGAAGTACGACGTGGAGTGGTCCGGTCAGAACGGCAGGACGATCTTCTTCCAGAACGAGAAGGCCTACGACGCCCCGAACCAGGCGGCGGTCCAGAACGGCAGTATCCGCGGGTTCGCGGCCTACAAGGTGGACGACAACGTCACCACCCACGAGGGCTGGGGTCTCGGCAGCTACTGCAACTACACGGCCGATCCGTCGATCATCCAGGACCACGGCTTCGAGGCACCGACCACGGCGGGCGTGAAGTTCCACGACCTGTTGGTCGTCTCGCTCGGCGGCATGGGCCAATACGCCCACGTCATCAACAACACCGGGCCGGGCACGTCGGGCACCTCGACCGTACCGTCCACGGTGACGTCGTACCCGTAACCCCCATGACGAAGGCCGTCATGGCGCCTGAGACCCCGTAGGCGCGTCGCCCCACAGGCGCGCCTACGGGCACCACCGAGTGCGAGGGGCCGCCGCCCTGTTCAGGGCGGCGGCCCTTCCGCATGTCCGGGAGCGGGCCGTACGGGTCCGGGCCGCTCGGCGCGCGCGGGCCCGGGCCGCTCGGCGCGTGCCGTCTCGGGCCGCTCGCGCGCGCCGTCTCGGGCCGCCGCCGGGTGTTCGGGATCGCACCTAATCAGGTCAGTCGCGGACGCAACAGGCGGTCGTAGCGGCCGACTTCACGCAATATGGCGGCGTCGAATCTGCAATAACCCTTGACCTGTGCGCAAGTTGAGCACAATCCTCGGTGAGCACTCTTGGGCTCCATCCCCCCTGGCACGGGCGGCACCCCACACCGCCCGCCGAACCCGAACGGAGTGGCGATGAGACGACGCCCCCTGCTCTCCAGCGTGCTCGCCATCGCGGTCGCCGCGCTGGCCGCGCTGACCGCCGGACCCCTGCCCGCGCAGTCCGCGTCGGCGGTCGACGCCCGGCCGTGGATGAGCGCGGCCGACACCCCCGCGCAGCGCGCCGACGCTCTGCTGGCGCAGATGACCAACGCCGAGAAGATCACGATGATGCACGGCGGCGCGCAGTGCTCATGGGGCGCCTGCGTGGACGCCAACACCCGTCTCGGCATACCCCAGTTACGCCTCCAGGACGGCCCGGCGGGCGTCGCGGACGGCGCGGGCGGTGTCACACAGCTCCCGGCCCCGGTGGCCGCCGCGGCCTCCTGGGACCGCGATCTGGCCAAGAGCTACGGCCAGGTGATCGGCAACGAGGAGTGGGGCAAGGGCGCCAATGTGGTGCTCGGCCCGACGATCAACATCGTGCGCGACCCGCGCTGGGGCCGCGCCTTCGAGTCACTGGGCGAAGACCCGTATCTGACAGGCCAGTTGGGCGCCGCCGACATCCAGGGCATCCAGAGCCAGGGCCCGATGGCCCAGGTCAAGCACTACGCGGACTACAACCAGGAGACCAACCGCAACAACGCCTCGGACAACGTCATCATGTCCGACCGTACCCAGCGGGAGATCTACCTGCCCGCCTTCGAGGCCGCCGTCAAGCAGGGCCAGGCGTACTCGGTGATGTGTTCCTACGCCTCGGTCGCGGGCACCTTCGCCTGCGAGAACGCCCGGTTGATCCAGCAGGTGCTGGAGGGCGACCTCGGCTTCACCGGCTTCGTCACCTCCGACTGGGGCGGCACCCACTCCACGGTCGCCTCGGCCAACAACGGCCTGGACATGGAGATGAACGGCAGCGACTTCTACGGCACGGCGCTCACCAACGCGGTGGCCTCCGGCCAGGTCTCGCAGGCCACGCTCGACGGGCACGTCCGCCGCATCCTCACCGCGATGTTCGCCTCCGGGCTCTTCGACACCACGCAGACCGGCACCATCACCACGCCGGTCAGCACGGACGCGCACCGGACCACGGCCCGGCAGGTCGCCGAGGAGGGCAGCGTCCTGCTGAAGAACGCCTCCGCCGCGCTGCCGCTGGGCTCCGCGAACAAGAAGATCGCCGTGATCGGCGACGACGCGGGTCCCAACGCCATGACGGCGGGCGGCGGCAGCACGCACGTCGGCTCGTCCTCGGTCGTGACCCCGTACTCGGCGCTGGTCACCCGCGCGGGCAGCGGCGCGAGCGTCAACTACGCCCAGGGATACGCCTCCCCGAGCGGCGAGATCGTCGACAGCCCGTATCTGACGCCCTCTTCGGGCAGCGGCCACGGCCTGTACGGGCAGTTCTACAACGGGACGTCGATGGGCGGCACGCCGGTCCTCTCGCGGGTCGACCCGACGCTGAACTTCCTGTGGGGCGGCGCCTCTCCGGCGTCCGGTGTCCCGGCGACCGGCTGGTCGGCGAAGTGGACCGGCACGCTGACCCCGCCGACCACCGGCACGTACACCTTCGCCCTGACCAGTGACGACGGCAGCAGGCTGTTCGTCAACGGCCAGCAGATCATCAACAACTGGGCGAATCAGCCGACCACCACGAAGACGGGCACGGTGACGCTCACCGCGGGCCAGCCGGTCAGCGTCGAGATCGACTACTTCCAGGACGGCGGCGGCAGCGAGCTGGAACTGGGCTGGCAGATCCCCAATCAGGACCTGCACGGCGAGGCCGTCACGGCGGCGCGCAACGCGGACACCGCGATCGTCTTCGTGAACAAGGGCGAGGGCGAAGGCGCCGACATCAACGACATCTCGCTGTCCGGCGACCAGAACCAGCTCGTCACCGATGTCGCGGCGGCCAACCCCAACACCATCGTGGTCGTCAACAGCGGCTCGGCGATCGCCATGCCGTGGGCCAACTCCGTCCGGGGCATCATCGAGAACTGGTATCCGGGCCAGGAGGACGGCAACGCCATCGCCCGGCTCCTCTACGGCGACGTCAACTTCTCCGGCAAGCTGCCGGTGACCTTCCCCGCCTCCCTCGCGGACGTCCCCGCCCACACCCCGGCCCAATGGCCCGGCCAGAACAACACCGTGCAGTACAGCGAGGGCATCAACGTCGGCTACCGCTGGTACGACTCGCAGAACAAGACCCCGGCCTACCCGTTCGGCTTCGGCCTGTCCTACACGACCTTCGGCTACTCGGGCCTGACGGTCGGCGCGCCCGACGCGAACGGCAACGTGGCCGTCGGCTTCGACGTCACCAACACCGGCACACGAGCGGGCGCCGAGGTCGCCCAGGTCTACGTCGGACAGCCCGCCACCACCGGCGAACCGCCCAAGAACCTGCGCGGCTTCCAGCGGGTCAGCCTCAACCCCGGCCAGAGCCAGCACGTCACGGTCACCCTGGACGCCCGCAGCTTCCAGTACTGGACCACCACCTGGACCAACGCGGCCGGCACCAACGCCGTCTACGTCGGCTCCTCCTCCCGCGACATCCGCCTCACCGGCCAGACCACCATCCCGGGCGGCGGGACGGGGAATCCGGGCCAGAGCACCACGATCAGCCTCAAGGCGCACGCCAACAGCCAGTACGTGACGGCGGAAAGCGCGGGCGCGGCGGCGCTCATCGCCAACCGTACGGCGATCGGCCCCTGGGAGACCTTCGACGCGATCGACCTCGGTTCAGGGACGGTCGCGCTGCGGGCGCACGCCAACAACAAGTACGTGACCACCCCCAACTCCGGGGCCGGTGCGCTGATCGCGAGCAGCAGTACCATCGGCGCCGCCGAGACCTTCGACCTGATCCACGACCCGGACGGCGCGGTGACACTGCGCGCCCACTCCAACCATCAGTACGTGACGGCGGAGAACGCGGGCGCCGCCGCCCTGATCGCCAACCGTGCGGCGATCGGCCCCTGGGAGGAGTTCGACCTGGTCAACGACTGACCCCGGCCGCCGGTCTCGGACACACGCGACGGCACCGGCCCCGGTGACCGGTCTCGGTGACCGCTTCGCGTGACCTTCCGGGTGACGGCTCGTCAGGAGCCGTCACCCGGAAGCGCGTACAGGCTCGGGAGGTTCACCACGATCGCCTTCTGGGTGCTGCGGGCGATGACGACCACGGCCTCCTCGGAGTCGTCCGGGTTCTCCTCGCGGTGCGGCACGAAGGGGGGTACGAAGATGTAGTCGCCGGGCGCGGCGCGCAGCCGTACCTCCTCGGGCTCGCCGCCGGAGTCGTCCACGAAGACGAACTCCGGGCGTCCGCTGACGACATAGATCGCGGTCTCCGACTCGCCGTGGTGGTGGTCGGAGGAGGCGGTGGCGGGGGCGACATGGGTCTGGCCCATCCACAGCCGCTCGGACCCGACGGTCCCTCCGCTGATCGCCGCGAACCGCCGCATGCCGCCGGTCTGCGCGGTGTCGCCGTCGAGGCCGTCGGCCTTGATGTGGTGCAGTCGGCTGCGCAGCGAGCCGTGCGAAGGGTCGGAACCGGCCGGGAGATGCGGATGGAATCCCTCACCGGCGATGGTCGGCTGATCGCTCATGGCAGACGACGCTAGAGGGCGTCCGGAAAAGATGTCAAGAGGTGTCCATTACGGCTCACCTGCACAGACGCACCCTTCCGTGGCCGGTGGAGCCGCCCGCGGTGCCGACTTCCGCCGTCCGGCGCGCCATACTGGAGCCATGCATATCTCCGCGAAGGCGGACTACGCCGCGCGGGCCCTCATGGAGCTGGCCTGCGACATCGACCGCCCGCTGACCTGCGAGGCCATCGCCTCCTCGCAGGAGATTCCGTTCCGATTCCTGAAGTCCGTGGTCGGCGAGCTGCGGCGGGCGGGGCTGGTGCGCAGCCAGCGCGGCTGTGAGGGCGGCTACTGGCTGACCAGACCCGCCGCCGAGATCACGCTGCTCGACGTGGTGCGCGCCGTGGACGGCGAGGTGATCACGCTGCGCGGCGAGCCGTTGGCCGAGCTGGCCTATCCGACGCCCGCAACGGGCCTGCCGAGTGTGTGGCGCACGATCGAGGAGGGCGCCGCCGCCGTGCTGGCCGGGGTGACGATCGCCGCGCTGCTGCCGTCCGGGTCGGCCGCGGCCGGTGGCGCACAGGCCGCCGCGCCGGACGCCGCTTCGATCGCCGCTCCGTCCGCCCCTTCGGCGGGCGAGGACCGCCTGGCGGGCGTGGCATGACCGGTCCCCCGCCGCCCGGTGGCACCGACCGCCTCCAGGTCACCGAGTACACCGATCCGCTCTGTCCGTGGGCGTGGGGCTCCGAGCCCGTCTTCCGCGCGCTGCGGGCCGCGCTCGGCGAACAGGCGTCATGGCGGCGGGTGTTCGGCATCCTCTTCGACACCGACGACGACCCGGCGCCCGATCCGGCGGCCGAGACCCGGTGGTACGAGGGCTTCGTCCGGGAGATCAGCGGGCACACCGGGGCTCCGCACGCGGTGCGGCTGAGCCGGGTGGCGGCGACGAGCTGGCCCGCCTCGCTGGTCGCCAAGGCGGCCGAGGCGCAGGGCGGGCAGGTGGCCGACCGGGTGCTGCGGCGGCTGCGCGAGACGATGTTCGTGACCGGCGAGCCCGCCGACACACTGGACCTGGCGCTGGCCGCCGCCGACGGCGTGCCCGGTCTCGACCCCGTACGCCTGGCCGCCGACGCCGCGTCCCCCCGGGTGCTCGCCGCTGTGACGGCCGACCACCGCGAGACGCGCGCCCCGCTGGCCGATGTGCTGACCGTCACAGCGGCGGGGCCGCATCCGGGCACCGCCAAGGAGACCCCGTCGGGAGAGCTGCGGTACGCGCTGCCCACCGTCGTGCTGACCGGGCCGCTCGGGCGTCGCGTGGTGCCCGGCAGGCGCCCGGCGGCGAGCTATCTGGAGGCGGCGCTCGCGGTCGCCCCCGGGGTGTCCGTGTCGGCCGAACAGCCGTCCGCCGAGGCCCTGTTGGCGTACCACCGCAGCCTGACCGGGCCGGAGTGGGAACTGCTGGCGCCGGGGGTCGCGCCGCCCGCGTCGGCCGTCCCGGTGGCCACCGGGAACGGCCCGCTGTGGCTCCACCCGGCCGAGGCCGCGGCATACCCGGCCCCCGTATCCGTACCCCCGCTGCCGCGTTGACCAGCGGGTCTTTCGCACGCGGTCACCGTTCCACCGAATGAGACACCTTTTGGTGTCCATTGACATCGGCTCACCCCGGCAGTCAGGATGGGCACATGCTTACGACGCACCCCGGTGTGGTGTGCCGCTACGTGGACTTCCTGCGTACCAGCAGCGCTCTCTGTCGCTGACCGTACGCCCGTGGCCCTCGCGCGGCGCCTGACCGCCCCGCAGACCCCAGGCCCCAGGCCCCCGATCGGCCGGCCTGTGTCCAGGCCCGTGCGCCCCGCCCACGCGTCCTCCCGCTCGTCTTTCCGTGGCCCCGTCGTCCCGTGACGTCCACGCCATGACCCCCGCCGTAACCGCCTGAGGCACCCGCCCCCGGCGCGGCACTCCCCTGTCACGCCCACCGCACAGTGCCGCCGCCATGGCGCCGCACCGCGATCCGTGCCGCCTCCGTGCTCGGCGCGCCGGTCTCCCGGCCGTCGCCGAGCGGAACGGCACGCTGTACGCCGCCCCCGTCGCGCCGCCCTCACCGTCGAGGGCACCCCCTCGAAACGCACCCTCGAAAGGTGACGCCTCGTCATGAATCGTGCCGCCGTGACCAGTTCTCTTCCCTCCTCCCCGAGCAGACGTTCCTTCCTCGGGCTCGGCCTCGGCGCGGGCGCCGCCCTGGCGCTCGCGGCCTGCGGCAGTGGCAGCGGTACCTCGGGGAGCAGCGCGGGCTCCTCCGTCCTCAAGTGGGGCTGGGCGCTGCCCACTTCGTGGGACCCGGTCTTCTCCTCCGCCGGATGGGACGTGCACTCGCTCTCCCTGGTCTACGCGGGCCTCACGAAGCTCGACCCGCACGGCGCGGCCGTACCGGCGCTCGCCAGCGCGTGGAAGTACAACGCCCTGGGCACGCAGGTGACCTTCACCCTGCGTCCCGGACTGACCTTCTCCGACGGCTCCGCGCTGGACGCCACCGCCGTCAAGAAGAGCCTCGACCGCGGCCGTACCGACCCCAAGTCGCTGGTCGCACCGCAGCTCACCTCGGTCAAGGCGGTGTCCGCGCCGAACGCCACGACCGTCGTGATCGACCTGACGCACGCGGACTACCAGCTCCCCAACCTGCTGGCGGGCAAGACCGGGATGGTCGTCAATCCGGCCGCCTTCACCTCGGACGCCGCGGGCATCGCCTCCAAACCGGCCGGCTCGGGACCCTTCACGCTGACCTCGTACACCCAGAACGCCAAGGCCGTCCTGCGGCGCAACCCCACGTACTGGGACGCGGCCTCGATCAAGCTGAACAACTTCGAGCTGTACCCGCTGCCCGACGCCTCCACGGTCGTCGCGGCGCTCCAGTCGGGGCAGTACAACGTGGCGCAGATCCCGGGCAGCCAGGTCGAGGCGGCCAAGGCGGCCGGGCTCGAAGTGCAGGTCATTCCCTCGATGGTGGTCGCCACCCTGGATGTGAACAGCAGCAAGGCACCGTTCGACGACCCCAAGGTGGTCGAGGCGCTGAAGTACGCGATCGACCGTGAGGCGCTGCTGAAGACCCAGGCGTTCGGCCACGGCGAGGTCAGCTACCAGCCCTTCCCGAAGGGTTACGCGGGGTACGACCCGGCCAGCGCGAATCTCTTCCCGTACGACCCGGAGAAGGCCAAGCGGTTGCTCGCGGAGGCCGGGCACGCGGGCGGCCTGGACCTCACGCTGACCACGGGCGCCGCGCAGGGCGAGCCCGAGCAGATCCAGGCGCAGCTCAAGAAGGTCGGGATCAACGCGAAGATCGAGGTCATCCCCGAGGCGCAGTTCACCCAGATCATCTACATCCAGCACGACCGGCAGTTGGCCGTCGACCAGTTCGCAGGCCGCGACTCCGCCGTGCAGGCGTTCCAAGTGCTCTTCGGTGAGCAGGGGTTGATGAATCCGGGCCGCACCACCCCGCCGGAGCTGGCCGCCGCCATCGACAAGGTGACCCGCACTCCGCTCGACTCCCCCGACTACCCGAAGGTCCTCCAGGCCGCGAGCGCCACCGCGGTGCGCACCACGCCCAACGTCTTCCTGTTCACGGTGCCGCGCATCCTCGCCAGGGCCCGCGGGGTGTCGGCGCTGCCCGAGACCACGGTGGTGCAGCGCTTCGAAGGGGTGACCGTCGGATGACGGCGCTCGCCGCCGCGCTGCCCCGGCGGCGGTCGGCACGGGCCCGCCGGGCGCTGATCGCGCCGCGGCCGATCGGTTCCGCGGTGCTCACCACCGCCACCGTGTTCCTGCTGTCGTCGCTGCTGACCTTCGGGCTCGGCGCGCTGTCGAACGCCAACCCCGGCGCGGCGGTGCTCGGCGAGACCGCCACGCCCGCCGACATCGACCGGATGAACCACGCCTTCGGCCTGGACCGGCCGCTGCCGGTGCAGTACGTGAGCTGGCTCGGCCACGCCCTGACCGGCGATCTCGGGCGCTCCTGGTTCACCACGCTCCCGGTCTCCGACAGCGTCTTCCGGGCGCTGCCGGTGGACCTGTCGATCGCCGGTCTCGCCCTGGTGATCGCCGTGCTGCTCGGCGCGGCGGGCGGGATCGCCGCCGCGTACAGCAACGGCGGGCGGCTGGACCGCGCGATCACGGCGGCCTGCTCGGTGCTCGGTACGCTGCCGGCCTTCGTCGTCGCGATCGGTCTGATCGCGGTGGTGTCGGTGAAGCTCGGGTGGCTGCCGTCCGGCGGCTACACCGCCTTCGGCGACGATCCGGCGCAGTGGCTGCGCTTCGCGGCGCTGCCCGCCTTCGCGCTCAGCCTGGACGCCGCCGCGAACGTGGCCCGGCAGCTACGGGCCTCGCTGGTCGGGGAGTTGCGGGCGAATTACGTGACGGGCGCGATGATGCGCGGTCTGTCGGCCCGGCGGGTGCTCTTCGGGCACGTGCTGCGCAACGCGGCGGGACCCGCGCTCACCGTCCTCGGCATGAGCGTGCCGATGCTGATCGGCGGCGCGGTCGTCACCGAGCGGATCTTCAACCTGCCCGGTATCGCGCAGCTCTCCCTCCAGGCCGCACAGCAGCACGATGTGCCGGTCATCCAGGGCACGCTGCTGGTCACGGTGGCGGTGGTCCTGCTCGCCAACATCGCGATCAACGCCGGTCTGCTGGCGCTCAACCCGGCCGCCCGCAGGGGCCGTTCCAAGGCGAACGCGGCATCGGGAGACGCCGCGCTCGCTGACGGCGCGTCACGTGGCGGTGCCTCATGAGGACGCTGCGCCGCACCGGACGGGTGCCCGCCGCCCGTTTCGCACTGGCCGTACTCGCCGTCGTCGCCCTGCTCGCGGTGCTCGGCGGGGTGATCGCTCCGCAGGACCCGCTCGCGCAGGACACCGCGCGGGTGCTCCAAGGTCCCAGCGGATCGCACCTGTTGGGGACGGACTACCTCGGCAGGGACGTCCTGAGCAGGCTGCTGGCGGGCACCGGCCGCTCCGTGCTCGGCGCGGTCGAGTCGGTCGGCGCGGCGATGGTCCTCGGCGTCGTGCCGGGCCTCGCGTCGCTGTGGCTCGGCCGCGGCTTCGAGTGGGCCGCGCTGCGCGCGGTGGACGCGCTGATGACGCTGCCGTTCACGCTCTTCGCCATCGCCGCGATCGGCGTCTTCGGCAACGGCCTCAACCAGGCGATGCTCGCGCTCGGCGTGCTGCTGGCCCCGCTGTTCTTCCGGGTGTCCCGCGCCGCCGCGCTGGGCCTGAAGCAGGCCCAGTACGTGGAGGCCGCGGAGCTGATGGGCGCCTCGCGCGGCCGGATCCTGCGGACCCACATCGCCGCGAAGGTGCTGCCGACGATCGCCGTGACCACGGCCCACGCGCTGGCGACGGCCCTGCTGACCGTCGCCTCGCTGACCTTCCTCGGCGTCGGTGTCCAGCCGCCCGCCCCGACCTGGGGCGGCATGCTCGCCAGCGACCTGGGCTATCTCGCCCAGCAGCCGTGGGCGCCCGCCCTGCCCGGCGTCCTGATCATGATCACCGTCGGCGCGCTCAATCTGCTCGCGGACGCCGTACGGGACAGCGGCGCCGATGTCGGGGCCGAGCCGCGAGCCGCCCGCGAACCCCAGGGGAGGAAGGCCGATGACCGTGTCGTCGCTGTCTGAGCCGGGCCGCGCCCGCACCGTCGGTGCGACCGGACCCGTACTCACCGTGGACGGGCTGCACATCACCGTCTCCGGCGGTCGCGCCGAGGCCGTCCGCGACGTGTCCTTCACCGTCCACGCGGGCGAGGCCGTCGGCGTCGTCGGCGAGTCGGGCAGCGGCAAGACGCTGACCTGCCGCTCGCTGCTCGGCGTGCTGCCGCCCGGCTGCGAGGTGTCGGCGGGCAGCGCGGTGCTGGCCGGTGCGGATCCCGACGGTACGGAAGCGGTCGGTACGGCGACGGCCGGTGCCTCGGCCGCGGGTGCCTCGGCCGCGGGTGGGTCGGCGGCCGGTGGGTCGGCGGCCGGAAAGGCGTCGCTCGCAAGCCCGTCCCCCGCAAGCCGGTCGTTCGGCAAGGCGTCCGCCGCGAAGTCCTCGGCCAGGAAGTCGTCGGGCGCCGCCTCGTCGGCCGGTACCGATCTGACCGCGCTCGACAAGCGGCAGTGGGAGCGGCTGCGCGGGGTGGAGCTGGGCGCGGTCTTCCAGGACCCGGCCTCGTATCTCAACCCGGCGCTGACCGTGGGCCGCCAGCTCGCGGAGCCGCTGCGCGTACGCCTCGGTCTGAAGCGGGCGCGGGCGCACGAGCGGGCCGTGGAACTCTTCGCCTCGGTCGGCCTGCGCGATCCCGCCGACGTCTACCACCGGTACCCGCACGAGCTGTCGGGCGGCATGCTGCAACGCGTCCTGATCGCCATCGCGGTCGCCTGCGATCCGCGGCTGCTCGTCGCGGACGAGGCGACGACGGCGCTCGACACCGTCGTGCAGGCCGAAGTCCTCGATCTGCTGGCCCAGTTGCGCGACGAGCGCGGTCTCGCCCTGCTGCTGGTCACCCACGACCTGGCCGTCGTCGCCGAGGTCACCGACCGGGTGCTGGTCTTCTACGCGGGCGAGATCGTCGAGGACGGCCCCACCCAGGACGTCGTCCACCGCCCCGCGCACCCCTACACCGCCGCGCTGCTGCGCGTCGCCTCCCTCGGCGACTGGAACCGCCGCGAGCTGGCCGTCATCCCCGGCCGTCCGCCCGAGGCGGGCGAGGCCCCGGTCGGCTGCCGGTTCGCCGACCGCTGCGCCTTCGCCGAGGACCGCTGCCGTACGCGGCCGGTGCCGCTCACCGCGACCGCCGACGGCCGCCGTGTCCGCTGCGTGCGCGCCGCGGAACTCGCCCTGTCCCCGCCGCCCCTCCAGGAGGTGCCCGCATGACCACCACCCCCGCGGCCCGCACGGCGCCGGTCTCCGACGTCTCCCCGCCCACGGCGGACATCGAGCGGCCGGTCGCGCCGTCCGCGGTGCCCGCCGCCGAACGCGAGACGCGGGCGTCCGCGCCCGCGCTCCAGGTCGAAGGGCTCGGTGTCACCTACCAGCGGCGCCCCGGCCACAGCCACAGCGCCCCCGTGCTGAGCGGTGTGGACCTGGAGGTGACGGCCGGTCAGATCCTCGGGGTGATCGGCGAGACCGGGTCGGGTAAGACGACGCTGGCGCGGGCCGTGGTCGGGCTGGCGCCGGTGGTGGCCGGGCGGATCGGCGTGGCGGGCGTCGAGGTCGGCGCGCTGCGCGGACGGGAGTTGCGCGACCACCGGCGGTCCGGGCTGGTGCAGTACATGTTCCAGGACCCGCTGCGGTCGCTGGACCCGGATCTGACGGTGAACGACCTGGTGGGCGAGCCGTTGGCGGTCGCCGGGGTGGAGCGCGCCGAGCGGCGCGGCCGGGTGGCGGAGGCGCTGCACCGGGTGGGGCTCGACGCGGGCACCCTGGGCGGCCGGATTCCGGCCCAGCTCTCCGGCGGCCAGCGTCAGCGCGTGTCCTTGGCGCGGGCGATCGTCACGCGGCCCGCGTTGCTGCTGGCGGACGAGCCGGTCAGCGCGCTGGACGCCTCGAACCGCAACCATGTGCTGCGGCTGCTGGACGAGTTGCGCCGCGACCTGGGCGTGGCCGTCGTCGTCATCTCGCACGACCTCAGCTCGCTGGCCGGGATCGCCGACCGGATCGCGGTGCTGTACCGGGGGCGACTGGTCGAACAGGGCCCGACCGCCGATGTGCTGGCCCGCCCGCTGCACCCGTACACCGCGCTGCTCACCGCGTCCGCGCCCCGCGTGGACCGCGATCCGTCGAAGCGGCGCGAGCGGCCGGGGCCGCCCGGTGAGGTGCCGGTCTGGGCGGCCGACCCCGGCGCCTGCGTCTTCGCCCACCGCTGCCCGCTGGCGGACGCCGACTGCCGTGCACAACCGGGCAGTTCGCCGCACTCGGGCGAGCGAGCCGCCGCCTGTCACCACCCGGTCGCCGCCGCCCGCTGACCCGCGCACACCACCAGCAACCCCACGATCATCGGGAGAGACCCCGTGCCCATCGAATTCATCGGCATCGCCAGCACCCAGCGGTTCAGTGAGACCGGCGCCGCGTCCGGGCCTGTCGTCGACCCCGGCTACCTGACCGAACTGGCCCTGGCGCACGAGGAGTCCGGCTTCGACCGTGTGCTGGTCGCGCACTCCTCCGCGAGCCCCGACGGCTTCACCGTCGCCGACCAGATCCTGAACCGTACGACCCGGCTCGGTGTGCTGCTCGCCCACCGTCCCGGTTTCGTCGCCCCGACGCTCACGGCCCGCAAGTACGCCACGCTCGACGCCTTCCACCCTGGCCGGGTCGCGCTGCACGTCATCACCGGAGGCGACGACGCCGACCAGGCGCGGGACGGCGACCTCAGCGACAAGCCGACCCGCTACCGGCGCACCGACGAGTTCCTCGACGTGGTGCGCAAGGAGTGGGAGTCGGCCGAACCCTTCGACTACGAGGGCGAGTTCTACACCGTGCGCGGCGGCTACTCGTCGGTCCGCCCGGCCGATCCGATCCCGGTGTACTTCGGCGGCGCGTCCGGTGACGCGGTGCGGGTCGGCGGCAAGCACGCGGATGTGTACGCCTTCTGGGGCGAGCCGCTCGCGGGGATCGCCGAGCGCATCCGGCAGGTCCGCGCGGCGGCGTCGCCGTACGGCCGCGACCCGCGGTTCAGCGTCAGCCTGCGCCCGATACCGGCCGCCACGGAGGCCGAGGCGTGGCGCCGCGCCGAGGACGTCCTGCGGCTGACGAAGGAGAAGGCGGGCGAGGTGCGCAAGGCGTTCAACCTCGACCACACCGCGCAGGAGGGCTCGCGCAGGCTGCTCGAATACGCCGCCAAGGGCGACGTGCACGACAAGCGGCTGTGGACGGCGGTCGCCAAGGTCACCGGGGCCGCGGGCAACTCCACCGCGCTGGTGGGCAGTTACGAGCAGGTCGCCGAGTCGCTGCTGGACTACGTGGGCCTGGGCGTGTCCACCCTCCTGATCCGCGGCTTCAGCCCGCTGGAGGACGCCCGCGACTACGGTTCCCTGGTGCGGCTGGTCCGCGAGCAGACCGACGGCGCCGCGCTGACCGGAGCGGCTGCCGTATGACCGCCGGGACCGGGAGCGCGCCCTCGGTGGGGAGGATGGCCGGGGCGGTCACCCCGACGACCTCCCACTGGGGGGCGTTCGGGGTACGGCGGAACGCGGACGGCACGGTCACCGCCGTCCCGCACCCCGCCGACCCCTCGCCGTCACCGCTGCTGCGCGGTGTGCCGGGCTCGCTCCGGCACGCCACCCGGATCCGGCGGCCCGCCGCCCGGCGCGGCTGGCTGGAGCACGGCCCCGGTCCCACCTCCGGGCGCGGCGACGAGCCCTTCGTGGAACTCGGCTGGGACGAGGCGCTTGACCTGGCCGCCGCAGAACTGGCTCGGGTCCGCGACGAGTTCGGCAACACGGCGGTGTTCGGCGGCTCGTACGGCTGGGCGAGCGCGGGGCGCTTCCACCACGCGCAGAGCCAACTCCACCGGTTCCTGGCGCAGTTCGGCGGCTACACGGGCTCGCGCAACTCGTACAGCCTGGGCACCTCGCTGGTGCTGCTGCCGTATCTGGTCGGCGACGCGGAGTCGGTGCTGCGGTCCTCGTCCACCTGGCCGACGATCACCGGGCACACCGAACTGATCATCGCCTTCGGCGGAATCCCCGCGAAGAACGTGCATGTCACCCCCGGCGGGGTGACCCGGCACGGCACGCCCGGCCATCTGTCGGCGCTGGCCGCGGCCGGTGCCCGGGTCGCGCTGGTCAGCCCGCTGCGCGACGACCTGCCGGACGGCCTGGACGCCGACTGGTACCCGATCCGCCCGGCGACCGACACCGCGCTGATGCTGGCGCTCGCCCACACCCTGGTCGACGAGGGGCTGTACGACCGGGAGTTCGTCGACCGGTACTGCGCCGGGGCCGACACCTTCCTGCGCTATCTGCGCGGCGCCGACGACGGCACGGTGAAGGACGCGCGGTGGGCCGCGGCGCTCACCGGCATCCCGGCCGACCGAATCCGCGACCTGGCCCGCAGCGCCGCGCGGCAGCGCACCCTGGTCACCGTCACCTGGTCGTTGCAGCGCATCCAGCACGGCGAGCAGCCGGTGTGGGCGGCGCTCGCGCTGGCCGCGCTGCTCGGCCAGATCGGACTGCCGGGCGGCGGATTCGGCCACGGCTACGGCTCGATGGGCGACGTGGGCGACACCGGTCCGCAGGTCCGGCTGCCGTATCTGCCCCAAGGGCCCAATCCCGTCGCGGAGTTCATCCCCTGCGCCCGGATCGCGGACCTGCTGCTGCGTCCCGGCGAGGAGTACGACTACGACGGCACGCGCCGCCGCTACCCGGACATCAGGCTGGTGCACTGGGCCGGCGGCAACCCCTTCCACCACCATCAGGACCTGGGCAGGCTGCGGCGCGCCTTCGGGCGGCCGGACACCGTGCTGGTGCACGAGACGCACTGGACGGCGACCGCCCGCCACGCCGACCTGGTGTTCCCCGCCACCACGTCCCTGGAGCGCGAGGACATCGGCGGCGGGCGGCGCGACACGCATCTGATCGCCATGCACCGCGCGGTCGAGCCGGTCGGCGAGGCCCGCGACGACCACGCGATCCTGGCCGGTCTGGCCGAACGCCTCGGATTCGGCGAGCGGTTCACCGAGGGACGGGACCCGGCGGGATGGCTGGAGCACCTGTACACCCGGTGGGCCGAGGAGTTGGCGGCGACCGGGGGCGGCGAGCCGCCCGCCTTCGCGGACTTCTGGTCGGCGGGCGAGTGGGAACTGCCGCCGCAGCCCGCCGAGCGCACGCTCTTCGCCGACTTCAGGGCCGACCCGCTGGGCGCGCCCCTGGCCACCCCCAGCGGCCGGATCGAGCTGACCAGCGCGACGGTGGCCGCCCTCGGGCTGCCCGACTGCCCCGGCCACCCGGCCTGGCTCGAACCCGACGAGTGGCCGGGCGCCCCGGCCGCGGACCGGCTGCCGCTGCTGCTGATCGCGAACCAGCCCGCCAACCGGCTGCACAGTCAGCTCGACACCGGGGCCGCGAGCCTGGACGCCAAGGTCGCCGGGCGCGAGGCGCTGCGGATCCATCCGGCGGACGCGGCGGCCCGTTCGGTCCGCGACGGCGATCTGGTGCGGATCTTCAACGACCGGGGCGCCTGCCTGGCGGGCGCGGTGCTCACCGACCGGGTACGGCCCGGTGTCGTACGGCTGCCGACCGGCGCGTGGTTCGACCCGGTGCCCGGTCACGAGCCGCCGCTGTGCGCGCACGGCAATCCGAACGTGCTGACCGCCGACATCCCCAGCTCCCGGCTCTCCCAGGGCTGCACCGGCCAACACGCGCTGGTCGAGGTCGAGTTGTGGGCCGGAGGGCCGCCGCCCGAGGTGACCGTCCGCCGGCCGCCCGCCTTCGCCGACGATCCGCGCGCGGGCCGTACGACGCACGCGACACCCTCGACGGCCGCCGCGGGACCGGCCACCGCTGACACGTACGCGCCCGGCCCGTACGGCCGCCTCGGACCACCCGAGCCCGGCGATCCCCACTTCGAACGGCCCCACCACAGGAAGGCCACACCGTGACCACCGACCTCGCGTCCTCGTCCGGCACCGGCTCCGCCGCGCCCGCGGACGCCGCCGCCACCGGCCTGCCCGCACCCGACTACGACCGGCTGCCCGAGGTCGCGGCGGCGCTGGCCGCGCGGGCCGGTGAGCACGACCGGGACGCGAGCTTCCCGCACGAGGGCGTGGCCGCCGTGCACGCCGCCGGACTGCTCACCGCGACCGTCGACCGCGGCCACGGCGGCGCGGGGGCCGGTCTCGCCGACACCGTACGCATCCTGCGGGCGCTCGGCGGCGGCGATCCGGCGGTCGCCCTGGTCACGTCGATGACGCTGTTCGCGCACGCGGCGCAGGCCCGCGCCCCGCACTGGCCGCAGGACACCTACGGCGAGCTGCTGGCCGAGTCCGCGCGACGCCCGGCGCTGGTGAACGCCCTGCGGGTGGAGCCCGATCTGGGCAGTCCGGTACGCGGCGGGCTTCCGGCGGCCACCGCGCGGCGGCGCGAGGACCACTGGGAGCTGACCGGGCACAAGATCTTCTCGACCGGCGCGGTGGCGCTGCGCTGGATGATGGTGTGGGCGCGCACCGACGAGGAGCCGGTGCGGACCGGTTCGTTCCTGGTGCGCACCGACTCGCCGGGCATCGAAGTGCGGCCCACCTGGAACCACTTGGGGCTGCGCGCCAGCCGCAGCGACGACGTGCTGTTCGACTCGGTCCGTGTGCCGCTCGGCCGCACCGCCGGGCTCGCGGAGCCCGGCCAGGACGGCGGCCGGGACGTCGTCGGCGGTGCCTGGAACTCGCTGGGCCTGACCGCGCTCTACCTCGGCGTGGCGCGCGCCGCCCAGCGGTGGCTGACCGGTTTCCTGCACGAGCGCGTGCCCAGCGCGCTCGGCGCTCCGCTGGCCACGCTGCCGCGCTTCCAGAGCGCGGTCGGCGAGATCGAGGTCCAACTGGCCGGTGCGGAAAGGCTGGTGGCGGCGCTGGCCGAGGCCGTCGACAGCGGTGATCCGCTCGCCGCCGCGGAGGCGGGCGGCGCGAAGGTGCTCGGCACCCGGGCCGCGATCGGTTCGGTCGAGCAGGCCGTCGCGCTGATCGGCAACAACGGCCTGACCAACGACAACCCGCTGCAACGCCATCTGCGGGACGTGCTGTGCTCCCGCGTCCACACCCCGCAGGACGACTCGGTGCTGCTCGGCACCGGGCGCGCCGCCCTCGACCTCGGCGGGTCCGCCCGCTGACCCCCTTTTCGCTCTCTCTTCCGCTCCCTCTCACGAAAGGCCCCAGCAGCCATGCCTGTTGAGTTCATCGGCATGATCGGCACCCGCGACGTCTCCGAGGTCCGTCCTCCGTCCGGGCCGGTCGTCGACCCCGACTACACGCGGCGGTTCGCCCTCGCCCACGAGGAGGCGGGCTTCGACCGCGTCCTGATCGGCTACGGCTCCGGCAGCCCCGACGGTACGCAGGTCGCCGCCCATGTCGCCGCGCACACCGAGCGGTTGGGCCTGCTGGTGGCGCACCGCCCCGGCTTCGTCGCCCCGACCCTTGCGGCCAGGACCTTCGCCACCCTCGACCAGTTCTCCGGCGGGCGCACCGCGGTGCACATCATCACCGGCGGGCACGACGCCGAGCAGCGCAGGGACGGCGACCACCTCGGCAAGGACGACCGCTACGCGCGGACCGACGAGTACCTCGACATCCTCAAGTCCGCCTGGACCAGCACGGAACCGGTCAGCCACGAGGGCCGCTTCTACCACTACGAGGACTACCTCTCCGAGGTGCGCCCGGTCACCGAGCCCCGCATCCCGCTGTACTTCGGCGGCTCGTCCGAGGCGGCCTACCGGGTCGGCGGCAAGCACGCCGACGTCTTCGCGCTGTGGGGCGAACCGCTGGCGGAGACGGCGGAGCAGATCGCGTCCGTGCGGGCCGCGGCCGAGGCGGCGGGCCGCACCGAGCCGCCGCGGATCAGCGTCTCCTTCCGGCCGATCCTCGGCCGTACCGAGGAGGAGGCGTGGGACCGCGCGCACCGCATCCTGGACACCATCAACTCCCGCGGCGCGGCAGGGTCGTTCGTCGGCAGCCGCCGCACGACCCTGCCGGTCGGCCCGGACGCCCAGCCGCAGAACACCGGCTCGCAGCGGCTGCTCGCCGCCGCGGCCAAGGGGGAGCTGCACGACCGCGCGCTGTGGACCCCCACCGCCAAGGCGACCGGGGCGGCGGGCAATTCGACCGCCCTGGTCGGCACGCCGGAGACCGTCGCCCAGGCGCTGCTGGACTACGTGGACATCGGCGTCACCACGCTGCTGATCCGCGGCTACGACCCGCTGGACGACGTGATCGACTACGGCCGTGACCTGCTGCCGCTGGTCCGGGCCGAGGTGGCCCGGCGCGACGCGGACGCGACGGGCGTGTCCGGCTCCGCTCCCGCGGTCGCCGCCGTGAGCGGTGCCCGATGAGCGCCCCGGTCGGCCTCGCCGAGGCCACCGGCGACCCGGTGCACCCGCGAGTCCCGAGCCCGGCGGAGGAGGCCGCGCCGGTCGCGGACTGGTACCCGGCCGCGGGCCTGGCCCACCGCGGCACCGTCGTCCTGCTCCCCGGGCGCGGTGAACACCCGGGCGTGTACGAGCGGTTCGGCCGACGGCTGGCGGCCGACGCGTATGTCGTCCACGTCCTCGACGTGCCCGAGGACGGCGATCCCGAGCCGGTCGCGGGCGCCGTCGAAGCGATCGCGGCGGGCGCGGCCAGGCCGCTGGTGCTGGCCGGTTCCGACAGCGGGGCCCTGCACGCGCTGGCAGCCGCGGGGCGTACGGGCGTCGCACCGGACGCGCTGCTGCTCGCCGGGGCGCCGGAACCGGGCGCGGCGGCCGGGTGGGACGACGAGCTGGCCGTACGCACGGCGTGCCCGACGCACCGGGGGCGGCTGGACGCCGATCCGCTGTTCGTCGCCGGCGCCCTCGCCGCCCCCGTCCCCGGCGCGCTGGCCGAGGCCGCCGACGCGGCGCTGACAGCCGGGCTCCCGTTCCCGGCCCTCGTGCTGCACGGCGCGGCCGATCCGGTCTCCGCGCCGTCCGTCGCCCACGCCCTGGCCGCGCGGCTGCCCGCGGCGACCCTGGCCACGGTGACGGACGGCAGGCACGACGTGCTCAACGACATCCAGCACCGCAGTGTCGCCGCCCTCGTCGTCCAGTGGCTGGAGCGGCTGCGTATCGCTCCCTCGCTCCCGCCGATCCTCACGGTGACCCCGGTCGCCGCGCCCTGACGCCCCGCCATGTGCCGGGCCCCGTAAGGGGTCCGGCCACTCCCCTGGCATCCGACCCGGAAGGACCGCCCGTCATGACCGCGACCCCGTCGCTCGCCGCTGCCACCAACTCACCCGTGGATCACACCCGTTCCGCCGCCGGAGCGGTACGTCCGGCCGATCTGCTGCGGCGTACGCTGCGGCGGCAGGCGACGGCGGTGACCGTCGTGACCGTGCCGGGTCCCGCGGGATTCACCGCGACGTCCTTCACCTCGGCGTCCCTCGAACCGGCCCTGGTGTCCTTCTACTTGTCCACCACGGCGTCCACGGCGGGCGCCGTCAGGTCGGCCGACCGTTTCGCCGTGCATCTGCTCGGGTCCGACCAGGAGGACCTGGCGCGGGGCTTCGCGCGCAGTGGAGTGGACCGGTTCGCCGGGGTGGACTGGACACCGGACACGGGCGGGCTGCCGCTGCTGTCCGGGGTGCCGGCCTGGCTGACCGCCCGTACCGTGCACGTCCACGACGTCGGCGACCACTTCCTCGTGGTCGGCCATGTGGAGGACGCGGGCGGTCCCGGCGCGGACTCGCCGCTGGTCCACCACGACGGGGCGTTCGGCACCTTCCACACCGACCGGCCCCGCGCGTAACCGCGGCGGGCGTCGCGGGGGACGGTCCCGGCGTCAGGCCGCCTTCCGCGCCTCGATGAGGAAGCGGGTCACCGTGGCCGTGAACGACCCCTCGGACGTGATGTGTTCGTGCAGGGCGCGCAGGGTGTCGCGGTGCTCGGCGACCGTGAAGCCGGGGACCATCCAGATGACCTTGCGCAGGTAGTAGACGACCGCGCCGATGTCGTGGAATTCCATCCGCAGCGACTCGGCGCGCAGGTCGACCACCTCGAGTCCGGCCGCGGCGGCGCCCGCGCGCGCCAGGTCGGGGTGGCGCGCGCCGCGCACCGCGTCGGGCTGCTCTCCGAGGAAGAACTCCACGAGCTCGAACGCGCTGGCCGGGCCGACCTGCTGGGAGAAGTACGTGCCGCCGGGGCGCAGGACGCGCGCGATCTCGTCCCACCACACCGTCACGGGGTGGCGGCTGGTCACCAGGTCGAACGCCTCGTCGGCGAAGGGCAGCGGGGGCTCGTCCGTGTCCGCGACGACGACCGCGCCGCGCGGGTGCAGCAGCGCGGTCGCCTTGGCCACATTCGGCGGCCACGACTCGGTCGCGGCCATCAGCGGCGGCAGCGCGGGCACCCGGGCGAGCACTTCGCCGCCGCCGGTCTGGATGTCGAGCGCGGCCGACGCCCGGCCGAGACGCTCGCCCATCCGCCGCTGATACCCCCACGACGGCCGCTGCTCAGTGGCCCGCCCGTCCAGCCAGGAGAAGTCCCACCCGTCGACCGACACCGAGTCGGCCTCCGCCACCAGCGCGTCGAAGTCACGTTCCATCCCGGCATCATCGCCGCAGGCCGTCTGCCGGACCACTCGATTAACCCGTGCCTCGATCGCCTCGAACCTCGACCAGCCAGGGCTCGGGCCTCGACCACACCCGGGCCGCGACCACCTCAGGCTTCGACCACCTCGGACCTCCATCAGCCCCGACCTCGACCACCTCGGACCTCGATCACACCCGGACCTCGACCACACCCGGACCTCGATCAACCGGCGCCTGGGCCACGGGCCGTACCTGAGGAGCCGGCCAGCAAGGGGGGCCGTCCCGCGCCGGAGGCGGCCCCTGCCGCTCAGCGCACCGGCACCCCGCCGTAGCCCTGGACGATCGGCCGCCAGGTCGGCTGGAACTGGGGAAGGGTCGAGCCGACCGCCCACGCGGTGGGTGTGCCCGGCAGCGGGTGCGGCACGGCAGCCACGCCGAAGAGCGAGGCACCCTGGCCCGCCGCGTCGGTCGCCGCGGGCTCGGCGTGCCAGGCCGCGCCGTCCCAGCGCATGGTGAACGCCGGTGTGGCCACGCCCTGTTGCTCGCCGACGGCGATCAGGCCGTGCTCGCCGTACGCGGTGACGCCGTGCAGGTCCGCGTGGACGGCGGGCGCCGCGACCTCCGTCCACGTACGCCCGTCCCAGTGCAGGGTCAGCGGGGAGTTCGTGCCGTCCGGCGTGCTGCTCCCGCCGACCGCCCACACGTCGTCGGGGCCGAGCACGGCGACGCTCTCCAGCGACTCGCCGCGGCCGGCGGTGTGCGGCGTCGGCACGATCCGCCAGGCCGCGCCGTCCCAGCGCTCGACGAGCGGGCGGCCCTCACCCCGCGCGTCGTAGACGACACCGACGGCCCAGACACGACCGTCGCCGTCGGCCGCCGCACCCGACAGCAGCGCGTCGCCGCCCGGCTCCGGGGTGGCGACCGACGACCAGGCGCGCCCGTTCCAGTGGTACGCCAGCGGGCGCGGCGCGCCGATCCGGTCCTGCGCGGTGACGCCGACCGTCCAGAGGTCGTCCGGGCCGGTGCCCGCGAGCGCCGACGGGTACGCCGACCGGTCGGCGGCCTCCGCGGGCAGCGGGACGTCCTGCCAGCGGCGGCCGTCGAAGTGCTCGGCCAGCGAGCGGTCCTGGAACGCCGCGGCGTCGTTCCAGGAGCCGACGGCCCAGACGTCACGGGCGGACAGCGGCAGTACGGCGTCGAGCTTGCCGTTCGCCGCCGCGCCGCCGGACGGCCGGTGGGCGAGCGGGCCGGTGGCGTTCCACCGAGCGCCGTCGAACCGCTCGGCGACGGGGACGTTCACGCCCGACGGCTCCTCGCGGTAGCCGACCGACCACGCGTCGAGCGAGTCGCGGGCCGCCACGGCGCGCAGTTCCTCGTCCCGCTCGGGCCCGGCCGCGCGGCGGCTGCGCCACCCCGGCAGGTCGGGGCCGCCGGGCGCGGGCGCGGCAGCGGAAGCGTCCGGCACCGGGGCGGAGGCCGAATCCCGTACCCCGTCGCCGGGCGCCGCCGTCGCCGCGCCCGCTCCCGTTCCGGCGAGCGCCGCCGCAGCCGTGAGGGCCGCCGCGGCGAGCACTCCGCCGCGCGCCCGCCTCGGGCCGAGGCCCCGCGTCAGTCGCCGTCCCCGTCGTGTCCGCATCCCGCTGCCGCCTCCGTCGTCGTGTCGCGCGCCGTCCGGGCGTCCGAACGGCCCGGTACCGGCTTCGACACTGCCCTACGCGGCGGCGCGGGTGCGGCTGCCCACGCCGGGCGTTACGGTGACGCACCGTCAGCGGAGCAGGACGGCGGCGGCCCAGGACGGTGCGTCAGAACTGCACGTCGGCGCAGGAGTAGAAGGCGTTCGCGGTGTCCGCGATGGTCCAGACGCCGACGATGAGCTGCTTGCCGCTCAGCCCGCTGGGGATCGTGCCCTGGTGGACGACGGTGGCGGGCGGCTGGGAGCCGTTGTAGGGGATCTTCAGGAAGGGCGTGGTGTTGAGCATCGCCCGGGTGAGCGGCTTCTTCGGGTCGTACCCGGCCTTGGTCAGGTAGTACGAGAAGTCGGTCGTCGAGTGCCGGGCGGTCAACTTCCAGGTGAAGGTGTAGCTCTGACCGCCCGTCACGTGGGTGGCGGGCCAGCCGCCGTTGCGCGGGTCGTCGAGCTGGGCGAAGCGGCTGTTGGCGCCGCTGCAGATCTTGCCGTCGGCGGGACCGCCGGCCGGGAAGCCCTTGGGGCCCTCGACGCTCTGCGGCTCGTACTGGATGTCGCCGCAGTTCGTGACGGTCCCGGCGGCGCACAGCGCCTGGCGGCTGGGCGGGGTGCTGATGTAGCCGTGACTGCTGGCGCTTCCGGTGGCGAGCACGAACGAACCGGCGACGCCGAGCCCGATCACGGCCGCACTGATCTTCTTGCGCATGGCGTACTCCTTGAGAACGTGGGGGAGTTCCGCGGATGTCTACGGTCGTACGCGGCCCGGACCTGCCCGTGCGGCACAAGACCACACCGATCCAGGTCTAGACCAAGTCGCACCCTAGTCCCAGGATTTAGTCATGTCCACACCAAGATTCAGCCGTGCGGCGGCGCAATGTGTCCGCTACGCACGGCGGCCCGGCGAGCGGGTCTCCCCGCTCGCCGGGCCGCCGCGAGGCGCGACCGGACGGTGCGTCAGGTCGCCGTGCAGGTCAGCACGGGAACGGCGTTCCCGCCGCTGTACGTGCCCTGGAATCCGAAGTGGGTATCGGCGGACGGCGCGAGGGCGCCGTTGTAGGCGAGACTCGCCGCGGTCACCGCCGCGCCCGACTGGGCGACGGTGGCGTTCCAGGAGTTGGTGACGCGCTGGCTGCCGGGGTAGGTCCACGACACCGTCCACGAACGCGTCGCCGACGTACCGCTGTTGGCCACCGTCACATCGGCGGTGAAGCCGCTCCCCCAGTCGTTGCTCACCGTGTAGCTGGCGGAACAGCCGCTGCCGCCACCGCCGTTGGACCCGCCGGAGGTGGTCGCGGTGACCGGCGCCGAGGCGGCAGAGGTGTTGCCCGCCGCGTCGCGGGCCTTGACGGTGTACGTGTACGCCGTCGCGGCGGTCAGCCCCGAGTCGGTGTACGACCGGCCGGCGGTCGTCCCCACCAACGCGCCGCCGCGGTAGACGTCGTACGCTGTCACCCCGACGTTGTCGGTCGCCGCCGACCAGCCCAGGGAGACCGAGGTCGCCGTGGTCCCGGTGACGTTGAGGCCGCCGGGCGCGGTCGGCGCCTGGGTGTCGGAGCCGGTGCCGCCGGAGCCCGCCGCGCTCGCGCTGAAGGAGAAGCCGGTGGTGGCCAGACCCTGGCCACCCTGCCAGACCTCGAAACCGGCCTCTGCGTCGATGAGGTAGTGCGCCGGGTCGACCGAACCGCGGCCGACCGCGTCGTCGATCAGCGCCTTGACGTCGAGGTTCGAGACCGAGGTCCCGCCGCCCTGCAACACGTAGGAGATGATCTTCCACGAGGTCTGACGGCCGGTCCACACGTCCCAGTTGTGCCCCGCGGCGGCCGACGTGCCGCTCTTCCCGCCGAACGGCTGCACCCCGCCGCGGCTGTTGAGCCAGATCATGATCTCGGTGCCGTCCGGCTGACCGGCCGTGGTCGGCGTCGAGTTGATCCACAGGTCGTACGCGACGTCGTAGGCGCCGGACGCCGGTTGCACCGTGCTCCACGAGGAGACCGCGCTGCCCAGCTTGCTGATCTGGATCGGCATACCGCTGTTCGGCGTGCAGTCGCCCCAGTGGCAGCCCTTGAAGAGCGAGGGATACGTGGCGGGCGCGCCGTTCGTCGGCAGGTTGAAGTCGGCCGTCGCCAGCGACCACGCGGTGCCGCTGGAGTACGTGACGCACTGCTGCGCGGTGGAGTTCCACTCGTTGGCCTGGAGCGTGTACTCGCCGCCGGCCACCGGGAGGGTGCCCTGCGGCGCGCAGGTCGAGACGGGGTCGGCGTGCGCGGTCGTCGCGGTGGTCAGCGGCAGCAGCAGCGCCGCGACGGCGGCGAGCACCGCGACCGCCGGGCGCAGCCGCCGGAGCGGATGGTGCCGGTTCCGACGGAGCGGACGGGGCGGACGGGGCAGCCGGGGCCGTGCGAGCGGCCCGGAGCGAGGACGGGCGGGATGACGTGTCACTGGTAAGTCCCTTCACCAGTTCGTGGGGGGATGGGTGACGGTTCGGCAGCGCAGAGCACAGCACAATGGGAGCGCTCCCATATCACCGCGTTCATGTAGCCAGGCCCCTCCCCCGGCGTCAAGGGGTCCGCATGGCGGAGGGTCCCCGCCGTCCGCGTACCGCGAGACCACACCGTGCGCGCACAGCGAAAGGCCCCGCTCACGCGACGTCGGCGTGGCGGGGCGGTTCGGGGTCGGTCAGTCCGCGGCTCCGGCCGGGACGGGAGCGCCGCCGAGGTAGCAGCGGATCGCCGTGCCGTCGGGGGCGGCGTGGACGCGGACGAGGTCCGCGATGTGATTGACCATCAGCAGACCGCGACCGCCCGGACGGCCGTTCGGAGGCAGGCGGCGGCCCGCCATCGGGTCGCTGAGCCTGCCGCCGTCGCGGACCTCGCAGACCACCTGGTCGTTCTCGGTCCACAGCCGGATCGTGCCGGAACCGCCGCCGTGCAGAACGCTGTTGGTGATGAGTTCGGAGACCGCGAGGGCCAGGTCGTCCAGCCGGGCGCCGGTCAGGCCGAAGCCGCCCGCCAGCCGGACGGCGAAGCGCCGCGCGTCGCGCAGGCGTTGGTCGTCGAAGGCGAAGGACGCGGCGTCCCGCGGCTCGGGCAGCGGGGTGTTGCCGGAGGCGACGGCGTGGTCCGGCGCGTAGCGGTCGCTGGGCCGCTCACGGCCCGCCTCGATCACCACCGGATGGGTGGCGTGCGCGTCGTCCAGGACGTCGGGGGCGAGCCCGGCCGCGTCGTACGGACACAGGATCGTCACCTGCCGTCCGGCGAAGGCGGTGTTGATCAGCGCCTCGTGCTGGACGCAGGCCGGGTACTCCAGCGCGGTGCGCCCCGGCCAGATCGGCTCGCCGATGATCCGGACCGGACCCGGCGGCTGCGCGTCGCAGAAGGCGCGGAGCACGGCCGGAATGATGCGCCCGGGGTTGCGCCCGGCCGTGGTCATGTCGATGAAGCGCACGGCGCCCGCGTCGGACCCGAGGGCGGTACGCAGCAGGCCGAGTCCGACGGGCGGGGCCGCGACGGCGACCGGTTCGCCCGCGGCGAGGCCGTCCCGTACGAAGGGGACGGTGCCGTCCAGATACTCGCGCGCGCCGCGGTAGAACAGAGCGGGATGGGAGAAGTTCCGGGCAGGACTGATCACGGCGCCACCGTTCGCGACATCGCACGGCAGCGTCCCGGTGGCGTTTCCCACGCCTCTCGCGTCGGCCTCGACGCCCCCTGACGCCGGCCGACCGCGATGTCCACCCTGAAGGCCCCCTTCGGACACCTGCGGTTTTTTCGGACACCCCTTGACAGCGGTTTCGGACAACAGTGCTGTCACCGCCAGTATGCTCCTCGCCCGACGATCATCAACCCCGGGAGCCGCCTGGCCGCCGTCCGCGCCCGCAGCGCGGGCCGCTACCCCGGAGAACCGACCGGTCCCGCGCCGCTCCGCGCCGGTCCCGCACCAACTCCGCACCGGTCCTACGCCACTCCGCGTGGCCGGAACTGGACGCTGATCCGCCCGCCCACCGCTCCCCGCGTCTTCGGCACCGCGTGATCCCAGGTCCGCTGACAGGAGCCGCCCATCACGATCAGGTCGCCGTGGCCCAGCGGCTGCCGGACGGTGCTCCCGGCGCCCCCGCCGCCGCGCGGCCTGAGCAGCAGCGGGCGCGGCTCCCCCAGGGACACGATGGCGACCATCGTGTCGTGGGTGCCGCCGCGCCCGGAGCGGTCGCCGTGCCAGGCCACGCTGTCCCGGCCGTCGCGGTAGAAGCACAGTCCGGCGCTGACGAAGGGCTCGCCCAGCTCGGCCGCGTAGTGCGCGCTGAGCCGCGCGCGGGCGTCGGTGAGCACGTCGGCGGGCAGCGGGTCGCCCTCGCGGTAGTGGGCGAGGAGGCGGGGTACGGCCACCACGTTGTCGTACATCCGGCGCCGCTCCTCGCGCCAGGGGACCTCCGCGGCCAGTTCCGCGTAGAGGTCGTCGGCGCCGCTCAGCCATCCGGGGAGCGTGTCGATCCAGGCGCCCTGTCCGAGGTGGGTGCGGCGGGCTCCCTCCAGGTCACCGAGGCCCGGAGCGCCGCCGCCGAAGATGGACGCTTGCTGAGGGGACGGGTGGCTCATGCGCCGAGCCTACCTCGGCTGTCGTACACCTGTTCTATTGTGTGCCGTGTGCCGAACGTGTGCCGAACGCGTGTGCCGGATGTCTGCCGGGCACACGTCGGGCATGCGTCGGGCACACGTCCGGCACACGCCGGGCGTTCCCGCCCGGTTCGCCGCAGGATGGAGAACATGCTGTTCGCCGAGGTCGCCCGTGTCTCGTACGAGGTCGCGCACACATCAGCGCGGACCCGCAAGACGGCGCTGCTGGCCGAGTTCTTCCGGGCCATGGAGCCCGAGGACGTGCCAGTCGCCATCGCGTATCTGGCCGGACGCCTGCCGCAGGGGCGGCTCGGCGTCGGCTGGGCGGCGCTGCGGGACCGCGCCGAGCCCGCCGCGGAGCCGACGCTGACCGTACGGGCGGTGGACGAGGCGCTGACGGCCGTCGGCGCGGTCGCGGGCGCCGGGTCGCAGGGCCGGCGGCGGGACCTGCTCCAGGGCCTGCTGGGCGCGGCGACCGAGTGGGAGCAGGAGTTCCTGGTCGGGCTGCTCACCGGCGAGGTCAGGCAGGGCGCGCTGGACGCCGCGGCGGCGGAGGGCCTGGCCGCCGCGACCGGCGCGCCGCCCGCCGACGTACGCCGCGCGGTGATGCTCGCGGGCGCCCTCGAACCGGTTGCGCGGGCCCTGCTGGCGCGCGGCCCCGGCGCGCTCACCGAATTCGCCCTCGCGGTCGGCCGGCCGCTGCTGCCGATGCTGGCGTCCTCCGCCAAATCGGTCGCCGAGGCGGTCGCCAAGGCGGGGCCCTGCGCGATCGAGGAGAAGATCGACGGCATCCGTGTCCAGGTGCACCGCGACGGCGAGTCGGTCCGGATCTTCACCCGCACGCTGGACGACATCACCGAGCGCCTGCCGGAGGTCGTCGCGGCCGTCCGCGCGCTGGGCGCGGACCGTTTGGTCCTGGACGGCGAGGTGCTGGCGCTCGGCCCGGACGGGCGGCCCCGGCCGTTCCAGGAGACCGCGGGCCGTGTCGGCTCCCGCGTCGACGTGTCGGCGGCGGCCCGCGCCCTGCCGCTGACGGCGGTCTTCTTCGACGTGCTCGCCGTCGGCGACGGGGACGCCACCGACGACCTGCTCGACCGCGGCTACGACGAGCGGCACGCGGTGCTGGCCGGGCTCCTCCCCGAGGAGCTGCGGGTCCGGCGGACCGTCGTGTCGGACCCGGCGGACGAGACGGAGCTGCGGGCCGCCGAGGACTTCTGGCGGGCCACGCTGGACCGCGGGCACGAGGGCGTGATGGTCAAGGCCGCCGACAGCGGCTACGCGGCCGGTCGGCGCGGCGCGTCCTGGATCAAGGTCAAGCCGGTGCACACCCTCGACCTGGTGGTGCTGGCCGTCGAGTGGGGCCACGGCCGCCGCACGGGAAAGCTCTCCAACCTCCACCTGGGCGCGCGCGACGGCGACGGCTTCGCCATGCTCGGCAAGACCTTCAAGGGCCTGACGGACGCGCTGCTCGACTGGCAGACCGAGCGGCTGCTCGCCCTGGCGGTCGGCCCCACCGACGGATACGTGGTCACCGTGCGCCCCGAACTGGTCGTCGAGATCGCCTACGACGGCCTCCAGACCTCGACCCGCTACCCGGCGGGCGTCACCCTGCGCTTCGCCCGCGTCGTGCGCTACCGCGAGGACAAGACGGCGGCCGAGGCCGACACGCTGGAAGCGGTACGGGCGGCACACGGCGGGACGTGACGCGGACGGACGGCGGGACGTGACGCGGACGGACGGCGTACGGCCGGACATGCCACGGACGGACGGCGTACGGCCGGACCTGGCGCGGACCGCCGGCGTACGGCCGGACGTGCCGCGGACCGCCGGGCGGCGCGCCCTCCCGGTCAGGCGGCGCCCCGTCCCGGGCAGTCGGTCACGCGGTCACGCGGTCACGCGGCGCCGTGGTTCTCCAGCCGGAAGCGCGCCTCCTGCTCCTGGTCGCCCGCCGCGGTGCCGACCACCCGGACGGTGAACGCCTCGGCCAGGCTCTCCCGCAGCCGGTCCACCGCGCGGTAGCCGCCCTGGGCCGTGACCGTCAGCGACTCGCCGAGCCGCGCGGGTCCCGGCACCCCGAGGGTGCGGGACACGTCGAAGGTGGCACTCCAGACCATCGGCCGCCCGTCCGCGGAGTCCTGCGGGATGTCGTCGGGCTCTCGGTCCGAGGCGAAGCTGGTGTTCAGAGCGTCGAGAACGGTCTGCGCGTCCTCCTTCGCGCAACCGTCGAAGGTGACCGCTACCTGGGCTGACTCGTCTTGCGCCGTACTCACGGGGATTCCTTTCGGAGGAGGATGGTGGCGCGCGCACCCGATTTGCGCCACGGTCAGCACTTTTCCGCTGCGGGGCGGGCAAAACCCACGACTCCCGCGAATGGCGGCGTCCGCCACAATCAGAGGATGCCCCGACGTCAGAACCGCCGCCCGGCGGCCACCCGGCTCTCCCCGACGGCTCCCTGCCCGTGCGGATGGCCCGCCGCGTACGACGACTGCTGCGGCGCCCTGCACCAGGGACGGTCCGCCGCCACGACCGCGGAGCAGCTCATGCGGTCGCGGTACGCCGCCTTCGCCGTACGCGACGCCGCCTATCTGCTGCGTACGTGGCACTCCGGCACCCGGCCGCCGGGCCTGCGCTTCGACGGGGACGTGCGGTGGACCGGCCTCGACATCCTCGGTTCGACCGGCGGCACCGCCTTCCACACCGAGGGCACCGTCGAATTCCGCGCCCGCTTCCTGGCCGACGGCCAACCGGGTGACCAGTACGAGAACAGCCGCTTCGGCCGCGAGGACGGTGCGTGGGTGTACGTCGACGCGCTGCCCGAGCGCAGCGGATGACGGCCCTCGACCCGGCCGTACGCGCGGCCCTGGCGCGCGAGCTGCTGGACGCGCTGGCCGCGTACTGCCCCGGCTCCCGGACCCGGCTGCGCGGCTCGCTGGCCGCGGGCACCGCCGACGCCTACAGCGACATCGACCTCGAATGGACCGTGCCGGGCGACCGCTTCGCCCACTGCGTCGACACCGCCGCCGTGGCGTTGGGGCGCGTCCGGCCGCTGGCCTCGCTCCGCGTCGACCCGGAGTCGGCCGCCGCCATGGGCGAGCGGCTGCTCTTCGCCGCCTTCCGCGGTCTTCCGCTCTTCTGGCGCCTGGACCTGTCCGTCCGCGCGGAGCCGGCCGGGTCGGCCACCGTGCCCGCGGCGCCCGCCACCGCCTGGTCCCCGGCCGCCAGCGCCCTGGCCAACGCCGTGGCCACCGTCAAGATGCTGCGCCGCGGCCGTCCCGATGCCGCCCGCGGCCTGCTCACCCGCGGCTTCGCGCGCGTCGGCGCGCCCGACCACCTCACCGACGGCGCCTTCGCCGACGTCCTGCGGCTGACGGCCGCCGCCGTCGCGTACGACCCGTCGCAGGCCGGTCTGGCCGCCGCCGTGTCGGCGCTCGCCGAGGAGCGGCCGCGCCCCTGAAGGCGGCTCCTAGGCCACCGGGCGGCGGGCGTCGTAGGCGACGAAGCCGCGCTGGAAGAGGCCGATCAGCGCGATGGCCGAGATGCACGCCAGGCCGCCGCCGACGACGGCGACCGTGGGCGTGAACAGGTCGGAGACGGAACCCGCGAGGAAGTCGCCGAGGCGGGGGCCGCCGACCACCACGACGAGGAAGACGCCCTGGAGGCGCCCGCGCATGTCGTCGGGGGCGGCGGATTGCAGCATGGTGTTGCGGAAGACCATCGAGACGGTGTCGGCGCAGCCCGCGAAGGCCAGGAAGAGCAGGCCCAGCCAGAGGTTGCGGGTGAGGCCGAAGACGGCGACGGCCGCGCCCCAGGAGCCGACGGCGAGCAGCACGGCGAAGCCCTGGCGGTGGACCCGGCCGAGCCAGCCGGAGAAGACGCTGCCGAGGAGCGCGCCGACGGCGGGGGCCGCGGCGAGCAGGCCGACGGTGCGGGTGTCGCCGCCGAACCAGAGCCCGGCGACGGCGGGGAACAGCACGCGGGGCTGGGCCAGCACCATGGCGGCGAGGTCGGAGACGAAGGTGGTGCGCAGATTGGGCCGGGCGGCGAGGTAGCGCAGGCCCTCGATGACCGACGGGCGGCGGCGGGCCGCGCCGTCCCCTTCACCGGGGAGCATCGCGGGCAGCCGCCACATCGCGTAGAGGGAGGCGCTGAAGGCGGCGACGTCGACGGTGTACGCGGCCTGGTAGCCCCAGGCGCCGACGAGGACGGCGCCGAGCATGGGTCCGGCCATCTGGCCGACCCCGCCCGCGAGCGAGGCCAGCGCGTTGGCGGCGGGCAGCCGCTCGGGCGGCAGCAGGCGCGGGATCATCGAGGAGCGGGCGGGCGAGTTCATCGCGAAGCAGACCGCCTGGAGCGCGACGACGGCGTAGAGCAGTGCCACGGACCTGAGATGGCCGAAAGCCGCCGCGGCCAGCACGCCGGAGCAGACGGTGGAGCCGGCGGCCGTGATCAGGCCGAGCTTGCGCCGGTCGACCGCGTCGGCGACGGCGCCGCCGTACAGGCCGAAGACGATCAGCGGGACGAGCGAGAAGAGGCCGACCAGGCCGACGTAGAAGCTGGAGCCGGTGATCGCGTAGACCTGGAGCGAGACGGCCATCGCGGTCATCTGCTGGCCGATGTACGACACGGTGTTGCCGAACCACAGGCGGCGGAAGTCCGGGTGCTCGCGCAGCGGGCTCACATCGGCCAGCAGCCGGCGGCGGGGCTTGGCCGGCGGCGCGGACATCTCCGGCTTTCCGGATATTTCAGGCGCGCGTGACCCGGATGGCGCAGGCCCCTCGTCTCGGTCCTCTTCGCTGTTGAGCACGAGGAACCGTAGCAACCATGCGCCGCACGGCAGCGGCCAGGGCCGGTTTCGCTCGCGCGCACGGCACTTCGCCACTGTGCGTAGCGCGCCGGAAACCGGCTGGTGACGGAGGACGGGCAGGCTTACGCTGTGCGGGACGAACCGGTCTCAGGGGATGTACCGAACCCCGGGGCCCGTCCCGGAACGAGTCGCCCACCTCGGCCGCGCTCCGGTCCTCCCCTTCGCCCCCGGGCGTGGGGGGCCCAAGGCGCCACCGCGTCCGTACCGCCCGAAGAGCCATCCCACCGGGCGCCGGGCGCGGTCGGACGGCCGCGTCGGGTGTCGCCGGTCCACGCGACGCAAAGGAGTGCGCGGTGTCACCTGATCAACTGAAGCGCAATGAGTCGGCCGAACGAGGCGGCGACGGTGCCTCGCTCCTGGCCGAGGAACGCCCCCTGGACACCTGGTCCCGGTGCGCGCCGATCCGCCTCGCCGGTTACGAGGACGATCTGACGGAGACCCACATCCTGCGCGGCATCGACTAGAAGGCCGCCCGGACGACACCGCGTCCGACAAGCAGTCAGCTGTCGACCTGTCACCGCGTCATGTCGTGGCGACAGGTCGACTCGTCGGTACGTCGGTACGTCGACACCCGGTGTTCGACAACCGGCCGCCCGGCGCCCGCGCGAGCGGCATTCCTCGGCACGGCGGCGAAGACGAGTCGAACATCACGTTCACCGGCCCCCGTTGTGGACATGAGTGTCATGTACCGTGAAGGGACTACTACTTCGCACCCCTCGACCCCTATCCGGGGCCTGCGCAAAGACGCGACGAAGAAGAGGGTGCGGCCCGGCAGGCAATTTTTTTCGCCGCTCTCACGCATGGAACAGCGTGGGCCGGGCAGGCGCGTCCCGACTTCGCCGACATCGAGGAGTACGACGATGCTGATGGCCCACCCGACCGTCCTTCGGAACCTGGTGGAACGCTACGAGACGCTGACCGCTGAGGTCGAGACGGCGAAGTCCGTCGACCCGCGCGTGCGGCAGCAGCTCCAGGACACGGCGTACACGCTGTGCGTGTCGACCGGCACCCGGGAGATCGCCCCGGCGCTGGCCGCCGCCCGCGTGCACATGGAGCGCCACCTGTTCATGGACGAGGACGACGAGACCGAGGACGCTTCGGCGGCCTGAAGCCGGACCCCACGACAGACGTCACAGCGGCGGGGGGGGGGGGGGGGGGGGGGCGGCGCCGGGGGGGGGGGGGGGGCCCCGACAAGCGAAAAAGAACGGGCCCCGCCGGTGGGAAATAGTAGTGGGGGGCGGAAGCCGGGACACACGTCACAAG